>CAWKIP010000001.1:0-271604 GCA_963849765.1 uncultured Actinomycetota bacterium
GGTGCTTGCTGACCACCGAGCCGCCGAGCTGTTCGGTGTCGGCGCAGGTGGCCTCAACGTCGGCCACCAGGATGTAGAAGACGGCGTGGTTGGGAACCTGACCGCCAGTTCCGAAGACACCGCCCATCGGGGTATCGGCGCCGGACGCCTTGATGTTGCGGTAGTCCATCCCGCCGGTGGCAGCAGGTCCGTCCGCCTCGAAGGACCAGTCGAACAGGCTGCCGTAGAACTTCTCGGCACCGTCGGCGTCGCCGGTGGCGATCTCGAACCAGGCCAGGGTGCCCGGGGCGGGGTTGGTCATCGTCATATCTCCTCTGCTCGGATCACCCACCGAACCGGCGGGTTGCTCCCACGGTCTCGCCGGTTCGCGACAGCCCTATGTCGGTGTTTGGACGAAGATCTTCGGGACGCAGCGCGGAAGCGGGCAACTTCGTCTCGTGACCGTCGACGACCAGATCCGGAACGGTGCGGGCAGGGCGAGGGGGCGACGGCGATCTGTCGGCGCAGGTGATGCGGTCCATGCGGAAGACACGGTCGTCGCGTCGCAGATGACACCAGGCGGAGAGGTAGGAGCCGTTGGGGCCCATCACGATGTGGTGTGGTTCGACCTCCCGCTCCGTTTCGAGCCCGCCGACATCGGTGTAGCGGATGCGCAGCACTTGGTTGTCTCGCACGCCCGCCAGATCGTCTCCGCCACCACGCGTCCGGATCCGGGGTGGGCTGGACCAGGAGTCGCACCTTCCCGGCAGTCTCCCGCGCCTCCTGAAGGGACCGTTCCGGCATCGCTGCGACGATCTTTTGCAGGGCGCTGCGCGCGTCCCTCTTGAAGAGAACGTGCTCGTTCTGGCTGAGGGCGACGGCGACGGCCGCCGCTTCCCGTGGCGTGAAGTTCAGCGGTGGCAGGGTCATCGACCGATCAGCGAGAATCCACCCGACCTCCCCGTCCGCGTCGCCAGCGGCACGCCGGCTTGCCCGAGGGCACTGAGATCACGCTCGATCGTTCTCACGCTGACCTCGAAACGAGCGGCCAGCTGGCGCGCCGTACGGCCGCGTCGGCCCGCGGCGCGTAGTTCCTCGACCAGGGCGTACAGGCGCTCGATGCGGTTCATGAACGCAGACTAGGAGCCGGCGCGGACAACGAAGTCCGAACATTTCCCGGAAACGGCGTACCCGACAACCCGCGGGGTGGATCAACACCACAGCCCGGAACCGCGCGATCGACGTCCGACTCGCGCTCCACGCGGTTGCGTGAGCCGGTCTACGATCGCCGTCATGGTCGACGTCCAGGTCGAGACCTTCATCGCCCGACCGCCGGCGGACGTCGCGGCGTACGCCGGAGACCCGTCCAATGCGCCGGAGTGGTACGCCAACATCCGCTCCGTCGAGTGGCGAACGGACCCGCCGGTCCGGGTCGGCTCCGAGATGGACTTCGTCGCGAAGTTCCTCGGCCGGCGGCTCGCCTACACCTACCGGGTCGTTGAGCTGGTCGAGGGCGGCCGGCTCGTCATGGAGACCGCGCACGGACCATTCCCGATGCGCACGACCTACACCTGGGAGCAGGCAGAAGGCGGCACCCGGATGACCCTGCGGAACACCGGGGAGCCGCGTGGCTTCGGCAAGGTCAGCGCGCCCGCGATGGCCGTCGCGATGAAGCGCGCCACGACCAAGGACCTCGCGCGACTCAAGGCGATCCTCGAACGCTGAAACCTACTCTGACGTCAGGAAGCAACGCGCGCCGCGGGAGCCGGCAACCGGACCGAGAACCTGCACCCGTCGGCGTTCGCGAGGTTCTCGACGGTCACCTCACCCTGATGTGCCTCGACGATGCCCTTGACGATGGACAGCCCGAGACCACCGCCGGCGCCGGCCGGTCCTGGGTTCGGCGTCCGGGCCTGACCGTGCCGCCAGGCGACGTCGAAGAGCCGCGCCATGTCGGACTCGGGGATTCCGCCGCAACCGTCGCTGACGCTGAGCTCGACGCCGTCACGCACCGAGCGACCGCGGATCTCGACGACCCCGTTGGCCGGGGTGTGTCGTACCGCGTTCATGACCAGGTTCGAGACGACCCGCGACAAGCCCGCCGGATCGGCCAGCACCTCGACCCCGGCGTCGACGGCGCCGTCGAGGCGCACCCGACGCGACCGCGCCACCGCATCGGCTCCGGCGATCGCGTCGCTGACGACGTCGCCGAGCGACAGCGGCTCCGGAAGGACGGTCAGGACGCCGGCGTTGATCCGGGAGAGCTCGAAGAGGTCGTCGACCATCCGGCTCATCCGCTCCACCTCGGCGCGGATCCGTTCGTGGTAGGTCTCGTCGTCGGCGAGGCCGTCCTCGAGCGCCTCGGTGAGCGCGCGCATCCCGGCCAGGGGGGTGCGCAGGTCGTGGGACACCCACACGACCAGCTCGCGCCGCGACTCCTCGACGCGGCGCTCCCGGTCCCGCGCCTCCTCGAGACGTTGCTGTGCCTTCGCCAGCTCGTCGGCGAGCAGGCGGAACTCGCTGGGGCCTTCGTGCGCGCCGGCGTACGGCTGCCCGTCGCCCACAAGCCGGACGCCCTCGCGAAGGACCGTCGACCAGCGGCTGACCGCCTGGCCGAGGCCGAGCGCGGCCAGCAGGGCCACCAGACCGGAGACACCGGCCAGCACCGACACCACACGGAGGTCGTGGTCGGAGATGAACATCCGCCGCGCGGCGACCTGGGTGCCGAGGAAACCGCCGAGCACGGCGACCAGTGCCACCAGACTCAGCTGCCACCGGATCGACCGGCGCCGGAGCAGCCAGGCCGCACCGAAGCCCACCAGCCCCACGGCCGTGGCGCAGGAGCCGGCGATGAGGACGATCTCGACCTCGGTCCTCATCGGCTGGGCTCCCAGCGGTAGCCCACGCCCCACACCGTCAGCAGCCGCGTCGGCTCCTGCGGGTCGGGCTCGATCTTCTCCCGGAGCCGGCGTACGTGCACGGTCACGGTCGACTCGCCGCCGACCGCCCAGCCCCACACCCGGTCGAGCAGCTCCGCCCGGGTGAAGACCTGACCGGGGCTGGCCAACAGGAAGCGGAGCAGGTCGTACTCGCGTGCGGTGAGCGCGAGCAGCGCGCCGTCGCGGGTCACCTCGTGGCGGCGATGGTCGAGCACCAGGTCACCGTCGGTGACCACCTCGGGCAGCTCGGGTACGGCGGCTCCCGGCGCGGCGGAGGACGCGGTCGACGCGGAGCGTGAGCTCGCGGGGGCTGAAGGGCTTGCTGACGTAGTCGTCGGCGCCGCTCTCGAGGCCGTTGACCCGGTCCGGCTCGTCGGTCCGTGCGGTCAGCATGATGATCGGCACGTCGCTGGTGGCGCGCAGTCGTCGGCACACGTCGATCCCGCTGATGCCGGGCAGCATCAGGTCGAGCACGACCAGGTCGGCCCTGCGGTCGGACTGGCTCGACAGTGCCGCCTCGCCGTCCGCGGCCTCGACCACGTCGTGACCCGCGGCGCGCAGGTAGGAGACCACGACCTCCCGGACCGTGGTGTCGTCATCGACCACCAGCACCCGCGACATGGGACCTCCTCATTCGTGAGCGTACGGCGAGCGTTGCGAGCACGACGCCCGTCAGGACCAGGCCGGCGACCGCTGACCACCCGGCGACGTAGTTGCGATCCAGGTGCGTGGGGTCGCTGGGCACCTCGCCGAACCGCCCGAGCACCGGGACCGCGACCAGGGTGACCGATCCCAGGACGAGCAGCCCGACGGCGGCCGGGCCGCGGGCGGCGGCAGGGAGCAGCCGGGCTCCGGCCCATACGGCGGCCAGGACCAACGGAGTGAG
Source organism: uncultured Actinomycetota bacterium (assembly GCA_963849765.1). Lineage (GTDB taxonomy): Bacteria > Actinomycetota > Actinomycetes > Propionibacteriales > Nocardioidaceae > Nocardioides. The sequence continues at coordinate 3,805 of CAWKIP010000001.1, forward strand.
GACCAGGTCGTGCAGGATCACCCCGGCGGCCAGCCAGATCGCCACCTCGACCAGGGCTGAGCGGTCCGCGTTCGAGACGAGCAGCCAGCCGCCGTACGCCGCCGCGACCGTGCCGACGCTGCCCACCAGGATCCTCATGCCAGCACCTCGAGCCGCTCGACCCACTTCGTCTGCAGGACCCCGGGCCGATCCGGCGCGATCAGCCGCGCCGGGTAGCCGTGGTCCAACGACAACGGCTCACCCGCAAGCCCGAGGGCGAGCGTGGTGCGGTCGTCGTCGGCGAAGTTGCCGGGCAGGGTCGTCTCGTTGAACGAGCCCGGATCTCTGCAGCGACGTGACGCGGACGTCCGACCCGCTGGGCGCGTCGACGAGGTCGAGCAGGGTCCGCAGGCGGACGCCGGTCCAGGTCCCGTTGGCGCTCCATCCCTCGACGCAGGCGATCGGCAGGGTGTGGCTCTGCTGCGGCAGCGCCCGGAGCGCGCCGAGGTCGAGGGCCTCCTGGCGCGCGCCGTACACGACGACCAGGCGGTACGACGATCCTGTGGCGTCCGGGTCGATCCGTGCCTGCGTTGCCGTCGTGTTGATCGGGACCCCGCCCGGGCCGTCGCCGGTGCGGCTGCCGAGCAACGCGACGTGGCGCAGCCCTGGCACGGTGCTGGTCGCGGAGGCCACGACAGCGACGCCGGCAGCCAGCCAGGCCGCCCGGACCAGCGTCCGTCGCGACACAGGGCCTTCCGCGACGGCGGTCGGCCGGTCGAGGGCTGCCACGTCGATGTCCGCGCCCAGGGCCGCGCGGGTGATCGGAAGCTTCACCGCGATGTGCACGAGCAACGCGCCGATGGCCACCCACGCGATCGCGTAGTGCGTGGACCGGAACGAGAAGAACATCCATGGGTACCACTGGGTCGCGTTGGCCAGGCCGCTGGCGAGCTGGAAGACCGAGGCAGCGACGAGGATCCCGATCGAGGCCCGCTCGAGCGCGCCGACAGCCACCTCCCGCGGGACGCGGGGCAGGCGCAGGAACAGCCGTGGATAGACGACCCACAGCTTGACGAGGAGGAGCGGGACGGCCGCGGTCCCGGCGACCACGTGCAGCCCCTGTGTCACCCGGTATCCCCACGCAGGGCTCGTCGGGAACGGCACCGGCTGGGACGACGCCTGGGCGTAGTGGCTGACGAGTCCCGTGGCGAAGGCGACGCCGAAGCAGATCCCGAGCCAGACACCGACCCGCGCCGCCACCGCGGCGCTGCGCAGCCGGGACGGGAAGTCCTCGGTGCGGGGGACCGGGAGGGCCTTCACGCGCACTCCTCGAGGACGGCGCTCCAGCGCACCCCGTGCGGTTGGCAGGCCCGGAGGGTCAGGCCGGCGGACGCCGCGACCCGGGCGATCCCGTCGGTGCCGACGACGGACCACCGGAACGGGCGGCTCCGGACGCCGTTGCACTCCAGGGTCGCGAGCACCGATCGGGTGCGGACGCCGGGCGGCGCGACCTCGACGACCACCCGGCCCCCCGGGAGCAGCAGCCGCCGCAGTCGGCGCAGGAGCGCGACCGGGTCGCCGCCGATGCCGACGTTGCCATCAGCCAGCAACGCCGTGTGCCACCGACCCTCCCCCGGCACGGCGCCGAAGATGTCGCGCCGGAGCGCGGCGGCGCCCCGGGCCCGGGTCTGGCCGACGGCCTCGTGCACGACGTCGATGCCGAGCACCAGCTGTCCGCGCTCGGCCAGCGCCGCGGTGAGGCGCCCCGGGCCGCAGCCGACGTCGAGCGTCGGCCCCTTGCACTGGTCGAGCAACGCGTGGTCGTCGGCGTCGGCAGCCGAACGCCAGCTGGCGACCGGCAGCGTCGTCGCCGACCCCTCGGCCGGGTGCACGACACACGCGCGGCCGCGCAGCGCCTCGGAGAAGACCTCGGTGAACGACGCCTCGCTCACGTCCGTCGCCCCCATGCGGCGGCGAACCTGCTGTCGGGAGCGGCCGCGCTCACCGCGTCGGCGTCCGCCACGGTGTCGACGTCGCGGAGCGTCTCCACGGACGCTACGCCCAGGCCGCGGGCACGGAGCGCGGCTCGGGTGCGGTCGAAGGTGGTCGAGGTCGACATGGGGACGTCGGCCAGCGCCTGTGCGGCCTCCGGGTCGCGCAGTGCCAGCACCCACCAACCGCCGTCCTCCGCCGGGCCCAGTGCGGCGTCGTGGTCGTCGAGTGCGGCTGCGGCCGCCCGCAGCTGGGCAGGCGTCACCTGCGGGGTGTCCATCCCGATCTGGACGACCGCCCCGGGCAGGTCGGCGTGCGCGTGGACCAGACGGTCTGCGAAGCGATCGCCGCGCTGGGGTCGCACCGTCCAGCCGGTCAGCGCCGCGTCGATCGCCGCGCCGTCGACCGCCCGGTCCAGGTCGCCGGCGAGGGCGAGGTGGCAGTTCTCGGCACCGACCGCTGCTACGCAGGCCGCCAGCGTGTCGAGGAGCGCCGCCGCGGCCACCTCGGCCGCCGCCGCGTCACCGATGTCGGCGGCCAGCCGGGTCTTCACCCGGCCGGGCTCCGGTGCCTTCGCGACGACCAGCAGGTGGGGCGCGGCAGGTCCGTCGTACTCCGTCACGCGAGCACCCGGAGGAAGTCGCGGGCGGTCCGCACGGTGCCGACCACCGAGCCGGACACCTTGGACCGGGTGCCCTCGGCCCGCGGCCGGTAGGCCACGTCGTGCTCCGTGAACCGCCACCCGGCCACGGTCGCGGCCTGGAGCAGCTCGACCGGGTAGCCGAAGCGCCGGTCCTCCAGGCCCAGGTCGAGCAGGTCCTGGCGTCGACACACCCGGATCGGCGCGATGTCGTGGGCGTCGAGTCCGATCCGCCGGCGCAACCACGCGACGACGAGGGCGTTGCCGGCGCGCGCGTGCCATGGCCAGACCCCACGCGCTCCCGGTCGGCGTCGGCCGACCGCGATGTCGGCACGGCCGCTGCGGACCTCTTCGAGCAGCGGCACCAGGGCGGCCGGGTCGAACGAGCCGTCACCGTCCATCACCGCGACGTAGTCGGCGTCCGCCGCGACGACGCCGGCGTGGACCGCGGCCCCGTAGCCCGGCCGATCCTCGCTGACCACGGTCGCGCCGAGGCCGCGCGCGACCTCGGCTGTGCCGTCGATCGATCCGTTGTCGACGACGATCACTCGGAACTGCGGGGGGATCTCGGGGAGCAGGTCGACGAGCGCCGCCGCCTCGTCCTTGCACGGGAGGACCAGATCGCAGACCACACCCCGAGCGGTTCGGTTCGCCATGACTTCCACGCTAGGGGCGGCTGGCGGTCGCGGACGGCGCCAGGTGTTACGAATCGCTGACGCTTCGGCGCGAGCACCGGCAGGGGCCTTTTGACCTCCTAGGGTGGCGACGTGAGCGAGCCGCGTGGGGCCCTGCGCCGCGCGGCTCCCTGGGCGGGTCTGCTGGTCGCCCTCGCGCTGGTCGCGCTCGCGTTCGTCCTCCCGCGACTGGCCGACTGGGAGGTCTGGTCCCGGGCACCCCGCTCGGCGTCGCCCCGCGCGATCCCGCCGCTGCACGGCCTCTGGGAACCGAAGCTGGTCGGCGCGGGGACCCTGGCCGCCGTCGCACTCGCGCTCGCGGGTTGGCGGTACGGCGAGCAGCTCGCCCAGCGGCTGACCTGGCGGCGCCTCCTGGCGGTGGCGTACGTCGTGGGTCTCGCGTGGTTGTTCGCACTGGCGCTCGTGGACGGCCCCGACGGGCTCTCCCGGGCGTTGCGTCAGGAGGAGGAGTACCTGCCGACGGCTCGTTCCGTCGAGAGCGTCGGCGCGCTCCTGGACGGGTACGTCGACCGCATCCCTCTCGACGCGGAGGACAACTGGCCGACCCACGTCGCCGGGCATCCGCCGCTGATGCTGCTGTTCTTCGTCGGCCTGGTACGTCTCGGTCTCGGGGGTGACGTGACCGCGGGCGTGGTCGTCGCTGTGATCGCCGCGACGATCCCGCTCGCCGTCCTCACAGCGCTACGGGCACTCGGGACGGAGGAGGTCGCCCGCCGCGCGGCGCCGTTCCTCGTGCTCGCCCCGGCCGCGGTCTTCCTCGCGGTGTCCGCCGACGCGGTCATCGCTGCCGTGGCCGCATGGGGGCTGGCGTGCCTCGCGCTGGCGGCCACCCGCGGTCGGCACGTCGTTTTCGTCGGCTGGACGGTGGTCGCGGGCCTGCTGCTCGGGTGCTGCGTGCTGATGTCCTACGGGATGCTCCTGCTCGCGCCGCTGGCGGTGGCGGTCCTCGCTCGCCGCCGCAGCTGGCGCCCGTTCCCGGTTGCGGCGGCCGCCGCGCTCGCCGTCGTACTCCTGTTCGCGGCCCTCGGGTTCGCGTGGTGGGACGCGTTCCCCGTGCTGCGCGAGCGGTACTGGGCAGGGATCGCCGACGGACCGGCCCGCGTCGTACTGGTGGTGGGGCAACCTCGCCGCCCTGCTCGTGGCGGCGGGACCGATGGTGGGAGCGGGTCTCGCCCACCTCGCGCGCTCGGTCGGCAGGCTCCCCGGACTCCGCTCCTCCTCGTCGGAGCGGCCGCGCTCTCGATCGCCGTTGCCGACGCGTCCGGCATGAGCAAGGCGGAGGTGGAGCGGATCTGGCTGCCGTTCGTGCCGTGGCTGCTGGTGTCGTGCGCACTGCTGCCGGACCGATGGCGCCGGCCGGGTCTGGCGGTCCAGCTGGTGACGCGCTGCTCGTGCAGCAGCTGCTTCTTCACCAGTTGGTGACCCTCTGGCTCACCGCTCGGCTCACGCGCGCAGCGGATCGGTCGCGAAGGCGACCAGGCCCTCCTGCGGTGGCACCGCGGCCGTGAACCCGAGCTCGCTGCGCGCGAGCGCGGGCGAGGCGACGATGTGCCGGACGTCGCCGATCCGGAACCCGCCGGTGACCTCGGGCCGGATCCCCCCGGTGCCGCGCGCGACCAGCTCGGCCACCTCGAGGATCCCGACCGGGCTGCCGGACGCGACGTTGTACGCCGCGGAGCTCCCTGCGGCCGCTCCGGCCACGGCCTCGACGGCCAGCAGGTTCGCCCGGGCGACGTCGTCGACGTGCACGAAGTCGCGCACCTGGCCGCCGTCCTCGAACACCTGGGGCGGCTCACCGCGCTCGAGCGAGGATCGGAACATCGCGGCCACGCCGGCGTACGGCGTGTTCCGAGGCATGCCGGGGCCGTAGACGTTGTGGTAGCGCAGGGCCACGGCGGCGGCATCCGCCTGCCGCGCCCACGCCGACGCGTAGTGCTCCTGCGCCACCTTGCTGGCGGCGTACGAGCTGCGCGGGTCCAGCCGGCTGTTCTCGTCGACCGCCTGCCACCCGAGGGCGCCGCGGCACACCGGGCAGTGGTTCTCGAAGTCGCCGGCCTCCAGCGCCTGCCGCGGCCGTGGGCCGGGGCGCTGCCTGCCGTGCTCCGGGCAGGTGTAGCGACCCTCGCCGTAGACGACCATCGACGAGGCCAGCACCAGCGCCGACACGCCTGCCTCGTGCATGGCGGCCAGCAGGGCGGCCGTCCCGAGGTCATTGTGACCGGCGTACGCCGGGAGGTCGGCCACCCGCACGCCGGCGCCGACCACGGCCGCCTGGTGGCACACGACGTCCACACCGTGCAGGAGATCGGTCCAGCGGGCGGCGTCCCGGACGTCGACCTGGTGGGTGCCGGGCGGTGGTGCGGTGGCGCCGTGGGCCAGGTCCAGCATCGCGTCGACCGGAACGACCTCGTGACCGGCGGCACCGAGCGCGCTGCCGACAGCGGACCCGATGAACCCGGCGGATCCCGTGAGCAGGACCCTCACGCGCCAGGCACCTCATAGGTCAGGTCGATGCCGTCCGCCCAGGTCGCGCACGTGCACCCAGCGGGATCCGGGAGCCCGGCGACCGTGTCGGTGAGCAGACCGGTGAGCCGCTCGAGGTTGGCGCGGAACCGTGCGAACACCTCCTCCTGGCCGACGCCGCCACCGGTCTCGGCGCCTGCGTCCATGTCGGTGACGAGCGCGATCGCGGCGTAGCACATGCCCAGCTCGCGGGCGAGCGGCGCTTCCGGACTGCCGGTCATGTTGATCATGGTCCAGCCCTGGGCGGCGTAGTGCTGCGACTCGGCGCGCGTCGAGAACCGTGGGCCCTCGATCACGACCATCGTCCCGCCGTCGACCAGGTCGCGTCCGGTCGCCAGCACCGCGCCGCGGAGACGGTCGCAGTAGGGGTCCGCGAACGGCAGGTGGCAGGCGCCGGTCTCGACGTACGACGTCACCCGGCGGACGGTGCGGTCGACCAGCTGATCGGGTACGACGACGTCGCCGGGGGCGACCTCCGTCCGGAGGCCGCCGACCGCGCACGGGGCGAGGACCTGCCGCACGCCGAGTGACCTCAGCGCCCACAGGTTGGCGCGGTAGTTGATCGCGTGCGGCGGGTGCTCGTGGTGGAGCCCGTGCCGTGGCAAGAACGCCACGTCCCGGCCGGCGACCCGGCCGATGCGCACCGGCGCCGAGGGCACGCCGTACGGCGTCTCGACGGCTACCTCCTCAACTCCTTCGTCCTGGCCGAGGAACGAGTAGAAGCCGGTTCCGCCGATCACGGCGACGCTTGCGCTGGTCACGGTCACCTAGCGTGCCACGCAGCATGGCGCGGGGCCGCTTCCGACTTCCTGGAAACGGCCCCTGACCTGCAAAAACGCTGGTCGGGCTGACAGGATTTGAACCTGCGGCCTCCTCGTCCCGAACGAGGCGCGCTACCAAGCTGCGCCACAGCCCGCCGTGCTCATCGCACAAGACCGGGAGCATACCGGGTCGCATTCGCCGACCGAATCGGCCGACCGCGACTTCGGTCGCGGTCAGCGCTCCTGGGGCAGCAGGGTCAGCAGCGTCGCCTCGGGTCGACAGGCGACCCGGATCCGGGCGTAAGGGCTGGTCCCGAGCCCGGCGGAGACGTGCATCCAGGCCGACCCGGGGTCACCCGGACGGGAGTCGGCCGGATGACGGTGGAGGCCGCGGGCCCGCGCCGGTTCGAGGTCGCAGTTGGTCGTCAGCGCCCGGCCGGCCCGGCTCAGGTTGGAGAGCCGCGGCAGGCAGACCTGGCCGCCGTGCGTGTGCCCGGCGACGATGGCGTCGTACCCGTCGGACGCGAACTGGTCCAGGACCCGGAGGTACGGCGCGTGCGCGAGGCCGAGCCGTACGTCGGCCTCTCCGTCGGCCGCGCCGGCGACGGCCGCCAGGTCGTCGTAGCGGAGGTGTGGGTCGTCGACGCCGGCGAACGCGAACTGGGTCTCACCGACGGTCAGGGAGGCCCGCCGGTTGGTGAGGTCGAGCCAGCCGGCACCGGCGAGACCCGCCGACAGCTCGCCCCACGGGAGCGCGGGCACGTTGACGCGGCGCTTGCCGTTGTCGGGGAGCAGGTAGCCGATCGGGTTGCGGAAGCCCGGCTCGAAGTAGTCGTTGGAGCCGTGGACGAACACGCCCGGCCGGTCGAGCAGCCCTCCGAGGCTGTCGAGCACGACCGGCACGGATTCGCGGTGCGCGAGGTTGTCACCGGTGTCGATCACCAGGTCCGGCTCCAGCGCGGCCAGGCCCCGTAGCCACTCCTGCTTGCGGGTCTGGCCCGGCGTCATGTGGATGTCGCTGATGTGCAGCACCCGCAGCGGTCGCATGCCGGCCGGCAGCACCGGCAGGTCCACCTTGCGCAGCGTGTACTGCCGCGCCTCCCAGCTGGCGTACGCCGTCGCAGCCGGCCCCAGCAACCACGCCGGTGCCGAGCAGACCGACAATCCGTGAGGGGGGCACGCGGCAAGTGGTCCGTAGCCTGCCAGAATCGGCGTCATGAACTCGCTGAAGGACCGTCTGCGTGCCGATCTCACCACCGCCATCAAGGCGCGTGACGACGTGCGCTCCTCCACGATCCGGATGATTCTCACCGCGGTCACCAACGCCGAGGTCGCGGGCAAGGTGTCCAAGGAGCTCACCGACGACGAGATGCTCAGCGTCCTCTCGACCGAGGCCAAGAAGCGGCGGGAGGCCGCGGTCGCGTTCGAGGAGGGCAACCGGCCGGAGATGGCCGCGAAGGAGCGCGCCGAGGCCCTGGTGATCGGCGACTACCTCCCGGCGCAGCTCAGCCCGGCGGAGATCTCCGACATCGTCACGGCCGCAGTCGAGCAGCTCGGCGCCGCCGGCGCCGGGCCCAAGGCGATGGGCAAGGTCATGGGCGCCGTCCAGCCGCAGGTGAAGGGCCGGGCCGACGGCGCCGCGGTCGCGGCAGAGGTACGCCGCCAGCTCGGCTAGTCATTGGTCGAGCGCGTCGCCGACGTCAGCGGCGTCAGCCGTTGCCGCCGCCCGCCGTTGCCGTTGCCGTTGCCGCCGCCTCGTTGCCGCCGCCGTCGTTGCCGCCGCCGTCGTCGCCGCCGCCGTTGTTGTTCCTGGGCGGCTTGGGTCTTCGTGGGGTGCCGTCGGAGATGTAGAGCGTGACCGTGTCGCCCGAGCCGAAGTCTGGTGTAGGCACCCGGGCCTGGAGTAGGCGACGGTGCCGCGGGCGTAGGCCGAGTCGACGTAGCCGCCGTTGGCGACGAAGAAGCCCTCTTCCTCGAGCAGGTCGGTGGCGGCCTCGACCGACAGCCCGCCGACGCTCGGGACCGGCACCAGGACGCCCGCGATGTCCTCACCGGACGGGTCGACGAACTCCTCGTCGGCCAGGAACGGCGCGACTGCGCGGAACATCTGTCCCCAGATCGGCGCGGCCGTCTGCGATCCCGACGTCGAGTAGTAGGTGATGCCACCGATGGTCTTGCCGTCCAGCGACTCAGGGTCGCCGACCTCGTTGACGCCAGCCACGACCACGGTGGCGGCGAGGTTGGGCGTGTAGCCCGCGAACCACACCGACTTGTTGGCCGTCGACGTGCCGGTCTTTCCTGCGGCCTGTTGCCCCGGGTACTGGTCATCGGCGAAGCCACCAGGGGCGATCACACCTTCGAGGACGTCGTTGACAGCGTCGGCGACCGGACTCGGGAGCTCCTGGGTGCACTTCGGCTTGTAGTCCTTGAGCTCGTTGCCCTGGTTGTCCTCGATCTTGAGGACCGGCAGCGCGTCGCAGTGCTTGCCGCGGGCGGCGAAGGTCGCGTAGGCCTCGGCCAGCTCGAGCGGGCTGGTGTCCGGGATGCCCAGCGTGAACGACGGCACCATCTCGGTTTTCGGGTTCGTGAGCTCGACGCCGAGGCGCCGCGCGAGGTTGTACGGCTCGCACAACCCGGTCTCCGTCTCGAGCTTGGCGAAGAAGGTGTTCACCGAGCCCTGGGTGCCGGTGTAGAGGTTGACGGTGTGGGGCTCGAAGTCGAAGTTCGACACGCTCCAAGTGTTGGAGCTCTGGTAGGGACCGTCGCAGGTCTCGAACTCGTTCTCCGGGATGAACGCCTCGGCCGGCACGTTGTAGGACTTGTTGAGCGGGATGCCCTGGTTGATGGCCGAGGCCAGCACGAACGTCTTGAACGTCGAGCCCGGCTGGAACCCGTTGGCCTTGCCGTACTCCTTCGGCACCGTGTAGTTGAGGAACGTCTGGCCGGGCTCCTTGCCGAGCGAACGTGACTGCGCCAGCGCCTTGACCTCGCCGGTGCCGGGCTCGATCAGCGGCCATCGCGCCGATCACGCCCTCCTGCGGGAAGACGTGGGCGCTGACGGAGTTCTGCGTCGCCGTCTGCATCCTCATGTCGATCGAGGTGGTGATGGTGAGCCCGCCGTTGAGGATCAGCCGCCACCGCTCGCGCGGGTTCTTGCCCAGCGCGGGGTCCTGCTTGAGCCAGGACGAGGACGTACTCGCAGAAGAACTGGGCGGTGGAGTTGACGCAGCCGCGCTCCTTCTTCTGCACGTCGAGCCCCAGCTTCCGCGCCTTGGCCTTCTCAGCCTGGCGGTCGGTGATCACGCTGAGCTCGGCCATCCGGTCGAGTACGACGTTGCGCCGCTCGCGGGAGCGGTCGGGGTTCTCCGTCGGGTCGAACGCGCCCGGGCTCTGCACGATGCCGGCGAGCATGGCCGCCTGGCGGAGGGTGAGCTGCGTTGGCGTTGACGTTGAAGTAGTGCTGGGCGGCGGCCTGGATGCCGTAGGCGCCGTCACCGAAGTAGGCAGTGTTGAGGTAGCGCTCGAGGATCCAGTCCTTGGAGTACTTCTTCTCCAGCGCGATCGCGTAGCGGAGCTCGCGGAGCTTGCGGGCGTAGGTGTCGTCGGTCGCCGCCTCGCGTTCCTTCTTCGTGTTGGCCTGGTTGAGCAGGGTCAGCTTGACCAGCTGCTGGGTGATCGACGAGCCACCCTGGACCACGCCGTCGGCGGCCTGGTTGGTGAACAGGGCCCGGAGCGTGCCCTTCACGTCGAGCGCGCCGTGCTGGTAGAAGCGGTAGTCCTCGATGGACGACGATCGCCTTGACCATGATCCGCGAGATCTGGCGGAGCGAGACGGTGACCCGGTTCTGGTCGTAGATCGTGGCGATCTGGTCGCCGTTGCGGTCCAGGATCTCGGTGCGCTGCGGGAGCAGCTCGGTCTCCAGCTCCTGCGGCAGCTCGTCGATCGACTCCGACACGTTGCGGGCCCCGAAGCCCAGGACGCCGGCGAAAGGGATGGCGAGCCCGGACACGACGACTCCGAGGACCGCGGAGACGAGCAGCATCACGCCGAGGTGGGACACCACCTTCATCGCGGACAGACCATCGGTCCTGGGGCGGGACATGGCGCCAGAGTACGTGAGCCAGGGGCTCTCACCTGGATTCGGCGAATCATCGTGGTCACCGCCTGAAACGTCCGGTTCAGCCAGGCGGCCTAGTGAAATGTGACTAGTCAGGTTGAACAGAAGTGGTGATGCGCCGGACCAGACCAGTACTTTACTTTTACCAAGACGAAGAGGACTCCGCGACGCTGTGGGGGTGTCGCCCTCTTCTAAATGATGGGGACAACATCATGTGGGTAGACGATTGGGCCCTCCGCGCAGCTTGCCGGGAAGAGCAGCCAGACCAGCTGTTCGTCAGGGGAGCTGAGCAGAACAAGGCCAAGCAGGTGTGTGCCGGTTGCCCGGTGCGCACGGAGTGCCTCGCCGAGGCACTCGACAACCAGATCGAGTGGGGCGTCTGGGGCGGGATGACGGAGCGGGAGCGGCGTGCGCTGCTCCGGCGTCGGCCGACCGCATCGTGGCGCAAGGTCCTCGAGTCCGCTCGGGACCGCGAGATCGCACAGATCACCGCGAGCGCCTGAGGCGTCGTACCTGAAGTTTCGGCCCGATTCGCAACTGCGAACGGACCGATTCTTCAGGTGCGACCCGTGGCGGCCAGCAGGTCGCCGATCCGGCGCAGCCCCGCGAGGTCGTGGACATCGCCGGCGAGCGCCGGTACGACGGCCGTCGGCACCTGCGGGTGCGCCGTCGCGAACCGGTCGCGCAGCTTCTGCTCACGCTCGACCAGCCGCACCTGGTCGGCGTGCAGCCGCAGCAGCCCCGCGGCAACCGTCCCGTTGCCGTCCCGCCGCAGTCGACCAGCGCCGGACAGCGCCTCCTCGGCGGGCAGGGTGCTCTCCGGAGCGGGACTGGCCCGGTTGACGATCAGGCCGGCGAGCGGCATGCCGTCCTCGCTGAGCCGCTCGACGAAGTACGCCGCCTCGCGCAGGGCGTCCGGCTCGGGCGCGGCGACGACCAGGAAGGCCGTCCCGTCCGCCTGCAGGAGTGAGTAGGTCTGCTGGGCGCGCTGCCGGAAGCCACCGAAGACCGTGTCCAAGGCGGACACGAACATCTGCAGGTCCTTGAGGAACTGCGCGCCGAGGACCTTGTTCAACGCGTTGGTCATGATGCTGAAGCCGGCCGTCATCAGCTTCGCCGGCCCACGGGCCGGGGCCATCAGCAGCCGCACGAACCGGCCGTCGAGGAAGCTCGACAGTCGTTCGGGTGCGTCGAGGAAGTCCAGCGCGGAGCGGGACGGCGGGGTGTCGACGACGATCAGGTCGTAGGAGCCGCTCGTCTTCGCACCTCGGTGAATCTGGCCGAGCTTCTCCATCGCCATGTACTCCTGCGTGCCCGCGAACGAGCTCGACAGCGCGATGTAGAACGGGTTGGCCAGGATCTGCTGCGCCTTCTCCGGGCTGGCCTGTGACTCGACCACCTCGTCGAAGGTGCGCTTCATGTCGAGCATCATCGCGTCGAGCCCGCCGTCGCCGGCCACGTCCTGCACCGGCCGCGGGGTGTTGTCGAGCGCCTCGATGCCCATCGACTGGGCGAGCCGGCGGGCCGGGTCGATCGTGAGTACGACGACCTTCCGCCCCTGCTCCGCGGCCCGCAGGCCGAGCGCGGCGGATGTGGTCGTCTTGCCGACGCCGCCCGAGCCGCAGCACACGATGATCCCGGTCTTCGGGTCCGCGAGCAGCGCGTCGACGTCGAGCGGTCCCGCCCGCCGGGACCTCGGGGAGGTCGGCCGACCCGGGTCTGGTGCTCCGTCGTACGCCTGGCCATCTTGGCCGTGTCTCATGCCATCCCTTGCTCGCGGAGCAGCCCGGCGAACTCGTAGAGCGCGCCCAGGTCGACGCCACCCGGCATCCGGGGCAGCTCGTAGGTCGGCACACCGAGCCCGGCGACCACCTGCTGCTGGGCGTCCTCCAGGGCCCGCCGCTCTGCGTGCTCGGGCGGCTTCGTGGAGCAGGCCGTCGAGCAGGGCCGGGGTCACCTCGATGCCGGCCGCCTTCACCTCGGTCTCGACCCGGTCGCGGTCGAGGGTGCCGGCGCGGGCCGCGGCGAGGTCCTCGTCGGACAGGTCGCGCGGGCGGACCATGTTGACGATGACGCCGCCGACCGGCAGCTTCGCCCGCTTCAGGTCGGCGATGCCGTCGATGGTCTCCTGGACCGGCATCTCCTCGAGCAGCGGTCACCAGGTGCACGGCGGTCCGCGGCGACTGGAAGAGCTTCATCATCGTGTCCGACTGGGCCTTGACCGGGCCGACCTTCGCCAGCCCGCCGACCTCGCCGCCGACATTGAGGAAGTTGGTGATCCGGCCGGTCGGAGGAGCGTCGAGCACCACGGCGTCGTACTGGATCGCGCCCTTGTTGCGGCTGTTGCGCTCCACTGCCTCGTAGACCTTGCCGCTCAGCAGCACGTCGCGCACACCCGGCGCGATCGTCGTGGCGAACTCGATCACGCCGAACCGGTCGAGCGCCTTGCCGGCGCGACCGAGCCGGTAGTACATCGACAGGTACTCGAGCAGCGCGGCCTCGGCCTCGATGTGCAGGGCGTGTACGACGCCACGGCCCCCGTCGGCGTCGGGAAGACCCGTCGTGAGCCGGCGCTCCTCGTAGGGGAGCGGGTCGACGTCGAACATCCGGGCGACGCCCTGTCGGCCCTCGACCTCGCACAGGAGCACGTGCTTGCCCTTGTGGGCGAGGGCCAGCGCCAGCGCCGACGCGACGGTCGACTTGCCCGTGCCACCTTTGCCGGTGACGACGTGCAGCCGCACCTTCGACCAGTCGCTCACGCGGGTCAGCGTAGCGATGACCGCCGGGCGGCGATCCGGCCGATCAGGCGGTGATCTTGTCGGCGAGCACGACCCAGGTGAAGAACGCGACGCCGAGGAACATCCCGATGTGCCCGAGGACCGACAGGTACGGGCCCTGCGCCCAGCTGTCGTCGGTCGCGTCGGCCGCATGCTTGCCATGGCGTGGGAGCCACCGCGCGAGGATGAGCAGGCCGATCCCGACCTCGATCCACCACAGGGCCAGCGACACGAGGCCGATCACGTCGTCCGGCGAGCTGAGGTAGTAGACCCACACCCCCAGCGCGAGCACGCCCATGGCCGTGTGCGCGTTGACGATCGCGAGCGGCACGAGTGCGTGACCGGATTGATGGTCCTCCGCGGACAGCCGCACCCGCGTCAGGAGCACCACGACCGCGGCGAGACCCGTCAGCAACCAGACGGCGTTGTCGAGGTTCATGGGCATACCGTCGCACAACGTGTGGTGGCCGTCACTTGCGGTCGGGCGCTCGTCTAAGGTGCGGGAATGACCAAGTGGGAGTACCAGGTGGCGCCCGTCCTCAACCATGTCGCGGCGCAGATCCTCAACAACTTCGGCCAGGACGGGTGGAGTCGTCACCCTCATCCCGGGCTCGGGCGGCAACGACATCGCCTACTTCAAGCGCCCCGCGGAGGGCTGAGCCATGCCGACTCCTGAGGAGCGACTGGCCGAGCTGGGACTCAGCGTCCCCGAGGTTCCGACGCCGGTGGCGGCGTACGTCCCGGCGGTGCGGGTGGGCTCGCTCGTCTACACCGCCGGCCAGCTGCCGATGCTCGACGGCGCGCTGATGGCGACGGGCAAGGTCGGCGACGGCGTCACGGCCGAGCAGGCCACGGCGTGCGCGCAGCAATGTGCGCTCAACGCGATCGCGGCGATCCGCTCGGTCGCCGGCGACCTCACGAACGTGCGCATCGTCAAGGTCGTCGCGTTCGTGGCGTCGAACCCGAACTTCAGCGGGCAGCCGGGCGTCGCGAACGGCGCCTCGGAGCTGTTCGGATCGGTCTTCGGCGACGCCGGCGTGCACGCCCGGTCCGCGGTCGGCGTGCCGGTCCTGCCGCTCGACGCACCCGTCGAGGTCGAGGTCATCGCGGAGATCGTCGGGTGACCGGTACGCCGCCGGCCAAGGGCTTCGCCCGGATCCCGCTGCCGCAGAGCCTGGTCGACCAGGCGCGCGCCCACAGCGACGGGTCGACAGTGCCGGCGGAGCCGCGCAACGCCGCGACCGTGGTGCTGATGCGGGCCGGGAACGAAGGCCCGGAGATCTACCTGCTCCGCCGCCAGCAGGTGATGGCGTTCGCGGGCGGGATGGCGGTGTTCCCCGGCGGCGGGGTGGACCCGCGGGACTTCGACAGCTCGGTGAGCTGGGCGGGACCGACGCCGGCCGACTGGGCGGGACGGCTCGGGGTGGAGGAAGAGCTGGCCCGCGCGATCGTGTGCGCGGCGGTTCGTGAGACGTTCGAGGAGTCCGGCGTCCTGCTCGCCGGCGAGTCCGCCGACACGGTCGTCGCCGACACCACCGGTGCCGACTGGGAAGCGGACCGGGTCGCGTTGGAGTCGCGCGAGCTGTCCATGACCGACTTCCTGAACCGCCGCGGGCTGGTGCTCCGCACCGATCTGCTGGGCGCGTGGTCGGGCTGGCTCACCCCGACGTTCGAGCCCCGCCGCTACCGCACCTGGTTCTTCGTCGCCCTCCTGCCGGAGGGGCAGGTGACCCGTGACGTGTCGACCGAGTCGGACCGAGGTCGCTCTGGCTGCCGGCTGCCGAGGCGCTCCACCGCGCCGAGGCGGGCGAGCTCGATGATGCTGCCTCCGACGTACCTCACCTGCCTGGAGGTGCTCCGGCACCCCGACCCCGGCGCCGTCCTGGCGGCGGCGAGCGAGCGTGACGGTGTCGATGTTCACGCCGGAGGTCGTCCCCGACGGCGACGAGTTCGTTCTCTCCCGTCCGTCCCGTCTCGACCCGCTGCCTCCAGGCGCGGTTCGCGTGAGCGAGCCCTGGTCGGGAGGGGAGTACGGCGACCGCGGTCGCTGCGTGCTCGCACCCAACCCAGGGATCATGACCCTCGACGGCACCAACACCTGGGTGCTGCGCGAGCCCGGCGCCGAGCGGTCGATCGTGGTCGACCCCGGACCGCTCGACGACGCGCACCTCGACGCGGTGGTGGCGGCGGCCGGCCAGGTCGATCAGGTCGTGGTGACCCACCACCACATCGACCACACCGAGGCGGCCCGCAGCTTCGCCGAGCGGATGGGCTGCGGCGTACGCGCCCTCGACCCCGACCAGTGCTGGCGGGCGGACCCGGTCACCGACGGTGAGGTGATCGACGCCGCCGGCGTGCGGCTCGAGGTGCTCACGACTCCTGGTCACACCTCCGACTCGATCTCGCTGCTGGTCGCCGAGGATCGCGCCCTGCTGACCGGCGACATGGTGCTCGGCCGGGGTACGACGGTGATCGTCCACCCCGACGGTGATCTCGGCGGCTACTTCGACTCGATCGCGAAGATGCGGGCGCTGGTGAGCGACGGGCGGGTCGACACGCTCTGGCCGGCCCACGGGCCGGTGCTGCCCGACGCCGCGGGGGTGCTCGACTACTACGTCGTGCACCGGCGCGAGCGGCTCGCCCAGGTCGAGGCCGCCCTCACCCGGCTGGGGATGTCCCCGGCCGAGCTGCCGCCCGACGTCGCCGAGCACCCCACCCTGCCCCGCCAAGTGGTCGAGGTCGTCTACTCCGACGTCGACGAGTCGCTCTGGGGTGCGGCCGAGTGGTCGGTCCGCGCCCAGCTCGCCTTCCTCGCCGCCCGCTGACGCTCGAGGCCGAATTCGGGGATAGTCCCCATCGAAAAGCACCAGCAATTGGTCGAAATCGGGTGCTTTTGGTCAGGGACTATCGCGCCAGCGCGAGCACCTCGGGGACCTTCTCGATCGCGCGGTAGCCGTCGGGCACGCCGACGACCATGGCCGCGATCGACTGGGAGTGCTCGGTGCGCAGCGGCAGGATCGCCTGGTAGGCAGGCGACGCGTACCACTCCTCGACGGCCTCGGCCGACGGGAACTCGATGATCACGAGCGCGCCGTCCCACTCGCCCTCGGCAGCAGTCAGCTCGCCGCCGTGCACGATGAAGCGGCCGCCGTACGGCGCGAGCGTCTCGTCGATCCGCTCGAGGTACTCCGCGATCTCCGGGCCGAAGTCGACCTCGCGGAGGTAGGCGATGGCGTAGGCCCTGGTGGAAGTCGGGGTAGATGTCGGGGTGGATGTCGTCATGGTGGTGCTCCTCTCGGTCTGTCCTGTCGCGACGATCAGACCTCGCCACGTTGCGTCGCGTCGATGACGTCGGAGGTCATGCCCGGGTGCACCTGACGGCGGCTACCGTCGGCCGCATGTCGGATGCGCCTGGGCAGGTCGGTGACTTGTTGCGCGGGTGGCGGCAGCGCCGCAACCTGTCGCAGCTCGACCTCGCGAACCGGGCCGAGGTCTCGACCCGGCACCTCAGCTATGTCGAGACCGGGCGGTCCCAGCCGACGAGCGGGATGATCCTGCGGCTCTGCGACCAGCTCGACGTCCCCCTGCGCGAGCAGAACCGGGTGCTGCTCGCCGGGGGTTTCGCTCCTGCCCATCCCGAGCACCAGCTCGCCGACCCCCCGATGGCCGAGGCCAACGCTGCGCTCGAGGCGATCCTGCAGGCGCACCTGCCCTACCCCGCGCTGGTGATCGACCGGCGCTGGGAGCTGATCTCGGCCAACGACGCGGCGTTCGACCTGCTCGACGGCATCGATCCCGACCTGCTCGAGCCGCCGGTCAACGTCATCCGGCTGTCCCTGCACCCGCGCGGCCTGGCGCCCCGGATCGTCAACCTCGAGGAGTGGCGGGCGGCGCTGGCGGGCCGGCTCCGGCGTGAGTACGACGCCTGCGCGGATCCCGAGCTCGGCCAGCTGCTCGACGAGGTGGTCGCCGGGGTCGAGGTCGCGCCCGGATCGGCCGCGCTCGTCGTACCCCTCCAGCTGAGCGCCGGCGACGCCGTGCTCTCGTTCATCTCGACCACGACCGTCTTCGGCACGCCGCGCGAAGTGACGCTGTCCGAGCTCGCGATCGAGGCGTTCTACCCAGCCGACGAGGCGACTCGGAAGGTCCTGCACGGCTCCTGATCTCATCCCATTGGCCGATGCCACCGCGTTCCAGAAGTCGCCGCTGGCGGCGCTGACCGCAGCGCTGACCATGGCGCAGTACAACTCGGAATGGTGGCAGACCACGTCCTGGCCAAGGTGTTCCAGCAGTGCGGCCGTTGGTCGGTGCCGAGGGCCCGCAAACTTCCTAGCGCCTGCCCCGGGTGTCCACAGGGCCGCGCATAGCGCTGGCGTGGGGCACTTCGGTTGCGAAGAATGCGCGCGTCGGGCGACGATCTCGGGAGACGCCGGACCGGAAGGGAGCAGCGATGACGGTGGCGATCCGCCGCAGTGACGACCTGCAGCGCTTCCCGATGTCCTGGGAGGACTACCTCGATCTGGATGAGCCCGTCCCGAGTGAGTACTTCGGAGGCGAACTCGTCGTGTCACCCCAGCCGTCACAGCATCATCAGGACATCGAGTTCCGCCTCCAGGTGCTGCTGCACGACCACCTCGCGCCGGGCACCAAGGTCACCCGCGGTTGGGCGTGGTCACCGGAGGATGCCCGGGAGGAGCTGCGGCCCCGACCTCATGGTCCATCGGCTGACGGACGAGCAACGTGCGCTTCGTGAGATCCCGCTCCTCGTGATCGAGGTCGTCTCGTCCAACCGAGCCAAGGACTTCGTCG
Source organism: uncultured Actinomycetota bacterium (assembly GCA_963849765.1). Lineage (GTDB taxonomy): Bacteria > Actinomycetota > Actinomycetes > Propionibacteriales > Nocardioidaceae > Nocardioides. The sequence goes on from CAWKIP010000001.1 coordinate 22,099, forward strand.
CGAAGCTGCAGCGGTACGCCGCGTGGGGAGCGCCGTCGTACTGGATCGTCGACCCGCGGGACAGAGTCGTGATCACGCTGGCGCTGAGCGGCGGACTCTACGCAGAGACGGCCCGCCACACCGACGGCGCGGCCGTGCTGGCGTACGGCGACGTCGCGGTTCCGGTCGACCTCGACGAGTTGTTCGCCTAGCCTGCGAGGGCCGCGGCCCACCGTCCGTCGGCCTTGGCGGACTCGACCGCCGCTCGACCGGCGGGAGTCATCAGGCCGTCCTGCTCGAGCAGCCGGACCCGGGTGACGTTCGACAACGACCACTTGCTCTTCGGGCCGCGTGGCGTGAACCGGATGAACGTCGTCTCCGCGTCGCGACTCCGGCCCTGGCCGTCGATCCACCCGAAGCAGAGGGCCTCGAGAACGGCGTCCTCGTAGGTCAGCGCGGTCACCGTGCCGCCCTTCTTGGTGAGCACCACCCAGGCCGCCGCCTCCGCCCGGTGGTTCTCCCCGAGCCAGGACCGCCACTCGGCCCGGTCCGCCACCAGGATCTCCTCGCCGCTCAGCACCATGGGCTCAGCGTCGCACGGCCCGGCTCGAACGGCGACCATCGCCGCCAAGCGCAGGGCTTGGCCCAGGGTGACGGACGCGAGAATTCCTAAGGACGCCTCAGCGGGCGCGGCGGGTCATCCGCTCCATGTCCATGATCACGACCGAGCGGGGCTCGAGCCGGAGCCAGCCGCGGGACGCGAAGTCCGCGAGCGCCTTGTTGACCGTCTCCCGCGAGGCACCGACCAGCTGGGCCAGCTCCTCCTGGGTGAGGTCGTGGTGGACGTGGACGCCGTCGTCCGCCGTACGGCCGAACCGCTCGGCGAGGTCGAGCAGGGCCTTGGCGACGCGACCGGGGACGTCGGAGAAGACGAGGTCGGCGACGACGTCGTTGGCCTTGCGCAGCCGGCTGGCGAGCTGGGTGAGCAGGCCGCGGGCGACGGCAGGACGGCCGTCGAGCCAGCGCAGCAGGTCCTCGTGGGACAGCGAGACGAACTCGGCGTCGGTCACGGCCGTCACGGTCGCGGACCGCGGGCCGGGGTCGAAGAGCGAGAGCTCGCCGAACATCGAGCCGGGGCCGAGGATCGCGAGGAGGTTCTCGCGGCCGTCCGACGAGGTGCGGCCGAGCTTCACCTTGCCGTCGAGGACGATGTAGAGCTTGTCGCCGCCGTCGCCCTCGTGGAAGAGCACCTCACCGCGGCGCAGCCGGGTCTCGGACATGGACGAACGCAGGGCGGACGCGGCCTCGTCGTCGAGCGCGCTGAACAGCGGGGCCTGACGGAGCACGTCGTTGTCCACGGTTCCTCCAAGGGATTCGAATGACGTCAGGCGCATCCTAGCCAGTGGCCCATGTCACACCTAGGGCGTGTCTCCCATCGTCGGCCGTGGCAACCCCGTCGGCGGCTACCCGTAGGCTGACCGCGTGCGGGCGATCAAGACGGAGGCGGAGACGCCGACCGCCCTCGTCCGCCGGGCGCGCAAGATCGATCGGGTCCTCGCGGCGACCTATCCCGACGCCAAGTGCGAGCTCGACTTCGACAACCCTTTCCAGTTGTTGGTCGTCACCGTGCTGAGCGCGCAGACCACCGACAAGCGGGTCAACCTGGTCCGGCCGACCCTCTTCGCGGCCTACCCCGACCCCCGGGCGATGGCCGCCGCCGACCGAGCCCACCTCGAGCAGATCGTCGGACCGCTCGGCTTCTTCCGGGCCAAGACCGAGGCGCTGCTCAAGCTCAGCGCCGCCCTCGTCGAGAGGTACGACGGGGAGGTCCCGCCCCGGCTCGACGACCTCGTCACTCTCCCCGGTGTCGGCCGCAAGACGGCCAACGTGGTCCTGGGCAACGCGTTCGGCGTCCCCGGCATCACCGTCGACACCCACTTCGGCCGGCTCATCCGACGGCTCGGGTGGACCGAGGAGACCGACCCGGTGAAGGCCGAGCACGCCATCGGCGCGATCTTCCCCAAGCGGGACTGGACGATGCTCAGCCACCACCTGATCTGGCACGGCCGCCGGGTCTGCCACGCCAAGAAGCCGGCGTGCGGTGCCTGCCCGATCGCCCGCTGGTGCCCGTCCTACGGCACCGGACCGACGGACCTGGTCGAGGCGGAGAAGCTGGTCCGCACCGAGGGGCCCAACTGATGGCGCGCGACGTCGCTCGCGCTCTGGCCGGTGCGGTGCCGTGCTGCCGCGTCGCGGTGCTGCTCGGCAGCTGTGCCGACGACTCGCCGGCGGCGGCCGACTGCGACGTCAGCACGGTCGAGGATGCCCGGCTGGGCGGGTGCGACGACATCGATGGTGAGGCCGACCTGCCCGACCTGACCTTGCCCTGCCTCGGGAGCGACACGGAGGCGTCGCTCGCCCACATCGGGGGGCCGGCCGTCGTCAACTTCTGGGGCTCGTGGTGCGGTCCGTGCCGCGAGGAGATGCCGGTCATCGAGAGCTTCCACCAGCAGTACGGCGACCAGGTCGCGGTCGTCGGCGTCGCCATCGACACCTATCCCGAGGCGGCCGCGGAGTTCGCCGTCGAGAAGGGCGTCACCTACCCGTCACTGCTCGACGGCTGCGGCTCGATCGAGGAGACCGAGCTCGCCCTCGGGCGTGGTCTCCCGCAGACGATCTTCGTCGCTGAGGACGGCAGCATCGTCCGCCATGGGGGCGCCTTCGAGTCCGTGTCCGACCTGGTCGGGCTCGCCGAGGCCAACCTCGGCATCGACCTGGCGCGGAGCGCTGCGTGACCGACCAGCCCGGGTTCGCCGTACCCGATGACCTGCCGGGCTGGTTGCGGCCCGTCGCCGAGGCCGCCAACGCGATCGAGGGCACGGACCTGACCGCGTTCCTGCCGCCGCCGGGGTCCAACCCGCGCCGGGGCGCGGTCCTCATGCTGTTCGGCGAGGAGGACGGTCGCGGCGACCTGCTGCTGACCGAGCGCGCCCACGACATGCGGTCGCATCCCGGCCAGGTGTCCTTCCCCGGCGGGACGATCGATCCCGGGGAGACCGCGGTGGAGGCCGCGCTGCGGGAGGCCCAGGAGGAGATCGGGGTCGACCCGGCGGGCGTCGTCGTGTTCGGCGCGCTGCCCGAGCTCTGGCTGCCGCCGTCGAACTTCGCGGTGACGCCGGTGCTCGGTTGGTGGCGCGAGCCGCACCCCATCGAGGTCGCCTCTCCCGACGAGGTCCACGAGATCCACCACGTGGTGCTCGAGGAGCTGTTCGCGCCGGACCGGCGGATCGCCGTCCGACACCCGAGCGGATGGACCGGGCCGGGCTTCCTCATCGGCGACGACCGCGACGTCATCCTGTGGGGCTTCACCGGCGGGATCATCGCCCGGTTCTTCGACTTCCTCGACTGGCTGCCGCAGGTCACCGACCCGCCCGTCCACGAATTGCCCCACTACATGCTCGCCGAGTACCAGCGCCGGGTCGACGAGTCCGAGGACGAGCCGGACAGCCTCGACATCCTGGAGCCCGGCGAACGAGGCGGATCCTGATGGATCTCAACCTCCTCGACTGGCTGCTCGTCGTACTCGTGCTGGCCTACGCGCTGTCCGGCTACTGGCAGGGCTTCGTCACCGGCGCGTTCGCGACGGTGGGCCTGCTGGTGGGCGGCTTCCTCGGCATCTGGGTCGCGCCGCTCATCCTCGGCGGCGCCGAACCTTCGCTCGGGGTCTCGCTCGGCGCGCTCTTCATCGTGATCCTCGGTGCGTCCCTGGGCCAGGCGTTGCTGCAGTACGCCGGCGCCCGGGTCCGTGAGCGGATCACCTGGCAACCCGTGCGAGCGGTCGACGCCGTCGGCGGCGCCGCGCTCTCTGCGCTGGCCGTGCTGCTCGTCGCCTGGGCGCTGGGCTACGCGATCTCCGGCACCCGGATCGGCCCCGTCACCGAGCAGGTCCGTGGCTCGGTGGTGCTCGGCAAGGTCAACGAGGTGCTCCCGGCGTCCGCACCCAACGTGCTGTCGGCGTTCAACCAGGTCGTCGGCATGGGCTTCTTCCCCCGCTACCTCGAGCCGTTCTCGCCGGAGCAGATCGTCGACGTCGCGCCCGGCCCCGAACGGCTCAAGAACGACCCCCAGGTGCTCGCGACCGAGGACAGCATCCTCAAGATCCGCGGCGCCAACGACTGCGGCCGCGGCGTCGAGGGCTCCGGCTTCGTCTTCGCGCCCGACCGGGTCATGACCAACGCCCACGTCGTGGCCGGCGTCGACGACCCCGAGGTCGAGATCGACGGCGGCACCGAGCTGGCGCGGGTCGTGCTCTACAACCCCGACCTCGACATCGCCGTCCTCAGCGTCGACACCGGCGACGCGCCCATCCTCCAGTTCGACGAGAGCGTCGAGGCCGAGGACCCGGTCGCGATCGTGGGCTACCCGCAGGACGGGCCGTTCGACGTACAACCGGGCCGGATCCGGGCCAACCCGACGTTGCGCTCGCCGGACATCTACGGCTCCGGCACCGTGCTCCGCGACGTGTTCTCGCTCCGCGGACTGGTGCGGCCGGGCAATTCCGGTGGCCCGATCATCACTCCGGCCGGCGACGTCGCGGGCGTGGTCTTCGCCGCGTCCGTCGAGGACTCCGACACCGGCTACGCCCTGACTGCCGAGCAGGTCGCCGACAGTGCCGCCGAGGGTGGCGTCAGCGACTCCGAGGTCGACACCGAGGATTGCGCGGCGTAACACCCACCTGCGGGAAAGGGACCACCATGACCGACCAGTACGTCGCCTACGCCTATGCCGACGGCGCGGCCCGGATCACGCTGACCGCGGGCGACCGGGGCAACCCGATCGAGCCGACGTCGACCCAACAACTGCACGAGGCGGTGCTGCGGGCGAAGGCCGACGGCGCCCGGGTCATCGTGCTCGCCGCCGAGGGCCGGTTCTTCTCCGTGGGCGGCGACCTCGGTGCGTTCTCCGGCGCCGACGACCCGTCGGCGCTTCTGCTCGATCTCGCCGAGTCCGTCCACCGGGTCATCACCGAGCTGGTCCGCGGTGACGCGATCGTGGTCAGCGTCGTGCACGGCGCCGCGGCCGGGGGCGGCTTCCCGCTGGCGGCGGCCGCGGACATCGTGCTCGCCGCAGACTCGGCGAAGTTCAGCCTCGCCTACGCGAAGGTGGGCCTGAGCCCCGACTGCGGCGGCAGCCTCCTGGTCCACACCCTCGGGCTGCACCGGGTGCTGCGACTGGCCCTGCTCGGAGACGTGCTGACCGCGCAGGAGGCCCTCGACGCCGGCCTGGTCGCGCGCGTCGTACCGGCCGCCGACCTGGCCGGCGTCGCCGACGAGGTCGTGACCCAGCTCCTGGCCGGGTCCCCGGACGCCTTCGCCGCCGCCAAGCGGCTGGTGCGCGGCGTCGCCGAGCAGGCGCCCGAGGCCGCGCTCCGGCGCGAGGCGGAGTCGATCAGCGCGCTCGCCGGATCACCGAACGGCCAGGAGGGCATCGCTGCCTTCTTGGAGAAGCGACCCGCTCGCTTCGCCTGATGGCGCGAGAGAGCGACCGAGTCTTCGCGACTGGCCGACGCTCAGGCCGCGCCCGACGGCCCCGGGGCCGTGGTGGCCTCGGGCTCCTCGCCCCCGGCCACGTCGACCAACCGCTCCACCGCGATCTCGGCCCACACGGCGTGCTCGGACGTGCGGGACTGGGTGTCGATGGTGCTGATCGATCCGACGTTGGGTCCGACCCGCACGGCGGTCTGCTCGAGGTGGACCTCGATGCTCTCGCCGTTCGGTGCCGTGATGGTGCCGCTGCCGGAGGTGGTGTACTGCGCGTCGACGTCGTCGTAGGTCGCTTCGTCGCTCGTCGTGAGCGTGAGATCCCACATGTTGCCGTCTCCGTCGGGGCCGGTCACGGTCGTGCAGGTGGCGATGGTCGACGCCACCAGGTCGAAGGCGCCGCCGATGGCGGTCTCGTCGGGGTACGCCGACACGGTGCTCTCGACCCGGAGATCCGAGTCCCCGTAGTCGTACTGGGTGCCGCCCTTGTCCTTCTCCTCGAGCCCCTCGGTGATGCTCTCGACGTCGGCCAGGCAGCCGGGTGCGCCGCCCTCGTCCTCGGTCGAGGGGGTCGCCGTCCACCCTTCGCCCATGTTGTCGGGCTGCAGCACCGCCTGGGAGATCTGGTCGGCGGTCAGCGCGACCACAGGGGCGTCCTTGTCGTCGTCCTTGTCGTCGGAGCCGGAGTCGTCGTCGCTGCAGCCGGCCGCGAGGGCCGAGATCAGGGCGAGGAGGGCAAGGCGAGCGAGAGCGCGGGTCACGGCAGAATGAAACCACGCGAGCAAGAAGTAGAACAGGTTACAGTTCTGCGGTGACTCCGTCGGTCTTCAGCCCCGTCAGCCTCGGCCCGGTACGGCTGCGCAACCGCACCGTGAAGGCGGCGACGTTCGAGGGACGGACGCCGGACGGCGAGGTGACCGACGCGCTCATCGACTACCACCTGGCGCCCGCGCGAGGAGGGATCGGGCTGACCACGGTGGCCTACCTCGCCGTCGCGCCGGAGGGTCGGACGCATGCCGAGCAGATCGTGGTCGGACCTCGCTCGCTGCCCGGCCTCGCCCGGCTGACCGAGGCGGTCCATGCCGAGGGCGCCGCCGTCGCCGGTCAGGTCGGCCACGCCGGACCGGTCGCCAACGGCCGGTCCAACGGTGCCCGCGCGATCTCCGCCAGCTCGATGCCGAGCCCGCTGTCGATGCAGATGATCAAGGCCGCCGGCGAACGGGACCTGACCCGCGTCACGAGGGCGTACGTCGACGCGGCCCGGCTGCTGGTCCAGGCGCGGTTCGACGTACTCGAGCTGCACATGGCGCACAGCTACCTGATCTCGTCGTTCCTCGCGCCGGGGCTCAACCGGCGCAAGGACCGCTGGGGTGGGCCGCTCGAACGTCGCGCCCGGCTCGCCCGGCAGGTGGCGCGCGCCGTACGCGAAGAAGTCGGCGGCTCCGTCGCGCTCACCGCGAAGGTCAGCGTCTCCGACGGCTTCCGTGGCGGCGTCACGACCGAGGAGGGCGTGGCGTTCGCGCAGCTGCTCGAGGCGGACGGCCATCTCGACGCGCTGCAGCTCTCCGGCGGGTCCTCGCTGATGAACCCGATGTACCTCTTCCGCGGCGAGACTCCTGTCGCCGAGTTCGCCGAGGCGATGCCGCCGATCGTGAAGTGGGGCATGAAGACGCCGATGGGGCGGGGGTTCCTCAAGCGCTATGAGTTCGAGGAGGGCTACTTCAAGGAGAAGGCGCTCCGCTTCCGGGAGGAGCTCTCGATGCCGCTGATGCTGCTCGGCGGGATCAACCGGCTGGAGACGATGGAGCAGGCGATGGCCGACGGCTTCGACTTCGTCGCCATGGGGCGGGCCGTCCTGCGGGAGCCGGACCTGGTCAACCGGCTGCAGCGCGGCACGTCGACGGCGGGCATCTGCACCCACTGCAACCGCTGCATGCCGACGATCTACTCCGGCACCCGCTGCGTGGAGTGGGGGCCGGGCGAGGCGATCCCGGTCGCCTGAACCGCGAATCGGGCCCGATCCCCCGCGAATCCGGCCAGATCCAGGTCGAGACTGGCGGTCTCGGCGGGGATCACCTGCGGATTCGGCGAGGCATTCCCAGAAACTAGAACCTGTTCTAGTATCCAGCGCATGTCGCAGGTGATCCCCGAGAAGCCCCTCCGTGTCGTCGTCTGGTCCACCGGGACCATCGGGAGGCACGCCATCGCCGGCGTGGACGCCCATCCCGACCTCGAGCTGGTCGGGGTGTGGACCTCGACAGAGGCCAAGCACGGCGTTGATGCGGGCGAGCTCGCGGAGCTGGGGCGGGAGCTGGGCGTCAAGGCCACGACCGATCGCGACGAGCTGATCGCGCTGCGGCCGGACTGCATCGTGCACGGCGCGATGACCGACGACCGGGTCTTCGAGTCGATCGAGGACCTCACCGGGTTCATCCGGGACGGCGTGAACGTCGTGTCGAGCGGGCCGGTCATCCTGCTCCACCGCACCGGCACCCTGCCCGACGAGATGATCGCGACCATCGACGAGGCCGGCCGGAAGGGCAACGCCAGCCTGCACGTCAACGGCATCGACCCGGGCTTCGCCAACGACGTGCTCCCGCTGGTGATGACCAGCCTCAGCCAGCGGATCGACCACATCAAGGTCAGCGAGATCGCCGACTACTCGACCTACTACCAGCCGGTCGTGATGCGCGACCTGTTCGGCTTCGGGCAGCCGATGGACGCCAAGCCGCTGCTCTGGGAGCCCGGCATCCTCACCACCGCGTGGGGCCCGGTCGTCCGGCTGATCGCAGCCGGCCTGGACGTCACCCTGGACGAGCCGCTCGTCGAGGAGGTCGAGCGGCGGCCGGCGCCGCGCTCGATCGAGACCGTCTCCGTCGACATCGAGGAGGGGACGATGGGCTCGGTGCGGTTCCGGGTGATCGGCACCGTCGACGGCGTCCCGCGGGTCACGCTCGAGCACGTCACCCGCACCGACGCCAGCGCCGAGCCCGAGTGGCCGACGCCGAACGAGGGCGACGGCTGCTACCGCGTCGAGATCTCCGGCGAGCCGCAGATGAAGGTCGAGTTCAGCCACCACGGCGAGCACGGCGACCACAACGTGTCCGGGATGATCGTCACCGCCCAGCGGCTCGTGAACGCCGTACCGGCCGTCGTCGCTGCCGATCCCGGGCTGATCTCCGTCCTCGATCTCCCGCTGATCACCGGCCGGGGTCTCGTGACGGTCGCCAGGGCGACCTCATCGACCAACGGGGGACCCGAGTGAGCATCCTCGACCGGTTCCGCATGACCGACCATGTCGCCGTCGTCACCGGCGCCGGCCGCGGCATCGGCGCGGCCACCGCGGTCGCGCTCGCCGAGGCGGGCGCCGACGTCGTGATCTCCTCCCGCACCGAGGGCCAGCTCGAGGGGGTCGCCGAGCGGATCCGCGCAGCCGGCCGGCGGGCGCTCGTCGTACCGGCCAACCTCGCGCACACCGAAGCGGTCGCCGGCCTCGCGCAGGCGGCGTACGACGAGTTCGGCCGGCTCGACCTCGTCGTCAACAACGTCGGGGGCACCATCCCCAACGCGTTCCTCGACACCGACGTCGCCTACCTCGACGAGGCCTTCCACTGGAACGTCAGTACGGCGCACGCTCTCACCCGTGCCGCGGTGCCGCTGATGCTCGCCTCACTCGGCGACCCGGACGAGCACCGGCAGAAGTCGGTCGTGAGCATCAGCTCGATGATGGGCCGCTCCGCCGGCCGCGGCTACCTCGCCTACGGCACCGCGAAGGCCGCGCTCGCGCACTGGTCCCGCCTCGCCGCCACCGACCTCGCGCCGCGGATCCGGGTCAACGGGATCTACGTCGGGTCGGTGATGACCAGCTCGCTCGAGTTCGTCGCCGGCGTCCCGGAGACCAAGCAGCAGATGGAGGAGGCGACGCCGCTCGGCCGGATCGGCGAGGCCGAGGACATCGCGGCCGCTGTCGTCTATCTCGGCTCGCGTGCCGGCCAGTACGTCACCGGCAAGATGCTCGAGGTCGACGGCGGCCTGATGGCCCCGAACCTCGATCTCAACCTGCCCGACCTCGGACCGAGCGCCCGCCGAGGCCCTCAGTAGGGTGCCCGGATGAGCTCAGGAGTCAGTACCGGTGCCGCCGTCTCGCCCGACTCCGGCGAGCACTGGGCGGCCGAAGGCGCCTGGGAGGTCGCGCCCGGGATCCACCGGATCCCGCTCCCGCTCCCGATGGACGGGCTCAAGGCGATCAACGTCTACGTCGTCCACAGCGACGACGGGCTGACCCTCATCGACGGCGGCTGGGCGATCCCGGTCGCCCGTGAGCTGCTCGACAAGTGCCTGCGCTCCATCGGCTCCGGCTTCGGCGACATCCGGCGGTTCCTGGTCACCCACATCCACCGCGACCACTTCACGATGGCGACCGTCCTCGGTCACGAGTACGGCGCCGACGTCGCGCTCGGGCTCCCCGAGAAGCCGGGCCTCGACCTGCTGCACGCCGCCGGTCGTGGCGAGTTCGCGGGAGGCAACCCGTTCAGCGGGGTGCTCCGCTCGGCCGGGGCGAACGAGGTCGCCGACGCGTGGGAGCTCGGCCGCCGCGTGGAGGACCTGCCCGACCCGATCGACTGGGCCTATCCCGACACCTGGCTCGACGGCGACATGGCGATCGAGGTCGGTGCGCGCACGATCGACGCCGTCCACACCCCCGGCCACACGCCGGGCCACTACGTCTTCGCCGACCGCGCCGACGGGCTGCTCTTCGCGGGCGACCACGTGCTGCCGACGATCACGCCCTCGATCGGCTTCGTGGTGCCGCCCGAGCCCGACCCGCTCGGCCATTTCATGGCGTCCCTCACCAAGGTGCGTGGTCTCCCCGACCTGCGGATCCTGCCCGCGCACGGCCCGGTCGCGCCGTCCTCCCACGACCGCGTCGACGAGCTGCTCACCCACCACGAGCACCGTCTCGAGCAGTGCCTCGCGTCGCTCAGCTCACGCGGTGCGTCGGTCGCGGCGGTCGTCGCGACCGACCTCGGCTGGACCCGGCACGAGCGGTCGTACGCCGAGCTCGACCTCTTCAACAAGGGCATGGCGGCGATGGAGACCAAGGCCCACCTCGACCTGCTCGTCGCCCGCGGCCAGGCCACGGTCGCGACCAGCGACGACGGCGACGTCTACACCGTCACCGTCTAGCGCTTCGCGCCGCAGAGGTCTCGCGGAGGTCGCCCGTGGCGGGCGTACGCTCGGCGGCAGGAGTTCCGCATGCTGCGCCCATGGCGATCCGACCGCAACCAGCGCCGCCGGCTCGACCCTCAGTGAGGGGTACGGGGCCGGCTATGGCTGCGGGTGGATGACGATCCGGGACGGCCGCGAGTGGAGTATGTCGCCAGGCCACCGGGCGAACCCTGGAGCTGAGGGCAGGCACGGGGCTCAACCTGCTGTCTGCGGTACGCCACGAAGACCCCGCCACCGATGATCGACGAGGCAATGACAGCGCCAGGATCAGGTAGACACCTGAGCTGAGGATCATGACGACCGTGCGGCCTCGGCTGCGCTGTGACTCGCCCGGCCGGGCATCGAGCTACGCCGTTCGGGCTCGGGCTGCACAGCACCGTCGGTCGCGATGCGCCTGCGGACAGGCTCGGCGTCGATGCCGCGACGGCGGTGCAGACGTACTACGGATGCATGCTGTTCTACGCCGGATGCACGACCGACGCGGACGTCCAGGCCGACTCCTTCCCGACGGGCTCACCGAGCAGCTGGACTCCGGTGATGTTCGCCGGCCAGCGCCAGTCGATGGCCGGGGTCTTCCGGTCGCTGGGGTCTGGCGACGGCGGAGGGGTACGTCGGACCGTGAGGGCGGCTGAGAAGTTCCCCCGAGCCGGACGCGGCTACAAGCACCACACCGAGGCGCTGTGCGAGGTCGCGGAGATGCTCGCGAGCGGAATCGGCCTGCCGCCGTCGGTGTCGGCAGATGTTCCGGTTGCAGACCGAGCGTTGGGACGGGGCCGGGCCGCTGCGGCGCGAGTCGGCGAGGACCTGCCGTTGGCGATCCGGATCGTGCACGTCGCCCGGGACGCCGACGTCCAACGACACCAGCACGGGCCGCAACAAGCCGTTGACGTCGTGCGGAAGAGGGCTGGCGGCGCATTCGACCCGGAGGTGGTGGACGCCTGACGGTGGACTAGATGCTCGCCGAGTCCGCGGAATGGGCCGCGGCCATGGACGCGGAACCACAACCGCACCTGACGCTGGAAGGCGCCCAGATCGACGACGCACTGACAGCGTTGGCAGCCTTCGCCGACCTCGCCGACGTCATCGGCCATTCGGCCGCCGTGGCCGATCTTGCGGCCCGGGCGGCCAAGCACCTGGGTCGTTCCGATGACGAGGTGGCCCTCGCAGCGTGCGCGCATTCGTCCACGACCTCGGCAAGGTGGCGGTCCCGTTCCGGATCTGGCAGAACGACGGCCCACCCTCGGCCGACGACTGGGAGAAGATCCGGCTGCATCCGTACTACACCGAACGCATCCTGGCCGGCTCGCCGTACCTGAAGGTGCTGGCCGACGTGGCCCGCTGCCACCACGAGACGACTCGACGGAAGCGGCTACCACCGTGGGGTGTCCGCAGCGGATCTCCCTGCATCCCGCGCGCCTCCTTGGCGCGGCGGTCGCGTACCGCGCGACGCTGACGAGACCGGCCCGGGCCGCTCCGGCGCTGACCGCTGACTCCGCGGCAGCCGGCTCCGCGGGCAGCGCAAGTCGGGCACGCTCGACGCCGAGTCCGTGTCCGCGGTCCTGGAGGCAGCCGGGCACCGGGCCGAGCGGTTCGCTCGCCCCGGTGGCCTCACCCAACGGGAGGAGCAGACCCTCACACTGCTCGCGCAGGGCTTGGCGACCAAGCAGGTCGGCCGCGAGCTCGGCGTCACCTCGAAGACGGCCGACCACTACGTGCAGCAGGTCTACGCCAAGATCGGCGTCTCCACCCGCGCCGCGGCGGTCGTGTACGCCATGCAGCACGGTCTGGCCACCCGGGAGTTCTCCCGCTAGTCGACGCCGGGCCCGCGCTGCCAACGTCGACATGGGAGACATCCGATGGAGGCGATGGAGATGACCACGACCGTTCGACACCGCAGACGATCGTGGCTGACGTCAGCCGGCCTGGGCCGGCCTCGTCGGGCCGGTGCTGTTCACCTGACGTGTGGGTAGCCCAGGAGCTGGCTCGCATTGAGGAATACAGCCCGATCAAGGAACCGGTCAGTGCCCTGGAGGCCGGGCCCGAGGGCTGGATCCAGCAGGTGAACTTCGTCGTGCTCGGCGTGCTCACCATGGCGTTCGCCACAGGCATGCAGCGGGTCTCTGCGACCCTCGAGGCCCGGCGCGGTCGGCAGCCTTCTGCTGTTCATCAGCGGGGTCGCGAGCGTGCTTTCCGGCGTCGCCTTCCCGCTCCGCGAGGATGCCGCCGGCGTCACGTACGACCCGGGCGGCCACCTGCCGACCGGCTTCGTCTTCTTCACCTCCAGCGCCCTCGCGCTCGTGGTGATCTCGTTCGCCCTCGCGAAGCAGCGGGCCTGGCAAGGGTTGGCGATGCCCGTCCGGGTGGCGGGCATCCTCATGCTCGTCAGCAACCCGATCATGGGCATCCTCGTGCTCCCCGACGACGCCCCTCTGCATGACTGGGCCGGGCTTGCGCAACGCATCATCGTGCTCGGAATGCTGTTCCCAGCCCGCCTCGCCCTGTCCCACCGGCTGCTCCGGCAGGCGGTCAGTCCGTCGGACTGAGCCGCATCGGGGTGTGCGGGATGCCGTCCTCGAGGAACTCGGCGCCGTCGACGACGAAGCCGAAGCCGGCGTACCAACCGGCCAGCGGCGTCTGCGCATCGAGTACGACGTCCCGTGCCGGATCCGCGCTCCGGCAGTACCCGAGTGCGGCGTCGATGAGGCCGTCGGCCAGGCCGCGCCCGCGCGCCGAGCTCGCCAGCACCACCCGCCCGATCCGCCACGTCGTGGCGTCGTCCAGCACCCGGGCGTAGCCCAGCAGGTCGCCGGCCTCACGCATCAGCACGTGGCCGGTGCCGGGCTCCGGGTCGCGGCCGTCGAGGTCGGGATAGGGGCACTCCTGCTCCACGACGAAGACGTCCTGGCGGAGCCGGGCGACGTCGTACACCTCAGCAGCGGTGAGGTCGGCGAACGCAGCGACCCGGATCTCCATGCCCAGAATCTAGGGCCTACATTGGAAGGCAACAGACAGGGGAGCACGACTCACACGTGCTGAGAGTGCGGGACAGCCGCAGACCCTCCGAACCTGCTCCGGCTAGCACCGGCGAAGGGAGTCATCACATGTGGATCCGTCTTGCGGTCCCCCTGTCGGCGATCGCGCTGATCGGGACCGGTTGCTCGCTCGCGACCGAGGACGACGGCGCCGACGACGCGGCGCCGGGGGAGTGCGGTGAGGTCGTCCTCGTCACGCACGACTCCTTCGACCTGCCCAAGAAGGTGGTCGAGGACTTCGAGGAGGAGTCCGGCTGCTCGCTGACCCACAGCCCCGCCGGCGACGGCGGCGAGCTCACCAGCAAGCTGACCGTCACCCAGGGTGACCCGATCGGCGACGTCGCGTTCGGGGTCGACAACACCTTCGCGGGCGCGGCGCTCGACGAGGGCGTGTTCGCGTCGTACGACGCCGAGCTGCCGGCCGGTGCCGACCAGTACCTGCTGCCCGGCGACGACGACCACGTGCTCACGCCGATCGACAACGCCAGCGTCTGCGTCAACGTCGACACCGCCTGGTTCGCCGACGAGGGCATCGAGCCGCCGACCACCCTCGACGACCTCACCGACCCGGCCTACCGCGACCTGTTCGTGACGCCCGCGGCAACCACGAGCACCCCGGGACTGGCGTTCCTGCTGGCGACCATCGGCGAGTACGGCGACGAGTGGACCTCCTACTGGGACGACCTCCTCGCCAACGGCGCCAAGATCGTGAAGGGCTGGGAGGACGCCTACTACGTCGACTTCTCCTTCTCCGGCGGCGACCGCCCGATCGTGCTGTCCTACGACACGTCCCCGGCGTACACCGTGAAGGAGGGTGAGACGACGACCGCCGCGCTGCTCGACACCTGCTTCCGCCAGGTCGAGTACGCCGGCGTGCTCGAGGGCGCCGCCAACCCCGATGGTGCGGAGCAGGTGGTCGACTTCCTGCTCAGCCCCGCGGTCCAGGAGGCGCTGCCGACGAGCATGTACGTCTTCCCCGTCGACGCCGATGCGGCGCTGCCGCCCGAGTGGGCGGAGTTCGCCGAGCAGCCCTCGGCACCGATCGAGGTCTCCTCGGACGACATCGCCGACCACCGTCGGGAGTGGCTGACGGAGTGGACGGACATCACTCGGGATGATCCGCCGCTGGATGAGGTGCGACGAGCGCAGCGAGGAGCCTCGGCGAGGGCGACCGCAGATGAAGAGCCTCGCCGGCCTGCTCGCGCTGGCCGCGGTACCGACCGCGGTGCTCGCGGTCTTCTTCCTGCTCCCGGTCTTGGGGATGCTCCAGCGCGGGCTGTGGACCGACGGGTCGTTCGACCCCGGCGCCGTGCTCGACGTGCTCGGGCAGGAGCGGACCAGGCAGGTCATCTGGTTCACCCTCTGGACCAGCACGGTGTCGACCGTCGTCGCCGTACTGATGGGCCTCCCCGCTGCCTACGTGCTGCACCGGCTGGCGATCCCGATGCGCGGGGCCGTGCGCGCGGCGCTCCTGGTGCCGTTCGTGCTGCCGACCGTCGTCGTCGGCATCGCGATCCGCGAGCTGGTCGCCGAGTCCGGCCCGCTCGGCTTCCTCCACCTCGACGGCACCCCGGTGGCGATCCTGATCGGCCTGGTCTTCTTCAACGTCGCTGTCGTGATCCGCACCGTCGGCACGGCCTGGGAGACCCTCGACCGCCGGCCCGCCGAGGCCGCGGCCGCGCTCGGTGCATCACCGCTCCGCGTCCTGACGACGGTCACCCTGCCCGCCCTGCGGCCCGCGATCGTCTCGGCGGCGGCGGTCGTCTTCCTGTTCTGCGCGACCGGTTTCGGCGTCGTGCTGGTGCTGGGCGGCACCCGCTACGCGTCGGTCGAGACCGAGATCTACCTGCTGACGACCGGCGCCATCACCGGGACCGTCGAGTACCAAGCGGCGGCCGCACTCTCGCTCGTGCAGCTGGCCGCGGTCGTCGTACTCCTGGTGGTGGCGGCCCGGCTGCGGGCGGTCCGGGACCCGACCGTACGACGCACGCAGGCCGCTCCCGCGCGGCCGCGGCGCCACGACCTGCCGGCCATGATCGCAACCGGGCTGGTGCTGCTCGCGATCGCGGCGCCGGTGGTCACCCTCGTCGTGGGGTCGCTGCGGCACGACGGCGCGTGGACCCTCGTGTACTACCGCGCGCTGCAGGGCAGCGGTGAGGACGCCGGGTCCTCCGGCATGGACGGTGGGCTGCTGCGGGTGCCGGTCACCGAGGCGCTCACCAACTCGCTGCGGATCGCCGTCGACGCCACCTGGATGGCGCTGCTGCTGGGCCTGCTGATCGCGGTGGTGGTGACCCGCAAGGCCCGGAGCCGGATCGAGACGACGGTCCGCAGCGCGTTCGACGGCCTCTTCATGCTCCCGCTCGGAGTCTCCGCGGTGACCCTGGGCTTCGGATTCCTCATCACGCTCGACGACCCGCCGCTCGACCTGCGCTCGAGCCCGCTGCTGGTGCCGATCGCCCAGGCCCTGGTCGCGCTGCCCCTGGTCGTGCGGGTGCTGGTGCCGGTGCTGCACGGAATCGACGACCGGCAGCGACAGGCCGCGGCATCGCTCGGTGCCGGTCCGCTGCGGACGTTGCTCACCGTCGACGTACCCGTGCTCTGGCGACCGCTGCTCGCCGCGGCCGGGTTCGCCTTCGCGGTCTCGCTCGGCGAGTTCGGCGCGACCTCGTTCATCGTGCGTGCCGAGGTACCGACGCTCCCGGTCGTGATCTACCGGCTGATCGGCAGCCCCGGGGAGCTGAACTACGGCACCGCCATGGCAGCCTCGGTGGTGCTCGCAGCCGCCACCGCACTGGTGATCCTGCTGGTCGAGCGGCTCCGCGTGCCAGGAGTAGGAGTCATCTGATGCTCGAGCTCACTGGGCTGACCGTCACGTTCGGCCAGCACACCGCCGTGGACGCCGTCGACCTGCGCGTCGACGACGGGCAGGTGCTCGCCGTGCTCGGGCCGTCCGGCAGCGGGAAGTCCTCGCTGCTGCGCGCCGTGGCCGGCCTCGAGCCGTTGCGGGCCGGGGTGGTCAGCTGGGACGGCGCCGACCTCGCGGGAGTGCCGACCCACAAGCGCGGCTTCGCGCTGATGTTCCAGGACGGCCAGCTCTTCGACCACCTGACGGTCGCCCGCAACGTCGGCTATGCGTTGCGGCTGCGTGGCGTGACCGGCGCCGCGGCGCGCAGCGAGGTCGACGACCTGCTCGACCTGGTCGGCCTCGGTGGGTACGGCGCCCGCATGCCCCGCACGCTCTCCGGTGGTGAGCGGCAGCGCGTGGCGCTGGCCCGCTCGCTGGCGGCCGAGCCGCGGCTGCTGCTGCTCGACGAGCCGCTGTCCTCGCTCGATGCAGAGCTCCGCGTGCGGCTCGCGGCCGACCTGCGCCGCATCCTGCGCGCGGCCGGCACCACCGCGCTGCTGGTCACCCACGACCAGGAGGAGGCGTTCGCGGTCGCCGACCGGCTCGCGGTCATGCGCGACGGCGCGGTGGTCCAGGAGGGCACGACCGAGGACGTGTGGGCCAGCCCGGCCGACGCGGCGACCGCGCTGTTCCTCGGCTACGCGCGGGTGCTCACCGGCGGAGCGGCGCACGCGGTGCTGGCCGCGGCCGGACGCCCGACAGCGGACGCGATCGCCGTACGTCGCTCGGCGCTGGCCGCCCGCAGAGCCGAACCCGGTGCACCCGGTGCCGGCGGCCTGACCGCGACCGTGCGCGCCGTACGGGCGACGCCGGACGAGGTACGCCTCGTCGTCGACATCGACGGCATCGGCGAGGCCGATGCCGTGGGAGCGCCCGGGTGGCTACCGGCGCCGGGAGACCCTGTGGTGCTGCGGGTCGATCCCGCGCGCCTCGCCGTCCTGCCGTCGGCGGCGACCTCCTAGACTTCCCCGGGTGTATCGCCGTGCCTACAGCCTCCTCATCGGCACGGCTCTGGCTCTCTGGGCGTCCACCGTCTTCGTGTCGATCAAGTACGACCGGCCGCCGATCGAGCCGGAGGGCAAGCTGCTCGGGCCCTCGCTGACCTGGCTCCTCGAGACGCTGGACGCGGTGCCGAGCAGCATCGTGCTGCTCAACGTGGTCATGGTGGTCGACGTCTGCCTCCGCGCGCATGACGGTGCTGGTTGCCGCGGTGGCCGTGGACCTGGTGGTCGGCACGATCCTGACGAAGCGCGGAGAGCTGTTCCGGCGTGGGGACGAAGGGTCCGAGGAGTCGTCGCCGCTCGCGAAGCTCCGCGCCGGCGCCCTCGATCGGTGGCGGACCCGGTGGACCCGCGAGCGCACCCGGCTCGTCGCGGTGGGGATGCTCTTCTTCTACCTCACCTACGTCTGCTACCGGAACCTCAAGTCAGACCTGCCGTTCGTGCGCCCCGATCCCGACCGCGAGCCCGGGCAGGTGAAGGCCCTCTCCTACGACCGTGAGCTGCACGTCATGGACCGGGTGCTGTTCTTCGGCAACGACCCGTCCGACGTGCTCCACGCGGTCCTCGGCACCACCATCACCGCTCACATCCTCAGCCAGGTCTACCTGACCTACCTGCCGCTGGTGATCCTGCTGGTCGTCGTCTGGCTGGTGTGGTCGCGCAACGTGTCCTTCGGGTACTGGTTCGTCACCTCGCAGGTGGTCGCCTGGACGCTGGGCACGGCGTCCTACTACCTGCTGCCGACGCTCGGTCCGGGTATCGAGTACGCGTCGGAGTACGCGGGCCTCTCCCACACCCCCACGACCGATCTGATGGTGTCGATCACCTACGGCCGGGCCGGGGTTCTCTACGACTCGACGGTCGAGGGTGCCCTCAATTCCGTCGCCGGGTTCGCGAGCCTGCACGTGACGATCACCGTGCTCTGGGCCCTGATGGTGCAGTACACCGTGCGGTCGAGGATCCTGAAGTGGATCTTCTGGGTCAACGCCGGGCTGACCGTGATCGCCACCATCTACTTCGGCTGGCACTACGTGGCCGACGACATGGCCGGCATCGCGATCGCGATCTTCGCCTTCTACGTGGGCGGCATAGCGAGCGGCCAGAAGTTCGATCGCGGGATGAAATCGCACCCCACGACCACGACCTCGAAGGTCCCCATCGACCGCGATTAGCGGCTAGCGGACGCGCGATGAGTGAGCGCCTCCGGCGACTGTGCGAGAACTACATCATTGTAGTTCGCAAGTCGACACGCCGGTGACTGTTGGGAAATCTGAGATTTTTGTTTCCTTTGTGACGAAAGAGCACTAGCGTGCTGCGAGTTGCGCCGGTGACGGGGAAGTCTTCCGACGCGACGACTGAACGCTGCCGTCGACTCCGAGGAGCCTCTTGTGCGCCGCCCCGTGATCGGGACCGTCCTGCTGGCTGTCGTCCTCGTGACCGCACCCGCCAGCGCGGACCCGTCCGACCCGCCGCCGTCCCGCAGCGACATCCGGGAGGCCGAGCGGCGGGCGCAGGCCGCTGCGGACGACGTCGACGGGATCCAGGCCCAGATCGACGCCGCGAACGCCGACCTCGAGGCCGCTGCGATCGCCGCCCAGCAGGCCGCCGAGGCCTACAACGGCGCCCGGTGGCGACTGACGCAGGCACGGGTCGCCGAGCGACAGGCAACCCGCGAGTCCCACCGCGCCGCCCGGGAGCTGGCCACGGTCAAGCACGAGTACCGCGACACCGTCCTCACGTCGTACGTCGGCGGGAGTCCTGCGCTGGACACGTTCAGCGCGATGCTCGATGCCGACGGACTGTCGTCGCTGCTGGACCGCGAGGCCAGCGCGGGCATCGTCCAGGGCGAGTTCGAGGAGAAGCGGGCGGCCTACGAGGACGCCGCCAGTGACGCCGAGGATGCCGCGCAGGCAGCCGAGGACGCCGCAACCGACGCCGCCGACGCCGCCGCGGACGCTCGTACCGCCAAGGAGGACGCGGAGTCGGCGGTCGCCGCCGCCGCCGCAGCTGCGGACAGCGTCACGGCCGAGAAGACCCGGCTGCTGCGCCGGATGGCACGGCTCGAGGGGATCAGCGTCGACCTCGCCGAGGAGCGGCAGGCCGCGCTGGAGCAGGAGCGCCAGGAACAGGCCGCGCTGCAGGCCCAGCTGGAGCAGCAGGCCCAGCAGGAGCCGGAGCCGCCGGTTCAGGAGGACCCGCCGGCCGACGACCAGCCGGACGACCAGCCCGACACGGAACAGCCGGACGACACCGACGAGCCGGACACGGACGTGCCGGACGACCCCGCGCCCCCGCCGCCGGCGAACCAGGGCGGCGCCGCGGCCGCGGTCGCGTTCGCCCGGGCCCAGCTCGGCGAGCCGTACGTCTGGGCCGCCGCCGGACCCGACTCGTGGGATTGCTCCGGCCTGACCATGGGTGCGTGGGCAGCGGGTGGAAAGTCGCTTCCGCACTACTCCGTCGCCCAGTACGAGCAGTCGACGCCGATCTCGGCCAGTGACCTGCAGCCCGGCGACCTGGTGTTCTGGGGATCGTCGAGCAGCGCGGGCTCGATCTACCACGTCGCGCTCTACGCCGGCGACGGCATGATCATCCACGCTCCCCGCACCGGTCGGCCGGTGACGCTCGAGTCGATGTACTACTGGATCGCCGCCTACGCACTATCGCACGACCCGTCGGTCCTCGTGACGCGTCGGAGCAGCGACTCCTCGACCAACGGGGATGTGAGTAGGTTTCTGCCATGGCCAGCGACGTGCAGGAGCCCACGACCACAGAGGCGGAGGCTTCGCCGTACGGCGAGCTCCAGGTCGACGTACCCGCCCTGACCGCGCTGCTGGACGGTGAGTACGCCGAGATCCGTGCGACCGTGCGCGACGGCCTCGTCGAGTACGCGTCGGTGCTGGAGGACGCGGAGACGATGACCCGCGACGAGTTCCGCGAGCGGGTCAAGGAGGTCGTGGTCGAGCTCGCGGCGAGCGGGCAGACGGGCATGGGCTTCCCGAAGGAGTACGGCGGCGGCGGCGACATCGGCGCGTCGATCGCGGCCTTCGAGACGCTCGGGTACGGCGACCTGTCGGTGCTGGTGAAGGTCGGCGTGCAGTTCGGCCTGTTCGGCGGCGCGATCCTCCAGCTCGGCACGAAGCGGCACCACGATGCCTACCTCGCCGGTCTGGTGAAGGGCGAGATCCTCGGCTGCTTCGCGATGACGGAGACCGGCCACGGCAGCAACGTGCAGGCACTCGGCACCACGGCGACGTACGACCCGGCGACCCAGGAGTTCGTCATCCAGACCGAGACGCCGGCGGCCACGAAGGACTACATCGGCAACGCCGCGAAGCACGCCCAGCTCGCGGTCGTCTTCGCGCAGCTGATCGTCGGTGACGAGGGCCACGGCGTGCACGCGCTCGTCGTACCCCTGCGTGACGGGGACACCGTCCTCCCCGGCGTCACGATCACCGACGACGGACCGAAGATGGGTCTCAACGGCGTCGACAACGGCCGGATCCGGTTCGACGCCGTGCGGGTGCCCCGTGACGCGCTGCTCGACCAGTTCGCCCAGGTCACCGAGGAGGGGGAGTACCTCAGCGAGATCGAGAACCCCAACCGCCGGTTCTTCACGATGCTGGGCACGCTCGTGCAGGGCCGGGTCTGCGTCGGCGCCGCGGGCATCAGCGCGTCCAAGGTCGCGCTGACCATCGCGGTCGAGTACGGCCTGCGCCGACGCCAGTTCGAGGCGGCCGACCCGGGCGAGGAGCAGGTGCTCCTGGACTACGGACTGCATCAGCGGCGCTTGTTCCTGCCGCTCGCGCGCACCTACGCCCTGCACTTCGCCCAGGAGATCCTGTCGGCCCGGCTGCACGAGGTGTTCTCGGGTGAGAAGGACGACGAGGAGACCCGCCGGTTCCTCGAGTCCCGCGCCGCCGGCACCAAGGCGCTCGCCACGTGGCACGCCACGCACACCATCCAGGAGTGCCGCGAGGCCTGTGGCGGCGCCGGCTACCTGGCGGAGAACCGGTTCACGGCGCTCAAGGCCGACACCGATGTCTTCACGACGTTCGAGGGTGACAACCACGTCCTGCTGCAGCTGGTGGCCAAGGGCCTGCTGACCGACTACGCCAGCGACTTCTCCGACCTCGACCAGCTCGGCATGGTGCGGTTCGTCACCGGTGTCGCGGTCGAGACCGTGCTCGAGCGGACCTCCGCCCACAAGCTGTTGGAGCGGATCAGGGACGTGTTCGGCAGCGACACCTGGGACGTCGACGCCGGCCTCCTCGATCCCGAGTACCACCTCGCGATGTTCCGGTTCCGCGAGGAGCACCGCATCTCCGGTGTCGCCCGCCGGCTCAAGCGCGGCGTCGACTCCGGCATGAACCCGGGCGTCGTGTTCTCGCGGGTGCAGGACCACGTCATCAGCGCCGCGCGGGCCCACGTCGAGCGGCTGGTCCTCGAGTCGTTCGTCGAGAAGGTGAGGGCCCAGCCCGACGGCGACCTGAAGAACGCGCTCAACCTGCTGTGCGACCTCCACGCCCTGTCGTCGATCGAGGCCGACCGCGCCTGGTTCATGGAGCACGGCCGGCTCACGAGCGTGCGCTCGAAGGCGATCAGCCGCGAGGTCAACGGCCTCTGCCGGCAGCTGCGGCCGGTCGCGGGTGAGCTGGTCCGCGCCTTCGGCGTGCCGCGCGAGATGCTGCGCTCCGACGCGCTGCTGACCTGGGGCGACGAGTGAGGGCTGTCCCTGGGCTCGGCGGTTGGGACGAGGACCCGCTCTGGGGCCGCTTCTACGACTGGTCGGTCGAGCACCGCCGGCTCGGCGGACTGGTGTGGCGGGCCGGCATCCAGAGCGACCTCGGTCGCTTGTACGACGCCGCGGCCGAGATCGGCCGGCAGCGCGCGGGTGCGCGGGTGCTCGACATCCCCTGCGGCGGTGGCGTCGCGTTGCGCGGGCTGAAGCCCGGCCAGGGCGTGGAGTACGTCGCAGCCGACATCTCCCAGACCATGCTCGACCGCACCATGCGTGCCGCCGAGCGACGGAGCGTGGCCGACCAGGTCCAGCCGCGGCTCGCCGATGTGGGCGAGCTCCCGTTCGAGGACGGGTGGTTCGACCTCGTCGTCTCGTTCACCGGGCTGCACTGCTTCCCCGATCCGGCACTGGCCGTGATCGAGATGGTGCGCGTGCTCAAGCCCGGCGGGGTGCTGACCGGCAGTGCGCTGCTCAACGACAGCGGGCTGCACCACGAGCCGCTCCGCCGGGTCGGCCGGGTCGCCGGGCTGCTCGGGCCGGGCTGCACGGGCGAGCAGCTCATCAGCTGGCTCGACGCGCAGCGGATGGCGGACGTCGTACTCGAACGCAGTGGGGCGATCGGCTACTTCCGCGCGGTCAAGCGTCCTGCCGCTGGTTGAGGTGGAGCGAAGCGAGCCTCGAAACCAAGGCACCGGTGGTTTCGAGGCTCGGCCGCGGGCGGCCTCGCACCTCAACCAGCGGCGAGGGTTCAGTGGTCGGCGGGGACGAAGCGCTTGAACGACGCGTCGATCTCGAGCTCGGCCTCGGTGCGGCCGACCCAGTCGGCGCCTTCGACGGACTTGCCGGGCTCGAGGTCCTTGTAGACCTCGAAGAAGTGCTGGATCTCGAGGCGGTCGAACTTCGGCACGTGGTTGATGTCGCGGATGTGCTCCATCCGCGGGTCGCTGGTCGGGACGCAGAGGACCTTGTCGTCGCCGCCCTTCTCGTCGGTCATGCGGAACATGCCGATGGCGCGGCAGCGGATCAGGCAGCCGGGGAAGGTGGGCTCCTGCAGCAGCACCAGCGCGTCGAGCGGGTCGCCGTCCTGGCCGAGGGTGTCCTCGATGTAGCCGTAGTCGGCGGGATACATGGTCGAGGTGAAGAGGAAGCGGTCGAGGCGCATCCGACCCGTCTCGTGGTCGACTTCGTACTTGTTCCGGCTCCCCTTGGGGATCTCCACGAGGACGTCGAACTCCAGCACTTCTTCCTCCACTCCGCAGGACCTGCGACAGGCCCGTTTCCACTACCGCAGACATCCTCCCGCACAATGTGCCCGAACGTGCAGTCGAGAGGGGTGCCAGCGTGACGCAGCGTGATCCAGACCACGCACGCGGTTCTCTCGTGGGCTGGGTGTCCGCAGCACTGGCGTTGCTGCTGGTCGCTGGAGTGGCCGGATGGCAGCTCGGATGGTTCGAGCGGTTCCTCGACGAGGACCCGCAACAGCCGACCGATCCGGCGGAGGTGGCACCGCCACCCGAGGTCGACGTACCTCCTGTCCGCCGGCCGCCCGCGGTCGCCACGGCCGCCGACGGGCGGGTGCGCCTGGATGCCGCCGAGGTCGAGGCGGCCGTCACCGGCTACCTGACCAATCGCAACCTCGGCCGCGACGTGATCGCGGCCGTGGCGCCGCTCGACGGCAACAGCGACGGCTACTCGTTCGCGCCCTCCGGATCGTCGCTCGGGACCCCCGCGTCGACCACCAAGGTCGTCACGTCGGCCGCCGCGCTGTTCCTGCTCGGCCCGGACCATGTCTTCGAGACCACCACCGTGCTCGAGCGCGGCGGCGGTACGCCGCGGCTGGTGCTGGTCGGCGGTGGCGACCCGTTCCTGCTGAGCAGCCCCAAGGCGCTGTGGGGCACCAACACCGAGGCGACGTACGCCCCGCCGAAGGCGGACGTCGTGACCCTCGCCCGGGAGACGGCCCGGTCGCTGCGCGACGACGGCGTACGTCGGGTGCGGATCGGCTACGACGACAGCCTCTTCAGCGGACCGACCGAGAACCCGCACTGGCGCGCCGACTACATCCCCGACGACGTGGTCTCGCCGATCACCTCGCTGTGGGTGGACGAGGGCCGGGACCCCATCGGCTACGGCAAGGTGTCCGATCCCTCGTTGACCGCCGCGTCAGTGTTCGCCCAGGCGCTCCTGGCGGCGGGGATCCAGGTGATCGGGACGCCCGAGGCGACGGTCACCGACCGCGGCGCGGACGAGGTGGCGTCGGTCGAATCGGCCACGCTGGCGCAGATCGTGCAGCGGATCCTCGAGGTGAGCGACAACGAGGCCGCCGAGGTGCTGCTGCGCCACGTCGGGCTCGCCGACCAGGGCGACGGGTCGTTCGTCGGCGGCCAGACCGGGGTCGAGCGGGTGTTGAAGGCCAACGACGTCGACATGCGCGGCAGCGTCCTGTACGACGGCAGCGGCCTCTCCCGCGAGAACGAGATGTCCCCGCAGCTGCTGGTCGACGTGATCCGGTGGGCCGCCTCCGACGACCAGCCCGGCCTGCGGGCGGTCGTGAGCAGCCTCCCGGTCGCCGGCTTCACCGGCTCCCTCTCCGACCGGTTCGACCAGGGCGCCCCCGAGGGACCGGGCCGGGTGCGCGCCAAGACGGGCACCCTCACCGGGGTCACCTCGCTGGCCGGCATCGCCGTCGATCTCGACGGGTCGCTCCTGGTCTTCGCGATGATCGCCGACCAGGTGCGACCGAACCGGAGCGGCCTGGCCCAGGTCGCGATGGACAACGCCGCGTCCGCGCTCGGCGCCTGTCACTGCGCCCGCTGATTACCGGGTCGGCGGATGCGCGCACATCCCACCCGTACGCTTCACGACATGACGATCGAGCGCGAGGACCGCTTGGACCCGGAAGCCGGTCCGCCGATGGTGGACTGGTCGCTCGCCGTCTCGATCGGTTCGATGCTGGCGGGTGAGGGTCCGACGGTCACCCGGACCGAGGCGGACGACGTCGTCGCCGAGCTGCGTGCGGACGCGGATCGCAGCACCGGGCTGGTGCATGAGTTCACGGGGCTCAGCGCCCCTCGCGGCACCGCGCCGGTGCTGGTCGTCGACCGGCCGGGTTGGGTGCAGGCCAACGCGGACGGCTTCAAGGTCGCGACCGCGCCGATGATGCGCAAGGTCCTCGAAGAGCGCGAGCCCGGCCGGATCGCCCAGGCCGTCGGCTCCAAGGTCACCGGTGTCGAGGTGGGCGGCCTGCTCGGCTTCCTCGCCAGCAAGGTGCTCGGCCAGTTCGACCCGTTCTACGAGCCGTCGGGCCGGCTGCTGCTGGTCGCGCCGAACATCGTCCACGTCGAGCGCGAGCTCGGCGTCGATCCCACCGACTTCCGGCTCTGGGTGTGCCTGCACGAGGAGACGCACCGGGTGCAGTTCACCGCGGTGCCGTGGATGCGCGGGCACCTCTTCTCCGAGATCGATGCGATCAGCGAGACCGTCGAGCCGGGCTCGCTGCTCGACGGCGGTCTGGAGCGGATCACCGAGGCGATCAAGAGCAGCCGCAACGGCGGCAGCATCGTCGACATGTTCAGCACCCCGGCACAGCGCGAGATCCTCGACCGGGTCACC
This sequence comes from uncultured Actinomycetota bacterium, assembly GCA_963849765.1. Taxonomy (GTDB): domain Bacteria; phylum Actinomycetota; class Actinomycetes; order Propionibacteriales; family Nocardioidaceae; genus Nocardioides. The sequence continues at coordinate 48,138 of CAWKIP010000001.1, forward strand.
GGGATGATGTCGCTGCTCGAGGGCCACGCGGATGTCGTGATGGACGACGTCGGCCCCCAGGTCATCGGTTCGGTCAAGGAGATCCGGGCCAAGTTCACCAAGCGCCGCCAGGGGATCGGCACCCTCGACAAGATCCTCCGCCGGCTGCTCGGTCTCGAGGCCAAGATGGCGCAGTACCGCGACGGCGCCAAGTTCGTCCGCGCCGTCGTCGACAAGGTCGGCATGGACGAGTTCAACGCCGTCTGGGCCGAGGCGGCGCACCTGCCGTCGAAGGCCGAGCTCAGCGACCATGACGGCTGGATCCGTCGCGTGCTGAACTAGCGCCATGTCTCTGCACCCCGCGATCGCCTCCTGCCGGCGGGGTGTCCGCGAAGTGCTCTCCGAGCTCGAACCCGGCGACGCGGTGGTGGTCGCCTGCTCGGGAGGAGCCGACTCCCTGGCGCTCGCGTCGGCCAGCGTCTTCGAAGGACACAAGATCGGTCTCCGGGTGGTCGGCGCGACCGTCGACCACGGGCTGCAGCCGGGTTCGGCCGACCAGGCGGCGCGGGTCGTCGCCCAGCTCGTCGCGCTGGGCGTCGACGAGACGGCGACGGTCCGGGTCGAGGTCGTGGGCGACGGACAGGGTCCGGAGGCGGCCGCCCGGCAGGCGCGGTACGACGTGCTCGAGCAGCTGCGCGAGCAGCTCGGCGCCGCGCTCGTGCTGCTGGGCCACACCCGCGACGACCAGGCCGAGACGGTGCTCCTCGGCCTGACCCGCGGCTCCGGCGGGCGGTCGCTGGCCGGCATGCGTCGCGCCTTCGACCACTACGCCCGGCCGCTGCTCGACGTGTCTCGCGACGACACGGTGACGGCCTGCCAGGTCGAGGGCCTCGACTTCTGGGACGACCCGCACAACGAGGACCCCAGTTTCACCCGGGTGCGCGTGCGCCGCGCCGTGCTGCCGGTGCTGGAGGAGAACCTCGGCCCTGGTGTCGCGGCCGCCCTGGCCCGCACCGCAGACCAGGTGCGCGACGACGTGGAGGCGCTCGACGCGCTGGCGCGGACGGCGTACGACGAGCTCCGCGCCTCCGCCGACGGCGACGGCATCCCGCTCCGCCCGCTCTACGACCACTATCGAGCGGTCGCCTCCCGGGTGCTGAGGCTGGCCGCCCTCGAGGCCGGGGCCGTCGACAGCGAGCTCTTCCACGTCCACATCCGTGCTCTGATCGACCTCGCGGCGAAGGAGATCAGGGGCGAGGTGCAGCTCCCCGGGCACGTCACCGCCTATCGGGACGGAGGACACCTGCGGTTCCGGCCGACCCCTGTGTCAACCTGACGCTCATGGATGCTGGGGAAGTCGAGAACGACCTCGTCGAGGTGCTGTTCACGGAGAAGCAGATCGTCGACCGGCTCGGTGAGCTGGCGCAGGAGATCGAGCGTGACTACGAGGGCAAGGACCTCGTGATCGTCGGCGTCCTTCGCGGTGCGGTGATGGTCATGGCCGACCTGGCGCGCGCGCTCGGCCGGCACGTCGAGATGGACTGGATGGCGGTGTCGTCGTACGGCTCCGGCACCAAGTCGTCCGGCGTGGTCCGGATCCTCAAGGACCTCGACGCCGACATCACCGGCCGCCACGTCGTCATCGTCGACGAGATCATCGACACCGGCCTCACGCTGTCGTGGCTGACGTCCAACCTGGGCTCCCGCGGCCCGGCGAGCGTCGAGATCTGCACCCTCCTGCGCAAGCCCGAGGCGCTCCAGATGCCGGTCGACGTCAAGTACGTCGGCTGGGACATCCCCAACGAGTTCGTGGTCGGCTACGGCCTCGACTACCGGGAGCGATACCGCAACCTGCGCGACATCGGCACCCTCGCCCCACACGTCTACTCCTAATTGCGCGAGCGTGTCGCCGATCGCGGAGCGCAGCACGGACCTCGCTTCGCTCGGCCCGCGGGCACCCCACGATGCGGGCTTCGCCCGCCAGGCGACACGCTGCCGCGCCGCGGTCGACGCGGTCACGGGCTGCGGATCCTTGGCGTCTTGCGGTCGTCCGAGGTGCGGGCCGTCCTAGTCACAACGGACCAGGTGCGACGTACCTCCGACCTCCGGTCGGTCGTTGGGGCTTCCGTCCTACCACCGGGCTGCGACAATGATGCTGTGCGGCGGCAGGTAACGTCGTCGGATCAGTGGTGCCCGGGCCACGACCAGAAGGCCCGGGGATGGGGTCCCGAGGGACCCGGTAGGAGCTAATGAGTCTGTGAAGCGCGTGTTCAGGGGTCCCTGGGTGTGGATCGTGGTTGCGGTCCTCGCCGTCCTGCTTGCCCTGGAGTTCCTCGCGCCCGGCGGGGGGTACGACGAGGTCTCGACCTCCCAGATGAGCGAGTACATCGCCGAAGGCGACGTCAAGGAGATCAACTTCATCGACGGCGACCAGACGATCGAGGCGACGCTCGACAGCGGCAGCCGCGACGACGGCGACAAGGTGATGACCCACTACATCCAGGGTCAGCAGGAGACGATCCTCGCCGCGGTCGACGAGCAGGTCGCCGAGGGCAGCATCGAGAAGTCCAACTCCGAGAACCCCCAGCCCAGCCTGCTCGGCTCGCTCCTCGCCACGCTGCTGCCGTTCGCGCTGATCATCTTGCTGTTCATCTTCCTCATGAACAACGTCCAGGGCGGCGGCCGGGGCGTGATGCAGTTCGGCAAGTCCAAGGCCAAGATGATCAGCAAGGACATGCCGAAGACCACCTTCGCCGACGTCGCCGGTTGCGACGAGGCGATCGAGGAGCTCGGCGAGATCAAGGAGTTCCTCCAGGAGCCGGCCAAGTTCCAGGCGGTCGGCGCCAAGATCCCCAAGGGCGTGCTGCTCTACGGCCCTCCCGGCACCGGCAAGACCCTGCTCGCGCGGGCGGTCGCCGGTGAGGCCGGCGTGCCGTTCTACTCGATCTCCGGCTCCGACTTCGTCGAGATGTTCGTCGGTGTGGGTGCGTCCCGCGTCCGCGACCTGTTCGAGCAGGCGAAGGAGAACGCCCCGGCGATCGTCTTCATCGACGAGATCGACGCCGTCGGTCGCCACCGCGGCGCCGGCATGGGCGGCGGTCACGACGAGCGCGAGCAGACGCTCAACCAGCTGCTGGTCGAGATGGACGGCTTCGACGTCCGCGGCGGCGTGATCCTGATCGCCGCGACCAACCGGCCCGACGTCCTCGACCCGGCGCTGCTGCGCCCCGGTCGGTTCGACCGCCAGATCGGCGTCGACGCGCCCGACCTGGCCGGCCGCAAGCAGATCCTCGAGGTGCACTCGCGGGGCAAGCCGCTGAGCCCCGACGTGGAGCTGATGGCCGTGGCCCGTCGTACGCCAGGCTTCAGCGGTGCCGACCTGGCCAACGTGCTCAACGAGGCCGCGCTGCTGACCGCGCGCAACAACCAGAAGCAGATCTTCGCGTCAGCGCGCTCGACGAGGCGATCGACCGGGTCATCGCCGGCCCGCAGCGCAACTCCCGACTGATGACGGAGAAGGAGAAGCTGATCACCGCCTACCACGAGGGCGGCCACGCCCTCGTCGCGGCGGCGCTGCCGGGCACCGACCCGGTCCACAAGATCACGATCCTGCCGCGCGGGCCGGGCGCTCGGCTACACGATGGTGCTGCCGGACGAGGACAAGTACTCCCAGACCCGCAGCGAGATGCTCGACAAGCTCGCCTACATGCTCGGCGGCCGGGCGGCGGAGGAGCTGATCTTCCACGACCCGACCACCGGTGCCGGCAACGACATCGAGAAGGCCACCAGCCTGGCCCGAGCGATGGTGACGCAGTACGGCATGACCGAGCGGCTCGGTGCGATCAAGCTCGGTGAGTCCAACGCGGAGCCGTTCCTCGGCCGCGACATCGGCCACTCGCGCAACTACTCCGAGGACGTCGCCGCGATGATCGACGACGAGACCAAGAAGTTCCTCGCCGTCGCCCACCAGGAGGCGTTCGACATCCTCGAGGAGAACCGCGACGTGCTCGATGCGCTGGTGCTCGAGCTGCTCGACAAGGAGACCCTCGACAAGGCCGAGGTGGCCGAGATCTTCACGGCGCTCAGGCTGCGCCCGGAGCGGCCGGCCTGGACCGGGTCGCCCACCCGGGTCCCGTCGACGATCCCCCCGGTGGAGATCCCCGAGGAGATCCGCAGGCGGGCCGCCAACGGCACCACCAACGGCACCGCTCCCGAGGACGACCGCGAGGGCGGCGCCGTACTCACCCCGCCGGGGCCGGGTGGCGACGTCTACGGCGGCGCCGGTCACGCCGCCCTCCGACGGACCGCAGCCGCCCCGCCCCTCCGATCGGGCGCCTAGAGCTCGCGTGGCCGATCCCATTCACACACCGGACCGGGACCCTGCGGCGGTCCCCGCGTTCGACCAGGAGCGTGCCGAGGCCGCGGTCCGCGAGCTCCTCATCGCGATCGGCGAGGACCCGGAGCGCGAGGGCCTGCTCGAGACCCCGGCCCGGGTCGCCCGTGCGTACGCCGAGCTGACCGCCGGTCTGCGCAGCCGGCCCGAGGACGTGCTCACCACGACCTTCGACCTCGGCCACGACGAGATGGTCCTGGTGCGCGACATCGAGCTGTGGTCGATGTGCGAGCACCACCTGGTGCCGTTCACGGGAGTCGCGCACGTCGGCTACATCCCGGCCGAGAGCGGCAAGATCACCGGGCTGTCCAAGCTGGCCCGGCTGGTCGACGTCTACGCCAAGCGGCCGCAGGTGCAGGAGCGGCTCACCACCCAGATCGCCGACGCGCTGATGAAGATCCTCGAGGCCCGCGGCGTGATCGTGGTGGTCGAGGCCGAGCACCTCTGCATGACGATGCGCGGGGTGAAGAAGGCCGGCTCACGCACCATCACCTCGGCGATCCGCGGCACCATGCACAACGCCGCGACCCGTCACGAGGCGATGAGCCTGATCATGCACGGCACTCGCTGACGGACTTCGGCCCGAAGCGATGCTCTGAGAACTCCTCCTCGGAGGGTGGAGCCGGCCACGTGTGGCCGCAGAGACAGCGCGCCGGGTCGGCGGGGTCGGGCAGGTGAGTGCCTGCGCCCTCGTCGTAGCGCGGAGGCACCCACCCGCCCTCGCCCATCAGCCGTCGTTCTTCAGCGTGATGACGCCGGTGGGGTGGAGGTTGACGTGGAACTGGTGCGTCCAGTGGAACGGGAAGCCACGGAAGGCGGCGGTGACTCGGAACTTGTCGTAGACCGAGATCCACCAGCCGGCGGTCGTGTCGCCGGCGCGCCGCTCGTCCCAGCAGTCCTCGACCCGGACGTCGTAGCCGATCGCGGAGTTGTAGCCGCAGCGCCAGTTGTTCTTGTAGATCTCGGGGAAGCGCGGTCCTTCGATCCAGCAGTACCTCCCCTTGGCCTCTTCCTTCCAGTTCACGTAGTAGATGCCGCGCGCGACCGCCGACCAGTCCTTGCACCAGAACTCGTTCTGCTGCGCCAGCTGACGGGCCGGGTTGGCGGGCTTGAAGCGGTAGCTCGTCCGGAGGGTGAGGACCCGCTTGCACGGGCCAGGGTTGTCGTGAGCCGCCCGCTTCTTCTCGCAGATGATGTCCGCGAGATCGCCGTACTTCTTCACCAGGTGCAGGGCACGAGCACGCGGTGTCGTGGACGTCTCTTCCGTCGAGCGCGCGGTCGCGCCCTGAGTGATCGTCAGTGGCAGCAGGGCCACCATGGTGAGCAGGACCAGCAATCGGCGCATGTGCACCCCCGAGTCGATCGACACCGACCTCGATTGATCGATGTTCAGATTGGGACAAATGAATCACCCGGGACAGGCGCGTGTCAAAGATGGTCCGGAGGCCTGGGGACAACGACCCCGACCGGTCGCCGCGGCGGCGGGATAGCCTGCCGCGCATGACGCAGGCGCCGCTGGTGATGGGGGTCGTCAACGTCACGCCCGACTCGTTCTCCGACGGCGGGCTGTTCCTCGACGCCGAGCGCGCGATCGCGCACGGGCGGCAGCTGCTGGCGGACGGTGCCGACATCCTCGACGTCGGCGGTGAGTCGACCCGGCCGGGCGCGACCCGGCCGCTCGTCGAGGAGGAGCTGGGTCGCGTCGTACCCGTCATCGAGGCGCTCGCCGCCGACGGCGCGATCGTGTCCGTCGACACCATGCGCGCGGAGGTCGCGACGGCGGCGCTCGCCGCGGGCGCCCGGGTCGTCAACGACGTGTCCGGTGGCCTCGCCGACCCCACGATCCTGGACGTCGTGGCCGACGCGGCGCCCGACGTCAGGTACGTCGCCATGCACTGGCGGGCCCACAGCGACCGGATGCGTGACTTCACGTCGTACGACGGACACGTCGCCGCGGTCGTGGCCGACGAGCTGCGCGCGCGGGTCGACGCCATCCGTGCGGCCGGCATCGATGACGCGCGGGTCGTGCTCGATCCCGGACTCGGCTTCGCGAAGACCCCGGACCAGAACTGGGAGCTGCTCGGCCGGATCGGCCTGGTCCAGGAGCTCGGCTTCCCGGTGCTGGTCGGTGCCAGCCGCAAGCGCTTCCTCGGCGAGCTGCTGGCCGGACCCGACGGCACCCCCCGTCCGGTCGGCGAACGGGAGCTCGCCCACGCTGCGATCCTTGCGACGCTGGTGCTCCATGGCGTCTGGGGCGTGCGCGTGCACGACGTCCGCGCGACGCGCGACGTACTCAGCCGCGATGGACCGACTCGGGAGGGAAGAATGACGGATCGAACTGAGCGTGATCGGCATCGAGTGCTGGGGCCATCACGGCGTCTTCGAGCACGAGCGGCGCGACGGTCAGCGCTTCGTGATCGACCTGACCCTGGGCGTCGACAGCGCCCCTGCGGCGGCCTCGGACGACTTGCGCGACACGATCGACTACGGAAGTCTCGTCGACGAGGTTGCGGCGGCGGTTCAGGGGGAACCGGTCGACCTGATCGAGACTCTCGCTACTCGGATCGCCGGTGTCTGCCTCTTGGACGCTCGTGTTGAATGGACGCGGATAACCGTGCACAAGCCGGACGCGCCGATCGAGGCGAAGTTCGCGGACGTACAGCTGACAATCACCCGACACCGACCCCCGACATCCCCCGGAAAGGGAGAGGCCGACGATGAGTGAGACGCCCAACCCGAACATCATCGATGCCGACACCCTCACCGGTGAGATGCGGCCGATCCGTCGGGTCGTCGTCGGGCTGGGGTCCAACCTCGGCGAGCGGCTCTCCAACCTGCAGGGCGCGGTCGACGCCCTCGCCGACACCCCTGACGTGTGGATCACCGGGCTGTCGCCGGTCTACGAGAGCGAGCCGGTCGACTGCCCGCCGGACTCCCCGAAGTTCCTCAACGCCGTGGTCCTGATGGACACCACCCTGGCCGCGCACCGGCTGCTCGACCGCGCCCTCGCGATCGAGGACGCCTACGACCGCGACCGCAGTCATGGCGTCAATGCGCCGCGCACCCTCGACGTCGACCTGATCGTGGTCGGCGACCGGCGCAGCGACACCGAGGCGCTTCAGCTTCCCCATCCGCAGGCCCACGAGCGCGGCTTCGTGCTGCAGCCGTGGCTGGACCTCGAGCCCGACGCGGAGATCCCGGGCGTGGGGCCGATCTCGGTGCTGCTCGACAAGGTCGGCACCGACGGCCTCACCCGGCGCGACGACCTGGTGCTCGAGTCTGACGAGTGACCCCGGATCCACCGATGGCCGCCGTCGCGAGCGACACCAGGCGGGTGCGATGGCAAGGCGCCGATGCGACGGCAGACTGGGCGTCTTTCGAGCGTCGGCAACGCCGCCAGCGTGCCCGCATGGTGGCGCGCAGCAGGCGGAAATCGGTGGGTCCGGGGTGAGGGACGACCAGGTCCCGCCGGAGGCCGAGGACCCCGTCGAGCCCGAGGAGCCCCAGGGCAACCTCCGGCCGACGTCGCCCGGAGTCGTGGTCGGCTGGGCACTGGTCGGGCTGGTCTGTGGTTGGGCGCTGCACGTGATCAGCGACCGGATGGGCAACGTGCCGCCGCTCGTCTCGTGGGCCCAGCCGCTCGCGCTGCTGCTGCTCGCCGCGATCCTGGGCTACGTGGCGTGGGCGACCTGGCGGACCGTCCACGTACGACGGGAGCGGCTGCTGCCGCACCAGGCGGTCAACCGGCTGGTGCTGGCCCGCGCCTGCGTGCTCGTCGCCGCTCTCGTGGGAGGCGGCTACCTCGGCTACGCCCTGAGCTGGATCAGCGCTCCTGAGGACAACGGCCGGCTGTGGCCGTCCCTGGCCGCCGCCGGCGCCGGCCTGTTGGGTGTGGTCGCCGCGCTGCTCCTCGAGCGCGCGTGTCGCATCAGAAACACTGACCACACAAAGTAACCTCAGTCACATGACTACATCTGCGGGCAGCTCCCGCCGTCGTCAGCGGTCGACCCGGGTCGTGGTCGCCGTTCTCCTACTGCTGGGAGCCGCCGCGGCGGTTGCCGGCACCGCGGTCACCGGCTCGTGGCTGGCCGTGACCGTTGCCGGCGGGTTCGCCGTACTCCTGGGCGCCGTCGCCACCAAGATCACCCACAGCGAGCTGTTGGCCTCGCGCGTCGAGGCCGCTCGCGACCGCGCCGCACAGGCGGTGGCGTTCCGCGACATCGACACCCGGCGTTCCGCCGAGGGCGTCGAGTTCGCCGCCGACATGCAGGGTCAGATCGCCAAGCGCGACGCGACCGTCTCCCGGCTGGAGCGCCGCCTCGCCGACACGGCCGAGGAGCTGGCCGAGGCCCGTCGCAACCTCACCGAGGTCCAGGAGCAGCTCGTCTACGCCGAGCGCGAGAACTCCAACCTCGGCGAGCGCCTCGGTGACGCCGAGGAACGCGCCACCCAGGCGGTCGTCCGGGTGGCCGAGCTCGAGGTCGAGGTCGACATGCTCACCGCCCAGTGGGAGTCCGCCGAGGCCGCCCTCGTCGCGCAACAGATCAAGTCCGCCTGACACACCAACTGCGATAGTCCCCCGCCGAAAAGCACCGGAAGCCCCACAGTTCCGGTGCTTTTCGTCGGGGACTATCCGCATTTCAGCCCTGCAGCGATTCCCGCAAGGCTCGGTGGACGCCGGCGGGCGTGAGTACGCCGACGAACCTGGGGCCGTCGGTCACCCCGACCATCGCCCGGTCGTCGCGCAGCATCATCGCGAGCGCCTCCTCGAGGGTGGCGCCGACGGCGACGGTGGAGGCGAGCTCGGCCGCCTTGACGCCGTCGACCGGCTCGAGGTGCGCGTGGTCGATCAGCGTCACCGACAGTCGGCGCAGGCCGCGCTCGGCGCCGACGAACGTCGCCACCTCGTCGTTGACCGGATGGGCGAGCAGCCGTGCCGGGGTGTCGTACTGCAGCAACCGTCCACCCTCGGCGAACACCGCCACCCGGTCACCCAGGAGCACCGCCTCGTCGATGTCGTGCGTCACGAACACGACGGTCTTCCCGAGCTCGCGCTGCAACCGGCGGAACTCCTCCTGGAGCCGGCCGCGCACCACCGGGTCCACCGCGCCGAACGGCTCGTCCATCAGCAGCACCGGCGGATCCGCGGCGAGCGCCCTCGCCACGCCGACGCGCTGCCGTTGACCGCCGGAGAGCTGATGGGGATAGCGGTCGCCGTACTGGTCCGGGTCGAGGCCGACGAGTGACAGCAGCTCGCGCGCGCGTTCCCGCGCGGTCGCCTTCGACTCGCCGTACAGCAGCGGCACCGTCATCACGTTGGTGATGATCCGCTGGTGCGGGAACAGCCCGATCTGCTGGATGACGTAGCCGATCCCGCGCCGCAGCTTGACCGGGTCGGCGTGGGTGACGTCGCGGCCCTCGATCTCGATCAGGCCGGTGCTGGGCTCGACCAGCCGGTTGATCATCTTCAGCGTCGTCGACTTGCCGCAGCCGGAAGGGCCGACCAGGCAGACCAGCTCGCCGCGCCCGACGTCGAGGTCGAGCTCCTGCACCGCGACCGTGCCGTCGGCGTACGTCTTGCTGACGCCGGTGAGCCGGATCATCGGCTCTGCCACTTCCTGGTCCGCGGTAGCGTCCATGCCGTGACCCTACTGGGAGCCGGGCTCGGGACGGCGCCGGCGGAGGCGAGCGAGCCGAGCTGCTACAGCGCCCTGGTCAACGAGTGGTGGTGCGCCCAGTACGTCGAGGACCGGCAGGACGACATCATCGCCGCGACCACCGAGCACCTTCAGATCACCGTCGCCGCTGTGCTGCTCGGCCTGGTCCTGGCGTTCCCCCTGGCGCTGGCCGCGCGGCGGCTTCCCCGCCTTGAGTCGACGATCCTCGGCATCAGCACCGGCCTCTACACGATCCCGTCGCTGGCGTTGCTGCCGATCCTCGTCCCGTTCACCGGGCTCTCGGCGACCACGGTGGTGATCGGGCTCGGCATCTATGCCCTCACCGTGCTGGTGCGGGGGTTCCTCGACGGATTCCGGTCGGTGCCCGACGACGTCGTCGAGTCCGCGGTGGGTCTGGGCTACGGACAGATGCGATTGCTCTTCAAGGTGCAGCTGCCGCTCGCGCTCCCGGTCCTGGTCGCCGCCATGCGGGTGGCCACCGTCTCGACGGTCGCGCTCACGACGGTCGGCACCCTGGTGGCGTACGGCGGGCTCGGCGACCTGATCTCGCACGGGGTGCAGCGCAACTTCCGTGCCGAGCTGGTCACCGCTGCCGTCCTCTGCGTGGTGCTCGCGCTGCTCCTCGACGTCGTGCTCGTCGTCGCCCAACGGCTGATGACCCCCTGGACCCGGCAGGCGGCGCGATGAGCCTCTTCGGGCTGACCTGGGAGTACCTCACGACCTCGTCGAGCTGGACCGGCACGGGCGGACTGCTCGACCGGCTGGCCGAGCAGCTGCTGCTGACGGTGACCGCGCTGGTGCTCGGTGTGGTCATCGGCCTCCCGCTCGCGCTCTGGCTCGGCCACATCGGCCGGGGCGGCTTCCTGGCGATCAACATCTCCAACATCGGCCGGGCGATCCCGACCTTCGCGCTGCTCGCCGTACTCGTCACTGCCGACTGGCCCGGCCCCGCGCAGCTCGGCCCCTACGGCCGGGCCGGCCTCGCGACGCTGATCGCGCTCGCCCTCTTCGCGCTGCCGCCGCTGGTGACCAACGCGTACACCGCGGTCCGCGAGGTGCCGGACGACGTGCTCGAGGCCGCCGACGGGATGGGCATGTCCGGCGCGCAGCGGTTCTGGCGGGTCGAGCTGCCGCTGGCGCTGCCGCTGATGATGTCGGGCGTCCGGCTGGCCCTGGTCCAGGTGTGGGCGACGGCGACGATCGCCGCGCTGGTGGCGGGGCCGGGCGTCGGCGCGATCATCGTGTCCGGATTCGCCCGCAACCACTACAGCGAGGGCATCGGCGCCGCCCTCGTCGTGGCCGTCGCGGCGCTGATCCTCGAGCTGGTCGCGGCCGGGGCGCAGCGAGCGGTCGAGCCTCCGCGCAGCAAGGTCTCCGCCACAACCTGACCACCGTTGTCCGCGCCTGCGTCTAGGGTGTCTCGGACGGCGTCGATGACGCCGGGCGGGAGCTCCCCGCCGACCGGACACGCGCGGTACTGGCCGCGGGACACAGAAGGTAGACACTCCATGACCATCCGCCGCACTCTCCTTGCTGCCGTCGTCTCGGGCGGCCTCCTGCTCACCGCCGGCTGCGCCGGCGACGACGTCGCCGACGACGACGCCGACAACGACAGTGGATCCGGAGGAGGCGGCAACGTCACCCTGGCCAGCCAGAGCTTCGACGAGGCCGCGCTGGTGACCGCGATGTACGCCGAGATCCTCGAGGACCTCGGCTACGAGGTCGAGACCAAGCTCGTCGACACCCGCCCCGCCTATCTCGCCGAGTTCCCCGGGTCCGTCGACATCGTTCCCGAGTACGTCGCCGGCCTCGGCGACCAGCTCAACACCGACGCCAACGGCGAGGACGCCGCTGCCATCAGCACCAGCGACCTCGACGAGACGCTGACCGCGATGGCGCCGCTGCTGGAGGAGAAGGGCATCACTCTGCTCGCGGCCTCCGACGCGGCGTCGCAGAACGCCTACTTCGTCACCCAGGACTACTCCGAGGAGAACGGGGTCACCGAGCTCTCCGACCTCGAGGGTCAGTCGATCAAGCTGCGCCGCGCATCGCCGACTGCGAGGGCCGCGACGACTGCGAGGTCGGGCTCACCGAGGTCTACGGCATCGACATCGAGCTGCTGCCGCTCGGCTACGCCACGCCGCAGACCTACGCGTCGGTGATCGACGGCGAGTCGCGAGCTCGGCCAGACCGGCACCCTCGACGGCACCCTCGACGACCAGGGCCTGGTCCTGCTCGAGGACGACCGCGGCATCCAGCCCGCACAGAACCTCGTGCCGGCCGTGTCCACGGAGTTCCTGGACGAGCACCCCGACGTGCAGGAGCCGCTCGAGGCACTGATGGCGCGCGCTGGACAACACGACGCTGGGTGAGCTGATCGCGCGCGTCACGGTCGACCGGGAGTCGCCCGAGGACGTGGCCAGAGTTCTGGAGGAGCAGGGTCTCCTCGATCGCGAGCGCGTCGCGACGGTGCTCGCCGTCCCTCGAGTCGGCCTAGGAGCTTCGCACCGTGCGGCTTCGCCGGCGCGCGCAGCTGCCGGGCCGCAGTTGACGCGTCCGGGGCCACGGCTCGCGGCTCGCGACCGGGTCGATCAGCGCCGGGTCCGAGCGCATCGCCTCCGGGCGACGGTCCGGTCCGCCGGGTACGTCGACGCGGACCGATCCGTCGGGGTCGGTGACCCGCGGAGCGGCCTGCCGAGCGCCGCGCGCGTAGGCGCTCACCAGCGCGGCGTCCGCACGTCGGTCCTGCTCGACCAGCCACCCGATCAGGCGTTGCGCGGGCGGGAGCGTGCTGCCCGTCAACGACCGTTGCTCGCCCCAGAACTCCCGCACGCCGGTGACCAGCAGGTCCCACCACTCGTCGGAGCAGTCGGGGATGTTCACGAAGTACTGGCCCATGTCACCCGGCAGCACCCGGTCGCGGAAGACCTCGGTGACGCCGGCTGACGCCGTACTCCTCGACGGAGGTGAGTGCCATCCGCTTGGTCGTCCAGCGATCGGTGAGGTCGGCGAAGGTCGCCCGCTGCTGCGTGATCGACGTGCCGTCGTCGCGCATCCGCCAGTGGTAGACGACCTCGGGCGTGACGCCGATCCGGCCGGCCCGCAGGTAGGCGTCCGTCGTGCACGGCTGGTCCTCGTAGCGGATCCGCTCCGGCCAGGTCAGCCCGGCGCTGTCCCAGAAGTCGCGGCGGAAGAGCTTGTTCCACGCGAAGACGTCGCCGAGGAGCTCCGGCAGGTCGTCGATGACGATCGCGCCGCGGTCGGCGTGCAGTCGGTTCATCCACGGCAGCCCCGGACGCCGGTCGCCCTCCAGCCGGACCACGTTGCCGGTCACCAGGGGCGCGCCCGTCTCCTGCGCCAAGCGCGAGCAGCAGCTCGAGCGCCCGCGGCGTCATCAGGTCGTCGGCGTCGCAGAACCCGAGGTACTCACCGCGGGCGTGCCGGATCCCCTCGTTGCGAGCGGCACCGAGGCCGCGGTTCTCGATGTGCACCACCCGCACCCGGGGGTCCCTGAGCGGCGTAGGCATCGGCGATCGCCCCGGAGTCGTCGGTGGCGCCGTCGTCGACCACCACGACCTCGAGCTCGCGCAGGGTCTGCCCGAGCAGGCTGTCGAGGCAGGCGGGGAGGTACGCCGCCACGTCGTACGCCGGCGACCACCACGCTTACCCGAGGCGGGGGCTGACGGCGCTTGAACACACCCAGAACCGTACTCGCCGCGAATCCGGGAGGAATCACCGGCCGAGTCCGGCCGGTTCGACGGGTGATCTTCCCGGATTCGCGGAGGGAGGTGGTCCATGTCACTCGGCCGTGACCTGTCGCCCCGGCATCGGTTGGACCTACGCTTGCGTTACATCGAATGAGCAAACGTCCGGTACCCACCCCGGCCCGCACACGAGCGGGTGGTCGGAGGGATTGGAACGAAAGGTTCGAAACAGATGACCCAGTCGTCGTGGTCGCCTGCGCGCCCCGCGCTGAGCATCGGCGTGATCGGCGCCGGCAAGGTCGGCGCCGTGCTGGCCGCCCGCCTTCGCGAGGCCGGCCACCCCGTCACCACCGTCGCCGGTGAGTCCGACGCCTCCCGCGAACGCGCCGCCACCCTGCTGCCGGGCGTTCCGATCGAGAAGCCGAGCGCCGTCGCGCGCGGCTGCGACGTACTCCTCCTCACCGTTCCCGACGACATGCTGCCGAACGTCGTACGCGTGCTGGCCGACTCCGGCGCGCTCCGCGAGGGCCAGTACGTCGTGCACACCTCCGGCCGGCACGGCCTCGCCGTGCTCGCGCCCGCCGCGGCCGTCGGGCGCCCGCGTGATCGCGCTCCACCCGGCGATGACCTTCACCGGCACGGCCGTCGACCTCGACCGCCTCGACGGCACCGTCTTCGGCCTCACCGCCGACCCCGCCGAGCGCCCGCTCGCCGAGCAGCTCGTCGAGGAGCTCGGCGGCCGCCCGACCTGGGTGCCGGAAGAGATGCGCACGCTCTACCACGCGGGTCTCGCCCACGGCGCCAACCACCTGGTCACCCTCGTCACCGAGGCGATGGAGCTGCTCGCCGCCGCCGGCTCCGCCGACCCGGCCGGCACCCTCCGCCCGTTGCTCGAGGCCGCGCTCGACAACGCACTCGAGCACGGTGACGCCGCGCTGACCGGCCCGATCGTGCGGGGCGACGTCAAGACCGTCGCCGCCCACCTCGAGGACATCACCGCCAACCGGCCCGACACGCTTCCGTCGTACGTCGCCATGGCCCGCAGCACGCTCGACCGCGCGGTGACCGACGGTCGGTTGCTGCCCATCCAGGCGTTGAAGATCCGCAACGTTCTGGACGCTGCCGCGCCTCGTGCTGGGTCTCGTGACAGTCGCCAGAGCGACTTCCTCGACCGGCGGCACCAGGAGCACTGATCGTGACCACCGCTGTGACGGCCCCGGTCGTCGCGCGCACTCGTGCCGACCTGGTCACGCTGCTCGCTGCCAAGCGAGCCGCCTCCGCTCGCCCTGAG
This sequence comes from uncultured Actinomycetota bacterium, assembly GCA_963849765.1. GTDB lineage: Bacteria > Actinomycetota > Actinomycetes > Propionibacteriales > Nocardioidaceae > Nocardioides. The sequence goes on from CAWKIP010000001.1 coordinate 63,183, forward strand.
GAGCCGAGGGACGAGGCGTCGGTGCTCGTGCCGACCATGGGCGCGCTGCACGAGGGCCACGCGGGCCTGATCCGGCTCGCCCGCGAGCGTGCGGGCGACAACGGTGCCGTCGTCGTGTCGATCTTCGTGAACCCGCTCCAGTTCGGGCCCAACGAGGACCTCGACCGCTACCCGCGCACGTTCGACGAGGACCTGGAGATGTGCGGTCGTGAGGGCGCCGACGTGGTGTTCGCGCCGACCGTGGCCGAGATGTACCCGGGCGGCGTCCCCCGCGACGGGGACGACGCGGCGGTCACCGTCGACCCCGGTCCGCTGGCCGAGATCCTCGAGGGCCGCACCCGCCCCGGGCACTTCCGGGGGTGCTGACCGTGGTCGCCAAGCTGTTCGGGCTGGTCCGGCCGGACATCGCGATCTTCGGTCAGAAGGACTACCAGCAGCTGGTGCTGATCCGGCAGCTGGTCGCCGACCTCTGCATCAGCGGCAGTCACGGCGCGCTCGAGATCGTCGGCGCGCCCACCGACCGCGAGGACGACGGGCTCGCCCGATCGAGCCGCAACCGCTACCTCGACGCCGAGCAGCGCCGGCAGGCCGCCGCCCTCAACCGGGTGCTGCACGCGGCCGGCCGCGAGGCGCCGTACGGCGTGGAGGCCGCCCTGGACGCGGCCCGTGCCGAGCTCCGGGTCGCCGACGGCGTCGACCTCGACTACTTCGAGATCCGGACCCCGGACCTCGCCGAGCTGCCGAGCGAGGTGGAGCCCGGCACCCCCGCCCGGGCGCTCATCGCCGCTCGGGTCGGGACCACCCGGCTGATCGACAACCTGGCCCTCACCTTCGGAGGGCCCGCCACCGAGCCGACTGAGAAGGAGAGCAACTGATGTTGCGCACCATGATGAAGTCGAAGATCCACCGCGCCACGGTGACCCAGGCCGACCTGCACTACGTCGGCTCGGTCACCGTCGACGAGGACCTGCTCGACGCGGCCGACCTGCTCGCCGGCGAGCTGGTGCACATCGTCGACATCACCAACGGCGCCCGGCTCGAGACCTACACGATCGCCGGCGAGCGCGGGTCCGGCGTGATCGGCATCAACGGCGCGGCCGCCCGGCTCGTGCACCCGGGCGACCTGGTGATCCTGATCGCCTACGGCCAGATGACGACCGAGGAGGCGAAGGCCTACCAGCCGCACGTCGTCTTCGTCGACGCCGACAACAAGATCATGGGCACCAGTGCCGACCCGGCCGACACGTTCGACGATCCCACTCTCCGTCGCGGTGACCTCACCGCAGCGGGTGTCTGACGCGGTCGCTATCGGTAGCCTGCACGAATGTCCGGATCTCGTCGACGATCGCCGAGCGACCTCCTCGATCGACGGGACGACGGTGCCTGCTGCCACCCGGCGCCTTCCCGGCCGGCTGACGGCGCCCTCGCCCGGTTGGACCACGAGTGCCGACGTGGTGATCGTCGGGTCCGGCGTTGCCGGACTCACGGCGGCGCTGCGGCTGCGTGAGCACGTCGACAAGGTGCTGGTCGTCGTCGAAGGACGTGCTCAACGCCGGTTCGACCCAGTGGGCGCAGGGCGGCATCGCCGCGGCGCTGGGTCCGGAGGACACCCCCGAGGAGCACGAGGTCGACACCCTGGTCGCGGGCGCAGGCGCCTGCGACCGTGACGCGGTGCGGGCGCTGGTCACCGAGGGCCCCGAAGCCGTCCGGGAGCTGATCGCGCTCGGCACCAACTTCGACCACAACGCCGACGGCGAGCTGTCGCTGACCCGCGAGGGCGGCCACCACCGCGACCGGATCGCCCATGCCGGTGGCGATGCCACCGGTGCCGAGATCCAGCGGGCGCTGATCGCCGCGATCGAGGCCGCCCCCGACATCGAGGTCATCCAGCACGCACTGGCCGTCGATCTGCTCCTCGGTGCCGACGGCAGCGTCGCCGGGCTGACGCTCCACGTGATCGGCGAGGGCGTCCGCGACGGCGTCGGCGCCGTCCACTGCCGCGCCGTCGTGCTCGCCAGCGGCGGCCTGGGCCAGGTGTTCTCGCAGACCACCAACCCGGCCGTGTCCACCGGCGACGGGATGGCGATCGCGCTGCGGGCTGGCGCGACCCTGCGCGACCTGGAGTTCGTGCAGTTCCACCCCACGGTGATGTACCTCGGCCCGGAGTCGCGCGGCCAGCAGCCGCTCATCTCGGAGGCGGTCAGGGGCGAGGGCGCGTTCCTCGTCGACGACGACGGCAACCGCTTCATGGAGGGCGTCCACGAGCTCGCCGATCTCGCGCCGCGCGACGTGGTCGCCAAGGCGATCATGAAGCGGATGATCGAGACCGGCCGGCCGCACATGTGGCTCGACGCCCGGCATCTCGGGGAAGCGTTCTGGGAGCGACGCTTCCCGACCATCCTCGCCACCACCCGGTCCTACGGGATCGACCCGGTCACCCAGCTGATCCCGGTCGCGCCCGCCTGCCACTACGCGTCGGGCGGCGTCCGCACCGACCTGGACGGCCGCACCGACCTGCCCGGCCTCTACGCCACCGGCGAGGTCGCCTGCTCCGGCGTACACGGCGCCAACCGGCTCGCGTCCAACTCGCTGCTCGAGGGCCTGGTGTTCTCCCGGCGGATCGCCGCGGTGCTGCCGGACGAGCTGCGGCCGTGGTCGCGAGCCGGCCACCGACCCGCGGACGGCCGGCCTGGTCTCGGGTACGGCGCGCCGCGACCTCCAGGAGACGATGACGTCGCGGGTCGGCGTGCTCCGGTCCGCCGAAGGGCTCGCCGAGGCCACCGCGCTGCTCGACAAGCTCGGCGGCAACGCGGCCGAGCAGGTCGACCAGGCATCCTGGGAGACGACGAACCTGCTGACCATCAGCGCCGCGCTCGCCGACGCCGCCGCTCTCCGCGAGGAGACCCGCGGCTCGCACTGGCGTGACGACTTCCCCGAGCGCGACGACGAGCACTGGGCCGGACACTTCGACGTCGCGATGACCGACGGGGTCACCACGGTGACGTTCAACCCGGCGCCCGCCTCCGACACCGACCTGCCGACACCCGGGGTGGCCGAATGACGCTCGCACTGACGCCGTACGACGCGCTCCCGGCGCTGCTGCTGGACGAGCTCGCCAAGGGCGGCCTCGACCCGCGGGCGACGTACGACCTGGTCGCCGCCGCGCTGGCCGAGGACGTGCCGACCGAGGACGTCACCAGCGTCGCCACCATCTCCGCCGACGCCCGCGGCATCGCGGACTTCAACGCCCGTGAGCCCGGCGTCGTCGCCGGACTCTGCGTCGCCGAGCTGGTCTTCCGGCTGGTGCTCGGCGGCGGTGCTGACGGGGTCGACGTGCCGCTGCGGATCTCCGACGGCACCGCGGTCAGCCCCGGCGACGCCGTACTCACCGTTGCCGGGCCGGTCCGCGGCCTCCTCACCGCGGAGCGGGTGGCGCTCAACATCGCGTGCCACCTCTCCGGCGTCGCGACGGCGACCGCGGAGTGGGTCGCCGCACTCGAGGGCACCCGGGCCCGGGTGCTCGACACCCGCAAGACGCTGCCGGGCCTGCGCGCGCTGCAGAAGTACGCCGTCGCCTGCGGCGGTGGGGTCAACCACCGGTTCAGCCTGTCGGACCGGGCGATGGTCAAGGACAACCACGTGCTCGCGGCCGGCGGCGTGGTGCCGGCCTACCGGGCCGTGCGGGCGGCGTACCCCGATCTACGGGTCGAGGTCGAGGTGACCGACCTCGACCAGCTGCGCGAGCTGCTCGACGCCGGCTGCACCGAGATCCTGCTCGACAACATGCCGTCCGCGACGATGGCCGAGGCGGTGGCGATCAATGCCGGCCGGGCGACGCTCGAGGCTTCGGGCGGGCTGACCATCGAACGGGCCCGCGAGGTCGCGGAGACCGGCGTCGACTTCATCTCGGTCGGAGCACTGACCCACTCGGTCAAGGTCTTCGACCTCGGCATGGACCTGCGCGATGACTCTGCTCGCGGCTGACATCGGCAACGCACACACCGTGCTCGGGATGATCCGGGACGGTGAGGTCGGCGTCGCACTGGCTCGTCTCCACCCACGAGCACCGGACCGCCGATGAATGGGCGGTCCTGCTGCGCGGCCTGCTCGGCGACGGGAATCCACGGAGATCACCGGGATATCGGTCTGTGCGACCGTGCCGGCGGTCCTGAATTCCTGGCGGAGATGCTCGCGCGGCATTTCGCGGATATCCCGCACGTGGTAGTCGAACCGGGTGTGCGCACCGGTGTGCCGATCCTGGTCGACAATCCGCGCGAGGTCGGCACCGACCGCATCATCAACGCGTTGGCCGCCGCTAATGATTTCGGCGGCCCGGCGATCGTTGTCGATTTCGGCGGCACCGCGACGACGTACGACGTGATCGACGGGGAGGGACGGTACGTCGGCGGGGCGATCACTCCCGGGATCGAGATCTCGCTCGAGGCACTGGGCAGGCGCGGCGCCCAGCTGCGCATGGTCGAGCTGGTGCGGCCGCGCGGGGTGATCGGCAAGAACACCGTCGAGGCGCTGCAGTCGGGAATGGTCTTCGGTGTCGCCAGCCAGGTCGAGGGAATGGTGGAGCGGATCACCGCCGCACTCGGAGTCGAGCCCGGAGACGTGCGGGTGATCGCGACCGGATATCTTGCGCCGCTGGTGGTCGACGAATGCCGGTGTTTCACCGACCATTCCCCGTGGTTGACGCTGCGTGGTCTGGAGAAGGTATTCCTCCGCAACGTGAAGTGAATGCGCGAAGCTCTTTACCTGAATTGCGCCGACTTTTCTTTATCGGAGGAATGCGGCACTATTCGTCCGTCGCTCCAATATCCGGCGGCATATCACTTTGGGGAGGGGTTTGCACCATGGCACACGCGTGAACATTGTTCTGGTCGATGACATCGACGGTTCCGACGCAACGGAGACGTGTCGCTTCGGGCTCGACGGCACGTCCTACGAGATCGACCTCAACGAGAAGCACGCGGCCAAGCTCCGTGACGCGCTGGCGCCGTACGTCGGTCACGCGCGCAAGGTGGGTGGCGGCCGCCGTACCCGCGCGGCGGCGAAGGTCTCCGCGACCGGTGCCTCTGCCAAGGAGATCCGCGACTGGGCGCGCTCCAACGGCTTCAAGGTGCCCGACCGCGGCCGGATCCCGGCCGACGTGCGCGAGGCCTTCGACGCGAAGAGCGACGAGCTGCAATCCCCGGTCACCGCGGATTCCTGCACTTGTCGGGTTTTGCAACGGCCGAGAGCGCCAGTTTCGCGGTCGATGTGACGTGGCTCGGTGCTGAGCCGCCCAGCCCGCGGCCAGACCGCCGATTTCGCTCTGAGCGGACGGGATTTCCCGCTCGTTCGGAACGCGTAGGCTGTTGGTCGGGTTGTACTCGTCGTACGCCCCGTTACGCGTGGAGGAGCAACAGATGTTCGAGCGGTTCACTGACCGAGCCCGCCGGGTGGTCGTGCTGGCCCAGGAAGAGGCCCGCATGCTCTCCCACAACTACATCGGCACCGAGCACATCCTGCTCGGCCTGATCCACGAGGGCGAGGGCGTCGCCGCGAAGGCGCTGGAGTCCCTCGACATCTCGCTCGAGGCCGTCCGCGCCCAGGTCGAGGAGATCATCGGTCAGGGCCAGCAGGCGCCGAGCGGGCACATCCCGTTCACGCCGCGCGCCAAGAAGGTCCTCGAGCTGTCGCTGCGCGAGGCGCTCCAGCTCGGGCACTCCTACATCGGCACCGAGCACATCCTGCTCGGCCTGATCCGCGAGGGCGAGGGCGTTGCCGCCCAGGTGCTGCAGAAGCTCGGCGCCGACCTCAACCGGGTCCGCCAGCAGGTCATCCAGCTGTTGTCCGGCTTCCAGGGCAAGGAGTCCGGCTCCACTGCCGCGTCGACCGGCAGCAGCGGCGGTGACGCACCGTCGTCGTCCCTGGTGCTCGACCAGTTCGGCCGCAACCTGACCCAGGACGCCCGCGAGGGCAAGCTCGACCCGGTCATCGGTCGCGAGCAGGAGATCGAGCGGGTCATGCAGATCCTGTCCCGCCGTACGAAGAACAACCCGGTCCTCATCGGCGAGCCCGGCGTCGGCAAGACGACGATCGTCGAGGGCCTGGCCCAGGACATCGTCAAGGGCAACGTCCCCGAGACGCTCAAGGACAAGCAGATCTACACGCTCGACCTGGGCGCGCTGGTTGCGGGCAGTCGCTACCGCGGTGACTTCGAGGAGCGCCTGAAGAAGGTGCTCAAGGAGATCCGCACCCGCGGCGACATCGTGCTGTTCATCGACGAGATCCACACCCTCGTCGGCGCCGGTGCGGCCGAGGGCGCGATCGACGCCGCCAGCATCCTCAAGCCGATGCTGGCTCGTGGCGAGCTCCAGACGATCGGCGCGACCACGCTCGACGAGTACCGCAAGTACCTCGAGAAGGACGCCGCGCTCGAGCGCCGGTTCCAGCCGATCCAGGTCGCCGAGCCGTCGATCGCCCACACGATCGAGATGCTCAAGGGCCTGCGCGACCGCTACGAGGCGCACCACCGGGTGACGATCACCGACGAGGCCCTGGTCTCCGCGGCGACGCTGGCCGACCGCTACATCTCCGACCGGTTCCTCCCCGACAAGGCGATCGACCTGATCGACGAGGCCGGCTCGCGGCTCCGGATCCGCCGGATGACCGCGCCCGCCGACCTGCGGGAGTACGACGACAAGATCTCCGACGTCCGTCAGCGCAAGGAAGGCGCGATCGACGGGCAGGACTTCGAGGCCGCCGCCCGTCTGCGCGACGAGGAGAAGCAGCTCATCCTCAAGAAGGCCGAGCGCGAGAAGCAGTGGCGCGCGGGCGACATGGACGAGGTCGCCGAGGTCGACGAGGAGCTGATCGCCGAGGTGCTCGCCGTTGCGACCGGCATCCCGATCGTGAAGCTGTCCGAGGAGGAGTCGACGCGACTTCTGCACATGGAGGACGAGCTCCACAAGCGGGTCATCGGCCAGGAGGAGGCCGTCAAGGCGATCTCCCGGGCGATCCGCCGTACCCGTGCCGGCATGAAGGACCCCAAGCGCCCCGGCGGCTCGTTCATCTTCGCGGGCCCGTCCGGTGTCGGAAAGACGTGGCTGTCCAAGACGCTGGCGGAGTTCCTGTTCGGCGACGAGGACGCGCTGATCCAGCTCGACATGAGCGAGTTCGGCGAGAAGCACACCGTGTCGCGGCTGTTCGGCTCGCCTCCGGGCTACGTCGGCTACGAAGAGGGCGGCCAGCTCACCGAGAAGGTGCGCCGCAAGCCGTTCTCGGTCGTGCTGTTCGACGAGGTCGAGAAGGCCCACCCCGACATCTTCAACAGCCTGCTGCAGATCCTGGAGGAAGGTCGCCTGACCGACTCCCAGGGCCGGGTGGTCGACTTCAAGAACACCGTCATCATCATGACCACCAACCTCGGCACCCGCGACATCTCCAAGAGCGTCAGCCTCGGCTTCGGGCAGGGTGGCGACGAAGGCTCCTACGAGCGGATGAAGAGCAAGGTCAAGGACGAGCTCAAGCAGCACTTCCGGCCGGAGTTCCTCAACCGCGTCGACGAGATCATCGTCTTCCCGCCGTTGACCCAGGAGCAGATCGTGCACATGGTCGACAACATGATCTCGGGGGTCGAGCTGCGGCTCAAGGACCGCGACATGTCGCTCGAGCTGACCCAGGCGGCCAAGAACCTGCTGGCCGAGCGGGGCTTCGACCCGGTGCTGGGTGCGCGGCCGCTGCGCCGCACGATCCAGCGCGAGATCGAGGACGTGCTCTCCGAGAAGATGCTGTTCGGCGAGGTCGGCCCCGGCCAGATCGTGCTGGTCGACGTCGACGGCGAAGGCCCGACCGCGACCTTCACGTTCGAGGGTCAGAAGGTCAGCGAGCTGCCCGACATGCCGCCGCTCGAGACGACGGCGGTCGAGGGCGGCCTCGACGGGCCCTCGGCCCGCTCGGTGGCGACGGGCCGACCGACGTGCCGCGCACCGCGACCGAGTAACGAGCTCGACGAGATGGCGTCCGATCGCAGTCACCTGATGGCTGGGATCGGACGCCATCCGCCGCGCTGCGCCGGGCAGGAGCTCAGGGCAGCGCGTAGCGGCCCCGGCCGCTGGAGACCACCAGGCCGTCGTCCAGCAGCGAGGCCAGGCAGCGCTCCCGCTGCTCGGCGACGTCCCACACCACGTCCAGGCGGGCCTTGGGCACCGAGCCCGGCGCATCGCGGAGTACGGCGAGCAGCCTGCCGCGGCACTGGCGGTCGGTGCCGGCGTAGGTCTGCACCGGGCGGGGTGGTCCGTCGTACGCCGGACGCCCGGCGCCGTGCCACGCGCAGGTCTCCACGACCGGGCAGGAGGGGCACTTCGGCCGGTCCGCGGTGCAGACGAGCGCTCCGAGCTCCATCACGGCGACCGACCACGTGGCGGCCGTCGGCGGGTCCTCCGGCAGTAGCGCCTCGGCCACGGCGCGCTCTGCCTTCGTGACCGAGCGAGCCGGGAACTCGACGCCCGACACGGCCCGGCCGAGCACCCGTCGGACGTTGGTGTCGAGCACGACCTGGCGCTGGCGGTAGGCGAAGGCCGCCACCGCCGCGGCCGTGTAGTCGCCGACGCCGGGGAGGGCGCGGAGCGCGTCGTAGGAGTCGGGTACGACGCCACCGTGGTCGGCCACGATCGCGACCGCCGCCGCGTGCAGGCGCAGCGCGCGACGGGGGTAGCCGAGCCGTCCCCACGCCCGCACCGCCTCGCCGCTCGGCTCGGCAGCCAGGTCGGCCGGCGTCGGCCATCGCGCCAGCCAGGTCTCGTGGACCGGCAGCACCCGCGACACCGGCGTCTGCTGCAGCATGAACTCCGAGACCAGCACCGACCACGCCGACGCGGTCGGGCGGCGCCAGGGCAGGTCGCGCGCGTGCGCGTCGTACCACCGCAGGATCGGGTCGACGAGGCTGGACATCGTCTTCATTGTCGCCTGCGGCGGAGTGCCTCCGCAGATCGGGGAGCCTCGCTGCTTAACCTCGGTCCATGCCGCCGCTGACCCGTGGCCCGCTGCCGCCGGGCGTCTACTGGCGCCGCCGGGTCTTCGTCCTCCTGCTCGCCGGCACCCTGGTGTTCGTCATCGCCTCGGTGCTCGGTGGTGGCAGCGATGCCAAGGACGACGGAGTGCCGGCCGCTCAGCAGGCCGGAGGCGAGGTCGAGGCGTCGCAGACGATCACCGTCCGCGACCGCAAGAAGGGCCGCAAGGGCAGGCGCAACGGGCCCGTGCAGGGTCCGACGTACGACCCGGCGGTGATGGTGGACCCGGAGGGCAACTGCGAACCGGCCGACATCAAGATCACTCCGCGCATCGAGACGGCGGTCGCAGGTGATCCGGTGACGATCGGACTGAGCCTGCAGACCATCCAGACGGAGGCGTGCTACTTCCGGATCGGCGCCGACAAGGTGACGGTCAAGATCACCAAGGGCGGCCGCGAGGTCTGGACGTCGCGGGAGTGCCCGGACCCGGTGCCGTCGGAGTCCGTGGTCGTACGACGGGTCGTGGCGACCGTCGTCCAGATGACCTGGACGCCCTATCCGCAGGGTCGCAAGGGCGCCGAGTGCCCGGGCGCGGACGAGTGGCTGCTGCCGGGCAGCTTCACCGCCACCGCGGCGGCGCTCGGCGGTGAGCCTGCCGAGTCCGACTTCGTGCTGGCCTCGCCCGTGGCCGAGACGACGACCATCACGCCGGACCCGAAGGGCGACCGCAAGGGCAAGAAGCGGGACCGCGACGGGCTCGAGGACGAGTCCGCGCAGGAAGAGGCACAGGGCGACCAGTCGGGGGAGCAGGCGTCCGACCGGTCGACGGACGAGCCCCGGCGCTGAGCGATCCCCCGAAGGAGCAGGGTTCGGGGCCGAAGTCGCACGGTTCGGCCACCAAGTCGCACGGTTCGGGCGACGAAGTGTGCACCCTCGGCGGCGGATTCCGCTACTTCGTCGGCGAACCGCGCGACTTCGTGTGCGAACCGTGCGACTTCGCGGGAAGGTCAGACGTACCGCTCGAGGATCGTCGACTCGGCCAGCCGCGACAGCCCCTCGCGCACGCTCCGCGCCCGCAGCTCCCCGACGCCCTCGACGGCCTGCAGGTCGTCGATGCCGGCGGACAGCAGCTTCTGCAGCGTGCCGAAGTGGTCGACCAGACCCTCGACCACGCCGGCCGGGAGCCGGGGCACCTTGGTGAGCAGCCGGTAGCCGCGCGGCGCGACCGCGCCGTCGAGGTGTTCGCCGGCGCCGATGCCCAGCACCCGCGCCACGGATGCGGGGTCGACCAGGTCGGTGGCAGGAAGGCCCTCGAGCTTGGCGATCAGCTCGTCGGGATCACGGCTGCGCTTCCGGGACGGCACGTAGTCGCGGATCACCAGCTCGCGCTCGATGTCGACGCCGGTGATCAGCTCCTCCAGCTGGAGCGCGAGCAGCCGGCCGTCGGTGCCGAGCTCGAGCACGTAGTCGTCGATCTCGCGGGCGATCCGGGTGACCATCTCCAGCCGCTGGGCGACCACCGCGACGTCGCGGACCGTCACCAGGTCCTCGATCTCGAGCGCGGAGAGGGTCGCGGACACCTCGTCGAGCCGCAGCTTGTAGCGCTCGAGGGTGGCCAGCGCCTGGTTGGCGCGGGACAGGATCTGGCCGGAGTCCTCGAGCACGTGGCGGGTCTCGCCGACGTACGCCGCGATGATCTGCATCGACTGCGACACCGAGATGACCGGGAAGCCGGTCTGCTTGGCGACGCGGTCGGCGGTGCGGTGCCGGGTGCCGGTCTCCTCCGACGGGATCGAGTGGTCGGGCATCAGGTGCACGGCGGCGCGGATGATCCGGGTGATGTCGCGGTCGATGATGATCGCGCCGTCCATCTTGGCCAGCTCGCGGAGGCCGGTGGCGGTGAACGGCAGGTCGAGCTCGAAGCCGCCGGTCGAGATCCCGTCGACGGTCTTGTCGCGGCCGAGCACGATCAGCGCGCCGGTGCGGGCGCGCAGGATCCGATCGAGCCCGTCGCGAAGACCGGTGCCGGGCGCGATCGACGCCAGCGTCTCGCGAAGCCGCGGATCACCCCGATCCACCACGACGAACTCCGTTCCCTAGGCCGGGTCCTTACCCGGTCGATCGCAACCCTAAGGCCTCGACGTCGGTAGGCGCGGGGGTTATCCGCCCTCGACCACCCTGAGCGCGCGATCGAGGTGGAGCAGCCGGAGCGCGGTGCGGACGTCGGGCGCCTCGACGACCCGCATCTCGTCGACCGAGCGGTAGGTGCCCGGCGACCCGGGCTCGGCAGGAACGACGGCCAGCTCGAAGCCGAGCCGGGCCGCCTCGGCCAGCCGCTGGCGTACGTCGCGGACCCGGCGCAGCTCGCCCGACAGGCCGATCTCGCCCATCGCGACCACGCCGGCCGGCGTCGGGGCGAGGTGGTGGGACGAAGCCAAGGCGATCGCGAGCGCGAGGTCGGCCGCGGGCTCGGTGAGCTTGGCGCCGCCCACGGTCGACGCGAACACGTCGTGCCCGCCCAGCTTGATGGCGCAGTGCTGATCGAGAACCGCGAGCACCATGGCGAGGCGAGACCCGTCGACGCCGGACGTCGTACGCCGGGGGCGCTCCTGCGAGGCCTTGGCCACCAGCGACTGCACCTCGGCGAGCAGCGGGCGACGCCCCTCCATCGTCACCGCGACGCAGGTGCCGGCGACCCGGCCGTGGTGGCGCTCGACGAAGATGCCGGTCGGATCGGTGACCGCGGTGATGCCGTCGGGGCCGAGGTCGAAGCAGCCGACCTCGTCGACCGGGCCGAACCGGTTCTTGATCGCGCGGACCATCCGGAACCGGCTGCCGGACTCGCCCTCGAAGTGGAGCACCACGTCGACGAGGTGCTCGAGCACGCGAGGGCCGGCGATCGAGCCGTCCTTCGTCACGTGACCGACCAGCACCACGGTGATGCCGCGGGTCTTGGCGACCCGCACCAGCGCGGCGGCGACCTCCTTGACCTGGGTGACGCCGCCGGGCACGCCCTCCACGCCCGAGGCGCCGATGGTCTGCACGGAGTCGACGACGACAAGACGGGGTCGCACGTCCTCGATGTGGGTGAGCACCGCGCCGAGGTCGGTCTCGGCCGCGAGATAGAGCTCGTCGTGGACGGCGTCGGTGCGGTCGGCGCGCAGCCGCACCTGGGCCGCGGACTCCTCGCCGGTGACGTAGAGCGTGCGCTGCTTGCGGGCGGCCGTGCGGGCGGCGACCTCGAGCAGCAGGGTCGACTTGCCGACACCCGGCTCGCCGGCCAGGAGTACGGCGGCGCCCGGCACCATGCCGCCACCCAGCACCCGGTCGAGCTCCGGCACGCCCGAGGGATGGTGGACCGCGTCCTCGGCCGACACCGAGCCGATCGGCACGGCGGGCGTCGTGACCGGAGCCGCGGCCGTGCGCCCCCCGGGCGTCGCCCCGGCCTCGGCGACCGATCCCCACGCCTGGCACTCGCCGCAGCGCCCGACCCACTTGCCCGTCGTCCAGCCGCACTCGGAGCAGCGATAGGAAGCGCGCGCTTGCGCCGTACGGGTCGAGGCCATGGAGCCGACGCTAGGCGAAGCCCCCGACAGTGGGTCAGATGAGCGGAGCGTGTCGGCGGCCGTATCCTCGACACACCCGAGCAGGACCCCCAACCCGTGCGGAGATCACCCCCGTGACGTCAGCACATGACACCCCGCTGCCGCCGACCCTGGCGGACGTTGCCGAGCGGGCCGGGGTCTCGCGGCAGACGGTGTCGAACGCGATCAACAACCCCGACCTGCTGCGCCCCGAGACACTCGCCCGGGTCCAGGACGCGATCCAGGCGCTCGGCTACCGGCCCAACCGCGCCGCACGCCACCTCCGCACCCGCGCGTCGCAGATGATCGGGCTGCGGATGTCGCCGGCGCAGGAGTTCACGGCCAACGCGGCGATGGACCGGTTCGTGCACGCGCTGGTCGAGGCGTCGCGCGAGGCCGGCTACCACCTGCTGCTGTTCTCCGGCGGCCCCGGCAAGCCCGAGACCACGGCGGCCGACCTGGTGCGCGGGTACGACGACCTGCTCCGCTCCACCGCCGTCGACGCGTTCATCGTCACCGACACCTACCTCGGCAACCCGCAGACCCGGTGGCTCAGCGAGCGGCGCGCGCCCTTCGTGGCGTTCGGCCGGCCGTGGGAGGACCCCGAAGCCACCCACCCGTGGGTCGACGTCGACGGGGCGGCCGGTGTGGAGCTCGCGACCAACCACCTGATCGAACGCGGGCACCAGCGGATCGCCTGGGCCGGCTGGACCGAGTCCTCCTTCATCGGCCAGGACCGGCGCGCCGGCTGGGAGCGCGCGATGGCCGCGGCCGGACTGTCGACCGACGGGCTGGCGGTCGCCGTGGGCGACACGGTCACGGCCGGTCGCGAGGCCGGCGCGACGCTCCTCGACACTGCCCACCCCTCGGCGATCGTGTGCGCGTCCGACACGGTCGCGGTCGGCGTGCTCCACACGCTTGCGGAGCGCGGCCTCCACCCCGGCCACGACATCGCCGTCGTGGGCTTCGACGACTCGCAGGTCGCCCAGGTGCTGCCGGGCGGGCTGACCTCGGTGCGGCAGCCGCTGGAGCAGGTCGCGCTGGAGCTGGTGCGGGCGTTGGAGGCGCTGCTCGCGCGGGAGCCGTACGACGCCGCCGGGGTGCTGCTGGTCCCGACGCTCGCCGTGCGGGGTCGTCGGGCTGACGCTGCCCGTTTATCAAGGGATGTCGGCGAACGGTCACTTCCCATGGTGAATTGGACGTGGGAAGTGGATGCTCGGCTGCATACCTTGATGAACGGGCACGCGGCCGGTCAGAAGTCCTTCGACCAGAGGTTGACCGCGTAGTCGACCTCGAGCCCGTCGTGGTGCCGCAGGACCTCGTCGGCGACCTCGGGCTTGAACTCGATCCGCACCACGGCCTCCAGGTCGGCGCGGCTCTCGAACCGCCAGCCCATGTCGACCGGCGTCCGCGTCCAGCCGCGCTCCGACCAGAACCGCTCGATCTCCACGGGCGCCGGCAGGTGCGGGTAGCCGCGGCGGAACCAGGCGCCGAAGGTCGAGCGCGACCCGTCGTTGTCGATGATCAGCGCGGTGCCACCGCGTCGTACGACCCGGTCGAGCTCGGCGAGCCCCGGCTCGCAGCCGGGCCCGAAGAAGTAGGCCCACCGGACGTGCACCACGTCGATGCTCGCGTCCGGGAGCGGGAGGTCCTGCGCGGTGCCGAGTCGTACGTCGACCGCGGCCAGGTCGCGGGTACGACGCTGCGCCAGCCGCGACCAGGCCCGGATGCGGCTCGACACCGATCACCTGCGCCGCCGTACTGGCGAAGCGCGGCAGGTGGAAGCCCGTGCCGCAGCCGAGGTCGAGCACGGTCCGACCGCGCCACGACGCCCGGTCCTCCATCGCGGCCCAGAGCCGGCCGTCGGGGTCAGCGGCGTGGTTCTCGAGCTCGTAGGTGGCGGTGTGCTGCCAGATGTTGGGGCTGGGGATGACGCCTGGTTTCGAGGCTCGTTTCGCTCGCACCTCGACCACCGGCCATCAGGTCCGGCGAGATCAAATACGGACGAGACCGTCCGGCGTCTGCAGCTGCGCGGCGAGGATGCCCGGCGTGCCGTGCGGGGCGACCCACTCGACCTTGACGTCCTCGAGCGGCGCCTCGACGCTCTCGCCGAGCCACTCGCTGACCCGCTGCGGGTCGCCGGCGATCTCGATGCCGGCGAGCGAGATGGTGCCGTCGGCACCGGCGGACGGGTGGAGGTCGGACGGGACCTCCCACTGGATGAAGAACGGGAGCTGCGGGTCGGCGATCAGGCCCTGGATGCCGATCTGCTTCCACTTGAGCTCGGTGCCGTCGGGGCGGTGCCGGTTGCCGGCGACCGCGGCGCGGCCGAGGCGCTCCTCGACGGGCGTGATGTCCGGGACCGAGACGACCCAGCCGAGCCAGCCACCGCCGAGCGCGGACCGGGCCCGCACGGCCTGGCCGAACGGCGCCTTGTCGGACGCGGGGTGGTCGAGGCACTCGACGACCTCGAGGTAGGTCGCGTCGGCGAGCGGAAGGATCATGTTGCGCGTGCCGAACCGCGGGTGCACACCACCGTCGATGAAGTCGCGCCCCAGCGCCGCACCGAGGCGGGCAGCAGTGCCCGCGAGTCCGTCCGGTCCGGCGGCGTACGACAGGTGATCCAGGCGCATGTCAGACATTCTCAGCCTGTGGTGATCGCCACTGGGAATCGGGGTCCGGTTCTCTTGACGTCGAGAGTCCGACGGCCGCGAGGAACGAGCGGACGTCGAGGGGACTCGCAGGTCGAGTAGCCGCTCGGGCGAGCCTGCGAGCCCGAGGCCGGCGTATCGAGACCCGGTGAGGCGAAAGCCGACCTCAGCGATCAGCAGGGTGCAACGCGAGCGCCGACCGCGACCGCAGGTGGGCCTCGCAGTGGCGGACGAGCTCGTCGTACGCCGGCCGTCCCATCAGCGCGACCAGCTCGGGCTCGTTGTTGACGTAGACCGGCTCGACCGCGACGTGGGCCTCGGTGTTGCCGGAGCAGTACCAGTCCAGGTCGTGCCCGCCCGCGCCCCAGCCACGGCGGTCGTACTCGGTGATCGTCACTTCCGTGTACGTCGATCCGTCCTGCCGCTCGACCTCTCGGTAGGTGCGCCGGATCGGCAGCTGCCAGCACACGTCCGGCTTGGTCTCGAGCGGGTTGCGGCCCTGCTGGAGTGCCAGCCCGTGCAGCGCACAGCCGGCGCCGGTCGGGAAGTCGGCGCGGTTGTGGAACACGCAGCCGCGTTGGCCGTCGATCTCGTGCGACCTGGTCTTGCGCTCGCCGTCCTCGTCCTTGTCGACCCAGTCCTTGCGCCGCACCTTGCCGTCGGGTCGCCGGGGGTGGAACTGCCACTGCTCGGGCGTGAGCTGGTCGACGTACTCGGCGACCCGCTTCTCGTCGTCCTTGTCGCTGAAGTGCGCGCCCAGCGTGCAGCAGCCGGTGTCGGGGGAGTCGGCGTAGATGCCGTGGCACCCCTGGCCGAAGATGCAGGTGTACGACGAGGTCAGCCAGGTGAGGTCGCAGCGCATCAGCTCGGTCTCGTCGGCCGGGTTGACGAACTCGACGAAGGCGCGGGGGAAGTCCAGGCTGACCTCAGGCACCCGCCCAACCTACGGGAGGGGCGATACGGTGGTGTCATGCGGCTGGGCGTGCTCGACATCGGCTCGAACACCGGGCACCTGCTCGTGGTCGACGCCCACGACGGCGCTGCACCGCTGCCGGCGTTCTCCCTCAAGCAGCCGTTGCGCCTCGCCGAGCACCTCGACGACGACCGGCGCGGTCAACCAGACCGGCATCGACGCGCTGACGACCTTCACGGCCGACGCCCTCGTGGTCGCCGAGGAGAAGGGCTGCGAGGCGATGCTGTCCTTCGCCACGTCGGCCGTGCGCGACTCGGTCAACTCCGACACCGTGCTCGCCCACGTGCGCGACCGCACCGGCGTGACCATCGAGGTGCTGTCCGGCGAGGACGAGGCGCGCCTGACGTTCCTGGCCGTACGACGCTGGTTCGGCTGGTCCGCCGGCAAGCTGACCGTCTTCGACATCGGTGGCGGCTCGCTCGAGATCGCGACCGGCGCCGACGAGCGCCCGGATGTCGCGCAGTCACTGCCGCTCGGAGCGGCGCGGCTGGCGTCGACGTACTTCTCCGAGCCGGTCGACGAAGCCGGGCTCAAGAAGATCCGGCGCATCATCCGCGCGGACATGGCCAAGGACGCGGGCCAGGTGCTGCGCACCGGTACGACGCACCGCGCCGCCGCGACCTCCAAGACCTTCCGCTCGCTGGCGCGGATCTGCGGCGCCGCGCCGTCGGACGACGGCCCGTTGGTGCCGCGGTCGCTGGCGCTCGCGGACGTGCGGGAGTGGATCCCCAAGCTGGTCGGGATGAGCCAGGCCGAGCTCGCCGAGCTGCCCGGCGTCTCGCTCAGCCGCACCCACCAGATCGTGCCGGGCGCGCTCGTCGCCGAGGCGTGCATGGACATCTTCGACCTCGCCGAGCTCGAGATCTGCCCGTGGGCGCTGCGCGAGGGCGTGATCCTCGAGCGCATCGACAAGCTCGGCGTGGCCGACGAGGACTGATCGCCATGTCCGGACCCGGACGTCCGAGGATCGGGCTGTCGACCTCGTCGGTCTATCCCGAGTCGACCGCGCACGGCTTCAGCTGGGCCGCCGAGGTCGGCTACGAGGCGGTCGAGGTGATGGTCGGCATCGACGCGCTCTCGCAGCAGACGGTGGCGATCAAGCAGCTGATCGACCACCACGAGATGCCGGTGTGCGCGATCCACGCGCCGTGCCTGCTCTTCACCCAGCGGGTCTGGGGACTCGAGCCGTGGGGCAAGCTCGAGCGATCGGCCGAGATGGCGGCCGAGGTCGGCGCCGAGGTGGTCGTCGTCCACCCGCCCTTCCGGTGGCAGCGTGACTACGCCCGCGACTTCGTCAACGGGATCGCGGCTCTGGAGGAGTCGACCGGCATCGCCTTCGCCGTCGAGAACATGTATCCGTGGCGGGCGTCGAAGCGCGGCCTCGAGATGTACCTCCCCGGCTGGGACCCGTCCGCCGAGCCCTACGCCAACACCACGATCGACCTCTCCCACGCGGCGATCGCGCACGCCCCGCCGATCGAGATGGCCGAGCGGCTCGGCGAGCGGCTGCGGCACATCCACCTGACCGACGGCTCCGGCTCGCCCAAGGACGAGCACCTGGTGCCGGGGCGCGGCGCGATGGGTGCGGCCGACTTCCTGCACCACCTGGTCGACACCGGGTTCGACGGGGAGGTCGTGCTCGAGATCAACACCCGGCGCTGCACGACCCGCGAGGAGCGGGAGGTCGACCTACGGGAGTCGCTGGAGTTCGCGCGCGAGCACCTGACGGTGACGGAGACGATCGCCGAGACGTGAGCACCAGCAACCGCCGCGGCCGGCGACCCGGCCGACCGGACACGAAGGCGGCGATCCTCGCGGCCGCACGTGAGAGCTTCGCGGCCGCCGGCTTCGGAGGTACGACGATCCGCGCGATCGCCACCGAGGCCGGTGTCGACGCGGCTCTCGTGCACCACTACTTCGGCTCGAAGGACGACCTGTTCGTCGCGGCGCTGGCGCTGCCGGTCGACCCGCGGGAGGTGATCGGCGCGGCGGTCGCCGGCCCGGCGGAGGAGGCGGCGGAGAAGCTGATCCGCACCTTCCTGTCGGTCTGGGACGATCCCGGCTTCCAGCCCGCCCTGCTCGCCACCGTGCGCAGGATCCTCGAGCCGGGCGGCGACAAGCTGATCCGCGAGGGGTTCCTCCCCGTCGTACTGATCCCGGTCGGGGAGCAGCTCGGCCTCGACCGTCCCGAGCTGCGGATGCCGCTCGTCGCCAGTCAGGTGATCGGCCTGATCCTCGCGCGCTACGTCGTCCGGGTCGAGCCGATCGCGTCGCTCGACACCGAGCGCCTGGTGTCGATCTATGCACCCACGATCCAGCGGTACCTGACCGGCGAGCTGCCCTGATCCGCTTGATTCCTCCGTCGACTCGAGGTCCGGAGCATTATTCATCACATGATGAAAAACGCGGTGGAGGTGGCGGGGCTGACCGTCGTCCGCGGTCGGCGCGAGGTGCTGCACGGCCTCGACTTCACGATCCCGGCCGGCCAGGTGACCGGCCTGCTCGGGCCGTCCGGATGCGGCAAGTCGACGCTGATGCGCGTCCTGGTCGGCGTCCAGGCCGGCATCACCGGGACGGTCACGGTGTTCGGCGAGGCGGCCGGCTCGAAGGGCTTGCGGCACCGGATCGGCTACGTCACCCAGGCGCCCAGCGTGTACGACGACCTCAGCGTCACCGAGAACCTCGCGTTCTTCGCGCGCGTGCTCGGTGTCGACAAGTCCGAGGTGGCCCGCTGCATCGAGACGGTCGACCTCGGCGACCACGCCGACGACGTGGTCGCCCAGCTCAGCGGCGGGCAGCAGTCGCGCGCCAGCCTCGCCGTCGCCCTGCTCGGGAGCCCGAGCATGCTGGTGCTCGACGAGCCGACGGTGGGGCTCGATCCGGTGCTGCGCGAGGACCTCTGGACCACGTTCCACGACCTGGCCGACACCGGAGTCGCCGTATTCGTCTCGAGCCACGTCATGGACGAGGCCGAGCGCTGCGACCGGCTGCTCCTGATGCGCGACGGCGTGTTCATCGCCGATGGCACGCCGACCGAGATCAAGGAGAAGGCAGGCCTCCCCGAGACGGCCGACATCGAGCAGGCGTTCCTCGCGATCGTGCGAGGTGAGCGCTGAAACCGCTCCTCCGCCGCAGGGGACCCCATACCGCATCACCTTCGCCATCGCGGCCCGCGTGCTGACACAGCTGCGGCGCGACCATCGCACCCTCGCGATCATGCTGGTGCTGCCGTGCCTGCTGATCAGCCTGCTGTGGTGGATGTTCGACGACCTGCCGGGCGACACGTTCGACCGAATCGGGCCGGCGCTGCTCGCGATGTTCCCCTTCATCGTGATGTTCCTCGTCACCAGCGTGACGACGCTCCGCGAGCGCTCGGGCGGCACCCTCGAGCGGTTGCTCGCGATGCCGATGGGCAAGCTCGACTTCCTCTTCGGTTACGCGATCGCCTTCGGCCTGGTCGCCGCCGTCCAGTCCGCAGCGGCCGTCGCGATCAGCGTCGGGTTGCTCGACCTCAGCATCGAAGGCCCGGTCTGGCTGCTCACCGTGGTCGCCGTCGCCGACGCGGTGCTCGGCAGTGCGCTCGGCCTGTTCGTCAGCGCCTTCGCCCGCACCGAGTTCCAGGCCGTCCAGTTCATGCCCGCCGTGGTGATCCCGCAGATCCTGCTCTGCGGCCTGTTCGTCCCTCGCGAGCTCCTGCCCGACGTACTCAACGCGATCAGCGACCTGCTCCCGCTGTCGTACGCCGTCGACGCGATGCAGCACCTCACCCGGTCGACCGACACGGCCGAGGTCTGGGCCGACCTCGCGGTCGTCGCGGCGTACGCCGTCGCCGGGCTGGCCCTCGGCGCCGGCACCCTGCGCCGCCGGAGCGAGTGAGGTCGGATTCGCGCCCGGCGCCGCGCCGATCGGACACAATGTCTCCAGCGATCGCACGGGTGGCAGGTGTGCGTCGTTCTCGACGCGGCGCGGCCCGAGCATCTCGAGTCCTTGCTCATGCGGGCTCACCAGCTCACGCCCGGGAGCGCGACGGCACGAGCCTGGGCCTACGGGGTCTCGCGACGGAGGCGATCGCGGACGAGGCTCGCGATCTCGCCGCTGACCGTCCAGCAGCACCTGACGTCGGTGTTCGACAAGACCGGGGTGCGCACCCGCCGCGGCTCGTGGCCGAGGTTTTCCCGCAGCAGCTTCGAGCCGCGGGTCCGGGACAACGAGGCACGGACGACGGTTCCGCTGCCGAGCCGGGGCGGCCCGAAGGCGTAGGCGTCGGAGGTCGTCGCCGAAGCGGCAACTGGAGGTCCTCCGTCGTACCGTTGGGGCATGCGTCCCGTGCGTGATTCGCTCCTCCTCCTCTCGCGCAGCCAGTCCGTGAAGCGGCTCATCACGACGCTTCCGGTCTCGGCAGCGGTGGTTCGTTCCTACGTCCCGGGCGAGCGCGCCGAGGACGCGGTGGTCGCGTCGGCCGAGCTGGCCGGTCACGGCATCAACGTCACCCTCGACTACCTCGGCGAGGACACCACCGACGTCGAGCAGGCCGAGGCGACCGTCGCTGCCTACCTCGACTCCTCAAGCAGCTTGCGGCGAAGGGCCTGGCCCGGCGTGCGGAGGTCAGCGTCAAGCTGACCGCGATCGGTCTGGCGCTCGACGAGGCCGTCGCGCCCGGCGGCGGCCGCAAGATCGCGCTCGAGAACGCCCGCGCCATCTGCCGTGCCGCGCGCAACGTCGGCACCACGGTCACCCTCGACATGGAGGACCACACCACCACCGACCAGACGCTCGCGATCCTCCGCGAGCTGCGCAAGGACTTCCCCGAGACCGGCGCGGTGCTGCAGGCCTACCTGTTCCGGACCGAGGCCGACTGCCGTGCTCTGGCGTACGCCGGAAGCCGGGTCCGGCTCTGCAAGGGTGCCTACGACGAGCCGTCCGAGGTCGCCTACTCCGACCCCGAAGACGTCGACAGGGCCTACGTGCGGTGCCTCAAGATCCTGCTCGGCCACAGCAGCGCCGAGGGCGACTGCTACCCGATGATCGCGACGCACGATCCCGCGCCTGGTCGAGATCGCGTCGTCGCTCGCGAGCCGCTACGGGCGGGCGCAGGGCACCTACGAGTTCCAGATGCTCTACGGCATCCGTCCCAACGAGCAGCAGCGGCTGGCCGACGCGGGCGAGACGATGCGGGTCTACATCCCCTACGGCACCGAGTGGTACGGCTACCTCATGAGAAGGCTCGCCGAGCGGCCGCAGAACCTGACATTCTTCTTGACGTCCCTGATCAAGAAGAGCTAGCGAGACCCACATGAAGCAGACCGCCGTCATCGGCGCCGGAGTCATGGGCGAGACCCTGCTGTCCGGCCTGGTCCGCGCGGGGCGTCGCGTCGACCAGCTCCTGGTCGGCGAGAAGCGTGCGGGGCGCGCCACCGAGCTGGTGGAGCGGTACGGCGTCGCGGTGGTCTCCAACGTCGAGGCCGCCACCAAGGCCGACACCGTTGCGCTCGTCGTGAAGCCGCAGGACATGGCGGAGGTGCTCGACGAGATCGCCTCCGCGCTCCGGCCCGGGCAGCTGCTGGTGTCGCTGGCGGCCGGCATCACCACGGCGTTCATCGAGTCCCGCGTGCCTGAGGGCGTCGCCGTCGTACGCGTCATGCCCAACACGCCGGCCCTGGTCGACGAGGGCATGTCGGCGATCTCGGCCGGGTCCCACTGCGACGAGGCCCACCTGGCCGAGGCCGAGTCGCTGATGGCGTCGGTCGGCAAGGTGATCCGGATCCCGGAGAAGCAGCAGGACGCGGTCACCGCGATCAGCGGGTCAGGTCCGGCCTACATCTTCTTCGTCGTCGAGTCGATGATCGAGGCCGGTGTGCACCTCGGTCTGCCCCGGGCCACCGCGCACGAGCTGGTCGTCCAGACCCTGTTCGGCTCGGCACACATGCTCCGCGAGACCAACGAGCACCCCACCGTCCTGCGCGAGCAGGTCACGTCGCCGGGCGGCACGACCGCAGCCGCGCTGCGCGAGCTCGAGATCCACAAGGTCCGCGCGGCGTTCCTCGCCGCTCTCGAGGCCGCCCGGGACCGGTCCCGCGAGCTCGCCAGCGGCAGCTGACTCACCAGCCCAGCTCAGCGAGAGACCTGATCTGGCTCACGCCGCGCACGTCGTCGGCCCGGTAGCGCCCGATCCGGTCGATCAGCACCCCGGCCATCCCGGCGGCGCGTGCTCCCTCGACGTCGTGGCGCAACGAGTCGCCGACCATCACCACACCACCCGGGTCGACGCCGAGGTCGGCGCAGACGTGGTGGAAGGCTCGCGGGTCCGGCTTGGCGGCCGGGAGCGAGGACGATGCGTAGACCGGCACGTCGTACGACGCCAGGCCGGTGCGGCGCACCTTCAGCTCCTGCGCGGACTGGTCGCCGTTGGTGAGGATCCCGACGGGCAGCCCGAGGGCCTGCACCCGCGCCAGGGCCGCGCCGGCGTCCGTGAACGCCGACCAGGCCGCGCGGTAGCAGGCCAGGTAGCCGGCGAACACGTCGTCGGCGACCTCGTCGGCCTGCAGGTCCCAGCGCGGGAAGAACGCGCGGATCCGCGCCCGGCGCTGCTCCTCGTGGGAGATCTCGCCGCGTTGGAAGCGCTCGTGGTGGAACGTCTCCAGCACGAACCAGCGCTCGACGTGCTCCTCCAGCAGACCGTCGAGACCGAGGCCGTCGAGCCAGACCCGGAGACCGCGCTCGACCGCGCCGCGGTGGTCGACGAGCGTGTCGTCGAGGTCGAAGAGCACCCCGGAGACCGGCCTCCCGAGCCAGGTCGCCGTCGTCATGAAGCCATCCTCGCAAGCCCCGCCGACACCTGCGGACCCAGCCCTCGGATCTCTCCTTGTGTGACGAGTGAAAGCGAGTAATCATGATTACATGACGACAGACGAGATTCGCGGCTGGTTCGCCGGCCGCCTGCCTGAAGGCCTCTTCGACGAGCTGATCGAGGTCACCACCGACCGCGAGGAGATCACCGTGATCGGCCGGATCCCGACCCCCGAGGTCGCCGCCGACACCTCCGACGCCGAGCGCGCCGCCACCGTCCAGGGCCGGATCGCGGAGTTCCGCGAGCGCACCCGCGGCGACCGGATGAAGGTCGCCCGCGAGGCCGAGCGGCGCTTCGACCGCAAGGTGTCGTGGGGCGTCGAGTGCGACGAGACCCGCGCCCTCTTCACCCACGTCGCGGCGCCGGTGATGACCCGGCTCCGCCAGCCCGAACGCCGGGTGCTCGACCTCCTGGTCGCCGGCGGCGTCGCCCGCAGCCGCAGTGACGCGCTCGGGTGGTGCGTCCGGTTGGTGCAGCAGCACTCCGACGACTGGCTGGCCGAGCTCCGCGACTCCCTGGTCCAGGTGGAAGAGGTACGGCGCCGCGGGCCCGATGCCGGCTGACCCCGAATCGACGGCCCGTCGAACTGCCGGCTTCGACGGGCCAACTCCCTCGATTCGCGGGGGAATGTCCCTCGATTCGGGGGAGTCCTAGGCCAGGAGCCCGATCACCACGGCGATCACGGCGAGCAGGGGGATGAGTCCCTGCTTGAGCGCGGCCGACGCGCGGGACCGGTTCGCGAGCACGAGCACCGCGGCAGCGGCGGCCATCGAGCCGGTGCCGGCCAGGACCAGCGCGGGTCCGGCTTCGTCGCAGTCGGACGCCGTGAGCACGATGCCGACGCCGGTGACGACCGCCAGGAAGAGGTTGTAGAAGCCCTGGTTGTAGGCGAGCTCCTTGGAGCTCTCGGCCTCCTCCGGAGTGGTCCCGAAGACCGCCCGGGTGCTGGGCTTCGTCCAGGCCAGCGACTCCATGTAGAAGATGTAGACGTGGAGCGCGGCGGCAAGCCCCGCGAGGACGAGTCCGACCGTCAGCATGACCGGCAGCGTCCCACACCAGCGGCGCCGCCCCGGTACGTTGCTCAGCATGACGACGGGGTCGCCCGGACTGCCTGGGCCGTGCGCCGGCCGGGCCAGCGTGGTGTTCGATCCCTCGCTGACCGACTACGACTTCGGCCCGGACCACCCGATGTCCCCGCTCCGGGTCGACCTGACGATGCGGCTCGCCGCCGAGGCCGGCGTACTCGACGATCTCGAGCAGGTCCCCGCTCCGATGGCCTCCGACGACCTGATCGCGACCGTCCACGACCCCGCGCTGATCGAGGCCGTGCATCGGATGAGCGCCCGCCCCGGTCCGGGCGAGGAGCTGCGCGGGCTCGGCACCGACGACAACCCCGTCTTCCGCGGCATGCACCACGCGTCCGCGCACATCGTCGGCGCCAGCCAGGAGGCGTTCCGCCGGGTGTGGACCG
This sequence comes from uncultured Actinomycetota bacterium, assembly GCA_963849765.1. Classification (GTDB taxonomy): domain Bacteria; phylum Actinomycetota; class Actinomycetes; order Propionibacteriales; family Nocardioidaceae; genus Nocardioides. The sequence continues at coordinate 87,711 of CAWKIP010000001.1, forward strand.
GCGAGAGCATCCACAGCGCCAACATCACCGGCGGCCTCCACCACGCGATGCCGGACCGGGCGAGCGGGTTCTGCATCTACAACGACGTCGCGGTCGGCATCCGGTGGCTGCTCGACAACGGCGCGCAGCGAGTGGCGTACGTCGACGTCGACGTCCACCACGGCGACGGCGTCGAGGCGATCTTCTACGACGACCCACGGGTGCTGACCATCTCCCTGCACGAGTCCGGGCAGTTCCTCTTCCCGGGCACCGGCTTCCCTGCCGACACCGGCGGCCCCGACGCCGAGGGCAGCGCGGTCAACGTCGCGCTCCCGCCCGGCACCAGCGACGCGGGCTGGCTGCGCGCGTTCCACGCCGTGGTGCCGGCGCTGGTGCGTGAGTTCGCCCCCGACGTACTCGTCACCCAGCACGGCTGCGACTCCCACGCCGACGACCCGTTGGCCCACCTGATGCTGAGCGTCGACGGGCAGCGGGCGGCGTACGTCGCGCTCCACGACCTCGCGCACGAGGTCGCGGGCGGCCGGTGGGTCGCCACCGGCGGCGGTGGGTACGCCGTCTTCGGCGTGGTCCCGCGCGCCTGGACCCATCTGCTGGCGGCGGTTGCGGGCCGCCCGCTCGATCCGGCGACGCCCGTGCCGGAGGCGTGGCGCGACTACGTCCTGGAGCGGTGCGGCGCCGATGCGCCCCGTCGGATGACCGACGGCAGCCCGGCCGACTACCGGCGCTGGGAGGAGGGCTTCGACCCCGACGCGTGGCTCGATCGGGCGGTGCATGCGACGCGTACGGCGGTGTTTCCGCTGCACGGACTCGACCCGATGCCCTGAGGTCGGGAAGTTCCGTCGTTGTAGTTCTCTTATCGGATCTGCGCTCCAGTCAAGCCGACACGCCGAGTTGACAAAAGTTGCAGTGGTCAATCCCTTCCCCATGAGTCACATCTGGCTCTATTCTCACGGCTAGGCGTCCGCAGATCACAGCTGGGGAAGGCGGTGACGGGCGCGCAGAAAGAGTGGTCAGCCATGGCTTCGTCCCAGGAGCGGTCTGAGTCCCGACCGGACCCCAAGTTCCTCACCATCGCCGAAGTGGCGACCATGATGCGCGTCTCGAAGATGACCGTCTACCGCCTCGTGCACAGCGGTGAGCTCCCCGCGGTCCGCGTGGGCCGCTCGTTCCGCGTCCCCGAGGGCGACGTCGACGAATACCTGCGGAAGTCCTTCTACAACGCTGGCTGACCAATTGGCCGAGCGTGTCGCGGATCGTCCGGCGCCGCCCGGAGCCATCGCTCCGCTCGGACCAGGGACCCCGAACGATGCGGCTTCGCCGCGCGCGCCACGCTGCCGGCCCGCAGCTGAATCGGCCGAGCGTGTCGCGGATCGTCCGGCGCCGCCCGGTCCATCGCTCCGCTCGGACCGGGGACCCCGAACGATGCGGCTTCGCCGCGCGCGCCACGCTGCCGGCCCGCAGTTGACGCAGTCCGTGGTTGCGGCTGACAGGCGGCGAACGGCACAGAGTCCGCCGCACCGTGATGGGACGTTCCTCTCATCGTCGCTCCTGATTCTCCAGACGCTCTCCACGGCGGATAGGCTGTTCGAGTCGTCCGGCCACCGTCGGCTCGGCGGTAGTCGAATGGCTGGGCCACCGGGTCCGGTGTGTTGGAGAGGTTCCACGTGGGTTCTGTCATCAAGAAGCGGCGCAAGCGCATGGCCAAGAAGAAGCACCGCAAGCTTCTGAAGAAGACGCGGGTGCAGCGCCGCAAGCTCGGCAAGTGACCCCACGCCCCCGCTCGGGGGCGCTGTCGTGATTGACCTGGGGTCCTAAGTCCGTCTGGGGGAGTCGGGAGTCGATGGGTATGAGCGGTCGTACCGTCCTGGTCACCGGGGTTTCCCGTGACCTCGGCCGCACCTGCGCCCGCGCCCTGGCCAGCGACCCCACCGTCGACCGGGTGATCGGCGTCGACGTGATGCCGCCCCGCGGCGACATCGGCGACGTCCAGTTCGTCCGCGCCGACATCCGCAACCCGGTGATCGCCAAGGTGATCGCCCGGGAAGAGGTCGACACCGTCGTCCACATGAGCGTCATCGCCACCCCCGGCACGGCCGGCGCGCGCGGCACGATGAAGGAGCTCAACGTCATCGGCACCATGCAGCTGCTCGCTGCGTGCCAGAAGGCCGAGTCGCTGCGCACGCTGGTCGTGAAGTCGTCGACCATCGCGTACGGCGCGAGCAACCGCGACCCCGCCATGTTCACCGAGGACATGCAGCCACGCGGTCGCGCCCGCACCGGCTACGCGAAGGACGTCGCTGAGGTCGAGGGCTACGTCCGCGGGTTCGCCCGCCGCCGCCCCGACGTCACGGTCACCCAGCTCCGCTGCGCCAACGTCATCGGCCCCCGCGTGGTCAGCCCGGTGACGTCGTACTTCCGGCTGCCGGTCATCCCCACCGTGCTCGGCTTCGACCCGCGCCTCCAGTTCCTCCACGAGCACGACCTCAACCGGGTGCTCCGTCACGCGGTCAACGCAGACGTCCACGGCACCTTCAACGTCGGTGGCGACGGCGTACTCATGCTGTCGCAGGCCCTGCGGCGGCTGCAGCGCCCTGGCGTCCCGCTGCCGGGCATCGCGTTCGGCGGACTCGGTTCGGCGCTGCGCTCGGCGCGGGCCGCTGACCTGTCGCCCGAGCTGGTCGCCTTCCTCACCTACGGCCGGGGCGTCGACACCACCCGGATGCGCACCGAGCTCGGGTTCGAGCCCCAGTACACGACCGCGGAGGCGTTCGGAGAGTTCGCCTCCACCCTGCCGCCGACCGGTGGCCGCACCGAGCGCGTGCTCGCCGCGGTCGCCGAGCGCCTGCCCGAGGTCAGCGACGACCGCCCGCCTGCTCTGACCCTTGCCGGAGGTAGCGATGGGTGACGCCGAGATCATCCCGATCGGCACCCGTGGCCGGCCCGGCCGCGCCACCGGCACCCAGCCGTCCGCGGCCGCCCGCAACCTGGCGGGCAAGTCGCGCCCGCCGAAGGCCGACGCGCCTCGTGCCGAGACGCCGGAGCCGGCCGAGGCCGCCCCGACCGACGACGCCGGCACGCCGCCCGTCGCCGAGAAGCCGGCGACCGAGCCCGTGATCCCGATGCTGGGTGAGGACGTCGTACCGCTCGCCACCGACGCCGCGGCGCTCAGCCCGCGACTCTCGGTCGCGGAGCGCGAGGGACCGGGCATTCCCGTCGGCGACTGGCTGGCCGCGTTCCAGGTGGCCGCCCGCGAGGTCTTCGGCGACCAGTGGGAGTCCCAGCTCGCCCACTTCCTGGCCTTCCTCCGCCGCCGGCTCACCGGCCACTACGTCGTCGACGAGTTCGGCTTCGATCCCGAGATCACCGAGCGCTTCTTCCTGGCCGCGCTGCGGCCGATCGCCCAGAAGTGGTTCCGGATCGAGGTCCGGGGCGCCGAGAACATCCCCGCCGAAGGCGGAGCGCTGATCGTCTCCAACCACTCCGGCACGGTCCCGGTCGACGGCCTGATGACGATGGTGTCGATCCACGACCAGACGGGCCGCTACCTGCGCCCGCTGGGCGCCGACCTCGTCTTCCGGCTGCCGTTCGTCGGCGCCGTCGCCCGCAAGGGCGGCGCCACGCTCGCCTGCAACGAGGACGCCGAGCGGATGCTCGCCGGCGGCGAGCTGGTCGGCGTGTGGCCCGAAGGCTTCAAGGGCATCGGCAAGCCCTACTCGCAGCGCTACAAGCTCCAGCGGTTCGGTCGCGGCGGCTTCGTGTCCGCCGCGCTGCGCACCCAGGTGCCGATCGTGCCGCTGTCCGTCGTCGGCGCCGAGGAGATCTATCCCCTCGTCGGCAACGTGCCGGCCCTGGCCCGGCTCCTCGGCGTGCCCTACATCCCGATCACGCCGCTGTTCCCGCTGCTCGGTCCGCTCGGCCTGGTGCCGCTGCCGTCGAAGTGGCTGCTGGAGTTCGGCGAGCCGATCCGGACCGACGAGTACGACGAGGGCGCCGCCGAGGACCCGATGTTGACCTTCAACGTCACCGACCAGGTGCGGGAGACGATCCAGTCGACCCTCTACAGCCTGCTGATGCAGCGCGAATCAGTCTTCAAATAGTCTGGGCCGAGCGTGTCGCGTACGGTGCGACGCCGCCCGGACCCTCGCAAGCTCGGCCCGGGGTCGTCACACCGTGCGGCTTCGCCGCGGCGCGCCACGCTGCCGGCCGCGCAGTCGAGCTCGCCTCGAGGTCAAGGACCGCTGGCGTCTCGCGGCCGAGTGGCCTAGAGCGCTACTTGCTGCCCAGGATGAGGCCATCGACGATGCCGACGATGCCGTCGACCACCGTTCTGACCGTGTCGACCGCGTCATCGACCGGGTCGCTGGACGTCGTCGTCGTCATACCGCCGCCGCCGCCGAGGCCGTCCTTGATCTTGTCGCCGAGGTCCTTGATCGGGTCGTTCGCCGGAGCCGGGTCATCGCTCGGGTCGACGGGGGGCGAGTCGGGGTCGTCGCCCTTGACGTCGTCCTGCTTGACGTCGTCCTGCTGGCCCGCGATGTCCTCGATCTTGTCCCTGTCGATCTGGCCGGGCAGCATGGATCGACTCGAGTGGTGTCCTGGAGGCTCAGCAGCCCGGCCAGGTCCTCGGCGTCCAGTGACGCCGACTGCAGCGCGAAGTCGTCGGGCAGCTCGGTGATCGCGCCGTCGCCGCAGGTCGGGCAGACCTGGAAGGCGGCCGAGTCGAGCTGCAGCACGGACTGGGCCGCGGTGATCAGGGCCGGCCGTGCGTCAGTGGGTACGACGTCGCCGAGGTTGCCGAGGTCATCCATCGAGTCGTCGGCGAACGACCGCAGCTCGCCGATCGCTTCCTGGTCGCCGGTGGCGGCGTAGTCGTCGAGCGCGAGCTCGGTGGCCTGGTTGGACTGCTCGGTGAAGTCCTGCAGCGTCGCGGCGACGGTGGTCGCGGAGGCGCCCTCGGCCGTGAGCTGCTCGGCCTCCTCGAGCCGGCGCTCGGCGTGGGCGATCAGCGTCTGGGCCTTGGCCGCGTCGTCGGACTGGAGGTTGGTCTGGGCGTTCTCGATGGCCCGCTTGACCGGGTAGAGCACGTCGCCCGGCAGCGCGGACTGCGACGCCACGGCCATCGAGCCGGTCGCGGCGACGATCGCGAAGCCGCCGAGGATGGTCGCGGCACGGCGCTCGCGGGCACCGCTGCGCTGGCGAGGAGTGAGACGGAGGCGCAGGTCGGCGTCGACGACGGGACGTGCCTGGCGTGCCGCCTCGACGATCAGCTGGCTGCGGAGGTCGGTGACGAAGTCGGGCCGGGCAGAGACTTCAGGCATCGAGCGGAGCGAGCCGACCAGCTCGAGGAGGTCGGCGTCCTGCGACGCAGTGTCACGCTCCAGGGCAGGGGTGGACACCATCGCGTCGAACTCTTCGGCGCGGCGCCTGCTCACGAACGCCCCAGTCATGCGTGCCATCCTCGATCGTTTTGATGCTTCCAATCGGTGAACGAGCGCCCGGGAGCGTTGGTTACGCCTGATCGGAAGTGACGTGCATGATCCATATGATGGCCTAGGTGGCCATAGCCCGAACGGGCCACGATGACTCAGGACCCTCATCGCAGGCCCTCCGGCATCAGCTTGGCGAGGTTGCGGACGCCCCGCAGCTGCAGCTGCTTGATCGCGCCCTCGCTGCGGCCGAGCACGGCCGCCGTCTCGGCGATGCTCATCCCCTGGAGGAAGCGCATCACCAGGCAGTCCTTCTGCTCGTTCGGCAGCTCGGTGAGCGCCTCGAGCAGGATCTCGTTGGTCAGGCTGGCCAGTACGGCGGTCTCGGGCCCGTCGGTCGCGTCGTCGTGCTGGCCCATGTCCTCGGTCGTCATCTCGAGGCGGGTCCGCCCGGCCTTGAAGTGGTCGGTGGCGAGGTTGCGGGCGATCGTCATCAGCCAGGCGCCGAAGTCCTTGCCCTGCCAGCGGAACGACGCCATGTTGCGCAGCGCGCGGAAGAACGTCTCCGAGGTCAGGTCCTCGGCCACGACGATCGAGCGGGTCCGGTAGTAGAGGAAGCGGTAGATCGACGGCTGGTAGTGGTCGTAGAGGAGACCGAATGCGTCAGCGTCGCCCCCACGGGCCAGCTCGACGAGCCCGATCAGGCGCTCCCGCTCCTCGGGGGAGTCCTCCGACGAAGCAGCGAGCTTGGCGTCGCCGAAGCCGCCGGTGCGCTCGGGATCGGAGCCGTAGGTCGCCTCGGCCTCGCTCAGCAGCCAGCCGAACGGCGACGGCCGGCCAGCGCCCTGAGGTGCGCCGCCGGCGGTCCCGACGATGGCGAGCGCGGGGGTCAGCGGAGGCTGGAGAGCGGAAAGGACAGCCGCGCGCAGGGCCGCAAGACCGCGCGTGATGTCCATGTCCCGGCCCACTGGTTTCCCTCCCAGGTCGACGCTCCTGAGGTCGATCCTAGGGCCGATCGTGGCTAGGTGAAACCTGAACGGTTCGCCTGGACGCCTGGAATCGGATCCGATAGCAAACGCTCGGTCAGCGGAACGCGGCGGCGTACCTGGTTGCGCAGCACCACGGTGGCGAGCGCGGCCCCGGACGCCGCCGACCCCACGATGAGCCCGGCGCGGGCCGCCTTCCGGCCGGTCCGGTAGTCCCGGATGCGCCAGCCGTGCTCGCGGGCGTGTGAGCGCAGCTTCGGGTCGGGATTGATGGCGCAGGGGTCGCCGACGAGGCTGAGCATGGGCAGGTCGTTGTGGGAGTCGGAGTACGCCGAGCACTGGGCCAGGTCGAGTCCCTCCCGCTCGGCGAGCGCCTTGATCGCCTCGGCCTTCGCCGGGCCGTGCAGCATGTCGCCGACCAGATGGCCGGTGTAGACGCCGTCGACGTGCTCGGCCACCGTGCCCATGGCTCCGGTCAGGCCGAGGCGCCGGGCGATCACCTGGGCGATCTCGATCGGGGCCGCGGTGACCAGCCACACGCGTTGCCCTTCGTCGAGGTGCAGCTGGGCGAGTGCGCGGGTGCCGGGCCAGATCCGGTGCGCCATCGCCTCGTCGAAGATCTCCTCGCCGAGCTCCTCGAGCTCGGCGACGGTGTGGCCGGCGATGAACGCGAGCGCGGAGTTGCGGGCCTCGGCGACGTGCTCGGGATCCTCGACGCCGGCGATCCGGAAGTAGGCCTGCTTGTACGCGGCGCCGACCAGGTCGCGGGTGGTGAAGAACTTCCGGCGGTAGAGGCCGCGAGCGAGGTGGAAGATGCTCGCGCCCTGCATGACCGTGTTGTCGACGTCGAAGAACGCCGCGGCGTGGGTGTCGGCCGGCAGCGAGAGCGCCGTCTCTACCTCGGCGGCGGCGGCCGCGGCCTCGCCGGCCAGCTTGGAGCGCTGCTTCAGGTTCAGCCGCTTGGTGCGGTCAGAAGGCGCTGCCATGTCAGAAGCCTAGTGCCGGGGAGATATCCGGAGTCGTGCGGCCGGGCAGGTCGGGGCGCATAGGATCGCGGTCATGTCTGTCCCCGACGTGGCCGCCCTGGTGGGAACTGCGGCCGCCGAGGCAGGCGAGCGGCTCGCGGTGGTCGAGGCAGGCGGACGGGGCATGACCTGGAGCCGAGCTCGACGCCGAGGTGAGCCGGGTCGCGGGCGGTCTCGGCGCCGCCGGGATCGTGGCCGGCCACCGGGTGATGCTGGTGCTCGGCAACCGCCTGGAGTTCGTCACGGCGTACCTCGGGGTGCTGCGCGCGCAGGCCGTCGCCGTACCCGTCAATCCCTCGTCCACCCGCGGCGAGCTCGCCCGGATGCTGGCCGACTCGGGTGCCCGGATGGTCATCGCCGACCCCGACACCATCGGGGCCGTCCGGGAGGCCGTCGCCGCGGCCAGGGACGACGGAGCGGTCGGTGCGGACGGTCGTCGTCGAGGCGGCGGTGGAGCCCGACGAGCAGTCGTACGACGCCCTCCGGGCAGCCGAGCCGCGGGACGTGCCGCCGCTGCCCGACCCCGAGAAGCTCGCCGTCCTGCTCTACACCAGCGGCACCTCCGGGCTGCCGCGCGCGGTGATGCTGACCCACCGGGCGCTGGTCGCGAACATCGAGCAGGTGGCGACCGTCGAGCCGCCGATGATCCACAGCGACGACGTCGTGCTCGGCGTCCTGCCGCTCTTCCACGTCTACGGGCTCAACGCGGTGCTCGGCGGGGTGCTGCGGCACCGCGCCAAGCTGGTGCTCGCGGAGCGGTTCGACCCCGAGGGCACCCTCGACCTGATCGAGGACGAGGCCTGCAGCGTGGTGCCGGTCGCGCCGCCGGTGTTCGCCCACTGGCGCACCGTCGACGCCCTCGAGGAGCGGCTCGGGCCGGTACGGCTGGTCCTCTCGGGATCGGCGCCGCTCTCCGCTGCGGTCATCGACGAGTTCACCGACCGCACGGGGGTGCCCGTTCACCAGGGCTACGGGCTCACGGAGGCGGCACCGGTCGTGACCACGACGCTCCGGTCCGAGAAGTTCGAGCCCGGCTCGGTCGGCTCGCCGCTCGACGGCATCGACCTGCGGCTGGTCGACGACGAGCGGGTGCCGCTCAGCGGTGCCGACCTCTCCGACCCGGGCGAGATCGAGATCCGCGGCGCCAACCTGTTCAGCGGCTACTGGCCCGACGGTGCCGACGGACCGGACGCCGACGGCTGGTGGCCCACCGGCGACGTCGGCGTGCTCGACGCGGCCGGTGACCTGCACCTGGTCGACCGGGTCAAGGAGCTGGTCATCGTCTCCGGCTTCAACGTCTACCCGACCGAGGTCGAGGCGGTGCATGCTCGAGGTGCCGGGCGTCAGCGAGGCCGCGGTCATCGGCGTCGAGGACGAGTTCACCGGCGAGGCAGTGGTCGCGTACGTCGTACCCACGGAGCCGGAGGCGGACAGCGACGCCTTGGCGCGAGGCGGTCAACGCCCACAGCAGCGAACGGCTGGCCCGGTTCAAGCAGCCGACCCGGCTCGAGATCGTCCCCGAGCTCCCGCACACCGGCACCGGGAAGGTGCAGAAGGGCCGGCTGCGCGGACAGGACCGGCGCCGCGCCTCGGGCTCCTGAGTGAATACCCACGACGTTCTTCTCCTCCAATCGGTCTGAACCGTGCAGCGAACCGGCACGTTCAACCCCCGACAACGCCGCGGGGACCCAAAAGTGACCGGAGACGCCGTACCCCGGGTCACGCTCTACTCGCGGCCCGGTTGCCACCTGTGCGACGACGCGCGCGCAGTCATCGCCGAGGTCTGCGCGGAGCTCGAGGAGGAGTACGTCGAGATCTCGATCGAGGACGACGCCGAGCTGCAGCGCCGGTTCGGTGAGGAGATCCCCGTGACGTTCGTCGATGGGCGGCAGCACGACTTCTGGCGGGTCGATCCGGTACGCCTCCGGAGGGCCCTCGCCGACTGACCGGTTCCGTCATCTAGGGTCGCTCGCGTGACTGGCAAGGCGGGGCGCATGGGGGCGCTCGCGGGGATCGCGCTGGTCCTCGTGGTCCTCCTGCTGAGCCACCGATTCGGCCGCGCCGAGCCGACCGGGGTCTACCGCCCGGACATCCCCGCCGACGCGCTCGAGTCCGGCTGCTTCCCGCTCCCTGGCGACGTCATCTTCGATTTCGCCTACCAGATCCGGCGCGACGGCGACTTCGAGATCAACGGCGAAGAGCGCCGGATCGTCCAGGGGCAGTACGACGAGATCGACGAGCCGGAGGCACTCGCGGCGATCGTCGCGGACTTCGTCGAGGCCGGATTCGTCGCGTCCGACCGACCCGGACCGTACGACGCCGTGCTCAGCAAACCGGGCCGGGGCGACGTCGTACGAGTCGTTGTCACACAGCTCGCCGGGATCGAGCAGGACACCATCGTCCGCGGCTCGTTCGTGCTCGAGCTTCCCTTGGCCGAGGCGCCGCCACCTACGCGCGAGGTGTGCGACGACCCCGCCGTCACCAAGCGGTGGGTGTTCCTCCCGAGCTGGGCGATCTGATGGTGACCCGTCTCGCGGCTCTCGCGCCGCGCGCCGACGTGATCCTGGTCTGGCTGCTCCTCGGGCATGTCGTGCTCAAGCTGCTCATCTACCCCCTGACGATGCACGCACCGCCGTACAACGACGAGCACCAGTACTACGACGGCGCCCGTGCGCTCTCCAACCTGGTCCGCGACGTCGGTTCCTTCACGGCCCCCGACGGCGCCGAGCTCGAGCGCAACGTCGTCGGCTCCGGCTGGTTCATGCCCGGGATGGCGATCGTGATGGCGCCGCTGTTCGTCGTGTTCCCCGACGCGGCGGACCCACTCTGCCGCGCGTACCTCGGGATCGCCAACTTGCTGCTCCTGCTGTGGGCTGTCCGCTCGGTCCGCCGCCGGCTCGGCCCCGGATACGCCGCCCTCCTCGTCGCCTTCCCCGCCCTGCTGCCGGGCTGGGTCTTCATGTCCTTCACGTCGTACGGCGACCTGCCCAGCGGCCTGGTGCTGGTGGTGCTCGTCGCGCACGTCGTCGACATGCTGCGGCGGTTCCGCGCTGGCGAGTCCCCGTCGCTCAAGGAGGCCCTGCAGCTCGGACTGCTCGCGATCGCCGTCCTCTACTTGCGCGCCAGCACCTTGATCGCGCTCGCTGCGCTCGGCGTCGTGACCCTGCTGGCGGCGCTGGTGCTGCTCCGCGGCGTGCCACGATGGCGCGCGCTGGGAGCGGCCGCGCTCGCGGCGACGGTGTTCCTGGTGCTCCTCGCCCCGTGGTCCATCGCCGCTTCCCGGTCGCTCGACGCGCGGGTGCTGACGACGACGACGGTGCCCATCTCGCTCGCCAACACGTTCGGCGACCGGGCGGAGCTGTGCTACGGCCGGTGCGACCCCGACAGCTCGTTGTGGTTCCGGCCGCTGCGCTACGCCCGCGAGGTCGGCCGCGCCGCCGGCGTGTCCGAGGTGGACGTCGAGAAGCAGATGTCCGACTACGCGCTGCGTGACCTCGAGCGCCGCGAGTACGCGCGCCAGGCCTGGTGGAACATCGGCTCCTACTTCTTCCTCCCGGCCAACTTCGTGCGTCACCTCACGCCTCCAGAAGGACGAGGGACGGCGGGGCTGGTCGGCCAGTACGCACTGCTCGTGGCGACGTACGTCTACTACCTACCGCTCCTCCTGACGATGCTGATCTCGATGGTCAGGATCCAGGTCCGGTCGCTGGAGGCCCAGATCCTCGACACCCTGACCAAGATCGCTCTCCTTGCCTTGTTCGTGCAGCCCTTCGTCCACATCGCGGGTTCCCGCTACTGGACCACCGCCGGCCCGCTCTTCATGATCGCGGCTGCAGGCTTCGTGCGGGAGATCTCGCTCCGACACAGTGGGCAGGCTGTCGTGCGCGAGCATCTGAACAGTAGGGACGATGCATTGAGCCGGTGGTTGAAGCCGATCCAATACACCCTCGCCGGGACCTTCGGGGCAGTCCTCGTCGTGCTCGGGGTGCTCGCGATCTAAGGTGACCCGCATGTCCGACAGTGCTGACCGACCGGGTGCCCAGCGCGGCCGGATCGCCTACGTCCTGCCGGTCTACGACGAGCAGGACAACATCGCGGCGTTCCACACCGCACTCAGCGAGGCGACCACAGCGCGGAGCGACCTCGACTTCGAGTTCGTCTACGTCAACGACGGCAGCCGGGACGAGTCGCTCGAGCGGCTGCTCGAGCTCCGCGCCGCCGATCCGCGGGTCACCGTGCTGTCCCTGTCGCGGAACTTCGGCCACCAGCTGGCCGTCACCGCGGGCCTCGACCTGGTCTCCGAGGACGCCTCGGCGGACGCCGTCATCGTGATGGACACCGATCTCCAGGACCCGCCGCAGGTGAGTATTCAGATGCTCGACCTGTGGGAGGACGGCGTCGACGTCGTCTACGGCCAGCGCCGCAGCCGCAAGGACACGGTCTTCAAGCGGAGCACCGCCTACGTCTTCTACTGGGCGCTCGACCGGCTGGCGTCGATCGAGATCCCCCGCAACGTCGGGGACTTCCGGCTGATGGACGCCAAGGTGGTGGCCGAGGTCGCCCGCTATCGCGAGCACGGCCGGTTCCTCCGGGGGATCGTCGCCGACGTCGGCTTCCGGCAGGAGGCGCTGCTCTTCGACCGCGACGAGCGGTTCGCCGGCGAGACCGGCTACCCCCTGCGCAAGATGCTGAGCTTCGCCGCCAACGGCATCCTCGGCTTCTCCACGGCGCCGCTGCGGATGATCAGCCGGCTCGGGCATCTTCATCTCGCTGCTCAGCGTGCTGCTGGCGGCGTACGTCGCCTACGTGCGGCTGTTCCGCCCCGACCAGTCGGTGCCCGGCTGGGCGTTTCTCGGTGTCGGCATGTTCCTGCTCGGCGGCATCCAGCTGATCATGATGGGCGTGATCGGGATGTACCTCGGCCGCGTCTACGTCGAAGCCCAGGACCGCCCCCTCTACTCGCTCGCCCTGGTCGCCCGCGACGGCGGCCCGCCCCACCCGCGGCGGCACCGGGACATGGGTCAGGTCGATCCGGGAGCCGACGTACGCCGTACGGGGTCGGTCTCCTGAATCCCCCACGACGTTCTTCGTCTCCCCCAAGCGGCCCGCACCCGACCGCCGACGCGCACGATCTGTCCTCCGACGAACAACGCCGCGGGGACCCCAAAAGATGATTACGCGGATCCCCTGGACGGTGGTGCGGTTCGCCGGGGTCGGCGTCGTCAACACCGCCATCGACTGGGCGCTGTTCCTCGTGCTGCACGACCGGCTCGGGATCACGCTCGCCAACTTCGTCTCGTCCAGCGCCGGCATGGTCTTCAGCTTCGTCGTCAACGGGCTGTTCACGTTCCGGGCCGAGCGGCTGACGCTCCGCCAGGCGCTGCTCTTCGTCGGCACCACCGGCACCGTGATGTGGGTCGCGCAGCCGCTGCTGATCCACGGCTGGCTCTGGGCGCTCGACGGCGTCATCGACGACGCCGACCTGCGACTGGCCGCGGCCAAGCTCGCGTCGATCGCGTGCAGCCTGGCGCTCAACTTCGCCGCCTACAGATTCGTGGTCTGGCCCATCACCCACCACGACGATCGCTCGTTGGTCGAGTAGCCCGAGCGACCAGGCGAGGGCGTGCCGAGACCCCTCGCGGTGATTTGTTCTCGCATTCACAAACTTCTAGAGTGAGTCCGCTGCGCCAGCCGTGAGTGCAGCTGGAAAGTAGAGCTGTGACCGCACGGAGTTCGAGCGAAACGGCCCGGGTCATCCCTGAGGCGACAGTCGCGCGCCTGCCCGTTTACCTGCGGGCGCTGACGGCGCTCGCCGACGCCGGCATCCGCACCTGCTCGAGCGAGGACCTCGCCACGGCGGCGGGCGTCAACAGCGCCAAGCTCCGCAAGGACCTGTCCTACCTCGGCAGCTACGGCACGCGCGGAGTCGGCTACGACGTCGACTACCTGCGCTACCAGATCGCTCGCGAGATCGGCGTGACCCAGGACTGGCCCGTGGTCATCGTCGGCATCGGAAATCTCGGCCACGCACTGGCCAACTACTCGGGATTCCGCAGCCGCGGCTTCCGGGTCGTGGCGCTGCTCGACGCCGACCCCGAGCGGCACGAGGAGATCGTCGCCGGAGTCGCGGTCCGCCCGTTCGACGACCTCGAGGCGATCGCCCGCGAGCACGCCGTCGCGATCGGCGTGATCGCCACGCCCGCGGGCTCGGCCCAGGACGTCGCCGACCGGATGGTCGCGGCGGGCGTCACCAGCATCCTCAACTTCGCTCCGGCCGTGATCTCGGTGCCCGAGGGCGTCGACGTACGCAAGGTCGACCTGTCGATCGAGCTGCAGATCCTCGCCTACCACGAGCAGCGGAAGGCGCACGAGCACGCGCGTGACGAGATCGCGGCCGCCGCCCTCGGGGGTGGTGAGGCATGAATCACCCCACTCGATTCTTCACTTCCCCCGGTCCGACTTCGTCGACGCTGAGGTCTATCCTCCAGCGAACAATCGATCGGGGACCCCGAAAATGAGCGTCCTCGTGGTCGGGATCTCCCACCGCTCCGCGCCCGTCGCCCTGCTCGAGCGGGTCGCGCTCGACGACGACGGAGTCCAGAAGCTGATGGCGGACGCGTCGTCGTGCGACCACGTCTCCGAGGCCACGGTCATCGCCACCTGCAACCGGGTCGAGATCTACACCGAGGTCGACCGCTTCCACGGCAGCGTCGAGTCGCTCTCGCGTCTCCTCGTCGACCGTGCGGGCGAGACGACCGAGGCGATGCTTCCGCACCTCTACGTCCACTACGACGACGGCGCCATCTCGCACCTGTTCCAGGTTGCGGCCGGCCTCGACTCGATGGCTCTCGGCGAGGGCCAGATCCTCGGCCAGACCCGGGAGGCCCTGCGCCGCGGCCAGGAGCTCGGCACCGTCGGCCCGGCCCTCAACACGCTCTTCCAGCAGGCCCTCCGGGTCGGCAAGCGGACCCGAGCCGAGACCGCGATCGACCAGGTCGCGCCGACCCTGGTGACCGCTGCGCTCGACCAGGTCGGCGGCGCGGCCGACTCCGTTCGCGGCAAGGAGGTCGTCGTACTCGGTGCCGGCGCGATGGCCGGGCTGGCCACCGCCACCGTCTCCCGGATGGGCGCCCGCCGGGTCTCCGTCGTCAACCGGTCGCAGGACCGCGCCCGCCGCCTCGCGGGACAGTACGACGCGCACCCCGTCCCGATGACCGGGCTGGCCACGGAGCTCGCGACCGCCGACGTGCTCATCACCTGCACCGGCTCGGTCGGCACCCTCGTCTCGCGAGAGATGCTGGTGGCCGCCCGCGCCGAGGCCGGGGACCGCCCGCTCTCGATCGTCGACCTCGCGCTCCCGCACGACGTCGACCCGGCCGCGGCCGACCTGCCCGGCGTCACCCTGCTCGGCCTCGCCCAGCTGGCCGAGGCCCTCCACGACGGCTCCGACGGTGCCGAGGTGCTCGAGGTCCGCCGGATCCTCGGCGAAGAGATCACCGCCTTCCTCGCCGCCCGTCGCCAGGCCAGCGTCACACCGACCGTCGTCGCACTCCGCTCGATGGCGACGTCGGTCGTCGACGCCGAGATGACCCGGCTCGAGACCCGGCTCCCCGACCTCGACGAGGCCCTCCGCGCCGAGATCCGCCAGACGGTCCGCCGGGTGGCCGACAAGCTGCTCCACGAGCCCACGGTCCGGGTCAAGGAGCTCGCCAACGAGCAGGGCGCCGTGTCCTACGCCGCCGCCCTCGCCGAGCTGTTCGCGCTCGACCCCGAAGCCGTCGACGCGGTCACCCGCCCGATCGGCGTACCCGAGGAGGGCGCGCCGTGACCATCGCACTCCGCACGGTCCGCGTCGGCACCCGCCGCAGCCTGCTGGCGACCACCCAGGCCGAGCAGGTCGCCGTCCTGCTGCGCGACCGGCTCGGCGTCGACACCGAGCTGGTCGAGGTCACGACCGAGGGCGATCGCAGCCAGGCCGCCGGGACGGCGCTGCAGGGCAGCAGCTCCACCGGCGTCTTCGTCAACGCGCTGCGCGACGCGCTGCTGGCCGGCGAGGTCGACCTCGCGGTGCACTCGCTGAAGGACCTCCCGACCTACCCCGCGCCGGGGATCGTGCTCGCCGCCGTACCCCCGCGCGAGGACCCGCGCGACGTCGTGGTCGCCCGCGACGGCCTCACCCTCGGTGAGCTCCCGGCCGGCAGCACCGTCGGCACCGGCTCGCCGCGCCGGGCCGCCCAGCTCATGGCACTCGGCCTCGGTTTGGACGTGGTCGGCATCCGTGGCAACGTCGATACCCGGATCGGCAAAGTGCGAGCAGGAGAGTGTGACGCGGTGGTGCTGGCGCGAGCTGGGCTGGCCCGGATCGGGCGGCTGGACGAGGTGAGCGAGGTGCTCGACCCGCTCCAGATGCTGCCCGCGCCCGGACAGGGTGCGCTGGCCATCGAGTGCCGCTCCGACGACCCGCTCGCGGGCCTGGTCGCCGCGCTCGACGACCCGACCACCCATGCCGCCGTCCTCGCCGAGCGCACCGCCCTCGCGACCCTCGAGGGCGGCTGCTCCGCCCCGATCGGCGCCCTGGCCGACGTCGCCGAGGGTGACGACGGCCCCGAGCTGTGGCTGCGGGCGGTCGTGCTCTCGCCCGACGGCTCGCTCGCCGTACGACGCTCCGCCTCCGCCCCCCTCACTGACCGCGCCGCCGCTGCCGCCCTGGGCGAGCGGTTGGCGCACGAGCTGCTCGACGAGGGCGCCGGCCAGCTCGAACTCCGCTCCCGTACTCACCCAACACCACCGCCCCCACCGCAGGATCGACAGAGGTGCACAACGCATGACGCGAAAGACAGCACAGACAGCCGCCACCAAGGCTGCCAACGCTGCCAATTCCAGGGCCACGAGCCACGCCTCCGGCGTCGCCTTCGTCGGCACCGGTCCCGGCGACCCGGAGCTGCTGACGGTGCGCGCGCTCCGGTTGATCGAGGAAGCTGACGTGGTCATCACGGAAGGGCCCGAGCACATCGACCTCGTGGCCCGGCTGCGTGGCAGCGTCGACGACACCGAGACCGGTCCCGAGATCGTGGACGGCGGCTTCGGTGAGGACGGCCAGCCGCTCACCCACGCCGCTCGCGCCAAGGTGGTCGTCAAGCAGGCCAAGCGCGGGCTCCGCGTCGTACGACTGCTCAGCGGCGACCCCTTCCTCTACGCCTCCGGTCCCGAGGAGGCGCAGGCGGTAGCGAAGGCCGGCCTCGCGTTCGAGGTCGTCCCCGGTGTGTCGTCGGTCGGCGCGGTACCGGCGTACGCCGGCATCCCGCTCACCACCAAGGACCACCGCGAGGTTGCCGTCGTCACCTGTGGCGACCGGGTCGACTGGAGCCGCTACAGCGACACCCCGACCCTGGTGCTGCTGTCGGCCGTCGGCCAGATCGGTGAGATCGCCAAGCACCTGATCGCCGCGGGCCGGTCGCCGGAGACGCCGGTCGCGATGACCAGCGTCGGCACGACCACCGAGCAGCACACGGTCACCTCCACCCTCGCCCGGATCGCCGCCGACGCGCGGGCCGCCCGGATCGCCCCGCCGGCGATCACCGTGGTCGGCAAGGTCGTCGACCTCCGCTCGACGCTGTCGTGGTTCGAGACCAAGCCGCTCTTCGGCTGGCGGGTGCTGGTGCCCCGCACCAAGGAGCAGAGCGCGTCGCTGTCCAACCGGCTGCGCCACTACGGCGGCGTGCCCGAGGAGGTCCCGACCATCTCGGTCGAGCCGCCCCGCAACCCGCAGCAGATGGACAAGGCCGTCCGCGGCCTGGTCGAGGGCCGCTACGAGTGGATCGCGTTCACCTCGGTCAACGCGGTCAAGGCGGTCCGCGAGAAGTTCGAGGAGTACGGCCTCGACGCCCGTGCCTTCAGCGGCCTCAAGATCGCCGCGGTCGGCGACAAGACCGCGCAGGCCATCGCGGCCTGGGGCCTCCGGGCCGACCTGGTGCCGTCGGGCGAGCAGTCCGCGGCCGGCCTGCTCGAGGACTGGCCCGAGTACGACGAGCAGCTCGACCCGATCAACCGGGTCTTCCTGCCGCGTGCCGACATCGCCACCGAGAACCTCGTTGCCGGCCTGATCGACCTCGGCTGGGAGTGCGACGACGTCACGGCCTACCGGACCGTCCGTGCGGCGCCGCCGCCGGCGCCGACCCGGGACGCGATCAAGACCGGCAAGTTCGACGCCGTCGTCTTCACGTCGTCCTCGACCGTGCGCAACCTGGTCGGCATCGCCGGCAAGCCGCACCCGTCGACGGTGATCGCGGTGATCGGTCCGGCGACGGCGAAGACCGCCGAGGAGCACGGGCTCCGGGTCGACGTGATGTCGCCCAAGCCCGACGTCGACGTACTCGTCGAGGCCCTCGCCGACTTCGGTGCCTCGCGGCGCGCGGCGATGGTGGAGGCCGGCGAGCCGGTCACCAAGCCGAGCGACCGGAAGGCCTCGGGTCGCCGCCGCAAGGCTGAGTAACCCGCGAATCCCGCCCCATCCGCCGCGAATCGGGTGAGGTTCATCGCGAATCCGGCCAGATCCCAGTCGAGTCCGGCGGTCTCGGCTGGGATCAGTCGCGGATTCGGCGCGGATGTCCCCCGATTCGCGGGGTGCGGGATCATGGGAGGCATGACCGAGATCGAGCGGCCAGTGATCCGGCCGAGACGCCTGCGGACTACTCCCGCGATGCGGGAACTGGTGGCGGAGACGACGTTGCGGCCGAGCCAGCTGGTGCTGCCGCTGTTCGTGCGGGAGGGGCTCGCTGAGCCCCGGCCGATCGCGTCCATGCCGGGCGTCTTCCAGCACACCCGGGACACGCTCCGCAAGGCGGTCTCGGAGGCGGCGGAGGCCGGGGATCCGGGGCGTGATGCTCTTCGGGATCCCGGAGTCCAAGGACGCGACCGGATCCGGTGCGGTCGACCCCGACGGGATCCTCAACGTCGCCATCGGCGACGTCGTCGCCGAGGTCGGTGACGCTGTCGTGGTGATGAGCGACCTGTGCCTCGACGAGTTCACCGACCACGGGCACTGCGGCGTACTCACCTCCGACGGCCGGGTCGACAACGACGCCACGTTGGCGGCGTACGCCGAGATGGCGCTCGCCCAGGCCACGGCCGGAGTCGACCTCGTCGGGCCGAGCGGGATGATGGACGGCCAGGTCGCCGTGATCCGGGAGGCGCTCGACGCAGCCGGGCACACCGACACCGGCATCCTGGCGTACGGCTCGAAGTACGCCTCCGCGTTCTTCGGCCCGTTCCGCGAGGCGGTCGACTCCTCGCTGGAGGGTGACCGGCGCACGTACCAGCAGGACCCGCGCAACGCGATCGAAGGCGTGCGGGAGGCTCTCCTCGACGTCGAGCAGGGCGCGGACATCGTGATGGTGAAGCCTGCGCTCGCCTACCTCGACGTGCTGCGCCAGGTCCGGGACGCCGTGGACGTGCCGGTCGCGGCGTACAACGTCAGCGGCGAGTACGCCATGGTCGAGGCGGCCGCCGCCAACGGCTGGATCGACCGCGAGCCGGCGATCCTCGAGACGCTCACCGCGATCCGCCGGGCCGGTGCGGACATCATCCTCACCTACTGGGCCGTCGAGGCCGCGCGCCTGGTGCGGTAGCCCCGGACAACCAAACGGCCCCCGATCCGTTCGGTCGGGGCCGTTTGCGATGATCAGGAGATCATGGTTGAGGCCGTAGGAGAGCACGCAGTTGGTGTACTGGAGGGCCTGCAAGGTTCCCGGGAACCTGTCAGCGCACGCGTCACGCACTTCGTTCGGAGCCAGTGCTCCGAGGACGCCGCGCAGCAGGTTCGAGACGGTGTCGTCGACATCGTCGACGGTGTCATCGATCGGGGACCGCCGTCGTCAATGCTCGGCGGAGCTCGCCGTCGTTGCCGCCCGGGTCGGTCGGGTCGGGCGGATCGGTCGGGTCGGTCGGTCCGGGATCCGTCGGGTCGCGTCGTCGTCATCGTCGGCCGGGACGTAGGTGTCGTCGTCGTCGAAGCTCGCGTCGTCGTCGGTGTCGTCGTAGAGACCGTTGTAGGTGCCGGGGTTGTAGTTCGGCGCCTCGGGCACGATGTAGCCGGCCACGCTGGTGTTGTTGGGGACCGTGGTGAAGTCGCCGTCGAGGTAGGCGTCCATGATCTCCAGCACGAGGTCGACGTACGACTGGCTGTGGTTGTAGCGGTAGACCGCGGCGCGCTGGCCGACGACCGACGAGAGGTCGTCCTTGCCGGAGCAGAGGTAGACGGCCGTGGCGAGCGCGGCGTCGTCGACGTCCTGCGGGTTGCGCTTGGCGTCACCGTCGGCGTCGACACCCACGATCGACCAGGTCGACGGGATGAACTGCATCGGGCCGACCGCGCGGTCCCACTGGGTGTCGTTGTCGAACTGACCACCGTCGGAGTCGCTGATCGCCTGGGTGCGGTTGCGGCCGTTGAGCGCGACGCCGTAGATGCCGGGCTTCGCGACGCCGCTGTCGTCGAGGACGTTGCCACCGGCGCGGCCGTGGTTGGACTCCACGCGGCCGATCGCGGCGACCAGCTGCCAGGTGAGGTTGCAGGACTTGTCGGCCTTGTTGATGACGGCCTCGGCGCGCTGGTAGGCAGCGAGTGCCGCGGACGGGATCTGGTTGGTCGACGCCGTCGCGACGATGTTCTGGGTGTTGCCGTCGGTGCTCAGGTCGTCAGGGTCCGACACGCTGGCCGGCGCCTCGATCGCCTCGGTCGGCACGCTGGTGCCGTCCGGCAGCGACACCGTCGGGTCCCTGGCTGGCGGAGACGGACGGGGTGATCCCGCCGATTCCTGCGACGCTGGCCGTCCAAGCGGCTGACAGCAACGCGAGCGGAACGATCGTGGCGGCTCGTTGCAGCCGTCCCAAGCGTTTCCTCGACATTCGGACTCTCTCCCCGGCCTCTCTCGTGGCCCCAAACTCGGTCACGCGGGCCTCTCCCTCGTCAAACCAGGGCCCGCCGTGGCGTCGCGCCTGCTCCCACGGGTGCGACAACCAGTCAAACGAATGGTGGCACATTCGACGTTACGGGTGTCACAAGTAGGAATTTAAGTGATACCCGGCGTGGCACACACCACACCTCTTGCGGCGGAGTAACCTCGCGCCGCCCCCGAGGCCTGTCGGCAGCCATCGATCAGCGACAATGACCCGGTGACTCCCGTCCCGTCGAGCTCCGGCAGCGCTGCCACGACCGGGCCCGACCCGTCGGTCGGAGGAGCTCTTCGACCGGGCGCGCGCCGTGACGCCGGGCGGGGTGAACTCCCCGGTCCGCGCGTTCAACGCCGTCGGCGGCACGCCGCGCTTCATCGCGTCGGCGAGCGGCGCCTGGCTGACCGACGTCGACGGCAACGAGTACGTCGACCTGATCTGCTCCTGGGGCCCGATGCTGCTCGGGCACGCCCACCCCGAGGTGGTCGCCGCGGTCCAGGCGGCAGTGGCCCGGGGTACGTCGTACGGCACGCCCACGGAGGGCGAGGTGGCCCTCGTCGAGGAGATCATCGGCCGGATCGCCCGTCGAGAAGGTCCGCCTGGTGTCCTCCGGGACCGAGGCCACCATGTCCGCGATCCGGCTGGCACGCGGCTTCACCGGCCGCGACGTGGTGATCAAGTTCGCCGGCTGCTACCACGGCCACCTCGACGCACTGCTGGCGTCGGCGGGCTCCGGCCTCACCACGTTCTCGATCCCGGGCACGCCGGGCGTGCCGGAGTCGTCCACCGCCCTCACGCTCGTCCTGCCCTACAACGACCGGGCCGCGGTCGCGGCGGCGTTCGCCGAGCACGGCGACCGGATCGCCTGCCTGATCACCGAGGCCGCGCCGGGCAACATGGGCGTCGTCCCGCCCGAGCCCGGCTTCAACGCGTTCCTCGCCGAGACCTGCAGCCGCCACGGCGCCCTCTTCATCAGCGACGAGGTGATGACCGGGTTCCGCGTCTCGGCGAGCGGCCAGTGGGGCACCGACGGCGCGGTCGAGGGCTGGCGGCCCGACCTGATGACCTTCGGCAAGGTGATGGGCGGCGGTCTGCCGGCCGCGGCGTTCGGCGGCCGGGCGGACGTCATGAGCGCGCTCGCGCCGGACGGTCCCGTCTACCAGGCAGGCACCCTGTCCGGAAACCCGATCGCCACCACGGCCGGACTCACCACGCTCCGGCTCGCGACCCCCGAGGTCTACGCGCACCTGGGCGCCGTTGCGGACACGCTCCGGACCGCAGTCGCCGAGGCGTTCACTGCAGCGGGCGTGCCCCACGTCATCCAGTCGACCGGCTCGATGTTCTCGGTGTTCCTCACCGACCAGCCGGTGCGCGACTTCGCAGGGGCGTCCCGCACCGACGCCGCGGCGTACGGCGCCTTCTTCCACGCCATGCTCGACCGCGGAGTGCACCTCCCGCCGTCGGCGTACGAGGCGTGGTTCGTGTCCGCCGCCCACGACGACCGCGCGGTGCAGACCGTGCTCGACGCCCTGCCGGCCGCTGCGCAAGCGCAGCCGCCGCCGAAGGAGACCGCTTGACATGGCCACCCCCGACACCGTCGTCCACCTGGTGCGCCACGGCGAGGTGCACAACCCTGACGGCGTGCTCTACGGCCGGCGCGACGGGTTCCACCTCTCCGAGCTCGGCCAGGCGATGGCGGAGAAGGCCGCGGCGTCGCTCGCGACGCGCGACATCACGGTGGTCCGTTCGTCGCCGCTGGAGCGGGCGCGCGAGACGGCGGCCCCGCTGGCGGACCGGCTCGGCCTCGAGGTCGGGATCGACGAGCGGGTGATCGAGTCCACCAACCGGTTCGAGGGCATGACCTTCGGTCGGGGCCGCAACGCGCTGCGCAACCCGCTGCTGTGGCGCCACCTCTACAACCCGCTGCGGCCCTCGTGGGGCGAGCCCTACAAGCAGATCGTCGAGCGGATGATGGCCGCCGTCCACGAGGTACGACGGGACGCGGCCGGCCACGAGGGCGTCATCGTGTCCCACCAGCTGCCGATCTGGACCACGCGTCTCCACGCCGAGCGCCGGTCGTTCCTCCACGACCCGCGTCGGCGCCAGTGCACGCTCTGCTCCGTGACGTCGTTCCACTTCGCGGGCGACCACCTGTCGCAGGTCAGCTATCACGAGCCGGCGATCGACCTGATCCCGAAGGGCGACCGCCACGCCCCGTTCTCGGCCGGTGACGCGCCCGAGGAGCTGCGCCCCGAGGGGTCGCTGCCACCCGAGGAGCCGGAGTCCTGAGCATCGTCCGCCGTGCCGCGCTGCTCGTCCCGGGCGCGCTCCTCCTCACCGGCTGCTCCGACATCGCGGGCACCGGTGACGTCGACTACGTGCCCGGGGAGGGCAAGGTCGTCGAGGTGGCGCCGGTGACCGCGAGGAGTCCGGTCGAGCTCAGCCGGCGAGACCGTGCAGGGCGACGATCTCGACCTCGCCGACCTGCGCGGCCAAGTGGTCGTGGTCAACCTGTGGTGGTCGGGCTGCGGCCCGTGCCGGCCGAGATGCCGATGCTGGTGGACGCAGAGGGCGAGCTGCCGGCCGCCGAGACCGAGTTCGTCGGCATCAACATCCGCGACGGGGCGCCCGAGAACGCCGCGGCGTTCGAGCGCGACCTGCGGCGTCGAGTACCCGTCGATCTACGACCCGGGCAGTGTGACTGCTCGACGAGTTCGGCCGCTACACGCCCGCACGCGCCGCCGTCCACGTTGGTGCTCGACCGCACGGGCCGGGTCGCGGCGCTGATCAACGGCGCCGGTGCCGTCGAAGAGCACGCTCACCACCGTGGTCGAGGACGTGCTCGCCGAGGAGACCGCGGATGGGTGAGTGGTTCCAGGAGCAGGCCGCGGTCGGGTCCCTGGCGCTCGCCGTACCGGTGGCCGTCATCGTCGGCCTGGTCTCCTTCTTCTCCCCTGCGTGATCCCGCTGCTGCCGGGCTACCTCGCCTACGCGACCGGGCTCTCGGGCGCCGACCTCGCCGACATCAAGGACAACCGCAGTAGTGCGCCGCGGGGCCGGATGCTGCTGGGCTCGCTGCTCTTCGTCGCCGGGTTCGCGGTGGTCTTCGTCGTGATCGGAGCCGCGTTCGGCAGCGTCGGGGTGTGGCTGCGTGGCTGGCAGGACGAGATCACGATCGTGCTCGGATCCGCGCTGATCCTGCTCGGTCTGGTCTTCGCCGGTGTGGTCCCGTGGCTGCAGCGGGACTGGCGGATCCACAAGATCCCCGCGGTCGGCCTCGGCGCCGCGCCGTTCATCGGTGCGCTGTTCGCGATCGGGTGGACACCCTGCATCGGCCCGACCTACGCCGTGATCGTCAACCTCACCTTCACCGACGCGACCGCGGCCCGCGGCGCGCTGCTGTCCTTCTTCTACGCCGTCGGGCTCGGGATCCCGTTCATCATCGCCGGCCTGGCGTACCGCCGTACTCTCGGCGCCGTCGCGTGGGTACGGCGACACCAGATCTGGGTGATGCGGATCGGCGGCGCGTTCCTCATCCTCGTCGGCCTCGCGATGGTCACCGGGTGGTGGGACCACCTGGTGCAGTGGGTGCAGCTCCGGATGGTCGACTACGGAGAGACCGCGCTGTGAGCGACCCCAGGGAGCGCCCCGTCGGCCGGGGCGAGCTGACCGCGCGCGAGATGGCCCGGTGGGTCTGGCGCCAGGTCTCGTCGATGCGGACGGCGCTGGTCCTGTTGCTCCTGCTCGCACTCGCGGCCATCCCGGGGTCCGTGATCCCGCAGTCGGGCGTCGACGCGCTCGCCGTCACCCGGTGGAAGAACGAGCACCCCGACCTGACGCCGATCTACGAGAAGCTCGACCTGTTCTCGGTCTACGACTCGATCTGGTTCTCCGCGATCTACCTGCTGCTGGTGCTGTCACTGGTCGGCTGCATCGTGCCGCGACTGTTCGTCTATGCCCGGGCGTTCCGGGCGCAGCCGCCGAAGGCGCCGCGCAATCTCTCCCGTCTCCCGGACCACGTGTCCTACGAGACGACGATGCCGGCCGACGCGGTGCTCGAGCGGGCGCGCGCCGTACTCGGGAGGCGGTACCGGCTGCGCCGCGACGACGAGGGCGGGCAGGGCGACGCAGTGAGCGCCGAGCGCGGCTACCTGCGCGAGGCCGGCAACCTGCTCTTCCACCTGTCGGTGCTGGTCGTGCTCGCGGGCTTCGCGATCGGCGGGCTGCTCGGCTACCAGGGCGGCGTGATCCTGGTGCAGGGCTCGACCTTCGGCAACAACCTCACCCAGTACGACGACTTCGACCCCGGCGGCCTGTTCACCCCCGAGCAGCTCGACGAATTCGACTTCACCGTCGACGACTTCGACATCGAGTGGCTCCGGAGCGGCGCGGGCGCGGGGACCGCCCGCGGGTTCGAGGCCGGGCTGTCCTACCGCCAGGCCGACGGACCGGAGCAGCAGTACGACCTGCGGGTCAACCACCCGCTCTCGATCGGCGACACCGACGTCTTCCTCATCGGCCACGGCTACGCGCCGGTGATCACCATCCGCGACGGCGACGGCAACATCGCCGCCACCGGCCCGACCGTCTTCCTGCCCCAGGACCAGTCGTTCGTCTCGTTCGGCGTCGTGAAGGCGCCCGCCGCCAATCCGGACCAGATCGGTCTCGAGGGTCTCCTCTACCCGACGTTCGAGCTCTACGAGGGCGACCCGGTCTCGGTGTTCCCCGACGACCTCAAGCCGCTGGTCTCGCTGCTCGTCTACACCGGTGACCTCGGTCTCGACTCCGGCGCCTCGCAGTCGGTCTACATCCTCGACAAGAGCAACGCCGAACAGGTCACCGACAAGGACGGCAAGCCGTTCCGGCTCGACCTCTCGGTCGGCGAGACGATCGAGCTGCCCGACGGCCTCGGCTCGGTGAGCCTCGACCGGGTGGATCCGTGGGTCCGGGTCCAGATCAGCCAGACCCCGGGCAAGGAGGTCGCCCTGGGCGGGATGATCCTGGCCCTGATCGGCCTGTGCATGTCCCTCTTCCTCCGCCCCCGCCGGGTGTGGGTGCGCGCCCGGACTGTGGACAACGAGGGCGATGGGGACACCTCTAGCATGGGGACCACGGTCGTCGAGGTCGCCGGACTCGACCGGTCCGGCAACGGCGAGCTGGACGAGGTGCTGGCCGACCTGGTCGCCGCACTGCAGAAGGAGTGATGGTGAGCAACGCTGCATGGGAGACCCTGAGCAACCAGGCCGTGGCCGCGGCCGGGCTCGTCTACTTCGTCGCCCTGCTGGTGCACCTGGCGGAGTGGGCGGCGCTGCGCCAGCCGGCCGCCAAGGAGGCACGTGGCCCTCCGAAGCGCTCGCGACGCGGTCGACACCTCGACCAGTCGGCGCGAGGTCGACGAGGGCGCGGCGGAGGCGTCGGAGCGTCGTACGTCGGGGGAGCGCATCGCGTTCCTCGGCCGACTCGGCTACCTGCTCACCTGGATCGCCGCCGGCGCCCACCTGGTCGCCCTGGTCGGACGCGGGATGGCCGCGGACCCCAACCGGGTGCCGTGGGGCAACATGTACGAGTTCACGCTCGCGGGCACGTTCGTCGTGACGCTGATGTATCTCGTGCTCCACCGTCGCTTCAAGCTCGAGTGGATGGCGCCGATCGTCGTCGGCTTCGTGCTGACCACGCTGATGGTCGCGGTGATCTGGCTGCACGAGCCGGTGCAGCCGCTGCGCGAGGCGCTCAACTCCTACTGGCTGGTGATCCACGTCGTCTCCGCCGTGATCGCCACCGGCGCGTTCACGCTCGGCGGCATCGCGTCGGTCATGTACCTGGTGAAGATGCGGGCCGGGGACGAGGCCACCGGCTGGCTCGGCCGGGTGCCGACCCTCGAGGCTCTCGACAAGCTCGCCTACCGGGTGCACGCGTTCGCGTTCCCGGTGTGGACCTTCGCGGTGCTCATCACCGGCCCGATCTGGGCCCACGAGGCGTGGTCGCGCTACTGGAACTGGGACCCCAAGGAGGTGTGGGCGTTCATCACCTGGGTGGTCTACGCCGGCTACCTCCACGCCCGCGCGACGGCCGGGTGGAAGGGCCGCAACGCAGCGATCCTCGCGCTGGTCGGGGTGGCCACGCTGTGGTTCAACTTCATCGGGATCAACTACTTCTCGACAGCAGCCAGCACTCCTACGCGATCGAGCGCGCGGTCGACCTCATCGTCCGCATGGCGTCGAGTAGCCCGAGCCGCGAGGCGCCGGGCGTATCGCGGCCTCAGGCGTCGTCGGGCGGGTTGAGCCGCTTGCGGTCGAGGTCGCGCAGGAACTCCTCGTCGTCGTCCGGCGCGACCGCACGAGGCGGTGTGCTCGGCCGCTTCGGGGCCTTGGGACGGGGCAGGCTGGGCCGCTCACCCGGACCGCGCTCCTGGAGCGCCCGGGTGACCAGATAGGTCACCGCTGCGAAGATCAGGATGACCAGCAGAAACTTGCCCACGCCTCCAGAGTAGATCGTCCGTGGTCACTCGGGGCCGGATTGTTCAGCAGACTGCTGGCCGACCTACCCTGGAGGGGTGAAGGAGTTCTGGGTCTACACCCTGCTGCGCCTCGGCCTGTTCATCGGGTCGTTCGCGATCGTGTTCGGAATCTGGTTCATCTTCGACGACGTACCGGTGCTCTGGGTGGTGGTGATCGCGTTCATCGTGAGCGGCGTGGGTTCCTACTTCATCCTCGAGCGCCAGCGCGAGGAGTTCGCCGCGAAGGTCGAGACCCGGGCGGCCAAGGCCTCCCAGAAGCTCGAGGAGCAGCGCTCCAAGGAAGACGCGGACTGACGGCCGTCTCAGGCCGCAGCCAGGCCGATCCCGCAGCCCAGCGCCCAGACCAGCTCGGCGAGCCCGGTCTGCTGCAGCACGGGGATCAGGCCCGGTCCGACCGCGCCGCCGAGCACGGTCCGGCAGGCCGGGCCCGCGAGGGCGAGGAACGGCAGTCCGAGCAGCGCCCACGGCGTCGCCAGCACGGCGACGCCCACCAGGGCTCCCGCGGCGAGCAGGACCAGAGCGCCGTAGAACGCACGAGTACGGCGGTCGCCGAGCCGGACCGCGAGCGTGATCTTGCCCGCGACGGTGTCGGTCGGGATGTCGCGCAGGTTGTTGGCGACGAGGATCGCGCAGGCCAGCGCGCCCACGCCGGCGCCGGCGACGAGCGCGGTCCAGCCGCTGTCGCCCCACTCCTCGGTCTGCACGTAGGTGGTGCCGACGACGGCGACCAGCCCGAAGAACACGAAGACCATCACCTCGCCGAGCCCGAGGTAGCCGTAGGGCTTCGAGCCGCCGGTGTAGTACCACGCGGCGAGCACGCAGAGCAGGCCCACGGCGACCAGCCACCAGCTCGGTGGTGGCGGCGAGCACGAGCCCGGCGACGCCAGCGACGCCGAACGCCAGGAACGCTGCTCGCTTCACGGCCGCGGGTGAGGCGAGCCCCGACCCGACCAGGCGCAGCGGCCCGACCCGCTCGTCGTCGGTGCCGCGGATGCCGTCGGAGTAGTCGTTGGCGTAGTTGACCGCCACCTGCAGCGCGAGGCTCACCACGAGCGCGAGCAGGGCCTTCCACCACACCGCTTCACCGTCGTACGCCGCGACGCCGGTGCCGGCGATCACCGGAGCGACTGCTGCGGGGAGGGTGCGCGGGCGGGCGCCCTGGAGCCAGTGAGAAGGGGTCGCCATGATGCGGCGATTCAAGCAGGTCCCGATTCGGCGAGCGGAGGCCGGGGCGGTCGGCGGGCAACCGATCAGGCCACGCCGTCGCTCCGGCGTCAGGCGAGCATCGGTGTCGGCGTGACAGGTACCTCGTCCTCGTCGGGCACCGGGAAGTGGGTGTCGCGGAATCCCTGCGCCATCCGGACCGACGGACCCATGCCGATCGTCGCGACCACGATGATGGCCGCGATCACGAGCCAGCCCGCGCCGCCCATCCAGGACAACACGAGGGAGGTGTAGAGCCAGGGCGCCCACTGGAAGCCGACCGCCCGGCTGACCTCCTGGACGCCTTGGTACTCGCCACGGCGCTCCGGATCCATCAGCTCGGCCTCGAAGGACCAGCTGGCGCCCGAGATGGCGAGCTCGGCGCCGGTCACGGTGACGTGGCCCAGCCAGACGAGCAGCACCGTGATCAGCCCGACGGTCGAGTGGGTGATCATCGTGATCAGGCAGGAGACGACGAAGAAGCCGCACGAGATCCAGGTGTAGCGCAGGGCGTCGTCGAGGTTGCGCACTCCCTTGGACGTGTAGGCCGGCAGGAAGATGCAGAGCACCGTGTTGGTGCCGAACAGCCACGCCAGCAACACGTGCGGGGCGTCGGTCGCCTCGACCAGCCACAACGGGATGACGATGTTGAGCAGCACCTGGTTGGTCCACATCACGCCGCTGAAGAAGCTGACCAGGATCCAGCCGAGGTTGCGAGCCGGGCCGATACCGGTCGGGCGTACGCGTCGTTCGCCGCTGGCCACCCGCAGGTCGTGGGGTGCGGCCGGCAGCCGGGTGATCCAGAAGGCGTTGGCCAGCATCAGCACCGCCGTGAAGAACGGCGTGTAGCGCACGACGTCCAGGTCGCCGGTGGCGAGCGCGAGACCGCCGATCGCCGCGCCGAGCGTGAAGCCGACGTTGAGCGAGGAGTACATGTAGGCCTGGGTCTCGACGCGCTCCTTCGGCGGGAGCACGTCGAGGACGTAGGCACCGTGGCTCGCACCGCCGATCGAGCCGAAGACCGCGAAGACCACACCGACGATGACGTACTGGCCGAAGCCCTCGACGAACGGCAGCGCACAGAAGCACGCCGCGACGCCGAGGGTGCTGCTCGCCCACATCCGCTTCGGGCCGAACCGGTCGACGACCCGGCCGGCGGGGTAGGCGAACAGGAACTCAGCGACACCGACGATGGTCAGCGCCAGCCCGACCTGGGCAGCGGACATGCCGACGACCTGGGTGAGGAAGACCGCGCTGCCGGTGTTGAACGCACCCTCGCCGGTGGAGAACAGCATCGACTGCATCGCCAGGCGGCGCGACAGCGGTGTGGGCGGAATCAGTCGGCGCAGGAAGCCCGGCCGCTCCCCCGAGACGGTGGTGGTCATCGCCGAACATTCTCCTCACCGGAAGTAGGTTCTGTCTTGTGGATTTCTGGACCCCGCACGGCGCGGCCGAAGATGTTGTGGGTCAGGTGCGGTCCTGGCTCGACGGGCCGGCCGACGTACGCCTGGTGGTCGAGACGTCCGGATCCACGGGCAAGCCCAAGCGCGTCGCGCTGACCCGAGAGGCGGTGCTGGCCTCGGTCGCGGCGTCGGCGCGACGGCTCGGCGCGACGGGTCCGTGGGTGCTGGCGCTGCCGCCGACGTACGTCGCCGGCGTCCAGGTGATCGTCCGGTCGCTGGTCGCCGGTCACGCCCCGGTGCTCGCTCGACGAGGACGGCTGGCCGGCGGGGGAGGGCTGGTTCGTCTCGCTCGTGCCGACCCAGCTGGGGCGGCTGCTCGACGACGGGGCGGCGGTCGCCGCGCTGCGGCGCGCGCACACCGTGCTCCTCGGCGGCGGCCCGATCGACCCTGCCCTCCGTGAGGGTGCGGCGGCGGCCGACGTACGCGTGGTGGCGACGTACGGCGCCGCGGAGACCGCGGGCGGCTGCGTCTACGACGGCCTGCCGCTCGACGGCGTGGCGGTCGTGATCGGCGACGGAGGCCGGATCCGGATCGGCGGACCCACTCTCTTCGAGGGGTACGTCGACGACCCGGTGCTCACGGCGCAGACCCTGGTCGACGGGTGGTACCTCACGTCCGACGCCGGGCGGTTCGACGAGGACGGTCGGCTGTCGGTGCTCGGGCGGGTGGACGACGTCGTGGTCACCGGAGGCGTGAACGTGCCCGCGGTCGCGGTCGCGGCCCGGCTGCGGGAGCATCCTGCGGTCGTGGCGGCCGAGGTGCTGGGTGTGCCGGACGAGGAGTGGGGCAACCGGGTCGTCGCGTTCGTCGTCGGGACCCTCGCTCTCGACGACGCGCGGGACTGGGTCGCGGAGAAGCACCCCCGCCCGTGGGCGCCCCGCGACCTGGTGGTGCTCGACGAGATCCCGCTGCTCCCCAACGGCAAGCCCGACCGGCAGGCGCTCCTCGCCCTCGTGGGTGCCCCGCGGTGACCGCGATGAGGGTGGTCTCCATCCCGATGCGCACCCGGTTCCGCGGGCTGACGGTGCGCGAGGCCGCGCTGATCGAAGGGCCGGCCGGGTGGGGCGAGTGGAGCCCGTTCCTGGAGTACGACGCGCGGGTGGCCGAGCCGTGGCTCCGCTGCGCGGAGGAGGCCGCGGCAGGCGACTGGCCCGCGCCCGTCCGCGACGCCGTACCCGTCAACGTGACGGTGCCTGCCGTCGGACCCGAGGCCGCGCACGCGATCGTGGAGCGCGGTGGCTGCCGGACCGCCAAGGTGAAGGTGGCCGAGCCCGGGCAGACGCTCGCCGAGGACCAGGCGCGGCTCGAGGCCGTCCGCGACGCGCTCGGCCCGGACGGCCGGATCCGGATCGACGCCAACGGCGCCTGGTCGGTCGATGACGCCGTTGCGGCGATCGGCGTGCTGGACCGGGCGGCCGGCGGCCTGGAGTACGTCGAGCAGCCGTCCCCCTCCGTCGAGGACCTGGCCGCCGTACGCCGGCGGGTGGCCGTCCCCATCGCGGCGGACGAGTCGATCCGCCGGGCCGAGGACCCCTACCGGGTGCGCGACCTGGCGGCGGCGGACGTCGCGGTGCTCAAGGTGCAGCCGCTCGGTGGCGTGCGTGCGTGCCTCCGGATCGCGGAGGAGATCGGGCTGCCGGTGGTCGTGTCGTCCGCGCTGGAGACGTCGGTCGGGATCGCGTCCGGTGTGGCGCTCGCGGCGGCGCTGCCCGAGCTGCCCTACGCGTGCGGCCTGGCGACGGTGCAGCTGCTCACCGACGACGTGGCCGTCAGCCCGCTGCTCCCCGTGGACGGAGCCCTCCCGGTCACCCGGCCGGTCGTGGACCTGGCTGCCCTGGACCGGATCGCCGCGCCCGCCGATCGGGTGGCCTGGTGGGAGGCCCGCTACGCGTCCGTTGCCGCGCTGCGGCAGGATCGACCGTCGTGAGCGACGTCGTACCGGCCCCCGCGACCGCCCTGGCGCAGGCCGTGGTCGAGCGGCTGCTGGCGGCCGGTGTCACCGACGTCGTGCTCGCGCCCGGGTCGCGCAACGCCCCGCTCGCGTTCGCCGTCTGGGCCGCCGACCAGCAGGGCGCGCTCCGCCTCCACGTCCGGATCGACGAGCGCACGGCCGGGTTCCTCGCGCTCGGGCTGTCCAAGGTCGGCGCTCGCGCGGCCGTGATGTGCACCTCCGGCACCGCCGTCGCGAACCTGCACCCCGCCGTGCTCGAGGCCGTCCACGCCGGCGTGCCCCTGCTCGTCGTCACCGCGGACCGGCCCGCCCGGTTGCGGGGGACGGGCGCCAACCAGACCACCGACCAGGTCGGCATCTTCGGCCCGTTGGTCGGCACCCACGACGTGTCCGGCCCCGCCGACCTCGCTGCCGTGCAGTGGGGGTTGCCCGGCCCGGTGCACCTGAACATCCAGCTGGACGCGCCCCTGGTGCCGGAGGAGGCGTCGTACCTGAGCTTCCGGCCCGCCTCTTCGCCGGAACATGCGCCGAAACTTCAGGTACGACGAAGGCCCGGCACTCACCCGGCGGACCGCGCACCGTGGTCGTGGCGGGCGACGACGCGGGTCCGCCCGCGCGCCTGCTCGCGGAAGCGGCGGGCTGGCCGCTGCTCGCGGAGCCGACGAGCGGGGCACGGACGGGCGAGCACGCGCTGCGGTGCTACCGGCTGCTGCTGGGAACCGAGCTGGGGCTCGAGATCGAGCGCGTGGTCGTGTTCGGGCGCCCGACCCTGTCGCGACCGGTGACCACCTTGTTGGACCGCGATGACGTCGAGGTGCTCGTGGTGCCGGGTCCGGGCGTGTGGCCGGTGCGACCGGCCCGCGCGACGATGCTCGACGCGCGGCCCGGGGCACCGGAGCGCGACGACACGGACTGGTTCGCGCGGTGGCAGGAGGCCGACCGGGCGATGGGCCGGCGCGTCGACCAGCTGCTCGCGGACGAGTCGTCGCTGACGCCGTACGACGTCGCCGGCGCGGTCTCGCGAGCCCTGCCCGCCGGCGGCCTGCTCGTCGTCGGCGCGTCCAGCCCGATCCGCGACCTCGACCTGATGGCGCGGCCGGCGCCGGTCGGCGAGCGGCGGCGGGTGATCGCCAACCGCGGCCTGGCCGGGATCGACGGGACGATCAGCACCGCGATCGGCGCCAGCCTCGGCCGGGAGCACTCGACGCGCAACCTGGCGCTGATGGGCGACCTCACCTTCCTGCACGACCAGACCGGGCTGGTCATCGGTCCGGACGAGCCGCGGCCGGACCTCACGATCGTGGTCGCCAACGACGACGGTGGCTCCATCTTCTCCATGCTCGAGCAGGGCGCGCCGGCGCATGCCGAGGCGTTCGAGCGGCTCTTCGGCACGCCGCACGGCGCCGACCTGGCCAGCCTGTCCGTGGGCACCCGTACGTCGTTCCTGAAGGTGACGTCGAAGCCTGCGCTGGAGCACGCGCTCGCCAGTCCCAACGGCGGCATCGAGGTCATCGAGGTGACGATCGACCGCAGCGGCCGCCGCGACCTCGATGCCCGGATCCGGGCGCTGGCGAGCGACGTGCGTTAGCTAGTCGCACCTAGATCCTGCCCAGGATCGGCTGGGACTCGATGATCCCTTCGTCGCTGGGCTTCACGCCCTCGCCGAAGACCTTGGCGTGCTGGCGCGCCCGCAGCTCGAGATGGGCGTCGCGCGGGCGGTCGTAGCCGTAGCGCTGCCGGGCCTCGGCCGGGGTGAGCACCTCGGCGTTGGTCGGCGGCACCTCGAGCAGCACCGGCGCTGCGACGGCGACCGTCATCGGCGACAGCAGCCGGAGCAGCGCCACCTGGGCCGGGCCGTTGAGCGAGATCATCCAGAACGCGATCCGCAGCACCGGCCGGATCAGCGCGTCCATCAGCCGCGACTGCTTCAGGCCGGTCTCCTCGCGCATCCAGCCGGGCAGGGTCGCGATCGTGCCCTTGCGCAGGGCGAAGCCGGCGACCCAGCTGACGGGGGCCATGAACCACGGGAGCTTCGGCAGCATCACGCGTGCGTCGAGCAGCTGGAGCATCGCCGTCTTGGCGATGTCGCTGCCGAGCATCTGCGGTCGCATCCGCTCGTAGTAGGCGCGGAGCTCCTCGCGGTTGCGCGGGATGTCGGCCGGGTCGCAGGTCTGCAGCTCGGCCGCCACCGCGCACTCGGCCCAGTACTGCTCCTCCTCCTCGGGGCTCAGCTTGCCCGGGCCGTAGCGCTCGTAGGCGAGCAGGATCGAGTGCCAGCCGGTGAGCTGGATCCAGAGCTGGCTGTCGGGGTCGTTGGCGTCGTACCTGATCCCCGTGATCGGGCAGGTACCGATGCCCTTGGAGTGGATCTTGACCAGGACGTCGGCGGCCTTGGAGGTCTCGCGGCTCGACCCGAACGCAACCAGGGCGAAGTACTTCAGCGTCCGGTCGTAGCGGGTGCGCGGCCGGTCGAAGATCGCCTGGGTCTCGGTCACCGACGCCACCAGCGCCGGGTCGAGCTCCTCGACGACCACCGCGCGCTGGAAGCCGATGGTCAGCGACGTGGGGTAGGACCAGACCTTCCACGTCACGGAGTCGGGCCCGAAGAATCCGTAGTCCTCGTGAGGCAGCACGTTCTTCCCCCAACGTCTCATGGCACTATTACTACACAACTGTAGTAATTAGGGAAGAGGGCTGTTCCGATTACTGGGCCGATTAAGGTTCCTGTTGTGTCCGCCACACCGCGTCAGCGTCGCCCGTACGCCGCGCGCGTGCCGATCGACGTACGCCGGGAGCAGCTGATGGACGCCGCGCTCGCGGTGATCAATCGTGAGGGTCACGGCGGCCTCTCGGTCGATGCCATCGCCAAGGAGGCCGGTGTCACCCGCCCGGTCGTCTACGGCGCGTTCGACGGCGGCCTCGGGGAGCTGGTCACGGCCCTGCTCGACCGCCAGCAGGTGCTGATCTTCGGACGCTTCGTCCAGGCGATGCCGGACGAGTACGACGCTTCCGACCCGATCGGCTTCGTGACGCTGGCGATCGAGCGACTCGTCACCATGCTGCGCGAGGACCCCGACACCTGGCGACCGATCCTGCACCCACCCGACGGCATGCCGGAGACGGTCCGCGAGCGGATCGCGGCCGACCGGGAGCGGGTGCGCGAGATGTTCGCCTCGCTCATCTCCGACATCGGCAAGACCCGGCCGGACTGGAAGGTCGACGCCGATCTCTACTCGCATGCCGTCCTCGCGATCGTCGAGCACTTCGGCCGGGTGCTGGTCGACGAACCCGACCTCTTCACCACCGAACGGCTGATGGACGGCGCGAAGGCCGTGCTCGGCACCTTGTGGAGACAATGACGGCGTGGACCTCGCGTTGCTGCTGGTGGCCGTCGCCGTCACCGTTCTCACGGTCACGGCGATCGCCGGCCGGATCGGGTTCGCCGCACCGATCCCGCTGATCCTGGTCGGATGGGCCGGCTCCTACCTGCCGGGCGTGCCCACCATCCACCTCGAGCCCGAGGTGGTGCTGCTCGGACTGCTCCCGCCGCTGCTCTACGCCGCGGCCCTCGGGACCTCGCTCGTCGACTTCAACGCCAACCGCCGGCCGATCCTGTTGCTGTCGGTCGGGCTGGTGGCATTCACGACGGCAGGGGTCGCCGTCGTGGTGCACGCGATCCTGCCGGAGGTCGGCTGGGCGGCCGCGTTCGCGATCGGCGCCGTGGTCGCGCCACCGGACGCCGTCGCGGCCACCGCGATCGGCCGCCGGATCGGGCTGCCGCGCCGGATCGTCACCATCCTCGAGGGCGAGTCGCTGCTCAACGACGCGACCGCCCTGGTCGCGTTGCGCACGGCGATCGCGGCGATCGGCTCCGCCGGCGCGATGGCGCCGGCGTGGGAGATCGGGCTCGACTTCGTCCTCGCTGCCGGTGGCGGCCTGGCGGTCGGCATCGCCGGCTTCGTCCTGGTCGCGAAGATCCGCAAGCACCTCACCGACCCGGTCCTCGACACCGGCATCTCGCTGGTCGTGCCGTTCGCGACCTTCATCGCGGCCGAGGAGATCCACGCGTCCGGCGTGGTCGCGGTCGTGGTCGCGGGACTGCTGCTCGGCCACAAGGCGCCGATCCTGCAGACCGCCCAGTCGCGGATCGCCGAGCGGGTGAACTGGCGCACGTTGGCGTTCATGCTCGAGAACACCGTCTTCCTGCTCATCGGCCTGCAGGCCCGCTGGCTGGTCGACGACGTCCGCGACAGCACGCTGCCCACCGGCACGATCGTGAGCGTCTGCCTCGCCACGCTGGCCGCGGTCGTCGTACTCCGGATGGTGTGGGTGTTCCCCGTGCGCTACCTGCTGATCCGGCCGGGGCCGGACCCGGCGACCGGACGGCGGCCACCGGCGTCGTACACGTTCCTGGTCGGGTGGGCCGGCATGCGTGGCGTGGTCACGCTCGCCGCCGCGTTCATCATCCCGGAGTCGGTGCCGCACCGTGAGGTGCTGCTGATGATCGCGTTCACCGTGGTCGCCGGCACCCTGCTGCTGCAGGGGATGAGCCTGGGCTGGCTGGCGCGTCGGCTCAAGGTCCCCGCGCCCGACCCGATGGACGACGCCCTCGCCCGGGCGACGTTGCTGCAGCAGGCGTCGAAGGCGGGCCACCAGGTCCTCGACCAGCTCGGCGACGACGATCCGTACGGCGTCGCCGCGCTGATCAAGCAGCGCATCGAGCAGCGCAACTTCGCCGCCTGGGAGCGGCTCGGCACCACCGAGGGCGAGGAGAGCCCGGCCGCGCTCTACGCCCGGGTGCGCCAGGAGATGATCGAGGCCGAGCGGGGTCGGGTGCTCGAGATCCGCTCCACCGGATCCGTACCGTCGGAGGTGGTCAGCGACGTGCTGGCCATGCTCGACATCGAGGAGTCCATGCTGGACGCTGCCGAGCAGGAACGAGCCGACCGTGGAGGGAGAGCGCGTGCGCAGACCGGCCGGACAGCTGTGTGACCACCTCGAGGCGACGCCGCTCGCAGACCCGACCGGCGCCATCGAGTGCGTCGACTGCGTTGCGATCGGCAGCCGCTGGGTGGCGCTCCGGATGTGCCTCACCTGCCGGGAGATCCGCTGCTGCGACTCGTCACCCAACCGCCACTCCACCGCGCACTTCCACCAGACCACGCACCCCGTGATGCGGTCGGTGGAGCCCGGCGAGGACTGGCGCTGGTGCTTCGTCCACCACCTGACTGCCTGACCGCCGAATCGGGCCTCCCTGCCCGTCGAATCGGGAGAAATTCGCGCGAATCGCCGAACCTCCCCGTCGAGTCCGGGCGTCTCGCCGAGGAATCTCCCCCGATTCGGCGGGGAAGTCTCCGGATTCGGCGGCGATGTCTCCGATTCGGCGGGGAAGTCTCAGGATTCGCGATCAGGCGAGGGCTTGTTCCAGGGTTCTCGCGGGGCGGCCGGTCACCTTCTGCACGTCGCCGCTGACCCGGGCCATCGAGCCGTCGGCGATCGAGGTGTAGGTGCTCACCCACGCGTCGAGCTGCCAGTCCTCGGCGTCGGGATAGGCGGCGCGGCGAGCGGCGTACGCCTCCTCGAGCGTCTCCTCCTCGTAGCGCAGGTCGCGCCCCACCGCGGCGCCGGCGCGGCGGCAAGCTCGGCCATCGTCCGGTGCTGCTCGCGCCGGGTCGCGGACTCGGCGGCCGAGACGAGGAGCAGCGTCGTCACCCGTCGAGCGCGGCCCGGGCAGCGGCGTGGTCGTCGTACGACGCCTGCCGGACGTCGCCGCTCGTATCGGGTGCTCTCGACGGATCGCGGACGACGAGACGTGGCGAGAGGTCGGCGACCAGGCGCGCCACCTCTCCGCCGAGGGCTCCGGTGGCGCCGGTGATCGCGATCATGACCGGCTCAACCGGACCGAGCGCTCCCTGATTCCGCGGCGCTAGCGTGGACGTCATGCGACTGACCAAGTTCGGCCACTCCTGCGTCCGGGTGGCGTACGACGGCACGACCGTGGTGCTCGATCCCGGCGTCTTCACCGACGCCGGTGCGGTCGACGGGGCGGACGTCGTACTCATCACGCACGAGCACCCCGACCACTTCCATCCCGACCACCTGCGTCGGACCGATGCGCCGATCTTCACGATCGCGGCGGTCGCCGCCCAGATCGGCGAGCAGGCTCCTGACCTCGCCGAGCGCGTCACGGTGGTCGGTCCGGGCGAGGAGTTCGCCGCCGGCGGGATCCCGGTCACCGCGGTCGGCGAGCACCACGCGGTGATCCATCCCGAGCTGCCCCGCTTCGACAACAGCGGCTACCTGCTCACGCTCGGCGACGTCACCGTCTTCCATCCGGGGGACGCGCTGACCGGGCCCGGCCGGCCGGTCGACGTACTCCTTGCTCCGGTGTGCGCGCCGTGGATGAAGGTCTCCGAGGGCATCGACTTCGCGCGGTCCGTCGGTGCTCCGCGCAACGTGGCGATCCACGACCGGGTCTACTCCGACGCGGGTCTCGGCATCGCCGACGGGCACTTCGGCCGGTTCCTCGGAGCGGCCGGGCTCGACTACGTGCGGCTCCCCGACGGCACCGACCTGTGACCGGACGGGCATGATGGCCTGATGCCCCTGCGTTCCACGATCGTCGGTGCCGCGTCCGGCGTACTGCTGCTCGCCGGTGTCGTCGGCTTCGCCGTCGGCCTCCCCGAGGTCACCGGCGACGAGGCCGAGGCGTCCGGGGACGCGGAGAGCCCGGCGGCCCAGGCCGGTACGCCGCCCGCAGAGCTGATCCCCGAGACGCTCCTCGACGGCGCGCTCGTCCGGTATCCCGCGATCGACCCGCAGATGACAGAGGTTGCGGAACAGGTCGAGACGTTCGGCACCGAGAAGCTGACCGACGTCTTCGGCACCGACGTCGCCGTCGGTCTCTACGCCACTCCCGACCTCCAGGTGCAGGTAGCGGTCACCATCTACGACGGTGAGTCCGGCTTGTTCCTCCAGAAGGGTCCGCCGGTGCCGCCGGAGCTGGCCGTCAGCCAGGAGACGATCGGGGACGTCGTCCGGCAGGGCAACAGCGTCTGCATCGCGCAGTGGGAGTCTCAGTCCTACGCCCAGGACGGCCCGCCGTTCCAGGCACAGTGCCAGCGCGTGGTCGCCGGCCGCACCATCAACGTCTACGCCACGCCCGGACTCACCATCGAGCAGACCGCCGACCTCGTCGACGACGTCGCCGCCCAAGCGGACCTCGAGTAGCCCTCAGCGCTGCAGCTTCGTCTCCTCGCCCAGCCGCTGCAGCTTGTTCGGGTTGCGCATCGCGTAGATCCGGCTGATCCGGCCGTCCTCGACGACGAAGCTGAGCGCCGTGGTCGAGCCGTCGAAGGGGATGTCGAGCCGTGCGCCGGGGAGGCCGTTGATCGAGATCGGTACGCCGGTGAACTCGATGTTGATCCGCTTCGCGGTCCCGAGGAAGGCGGCCACCTTGCCGGCGCCGTGGATCGGCTTCCGGGCTGCCTGGGCGATACCGCCACCGTCGGCCACCATCACCACGTCGGGCGCGAGCACGTCGAGCAGGTCCTGCATGTCGCCGCCCTGCACCGCCGCCAGGAACCGCTCGACCGCGGCTTCCTGCTCGGCGCGCTCGACGTCCATCCGCGGCCGCCGGGCAGCGACGTGCTCCTTCGCCCGGTGCGCGATCTGGCGTACGGCGGCCGGCGACTTGCCGATCGCCTCGGCGATCTCGTCGTACGGGGTGTCGAAGACCTCGCGCAGCACGAACACCGCGCGCTCGGCCGGCCCCAGCGTCTCGAGCACGGTGAGCATGGCGATCGAGATGCTCTCGGCCAGCTCGATGTCGTCGGCGACGTCGGGTGAGGTGAGCAGCG
Organism: uncultured Actinomycetota bacterium; assembly: GCA_963849765.1. GTDB lineage: Bacteria > Actinomycetota > Actinomycetes > Propionibacteriales > Nocardioidaceae > Nocardioides. Next base: position 127,090 of record CAWKIP010000001.1, read on the forward strand.
GCTCCGGCAGCCACTCGCCGACGTAGTCCTCGCGCCGGCGCGACAGCGACCGCAGCCGGTTGAGCGACTGCCGGGTGACGACCCGGACCAGGTAGGCCCGCGGGTCGCGCACCTCGGCATGGTCACCTTGCTCATTTCTGGCGGACCACCGCAGCCAGCTCTCCTGCACGACGTCCTCGGCGTCGGCCGCGGAGCCGAGCATCTCGTAGGCGACGGTGAAGAGCAGGCTGCGGTGCTCGACGAACGGCTCTACCGACGGGGACGACGGGGAGTTCACGGTCACGACCGTACGGCGCCCGCGGTTGCGGTGGGCTCGGCCAGCGGCTTGAGCCCGCAGGCCGCGGCGAACCCGTCGGACTCGATGCCCAGTGCGACGTTGGGCCGGGTCGTGAAGTTCGCGAACGCGATGACCGCGGTCAGCTCGACCAGCGCGGCGTCCCCGATCTGCTCGCGCAGGCTCTCGACCATCGCGTCGTCGACCGTGACCGGTGTCTGGCTGATCGCCTCGGCGTAGCCCATCACCTCCCGCTCGAGCGGCGTGAACACGTCGGACTCGCGCCAGCGCGGCACCTCCCGCGCCTTGTCCATGTCGACGTCCTTGTTGCGGGCCTCGAAGTAGTTGTAGTCGAGGCACCAGGTGCAGCCGATGTAGGACGCGACCGCCATGTGCGCGAACGTCTTCAACCCCTCGTCGCACATGTCCCACTTCTGGACCTTCTGCCCGACCGCGGCCATGCCCATCAGCACCTTCTGGTTGTGCCAGTAGACGCCGACCGACGTCGGCACCTGGCCGAGCGTCTTCTTGATGATCCGCTTCAGCAGCGCGCCCTTGAAGCCGGTGATCTCGGCGGCGGGGACCCGAGTGTTGCTCATGGTTTCCTCCTCAGTTGCGGTGTGTACCCATGAAGACACCGCAACCGAGGAGGTTGTGACAGCTCAGCTCCAGTAGACGACGACTTTGTCGCCGATCTGCACCTGGTCGAAGAGCCAGGCGACGCCGTCGTAGTCGCGGGTGTTGACGCAGCCGTGGGAGGCGCCGTTGTAGCCGACCGCCGCGAAGTCGGGGGAGTAGTGCACGGCCTGGCCGTTGGAGAAGAACATCGCGAAGGGCATCGACGTGTCGAAGAGGCTCGACACGTGGTCGCGGCTCTTCTGGAAGACGCTGAACTCGCCCTCCCGGGTCGGGGTCGCCGACCCGCCGAACCGGGCGTCCATGGTCTTCAGCACCTCGCCGTCGACCACCCAGCGCAGGGTGCTGCTCGACTTGTCGACACAGATCACCCGTCCGACGAGGCAGCGCGCGTCGAGCGCACCGGGCACGTTGGTGGTGGTCTGGTTGGTCAGCTCGGCCTGGGTCGGCTCGGTCGTCATCGCGTAGAGGCGGTCGAGCGTGCGCTGGTCGACCTCGCCGGTGACGGGGATCTCGCGCTTGGCCTGGAAGCCGCGCACCGCCTCGGTCGTGACGTCGCCGTAGTAGCCGGTCACGTCCGCGTTGAACCAGTCGATCTGGGCCAGCCGGGCCTGCAGGTCGCGCACCTCGTCACCGGACTCGCCGGGCGCGAGGAGGGTCGGACCGGCCACGAGCTCCGGTTCGGTCGGCTCCTCGGCCTCGTCCTTCGGCTCGTCGGCGGGCTCGTCCGAAGGCTGGTCGGCGGGCTCGGTGGTCGGCTGCTCGTCGGGGACATGGCCGTCGGGCCGGTCCTCGACGGTCTGCGTGGGCACGGTGTTGGCGTCGTCGACCGGGCGCTGCCAGGGGAGGGTTCCTTGGCTCGCCCAGCCGACGCCGTACGCGAGACCGCACAGGAGCGCCGCAACGACGGCGACGATGGAGAAGCGGCGGGCGAACGACATGGCTGGATCCTCGTGGGGTCTTGGTGCTGCAACGTGGTTGGTACAGAGAGGACGCACTGGGCGCCCGTTTGGTTGCGAAGATTCCCGACGCCCTACAGTTCCGGGGTGGCCCGCGCAGCACTCGACAAGCAGCCCGCCGACGTACGGCGGATGTTCGACGCCGTCGCGAAGCGGTACGACATCACCAACGACGTGCTGTCCTTCGGGCAGGACCGACGCTGGCGGCACGAGGTCCTGACGGCCGTGGACCCGTCGTACGGCGACAAGGTCCTCGACCTCGCGGCCGGCACCGGTACGTCGAGCCAGCCCTTCGCCGACGCCGGCGCGACCGTCGTACCGTGCGACTTCTCGATCGGCATGCTGCAGGTCGGCAAGAAGCAGCTGCCGCACCTGCCCTTCACCGCCGGCGACGGCACCCAGCTGCCGTTCGCGGACGACACCTTCGACGCCGTGACCATCTCCTTCGGCCTCCGCAACATCGTCGACCCGGTCAAGGGTCTCGCCGAGATGCGCCGGGTCACCCGCGCCGGCGGCCGCCTGGTCGTGTGCGAGTTCAGCCACCCGACCTGGAGCCCCTGGCGCACCGTCTATCTCGAGTACCTGATGAAGACGCTCCCCGCGGTCGCCAAGGCCGTGTCGTCGTCCCCCGACGCCTACGTCTACCTCGCCGAGTCGATCCGCGCCTGGCCCGACCAGGCCGGCCTCGCCGCCATGATCAAGGAAGCCGGCTGGCAGCAGCCCGAGTGGCGCAACCTCTCGGGCGGCATCGTCGCCCTGCATCGCGCATCTGCCTGAACCAGAGCCGCGCAGCGACTGATTTACGACACGCATCTGTGAGGTAAATCTGCAGGTCAGCGGCCTGTTTTCGATCCCCCAGACCCCCTTGTGCGGCGGGTGCTGCGTGGTGGCAGTATGTGTCACGCGCCACTCGTGATTCTGTTCACAAGATCACGATCGGGGCGCCCGAGGAGGGCCCGCACACGGGAAGGGACGGCAGTTGGACCTCTACACGCCGGTACTTGTCCTCGCGGCACTGGCCGCGCTGTTCGCGGTCGGCTCGGTCGCCATGAGCGCGCTGACCGGGCCTTCGCGCTACAACCGCGCGAAGCTCGACTCCTACGAGTGCGGCATCGAGCCGACGCCCCAGGCGATCGGCGGCCGCTTCCCGGTGAAGTACTACATCACCGCGATGCTCTTCATCGTCTTCGACATCGAGATCATCTTCCTCTACCCGTGGGCCGTGTACTTCGACCAGATGTCGTGGTTCGGGTTGGTCGAGATGGTCCTCTTCATCGCCACGGTCTTCGTCGCGTACGCCTACGTCTGGCGCCGCGGCGGCCTCGACTGGGACTGAGAGGAAACGTTCTGTGGGTATAGAGGAGAAGCTTCCGACCGGCGTCCTCCTGACGACGGTCGAGGGCGTCGCCGGCTACTTCCGCAAGGCCAGCTTCTGGCCGGCCACGTTCGGTCTCGCGTGCTGCGCGATCGAGATGATGACCAGCGGTGGTCCGAAGTACGACCTCGCCCGCTTCGGCATGGAGGTGTTCCGCGCCAGCCCGCGGCAGGCCGACCTGATGATCGTCGCCGGCCGGGTCAGCCAGAAGATGGCGCCCGTCCTCCGCCAGATCTACGACCAGATGGCCGAGCCCAAGTGGGTGCTCGCGATGGGCGTGTGCGCCAGCAGCGGCGGCATGTTCAACAACTACGCCGTCGTGCAGGGGGTCGACCACGTCGTACCCGTCGACATGTATCTCCCCGGCTGCCCGCCGCGTCCCGAGATGCTCATCGACGCGATCCTCAAGCTGCACGACAAGGTCCAGACCGGCAAGCTCGGCGCCAACCGGGCCGCGCAGATCCGCGAGCTCGAGGCCGAGGGCCTGGTCGCGCTGCCGACCAGCGACATGAAGGGCCTGCTGCGGTGACGGACGACAACGTGGAAAAGATGGACGAAACGCGGCGGACAAGAAGGTCGACCAGCCCGCCAAGGCGGTCGAGCAGCCCGCTGTCGAGCAGTCGCCGGAGAACGTCCCTGCCCCGACCGGTGAGGTCCGCAAGGTCGGCGAGCGCCAGGGCATGTTCGGCGTCTCGGGCACCGGCGACACCAGCGGGTACGGCGGACTGGTGGCCCCCGTGGTCTACCCGGCCGCGGCCGAGCGCCCCTACGGCGGCTGGTTCGACACCGTGGCCGACGGCCTCGACCCGCTCATCGAGTCGGTCGTGATCCACCGCGGCGAGATCACCTTCCACATCGCGGCCGGCAACCTGATCGCGGCGGCGAAGCTGCTGCGCGACGACCCGACGCTGCGGTTCGAGCTCTGCGCCGGCGTCAACGGGGTGCACTACCCGGACGACCACGGCCGTGAGCTGCACGCGGTCTACAGCTTCTTGTCGATGACCCACAACCGGCGGATCCGGGTCGAGGTCAGCATCCCCGACGCCGACCCGCACCTGCCCTCGCTCTGCGGTGTCTACCCGGCCGTCGACTGGCACGAGCGCGAGACCTACGACATGTTCGGGATCGTCTTCGACGACCACCCGGCGCTGACCCGGATCCTGATGCCCGACGACTGGCCGGGCCACCCGCAGCGCAAGGACTACCCGCTCGGCGGCATCCCGGTCGAGTACAAGGGCGGCACGATTCCGCCTCCGGACCAGAGGAGGTCCTACTCATGACGACCACGGACGACTTCTACGCCGGCTACTCGGACACCACCGACGCGCCGCTGACAGAGTCTTCACCGTCTCCGGCCAGGACTGGGACGACATCGCCGCCGGGCTCGGCGACGAGGGCGGTGACGCGCAGGAGCGGGTCGTCGTCAACATGGGCCCGCAGCACCCGTCGACGCACGGCGTGCTCCGGCTGATCCTCGAGCTCGAGGGCGAGACGGTCACCGAGGCCCGGTGCGGCATCGGCTACCTCCACACCGGCATCGAGAAGAACATGGAGTACCGCACCTGGGTGCAGGGCACCACGTTCTGCACCCGGATGGACTACCTCAGCCCGTTCTTCAACGAGATGACCTACGTCCTGGGCGTCGAGCGACTGCTCGGCATCGAGGACGGTTGACGGGTCCCGGAGAAGGCCCAGGTCATGCGGGTCCTGCTCATGGAGCTCAACCGGATCTCCTCCCACCTGGTCTGCATCGCGACCGGCGGCATGGAGATCGGCGCGCTCACGGTCATGACCATCGGCTTCCGCGAGCGGGAGCTGGTGCTCGACCTGTTCGAGCTGATCACCGGCCTCCGGATGAACCACGCGTTCATCCGCCCGGGCGGCGTCGCCCAGGACCTCCCGCCGGGCGCGCTCGACGAGATCCGCGGGTTCGTCGCGCTGATGAAGAAGCGACTTCCGGAGTACGCCGCGCTCTGCAACGCCAACCCCATCTTCAAGGCCCGGCTCGTCGACGTCGGCCACCTCGACCTCGAGGGCTGCCTCGCGCTGGGCCTGACCGGGCCGGTCCTGCGCAGCACCGGCTACCCGTGGGACCTGCGCAAGACGTCGCCGTACTGCGGCTACGAGACCTACGACTTCGACGTGCAGACCTGGGACACCAGCGACTCCTACGGCCGGTTCCGCGTGCGCCTCAACGAGATGTGGGAGTCGCTCAAGATCATCGAGCAGGCCGCCGACCGCCTCGCCAAGATGGAGGGCGAGCCGGTGATGGTCGCCGACAAGAAGATCGCCTGGCCCAGCCAGCTCGCGATCGGCAGCGACGGCATGGGCAACAGCCTCGACCACATCCGCACCATCATGGGTGAGTCGATGGAGGCGCTGATCCACCACTTCAAGCTGGTGACCGAGGGCTTCCGGGTGCCGGCCGGCCAGGCCTACGTGCCGGTCGAGTCGCCCCGCGGTGAGCTCGGTGCCCACGTCGTCTCCGACGGCGGCACCCGCCCGTTCCGGGCGCACTTCCGCGACCCGTCGTTCAACAACCTGCAGGCCATGGGCGTGATGAGCGAGGGCAGCATGATCGCCGACGTCATCGTCGCGATCGCCAGCATCGACCCGGTGATGGGAGGCGTCGACAGGTGAGGGAAGCGAACGCCGGTGCGAGCTCCTTCGTCGCTCGCGCGGCTACTCGATCATCCCACCCCTTCGCAAGCTCAGGAGTGGCGCGATGCTCGACGACAACACGCTCGCCGAGCTGCGCGAGATCGCCGGCCGCTACCCGGAGAAGCGGTCCGGGCTGCTGCCGATGCTGCACCTGGTGCAGTCCGAGCAGGGCAAGGTGACGCCGGAGGCCATCGAGGCCTGCGCCGACATCCTCGAGATCTCCGCGGCCGAGGTCAGCGGCGTCGCGACGTTCTACACGATGTACAAGCGGCACGCCGTCGGCGACTTCCACGTCGGCGTCTGCACCAACACGCTGTGTGCGGTCATGGGTGGCGACGAGATCTTCACCCGCCTCAAGGAGCACCTCGACATCGGCAACGACGAGGTGGCCGAGAAGCGGAAGGGCGACCAGCACTCCGTGAGCCTCGAGCACGTCGAGTGCAACGCGGCCTGCGACTACGCCCCGGTCGTGATGGTCAACTGGGAGTTCATGGACAACCAGACGCCCGAGAGCGCGGTCCAGATGGTCGAGTCGCTCCGGGCAGGGGACGAGGTCCGGTCGACCCGGGGTCCCGGCATCTGCACCTGGCGTCAGGCCGAGCGCGTGCTCGCCGGCTTCCCGGACGGACTGGTCGACGAGGGCCCGGTCGCCGGACCGGCCAGCCTGGTCGGACTCGAGATCGCCCGGGAGCGCGGTTGGACCGCGCCGGCCGTCCCGGGGCCGGCCGCGGTCGAGGCCTCCCGCTCGAAGCAGGACGCGGTCGCCGACGCCGACACGAGGCGCGCCGAGTCCGAGACGGTCGAGGAGACCAGCGGCACCGGTGAGTCCGCTGCGGAGAAGGAGGAGGCGCAGTGACGACGCAGGATTCGGTGCTGACCCCCGTCCTCACCGACATGTGGGACGTGGAGCGTGGCTGGACGCTGCCCGCCTACGAGTCCAAGGGCGGCTACGACGCGCTCGACAAGGCCTTCGGCATGAGCCCGGACGAGGTCATCACCGCCGTCAAGGACTCCGGCCTGCGCGGCCGCGGCGGTGCGGGCTTCCCGACCGGCATGAAGTGGTCGTTCATCCCGCAGGACAACCCCAAGCCCAAGTACCTCGTGGTCAACGCCGACGAGTCGGAGCCGGGCACCTGCAAGGACATCCCGCTGATGATGGGCAACCCCCACGTCCTCGTCGAGGGCGTGATCATCAGCTCCTACGCGATCCGCGCCAACAAGGCCTTCATCTACATCCGTGGCGAGGTCCTCCACGTCATCCGCCGGGTGCAGGCCGCGGTCGACGAGGCGTACGCCGCCGGCCACCTCGGCAAGGGACATCCACGGCTCCGGCTACGACCTCGATGTCGTCGTCCACGCCGGTGCCGGCGCCTACATCTGCGGCGAGGAGACCGCGCTGCTCGAGGGCCTCGAGGGCCGTCGCGGCCAGCCGCGGCTCCGGCCGCCGTTCCCGGCCGTCGCCGGCCTCTACGCGAGCCCGACCGTCATCAACAACGTCGAGTCGATCGCGTCGGTCCCCAGCATCGTCGCCAACGGCGCGAAGTGGTTCGCCTCGATGGGCACCGAGAAGTCCGCCGGCTTCGGCATCTTCTCCCTGTCCGGGCACGTGAAGAAGCCCGGCCAGTACGAAGCGCCCCTAGGCATCACCCTTCGCGAGCTGCTCGACCTCGCCGGCGGCGTCCGCGAGGGACACGACCTGAAGTTCTGGACGCCGGGCGGCTCCAGCACACCGCTGCTCACTGCCGAGCACCTCGACATCCCGCTCGACTTCGAGGCGGTCGGCGCCGCCGGCTCGATGCTCGGCACCCGGGCGCTGCAGATCTTCGACGACAGCGTCTGCGTCGTCCGCGCCGTGCTGCGCTGGACCGAGTTCTACAAGCACGAGTCGTGCGGCAAGTGCACGCCGTGCCGTGAGGGCACCTGGTGGCTGGTGCAGACGCTGGGTCGGCTCGAGCAGGGTCAGGGCAGCGAGGCGGACCTCGACCTGCTCCTCGACCAGTGCGACAACATCCTCGGTCGCTCGTTCTGTGCACTCGGTGACGGCGCGACCAGTCCGATCTCGAGCTCGATCGAGTACTTCCGCGACGAGTACCTCGCCCACCTGACGCACGGCGGCTGTCCCTTCGACCCGGCCCGGTCGACGGCCTGGGCGGGCCAGGAGGTGACGGCATGACGACGCCTCGAGAGGCACTCGACGAACGCCCGCATCTGGTCAACGTCACGATCGACGGGATCCAGGTCGCCGTACCCAAGGACACCCTGGTGATCCGCGCGGCCGAGCAGGTCGGCGTCCAGATCCCGCGCTTCTGCGACCACCCGCTGCTCGCACCGGTCGGCGCCTGCCGCCAGTGCCTGGTCGACGTCCCCGACGCCGGCAACGGGCGCGGGTTCCCCAAGCCACAGGCATCCTGCACGCTCCCGGTCGCCGAGGGCATGGTCGTCAACTCGCAGGTCACCAGCCCGGTCGCCGACAAGGCGCAACAGGGCGTGATGGAGTTCCTGCTCATCAACCACCCCCTCGACTGCCCGGTGTGCGACAAGGGTGGCGAGTGCCCCCTGCAGAACCAGGCGATGTCCAACGGCCGCGGTGACTCGCGGTTCTCCGGCGACACCGCGGAGGGCACCAAGCGCACCTTCCCCAAGCCGATCAACCTGTCGCCGATCGTGCTGCTCGACCGCGAGCGCTGCATCGTCTGCCAGCGGTGCACCCGGTTCGCCGACGAGATCGCGGGCGACCCGTTCATCGAGATGATCGAGCGCGGCGCCCAGCAGCAGGTCGGCATCGCTCCATCAAGCACGGGGGATGCGTCCGGTTTCACGTCGTACTTCTCCGGCAACACCATCCAGATCTGCCCGGTCGGTGCCCTCACCTCCGAGGCCTACCGCTTCCGGTCCCGCCCGTTCGACCTGGTGTCGAGCCAGGCCGTCGCCGAGCACGACGCCTGCGGCTCCGCGATCCGGCTCGACCACCGACGCGGCAAGGTCATGCGGCGGCAGGCCGGCGACGACCCCGCGGTCAACGAGGAGTGGATCACCGACAAGGACCGGTTCGCCTTCGCCTACGCCCACGGCGACGACCGGATCACCTACCCGCAGGTCCGCGGCGCCGACGGCGACCTGCGTCCCGCGTCCTGGCCCGAGGCGTTCGCCGTGGCCGCCCGCGGGCTCGCCGCTGCCCAGGTGGCCGGCGGTGTCGGTGTCCTGACCGGCGGCCGGCTGACGGCCGAGGACGCCTACGCCTACGGCAAGTTCGCCCGAGTCGCGCTCCAGACGAACGACGTCGACTTCCGCGCCCGACCGCTCTCCGCCGAGGAGACCGCCTTCCTCGCCGCGCACGTCGTACTCACCGCGCCGGACGGCGGCGGCGTCACGTACGACGATCTCGAGTCGGCCTCGAAGGTCGTCCTGGTCGGCCTCGAGCCCGAGGACGAAGCCGGTGCGATCTGGCTGCGTCTCCGCAAGGCGGTCCGCGCCGGGCGCACGCAGGTGATCGCGCTGGCGCCGTACACGACCCGCGGCCTGCGCAAGCTCTCCGGCCGCCTGGTCCCGACCGTTCCCGGCACCGAGCCGGAGGCGATCCGGTCACTGCTCGAGCAGGCCGAGTACGGCGTCGACAGCGCCGCCGTCGTGCTGGTCGGTGAGCGACTCGCGGCCGTGCCCGGTGCCCTCACCGCCGCCGCCGAGCTGGCGGCGAAGTCCGGTGCCCGGCTGGCCTGGGTGCCGCGTCGCGCCGGTGACCGTGGTGCGGTCGAGGCCGGCTGCCTGCCCAACCTGCTGCCCGGTGGCCGTCCGGTCAGCCGACGCGTCCGCGCGGGTCGACGTCGCCACCGCTTGGGGCGTCGACGCGCTGCCCGAGGCCGAGGGCCGCGATGCCGACGGCATCGTCGCCGCGCTCAACGCGGGCGACCTCGGCGGTCTGGTCATCGCCGGCGTCGACCCGGCCGACACCGCCGACCCGGCTGCGACGCGCGCTGCCATCGAGGCCGCCGGCTTCGTCGTCGCGCTCGACCTCCGCGAGACCGACGTGACCCGCGCCGCCGACGTCGTGCTGCCGGTCGCGCCGGTCAGCGACAAGGCCGGCATGTTCGTCAACTGGGAAGGGCGGCGTGCGCCCGTTCGAGGCCGCGCTCCGCAACCCGTCCTCGCTCCCGGACCTGCGGATCCTCGCCGGCATCGCAGAGGAGCTGAGCTTGATTTCCTGGGGCAGCCCCGCTCGGCTTCCGCTCCGTCCCGGAGGTGCGCGCGGAGATGACGCAGCTGGGGCCCTGGGACGGCGAGCGTCCCCCGCTGGTCGAGGAAGTTGCGCAGCAACTGTCACGAGACCAGGACGCCGAGGGACTGGTGCTCGCGACCTGGAAGCAGTCGATCGACAACGGCCGGATGCAGGACGGCGACAAGTACCTCAAGGCCACCGCCCGGCCCGTCGTCGCGCTGGTGTCCCAGGCCGTGTACGACGAGCACGGCCCGACGGTGACGCTGACCGGTGACCGCGGCTGGGTCACGCTTGCCGGCGGAGGTCGCCGACGACCTGGTCGACGGCGTGGTGTGGGTGCCGGCGAACTCGTTCGGCGCCGGTGTGCTCAGCGACCTCGCCTCACCCGGCAGTCGCGTGCGAGTCGAGGGAGGACAGGCATGATCGCCAACCTGGTGCCGCTCGCGACGGAGGAGCTCCCCGCGTTCGGCCACGACGTCTGGTGGGTCATCGGCCTCAAGACGCTGCTGATCTTCCTGGTGCTGGTGCTGCTCACGCTCTTCAACATCTGGTGGGAGCGCCGGGTCGTGGCCCGGATGCAGCACCGGATCGGGCCCAACGTGCACGGGCCGTTCGGCCTGCTCCAGTCGCTCGCCGACGGGGTCAAGCTGGCTCTCAAGGAGGACCTGACTCCGAAGGCCGCCGACAAGCTGGTCTTCATCATCGCCCCCGTCATCGCGGTGATCCCGGCCTTCGTCACCTTCGCGGTGATCCCGTTCGGCCCCGTCGTGAACTTCTTCGGTGAGGAGACGCCGCTCCAGCTCACGGACATGCCGGTAGCGGTGCTGTTCGTGATGGCGATCGCGTCGATCGGCATCTACGGCATCGTGCTCGGCGGCTGGTCCAGCGGCTCGACGTACTCCCTGCTCGGCGGCCTCCGCTCGAGCGCCCAGATGATCTCCTACGAGGTCGCGATGGGACTCGCGCTGGTCTCGGTGTTCATGTACGCCGGCTCGATGTCGACCAGCGAGATCGTCGCGGCCCAGGACGACTACTGGTTCGGCCTGATCCTGCTGCCGTCGTTCGTGATCTACACGATCGCGATGGTCGGCGAGACCAACCGCGCGCCGTTCGACCTCCCGGAGGCCGAGGGCGAGCTGGTCGGGGGCTTCCACACCGAGTACTCCTCGCTGAAGTTCGCGCTCTTCTTCCTCGCCGAGTACATCAACATGGCGACCGTCTCGGCGCTGGCGACGACCCTGTTCCTCGGCGGCTGGCACGCGCCGTTCTGGATCGACGAGTTCTGGGCCGGAGCCAACGAGGGCTACTGGCCGGTGCTGTGGTTCTTCGGCAAGGTGCTCTTCTTCATCTTCATCTTCATCTGGCTGCGCGGCTCGCTGCCGCGGCTGCGCTACGACCAGTTCATGGCGTTCGGCTGGAAGCGGTTGATCCCGATCGCACTGGTCTGGATCGTCGCGGTCGCCACCATGCGGGTCGCCCGCGACGACCTCGAGTTCGACACCCGCAGATCGCTGATCATCGTCGGCGTCTTCGCGGCTGCGGTCGGTGCGTGATCTCTCCTGATCCCCGAGCGCAAGTAAGCGACGACGCCACCGTCCGGATCCCGTCGCCCGGCAAGAGCGGCTATCCCGGTGCCGCCGATGCCGGCCGGCGGTGCCGTGCAGGGCGCGGCCCGGCCGCTGGTGTTCGCATCGAGCGAGCCGGTCACCACGCCGGGGACATCCGGCACCACCGACACCACCAACGTAGGGGCGAACGATGGCTGATCAGCCAGGCAAGCAGGGCACCCCGACTCTCAAGGAGCAGTTCTGGGACCCGGTCGCCGGCTTCGGCGTGACCTTCCGGACGATGTTCCGCAAGGTCGTCACCGAGCAGTACCCGAAGGAGAAGTTCCCCACTGCACCGCGGTTCCACGGCCGGCACCAGCTCAACCGGTGGCCGGACGGGCTGGAGAAGTGCATCGGTTGCGAGCTCTGCGCCTGGGCCTGCCCGGCCGACGCGATCTACGTCGAGGGCGCGTCCAACAGTGACGAACCAACCGTCGACGACGAGGGGAACGCTGTGCCCTCAGGGAGGTTCTCGCCGGGCGAGCGCTACGGCCGCGTCTACCAGATCAACTACCTGCGCTGCATCCTGTGCGGGCTCTGCATCGAGGCCTGCCCGACGCGCGCGCTCACGATGACCAACGAGTACGAGCTCGCCGACGACAACCGGCGGGACCTGATCTTCGAGAAGTCCGACCTGCTCGCCCCGCTGCTGCCGGGCATGGAGCAGCCGCCGCACGCGATGCTGCTCGGCGACGACGACAAGGACTACTACCGCGGCGACTTCAAGGGTCTCCGGCCACTGGAGGTGACCAGGCGATGACCGCGTTCTGGATCCTCGCGCCGATCATGGTGCTCGCCGCTCTCGGCATCCTGTTCGTCCGCAAGGCGGTCCACGCCGCGCTGCTGCTCGCCGTCGTGATGCTCAGCCTGGCGATCCTGTACGCCGTGCTCGAGGCGCCGTTCCTCTTCGCCGTCCAGATCATCGTCTACACCGGCGCGATCCTGATGCTCTTCCTCTTCGTGATGATGCTGGTCGGCGTCGACGCGTCCGACTCGCTGGTCGAGACGATCAAGGGCCAGCGTGCGCTCGCGTGGGCGACCGGCCTCGCGTTCGGCGTCGTGATCATCGTCGGGCTGACCCAGATCACCTTCGGCACCGCGGTCGGGCTCGACGAGGCCAACGACGGCGGCAACGTGCCCGCCCTCGCCAACCTCCTCTTCTCCCGCTACGTCTTCGCCTTCGAGGTCACCAGCGCGCTGCTGATCACGGCTGCCGTCGGCGCGATGGTGCTCGCTCACCGCGAGCGGCTGACGCCGAAGACCAGCCAGGCCGACCTCGCCGCCAAGCGGGTGCGTGACTTCAGCGACAAGGGCGTTCACCTCGGCCCGCTGCCGCCACCGGGCGTCTACGCCCGCCACAACGCCGTCGACACCCCGGCACTGCTGCCCGACGGCAGTCCGGCGCCGGCCTCGGTCTCCCGGGTGCTCGCGGCACGCGGCACGGTCCGCGTGGCGGGCGACCTCGCCGACGACATCGACGTGGTCACCGCGCAGCTCGAGCAGGACCCGACCAGCAAGCCCGAGACCGGCGGCAAGGACGCCGCGACGGCCAGCAGCGAGGAGGACGTCCAGCCATGAGCGAGTACGTCGTGCTCTCCGCGCTCCTGTTCACCATCGGATCGATCGGCGTCCTGACCCGCCGCAACGCGATCGTCGTGTTCATGTGCGTGGAGCTGATGCTCAACGCCTGCAACCTGGCCTTCGTCGCGTTCGCCCACCAGCACGGCAACCTCGACGGACAGGTCGCCGCCTTCTTCGTGATGGTGGTGGCAGCGGCCGAGGTCGTGGTCGGGCTCGCGATCATCATGACCATCTTCCGGACCCGTCGGTCGGCCTCGGTCGACGACGCCAGCCTGCTGAAGTTCTGAGGGGCAAATGACTTCTCACGTCCTGCTGACCGCTGCTGCCGTAGCGGAGGAGCACATCCCCGTGGTCGCCCCGACCGAGGCCGACGGCGTCTTCTCGCTGCTGTGGCTGATCATCGCGCTGCCGCTGCTCGGCGCCGCGGTGCTGCTGCTCGGCGGCAAGTACACCGACAAGTGGGGTCACTACCTCGGCACCGCCCTGCCGATCGGTTCGTTCGTGATCAGCCTGGTCTGCTTCTTCGGCCTGCTCGGGCGGGACGACGCCGACCGGCAGGTCTCCCAGCACCTCTACGACTGGATCAACGTCGGCGGGCTCGACGTCGGCATGGACCTGCTCTACGACCCGCTGTCGGCGATGTTCCTGCTGCTGATCACGGGCGTCGGGTCGCTGATCCACGTCTACTCGATCGGCTACATGGCGCACGACCCGCGCCGGCGCAGGTTCTTCGGCTATCTCAACCTCTTCGTCGCCGCGATGCTGATGCTGGTGCTCTCCGAGAACTACCTGGGCCTGTTCCTGGGCTGGGAGGGCGTGGGCCTCGCGTCGTACCTCCTCATCGGGTTCTGGCAGCACAAGCCCTCGGCGGCGGCCGCGGCCAAGAAGGCGTTCGTCATCAACCGCGTCGGTGACATGGGGATGGGTCTCGCGATCTTCCTGATGTTCGTCACCTTCGGCTCCACCAGCTTCAGCGTGATCAGCGGCAGCGCCGGCGGCGCGACGGAGACCACGCTCAACTGGATCGGCGTGCTCCTCCTGCTCGGTGCCTGCGGCAAGTCCGCCCAGGTGCCGCTCCAGGCCTGGCTTCTCGACGCGATGGAGGGCCCGACCCCCGTGTCGGCGCTCATCCACGCCGCCACGATGGTGACCGCCGGCGTCTACCTGATCACCCGCTCCAACTTCATCTTCGAGCTGGCGCCGACGGCGCAGACCGCGGTGGTCATCGTCGGTACGGTCACGCTGCTCTGGGGTGCGATCCTCGGCTGCGCCAAGGACGACATCAAGAAGGCGCTCGCCGGGTCGACCATGAGCCAGATCGGCTACATGCACCTCGCCGCCGGGCTCGGCGTCGCCGGCTACCCGTTCGCGATCTTCCACCTGATGACCCACGGCTTCTTCAAGGCCAACATGTTCCTCGGCGCCGGCTCGGTGATGCACGCGATGGACGACGAGGTCGACATGCGCCACTACGGCGGGCTGCAGAAGCTGCTCCCGGTGACGTTCCTGACCTTCGCGATGGGCTACCTCGCGATCATCGGGTTCCCGGGCTTCTCCGGCTTCTTCTCCAAGGACAAGATCATCGAGGTCGCGCTCACCGAGAACCTCCTCGTCGGCATCTGCGCCACCCTCGGCGCCGGGATCACGGGCTTCTACATGACCCGGCTGATGCTGATGACCTTCTTCACCAAGAAGCGCTGGGAGGACGACGTCCACCCACACGAGTCGCCCGCCGTGATGACGGTGCCGCTGATCGTGCTGGCCGCGCTGTCGGTGCTCGGCGGCGTGATGCTCGCCGGCGACTGGATCGTCGACTTCCTCAGCCCGGTCGTCGGCCACGTCGAGCACGAGGAACCGCCGCTGCCCGCGCTCGTGATCACCCTGATCATCCTGGTCGTGGTCGGCATCGGCGTCGCCCTCGCCTGGTTCTTCGTCCAGATGCGCGACGTGCCGCGCGAAGCGCCGACGGACGTCTCGTTCGTCACGAAGGCAGCGCGCGCTGACCTCTACGGCGACGCGATCAACGACGCCCTCGTCACCCGTCCCGGCGGCCAGCTGGTGACCGGGCTGGTCACCAGCGACCGCGGGCTCGTCGACGGCGCCTTCACCGGGGGCTCGACCGTCATCGCCGGCGTCGGCCAAGGCCTACGACGGCTGCAGAGCGGCTACGTGAGGTCGTATGCGCTGTCCGTGCTGGTCGGCGCGCTGATCCTCGTCGTGACCCTGGTGGCGGTGAACCTCTGATGACGCTGTCCACCCTCATCTGGCTCCCGCTGGTCGGCGCGATCGTCGTCGCCGTCGCGCCGAGGTCGCTGAGCAAGCTGCTCGGCATGGGCGTGGCCGCGGCCACGCTCGTCGTGGGCATCGTCGCCGCGATCTCCTACGAGGTCGACGGCGGCATGCAGCTGAAGGAGACCTACGACTGGATCGAGGCCTTCGGCGTCCACTACGCGCTCGGCCTCGACGGCCTCGGGCTGCTGATGGTGCTGCTGACCGTGGCCCTGGTGCCGATGGTCCTTGCCGCGGAGTGGTACGCGGCCGACGACGCCGACGGTGGTGGGGCGCGCGCGTTCGTCGCGTGGGCGCTCGCGCTCGAGTCCCTGTCTCTCGCGGTCTTCTGCGCGACCGACGTGTTCCTCTTCTACGTCGTGTTCGAGGCGACCCTGATCCCGGCGTACTTCCTCATCGGCGGCTTCGGCCGCGAGGGACGCGGCGCGGCGGCGATGAAGTTCCTGATGTTCCAGCTCGCCGGCGGACTCGTGCTCCTCGGCTCGGTGATCGGCCTCTACGTCATCTCGGCCGAGCAGGGCGAGCCGTCGTACCTCCTCTCCGACCTCGCGGCCCTCGACATCGGCACCGACGCCGGGCGCTGGCTGTTCACCGGCTTCTTCATCGCGTTCGCGATCAAGGCGCCGCTGTTCCCGCTCCACACCTGGCTTGCCGACACGACCGAGAAGGCGACGCCCGGCACGTCGGTGCTGCTGGTGTGCGTGCTCGACAAGATCGGCACGTTCGGCATGCTGCGGTTCTGCCTCGGGATCTTCCCCGAGGCGTCCGAGTGGGCGACGCCGGTCGTGATCGTGCTGGCGCTGATCTCCATCGTGTACGGCGCGCTCGTGGCGATCGGGCAGGACGACGTCCTCCGCCTGATCGGTCTGACGTCGCTCAGCCACTTCGGCTTCATCACGCTCGGCATCTTCGCGCTGACCGCGCAGGGCAGCTCCGGCGCGATCCTCTACATGGTCAACCACGGCATCGGCACCGCCGCGTTGTTCCTCATCGCCGGGTACATCTACCACCGCCGCGGCACCATGCTGATCAGCCAGATGGCGGGTCTCGAGAAGGCGACCCCGATCCTCGCGGGTCTCTTCCTCGTCGCCGGCCTGGCCACCCTCGGTCTCCCGGGCCTCAGCCCGTTCGTCTCCGAGTTCCTGGTGCTGCTGTCGGCGTTCGACTACGCGTGGTGGGCCGGCGCGATCGCGGTCACCGGCATCGTGCTGGCCGCGATCTACGTGCTCTGGATGTACCAGCGCACGATGACCGGACCGACACCGCCCGAGGTGGAGGGCACCGCTGACCTCGGCATCCGCGAGGTCGGCGCGGTCGCGCCGCTGATGCTCGCTCTGGTCCTGTTCGGCTTCTACCCGGCCCCGTTGCTCGACGTCGCCAACCCGTTCACCGACCAGCTGCTGGCCCATGTCGGCGTCGAGGACGACGGTCCCGACGTACCGGTTGTCGACGAAACCCACGCCGAGACGGAGGGTGAGAACTGATGCCCGAGTTCAGCAAGCCCTCGCTCGAGTACGTCGAGCTGCTCCCTCTGTTCATCGTCTTCGGCGCCGCCTGCCTCGGCGTGCTCATCGAGGCGTTCCTCCCGCGTGAGCAGCGGCGGGTCCCGCAGCTGGTCGTGACCCTCGGCGGCCTGGCCGCCGCGCTGGCCGCCACGATCTGGATCGCGTCCGACATCGAGGAGCACGCCGGCAGCGCAGATCAAGCCGCCCGGGGCCTGGTCGGCGCCGAGGGCAGCATCATCATCGACGGACCGTCCCTCTACCTGTGGGGCCTGATCCTCGTCTTCGGCATCCTCGGCACGGCGCTCTTCGCCGAGCGCCGGCTCGAGGGCGGGCTCTCCGCGTTCGCGGGCCAGGCCGCGGCGCTGCCCGGCACCGAGGCCGAGCGGCTGGCCGCCACCAAGGGTCTCGACCACACCGAGGTCTACCCGCTGCTGCTGTTCGCCATCGGCGGCATGCTCATGTTCCCGGCGTCGGGTGACCTGCTCACCATGTTCATCGCCCTCGAGGTGCTCTCGCTGCCGCTCTACCTGCTCTGCGGGCTCGCCCGCCGACGCCGGCTGCTGAGCCAGGAGGCGGCGCTCAAGTACTTCCTCCTCGGCGCCTTCTCCTCCGGCTTCTTCCTGTACGGCGCCGCCCTGATCTACGGCTACTCGGGCTCGGTGACGTTCGCGGGCATCGACCAGGCGGTCCGGGCCGGTACGGCGGACCACGGCCTGCTGCTGGCCGGCATCGCCCTGCTCGCCGTCGGCCTGCTGTTCAAGGTCGGCGCCGCGCCCTTCCAGGCGTGGACGCCCGACGTCTACCAGGGTGCGCCCACGGCCGTCACCGCGTTCATGTCCGCGGCCACCAAGGTGGCGGCGTTCGGCGCCCTGCTGCGACTGTTCTACGTCGCGTTCGACGCCGAGCGCTGGAGCTGGCAGCCGATGCTCGCGGTCGTCGCCATCGCCACCATGCTGCTGGGTGCGGTGCTGGCGATCGTGCAGACCGACGTCAAGCGGATGCTCGCCTACTCCGCCGTCGCGCACACGGGCTTCCTGCTGACCGGGCTGATCGGCGTGCAGGGGACGGGCGATCTCGCGGATGGTCAGTACTCCTCGCTCGAGGGCGTGCTCTTCTACCTCACGACCTACGGCTTCGCGTCGGTCGGCGCGTTCGCGCTCGTCACGGTCGTCCGTGACGCGGGTGGCGAGGCCACGGGCATGGCAGCCTGGGCAGGCCTCGGCAAGCGCTCGCCGCTGGTGGCCGGGGCGTTCGCGTTCTTCTTGCTCTCGATGGCGGGCATCCCGCTCACCGCCGGCTTCGTCGGCAAGTGGGCGGTCTTCACCTCTGCGTTGTCTGCCGGGTTCTGGTGGGTGGTGCTGGTCGCGATCGCGTCGAGCGTCATCGCCGTCTTCTTCTACATCCGCCACATCCGGGTGATGTTCTTCACCGAGCCCCAGGCGGGCGAGACGGCAGCCGTCACCGAGCCCTCGGTGCTGACGATCGGCACCGTCGCGATCTGCCTGGCGGCCACGCTCGTGCTGGGCATCGTGCCGGGGCCGGTGCTGAACCTGGTGGTCAGTGCGGGAGACTTCATCAGGTGAGCCCGGAATCGTCGGCGCAGCCCAGCCTGCCGAGTTGGCCCTGCCCATCACCGACGAGGCCCTCGCCGCCCGCCTCCGCGAGCGGATGACGGCGGTCGAGTCGGCGCTCTTCGAGCACGCGAGCAGCCGGGCGCCGTACGTCACCGAAGCGGCGCGCCACCTGCTCGCCGCCGGCGGCAAGCGGTTCCGCCCGCTGCTGGTGCTCCTGGCCGCCGAGGCCGGTGACCGGCCCGACTCCGACGAGGTGCTGACGGCGGCGTGCGTCGTCGAGATCACCCACGTCGGCTCGCTCTACCACGACGACGTGATGGACGAGGCGGCGCTGCGCCGCGGCGCCGACTCGGCGAACTCCCGCTACGACAACCTGGTCGCGATCCTCACCGGAGACTGGTTGTTCGCGAAGTCGTCGGAACTGACGTCCGAGCTCGGCCCGGAAGCGGTGCGGATCCAGGCCGAGACGTTCACCCGGCTGGTCGAGGGCCAGATCCTCGAGACCGTCGAGCCGGGCGCCGACGACGACCCGCTGCAGCACTACCTCGAGGTGGTCGCCGGCAAGACCGGCTCCCTGATCGCGACCTCCGCCCGCTACGGCGCGATGTTCGGTGGTGCGGCGCCCGAGGTGGTCGCCGCACTGACGGAGTACGGCGAGCTCGTCGGCACCGCCTTCCAGCTCTCCGACGACATCCTCGACATCGCCTCGGAGTCGGCCGAGTCCGGCAAGACGCCCGGCACCGACCTGCGCGAGGGCGTGCCCACCCTGCCGGTGCTGATGGCCCACGCGTCGACGGATCCCGCCGACGCCCGCCTGCGCGAGGTGCTCGCCGCCGACCTCACCGACGACGACCTCCACGCCGAAGCCCTCGACCTGCTGCGCAAGCACCCTGCGATGGACGAGGCCCGCGCCTACGTCGTCGCGCGCGCCCAGGAGGCCAAGCAGCTCCTCGAGGTCCTGCCCGAGGGATCGGTCCGCTCCGCCCTCGAGGCCTTCGCCGACGCCGTCGCCGTCCGCACCGCCTGCGAGTCGCTCAGCGAGTCGCGCGCCGTCTGGCCTCGAGGATCGCGCGCGATCGGCGCGCAGACCCCGAACTGTGTCGCGTGCATCGCTCGAGCGCGACATCGCAGCCGGCCGCGCTACTCGACCTCGCGCTCGATCCGGCGTCGCGTCCTCGGTTCGGTCGCACGTCCGCCACCAGCGGCTCGAGCTGGCGGCGCCGCTCCCGCAGCGCGTCCCAGGTGAAGATCGAGAGCGCCAGCCAGACCAGGACGAAGCCGATCCAGCGGCCCGCCGGCATGTCCTCGCCCAGCACGGTGATGCCGAGCGCGAACTGCAGGATCGGCGCGAGGTACTGCAGCAGACCCAGCGACGTCATCGTCAGCCGGGTCGCGGCGCCGCTGAACAGCAGCAGCGGGATCGCGGTGACGACACCGGCCGACATCAGCAGCAGCACGTGGCCGATGCCCTCGGACGTGAAGTGCGAGTCGCCCGTCGTGCCCAACCAGGCCAGGAAGCAGAGCGCGAACGGCGCGATCAGCGTCGTCTCGAAGGCCAGGCTCTCGATCGCACCGACGCCGGCTGTCTTCTTCGCCAGCCCGTAGGTGCCGAACGAGAAGGCGAGCACCAGCGCGATCCAGGGTGGCCGGCCGTAGTCCCAGGTGAGGACGGCGACCGCCACGAACCCGATACCGAGCGCGGCCCACTGCACCGCGCGCAGCCGCTCCTTGAGGATGACGACACCCATCAGCACCGTCACCAGCGGATTGATGAAGTAGCCGAGCGAGGTCTCGACAACGCGCTCGGAGTTCACGCCGTAGATGTAGGTCCCCCAGTTGGCGGTGATGGTGGCGGCCGCGAGCACCAGGAGCAGCGTCGTACGACGATCGCGCAGCAGGTTCCGCAGCGCTGCTCGCCGCCGGAGCGCCAGGACCAGCAGCGCCATCACGAGCGCCGACCACACGATCCGGTGCGCGAGGATCTCGACCGCGCCGCCGGGCTCGAGAAGCGGGAAGTAGAGCGGGAACGCGCCCCAGAGTCCGTACGCCGCGAGCCCGAAGATCAGGCCCCGCCGCGACTCCATCACGTCACAAACGTAGGGGCCAGACGGTCATGACAACAAACGTGGGCCGGGTCGCCGGCCCGGGTTTGGTGCCGATAGCGTCGGGTAGGACGCAGCCAGCAACGGCTCATCAACTCGGATACCCGGAGGAACAACTCATGCGCCGCATCGTCTTCGCGCTGATCGCCACGTTCAGCGCCTTCCTGCTCGCCGCCACTACCGCGCCGGTCGCGACCGCGCAGCAGGACATCACCGTCACGTCCGACCGGACCGCTGCCGACCGCACGGCAGAGCGTGTTCTGCCCCTCCACGACGTGCGTTGGGCACGACGCGGCGAGAAGCGCGAAGGCATCTTCTTCAGCAAGGGCAAGGTCGTCACCTGGAAGGGCAGGGACGTGAAGCTGCAGTCGGCTCGCAGCCGCACCGGCCGATGGACCACCGTGAAGAAGGACCGGACGACCGCGTCCGAGGGCATCTGGGACTTCACCTTCGACGGCAAGACCGGCCGCCACTACCGGGTCCTGATCCCCAAGGCCAACTGGGCCCGGGCGACCAAGCGTCTACGTCGGCAAGATCGTCGCCCAGTGATCCGCTAGCGCTACGCAACGAACGTGGGCCCCGCCGGTTGGCGGGGCCCACGTCTGCGTTGTGTTCGGCGACGGTCAGCCGACGTTCCAGGTGTCCCCGGCGTTGAGCAGCTGGGTGAGCCGGTCGGCGTCGGTGCCGCCTGACTGTGCTGCCTTGGCCTTGGCGTCGTCGATCTGCGCGCGGGCGAGGTCGTCGTACGTCGGCCGCTCGACCTGGCGGAAGATGCCGATCGGCGAGCGGTTGAGGTAGCCGGCGTCGGTCAGCCGCGAGATCGCGAACGCCGTCGACGGGTCCGGGTCGTGCGCGTCGTGGACGAGCAGCTGGTCGTCGGTCACCGACGCGGTCTCGGCCACCTCGACACCCCCGCCGGACCGCACGAGCGCCTTGTCGCCGCGGCCGGTCTCCTCGTCGAGGGTGCCGAAGGTGATCGGCTGGCCATGGACCAGCGGGATGATCGCATGCTTCTTCGAGTCACGGTCTCCGCCCATTCCGGTGAGCGCGTCGAACGCGCCGTCGTTGAAGATCGGGCAGTTCTGGTAGATCTCCACGAACGACGTGCCGCGGTGGGCTGCGGCCGCGGAGAGTACGGCGGTGAGGTGCTTGCGGTCGCTGTCGATGGTCCGGGCGACGAAGGACGCCTCCGCGCCGAGCGCAAGCGACACCGGGTTGAACGGGTGGTCGAGCGAGCCCACCGGGGTGGACTTGGTGACCTTGCCGACTTCGGAGGTGGGGGAGTACTGACCCTTGGTGAGGCCGTAGATCCGGTTGTTGAACAGCAGGATCGTCATGTTGACGTTGCGGCGCAGCGCGTGGATCAGGTGGTTGCCGCCGATCGACAGCGCGTCGCCGTCACCGGTGACGACCCACACCGAGAGGTCCTCGCGTGCCGTGGCGATGCCGGTCGCGATCGACGGCGCGCGGCCGTGGATCGAGTGCATGCCGTAGGTGTCGAGGTAGTAGGGGAACCGCGACGAGCAGCCGATGCCCGACACGAAGACGATGTTCTCGCGGCGCAGCTTGAGGTCGGGCAGGAACGACTGCACCGCCTTGAGTACGGCGTAGTCGCCGCAACCCGGGCACCAGCGGACCTCCTGGTCGCTGGTGAACTCCTTGCCGGTCTGCGGGCCGTCGGCTGCGGGCACCGACTCGGTGCCGGAGCGGAACGTCGGGAGGTTGAGGTCTGTGCTGGTGGAGCTCATCGGATCGGGGCTTCCTCGTGGTCGGCCGGGGGGTTGAGTCCGTGCTCGCCGAGATCGACGTCGATGCCTTCGGCCTGGCCGACCAGCTGGCCGATCGCCTCGGCGAGCTCGGCCGCCTTCAGCGGAAGGCCGCGGACGTGGTTGTAGCCGATGGCGTCGACGAGGTATTCCGCGCGCAGCAGCTTGGAGAGCTGGCCGAGGTTCATCTCGGGCACGAGCACCTTGTCGTAGCGCTTCAGGATCTCGCCCAGGTCGTTCGGGAACGGGTTGAGGTGGCGCAGGTGGGTCTGGGCGACGTGGTAGCCGGCCCGTCGTACGCGACGGCAGGCCGCACCGATCGGGCCGTACGTCGAGCCCCAGCCGATCACCAGCACCTTCGCACTCTGCCCATCCTTGGCGGACGGGTCGTCGACCTCGAGCGGCGGGAGCGACTTGGCGATCGCCTCGATCTTGGCCTGCCGGGTGCGGACCATGAGGTCGTGGTTGGCGGGGTCGTAGGAGATGTTGCCGTGCCCCTCGCCCTTCTCCAGACCGCCGATGCGGTGCTCCAGGCCGGGGGTGCCGGGGATCGCCCACGGGCGCGCCAGCGTCTCCTCGTCGCGGAGGTAGGGCCAGAACTCGTCGGCGTCGGCGTCCTCGGCCCCACCAGCTGCCAGGGCCTTCTTGGACGTGTGGTTGAGCGCGGTCGCGAACGCGGGGTCGATGACCGGCAGGTCGTCGATCGAGGGGATCAGCCACGGCTCGGAGCCGTTGGCGAGGTAGCCGTCGGACAGCAGCATCACCGGCGTGCGGTAGGTGATCGCGATCCGGGCGGCCTCCACAGCCGCGGAGAAGCAGTCGCCCGGTGACTGGGGCGCCACGATCGGAACCGGGGCCTCGCCGTTGCGGCCGTACATCGCCTGCAGCAGGTCGGCCTGCTCGGTCTTGGTCGGCAGGCCGGTCGACGGCCCGCCGCGCTGCACGTCGATGACCAGGAGCGGCAGCTCGGTCATCACCGCGAGGCCGATCGCCTCGGACTTCAGCGCGATGCCCGGGCCGGAGGTGGTCGTCACGCCGAGGGAGCCCGCGAAGGACGCGCCGATCGCCGCGCCGATGCCGGCGATCTCGTCCTCGGCCTGCAGCGTGGTCACGCCGAACGACTTGTGCTTGCTCAGCTCGTGGAGGATGTCGGAGGCCGGGGTGATCGGGTAGGACCCGAGGAAGACCGGCAGCCCGGAGCGGACGCCGGCCGCGATCAGGCCGTAGGACAGCGCCAGGTTGCCGGTGATGTTGCGGTAGGCGCCGGCGGGCAGCGTCGCGGGCTTGATCTCGTAGCGGACCAGGAACGTCTCGGTCGTCTCGCCGAAGTTCCAGCCGGCCTTGAACGCCTTGAGGTTGGCGCCGAGGATGTCGGGCGCCTTCTTGAACTTGTTCTCCAGGAACGCCGTGGTCGGCTCGGTCGGGCGGCCGTACATCCACGACAGCAGGCCGAGCGCGAACATGTTCTTCGCCCGCGCCGCGTCCTTGCGGGACAGGCCGAACTCCTTGACCGCCTCGACCGTCATGCCGGTCAGGTCGACCGGGTGGACCTGGAAGTCGCCGAGCGGGTCGTGGGCGTCACCGAGCAGGTCGAGCGGGTTGACGTCGTACCCGGCCTTGTCGAGGTTGCGCTTGGAGAAGTCGTGGGTGTCGACGATGATCGCCGCGCCCTTCGGCAGGTCGCCGACGTTGGCCTTGAGCGCGGCCGGGTTCATCGCCACGAGTACGTCGGGCCGGTCGCCCGCGGTCAGGATGTCGTGGTCGGCGAAGTGCACCTGGAACGAGGAGACGCCCGGGAGGGTGCCCTGGGGGGCGCGGATCTCGGCGGGGAAGTTCGGCAGGGTCACCAGGTCGTTGCCGAAGACGGCCGACTCCTGGGTGAACCGGTCACCGGTCAGCTGCATGCCGTCGCCGGAGTCGCCGGCGAACCGGATGATCACCCGGTCGAGCTGCTTGACCTGTTTGGTCTGACTCACGTTCGGTCCACTTTCACTGTGCACTTTCCAGATTCTAGAACCTGTTCCAGTTTTCTGCTGGACAGGTGTCCGAGGTCTCGCTCTCGGCAGCGGCGACACGCTGTCCCACGATAGTCCGCCGGCCGCGCTCATCCGATTCCTTGCCAGCCCGTGGGAGCGCCGTCGAGGTGACCTCACTCACAGCCCGGCGCGCGGCCGAGCCTGCCCCCGTCCCAAGTCCGACACGCGGAACTTGCATACTGTCTCCATAAAGTCTAGTAATCTACCTGTCATTAGCGATGAAGGCCGCGCCTGCATGGGCATCGGCCAGGGACACGAAGTAGGAAGTGGGACCACATGAACAAGACGGTCAAAGCAACGGTTGCCGGATCGTTGGCGGCGCTGACGGCGTTGACGGCGACCGCCTGCACGTCAGCCGGCGGGAGCAGCTCCAAGGACACGCTCTCGGTCGTGGCGTTCTCGGTGATGGAGTCGGCGAACGAAGGCGTCTACGAGGCCTACCAGGACACGGATGCGGGTGAGGACACCGACTTCGCGCCGTCGTACGGCGCATCGGGTGACCAGAGCCGTGCCGTCGTCGACGGCAAGGAGGCGGACTACGTCCACTTCTCGCTCGAGACCGACGTGACCCGCCTGGTCGACGAGGGCCTGGTGGCCGAGGACTGGAAGTCGGCGACGCCGACCAACGGCATCGCGACCTCCTCGGTGGTCGTCTTCGTGGTCCGCGAGGGCAACCCGCTCGGCATCGACTCGTGGGACGACCTGGTCAAGCCGGGCGTCGAGATCGTGACGCCGAACCCCGGTTCGTCCGGTGCGGCTCGTTGGAACATCCTCGCCGCGTGGGCACACGTCGTCGGCAACGGCGGCAGCGAGGAAGAGGCGAAGCAGTTCGTCTCGGACCTGCTCGCCAACACCCCTGCTCTCCCGGCCAGCGGCCGCGAGGCGACCTCGGCGTTCGTCGAGGGCGACCAGGACGTGCTCCTGTCCTACGAGAACGAGGCCATCCTCGCCAAGCAGAACGGTGAGGAGCTCGACTACATCGTCCCCGAGGACACGCTGCTCATCGAGAACCCGGCAGCGGTGACGGTCGACGCGAAGGACGGGGCGCAGGACTTCCTCGACTTCGTGGTCTCGGCGGAGGCGCAGGCGCTGTACGCCGGCTTCGGCTTCCGCCCGGTGGCGGGTGTCGAGGGTGTCGAGCTCCCCGAGGTCGACGGCGCGAACGACCCCGCCGACCCGTTCCCGACGCCTGCCCAGCTGTACACGATCGACGGTGACTTCGGCGGCTGGAGCGAGGCGGCCGAGAAGTTCTTCGCCGACGGCGAGGACGGCGAGCCGCTGGGCATCATCCCGCAGCTCATCGAAGACTCCGGCGCGGACGCCCAGGAGTAGAGGACACCTGTGGCAACCGCAACTCTGACAGCGACCGCCCCCCCGACGCCTCAGCGGCGTCGGGGGGGCGCCCGCTCGACCCTGACTGCCGGGTCCGCGCTGGGACTCGGCATCGCGGTCACCTGGTTCAGCCTGCTGGTGCTGATCCCGCTGACCGCGATCGTCGCGACCTCCGCCGGGCGCGGCTGGTCCGGCTACATCGACACCCTCACGAACCCGCAGACGATGGCGGCGCTCCGGCTCACCGTCGGATCGTCAGTGCTGGTCACCGCGATCAACGTCGTCATGGGCACCCTCATCGCCTGGGTCCTGGTCCGGGACCGGTTCTGGGGCAAGCGGATCCTCGACGTCATCATCGACATCCCCTTCGCGCTGCCGACGATCGTCGCCGGCCTGGTCCTGCTCGGCCTCTACGGCAACGGCAGCCCGATCGGCCTGGACTGGGCCTACACCGAGAAGGCGGTCCTGTTGGCCCTGGCGTTCGTGACGCTGCCGTTCATCGTCCGTACGGTGCAGCCGGTGCTCGAGGAGCTCGAGCACGACGTCGAAGAGGCGGCGGCGTCCCTGGGCGCGAAGCGGCTGACGATCTTCCGGCGCGTCATCCTGCCGAGCCTGGTGCCGGCGATCTTCGCCGGTGCTGCGCTGTCGTTCGCCCGGGCCATCGCGGAGTACGGCTCGCTCGTGCTGCTGAGCGGCAACAAGCCGTTCAGTACCGAGGTGGTCTCGGTGCGGGTGCTGTCCTTCATCGAGAACGGCAGCGTCGAGTCCGCCGCCGCTGTCGCGAGCCTGATGCTCGCGGTCGCCCTGTTCGTCATCGTGGTGCTCGACATCATCCAGAGGCGGGTGTCGCGCCGTGGTTGAGGTCTCGACCCCCGTCAAGTGGCTGCTGCGCGTGCTCGCGGTCGGCTACGTGTTCTTCCTCGTCGCCTGGCCGGTCAGCACGATCCTCCAGGAGGCCTTCGGCGACGGTCTCGCTGCCTTCCTCGACGTCTTCAAGGACGAGCAGGTGATCAATGCGCTGAGCCTGACCGCCCAGGTGGCGTTCCAGGCCGTCCTCATCAACCTGGTCTTCGGTGTCGGCATCTCGTTGCTGCTCGTGCGCTACGAGTTCCCGGGGAAGCGGGTGCTGTCGGCGCTGGTCGACCTGCCGATGGCGGTCTCCCCGGTCGTGGTCGGCCTGTCGCTGCTGCTCGTCTACAACGGACGCGACGGCTGGTTCGGCAAGCACCTGGAGGAGTGGGGGATCCAGATCATCTTCAGCGGCCCCGGCATGATCATGGCGACCTGTTTCGTGGCCCTGCCCCTGGTGATCCGCGAGGTCGTCCCGGTCCTCACCGAGATCGGCGACGACCAGGAGCAGGCCGCGCGCAGCCTCGGCGCCAACGCCCGCCAGACCTTCCTGAGGATCACCCTGCCCAGCATCAAGTGGGCGGTGGTCTACGGCGTGGTGCTGAGCCTGGCCCGAAGTCTCGGCGAGTTCGGAGCGGTCAAGGTCGTCTCCGGCAACGTGGCCAACCAGACCCAGACGGCGACGCTTCTCGTCGAGAAGCAATACCAGAGCTTCGACCAGTCCGGCGCCTACGCCGTGTCGTTCGTCCTCGCCTTCGTGAGCGTGCTCTGCATCATCGTCGTCTCCCTTCTCCGTCCCAAGGAGACTCAAAGTGAGCATCGAAGTAACCAACGTGACCAAGAAGTACGGCGACTTCTACGCCCTCGACGACGTCAGCGTCTCGCTGCCCACGGGGCAGCTCACGGCGCTGCTCGGACCGTCGGGCGGCGGCAAGTCGACGCTGCTGCGGATCATCGCCGGTCTCGACAGTGCCGACACGGGCACGGTCGCGATCGAGGGCACGAACGCGACCAAGCTGCCGCCCCAGAAGCGCAACGTCGGCTTCGTGTTCCAGCACTACGCGGTCTTCAAGCACATGACCGTGGCGAAGAACGTGGCGTTCGGCCTGGAGATCCGGAAGACGCCGAAGGCGGAGGTGAAGCGCCGGGTCGCCGAGCTGCTCGAGCTCGTGCACCTCTCGCAGTTCGCCGACCGGCTGCCGTCGCAGCTGTCGGGCGGACAGCGGCAGCGGATGGCGTTGGCCCGCGCGCTCGCGGTCGAGCCGACCGTGCTGCTGCTCGACGAGCCGTTCGGTGCGCTCGACGCCAAGGTCCGCAAGGAGCTGCGCGAGTGGCTGCGCCGTCTCCATGACGAGGTCCACGTGACGACGGTGTTCGTCACCCACGACCAGGAGGAGGCGATGGAGGTCGCCGACGAGATCGTCGTGATCAACAACGGCCGGGTCGAGCAGGTCGGCAGCCCCGACCAGCTCTACGACGAGCCGGCCAGCGACTTCGTGATGGGCTTCCTGGGCGAGGTGACCCGGCTGGGCCCGGTGCGCCTCCGCCCGCACGACGTGGAGATCGCGGTCACGCCGGGACGGGCAGGCGCGCTGCCGGGCACCGTCACCCGGTACCTGCGGGTCGGCTTCGAGGTGCGGCTCCAGGTCGAGCTCGACGCGGTGTCTCGAGACGGTCGCAGACCGACCTCCTCGACAACCGGGGAGACCGGCGCGGAGCCGGTGTCCGTCGTACTGTCCCGGAGCCACGCGCGTTCGTTCGACCTCGAGCTGGGCTCCAAGGTCTGGCTCACCGCAGCTGTCGGCGCCGTCACGGTGCCGGCGATGGTCGCCGTCTGACCCGGGGGACCGCGGCGACCTAGGGGCGCTCAAGCGACGATCGACTCTGCCCGACGCTTGAGCGCTTCGGCGTGCCTGCGGAAGCCGTCGGCGACCCGACCCGGCCCGGCGAGCGGCACCAGCGGTCCGGAGAACTCCTCGACGGTGTCGTACGACGTCGGTCCTCCCGGCGTCTGCGTGAGCCGCTGGTGGCGGGTGCCGCGCACGAGTCCGAGCTTGGACGGCAGCCCGGCGTACTCGTAGGAGAGCAGTGCGGTCGTCGTCCCGTCGGCGTCGGTGGTCGGTGGCTCGATCGCGGTGATCACCTCGGGCGAGCGGGTGCCCTTGCCGTTCGCCCACCGCACGTGCAACACGATCGGGTTGCCGACGGCGGGCGGCTGCGCGGTCTCGGCGCGTACGACGAACGGGTTCCAGTCGCCGTACGCCTCGGTGTCGAGCATCGCCTGCCAGACCACGGCGAGCGGGGCGTCGATCTCGACCGACGCGCGGGGATCAGCAGGCATCGGATTGGGCGCTCAGCGCAGCGATCGCGTCCACCTTGCCCTTCAACTCGTCCTCCTCGGCCTTCACGATGAGTGCGGGCGCGACGAGGGCGACGATGGTCGTTGTCTGTGTGCGCTGGAGGCAGGTCTGCACCTCTGCGGCGTCCTGGGCTTGCTCACCTGCCCGCCAGACGAGAAACCCGTTCACGGCCACGAGCACGATCAGCAGGGACAGCAGGGCGACGATCAGCCGGTTCATGCGCGTCACAGTAGTGGTCACCCGGACTAGCGATCCGAGTTAAGAAATAGCCCGTTTGGGTGATTCCTGGCGCACGACCTGATGAGTAGCGTCAAAGGCTGGGCCCGGACAACCGGGCCGCTCTCGGGTATTCGTGGCTTTTCGCTCTCAGAGGACGGCATAAACGCATGAGGCTTCCGCAACTCACCTTCGGCAAGGTCCTGGCCGGCACGGCTGTCGTGCTTGTCGCGACCACTGGCACCGCCTACGCACACGGCCCGATCAACAGCGCAGACATCGTCAACGGCTCGATCCGCAGCGTCGACATCGGGACCGGCGAGGTCAAGAGCGTGGACATCGGCACCGGAACGATCCGCAGCGCCGACATCTTCAACGGCGGGGTCAAGTCTGCTGACGTTCTCAACGACTCGCTGACCGCCGCGGACCTGGCGACCAACTCGGTCGGCTTCTCCGAGATCCAGACCGACGGCGTCCAGGCGTCCGAGATCGCGGACAACTCCATCGACTCCGGTGAGATCGTGGACTTCACCGCTGACCAACCAGGACGTCAACGTGCTCTTCGCCCAGGTCAACGCCGAACGGCACCATCGGCGAACCAGGCAGCGGCGTGGCGTGACCGGTCTGGCCGCGTCGGGCGACCGGCACCTACGAGGTCGACTTCGGCCGCACCATCAGCACGTCCTGCATCGCCGCGGCGACGGCGGCCCGGCGGCGCGGGGGGCTGCTCTCGGTGAGGTCAACGTCCCGACCGTTCCGGCAACGCTGAGGCCGTCTTCGTCGACACGCACGACTCCGACGGCTCGACCGCGGACAGGCCGTTCCATCTGGTCGTGGTGTGCTGATGCGCCTCCGACGCCAGTCACGCGTCTGGCCGCTGGGGCGGTCGTGCTCGGCGGTGATTGCTTCGCGGCGCCGGCGATCGCCGGCGTCGGCCAGGCCTCCGATCCCGGCGAAGCAGCCGCCCGCGGGCTACGGTGGTCGACGTGCCCGGCGGCGCCCGTGCAGCCGCGGCCGGCTCCAGCACGGTGAAGCCCGGTACGACGCGGCTCCGCTCGCCAAGCAGCCGGTCAACCGCAACCCGCAGAAGGCGACCAAGGTCGCGAAGGTGCGGGACAACGACAGGGGCGTGAAGAACCTTCGTGCCACCAAGGACAGGGGACAAGAGGAACGTGGCCGTGCACGCGGGACCGCGGGGCCCGCTGACACCAACCCTCTGATCGTGGCCCGGCTCCTCCCAGGAGCCGGGCCACGGCGCGTTGCCCAGCAACGCGACGGTGGTCGAGGAAGTCGCTCTGGCGACTGTCACGAGACCTCAGCGGTAGTTGGTGAACTGCACGGCGAAGTCGTAGTCCTGGGACTTCACCAGCGCCTGCACGGCTTGGAGGTCGTCGCGCTTCTTCGAGGAGATCCGCAGCTCGTCGCCCTGGATCTGGGCCTTCACGCCCTTGGGACCCTCGTCGCGGATCAGCTTGCTGATCTTCTTGGCGTCCTCGGAGGTGATGCCCTCCTTGAGCGTGATCCCGATCTTCGACTGCTGGCCCGACGGCCGCGGCTCGGACGCGTCGAGGATCTTGAGCGACTGGCCGCGCTTGATCAGCTTCTGCTGGAAGACATCGAGTACGGCGGACGCGCGGTCATCGGCCGAGGCGGTGATCTCGATCGCCTGGTCACCCTTCCACTCGATGGTCGCGCCGGTGCCCTTGAAGTCGAAGCGGGTCGCCACTTCGCGGGCCGTCTGGCCGAGTGCGTTGTCGACCTCCTGGCGGTCGATCTTGCTGACGATGTCGAACGAGGAGTCGGCCATGAGTTCTGATCTCCGCTGGTTTCTTGGAGGGGCAGGTGCTGCGCTATTGTTTCGCGTCGTTGTCGACCAGCCAACCGGGGTCACGTTTCTCCGGTTTCAGACGGTCGCAACACAACCCTGGCAGGTTGCCCGAGCGGCCAAAGGGAGCTGACTGTAAATCAGCCGGCAACGCCTACAGTGGTTCGAATCCACTACCTGCCACAGGGAAAAACCGCCTCTGACCTGCGGAAACGCGGGTCAGAGGCGGTTTGCATCTCGCCGTCGTGCGATCCACGTGCGATCCACCGCGGCCTCTCCGGTCGAATCCTGGCCACGCAAGTCCCGGGGCAACCAGAGCCAGTGCAATTTCCGCGACGAAGACACGTCGGCCGGGGTCTGAGCGCTAGCCTGCCTGGACGGTCGCGGCGGAGGCGGTGCGGTGATGCAGGTTCAGGGGTGGCTCGACCGGGCACGCGGGCTCCTCGGCCGTTTGCGGCTGCTCCCTGCCGGTGGAGCATTCGCTGCCGTGCTCGTCTGTTGCTCTCTCACGCCCTCCCTCCTCCCGCGACCACCGCTCTTCCAAGGAATCGTCACCGGCGTCGCGGCGGCATCCGGTTACGGGCTCGGTGTGTTCCTTGCGTGGTGCTGGCGAGGGTTGAGGGGACGACCGCGGCGTCCGTGGCCGGCCTGGGCACGGTGGCTGCTCGTGGGGGGCGGCTCAGCGGCCGGCCTGGTGAGTCTCGTGCTCGGCATGCGCTGGCAGCAGGAAGCGCACCGGCTCGCCGGGACTGAGCCGACGCCGGTGGCATTCGTGCTGTTGACCCCGCCCATCGCCGTGTTGGTTGCCGCTCTGCTGCTTGCACTTGCCCGGGGCATCCGCGCCGCGACCCGCCGGATTGTCGGCATCCTCGAACGACGGCTCGAGCCCTCCGCGGCAAGTGTGCTCGGCGTCCTACTGGTCGGACTGGTCGCTTGGGGTCTCGTCAGCGGAGGGGCAGGAAATGCGGTGCTCCGCTCGCTCGACGCGTCGTTCGCCGTGGCCGACCTCACCACGCCGTCCGGCGTCGAACGTCCGACGACGGCCCTGCGGTCCGGAAGCGAGGAATCGCTCGTCGAGTGGGACGACCTCGGCCGTGAGGGGAGGACATTCGTCGGGCGCGGCCCGACCGCGGAGGAGATCGAGGATCTTACCGACCGACCGGCCTTGGACCCGGTCCGCGTCTATGCCGGACTGAGCAGCGAGGACGACGTCGACGACCGGGCCGCGCTCGCTGTCGCGGACCTCGACCGCGCGGGTGGTTTCGACCGCGAGCACCTTCTCGTTGTCACGACGACCGGCACCGGATGGGTCGAGCCGAGCGCCGCGAGCGGCTTCGAGTACGTCACCGGAGGCGACTCGGCCATTGTCGCCATCCAGTACTCCCACCTCGCGTCGTGGCTTTCCTTCCTGGTGGACGCTGCCCGTGCGCGGGATGCCGGCCGCGCGCTGTTCGACGCCGTATACGGACACTGGTCCGGACTTCCGTTCGACGAGCGCCCTGAGCTGTACGTGTTCGGGGAGAGCCTCGGCTCCTTCGGCGCCGAGGAGGCATTCAGCGGCGAGTTCGACCTGGCGAACCGAACGTCCGGCGCCCTTTTCGTCGGGCCGCCCAACTTCAACCCGTTGTACCGCAGCCTCGTCGACGACCGAGACAGCGGCTCCCCTGAGATCGAGCCGGTCTACCGCGACGGGCGGATCGTCAGGTTCAGCACCTACGCCGGCCGGACTCCGCTGGATGATCGCGAGTGGTCGGGGAGCAGGGTGCTCTACCTCCAACATGCCTCCGATCCGGTGACCTGGTGGAGCCCGAACCTCCTCCTCACCCGTCCTGACTGGCTCGAGGAAGAACGGGGAGCCGACGTGCCCGACAACATGTACTGGTTCCCGATCGTCAGCTTCCTGCAGGTGTCTGCGGACCTGGCTTCGGCCTTCTCGACCCAACCGGCGCACGGCCACAACTTCTCCGGTGAGCACGCTGCTGCCTGGGTCACGATCGTGCAGCCGGAACAGTGGACCGACGAACTGACCGAACGGCTCCGGCTGGAGCTCCGTCGGTTCCCCTGACGGGCTCGCCGGGTCGGCCCCGGCGGGGTGTCCTCAGGGCGACTGGTCCAAGAACAGGCCCGATCGGGGGCGGTTTGCTTCCCCCACGGACCGCGGGTAGCCGAACCGCTGGAAGTCGCTCGCGTAGACCGACAGGACGATCCGTTCGAGGTCCTCGGGGAACCAGTTGACGAGATCGGTCGGTGCTCCTTCGACCGAGTTCAATCTCTCCGAGACCACGAGGTCGGTGCCCAGTCGATCGGCGAGCTCCGGCGCAGCTTCATCCAGCTGTTCGAGCCGGATGACCAGGTCGTAGGACAGGAGTCCGGACACCGTCAGGTAGCTCTGCGGTTGCCAGTGTCGGTCCATGTCGGCGGGCCGCTTGTGCTCGAGCGAGCGGATGAAGTCCTCGAAGGTGACCGAGGTGAGCTCGGACGGTCGAGCATCCCGCTGCAGTCGCAGTTCGGTCAGCAATCGCCTGGTGCGCGGCACCGAGACGCGGGCCGCTGCCGTCCCGGTCGGACAACAGGTCGCGGTAGGCAGACACCAGGCGTGTGAAGGGATTGCGCACCACCGTGAACTTGAAGTACCCGTTGCGCGCGAACAGCGCGTCGACCATCTGGGATCGAGTCAGGGAGGACGCGTAGTACAGGCCGTTGAATCGCTTGTCATGGAGCTGATGCACATCGAGCTCGTTCGAGTAACCCTCGATGCGCCGGAGGTAGGCCTTCATGGAGCTGCAGGCCGCCTTGGGAACCGGCGCGTACACGAACCGTCTGGAACGGCTGAAGATGAGCCCGTCGAGGGGATGCTCGTTCGGCGCCCCGGTCCTGGCCACCGTCGGAGTCGCCTGCGGGTTGGTTGCGACAGCCGGGATCCCGGCGAGCAGGTCAGCCATCAGACCCTCGCCTTTGCGCGGCGCTTGAACCCGGCGCGGTCAGCAGTCGGCAGGTTGTCCCAGTCGACCCCTTCGGAGACGGCCAGCTCCTCGGCCCGACGCGCGAGCGAGGAAGGATTCGCGTGCGGGAACGGTGCCTCTCCTATCGGCAGGCCCAGGAACGCCCCCAGCTCCGGCCAACCGTCCCCCTCCTCCCAGCAGACCTCCAGCAGGTCACCGGGACGGTCGACGAAGTGTTCCCGGACCGCAGCGTTGTGGGCGTCGTACCGCGCGACGTGCTCGGCCTTGTGGTCGTGCGGCATCGAGTGGCCGTAGAGCATCTCCCGGTGGACGGTGGGGCCGGTCCAGTCCGCGTGCTTGCACAAGCTCTCGAACCACACGTCCGAGCTGATTCTTCGGGTGAGGATGAACCTGCTTCCCGGGAATCGCTCGTCGATCTCCCGGTACATCAGCGCCCACGGCCACACATCGAACGACTGGTAGCTCTCGACGATCGAGAGCAGCTCCTCCGTCACTCCATCGCTGCTTCCAGAGCGCGAAGGAGTCGGGGTCGAAACCTCGATGGCGCAGTCCCCAGTGCTTGAAGCACGTGACGAGGGTCTGCGTCCCTGTCTTGTGAAACCCGAGACCCACCACCTTGCGGTCGGCCATGCCGAGAAGGCTAGGGCGACCTCCCGGCCTCTTGTTCCCGAGTCATCGGGATCGGATCTGAGACCGATCTCGATCGCCTGAGGCGCAGGTCTGACCGTGCATGAACGGGGCACTGTGGCTACAGATCCAATCTTGTGGCGCGATCTGCGCAGCAGCAGACTGGCCGCACCGAACCAGGAGGACCAGATGACCGAAACGCCTGACCAGCCCCTCGGCGACGACGACATGACCACGGAGCCCACCGCCAGCTCGGGCCCCGGCGTGGGCGGCGACGCCGACGGCACCGACGGTGACGCGACCGACACCACTGACGGCGACACGACCGACAGCGACGGCAGCGACAGCGACGGCAGCGACAGCGACGGCAGCGACAGCGACGGCAGCGACAGCGACGGCAGCGACAGCGACGGCACCGACGGTGACGCGAGCGACAGCACCGACGGTGACGCGACCGACGGTGACGACATCATCTGAGTGTCCGCCCTCGAACTGCTGACCGGTGACGCCCAGACCTTCCTGACGAAGGTCTGGGCGTCACGGGTCCACCTCCACCGCGCCGATCCCGACGACCTGGTCGGCCTGCTCTCGCTCCGGGACGCCGACCAGCTGCTGACGTCCTCCGCGATCCGCACGCCCTCGATCCGGCTGGCCAAGGACGGCGCGGTGCTGCCGGAGTCGTCGTACACGCGCGGAGCCACGCTGGCCGGCAAGCCCCTCACCGGGCTCGTCGACGCGCGCAAGGCGCTGGCGTTGTTCGACGACGGCGCGACGATCGTCTTCCAGGGCGTGCACCGCTACTGGCCGCCGCTCACGGAGCTGATCGCCGAGCTCGAGCTCGAGCTCGGCCACCCCTGCCAGGTGAACGCCTACCTGACCCCGCCCGGCTCGCAGGGCTTCGCCGTGCACTCCGACTCCCACGACGTCTTCGTGTTCCAGACCGCCGGCTCCAAGCAGTGGGAGGTCCACGGCGAGGACGGTCCCGAGGAGGTGCTGCTCGAGCCCGGTCTGTCGATGTACCTCCCGACCGGCACCCCGCACGCGGCTCGAGCCCAGGAGACCGTCTCACTGCACGTGACCGTCGGCATCAACCAGCTCACCTGGCGCGGCCTCGTCGAGCGCACGCTGGCGCAGGTGGTCGCGGACGTTCCCGCCGAGCACCTCCCGGCGGGCTACCTCGACGACCCGGCGCTGCTGACCGGACCGCTGGCCGAGCGGCTCGAGGCGCTCGCCGAGGAGGTACGACGGCTCGACGCCGGCGCTGCCGTCGAGACCGAGATCCGGCGCTTCCTCACCTCGCGCCCCCCGCGGCTCTCGGGCGGGATGACCGACGTACTCGCCCTGCGCGAGGGCATCGACGACGACACCCGGCTCCGTCGGCGCCCCGGCCATCCCTGCGTGCTGCTCGACGAGGACGACCGGGTCGTGGTGCTCCTCGGTGACCGATCGCTGACGGTCCCCGGCTGGCTCCGGCCCGCCCTCGAGGAGATCCGCGCTCGTCCGTCCTTCACCGTCGGCGACCTCGCCGACCACCTCGATCCCCAGAGCCGGAAGGTGCTCTGCCGGCGCCTGGTCCGGGAGGGGCTGCTCGAGGCGGTGTCCTGACGACGTGGAGTCCGCCGCTCCGAAGCGCTTCTCCTGCGCCCCTGCCAGCGTGCTGCGCGACGAGCCGCTGGCCGGCACTGCCACCCATGTCCGCACCTGGCTGCTGCTCGAGCACTCCGGGCCGTGGGGCAACGACGCGCTCCTCGACGCGCGGCTGCCGGACGGTCTCGGGCCGGCACTCAAGCAGCAGGCACGGGCCTACCGCGCCAAGATCCTGCTGGTCCGGCGTGCCCGTGCGAAGGACGATCCCGAGCAGCTGAACGTGTTCGCGGCCTACGCCGATCCTCGCCGCCCGAGGATCGAGCACGGCACGGTCACGGACCTCCGGGAGGTCCTCGACCTCGACCTCACCTCGTTCCGCGAGGGCGGCTCGACCGGGCTGGCGCCGTACGACGGCTCGCTCTTCTGTGTCTGCACCAACGGCCGTCACGACGCGTGCTGCGCGGAGTTCGGACGACCGGTCGCGATGGCGCTCGACGACGCGCACCCCGAGGAGACCTGGGAGGTCTCGCACATCGGCGGTGACCGGTTCGCGGGCAACATGGTCGTGCTGCCGGAGGGCCTCTACTACGGGCGGCTCGACCCGCAGCGGGCGATCTCCGTAGCCGGCGCCCACCTCGCCGGCGAGCTCGACCTCGACCACCTGCGGGGGCGGTCGTCGTACCCGATGCCGGTGCAGGCCGCCGAGCTCCACCTACGCCGCCGCCTCGGCGCGACCCGGACCGCCGACGTCGCGCTGGTCCGCCGCACGGTCGACGGTGACGTCACCGAGGCCAGCTTCGCCGTGGCCGGTTCGACGTACGACGTGCGCGTGCGGACCGTCCTCGACCCGGCGAGCGCCACGCGGCTGACCTGCAAGGCACTACGGGACAACCCGGTCCCGCGGCACGAGCTGCTGTCGGTCGCTCTCAGCTCGCGGCGCGACGCCGAGCCGATGAGTTGGTACGGCGGGGACGGTCTGTCCGACATGGGAATCGTGACAGCAGACATCGCCATCACCCTCGACGGCTTCGGATCGGGCGCGACACAGAGCCTCGAGCGACCGTTCGGGGAGCTCGACGACAACCGGCTGCACAGCTGGATGTTCGAGCATGGCGAGGACAACGCGGCCGAGGTGGAGGCCATCGTCGACGCCGGGGCCTTCGTCATGGGACGCAACATGTTCAGCCCCGGTCGGGGTGAGTGGGACCTGGACTGGCGCGGCTGGTGGGGCGACGATCCGCCGTACCACGCGCCGGTGTTCGTGCTCACCCACCACGAGCGGGAGCCGGTCGTGATGGAGGGCGGCACGACCTTCCACTTCGTGACCGACGGGATCGAGGCGGCGCTCGGCCTCGCCCGCGCCGCGGCCGGCGACCGCAACGTCGCGATCGCCGGCGGGGCCACGACGATCAACGCCTATCTCGCGGCGGGTGCCATCGACGAGCTGCGGCTCCACGTCGTGCCCTACGTCTCCGGTCTCGCCGCGGGATCGCGGATGTTCGACGGTGTGCCCGCGCTCGGTCTGTCGCCGGTCGCCGCGCGGCAAACGCCGCACGTCACCCACCTCACGTACCGGCGCGACTGACCGCTACTCGCCGAAGGCGACGACGTCACCGACGACGCCGACGCGCACCCGTTCCCCGGGCGCGGGCACCGACGTGGCGTGGGTGCGGGCCGAGAGCTCCTCGCCCGAGTCGAGCCGCACGCGCACGGTGGCGTCGTGGCCGTAGAAGCTGATGTCCACGACCTCGGCCGGTACGCCGTCCACCTGGCCGGCGCTGTCCGGCCGGATCTGGATCTGCTCCGCGCGTACGGCGAGCTGCGCCGCGCCCGGCTCGGCCGTGCCTCGGAGCGACAGGGCACCGAGCGCGCACTTCGCCGTACCGCTGCCGTCGACCTCGCCGTCGAGGAGCGAGGCGTGGCCGAGGAACGCGGCCACCCTCGGGTCCGCGGGGGTGAGGTAGACGGTCGCCGGAGTGCCCGACCTGGAGGAACGCGCCGTCCATCATCACGGCGACCTGGTCGGCGAGCGAGAGCGCCTCGCCCTGGTCGTGGGTCACGAGGACGGCGGCGGCACCTGCCGCCCGGAGCGCGCGAGCGACGGCCCGTCCGGTGTCCTCGCGCAGGGACGCGTCGAGGGACGAGAACGGCTCGTCGAGGAGTACGACGCGCGGCCGCGGCGCCAGCGCCCGCGCAAGCGCCACGCGTTGCTGCTGCCCGCCGGACAGCTCGTGCGGGTAGCGGGTGGACATGCTCGTCGGCAGCTCGACGAGCTCGAGCATCTCGGCGACCAGGTCGGCACCCTGGCGCTCCGACCGCGAGAGCCCGAACGCCACGTTGCCGGCCACGCTCAGGTGGGGGAACAGCGCGCCGTCCTGCGGCACGTAGCCGAGACCGCGAAGACGCGCAGGGACCTGGCGCGGGCCGCCGACGACGGTGGTGCCCGCGACGACCACCGAGCCTCCGGTCGGCCTGACGAACCCGGCGACGGCGCGCAGCAGCGTGGTCTTGCCGCACCCCGACGGCCCGAGGATCGCGGTGATGCCGTCCTCGACCACCAGGTCGAGGCCACGGAGCACCGGGGTGCGGTCGTAGCCGGCCTCGAGCGCCCGGACCTCCAGCGCGGCGGTCATCGGCCACTCCCCAGGCTCAGCCGGCCCAGCAGCCAGGTGGAGGGGATGGACAGCACGACCAGCGCCAGGCCGTAGGGGGCCGCGGCGCCGTACGCGATCGAGGACGCGTCGGACCAGAAGCGGGTCGCCAGGGTGTCGGTGCCGAGCGGTGCGAGCAGCAGCGTCGCGGTCAGCTCGGTCGCCACCGCGAGCGCGACCAGGGCGGTCGCGGCGGTCAGCCCGGGAAGCACGAGGGGGAGCGTCACCCGTCGGGCGACGGCCGGTCCGGTGCAGCCCAGGTTGCGCGCGACGTCCTCCAGCCCCGGCGGCACCAGCTCGAACGTCGACCGCACGCTGACGACCGCCCGAGGCAGGAACAGGATCGTGTAGCCGAGCAGGAGCACGACCAGAGTCTGGTACAGCGACGGTACGAGCCGGATGGAGACCGTCACGAGCGCCAGTGCGATCACGATCCCGGGCATCGCGCTGGCGGTGTAGACGCTGCGCTCGATCGCCGTCGTCAGCAGGCCACGGTGCCGGACCGCGAGCCACACGACGGGTACGGCGACGGCGGTCGCCAGCAGACCTCCGCCGAGCGCGAGGCCGAGGGTGGTCCAGATCGCGCCGGTCAGCTCGCCCGTGTCGACGGACGTGGACGAGCCCCGGACGAGCCAGCGGACCAGGGCTCCGATCGGCACGGCCAGCGCCCACAGCGCGAGTCCGGTCAGCGCCGCGATGACCGGCACCCGGAGCCGGCCGAGGCGGATGCGATGCGGCACGCCGCTCGCACCGGAGCCGACCCGCGCCCGGCGGCGGCGGCCGCGCAGCAGCAGCTCCAGACCCAGCAGCAGCAGGCAGAAGGTGACCAGGACCAGCGCCAGCAGCGTGGCCTCCGGTCCGTTGAAGACCGTGGCGTACTGCTGGAGGATCGCGGTGGTCAGCGTCGGGTAGTTGAGCAGCTGGAGCGCGCCGTACTCCGCGAGCAGGTGGAGGCCGACCAGCAGCGCGCCCCCGAGGACGGCCGGGCTCACCGCGGGGAGGGTCACCCGTGTGAAGACGCTCCAACCGCTCCGGCCGAGGGACGTCGCGACTTCTTCGACGGCCGGGTCGAGCCGACGCAGCGCGGCCACCGTCGGCAGGTAGACCAGCGGGTAGTACGACAGCGTCACGACCATCACCGCACCCGGGAACGACTGCACGGCGTGCGTCGTCGAGACCCAGCCGTAGCCGTTCACGAACGCCGGTACGGCGAGGGGCGCGCACAGCAGGCCGTGCCACCATCCCCGTCCCGGTACGTCGGTCCGCTCGACCACCCAAGCACCGGCGACGCCGAGGAACGTGCTCGCCAGCACGCCGGCGACGAGCAGGCGCACCGTGTTCCAGAGCAGCTCGCCGATCCGCGGCCGCAACAGGAAGTCCTTGGCCTCGCCGGGACCGAGCTCGGCGGTGGTCCAGAGGACGTAGCCGAGCGGCACCAGGGTCAGCGCGGCGACCGCGAGCCCGACCACGAGCAACAGCGGTGAGGCGCCTCCGGCCAGCTGCGGAGCGGCGCCTCGTGTCCCGCTCCGGCGCGGTCAGGGTGGACGTCAGAGGAAGCCGACCTCTGTCATCAGGTCGACGACGGCCTCGGCGTCGAGGTCGGACACGTTGACGGCCGGCGGCTCGAGCTCGCTGAACGGCTTCACGCCCTGCTCGAGGGTGATGTCCGGGTTGAGCGGGTACTCCAGCGCGTAGCTGTCGGCGATGATCTGCTGCCCTTCCTCGCCGACGAGGAACTCCATGAACTCCTCCGCCTCGTCCTTCATGTCGCTCGACTCGAGGATGCCGGCACCCGAGACGCTCACGAACGCGCCCGGGTCCTGGTCGGCAAAGTAGTACTGAGCACTGTCACCGTGGACGTCGCCGCCTTCTTCGCGGTCACGCTCCCAGTAGTAGTGGTAGACGATGCCGACCTCGGACTCGCCGGAGTTGACCGCCTCGAGGACGACGTTGTTGCCGTCGTAGACGGTGCCGTTCTCCTTGATGCCCTCGAGCCACGCGCGGGTGGCGTCCTCGCCCTCGAGCTCGAGGATCGCGGCGACGATCGCCTGGAAGTCGGCGCCGGTCGGGGAGAACGACAGCCGCCCTGCCCACTCGGGCTCGGCCAGCTCCATGATCGACGCCGGCAGCTCGGACTCCTCGATCAGGCCGGTGTTGTAGACGAGGACGGTCGACCGCGCGACGAATCCGGTCCAGAGACCGCTCGCCGGCCGGTACATCTCGGGGATCACGTCGAGGATCTCCGCCGGGAGCTCTGCGAACAGTCCGGCCTGCTCCACCTGGGACATCGCCGGGGAGTTCTCGGTCAGGAACACGTCCGCGTCGGAGGCATCGCCCTCCTGCACCAGCTGGTTGGAGAGCTCGAGGTCCTTGGCGTTGCGCAGCTCGACCTCGATCCCGGTCTCCTCCTCGAAGGCCGGGACGATCTCGTCCAGGAGCTGCTCGTGCTGGGCGTTGTAGATGACCAGCTTCGGCTCGTCCTCGCCGCACGCGGCGAGGAGGGGGAGGGCAAGCGTCAGCGCGGCCAGGCCGAGCGCGGGGCGGTGCAGGCTCATCGGGATTCCTTGCTGGTGGTGTCGAGCGGAGGGTACGGAGCGCCGAGGCCGTGCCAGTGCCGGCGGCCTCGGTCCGAGATGTGGTCGATCAGCCGCCAGAGGGCGATGCCGACCACGAGCGAGGCGAGCAGGCCGCCGAGCGGCCAGCGGTTCTCGAGGTGGGGGTAGACCTGCCAGTGCGTCAGGTAGATGTAGAGCGAGGCGCCCGCGACCTGGCCGATCACGCCGACGGCCACCCGCGGGACCAGCACCGCCGGCACCCACACCAGGGCCAGCAGGCCGATCGCGATCGTCGCGTCCCGGACGGGGTCGTCACAGAACCCGTGGGCGCCGGCGACGAGCAGCGCAGAGAGCAGCAGCCGGTGGCCCGCGTGCCGCGCCCGGGTCGCGGCCCACCCGCCGGCGAACAGCCAGGCCACGAACAGCGACGAGTGGATGAGGTCGCCGTCGTAGCCACTGGCCGTCGCCCAGAACCGGGGGACGAGGGTCGGCCGCCACCAGCCCGACCGCGAACCAGTACGGCGACCGCCGCTCCCATGCCGCGACCCGGCGGACCGCCGTGAGAAGAC
The DNA here is from genome assembly GCA_963849765.1 of uncultured Actinomycetota bacterium. Lineage (GTDB taxonomy): Bacteria > Actinomycetota > Actinomycetes > Propionibacteriales > Nocardioidaceae > Nocardioides. Next base: position 169,202 of record CAWKIP010000001.1, read on the forward strand.
CGGCCGCGACCATGACGTAGACGAGGACCTCGATGAACCAGAAGTGCCACTCCGGCTCTTGCCAGGTGCGGTTCCCGAGTGCGTCGTTGAGCAGCAGGATGTTGCGCCAGCCGTACTGGCCGCTGATCAGCCAGACCGCGGCGATCCAGAGTGCGGTGGGGACGGCGATCCGGCACACGGAGCGCACCAGGTTGCGGCGCCGGTCCGCCCGGTCGGCGCCGGCGAGGTGGAACCGGGCGAAGTTCGCCCCGGCGACAGCGAGCAGGACGTGCGCGCCGCCCATCAGCATGAACAGGTTGGTGTGGCTGCCGACGATCATCACGATCGCCGCGGCCCGCAGCACGATGCCGGTGTCGAGGCGGACCCATCGCGAGCGGTTGCCGCCGACGTTGCGGTCGGCGAGGCCGGCGAGGTCCTCGATCGTGCGGTCGGGCCAGTCGGCGGGCAGCCGGCCGAGCCGCTGCTCGAGACGCAGCGAGAGCTCGACGTACGACAGGGAGTCGCCGCCGAGCCGCGCGAAGGTGTCCGTCTGGGCCACCGGGTGGCGGCCGAGGACGGCTGCGAAGAGAGCAGCGACCGAGTCGGTCGTCGAGACGGTCGGGGTCGCCGCGCGTGGCACCTCGAGCCGGGCGACGGCGCTGTGGTCCACCTTGCCGTTGGGCAGCCGCGGCACGGCGTTGACGGGTACGACGGCGACGGCGTGCTCGGGCAGGCCGGTCGACGACACCGTGGTCGCGGTGACCTCGTCGATCGCGAGCCGGTCGGCCTCGCCCGCGAGCGCGACGACCAGCCGGGTCGCGTCGACGGACTCCGCGCACGCGACCTCGTGGTCGTCGAGCGTCAGCAGGGTCTCGACCCGGTCGAGGTCGATGCGCTGTCCGAAGAGCTTGGCGAAGCGGGATCGGCGGCCGACGACCTCGAAGAGGCCGGCGTCGTTCTGCCGGGCCAGGTCGCCGGTGCGCAGCTCGGTGAGCTCGGCGCCGAGCGCGAGGTCGGCGGCGCCGTGGGCGTAGCCCATCATCACGTTCGGTCCGGTGTAGACGAGCTCACCCACGTCCGCCGGTTGACCGTCGACCGGCTCGAGACGCAGCGCCCCGCCCGGGATCGCGACGCCGATCGCCGCCGGGTGGTCCTCGGTGAGCGCCGGCGGCAGGAACGCGATCCGGGCCGTGGCCTCGGTCTGGCCGTACATCACGAACAGCTCCCAGCCCTCGCGCCTGCCGCGCGCTGCGACCCCCACGACGCGCTCGGGGGCGAGCCGCCCGCCCGCCTGGGTCACCCGGCGCAGGCTGGGGAGCTCGGGCCAGCCGGCCGTGTCGAGCAGGTCGAACGTGTAGGGCACGCCGGCGAACGACGTCACGCCGGTCGCCCGTGCCAGGTCCCACAGGCCGGGCTCGGCAACGGACAGGTCGGTGAGCACGACGGAGGCGCCGACGGCCAGGTGGCTGTGCAGCACCGACAGGCCGTAGCAGTAGTCGAGCGGGAGCGTGGTGATCGCCGCGGTCCGCCGCCGTCAGCCCGAGGTACGACGCGATCGCGTCGGCGTTGCTCTCGAGGTTGGTCTGCGAGAGGCGGACCAGCTTGGGCGAGCCGGTCGACCCCGACGTGCTGAGCAGCAGCCGCAGGTCGGGGTGGAGAGATGGTTCCGGTCGACCGGTCGGCGCGAAACCGCCGTCGGTCCAGGTGGCGCTCGCGCCGTAGGCGCGGGGTAGCACCTCGTCACGCGACAGGAGTACGGCGTGACCACCCGCCAGCGCGGCCAGGTAGGCGACCACGAACTCGACGGTCGGCGCCGGGACCAGGCCGACCAGCTGCTGCGCCGGCCCGAGCCTGGTCCGCGCCTGGGCGACGAGGTCGGCCAGGTCGTCGTACGTCAGCACCTGCGTGCCGGCGATCAAGGCAGGCTGTCCGCCGTGCTTCGCGAGGTCGGCCGCGAACCCGACGCCCACGCGGGGCCGGGTGGCGCGATCGTGCACACGCGTCGGCAGCGGGGGCGTCACCCGATCAATATAAGGCTAGCCAAACCAATGTTAGGTATCGCTCACCCCGCGGACCTGCAACAGGTCAGACCGCAGTCAGCCGGAACACCGGGATCACCCGGTCGGTGCGCTCGGCGTACTTGTCGAAGTTGGGCCACAGGGCGCGCATCGTCTCCCAGGCCCGGTCGCGTTCCTCGCCGACCATCTCCCGCCAGCTGACCGTCAGGTCCTGGCGCCGGTAGCGGATCGTGACGGTGTCGGCGGCACGGAGGTTGGCGACCCAGATCGGGGGCTTGGGCGCACCGAAGTACGACCCCGCGATCAGCCACTCGTCGCCGTCCGGGACGGTGAGCAGGTTGGTCGACCGGAGGATGCCGCTCTTGCGGCCCGGGACCGTCAGCACGAGGTTGGGCAGACCGGCGATGTCGAGGATGCCGTAGCGGTCCCGCGTCACCCGGTGCACCAGGTTGTCGGTCCACACGATCTGCGGCAGCAGCTTCGGCATCCAGGAGATCGAGCCGATCTTGACGGCGACAGGTGTGAGCAGGCCCATGCCCGAAAGGTAGAGGAAAGAGGGCTGCCGCCCGCAGTCGCCACAGGTTCACGGGGGCAACATGAGGGCTACATGAGAGCCTCATCGAGGTCTCATCTGCGGTTCCTAACGTCTTCGACGTGACCGAATCCCGCCGCACCCTGCTGCTCGCTTCCCTCACCCCTTTCACGCTCTTCGTGCTCCTCGGGGTAGCTGTCAACCACGGTTGGGTCGGCACCGCCGAGCTCGACGGACCCAGCTCCGGGATCCGCGCCTGGGCCGCAGAGCGGCCGTGGCTGGAGCACTCCCTCTTCCTGGTCGAGGACCTCTTCGCCACGCACGGCCTGACCATCGCGACCCTTGCGTTGGTCGGCTGGCTGCTGCTCCGGCGCCAGTTCCGGGCCGGTGCCTTCGTCCTGGTCGTGATGCTGGCCGCTCGTGAGCTCTCCGGCTACACGAAGGAGCTGTTCGGTCGCGACCGGCCCGTGTGGCAGGACTCGGACTTCCTGCACACCGCGAGCTCCTACCCGTCGGGCCACGCGGCGGGGACCGCCGCCATCGGCGGCGTGGTGATCGTGCTCGCGATCATGGGCAGCCGGAGCCGTGCGCACCTCCGGCCCGTCGCCTTCGTCGTCTCGCTGGTCGTGCTGACGGTGTGCGCCGACCGGCTGCTGTTGGGCCGGCACTACCCGACCGACCTGATCGGCGGCGTCCTGCTCGCGACCGGCCTCGTCCTGGTCGGCGCGGCGCTGCTGCTGCCCCTCGCGGACGCCGAAAGAGACGCCGAAAGGGACGCCACCCTTGCGGATGACGCCCCTTCGGAGGTTGCGAAGCCGGAGCTGGTCAGCCGATCTGCTTGACCTGGGTGCCACCGGCGAACTTGTCGTGCCAACCCTGGTGGTTGGGCTGGTCGTTGTTGAGCGTGATCGCGATGAAGATCATCGCCGCGATCGGCGCCGCCCAGCCGAGGAAGAACCAGCCGATGAACGGGATGATGCTCAGCACGCCGAGCGCGGCGTACGCGTTGCGCTTGAGCGCTTCGTTCATGGTCGGGTTGCTCACGCCGTCGGGGCCGTAGGTCCGCAGCTTCATGATCATCTTGCCCACGGTCTGCCCGCGGTTGGACTCCAGCAGGGCGAAGTACAACAGGAACAGCGCAGCCTGGATGATGGCCTGGAGCGTGTAGAAGATGAAGTACTCGCCGAACGACGTGCTGAAGCCTGAGTAGATGATCGCGCTCAGGATGATGTAGATCGGAATGAAGACCACGAAGAGGATCACGTGGTCGATCAGCCGGGCGAGGAAGCGGTTGAGCAGCTCACCCGGGCGGGGTACGCCGGCAGCTCCGCCGGGCACGCCGCCGGGGTACGCGCCACCAGCCGGTGGCGGCGTCGGCGGTCCGGCCGGCGGGGGCGGCGGTCCCGGAGGGCCCGGAGGCTCTGGTGGCATCGACATGTGGGCTCCTAGCTGTTGGCGGGGGGACGCAGACGTTCCGAGACGCGTCCGTGCAGTGCGGCCAACCCTAGGATGACCGACGGCGGTCCGGAACGGTGCCAACCGGGCGATTTGGCGCTTTCGGCGCGTTCTCCCCGGGCCTTCCGCCTCGCGCTGCGGTTGTAGCGTGGCTGGACCGTGATGACACACCGCCTTGCCCTCGCGCTCGTCCTCCCGCTGCTGCTCGTCGCAGGCTGTTCCGAGGACGAATCGAACCCACCGGACGAGGCCGCGTCGCCGTCGGCGCCGGACGTGGACTACCCCGGCGAGGGCGTGGATCTGGTCGGTCGACCCGAGCTGAAGGGCGCCTACGCGCAGGCGTTGCAGACCTACGTGGACTTCGAGCGCGGTCGACGGCTGGCCGCCCGCGAGGGCGCGGTGGGCCGGCTGCTGTCGTTCAACGCCACCGCGTCGGTGGTCGACCCCTACCGCAAGGCCGTCGCGGCGTACGCCGACGGTCGGTACGACGGCGACGTGGCGATCGAGTTCCTTGCTGCCCGGCCGCGCGACACCGTGCTCGTGCTCGACATCTGCGTCGACGCGACCCAGCTGGCGGTGCCCGACGGCGCCCCGGCCTTGCTGGGAGAGGCGACCCGGGCGCCGCAACGGATCCGGGTGACGAACATCCTCGGGCCCTGGCGGGTCACCAGGGCCGAGTCCGTCGCCGGCTCCTGTTGACCATCGCGGCAGGATGAAGACGTGAGCAACGAGGAGGCACGACCCGACGAGATCGTGTGCACCGGTGCTGATGCACCGGGCGTCGAGATCATGGCGCCGCGGGAGGTGCCGCTCGGCGGCCCGCGGGCGATGACCGTACGACGAACGCTGCCCCAACGGGGGCGGAGCCTGATCGGTGCGTGGTGCTTCCTGGACCACTACGGGCCGGACCCGGTCGCGGAGTCCGGCGGCATGTCGGTGGCGCCGCACCCGCACACCGGACTGCAGACCGTGAGCTGGCTCTTCGAGGGCGAGATCGAGCACCGCGACAGCGCGGGCCACCACGCGATGGTGCTGCCGGGCGAGGTCAACCTGATGACCGCCGGCCGCGGCATCAGCCACTCGGAGGTGTCGACGGGTGCCACGACGATGCTGCACGGTGCCCAGCTGTGGGTCGCGCTGCCGGACTCGAGCCGCGACACCGACCCGGGCTTCGAGCACTACGCGCCACCCGAGCTGTCGGGAGACGGCTGGCGCGGCCGGGTGTTCCTCGGGACCCTCCTCGGGCACACCTCGCCGGTCGCGACGTACTCACCGCTGCTCGGGGCCGAGCTGGTCCTCGACCCTGGTGTCGTGGTCCCGCTCGAGGTGGACCCGTCGTTCGAGCACGGCGTCCTGGTCGACCTCGGCTCGGTCTACGTCGACGGCGAGACCGCGAAGAAGGACGACCTCGCCTACCTGCCTCCGGGTGACGGCACCGTCGTGCTGACCGCAGGCGACGAAGGCGCCCGGGTGCTCGTGATCGGCGGGACGCCGTTCGGTGAGTCGATCGTGATGTGGTGGAACTTCGTCGGCCGCAGCCATGACGAGGTGGTCGGCTTCCGCGAGGAGTGGCAGGCGCAGATCACCCGCGACGGCACGGTCGTCGCCGAGTCGACGGAGGTCGCCGACGGCCGGTTCGGCGTCGTCGACGACCGCCTCCGCCCGATCCCCGCGCCCGAGCTCCCCAATGCCCGGCTCAAGGAACGCCGCTGAAGAAGGAGACCCGATGCGCATCGAGCTGAACCACACGATCGTGCACGCGTCGGACCGCGACGCCACCGCGACCTTCCTCGCCGAGGTCCTCGGCCTCCCCGAGCCGCAGGAGTACGGACCGTTCCGGGTCGTCGAGCTCGCCAACGGCGTCAGCCTCGACGTCGTCCAGGACTCCGGGTCGTTCCAGTCGCAGCACTACGCGTTCCTGGTCGGCGACGACGAGTTCGACGCCATCCTCGGCCGGATCAAGGACCGCGGCCTCACCTACTGGGCCGACCCGTTCCACCGGCAGGAGGGCCGGGTCAACCACAACGACGGCGGCAGCGGCGTCTACTGGGAGGACCCCGACGGCCACAACCTCGAGATCATCACCGTCCCGTACGGCGGCGCCTGACCGGTCCGCTGTCCGTGCCGACCGGCATGATGCCTGACCATGGGACCGGTCATCGGCGAGGACGGCGTTGCCCGCTGCGCGTGGGCGGGTGGTCCGGGACCGATGCGCGACTACCACGACGAGGAGTGGGGACGGCCGGTCACGGGGGAGTCGGCGTACTTCGAGCGGATGACCCTCGAGGCGTTCCAGTCCGGCTTGTCGTGGGCCACGATCCTCGCCAAGCGGCCGGCCTTCCGTGAGGTCTTCGCGGGCTTCGACGCAGACGCCGTCGCCGACTACGACGAGGCCGACGTCGAGCGGTTGATGGGCGAACGCACGGATCGTGCGCAACCGGAGCAAGATCCAGGCCACCCTCCAGAACGCGCGGGCGACGGTCGCGTTGCGTGACGACGGCGGCCTCGAGCAGCTGATCCGCGGCTTCGCCCCGTCGACACCACCCGCCGAGGACGCCACGACGTCCCCCGATTCGATCGCGATGGCGAAGGAGCTCAAGCGCCGCGGGTTCGCCTTCGTGGGGCCGACCACGGCGTTCGCGCTCATGCAGGCACTCGGGCTCTTCGACCCGCACGTCGAGGGTTGCACCGGCGCCACGAACCCGGACCAGAACCCGACTGAGGTCGGAGGCGCCGCGCTCTCGACGGCGCTACGGTGCGTACCCATGACGCGCGTGCACGCCTTCTCCGACGATGCCCTGGGCGACCTCGATGCGGTCGGGCTGGTCGAGCACCTCGAGGCCGGCAAGGTCTCGATCCCCGAGGTCGTCGACGCCGCCATCGCCCGCACCGAGCGGGTCGCCGTCGAGCTCGGCGCGGTCGCCTTCGCGGACTTCGACCGGGCCAGACGCGAGGCCCGCGACTCCCCGCGGCGGCTACTTCGCCGGCGTGCCGACCTTCGTCAAGGACAACGTCGACGTCGCCGGCATGCCGACGATGGAGGGCACCGACGCGTGGACGCCGTACACCGCGAAGAAGGACGGCGACTTCGCGCGGATGTACCTCGCGACCGGGCTGATCCCGCTCGGCAAGACCCAGCTGTCGGAGTACGGCTTCAGTGCCAGCAGCGAGCACCCGCGGCTTGGGGCCGGTGCGGACCCGTGGCACCTCGAGCACAGCGCGGGCGCGTCCAGCGCCGGTTCGGCGGCGCTGGTCGCCGCGGGCGCGGTGCCGATCGCGCACGCGAACGACGGCGGCGGCTCGATCCGGATCCCGGCCGTCGGTCAACGGGCTGGTGGGGCTGAAGCCGACCCGTGGCCGGCTGGCGCAGGACGCCTTGATGCGGCAGCAGCCGGTCCGGATCGTCGCCGACGGGGTGGTCACCCGCAGCGTCCGCGACACGGCTGCGTTCTTCCGCGAGGCGGAGCGGGTCTACCGCCCGTTGGCGATGCCGCCGATCGGCGACCTGACCCGACCGGGTCGCAAGCGGCTCCGCGTCGCCCTCAACACGACCGGGCTGGACCGCGGTGCCGACGCCGAGGTCACCGCGCTCACCGAGCAGACCGCCCGGCTGCTCGAGGACCTCGGACACACCGTGATCGAGGTCCGCGGCACCGACCCCGCCGACGTTCGCCGACGACTTCCTCCTCTACTGGGCGGCACTCGCCCTCGCGCTGCTCAGCGGTGGACGCCGACAGCACGGCCGGACGCTGGAACCGCGGCAACCACGACTACGCTCACGCTCGGCCTGGCCCGCCACGCGCGTCGCAACCTCCACCGGCTGCCCGGTGCGATCGTGCGGCTGCGCCGGAGCGCCCACGACGCGGCCGCTCTTCTTCGAGAAGTACGACGTCAGCCTGACCCCGACCCTCGCCACCCCGACGCCGAAGATCGGGCACCTCGACCCGACCCAGGACTACGAGACCATCATCGACCGGCTCCAGGACTGGGTGGCGTTCACGCCGCTGCAGAACGCCACCGGGACGCCGGCCATCTCGCTGCCCCTCGCGACCACCTCGACGGGACTCCCGCAGGGCATGATGTTCGGCTCCGGATGCGGTCAGGAAGCGGTGCTGATCGAGCTCGCCTACGAGCTCGAGCAGGCCCAGCCGTGGGCCCGGATCCAGGACTGACTGCGCCCATTGGAAACGCCTCCCGCCGCGCTGCCGACTGGATTTCCAGGCGTGGTCAGGGCGATTTCGCCGAACGGCCAGCAGGCCGGTATCGTTCTCCGGCGTTGCCCCTTTAGCTCAGTCGGCAGAGCGTCTCCATGGTAAGGAGAAGGTCTACGGTTCGATTCCGTAAAGGGGCTCTGGGATGAATCCCCTGGCGGGGTAGCTCAGGTGGTTAGAGCACACGGCTCATAATCGTGGTGTCGCGGGTTCGAGTCCCGCCCCCGCTACGCCAGACGACACACAGCAAGCAACACTTACGCAGACAACAGCAGCAAGGACTTCCCGTGGCCAGCAAGAGCTCCGACGTTCGCCCCAAGATCACGCTCGCATGCGTGGACTGCAAGGAGCGCAACTACATCACGAAGAAGAACCGGCGCAACGACCCCGACCGCATGGAGCTGTCGAAGTTCTGCCCGCGTTGCCGCAAGCACACCGAGCACCGCGAGACGCGTTGATCCTGCATTTGCGCGAGCGTGTCGCAGACGGCGCTTGCCGCCCGGGCGCTCGCAAGCTCGGCCCGCGGGCTGCGCACCGTGCGGCTTCGCCGCAGTGCGACACGCTGCCGCGCCGCAGTTGACGTCGTCTGCGCTGCAGGTCGGCTGGCGGCTTGAGACCCGGCTCCCTTGGGGGCCGGGTTCGTTTCCTTTTCAGGCGCCGCAGTCGGAGCGTCCCCAGCGCGGGAAGTCGCTGACGTCGTACTGCGCGAGCGTGGGGTACGGCACAGCCCTTCAGCGCGTCCGGCCCCCTAGAGTGAGGGACATGCCGATCGACCAATCGCTCATCGGCCGGGAGTTCCCGCCGACCCCGCCGTTCGTCGTGACCGAGAAGGAGGTTGCGGCGTTCGCGTCCGCCACCGGCGCGGGCGCCCGGCGAGTGCCCGCGACGTTCCCGATCGTCGTGACCTTCCGCGCGCTGCTCGACTTCCTCGAGGCCGAGCAGGTCGAGCTTTCTCGGATCGTGCACGGCGAACAGAAGTTCGCCTACGAGCGCCCGATCGTGATCGGCGACGAGCTCAGCGCGACGCTCAGTGTCACCGGCCTGCGGCAGATCGAGGGCACCGACATCCTGCGCACCACCAGCACCATCACCGATGCCGACGGCGCGCTGGTCTGCACCGCCGGCGCCACCATGGTCCACCGGGGCTCGCTGTGACGTCCCTCGAGGCCGGCGCCGAGCTGGAGCCGCAGGAGTACGTCGTACGACGCAGCGACCTGGTCGCCTACGCGGGCGCCTCCGGCGACCAGAACCCGATCCACCAGGACGAGGCGATCGCCCAGCTGGTCGGGCTCCCGGGCGTGATCGCGCACGGGATGTACACGATGGCGCTGGCCGCGCGGGCGGTCGCGACCTGGACCGACGACGCCGAGGTCGTCGAGCTCGGCTGCAAGTTCACCGCGCCCGTCGTGGTGCCCGCCGACGGTGGTGCGACGGTGCGGATCGCGGGCGTCGTCAAGCTGGTCGCCGACGGCTGCGCGACGATCGCGCTCGAGGTCACCTGCGCCGGTGACAAGGTTCTCGGCGCGCCGAAGGCCGTCGTCCGTGTCTGATGCGCGGCCCGAGCGCCTCGCGGACCACACCACCCTCCGGCTCGGCGGACCGGCCCGCGCCTGGGTGCGGGTGACGACCGAGGACGAGCTGATCGCCGCGGTCTCCGCCGCCGACGCCGCGGGGGAGCCGGTGCTGGTGCTCGGCGGGGGCAGCAACCTGGTGGTCGCGGACGAGGGGTTCGCGGGCACCGTCGTCGAGGTCGCGACCCGCGGCGTCAGCGCCGACATCGGTGACTCAAGCAACGCAGGCGACCCGACCTGCGGTGGTGCCGTGGTCACGGTCGCCGCGGGGGAGTCGTGGGACGACCTGGTCGCCCAGGCGGTCGAGCGCGGCTGGGTCGGCGTCGAGGCCCTGTCGGGGATCCCGGGCTCGGTCGGCGCGACCCCGATCCAGAACGTCGGCGCCTACGGCCAGGAGGTCGCCCAGACGATCGCGTCGGTCCGGGTGTGGGACCGCAAGCTCAACGGCATCCGCACGTTCGCGGCCGCCGACTGCGGCTTCGGCTACCGCACCTCGCGGTTCAAGATCGACCGGTACGACGCGAACGGCGGCCGCCATCTGGTGCTGTCGGTGACCTTCCAGTTCAAGCAGGGGACGCTCGGCGCTCCGGTGGCGTACGCCGAGCTCGCGCGCGCCCTCGCCGTCGAGCCCGGCCGGCGCGCGCCGCTCGCCGAGGTCCGCGCCGCGGTGCTGGGCCTGCGCGGCGGCAAGGGCATGGTGCTCGACCCGGCCGACCACGACACCTGGAGTGCCGGCTCGTTCTTCACCAACCCGGTGGTGCCGGCCGCCGACGTGCCCGAGGGCGCCCCGACCTGGCCGACGGCGGAGGACGGTCTCGTGAAGGCCAGCGCGGCCTGGCTGATCGAGCACGCGGGGTTCGGCAAGGGCTACGGGCTCGACCGCGACGGCGGCCGGGCCGCCCTGTCGACCAAGCACACCCTGGCCGTGACCAACCGCGGCGGAGCGACCGCGACCGACCTGCTCGCGCTCGCGCGCGAGGTCCGCGACGGCGTCGCGGCGTCGTACGGGATCACCTTGGTCAACGAGCCGGTGCTCGTCGGCTGCTCGCTGTAACCGCTGGAGTGACCTACTGCTCGGCCCCGGCGAAGACCGCCACGATGAGCGCGACGAACGCCAGCACGATGAGGACCGCCACGACGGCGAGCAGGATGCCGATCAGGCCCATGATCCAGCCGGCGATCGCCTGCCCGCGGTTGTTGTAGAGGTCCGGTCGGTCGCGGACGCCCTGCTCGACCAGAGGCCGAGGCCGAGCGCGACCGGTGAGCAGACCATCCCGAGCGCCGTGATGCCCGACGTCGGCACCGAGAGCACCGCAGAAGCCAGGCCGACGATGCCGAGGATCATCGACCACAGTGCGCCCTGGTGGGTCTGCGACCGGTGACCTGCTGGTACTGCACGGGTACGCCGTACGCCGGCTGCTGGGGCGCCGCACCCCACGCCGGGCTCGACGGCTCCTCGGGCGCCTGGTGGTGGCGGGGAGGTGGCGGCCCGGACTGGTCGGTCACCGGGCGATCCCCATCAGCCGCACCAGGCTGGCGACGTACTGCTTCGTGCCCTCGTCGTCGAGGGCCGGCGAGGGGGTGGTGATCAGGGAGATCACGATCCGGTAGGCCCACTCGGCCGCTGCCCGCGGGGTGAGGGCTTCGCTGGTCGAGCCTGTCGTCTCGGTCGACCCTGTCGAACCAGCCTGGCTCAGGGCGCGCCCGAGCTGCTCCTCGAACAGCGCGACCACCCTCTCGACGAGCGGGCCGGACTCGGTGGTCAGCGCCGGCAGGATCAGCTCGGGGTGCTCGCGGAGTGCCTTCTGGAGCAGCGCGTGGCCGCGTCCGTACTCGACGACGAACACGATCGCGTCGACCAGGTGCGCCTCGAGGTCGTCGCTCCGGCGGAGGAGCGGCACCGCCGCTCCGAAGAACTGGTCCAGCTCGCGCTCGAGGATCGCCGCGACGATCGCGGCCTGGTCGCCGACGTACTTGTAGACCGTCGGCCGGGAGACGCCGGCCCTTTCGGCGATCATCGCGTGCAGCCGGGCGTCGAGACCCTCGGCGAGCAGGCACTCCGTGGCCGCGTCGAGGATCCGCTCCCGGATCTGCGCGGCCGCGTCCGGGTCGGCCGGACCCCGGCGCAGGGGAGTGACGGTGGCCATGGCGGCATCGTACGACCCCTTGACCGGTCATTGACGAAATGTGATGATACGTAAACAACTTCGTTGCACTGCCTCCGGAAGGGGCTGCACATGACGACCGCGCCCGAGCGCACCGCACTCTCGCCCGACCAGGTGGCCAGCCGTCTCATCAGCGGGTCGGTCCGACGTTCGTACGAACCGGCCGTGGCGATCGACTGGGACGCCCCGCTCGAGGAGGGCAAGTACTTCCTCCCCAAGGAGGTCATCACCCTCTACGGCACCGCCTACTGGGAGGAGCTCACCGAGGAGCAGCGGATCGCGCTCTCCCGCGAGGAGCTCGCCAACGTCCTCTCGGTCGGCCTGTGGTTCGAGAACATCCTGAACCGCGGGCTGCTGCTGCAGCTGCTGCGTGAGGACCCGACGTCGCCGTTCGCGCACTACGTGCTCACCGAGATGGGTGACGAGTGCCGGCACATGACGATGTTCGGCAAGGTGATCGACCGGGTCGGCGCCCGCCCCTACCGGATGGGACGCACCGACCGGTTCCTCGCCGCCGCACTCCCGCACTTCCTCCGCGGCTCGCTGCTGTGGGTCGGCGCCCTGATCGGCGAGGAGATCTTCGACGCGCAGCAGCGCCGGATCATGGCCGACCCCGACCTGCAGCCGGTCGTCGCGCAGCTGATGCGGATCCACGTCACCGAGGAGGCCCGGCACATCAAGTTCGCGCGCGAGGGCGTCGTCCACCGGATGCAGGACGCGTCCTGGCTCGAGCGGTTCCTCGTCCGCAACCTCAACGGGCTCGGCGGTCCGGTGCTCCGGCGGTCTCTCACCCACCGCGGGATCTACCACCGGGCCGGGCTCGACGTCGACCGCGCCTACCGCGAGGCGCAGGCCAACCCGCACCACCGCGAGATGGCGGCGGTCGGCTTCGCGTCCCTCGCCGCGTTCCTCGAGGAGAACGGCCTGATGGGACGGATCGGCCGGTACCTCTGGCGCCGCAACGGGTTCCTGTCCAAGCGTGAGTCGCCGCCCGCGCCGACGCCGGCACCCGCGGGGGATGGCGTGGCTGCCTCCCGAGGAGGACTCCGGGTACGACGGCGCGGCCGCCCTGCTGATCGGCGACCGCGAGCTCGAGGTGACCGTCCACCTCGACGGCCACCTCGAACCGCTCGACGGGCAGTTCCACTGGTACGGCCGGATCGACCGGTCCGACGACCTCGTCGGCGCGAAGGACGCGGGAGCGACGATGGCGCACCTGGTCATCGCCGGCGGCCCGCCCGCCGAGCTCCGGCTGGCCGAGTACGACCCGTGGGGCCACATCCAGGTCACCGGGACCGGTGCTCCGCCGTACCCTCTCGAGGCGGTCGAGGTCGACCTGCCCCTAGCCCTCGGCGAGCCAACCTTCGATGTCGGCCTCGGCGCGTTTGCGGATGTCGTCCGGTGCGCGGCTGGCGCGGAAGGACATCCGGGCCAGCTCCGCCAGCTCGTCGTCGGACAGGGCGTGCGCGGCGCGCATCGTGGCGTACTGGCCGGCCAGCCGGGAACCGAAGAGCAGCGGGTCGTCCGCGCCCAGGGCGACCGTCGCTCCCGCTGCGAGCAGGGCGGGCAGCGGCACCGAGGTCAGGTCCGAGTAGACGCCGAGCGCGACGTTGGAGACCGGGCACACCTCCAGAGCGACGCCGGCATCGACGATCCGCGCCAGCAGGTCGGGGTCCTCGGCGGCGCGTACGCCGTGCCCGAGCCGGTCGGCGTGCAGCGTGTCGAGGCAGGTGCGGATGTGCTCGGGCCCGCGCAGCTCGCCGCCGTGCGGCGCGAGCAGCAGGCCTGCCCGCTCGGCGATCTCGAACGCAGGGGCGAAGTCGGCAGTGGAGCCGCGCCGCTCGTCGTTCGACAGCCCGAAGCCGACCACGCCGCGGTCGACGTACTGACCGGCCAGCCGGGCCAGGGTCCGGGCGTCGAGGGGGTGGCGGGTGCGGTTCGCTGCGATGACGACGGCCATCCCGAGGCCGGTGCGCTCGCTCGCGTCGCGCACCGCGTCGATCACCAGGTCGGTGAACGCCGTGATGCCGCCGAACCGGCCGCCGTACCCGCTCGGGTCGACCTGGATCTCCAGCCAGCGCCCGCCGTCGGCGACGTCGTCCTCGGCGGCCTCCAGCACCAGTCGTCGTACGTCGTCCTCGGTGCGGAGCACGGACCGCGCGACGTCGTACAGGCGCTGGAAGCGGAACCAGCCCTTCTCGTCGGCCGCGGTCAGCTGCGGCGGCCACTCCGACACCAGCGCATCGGGGAGGTGGATGCCGTCGCGCTCGGCGAGCTCGAGCAATGTCGTGTGCCGCATGGACCCGGTGAAGTGCAGGTGCAGGTGCGCCTTCGGAAGAGAGTGGGGGTCCCGCACGCTCGCCATCGTAGGTGGCTGACTCCTTTTGGTCCGGTTGGCCGGGGGTGCGTAGACTCCACCCTTGGTGGCTTTCCCCCATGGTGAGTCGCGCCCTCGTGACGGTGATGTCAGCGGTCACGGGTGCGAGGAGACCGGGCTGATCAAGCTTGAGGGATGGCCGTCGGAGGGCACTAGCTCAACTGGCAGAGCATCGGTCTCCAAAACCGAAGGTTGGGGGTTCAAGTCCCTCGTGCCCTGCAGGACCAGACGAGAATCCAGACAGAAGTTGAAGAGGTGAGCAGCGTGTCGGACAGCAGCGCGACCCAGAAGGGCCGCACGTCCGACGGCGGGAAGTCCGGCGACCGGCGCACCGGACCGCTGACGTTCTATCGCCAGGTGGTCGCCGAGCTTCGCAAGGTGGTCTACCCGACCCGCGAGCAGCTGGTGACCTACTTCTTCGTCGTCATGGCCTTCGTGCTGGTGATGATCACGATCGTCTCGCTGCTGGACCTCGGTCTCGGCAAGCTGGTGTTCGCGGTCTTCACCGGCGCAGATGACGTGTGACCGACGCTGACCTCAGCGTCACCCAAAGTCACACCCAGCGAACAGCAAACTGATGGAGCAGCACGTGTCGGAGCAGTACGACTCGGTCCCGGAGACGGACGAGGACGTCAGCACCCCCGAGGAGCTCGAGGTCACCCCCGAGCAGGCGGAGGGTGTCGAATCGACCCCTGAGGAGGTCGAGGCTCCGGTCGACGAACTGCCGGCCGACGAGGCCCCGGTTGACGAGGCCCTGGTCGACGAGGCCCTCACCGAGGACGACGAGGTCTCCGAGGAGCCCGTCGCCGAGGAGATCGCTGGTCGCCGACGAGCTCGACGACGACGTCGCCGCGGTCGAGGACGACGACCGCGTCGAGGACGACGCCGCTGTCGCGGACGAAGCGGCCGAGGAGGTCGACCCGCTGGAGGCCTTCCGCCGCGAGCTGATGATGAAGCCGGGCGACTGGTTCGTCGTGCACACCTACTCCGGCATGGAGAACCGGGTGAAGCACAACCTGGAGAACCGCATCCACTCCCTCAACATGGAGGACTACATCCACGAGATCGTGGTCCCCACCGAGGAAGTCGCCGAGATCAAGAACGGCCAGCGCAAGATGGTCCGGCGCACCGTGCTGCCCGGCTACGTCCTGGTCCGGATGGACCTCACCGACGAGTCCTGGGCCGCCGTGCGGCACACGCCGTCGGTGACCGGGTTCGTCGGCCACAGCCACCAGCCGGTGCCGCTGAGCATGGACGAGGTCGAGAAGATGCTCGCGCCGTCCGCGATGCTCGCCGCTCCGTCCGAGTCCGAGGGTGGCGCCGCCGCCGGCACGCCGGGCGGTCAGACCGCGAAGAAGCCGATCGAGGTCGCCGACTTCGGTGTGGGCGACTCCGTGATGGTGGTGGACGGCCCGTTCGCGACGCTCCACGCGACGATCACCGAGATCAACGCCGAGTCGCAGCGACTCAAGGCGCTGGTCGAGATCTTCGGCCGGGAGACCCCGGTCGAGCTGAGCTTCAGCCAGGTCCAGAAGGTCTGAGCCTCAGAAAGCGCAGCACCCGGTCGCAAGGCCGGGAGCAACAGGTGGCAGAGGCGTACGACGTACTCCTCGTCATGACCACGAGAAGAAAGAGATAGAGGAATGCCTCCCAAGAAGAAGATCGCCGCGCTGGTCAAGGTGCAGCTGCAGGCTGGTGCCGCCACCCCGGCGCCGCCGGTCGGTACCGCCCTCGGTCCGCACGGCGTCAACATCATGGACTTCTGCAAGGCGTACAACGCCCAGACGGAGTCCATGCGCGGCAACGTCATCCCGGTCGAGATCACGATCTACGAGGACCGGTCCTTCGACTTCATCACGAAGACGCCGCCGGCCGCCGAGCTGATCAAGAAGGCCGCCGGCCTCAAGAAGGGCTCGGGCGTCCCGCACAAGGAGAAGGTCGGCAAGCTGACCAAGGACCAGGTGCGCGAGATCGCCCAGACCAAGATGCCCGACCTCAACGCCAACGACATCGACGCCGCGATGAAGATCGTCGAGGGCACCGCCCGGTCGATGGGCGTCACGACCGACTGAACCTGTGGGAGAGCCGCGCTGGCTCGCTAACCACACACTTTCCAAGCAGAGAAGAGAAAGAACATGCAGCGCAGCAAGACCTACCGCGCGGCTGAGGCCACGTTCGACAAGGACGAGCTCTACAGCCCGCTGGCCGCGATCAAGATCGCCAAGACCGCCAGCAAGAAGAAGTTCGACGAGACCGTCGACGTGGTGATGCGCCTCGGCGTCGACCCGCGCAAGGCGGACCAGATGGTGCGCGGCACCGTCAACCTGCCGCACGGCACCGGCAAGACGGCGCGCGTCCTCGTGTTCGCGAACGGCGACAAGGCCGAGGCCGCTCGTGAGGCCGGCGCCGACATCGTCGGTGGCGACGAGCTCATCGACAAGGTGGCCGGCGGCTGGCTCGACTTCGACGCCGTCGTCGCGACCCCCGACATGATGGGCAAGGTCGGCCGTCTCGGTCGCGTCCTCGGGCCCCGCGGCCTGATGCCGAACCCGAAGACCGGCACCGTCACCCCGGACCCGGCCAAGGCCGTCTCCGACATCAAGGGCGGCAAGATCGAGTTCCGCGTCGACCGGCACGCCAACCTGCACTTCATCATCGGCAAGGCGTCGTTCGGCGAGACCCAGCTGGTCGAGAACTACGCGGCTGCCCTCGAGGAGGTGCTGCGGCTCAAGCCGAACAGCTCCAAGGGCCGCTACCTCAAGAAGGTCACCGTCTCCACGACCATGGGCCCCGGTGTCCAGGTCGACCCCAACCGCGTCAAGAACGTCACGGTCGAGGACGAGGCCTCTGCCTGATCTCGTACGTCGAAGCCCCGGTCACCCATGAGGGTGGCCGGGGCTTCGCCGTACTCGGGGATCTTGTCGGGGTTTCCTGGCGCTTATCGGCCTATGCAAGCCCAACAAGTGCAGGAATCCCCGGTCGACCGGGGATTCCTGCAAGTCGTCGCACCTCCGAACTCAGGCGGTGAGCTGCTCCAGCGCCGCCAGCTCGACGCACACGGCCACGCCGGCCATGGCCGTCTCGACCTCGCCCAGCACCAGGGAAGGTCGGGGCCAGCCGGATGTTGCGGTCGTCGGGGTCCTTGCCGTGGGGGAAGGCTGAGCCGGCGGGGGTGAGCGCGATGCCCGCCTCCTTGGCGAGCTGGACGACCCGGGCGGCGGTGCCGTCGAGGACGTTGAGGTCGACGAAGTAGCCGCCGACGGCTTGCTCCAGGTCGCGATCCCGAGCCCGTCGAGCCGGGCGCTGAGCGCCGCCTGGACCGCCGCGAACTTGGGTGCGATCAGGTCGCGGTGCTTGCGCATGTGCGCGCGTACGCCGTCGGCGTCGCCGAAGAACTCGACGTGCCGCAGCTGGTTGATCTTGTCGGGACCGATGGCGGCGTACGACAGCCGCTTGAGGTACCACTCCTTGTTCTCCAGCGACGCCGCGAGCGCGGCGACGCCGGCGCCGGCGAAGGTGATCTTCGACGTCGAGGCGAACATGATCGGCCGGTTGGGGTGGCCGGACGCCGAGGCGAGACCGAGCGCGTCCGCGCTCTTGGTCTCGACGTCGGTGAGGTGGTGGACGACGTAGGCGTTGTCCCAGAGGATCCGGAAGTCCGGCGCCGCGGTCGGCATCCCCATCAGTCCGGCCGCGACCTCGTTGGAGCAGACGGAACCGGTCGGGTTGGCGTACGTCGGCACCAGCCACATGCCCTTGACCGACGGGTCGTCGGCGACCAGCGCGCGCACCGCCGCCACATCCGGACCGTCGTCGTGCATCGGCACGGTCACCATCTCGATGCCGAGCTCGGCCAGCATCGTGAAGTGCCGGTCGTAGCCGGGGACCGGGCAGACGAACTTGACCGTCTCCTCCTGCGACCACGGCCGCGGGGAGTCGGGGGCGCCGTGCGACAGCAGCCAGCTGACGACCTGGTACATCATCGTCAGGCTCGAGTTGCCGCCCGCGACGACCTGCGCGGTGTCGACGCCGAGCAGGTCGGCGAAGACCTCACGGAGCTCGGTGAGACCCTCGAGGCCGCCGTAGTTGCGCACGTCGGTGCCGGAGCGGTCCTTGTGGCCGGTCGGCAGGTTCAGCAGCCCCTCGGACAGGTCGAGCTGGTCGGCGCCGGGCTTGCCGCGGGTGAGGTCGAGCTTGAGGCCCTTCGCCTGGAGGTCCTCGTAGTCGGCGCGCAGCGTGGTGAGGCGCTCGGCGAGCTGGTCGGCGGGCAAGGTGGTCAGCGAGGTCACGAGGTCCATCGTGCCAGTGACCCCACGCGCGTCCGCACCCGGATTCGTTCTGGTTTCGAGACGGCTCGCTCGACCCGTCGCTGCGCTCCGGTCCGAGCCGAGGCCTCCTCAACCTCCTCGCTGATCGGTGACCGTCCTCGTCTCGGAGCGTCACCGCGCTCGGCGATTTGGCCGGTACGGCGCGCCGCCGTACTGTTGCGCTCGAAACCTTAAGACCGCCGGTCGTCCGGGCTGCCTCAGCCCTGACCGAAGGTTCCGCGGAAGCGGATGGCCTGCGCAGGGGATCAGAGCATGACCAGCAGTTGCGCCTCCGCATCAGGGGAGTGCAGCCGATGTCCACGCCCTGAGCGCCTGCGCTCAGGGCGTTCGTCATTCCGGGGCCTCCAGCCGGCAGTCAGATCCGGAAGGAGACCCATGGCGCGGGCAGACAAGCAGGCCGCCGTCGCGGACATCACTGAGTCCTTCAGTGACGCCGCCGGTGCTGTGCTGACCGACTACCGCGGTCTCACCGTGAAGCAGCTGCAGGACCTGCGGCGCTCCCTCGGCGAGAACGCCAACTACGCCGTGGTCAAGAACACGCTGGCCAAGATTGCCGCCAAGGAGTCGGGAATCGAGGGCTTCGACGAGCTCCTCACCGGCCCGACCGCGATCGCCTTCATCACGGGCGACGTCGTCGAGGCGGCGAAGGGTCTGCGTGACTTTGCCAAGGCCCACCCCGCCCTTGTCATCAAGGGCGGCGTTCTGGACGGCAAGGCCCTCGAGCCGGCCGAGATCGCCAAGCTGGCCGATCTCGAGTCCCGCGAGGTCCTGCTGGGCAAGCTGGCGGGCGCGATGCTCGCTTCGCTGAGCCAGGCCGTCTACCTCCTCAACGCTCCTCTCGCCCAGGCCGCCCGTCTCGCGGGTGCGCTCCAGGCGAAGGCCGCTGAGGACCCCTCGATCCTCGCAGGTGGTGCTGCCCGGAATCCAACACCGGGCCCGTCGCCGCCGAGGAGGCCGCTGCGGACGAGGCGCCTGCTGATGAGGCAGCCGAGACCGTCGAGGCCCCCACTGACGAGGCCCCCGCCGAGGAGGCGGCTCCTGAGGAGCCCGCCGCCGAGGCTGCCTCCGACGAGGGCGACACCACCGAGGCCTGAGGCCCTCGGTCGACCACCACCACTCCGAAACCACCCGGTTCGGCCGCAACGCGCGGCCGGCCACCAAACGAAAGGTAAGCCATCATGGCGAAGCTCAGCACTGACGAGCTCCTCGACGCGTTCAAGGAGATGACCCTCATCGAGCTCTCTGAGTTCGTGAAGCAGTTCGAGGAGACCTTCGGCGTCACCGCCGCTGCCCCGGTTGCCGTTGCCGCTGCCCCCGCCGCCGGCGGTGCCGCTGCGGGTGGCGAGGAGGCCGCTGCGCAGGACGAGTTCGACGTCATCCTCGAGGCCGCTGGTGACAAGAAGATCAACGTCATCAAGGAGGTGCGCGCGCTGACCTCGCTCGGCCTCAAGGAGGCCAAGGACCTGGTCGAGGGTGCGCCCAAGCCGGTCCTCGAGAAGGCCACCAAGGACGCTGCGGAGAAGGCGAAGGAGGCCCTCGAGGCCGCCGGCGCCACCGTCACCCTCAAGTGACTCTCTGACGCACCGTCGCGAGGCGGGTCCCCGGCAACGGGGGCCCGCCTCGTGCATTTCCGGATGCGTCGCCGCCCGGCGCTACCGCCCGGTAGGACACGATGTCCCAGATAGGGGACCGGCGTGACGTGGACCACGGGTTCCGCGTAACGTGCGGCCCGCGGTCGCGTTGTTCCCACGGAGCCGTGTACGGGAAACAGTGCTCCATCCGGAGGGCCGGGCCCTGGAGGCTCGCGAGATCAGGAAGAGGTCGGCATGGGCGTCGATGTAGCAGTGACGAACTTGACCAAACAGTTCGGCAAGCAGCTCATCTGGAAGGGCGTGACCCTGACGCTTCCGGCGGGAGAGATCTCCGTGATGCTGGGCCCGTCCGGAACCGGCAAGTCCGTGTTCCTGAAGGCCCTGATCGGTCTGATCAAGCCCGACGAGGGTTCGATCCTCATCGAGGGCACCGACATCGCCTCCTGCTCCGAGAAGGAGCTCTACGAGGTCCGCAAGCTGTTCGGCGTCCTGTTCCAGGACGGCGCCATGTTCGGCTCGATGAACCTCTACGACAACGTCGCGTTCCCGCTGCGCGAGCACACCAAGAAGAGCGAGACCGAGATCCGCGACATCGTCATGGAGAAGATGGACCTCGTCGGTCTCCTCGGCGCCGAGTTCAAGCTCCCCGGCGAGATCTCGGGCGGCATGCGCAAGCGAGCCGGCCTGGCCCGCGCGCTGGTGCTCGACCCGGAGATCCTCCTCATCGACGAGCCGGACTCGGGCCTCGACCCGGTCCGCACGTCGTTCATCAACCAGCTCTTCATCGACCTGAACGCCCAGATCGACGCCACGTTCCTCATCGTGACGCACGACGTCCACAGCGTCCGGGTCGTGCCCGACCAGATCGGCCTGCTCTACCACAAGCACCTCGCGATGTACGGCCCCCGCGAGATGCTGCTGTCCTCCGACGAGCCCGTGGTCCGGCAGTTCCTCAACGCGCAGACGGTCGGCCCGATCGGTATGTCCGAGGAGAAGGACGCCGACCAGCTCGCTGCGGAGAAGGACATGGATCTCCCGCCGCTGCCCCCGATCCCGCTCCAGCTCGAGCCCTCCAACGGCATTCCCCGGCGCAGCCAGCGGCTCCCCGGCGAGTGGTGCCGGGCGAACGGCGTCACGCCGCCCCCGGGCTCGTTCACCAAAGAAGCCGAGCACGCAAGCGGCTCCCAGCAGGCGCACTGACGATTCATGTCCTCGACGGTTGCTCGGGCTCTTAGGCCTGTTGGTACCGCCGGCAAGCTCTTCGCCTTCGCTCTTGACGTTGGCCGCGGGCTGTTCCGGCGCCCATTCCAGCTGCGTGAATTCATCCAGCAGGCGTGGTTCATCGCGTCGGTCACGATCATCCCGACCGCACTGGTCGCGATCCCCTTCGGCGCGGTCATCGCGCTCCAGGTCGGCGGCCTGATCAAGCAGTTCGGCGCGCAGTCGTTCACCGGCACCGCGTCCGTGCTCGCCGTCATCCAGCAGGCCGGCCCGATCGCGACCGCACTGCTGATCGCCGGTGCCGGCGGCTCGGCCATCGCGGCCGACCTCGGCGCGCGGAAGATCCGTGAAGAGCTCGACGCGATGATGGTGCTGGGCATCGACCCGATCCAGCGCCTGGTGGCACCCCGCGTGCTCGCCTGCATGCTCGTCGCGGTCTTCCTCAACGGCATGGTCAGCGTCGTCGGCGTCGCCGGCGGCTACGTCTTCAACGTGATCCTCCAAGACGGAACACCGGGCGCCTACCTCGCCAGCTTCACCGCACTGGCGCAGCTGCCCGACGTGTGGATCGGCATGGTGAAGGCGCTCATCTTCGGCCTCATCGCGGCGATCGTCGCTGCCTACAAGGGCATGAACGCTGCTGGTGGTCCCAAGGGCGTGGGCGACGCGGTCAACGAATCCGTCGTCATCACGTTCCTGCTCCTGTTCGTCGTCAACTTCATCCTGAGCACGATCTACCTGCAAGTCGTGCCACCGAAGACGGGTTGACGAGGCCATGGCGAACGTGAAGGCGATCTACGAGCGGCCGCTCAAGGGACTCGACACCCTCGGGCACGAGCTCTCGTTCTACATCCGCGTGATCCTGGCGGTCCCGCGCACCATCTCGCACTACCCGCGCGAGATCGTCCGGCTGCTGGCCGAGGTGACCCTCGGCTCGGGTGCGCTGGCTGTCATCGGCGGCACCATCGGCGTCATCCTCGGCATGACGTTCTTCACCGGCGCCCAGGTCGGGCTGTCCGGCTACGCGGCGCTCAACCAGCTCGGCACCGCGGCCTTCGCCGGCTTCGTCTCCGCCTACTTCAACACCCGTGAGATCGCCCCCCTGGTCGCCGGCATCGCGCTGGCAGCCACCGTGGGTTGCGGATTCACCGCACAGCTCGGTGCGATGCGGATCTCCGAGGAGGTCGACGCCCTCGAGGTGATGGCGATCCCCTCGATGCGCTTCCTCGTCGCCACCCGCGTCGTGGCCGGCCTGATCGCGATCGTCCCGCTCTACGTCGTGGGCCTGCTGTCGTCGTACGTCGCCAGCCGGCTGGTCGTCACGGCCTACTACGGCCAGTCAGCGGGCACCTATGACCATTACTTCAACCAATTCCTTCCACCCGGCGACGTCCTGTGGTCGTTCGGCAAGGTGCTGGTGTTCGCGGTCGTCGTGATCCTGATCCACTGCTACCACGGCTACACCGCGTCCGGTGGGCCTGCAGGTGTGGGCGTCGCCGTGGGTCGCGCAGTGCGGACCAGCATCGTGGCGATCAACGTGATCGACCTGTTCCTGTCGATGGCCATCTGGGGCACCACCACGACCGTCAGATTGGCGGGGTGACGCGCTGATGTTGGACAAGGCACTGGCAGCGCACAAGACGCTCGGCGTCATCTTCGTGTGCCTCCTGCTCTTCGGTGTGTGGCTCACGTACGCCGTGTTCACCAAGAAGTTCGCCGACTACGAAGAGGTCAAGCTCGAGACGACCTCGGTCGGCCTGCAGCTGCCCAGCCGCGCCGACGTGAAGATCCGTGGCGTGCTCGTCGGCGAGGTGCTCGAGGCCGACATCGTTGACCAGGGCGCCGAGCTGAAGCTCGGCATCTACCCGGACGAGATCGAGAGCATCCCGGCCAACGTCACCGCCGCGATCATCCCCAAGACGCTCTTCGGCGAGAAGTACGTCTCGCTGGTCATCCCCGAGAGCGGTCCCGAGGGCACCCTCGAGGCCGGCGCGACGATCACGAAGGCGGAGCTCGGCACCGAGGTCGAGGAGGTCCTCAACGACCTCTACCCGCTGCTGGAGGCGGTCCAGCCCGCCGACCTCAACGCCACGTTGTCGGCTCTCGCGACGGCACTCGAGGGCCGGGGCTCCCAGCTCGGCGAGAACCTCGAGATCGTCGACTCCTACCTCAAGCGGATCAATCCCGAGATTCCTGCACTTCTCGAGGACCTCAAGCTGACCGCGCAGGTCTCCGACCTCTACGCCGACATCCTCCCGGAGGTCGCGCAGATCCTGGACGACACGATCGTCACCACCGGCACGCTGGAGGAGAAGGAGGCGACGCTGAACAGCGCACTGCGTGACATCCGCGCGTTCTCGGACACGGCTCGCGGCTTCCTCGCCCGCAACGGTGGTCTGATCAAGGAAGCCAACGAGCTCACCACGACGCAGCTCGACCTGCTCGCGCACTACGCGCCGGAGTTCCCCTGCTTCTTCAAGGGGCTCACCAACATCGCTCCCCGGATCGCCTCGATGTTCCGCGGCTTCGAGCTCCACATCGTGCTCGAGACGCTGCCGCGCCAGCCGCGGCCCTACAACATCAACGACCTGCCGAAGTTCGGCGACTTCACCGGTCCCCGGTGCTACAACCTGCCCAACCCGCCGTGGAGCCAGGCCAACCCGTTCACCAACGTGCCCAACTTCGACGACGGTGTCGACGAGCCGACCGGCAAGGGCACCATCGCGGGTGCCGCCGGGCTTCGAGAACCCCGTGGGCTACCGCGGCACGCCCGAGGACGTCGCTCTCCTGCGCCGGCTGCTGAAGGGCACCTACGGCGACGACGCCGACTCCGGTCTCGGAGTGCTGCTCGCCGGACCGCTCGTCGCCGAGGCGGGTGATCGACTGATGGGCCTCACTCTCGACAAGAAGACGAGCGGCGACCTGGTCCGGTTGCTGATCTTCATGATCACGACCGGGCTCCTGACCGGCCTGCTGGTGATCACGATCGGCAACATCTCCTTCGGAGCCACCACGACCTACAAGGCCGAGTTCGTCGACGCGACCGGCGTCGTCAACGGCGACGACGTCCGGGTCGCCGGCGTCAAGGTCGGCACCGTCAAGGACATCGAGATCGTCGACGGTGAGGACACGGACCGGGCGTTGGTGACGTTCACCGTCGACGCGGACACGCGCCTCGACGAGTCGACCCACGCGACCATCAAGTTCCGCAACCTCATCGGTCAGCGCTACATCTCGCTCACCCAGGAGGGCAAGGCCGGTGACGAGCTCGAGGAAGAGGACACGATCCCGGTCGCCCGGACCCAGCCTGCGCTCGACCTGACCGTGCTGTTCAACGGCTTCAAGCCGTTGTTCGAGGCGCTGTCGCCCGACGACATCAACAAGCTGTCCTACGAGATCGTGCAGGTGTTCCAGGGCGAGGGCGGCACGCTCGAGAGCCTGCTCGGGAGCACGGCCTCCCTCACCCAGACCCTCGCCTCCCGCGACCAGGTCATCGGCGAACTGCTCGACAACCTCACCTACGTCCTCGACCACGTCGCCGACCGCGACCAGCAGCTCGGTCAGCTGATCGTGAGCTTCCAGGACCTCGTGAGCGGGCTGAAGGAAGACCGCCAGGCGATCCTTTCCTCGCTCGACGGGATCTCGGACCTGGCGGTGGAGACGGCCGGTCTCATCGACGACATCCGCGAGCCGTTCGTCCGCGACATCCGCGAGGCACGGCAGCTCGTCGAGACGCTCGACCGCCAGAAGGGGGAGATCGACCGCGTGCTCCAGGTGATGCCGATCAAGATCAACAAGTACGGCCGCACCGGCACCTACGGTTCGTGGTTCAACTTCTACCTCTGCCACTTCCGGGCGAAGGTCCGGTTCGGCGGCACCGTCATCGCGCAGCCCGCCTACGACACCGGTGCGGACAGGTGCTCGCTGCCATGAACACCCCACTCGATTCTTCACTCCTCCGCTCGGTCCGCAGGCGGACGCTCGCCGCGAGGCTCTGTCCCCCGCGAACAATCGATCGGGGACCCCGAAAAGCATGAGCATGAAGCCGTTCCGGGAGCGCAACCCGGTCGTCATCGGGGCCATCAGCTTCGCCGTCCTGGCGTTGCTCTTCGTGGCCGCGTTCCGAGCCCAGGACCTCCCGCTCATCGGCGGAGGGGACACCTACTACGCCGAGTTCGAGGAGTCCGGCGGCCTCAAGGTCAACGACGAGGTCCGCCTCGCCGGCGTCCGGGTCGGCAAGGTGAACTCGATCGAGATCGACGACGGCAAGGTCAAGGTCGGCTTCCAGATCAAGACCGACGCGGAGTTCGGCGACGAGACCCGTGCCGCGATCAAGGTGAAGACCATCCTCGGCTCGATGTTCCTGTCCCTCGAGCCGGGCGGCGAGGGTCAGCTCGAGGAGGAGGGCACGATCCCGGTCGAGCGGACCAGCTCGCCGTTCGACGTGGTCGACGCGTTCGAGGGCTTGGCCGAGACGTCCGCCGACATCGACACCGACCAGCTCGCCGCCTCGTTGTCGACGCTCGCCGACCTGACCCGCAACACCCCGGAGGAGTTCCGGGCGGCGCTCGACGGCGTGTCCGCGCTGTCGGAGGTCGTCGCCTCGCGCGACGACGAGATCAACCGCCTCCTCGAGAGCCTCCGGCGGGTGTCGACGGTGCTCGACGCGCGTGACGAGGACATCATCGGGCTCATGCGCGACGCGGACATCCTGTTCCGCGCGTTGCTCCAGCGGCGCGAAGCGATCCACAACATCCTGATCTCGACGGTCACCCTGAGCAAGGAGCTCACCGCACTCGTGCGGCAGTCCCGGGCCGACCTCAAGCCGGCGTTGGCCCACCTGGAGTCGGTGCTCGCCGTGGTCAACAAGAACGAGGACAACTTGGACCGGTCGCTCGAGCTGATGGCGCCGTTCTACACCGTCTTCGCCAACGTCTTCGGCAACGGTCCCTGGTGGGACACCTACATCTCCAACCTGCCGCCGGTCCCCGGCCCGGGGGGTGGTGTCCGATGAACCCCACCGTGCTGCAGCGCGTCGTACCGCTGATCGTGATCGGTCTGCTCGTCGCCGGCGGAGCCATCTGGTTCTTCGGCAGTGGCAGCGAGGCGAAGACCGTGACGGCGTACTTCCCGCGCACCGTGTCGGTCTACGAGGGCAGCGACGTCCGCGTGCTCGGTGTCCCGATCGGCAAGGTCGACGAGGTCATCCCCGAGGGCACTCAGGTCAAGGTCGTCATGACCTACGACGAAGAGATCGAGATCCCCGCCGACGCACACGCCGTCATCGTCTCGCCGTCGGTCGTGGGCGACCGCTACATCCAGCTGACGCCGGCCTACGAGAAGGGCGAGGTGCTCGCCGACAACACGGTCCTCGAGACCGATCGCACCGCGATCCCGCTCGAGCTCGACGAGATCTACGGAAGCCTCGACAAGCTGACCGTCGCGCTGGGCCCGAACGGCGCCAACTCCGAGGGCGCGCTGACCGACCTCCTCGAGCAGACCGCCAAGAACTTCGGCGGCCAGGGTGCGAAGTTCAAGCAGACGATCGAGGACTTCGGCGACCTGAGCACCACCCTCGAGAACAACAAGGAAGAGCTCTTCTCCTCGGCCGAGAGGCTGGGAGCGTTCATCGAGACCCTGGCCGACAACGACACCACCGTCCGCGACTTCAACCAGTCGCTCGGCAGGGTGTCCGAGCTGCTCTCGGACGAGAGCGACGAGCTGACGTCAGCGCTCGCCAACCTCGGGGTCGCCCTCGACGTGGTCGGCGACTTCGTCCAGGAGAACAGGGCGTCCCTGGGCCGCAACATCCGCGGCCTCAACCGGGTGGCGAAGCTGCTGGTCCGGCACCGCTCGGACCTCGACACCATCCTCAAGGCCGGCCCGCTGGCCCTCAACAACCTCGGCCTCGGCTACAACCCGCAGGCCGGCACGCTCGACTCCAACGCGAACATCGGCAACCTGATCCACAACCTCACCAACGACCCTGCGTCGGTGCTGTGTGCCCTGGTGTCGGCCAACGACCCCGACGGCAACGTCTGCGACCTGATCGACGCGCTGCCGCTGCCGCGCAACACGCCGTTCGGACCGGGCACCGGGTCACGGAGCGACGAACCGTATGACCCGACCCTCAACGGCCTCGTGGAGGTGGCGACGATGAACCGCCTCCTGCGCGCAGGCGCCGTCCTCCTCGCCGGAGCGACGCTGCTGACCGGGTGTGACTTCGACGTCTACAAGCTGCCGCTCCCGGGTGGTGCCGACGTCGGCGACGACCCGATCACGGTCAAGGTCGAATTCGCGGACGTGCTCGACCTGGTGCCGAAGTCGTCGGTCAAGGTGAGCGACGTGACCGTCGGCCAGGTCACCGACATCGATCTCGACGGTTATCAAGCCGTGGTGACGCTCAAGCTCCGCAACGACACCGGCCTACCGGACAACGCGGTCGCGACGATCCGGCAGACCAGCCTGCTCGGCGAGAAGTTCGTGTCACTCGCGCCGCCGGAGACGGCGGAGTCCGACGACCCGCTCGGCGAGGGCGACACGATCCCGATCGAGCGCACCGGCCGCAACCCCGAGGTCGAGGAAGTGCTCGGCGCGCTCAGCCTGCTGCTCAACGGCGGCGGCGTCGCCCAGCTGAAGACGATCGCGACCGAGCTCAACCTCGCCCTCGAGGGGCGCGAGGACTCGGCGAAGTCGGTGCTGCGCCAGGTCGAGTCCCTGGTGTCGCAGCTCGACGACCACAAGGGCGACATCGTCAACGCGATCGAGTCGCTCAACCGGCTCGCCATCAGCGCCAAGGGCCACCAGGAGAGCATCGACGCGGCGCTGGAGGAGCTGCCCAGCGCGCTCGACTCGATCGGGCGCCAGCGGCGCGACCTGGTCCGGATGCTCGAAGGTCTCGACCGGCTCTCCACCGTCGGCGTGCGCGTGATCCGGCAGACGAAGGCGTCGACCATCGACATCCTCCAGCAGCTCGACCCGGTGCTGTCCGCGGTCAACGAGGCGGGGGATGACTTCGTCGAGTCGCTGCACCTCTTCGCGACGTTCCCGTTCTCCGACGACGTCATCGGCCGGGACCCGGCCGTTGCCCGCAACCTGCACTTCGGCGACTACGTGAACCTGTCGATCGAGATCGACCTCAACCTCAGCGACATCTCGCAGATCGCCTGCCTCCCGTTCAGCCTGCTGCCGCCCAACACGCCGCTCGACGACCTGCTCGACCTCCCGGGCCTGTGCGACGGGGTGGTGACCGCGCTGAACGGGTGCCTCGGGCCGCCGCCGAACGTGAACGCCTGCCTCGGCCTGCCGGGTGACCTGCTCGACGAGGCCTGCGACGACGTACCGGCGCTGTGCGACCTGCTGCCCAAGAACGGCAACATCTCCGACCAGGTCGCCGACCAGGCCACCACGATCGAGGACCTGCTCGACGGGGTCGTCGGCAACCTCAATCTCGGCCTGCCCCGGACGTCACCCGAGCTCTCCGGCGAGGCTGGGGAAACGAGTAGTCCGCTCGGCGAGTTCGACTCCGACCTGGCGATGTTCCTCGCCGCGCCCGTGCTCGAGCAGGAGGCGACGCGATGATCACCCGCCGGACCAAGATCCAGCTGCTCGCGTTCGCGATCATCACGCTGCTCGGCGTGACGTTCGTCGGTGCCCGCTACGCGCAGCTCGACCGGCTGATCGTCGACCAGTCCTACACCGTCGTCGCGCACTACCCGGCGTCAGGCGGCATCTTCGCCGGCGGCGAGGTCACCTACCGCGGTGTCCGCATCGGCAAGGTCAGTGAGCTCGAGCTGACCGAGGACGGCGTCGACGTCCACCTCGAGATCGACAAGGAATGGGACGAGATCCCGACCGACACCAGGGCGCTCGTCGGCAACCGGTCCGCGCTCGGCGAGCAGTACGTCGAGCTCCAGCCGAACGTCGACGACGAGGGTGACGGCCCGTACCTCGAGGACGGCTCCGAGATCTCCGACGTCGGGATCCCGATCGCGACGGAGAAGCTGCTCGGCGACCTGGCGACCACCGTGTCGAGCGTCGACCAGGACGCGCTCAGGACAACCGTCGACGAGCTCGGCACCGCCTTCGCCGGCACCGGCGAGGACCTCCAGCGGATCATCGACACCGGCAACTCGTTCATCCAGACCGCCAACGAGAACTTCGACATCACGACGGCCCTGATCCGCGACTCCAACACGGTGCTGCAGACCCAGGTCGACTCGGCGAGCTCGTTGCGCACCTTCGCCAACCAGCTCAGCATCTTCTCCGGCGCGATGGTGGGTGCCGACGAGGACCTCCGCCGGGTCATCGACAGCGGGTCGTTCACGGCCAACCAGCTGCGGACCTTCCTCGAGCAGAACGAGGCCGAGGTCTCCGACCTGCTCAGGAACGTGATCCTCACCGGACGCGTCACGGTCGCCAACATCGACGGTTTCCGGACCCTGCTCATCGCCTACCCGATCCTGCTCGAGGGCTCGTTCACGGTCGTCGACAAGAACCCGACGACCAACCTCTACGAGACGCACGTCGGCCTGATCCTGTCCACCACGACCCCGTGCCACGCGGGCTACGAATCCACCGACACCCGTCCTCCCCAGGACGTCGAGGACCGGCCCCTCAACCAGGACGCCAAGTGCACCGAGCCGCCGACGAAGAGCAACCCGCGCGGCTTCCAGAACCTCCCGCGCGTGCGGCCCGACCTCGACGGCATCCCGGACGCCAACGAGCGGATCATCGGCACCTACGACCGCAAGACCGGCACCTTCGAGGTCGGCGACGGCAGCACCTCCCCGGACGAGTCCTTGGCGTCGAGCGGTAGCGTGGCGCCGCCGTCGCTCGGAGAGGACTCATGGAAGTGGCTCTACCTAGAACCGCTGCTGGACGCGCAGGGGTGATCGAGTCGCCTTCCACCCGGCGCGCGATCCTTGCGGTGCTGGTCCTGGTGATCGTGGCCTGCCTGGGCACGGTCGCAGTGATCGTCCTGACCCGGAGCACCGGCGACAGTCTCGGCGACCGGTTGAGCTCCCTCGAGGACGACACAGTTCCCGGCACCGACGTGAGTGACAACCGCGAGCAGCTGCTCACCGTCTCCCGTGAGTTCGCTCAGGGATTCAACACCTACGACGAGTCGATGCTCGACGCCGAGGGTCACCTCCCGGAGTACGAAGCGCTCAGCGAGCTGATGACTCCGAAGTTCGGCGGCGTCTTCGCCGAGGCGATCAAGTTCCCCGAGGAGACGGTCGCGGCGGGCGCCGCGAGCACGGCGATCGTCTACGCCGTCGGTGTGGCCTCGCAGGACGACGACTCCGCCGAGGTGCTGGTCGCCGGCACGATCGAGCTCACCTATCCCGTCCCGGACGAGGGCACCGGCGCCGGTGACGACGAGACCGATGCTGACCCGGACGGCGACGACGAGCGCCTCTCGACCGGTCCGCAGCGGTTCCGCTACCAGGTCTCGCTGGTGAAGATCGACGGTCAGTGGCTCGTCGACGACGTCGACGACGTCGACGACGGCCGGCCGCCGTTCTCCGAGCCCGCGATCCCCGAGACCGACCCCGGGCAGACCCCCTCGACCACCCCTCCGTCCACCGGCCCGACCGAGGAGGGCGAGGGATGAGCGTGAGCCTCTACGACCTCCTCGACGTCAACGAGGACGCGACGCCGGCCGAGATCAGGGCGGCGTGGAAGGTCGCGATCGCCGACCTCGACCCGACCGACCGCCGGTTCCGCGCCTACAACGACGCGGCTGGCGTGCTGCTCGATGCCGACAAGCGGGCGGCGTACGACGCCGAGCTCGCTGCCGAACGCACCGAAGCCGAGGCCGAGGAGGTCGCCGAAGCCGCCGAGGCCGACGAGGTCGCCGAGCCCGCGCCGAAGATGAAGGCCGAGCCCGAGCCGGCACCGGATGAGTCCGAGGTGGACGGTCCGGAGGTCGAGCCCGCGCCCGCGGCCGCCGTCGCCGACCCGGCGTCGTCGGGCCCGCCGACGTGGGCGCTCTTCGTCGCGGCCGGCGCTGCCGTCCTCTCGGTCGCCCTTCTCCTCGTCGTGTCCTTCTGGCCAGGAAGCTGGGGCGGGGACTCGCCGGCTGATCAGGTGGAGCAGGCGGAGGTTGCCGAGGACGCCGGCGTCAGCGCCGTCGACGCCGCCACCGCAGCAGTGCCCGCCGTGCTCTCCTACGACTACCGGACGCTCGACGCGGACTTCGCGGAGGCCGAGAGCTACCTCACCGAGGAGTTCGCCGACAAGCGGACGGCGCTGTTCGAGCAGGAGGCCGAGTCCGGCATGACGCTGCGCGAGCAGGTCGTCACCGACGAGGTGGTCGTCGTCGCACGCGTGTCCGGCACCGGGCTGACCCGGGTGTCCGAGGACGGCGAGCGGGCGACCGTGGTCGTCTTCGTCGACCAGGACAGCCAGAAGGGCAAGGACGCGCCGCGATCGCTGCGGATGTGGGCGACCCTGAGCATGATCGCGGACGGCGACGACTGGCTCCTGGACGACATCTGCACCGAGGACGAGTGCGGCTGACGCTGCCGCGCCGGGGCGACGGGAACGGCCGGGAGCGGCCCGCCGCGCCGTACCGACGCTTGACCTGGCGGCGCTTCGCACAGCATGATCCCGGGAAGGCCCGTCCCTGATCTGGAAAGTAAAGGTCAGCAGGGTGGTTGCCGGTATTGGTTTGCGCCCGGATTTCGTGTAACGTGGCGCCTTGCGCCTGCCCTCAGATGCGCTTCGGCCTGCCCGGTGGCCGATGACGTGGTGGGACGGCGATCTCAAAGAGCGATACCGTCGAAGGACACCTCTTGGCCGCGCGCACCAGTCCCGGTAAGCCCCGCATTTCTTTCGCAAAGATCAAGGAAACACTCGAGCTCCCGCAGCTCCTCTCGCTCCAGACCGACAGCTTCGACTGGCTCGTCGGCAACACGGCCCACCAGGCCCGGGTGACGTCGCGTCGCGCCGCTGGTGAGGACGTCTCCGACAAGTCCGGCCTCACCGAGATCTTCGAGGAGATCTCGCCGATCGAGGACTTCTCCGAGACGATGTCGCTCTCGTTCGAGAACCCGGTCTTCTACGACCCGAAGTACACCGTCGACGAGTGCAAGGAGAAGGACCTCACCTACTCCGCGCCGCTCTACGTGTCGGCCGAGTTCACCAACAACGAGACCGGTGAGATCAAGGGCCAGACGGTCTTCATGGGCGACTTCCCCCTGATGACCCCCAAGGGCACCTTCGTGATCAACGGCACCGAGCGTGTCGTCGTGTCGCAGCTGGTCCGGTCGCCCGGCGTCTACTTCGAGCGCACCGCCGACAAGACGTCCGACAAGGACATCTACACGGCCAAGCTGATCCCGAGCCGCGGCGCCTGGCTGGAGTTCGAGATCGACAAGCGCGACATGGTCGGCGTCCGCCTCGACCGGAAGCGCAAGCAGAACGTCACCGTGCTGCTCAAGGCGCTGCAGGCGATCGCCGAGGACACCGGCGAGGCCTACGACTACGAGGCCGTCATGGCCGACCTGCGTCAGTTCGAGTCGATCCAGCTGACCGAGGAGAAGGACAACACGCAGGGTCCGGACGACGCGCTGCTGGACATCTACCGCAAGCTCCGTCCGGGCGAGCCGCCGACCCGCGAGGCCGCGCTGACGCTGCTGCGCAACTACTACTTCAACCCGAAGCGGTACGACCTCGCCAAGGTCGGTCGCTACAAGATCAACAAGAAGCTGGGCCAGGACCAGCCGTTCGACCAGCAGACCATGACCATCTCGGACATGGTCGCGACGATCCGTTACATCGTCGCGCTGCACGACGGTCGTAGCCACCTCGAGACGCCGCAGGGCAACATCGAGATCAGCTCCGACGACATCGACCACTTCGGCAACCGCCGGATGCGGACCGTCGGCGAGCTGATCCAGAACCAGCTCCGCACCGGTCTCGCCCGGATGGAGCGGGTCGTCCGCGAGCGGATGACCACCCAGGACGTCGAGGCGATCACGCCGCAGTCGCTGATCAACATCCGCCCGGTCGTCGCGGCGCTGAAGGAGTTCTTCGGTACCTCGCAGCTGTCGCAGTTCATGGACCAGACCAACCCGATCGCCGGTCTGACGCACAAGCGTCGGCTCTCGGCCCTCGGGCCCGGTGGTCTGTCGCGTGACCGCGCCGGCATGGAGGTCCGTGACGTCCACCCGTCGCACTACGGCCGGATGTGCCCGATCGAGACGCCGGAAGGCCCCAACATCGGCCTGATCGGCTCGCTCGCGTCGTACGGACGGATCAACCCGTTCGGCTTCGTGGAGACGCCGTACCGCAAGGTCGTCAAGGGTGTCGTCACCGACCAGATCGACTACCTCACCGCGGACGACGAGGACCGCTACGTCATCGCCCAGGCGAACGCAGCGCTCGACGCGAAGAACCGCTTCGCCGAGGAGCGGGTGCTCGTGCGCCTGCGCCAGGGCGAGGTCTCGGAGATCCCGGGCGCCGACGTCGACTACATGGACGTCTCGCCGCGCCAGATGGTGTCGGTCGCGACGGCCCTGATCCCGTTCCTCGAGCACGACGACGCCAACCGTGCGCTCATGGGCGCCAACATGCAGCGTCAGGCCGTTCCGCTGATCCGGAGCGACAGCCCGATCGTCGGCACCGGCATCGAGTTCCGCGCCGCTGTCGACGCGGGTGACGTGGTCGTGGCCGAGAACGCCGGTGTCGTGCAGAGCGTCTCGGCCGATCTGATCGAGGTCATGAACGACGACGGGACCTACCAGACCTACAAGCTGGCCAAGTTCCGTCGCTCCAACCAGGGCACGTGCATCAACCAGCGCCCGCTCGTCGCGGTCGGCACCCGGCTCGAGGTCGGTTCGCCGATCGCCGACGGTCCGTGCACCGACCAGGCGGAGATGGCGCTCGGCACCAACCTGCTCGTGGCGTTCATGCCGTGGGAGGGTCACAACTACGAGGACGCGATCATCCTCAGCCAGCGTCTGGTGCAGGAGGACGTCCTCACCTCGATCCACATCGAGGAGCACGAGGTCGACGCCCGCGACACGAAGCTGGGTCCGGAGGAGATCACTCGCGACATCCCCAACGTCAGCGAGGAGATGCTCGCCGACCTCGACGAGCGCGGCATCATCCGCATCGGTGCCGAGGTCACGACCGGCGACATCCTGGTCGGCAAGGTCACGCCCAAGGGTGAGACCGAGCTGACCCCGGAGGAGCGGCTGCTCCGTGCGATCTTCGGTGAGAAGGCGCGCGAGGTCCGCGACACCTCGATGAAGGTGCCGCACGGTGAGTCCGGCACGGTCATCGGCGTCCGCGTGTTCGACCGCGAGGACGGCGACGAGCTGCCCCCGGGCGTCAACCAGCTGGTGCGGGTCTACGTCGCCCAGAAGCGGAAGATCTCGGTGGGCGACAAGCTCGCCGGCCGCCACGGCAACAAGGGCGTCATCGCGAAGATCCTGCCGGTCGAGGACATGCCGTTCATGGAGGACGGCACCCCGGTCGACGTCGTGCTCAACCCGCTGGGTGTGCCGCGACGGATGAACATCGGCCAGATCCTCGAGCTTCACCTCGGTTGGCTCGGCAAGCAGGGCTGGGACCTCAACCTGTCCGGTGACCCCGACAGCTCCGAGTGGAAGAAGCGCCTGATCTCGATCAACGCGCAGAAGGCCGAGCCCAACACCAAGCTGGCGACCCCCGTCTTCGACGGTGCCCGCGAGGACGAGATCACCGGCCTGCTCGGCGCGACGACGCTCAACCGGGACGGTGTCCGGCTGATCGAGGAGAACGGCAAGGCGAGCCTCTTCGACGGTCGCTCGGGCGAGCCGTTCCCGGAGCAGGTGTCGGTGGGCTACATGTACATCCTCAAGCTCCACCACCTCGTCGACGACAAGATCCACGCTCGCTCGACCGGCCCCTACTCGATGATCACCCAGCAGCCGCTCGGCGGTAAGGCCCAGTTCGGTGGCCAGCGCTTCGGTGAGATGGAGGTCTGGGCCATGGAGGCGTACGGCGCCGCCTACGCCCTCCAGGAGCTGCTGACGATCAAGTCCGACGACGTGCCGGGCCGGGTCAAGGTCTACGAGGCGATCGTCAAGGGCGAGAACATCCCCGACTCCGGCATCCCCGAGTCGTTCAAGGTTCTCGTCAAGGAGATGCAGTCGCTCTGCCTCAACGTGGAGGTGCTGTCGCAGGACGGCACGGCCATCGAGATGCGCGACGCGGAGGAGGACGTCTTCCGTGCCGCCGAGGAGCTCGGCATCGACCTGTCCCGCCGCGAGCCCAGCTCCGTCGAAGAAGTCTGAGCCTGATTTCGCGGCCGCCGCGCTGGTCTCCTGACAGTCAGCGGCAGCGACGTCGGGTGCGAGCAGCGAGCGGCGGGCCTCGAATCCACCACAGCCAGTCACAGCTTTTCAAGAACTAACGAAGGACATCAGCCATCGTGCTCGACGTGAACTTCTTCGACCAGCTTCAGATCGGCCTGGCCACTGCGGACGACATCCGCACGTGGAGCCACGGCGAGGTCAAGAAGCCGGAGACCATCAACTACCGCACGCTCAAGCCCGAGCGTGACGGCCTCTTCTGCGAGAAGATCTTCGGTCCCACCCGGGACTGGGAGTGCTACTGCGGCAAGTACAAGCGGGTCCGCTTCAAGGGCATCATCTGCGAGCGCTGCGGCGTCGAGGTGACCCGCTCGAAGGTCCGTCGCGAGCGGATGGGCCACATCGAGCTCGCCGCTCCCGTCACCCACATCTGGTACTTCAAGGGCGTCCCGAGCCGGCTCGGCTACCTGCTCGACCTGGCCCCGAAGGACCTCGAGAAGGTCATCTACTTCGCGGCGTACATGATCACCGCCGTCGACGACGACGCCCGTCACCGCGACCTGTCGTCGCTCGAGGCCAAGGTCGCCCAGCAGCGCAAGATGCTGCAGGACCGCCTCGACCTGGCGATCGCCGACCGCTCCAAGAAGCTCGAGGAGGACCTCGCGGCTCTCGAGGCGGAGGGTGCGAAGGCCGACCAGAAGCGCAAGGTCAAGGACGGCGCGGAGCGCGAGATGGCGCAGATCCGCAAGCGTTCCGAGGCCGAGATCGCCCGTCTCGAGGAGGTGTGGGACACCTTCAAGAGCCTCAAGGTCCAGGACCTCATGGGTGACGAGGTGCTCTACCGCGAGATGAAGAACTGGTTCGGCAAGTACTTCGAGGGCCACATGGGCGCCACGGCGATCCAGAAGCGCCTCGAGAGCTTCGACATCGAGGCCGAGGTCGAGTCGCTGCGCGAGACCATCGCGACCGGCAAGGGCCAGCGCAAGGTCCGTGCCCTCAAGCGGCTCAAGGTCGTCGACGCGTTCCGCAAGACCGGCAACAAGCCCCAGGGCATGGTGCTGGACGCCGTCCCGGTCATCCCGCCGGACCTGCGCCCGATGGTGCAGCTCGACGGTGGCCGGTTCGCGACCTCCGACCTCAACGACCTCTACCGTCGCGTGATCAACCGGAACAACCGGCTCAAGCGGCTGCTCGACCTCGGCGCGCCCGAGATCATCGTCAACAACGAGAAGCGGATGCTCCAGGAGGCCGTCGACTCGCTGTTCGACAACGGCCGCCGCGGTCGTCCCGTCACCGGCCCGGGCAACCGGCCGCTGAAGTCGCTGTCCGACATGCTCAAGGGCAAGCAGGGTCGGTTCCGTCAGAACCTGCTCGGCAAGCGCGTCGACTACTCGGGCCGTTCGGTCATCGTGTCTGGTCCGCAGCTCAAGCTGCACCAGTGCGGTCTGCCGAAGCAGATGGCGCTCGAGCTCTTCAAGCCGTTCGTCATGAAGCGGCTCGTCGACCTCTCGCACGCGCAGAACATCAAGTCCGCCAAGCGGATGGTCGAGCGCGCCCGCCCGGTCGTGTGGGACGTCCTCGAAGAGGTCATCACCGAGCACCCGGTGCTGCTCAACCGTGCGCCCACGCTGCACCGCCTCGGCATCCAGGCCTTCGAGCCGCAGCTGATCGAGGGCAAGGCGATCCAGATCCACCCGCTCGTCTGCACCGCGTTCAACGCGGACTTCGACGGCGACCAGATGGCGGTGCACCTGCCGCTGTCCGCCGAGGCGCAGGCCGAGGCGCGGATCCTGATGCTGTCGACCAACAACATCCTGAAGCCGTCCGACGGCCGTCCGGTCACCATGCCGACCCAGGACATGATCATCGGGCTGTTCTTCCTCACCACCGAGCGCGAAGGCTCGGTGGGCGAGGGTCGGGTGTTCTCCTCGCCGGCCGAGGCGATCATGGCGTTCGACCGTGGCGAGATCCTGCTGCAGAGCAAGGTCAGGATCCGCTTCACCGACGCGATCGTCGAGGGCGTGGAGCCGGGTGAGCCGATCATCCTCGAGACGACGCTGGGCCGGTCGCTCTTCAACGACACCCTGCCGGCGGACTACCCGTTCGTGAACTACGAAGTGGGCAAGAAGCAGCTCGGTGCGATCGTCAACGACCTCGCCGAGCGTTACGGCAAGGTCGAGGTGGCCGCGTCGCTGGACGCCCTCAAGGACACCGGCTTCCACTGGGCCACCCGGTCCGGTGTGACCGTGTCCATCGCGGACGTCACGACCCCGTCCAACAAGATCGAGCTGCTCGCGGGCTTCGAGGCGAAGGCCGCGAAGATCCAGACGCAGTTCGAGCGTGGTCTGATCACCGACGACGAGCGTCGTCAGGAGCTCATCGAGATCTGGACCGAGGCCGGCAAGCAGGTCGGTGACGCGATGGAGAAGGCGTTCGACAAGACGAACCCGATCTTCATGCAGGTCATCTCCGGCGCCTCCGGTAACTTCAACCAGATCCGTCAGGTCGGCGCCATGCGTGGTCTGGTGGCCAACCCGAAGGGCGAGATCATCCCGCGGCCGATCAAGGCGAACTTCCGCGAGGGTCTCTCCGTGCTGGAGTACTTCATCTCCACGCACGGTGCCCGCAAGGGTCTGGCCGACACCGCGCTGCGGACCGCCGACTCGGGTTACCTGACCCGTCGTCTGGTCGACGTGTCGCAGGACGTCATCATCCGTGAGGACGACTGCGGCACCGAGCGTGGTCTGCCGAAGGTCATCGGGTCCGAGCGCAACGCCGAGGGCACTTCCAGGTGGTCAAGCACGAGAACGCCGAGACCGCGGCGTACGCCCGGACCTCGGCCGTCGACGTCTTCCACCCGGACACCAAGGAGCAGCTCGCTGCCGCTGGTGACGACCTCGGTGACGTCAAGATCGGCGAGCTCATCGAGGCCGGGATCGAGGAGGTCGTGGTCCGCTCCGTGCTGACCTGCGACGCCAAGACCGGTACCTGCGCGAAGTGCTACGGCCGGTCGCTCGCGACCGGCAAGCTCGTCGACATCGGCGAGGCGGTCGGCATCATCGCCGCCCAGTCGATCGGTGAGCCCGGCACCCAGCTGACGATGCGTACCTTCCACACCGGTGGTGTGGCGTCGGCCGACGACATCACGCAGGGTCTGCCGCGTGTGGTCGAGCTGTTCGAGGCCCGCACCCCGAAGGGTGTCTCGCCGATCAGCGAGGCAGCCGGCCGGGCGCAGATCGAGGAGACCGACAAGGCCCGCAAGGTCCTGGTCACCCCGGACGACGGCAGCGACGTCAAGGAGTACGTCGTCTCCCGCCGCTCGCGGCTGCTCGTGGCTGACGGCGACCACATCGAGGTCGGCCAGATGCTCACGCAGGGCACCCCGGACCCGAAGGAGGTGCTGCGGATCCTCGGTGTCCGACGGACCCAGCAGCACCTCGTCGACGAGGTCCAGGAGGTCTACCGGAGCCAGGGCGTGTCGATCCACGACAAGCACATCGAGATCATCGTGCGGCAGATGCTGCGCCGGATCACGGTGCTCGAGTCGGGTGAGACCAACCTGCTGCCGTCCGACCTGGTCGACCGCGGCAAGTTCGAGGTCGAGAACCGGCGCGTGGTCTCCGAGGGCGGCAAGCCGGCCTCGGGTCGTCCCGAGCTGATGGGCATCACGAAGGCCTCGCTGGCGACGGAGTCGTGGCTCTCGGCCGCCTCCTTCCAGGAGACCACCCGGGTGCTCACCGACGCCGCGATCAACGCTCGCTCGGACTCGCTGCGCGGTCTGAAGGAGAACGTGATCATCGGCAAGCTGATCCCCGCCGGCACCGGTCTGGAGCGCTACCGCGCGATCCGGGTCGAGCCGACCGAGGAGGCGCGCCAGGCGGCCTACGCCGTCACCGGCTACGAGTCCTACGACTACGAGTTCGGTGCCACCGGCGGCCAGGCCGTCGCCCTGGACGACTTCGACTTTGGTTCCTATCAGAACTGAGTTGGATTTGCGCGAGCGTGTCGCACCATCGTGCGGCGCCATCCCGGCCATCGCTTCGCTCGGCCGAGAGACGCCACACGATGCGGGCTTCGCCCGCGGTGCGACACGCTGCCGCGCGCGCAGTTGACGTCGGCGGGAGCCAAGGTCGCCTGGCGGCTTACGGCACCGGGTTGTCGCGAGGCCCCGCTCACCGCAAGGTGGGCGGGGCCTCGTGCCTCTTCCGTAAAGGAACGTGCTGGCTGGTTGCCGCGCTCGATCGGGTACCGACCCCTCGTTGGAACCAACGAGAGGAGCACGAGATGTCGAGCCACCGCGACGACGAGGTGCCCATCGAGGACGCCCTCGAGCAGGGTCAGGACGCCGGGCCCTCCGACGAGGAGGAGTGGGCGCCGCCGCCCGAGCCCGACTACCCGAAGGACGGGAAGGGGTTCGACGGGACGCCCGTCGACCAGATCCTCGAGGAGCGTGACGAGCGGCTCGATCCCGACAACCGCCCCGAGAACTCGGAGGTCTCGAACGCCGGTCGTGAGTTCGACGACGAGAAGGGCATGTTCACGGACGAGGACGGCTACGAAGAGGCGGAGAAGAAGTTCGACACCGACGCCGTCTGAGGGGGCACCCTGGTTCCCATGACGTCCGCGACATCGGAACTGCTCCAGACCCTGATCCGCAACCAGTGCGTCAACGACGGCACCCCGGAGTCCGGAGGGGAGTCGCGCAACGCGGACGTGCTCGCGGCCGTGCTCGAGGGCCCCGGGGTGGAGCTCGAGCGCTACGAGCCGTTGCCAGGACGCTCGAGCCTGGTCGCGCGGATCGAAGGCAGCGACCCCACTGCCCCGTCGCTCCTGCTGATGGGGCACACGGACGTCGTACCTGCGAACGCGGAGAACTGGCGGCACGACCCGTTCGGCGGTGAGCTGATCGACGGCGAGATCTGGGGACGCGGCGCGGTCGACATGCTCAACCACACCTCCTCGATGGCCGTGGCGATGAAGGGGCTCGCGGACTCCGGATTCCGTCCGAAGGGCTCGTTGACCTACCTCGCCGTCGCCGACGAGGAAGGCGGCGGCACGTACGGCGCCGAGTGGCTGCTCGAGCACCACGCCGAGGCCGTGACCGCGGACTACGTGATCACCGAGACGGGCGGGATGTCGCTACCGATCCCGGGCGCGACCGACACGCTGCTGCCGGTCATGGTGGGCGAGAAGGGGTTCGGCTGGGTCACTCTCGTGGTGCGCGGCACACGCCGGCCACGGCTCGATGACGCTGCGGACGGACAACGCACTGGTCAAGGCGGCCGAGGTCGTGCAGCGGGTCGCTGCCATCCAGAGCAGTCCTCAGATCGAGGGTCCGTGGCGGTCGTTCATCGAGGCCTGTCGTCTCCCGGAGGAGGTCGAGCGGCTGTTCCTCGACCCCGATGCCCTCACGGCGTACTGCGCCAGCGAGGACGCGGACCTCGGCCTGGCGCGGCTGGTCCACGCCACGACGACCACGACGTTCGCGCCGACGATGGTGCGGGGAGGCGTGAAGACCAACGTGATCGCCGACCGGGTCGAGGTCGAGCTCGACATCCGCACCCTGCCCGGCGTCACGGCCGACGACCTCGTATCGGCGATCACGGCCGCGGTCGGCGAGGAGCTGATGGCATCGGTCGAGGTGCGGATCGGCAAGTTCCAGGAGGCGTCGATGTCCTCCCATCTGACGCCGCTGTGGGACTCGCTGGCCAAGACCAGCGCGGCGCTGCTGCCCGGTGCCCGCCCGGTTCCGTTCCTGCTGATCGGCGTGACGGATGCGCGGTTCTTCCGCGGGGCCGGCTCCACCGCCTACGGGTACGGGCTCTTCAGCGACCGGATCTCGTTCCGCGACTTCGCGGCGATGTTCCACGGCAACGACGAGCGGATCGACCTCGAGTCGCTCCGTCTCTCCACGGAGCTCTGGACGGCCGTGGCGCACGACTTCCTCGGTTGACTGGACCGGTTCGCCGACCTCTTCCGGGGGACTGAGAGAATGTCGCGGTGACCACCCCGCAGCGCACCGACGTGCTCGTCGTGGGCGCGGGCCCGGCGGGCTCCGCGGCCGCGGCGTGGGCGGCGCGCCTGGGTGCGGACGTCGTACTCACGGACGCGGCGGTCTTCCCCCGCGACAAGACGTGCGGTGACGGGCTGACGCCGCGGGCGATCGATG
The DNA here is from genome assembly GCA_963849765.1 of uncultured Actinomycetota bacterium. Classification (GTDB taxonomy): domain Bacteria; phylum Actinomycetota; class Actinomycetes; order Propionibacteriales; family Nocardioidaceae; genus Nocardioides. The sequence goes on from CAWKIP010000001.1 coordinate 211,126, forward strand.
AGCTGGGGCGGCTCGGCCTCACCGACTGGGTGCGGGCGCACACGGTCAACCAGGGGTTGAGGGCGCACGGGTTCGGACAGACGCTGCACCTGCCGTGGCCCGGCGGGCAGCTACCCGACTGGGGCAGCGCGATCGCGCGCACCGAGCTCGACGACTACCTGCGCACGACCGCGATCAAGGCCGGCGCGACCGGGATCGACGGCGCCCGGGCGGTCGACGTCCGCATGGACGGCGGCCGGGTCGCGGCTGTCGTCTTCGAACGGGGCTTTCGAGGCTCGCGAGCTCGCGCCTCGACCACCGGTCTCGAAGGTTCGAGATCGAGTGCGAGCGGCTGGTCGTGGCCGACGGCGTCCGGTCGCCGCTCGGCAAGGTGCTCGGCCGCGAGTGGCACCGCGACACCGTGTACGGCGTCGCCGGCCGCTGCTACGTCTCCTCGACCAAGCCGGACGACCCCTGGATCAGCTCCCACCTCGAGCTGCGCGGCCAGGAGGGAGAGATCCTGTCCGGCTACGGCTGGATCTTCCCGCTCGGCACCGACTCCGGAGGCGTGAACCTCGGCGTCGGCACGCTCGCCACCGCCAAGCGTCCTGCCGACGTCGCGATCAAGCCGCTGATGCGCTTCTACGCCGACGAGCGGCGCGAGGAGTTCGAGCTCGGCGACGAGATGCGGATGCCGACCTCGGCGCTGCTGCCCATGGGCGGTGCGGTGTCCAACGTCGCCGGCCCCAACTGGGCGCTCATCGGCGACGCTGCCGCCTGCGTGAACCCGCTCAACGGCGAGGGCATCGACTACGGCCTCGAGACCGGCCGCCTGGTCGCCGAGCTGATGACCGAGCAGCCCGGGAGCGACCTCGGAGTGGTGTGGCCGGCGTTGCTCCGGGACCACTACGGCGAGTCGTTCTCGATCGCGCGCCGGCTCGCGGGGCTGGTGACGGTGCCGCGGCTGCTGCCGGCGCTGGGCCCGGTCGGCATGCGGTCCGACCTGCTGATGACCCTGGCCCTGCGGTGGATGGGCAACCTGGTCACCGACGAGGACCGCGACCGCGCCGCCCGTGTGTGGCGCTGGGCCGGCCGCCGATCACTCGCGCGGGACGCCCGTCCCCCGTTCTCCTGAGCCCGCCGATGTCGGGCCGACCTGGAGACCCACGCCCTAGGGTGGGCGGCGCGAGGAGGTCGGCGATGGGGCAGCAGGTGCAGCGGCTGGCGGCGTACGCCGTCGTCGTGCGCGACGACCGGATCCTGCTCACCCGCCTCGCGGAGCGCGTCACCAAGCACGAGCTGTGGACGCTGCCCGGTGGTGGCGTCGACCACGGCGAGGACCCGAGGGCCGCGGTGGTGCGCGAGATCTACGAGGAGACCGGCCTCCACGCGACGGTCGGCGAGATCGCACACGTCTTCTCCATGCACCTGTCCGACACCTGGCGGCGCGGTCGTCGCGTGGACGCGCACTCCGTGCGCATCGTGTACGACGGCTGGGTCGCCTCCGACGCGCCCAACCCCCGCGTCGTCGAGATCGACGGGTCGACCGCGGACGCCGCCTGGCAGCCGATCGCCGACGTGCTCGACGGGTCGCTGCCGACGGTCGGGCTGGTGACCGAGGCGCTCGGCGTGCTCCAGCCGCAGAAGCGGCAGCGGGTCGCGGCGTACGCCTATGTCGAACGGGCCGGCGCGCTGCTGCTCACCCGCAACTCAGCGCTCGGGCCGCACCCCGGTGTGTGGACGCTCCCGGGCGGCGGCATCGACCACGGCGAGTCCCCGTCCGACACCGTGCTGCGGGAGCTGCACGAGGAGTGCGGTCTGGACGGCGAGATCGGTGAGCTGCTGACCGTCGACGACCACCACTTCACCGGCACCGCCCCCAACGGTCGACGCGAGGACTTCCACGCGGTCCGGATCGTCTACCGGGCGTCCGTGCCCGCGGACGGCGAGCCGCGGGTGGTCGAGGTCGACGGCACGACCGACGCGGTCGCGTGGGTGCCGTTCGTCGACATCACGGCCGACGAGGCCAGCTACAGCAGCCTGGTGCGGGCCGCGATCACGGCCGCCCGCTGACCCGACTCGGCGCTAGGTTGGGCGGGTGAACGAGACCGTCTTCACCTATGCCGCGCCGGCCCTGAAGTTCGGGCGTGGGGCGTCCCGCGAGCTCGGCTACGACCTGTCGACGTGGGGTGCGCAGCGCGTGCTCCTGGTGACGGATCCGGGCGTCGCCGCGGTCGGTCACCCCGCCGCGGTGGCCGAGGGTCTGGAGAAGCACGGCCTCGCCGTGACGACGTACGACGCGACGCATGTCGAGCCGACCGACGAGTCGCTGACGCACGCCGTGGAGTTCGCCCGGGCCGAGGGTCCGTTCGACGCGGTGGTGGCCGTCGGCGGCGGCTCGTCGATCGACACCGCGAAGGCGGTCGCGCTGCTGGTGACCAACCCCGGCGAGCTGATGGACTACATCAACGCGCCGGTCGGGAAGGCCCGCGCCCCGCAGAACGCCCTGCTGCCGCTGGTCGCCGTACCGACGACGACCGGCACGGGCAGCGAGAGCACCACCATCTGCGTGATGGACGTGCTCGCGCTCAAGGTGAAGACCGGCATCAGCCATCCCGCGCTCCGGCCCCGGCTCGCGGTCGTCGACCCCGACCTCAGTGCCACCCAGCCGTCCGGGGTGACCGCGGCCGCCGGGATGGACATCCTCTGCCACGCGCTCGAGAGCTACACCGCGCGCTGGTACGCCGACTTCGACGCCAAGACGCCCGAGCAGCGGGTGCCGTACTGCGGCTCCAACCCGATCGCCGACCTGTGGTCCGAGCGAGCGCTCGGGCTGCTCGCCGGCGCGTTCCGGTCGGCAGTGCGTGAGGGCGGGATGGCGCCGGAGGTGGCCGAGCAGATGGCGATGGCAGCGACGTTCGCCGGCCTGGGCTTCGGCAACGCCGGCGTCCACATCCCGCACGCCAACGCCTATCCCATCGCCGGCCGGGTGCGGGACTTCCGGCCGGCCGGCTATCCCGCGGGCGAGCCGATCGTCCCGCACGGCATGGCGGTCGCGCTGACGGCGCCGGAGGCGTTCCGCTTCACGTACGACGCCGCGCCGGATCGCCATCTCCGCGCCGCCCGGCTGCTGGACCCGGCTGCCGAGGGCACCGGGCCCGACGTGCTGCCGCGGACGCTGGCCACCCTGATGCGCGACATCGGTCTGCCGAACGGGCTGGGCGAGGTCGGCTACGGCGAGGCCGACGTCGACGACCTGGTCGCGGGCGCGGTGCAGCAGCAGCGGCTGCTCGCCACCGCCCCGAAGCCGGTCACCGAGGACGACCTCGCCGGCATCATCGGATCGTCGATGCAGCACTGGTGATTTTCCGGGCCTGACGGGGCAACCTCCGACTGTCACATGCGTCTACTAGGTGTTGGGAAGAGCATTGAGCAGACGAGGGTTCGGTATGCGCAGGTTGGCGGTGGTTGCCGAGGTCGGGACAGATCCCGAGCACCTCGCCGCTGACCTGTACGCCGCGCACCGGCTCAGCCTGGTGCGGCTGGCGGTGCTCCTCGTCGACGACGTCGCGGCGGCCGAGGACGTCGTCCACGACGTGTTCGCCGGGCTGCTGACCGGCGGCAAGCAGCTGCGTGACCCGGACGCGGCGGTCGCCTACCTGAGGCGGGCGGTGGTCAACCGGGCTCGCTCGGCGCTGCGCCGTCGCCGTACCGCCCGGGCCTACACGCCGCCGGAGGACGCGTCGCGCGCCGGTCCCGACGACCTGGCGGTGCTCAGCGAGGAGCACCGCGAAGTGTGCGCGGCGCTGCAGACGTTGCCCACCCGGCAGCGTGAGGTGCTGGTGCTGCGCTACTGGAGCGACCTGTCGGAGATCCAGATCGCCGAGGCGCTCGGGATCTCCCGGGGCACCGTGAAGTCGACCGCGAGCCGCGCGCTCGCGGCCCTGGAGAAGAAGCTGGAGGGTGAGCGATGAACGACGTCGAACAGCGTCTCCGCGACGCCCTGAACGCCCGGGCCGAGCTGGTCCAGCCCGAGGACCTGAACCTGAACCCGGTCCTCGAGCCGACCGAGCCCGAAGAGGGGCCGTGGTGGCGGCACCCGGGCGCCTACCTGTTCATCGCGGCGGTCGCGATCATCGTGATCGGGCTGCCGCTGCTCGCGCTGGCGGCGACCGGTCCGGACGGCGACAAGAAGCCGCTCGAGCCGGCGACCAACCCGACGAACACCGAGACGATGACCGACCCGGCACCGATCCAGGTCGACCAGGACAAGGCCGACGTCGACGGCGACGGCACCCCCGACCAGATCCGGGTGCTGTCGACGGAGGCACCCGAAGCGGTCGTCCCCGACCACGAGCTGAGCGTCGAGCTCTCCACGACCGGCGAGACGGTGACCTATCCGATCGGGCAGTTCCGGGAGGTCAAGCTCGGCGCGACTGCCAACATCGACGGCCGGCGCGGCGAGGAGGTCGTCGTCGTCCTCGAACCGCGGTCTGTCGACCTGCACCGGGACGAACCGGTCGTGGTGAGCCTCCGCGACGGGCAGCTGGTGCCGATCCTGGCCGAGGCGCTCGGAGCCAGCGGGAACACGGAGACCTTCTGGTGGATCCATGACGCACAGCTCTGGTGGTGGCGCAGCCAGGAGCCCGTGCCACAGGGTGGTGACTCGCCGTACGCCGTCGATGTGCTCCAGTTCCCCCGCGAGGCAGTGCTTCGCGGGGTCGACTACGGGGCCTGGTGTGTCAGGAACACGGCTCCGACCGATCTCCGCTCGTGCGACGGCGAGGAACCGCCGACCGGAACGGACGACCCCGACGACCCGGACAGCACCGACGACCCGGACGTCGGCACGACCGACCGCTGGTGGGAGCAGACCGTCGAGGGCCTGCCGTCGGCATGGGTCCCCGAAGGCGCGACCGACGGCCTGTCCGCCGACATCGACGCCGACGGGGAGGTGGACAGCGTGTCCCTCACCGGCCGGCCAGCTCGAGTGTCGACCTCGGAAGCCAGCAGCTCTCTGCGACGGTCGACGGCCCGAACCCCACCCTCGAGGGCGTCGTGGTCCTCGACGGCCGGACCGCTCCGGTCATCGTCGGTCACACGACGGAGGGCGCGGCCGGTACGACGTACGTCTCGTGGTTCGCGTATGCCGTGATCGGCGGGGACCTCGTCGAGCTGGGCACCGCACCGCTCGGTCCCTCGTTCGGGTCGCAGTACAGCAACCTCACGCCCGCCGAGGGCGGGCACCCGACGCTGCGGACCTGGCGTCCCGACGAAGGCTCGCTCTACGGCATGGACTACCTCGACCAGGCGCAGGTCGAGGGCCCCGACGGCGCAACGGTCTGGGTCTACCTGGTCCGGGTCCGCAGCTGGTACGTCGACGGCTCGTTGCTGCGGGCGACCACCCTCGGCCAGGGCTGCCTGGCGCCGGCGCTCGGCAACCAGTTCTACGCGTGCCCGGAAGCCTTCTGAACGCAGCGCCCGGAGGGGCCACTAGATTGACCGGGTGAGTTCCGCCGTCGACCTGGTTGCCGAGCTGGCACGCCGGGGAGTGGACGCCGACGACTCGTCGCTCACCCGGGCGCTCTACTCGTCCGACGCCTCGCTCTACCGGGTGCTGCCCTCCGCGGTCGCGCGGCCGCGGCACCGCGACGACCTGGAAGCTGTGCTGGAGGTCGCCGCAGCGGCCGGGTCGTCGGTGACGATGCGCGGCGCCGGTACGTCGATCGCGGGCAACGCCGTGGGCGAGGGCATCGTCGTCGACACCCGCCGGCTGGACCGGGTGCTGGAGATCGACACGGTGGCCCGTACGGCGCGGGTCGAGCCCGGCGTGGTGCACGCCGCGCTGCAGCGGGCCGCGGCGCCGTACGGCCTCCGCTACGGGCCGGACCCGTCCACGCACACCCGCTGCACGATCGGCGGCATGGTCGGCAACAACGCCTGCGGGTCGCGGGCGCTGGGCTACGGGCGCACCGCGGACACGATCGTCGAGGCGGACGTGCTGTGGGGCGACCGGTCGGCCGGGGCCGGCGAGGTCGAGGCCCGGCTCGCGGCGGTCGTGGGCGCGGAGCTCGGCCACGTGCGGACGTCGTTCGGTCAGTTCTCGCGGCAGGTCTCGGGCTACTCGCTGGAGCACCTGCTGCCGGAGCTGGCCAAGGACGGGCGCGGGGTGGCGCGGTTCTTCGCCGGGTCCGAGGGCACGCTCGGGCTGCTGCGTGAGGTCGTGGTGTCGCTGGTGCCCGAGGAGGAGCGCGACCTGCTGGTGCTCGGGTATCCGTCGATGGTCGAGGCGGCGGACGCGGTCCCCGCGCTGCTCGGCGCGGTCGGAGAGGGCGCCCGGCTGGTCGCGTGTGAGGGGCTGGACGCGCGCATCGTCGAGCTGGTCAAGGCGCGGGGCGGCGCCGTACCCGAGCTGCCGCGGGGGAGCGGCTGGCTCTTCGTCGAGGTGGCGGGGCCGGAGCGGGGCAGTGCTGTGTCGGGCCTCATCGCGGTCGCGGGCGCGCTCGAGGCCCGGGTGGTCGGTTCGGCCGCGGAAGCGGCGGCGCTGTGGCGGATCCGCGAGGACGGCGCGGGGCTCGCCGCCCGCAGCCTGTCGCGGCCGGCGTACTCCGGCTGGGAGGACGCCGCCGTCCCGCCCGCCCGGCTCGGCGCCTGGCTGCGGGACTTCGACGCGCTGCTGAAGGAGCACCGGCTCGACGGTGTGCCCTACGGCCACTTCGGCGACGGCTGCGTGCACGTGCGGATCGACTTCGACTTCTCCGGCGGGCCGTCGGCGTTCCGGGAGTTCCTGGTCGCCTGCGCCGAGCGGCTGCGGGAGCACGGCGGCTCGCTGTCCGGCGAGCACGGCGACGGCCGGGCGCGGTCGGAGCTGTTGCCGTTGATGTACGACGACACCTCGCTCGCGCTCTTCGCCGCGGTGAAGCACGCCTGCGACCCGGCGGGTCTGCTCAACCCCGGCGTGCTCGTCGACCCCCGGCCGCTCGACGCCGACCTCCGGCCGGTGCGGCCGGTGCTGCTTGCGCCGGACCTCGCCCTGGAGGTGCACCGGTGCACGGGGGTGGGGAAGTGCGTGGCGCCGGCTCCCGGCGGTGTGATGTGCCCGTCGTTCGTCGCGACCCGGGAGGAGAAGGACTCGACCCGGGGGCGGGCGCGGGTCCTCCAGGAGGCGGTCACCGGCGGGTTGCCGGGCGGCCTCGCCGACCCGGCCGTGCACGAGGCGCTCGACCTCTGCCTGTCGTGCAAGGGCTGCGCGTCCGACTGCCCGACCGGTGTCGACATCGCGGAGTACAAGTCCGAGGTGCTCCACCAGACGTACGCCGGCAAGCGCCGCCCGCGGTCCCACTACGCGCTCGGGGCGCTGCCGAGGTGGGCCCGGCTGGGGGCGCCGATGGCGCGGGCCGGCAACCTCGCCCTGCGCGGAGGCCCGCTTGCGTCGTTCGCGAAGGCGATGGCCGGCGTCGACCAGCGGCGGTCGTTGCCGGCTGCTCGCTGCGCCGCGGTTCAGGAAGGCGGCGGGTGTGGTGGTTTCGAGGCTCGGCGCTGGCGCGCCTCGCACCTCAACCACCGAGGAAGGCCGCTGGTTGAGGTGCGACGAGCGAAGCGAGGAGCCTCGAAACCAAGGCGCCTTGAGTCGGATCGCCGGACGTGTGGGTGTGGGCGGACTCGTTCACCGAGTACTTCCGGACCGGGCCCGGCCTCGCCACGATCGCCTATCTCGAGAGCGCCGGTCTGACCGTCCGCGTCATCGACGAGCGCGCCTGCTGCGCGTTGACCTGGACCTCGACCGGGCAGCGGGACACCGCGCGCAAGGTCCTCGACCGCACGACGGCGGTCCTGACGCCGTACCTCGAGAGCGGGGTGCCGGTCCTCGGCGTCGAGCCTTCTTGTACGGCGGCGCTCCGGTCGGATGCCGGCCTGGCCGTGGTGACGCTGGCCGAGCTGATCGACCGGCTCGACCTCCCGCTGCCGGACCTCAGCGGGGTGCAGGTCGTCGCGCAGCCGCACTGCCACCACTCCTCGGTGCTCGGCTGGGCCACCGATCGCGCGCTTCTCGAACGCGCCGGCGCGACCGTCACCGTCGTACCCGGCTGCTGCGGCCTGGCGGGCAACTGGGGCGTCGAGAAGGGGCACTACGAGACCTCGGTCGCCATCGCGGAGTCCCATCTGCTGCCGGCGGTGCGGTCCGCGCTCGCGGCAGACCCCGAGACCGTGGTCCTCGCCGACGGCCTGTCGTGCGCCCTGCAGCTCGACGACCTCGAGAGCGTGCGGGCGCTCCACCTCGCCGAGCTGCTGGCCGACCGGGCTGAGGCTTGGTATCACCTGATACCACGCGGTATCATGACTGGCATGGCCATGACGCTCCGACTCACCGACGAGCAGACGCGCGCTGCTGCGCGCGACCGCCGAGCGGGAGGGCCGCTCGATGCAGGAGACCGTGGTGCGGGCGATCGAGGAGTACATCGCCAAGCGCGGCGCAGAAGCGCGACGAGCTGATCAAGGGGATCCTCGAGGAGGATCCGTGAGGCTCTCGACCGCCTCGGCTCGGTCTGACCGGTGACGGAGTACCTCCGGCTGGACGACCTCCTCGCGATCGAAGCAGCTGCTCGGGTCACCCGGAATCCGTGACGTCGGTCTGTTCGAGTCTGCGCTTGCCCGACCTCAGGCGACCGTGTTCGGCGACGACGCCTACCCGACGCTCGTCCTCAAGGCTGCCGCCTTGACGCACTCGATCGTCACCAATCACGCACTGGTCGATGGCAACAAGCGGCTCGGCTTGGTCTCGCTCCGACTCTTTGTCGGGATGAACGACCACGGCTTCCAGGCCACCCAGGATGAGAAGTTCGACCTGATCATGGCGATCGCCGACGGCACCCTGCGGGACGTTGAGGACATCGCACGGCGCATCGAGTCATTTCTCGTGCCACCCGGCCCCTAGGATCGTTGGGTGAACCCCCGCCACCGCCGACTCGTCATCCCGGTCGCGCTGGCGGCACTGCTGGTGATCGTCGTCGTGGCGGCCATCCTGAAATGAGCTCCACGACCGAGTCGCTCGCCGACGGCCTCGCGCGGATCCGCGCCCACCTGCTCGACCCGGACGCGCTGGTGCGCGGGTTGGCGTCGGGTCGGCAGAAGGGCCAGCAGCCTCCCAACAGACAGCCTCAGTGGCGGCGGGCCGAGCTGCGGTGGGTGGACCTGAAGGCGGGGCCGCACCTGCAGATCACGACGTACGACGCCACCCAGGCCTTCACCGCCAACCACCTGGTCGGGGACGCGGCCGGTGCCGCGGTCGATGCGCTGCTGGCGGAGCCGTTCGGCAACTGGCACGTCGAGACCACGACCCAGGTCCACCAGCTGCGGGTGACCAAGAAGCTCGACGCCGTCACCCACACCGCTGGCCGGGCCGCGCCGGTCGAGGCCGTGCGGGCGCACGACCGCGAGAAGGAGCGGCTGCTGCCGGAGGACGACCCGGTGCTGGCGGCGCTCGGTCTGGCCGACGCCGAGGGGCGGATCAAGCCGAGCCGGCAGGCGAAGTACCGCCAGGTCGAGGAATTCGTGCGGATCCTCGACGCGTCGATCACGGAGGCGCTCGGCAAACAGCTGCGCACGCCCACCCCCGACGACCCGCTGCGGATCGTCGACCTGGGCTGCGGCAACGGCTACCTGACCTTCGCCGCCCACCGCTACCTGACCGCGCAACGCGGGCTTCCGGTGCGGCTGATCGGCATCGACGTGAAGCAGCAGTCGGCGGAGCACAACGCCGGCATCGCCGCCGAGATGCGCCAAGAAATTGGGCATGCGACGCGGATTTCGTGGTCGGCTCGATCGACGGGGCGATCCTTCCCGAGCGCGACCAGCGGCCCGACGTCGTACTCGCCCTGCACGCGTGCGACACCGCCACCGACGAGGCGCTCGCCCGCGCGATCGAGTGGCAGGCGCCGCTGGTGCTGGCCGCGCCCTGCTGCCACCACGACATCGCGGCCCAGCTGCGCGCGGCGCCGACCCCGGCGCCGTACTCCTCCCTCACCCGGCACGGCATCCTGCGCGAGCGGTTCGCCGACACCCTGACCGACGCGCTGCGCGAGATGCTGTTGCGGCTGTCTGGCTACCGTGTCGACGTCATGCAGTTCGTGGAGAGTCGGCACACGCCGCGCAACACCCTGCTCCGCGCGGTGCGGACCGGGGCGGCCGCGGACCCCACGCTCCAGCGGGAGTACGACGACCTCGTCGCCAGCTGGCAGGTCACGCCGCGGCTCGCCGTGCTGCTCGGGTCCACCGACGAGGTCGGGTGAGCCGGTTGGAGAAGCTGCTCGCCGCGCTCGCGGTACTGCCGTTCGGCCTGGGGTTCGCCGTCGGTGCGGGCGGGCCGGCTGACGACGACGTGGCCTTCTCGTTCGCCGATCCGGAGATCATCGAGTCGAGCGGGCTGGCGATCGAGGACGGCCTGTTCGCGACCGTCAACGACTCCGGCGACACGGGCCGGGTGTTCACCGTCGACCCCGCCGACGGCCACACGGTGGCAGTGACCACGTGGGACGGCGAACCCACGGATGTCGAGGCGATGTCGGTGCTGCCCGACGGCGACGTGCTGGTCGGCGACATCGGCGACAACACCGCCTCCCGCGAGTCGATCGAGCTGCTCCGGGTGCCGTTCGGCGAGGACGGCGCGGTCGACCCGACGACCTACGAGCTGGCCTTCGCCGACGGACCCCACGACGCCGAGGCGCTGCTGGTGCACCCGAAGTCGGGGCAGGTCCTGGTCGTCGCGAAGGAGTTCATCGGCCGCCTCTACGCCGCACCCGCGAAGCTCGACGAGGACGGCACCAACGAGCTCGAGCTGCTCGGTGAGGACATGCTGCCGATCGTGACCGACGGCGCGTTCTTCCCTGACGGGAAGCACTTCGTGCTGCGCGGGTACGGCGACGCGGCCTTCTACCGCTGGCCCTCGTTGGAGCCGGTCGGTGAGATCGGGCTGCCGGACCAGGAGCAGGGCGAGGGCATCGCGGTGTCGAAGGACGGGACCGTCTACGTCAGCTCCGAAGGCGTGAACAGCGAGGTGCTGCGGATCAAGCTGCCGAGGGCGCTGCAGTCCGAGCTGGAGGGGGCGGACCGGAGCCCCGACGGCGACCAGGGCGGGTCGAGCACGCCTACCGACAAGGACGAGCCCGCCCAGGACGTCTTTCGTCCCTTCTATCCCTGGGCGATCGGCGGTCTGGTCGGGGTCGTGATCCTCGTCGTGCTGATCCGCTCCCTGCGTCCACGCTGAGCTCCTGTCGGAGCCGGCTGGCACCATGAGCGGCGTGACGACGTACGACTTCGCAGCGCCGCTGTGGCGGTGGGACGCGAAGGACGAGGCGACTTCAGGCGCGTGGTTCTTCGTGAGCCTGCCGTTCGACGTCTCCGACGAGATCGAGGCGACGGCCGAGCCGGGCAAGGGATTCGGCAGCGTCCGGGTCGAGGTGACGGTCGGTTCGAGCACCTGGCGCACGTCGGTCTTTCCCAGCGGCGAGCGCAAGACCTACGTGCTGCCGGTGAAGAAGGCGGTGCGCGTGGCCGAGGGGCTCGAGGAAGGCACCGAGGCGAAGGTGCGCCTGTCGCTCGTCTGAGCGGGTCGCGAGCGGTTACCTTCAGCCCGTGCTGCGCCGAACCTCACCCGACCAGCCCGGCTGGACCCGGCGCCGGGCCGGCAAGGGCTTCGTCTACCTCGACGAGCACGGCCAGCGACTGACGGGCGACGACGCTGCGCGGTGCCGGGCGCTGGTGATCCCGCCCGCGTGGGAGGACGTGTGGATCTGTCCCTACCCGCGCGGCCACCTCCAGGCGGTCGGCACCGACGAGGCCGGGCGGCGGCAGTACATCTACCACCCGACCTGGGTCGAGCAGCGCTCGGCGGAGAAGTACGACCGGGTGCTCCGGTTCGGCCGGCGGCTGCCGCGGGTGCGGGAGCGGGTGCTGGCGGACCTCGCGAGCGAGGAGGTGTCCGAGGAGGTCGGGTGCGCGGTCGCCGTACGACTGCTGGACCTGGGGTACTTCCGGATCGGCAACGACGTCTACACCGAGGAGAACGGTTCCTTCGGGCTCACGACGCTGGAACGCCGGCACGTGCGCAAGGAACGCGGGATCCTCGTGTTCGAGTTCGTCGGCAAGTCCGGCATCGAGCACCGGATCGAGGTCGACGACCTGCTCGTGGCGGATCCGCTGGACCGGATGCGGCGCCGGCGTACGCCGTCCGACCCCTGCCTGCTGGCCTACCGCGCGGAGCGTGGCTGGCGGTCGTTGACGCCGGACGCGGTCAACGAGTACCTGCGCGAGGCGAGCGGCCTCGACGCCACGGCGAAGGACTTCCGCACCTGGCACGCGACGGTGCTCGCCTCCGCCGCGCTCGCCGAGGCACCCGGACCGGATGCGAGCAAGACGGCGCGGAAGCGGGCGGTGACCGCTGCCATGCGCGAGGTCGCGGACTACCTCGGCAACACGCCCACGCTCGCGCGGTCGGCGTACGTCGATCCGAGGGTGATCGACGCCTACGAGGAGGGCAGCACCATCCGTACCGCTGTCCGGCGAAGCTACGACGACGCGGACCAGCGCCAGGCCGCGATGGAACGCGCCGTGCTGCGGCTCATCGGTTGACGCAGCGGCGGGGAGTGGCAGGCTCGGGTCCATGGAGATCGAGGTCGTCGACGGCGACATCACCCAGCAGGACCTGGACGCGGTGGTCAACGCGGCGAACAACCGGATGCGGGGTGGGGGAGGAGTCGACGGAGCGATCCATGCGGCCGGCGGCCAGGCCGTGTTCGAGGACTGCGTACGACGCTTCCCCGACGGGCTCGCGACCGGTGACGCCGGCTGGACGACCGCCGGGCAGATGCCCGCGCGCTGGGTGATCCACGTGGTCGGGCCCAACTACAACGCCGGCCAGCGCGACCGCTCGCTGCTGACGTCCTGCTACCGCCGGGCGCTCGAGGTCGCCGACGAGCTGGGTGCGAAGTCGATCGCCTTCCCGCTGATCAGTGCCGGCGTCTACGGCTGGCCGCGCGACGACGCGATCGACGCAGCCCTGGAAACGCTCCGGGCCACCCCCACGGAGGTGGAGCTGGCCCGGATGGTCGCGTTCGGCCGGTCGACGTACGACCGGATCAACAGCCGGCTCTGAGCAGCACGTTGGGATCGATGGATATCCTCCCTCATCGGAGGTGTGCATGACTGCGGAGGCGGTGCGGCCGGGCCTGCGGAGGGTCGACGTGGCCCGGGTAGCCGGCATCGTGGTGTACGTCGCGGGCCTGGTCCTCTTCATCTATTTCGGTGGTCTCCCCCGGCAGGGCTACCAGGTCGTCATCATCCTCTGGCTGGCGACCGTCGCCTGGGACGTGCGCCGACCGGTGGCGGAGCACCTGCACTTCCTGCGCGACTGGTGGCCGCCGTTCGCGGTCCTCCTCGTCTACCTCTACAGCCGGGGCGTCTCCGACGACCTCGGCTTGTTCAGCGTCCACGTCACCGAGCCCATCGACGCCGACCGCTGGCTGTTCGGCGGCACCCTGCCGACCGAGTACCTGCAAGCGCACCTGTGCGGGGTGCCGTGCCGGCAGTCGATGACGCCGCAGTGGTACGACGTCGTGCTGACCACCGTGTACTACTCCCACTTCTTCGCGGCGCTCGCGATCGGCGCCTTCCTCTGGAAGCGGAACCGCACCGAGTGGGTGTACTACATGCGTCGCTACCTGACGATGATCTCGATCTCGGTCATCTGCTTCATGGTCTACCCGATGGCGCCGCCGTGGATGGCGGCGCGGGACGGCTACCTGACCGACGACGTCGCTCGGATCACCGGCCGCGGCTGGTTCGACCTCACGGCCTCGGCGAGCAGCAGCAACACGGCGCAACAGAGCGTCTCGGCGATCGGCAACCAGGTCGCGGCGATGCCGTCGCTGCACTCGGCCCTGGCGATCTTCATCGCGTGGTGGGCGATCACCAGGTTCGCCCATCCGTGGCGGTGGGCCGTGATCCTCTACCCGGTGAGCATGCTGTTCTCGCTGGTCTACTACGCCGAGCACTACGTCGTCGACGAGATCGCCGGCGGCTTGCTCGTCGTGGTCGTGATGCTCGGGTGGGCGTGGTGGGAGCGCCGGCGCCCTCTCGGCGTCAGAGTCGGCTCCGTCAGAGATTGGCGACGACGTAGTCGATGGACCTGGTGAGCGCCTCGACGTCGGCCGGGTCGATGGCCGGGTACATCGCGATCCGCAGCTGGTTGCGACCGAGCTTGCGGTAGGGCTCGGTGTCGACGATCCCGTTGGCCCGCAGCACCTTGGCGATCTCGGCAGCGTCGATCGCGTCGTCGAAGTCGATGGTGCCGATGACCAGTGAGCGGTGGCTCGGGTCGGCGACGTACGGCGTCGTGTACGACGTCCGCTCGGCCCAGCCGTAGAGCGCGTTGGACGACTCGGTCGTGCGCTCGACCATGCCCTTGAGCCCGCCGAGGCTGTTCATCCAGTCCAGCTGCTCGGCCATCAGGAAGAGGGTGGCGACCGACGGGGTGTTGTAGGTCTGGTTCTTCGCGAGAGTTGTCGATCGCGGTCGGCAGGTCGAAGAACGCCGGGATGTGCCGGTCGCTCGCGGCGATCCGCGCGGCCCGCTCGAGGGCGGCCGGCGACATCAGCGCGATCCAGAGGCCACCGTCCGAGGCGAAGCACTTCTGCGGGGCGAAGTAGTAGGTGTCGACCTGGTTGAGGTCGACGGGCAGGCCACCGGCGCCGGACGTGGCGTCGATGAGCACGAGCGCGCCCTCGTCGGCACCCTCGGGGCGCACGATCGGCGCCATGACCGCGGTCGAGGTCTCGTTGTGCGCCCAGCCGTAGACGTCGACGCCGGCCTCGGCGACCGCATCGGGAAGGCTGCCCGGCTCGGACTTGATCACCGACGGGGCGTCGAGCCACGGCGCCAGCTCGGCGGCCTTGGCGAACTTGGACGAGAACTCTCCGAAGCTGAGGTGCTGGCTCTTCTTCTCGATCAGGCCGAAGGTCGCGATGTCCCAGAAGGCCGTCGCGCCACCGTTGCCCAGCACCACCTCGTAGCCCTCGGGCAGGTCGAACAGGGCCGCGAGACCTTCCCGCACCCGGCCGACGGTGTTCTTCACGGGGGCCTGGCGGTGGGACGTGCCCATCAGGTCGGCACCGGTCGCGGCGAGCGCGTCGAGGTGGCCGGTCTGGATCTTCGACGGGCCGGCTCCGAACCGACCGTCGGCGGGCTTGAGCTCTGCGGGAATTGTCAGAGGGGCAAGGTTCGTCACGTGTCAACCTTCTCATCGACGGAGAGGACACTGACGACGCTGTCAGGAGGTAACCAGTGTGACAGCCGCGTGACGACGGTGATAAATCGGTATTCGTGATGGACAGCGTGCTCGACCTCCGGATGGTGGCCTACGGCGACCCGGACGCGGTCGCGCTCGTCGCCCGGGTCCAGGAGGAGTACGTCGAGCGCTACGGCGGCCCCGACGAGACGCCTCTCGACCCCGGCATGTTCGACCCGCCCGAGGGTCTGTTCCTCGTGGCCTACCTCGACGGCGTCCCCGTCGGCACCGGCGCCTGGCGTCGCACGCCGGTCCTCGTGCTCGGCGGCTCGCTCGGTGCCGAGATCAAGCGGATGTACGTCGTACCCGAGCACCGTGGGACCGGCCTGGCCCGCCGGATCCTCGCCGAGCTGGAGAACACGGCGGTCGCCGCCGGCCACGACCTGATCGTCCTCGAGACCGGTCTGATGCAGCCCGAGGCCATCGCGCTCTACGAGTCGTCCGGCTACCTGCCGATCGCCGGGTTCGGGCACTACGCCGACAGTGAGCTCAACCGCTGCTTCGCGAAGCGGGTTTGACCCTCGGGGTTTGCCGGTCCGCCGAACGGTTACCGCCCTCGGGACTGAGGGAGGACTCATGGACACCTGGATCTGGATCGTGATCGCCGTCGTGGCGCTGCTGATCATCGGCGCCGTCGTGGTGGCCGCCACGAAGCAGCGGCATAACTCCAACCGCGAGCGGGCGGAGGAGATCCGCAGCGAAGCGGAGCTGCAGGCACCGGAGCTGCGGAGGCGCGAAGCCGAGGTGCAGAGCGTCGAGGCGGAGGCCGAGCGGATGCGTGCCGAGGCCGACCAGCTCGAGGTCGCCGCTCGGGAAGAGCGCGGAGAGGTGGCCGAGCAGCGGAGCGCGCTGGATGCGCGGCTCCAGGAGGCGGACCGCCTGGACCCCGACGCCGAGGCGCCGAGGTCCACGAACGGCCTGACCCGGCCGATCGTCAGGCCACGTCGCGCCGTCGTACGACGACGATGCTGACCACGGCCGCGACCACGATGTAGCAGGCGACGGTGATCGCGGCCTGCGGGCCGGAGACGGTGTCGAGGATGCCGGGGGCCGTGTCGGCGCCGTCCAGACCCACGATGGAGCCGATCAGCGAGCCGCCGGCCGTGCCGGGCAGGACCATCGTCAGGGTGTCGACCCAGTCGAGGAGCTGGCCGACGCCGCGCAGCAGGTTCTCGACCACGAGCGCCCAGACCAGGCCCAGTCCGACGGAGAGCGCCGGGCCACGGGCGATGGTGCCGAGCGCGAAGCCCGATCAGCGCCCACATCTCCAGCACCAGGAAGCCGGCGCCGGCCGCACTCGGCGACGGAGCCGAGCGGACGGCATCACGATCGTCCTGCGACTCGGTCGTCGCGACCAGCAGGGACAGCCCGAGGTCGAACACGAACGAGGTCACCAGGGTGGCCACCACGAACACGGTCAGCGCGGCCAGCGAGCCGAGGATCGCGCCCGAGCGGCGCGACACCCAGGGAGAAGACGGTCTTCCAGGTGCCCCAGCCGTAGCCGTTGCCGGCGACGATCGCGCCCAGCACCAGCATCAGCGCGCCGCCGAACATCGGCATGCCCTGGAGGAACACGTTCGGGCGCGTTCGCCGGCATCATCTCGGCCAGCAGCGTCGCCTTGGTGGCGCCCTCGTTGGAGAACGAGCTGTCGCCGGTCGTGTAGGACAGGTAGTTGAACAGGTAGCCGAACATCAGGCTCAGCGCCAGCCAGGTGCCGAGCGTGATCCAGACGGCCGGCCACTTGCGCAGCCGCAGCATCTCGGCCCGGGTGGCGCGTCCGATGTCGGCGGGTGCAGTGATGGTGCTCATGACACAGGCTCCTTCTCGGCTCATCGGGTCGGTCGAGGTCATCTCGAAGAAGACCTCTTCGAGGCTCCGCTCGGCGGGGGTGACCTCGTGTACGTCGACCCCGGCCGCGACCAGCTCACGGATGAGCGTGCGGGGCGGCGTCGGCGGGCGAGGTCGAGCGCCAGGCCGGCCGGCGTGCGTCGTACGCCGTCGTCGCCGGCCAGCCGCATCGCGACCGCGAGCGCCTCGGGCTCGGGAGTGGCCGCGGACCCGCAGGGACGAGCCGCCGCGCAGCTCGGCCACGGTCGACTCGCGCAGCAGCCGGCCGTTGTTGATGACGCCGACCCGGTCGCAGATCTCCTGCACCTCGGCCAGCAGGTGGCTCGACAGCAGCACCGTCTGGCCGCCGCGGGCGAGGTCGACGACCAGCGCCCGCATGTCGGCCATGCCGGCCGGGTCGAGCCCGTTGGTGGGCTCGTCGAGCACGATCAGCTCCGGGATCGCCCATCAGCGCGGCGGCGACGCCGAGGCGCTGCTTCATGCCGAGCGAGTAGCCCTTGAACTTGTCGGTGGCCCGGTCGGCCAGGTCGACCCGCTCGAGGACGCGTTCGACCTCCGCGTCGGCGAGCCCGCGGTAGCGCGCCATCGTGCGCAGGTTGTCGCGCCCGGAGAGGTAGGGGTGGAAGCCGGGGCCCTCGATCAGGGCGCCGATCCGGTCGGTCCCGAGGGTGCCGGTCGCCGGCCGAGCCGGCGGTGGGCCGGACCAAGCCCGAGCAACATCCGCAGCGTGGTGGTCTTGCCGGCCCCGTTGGGACCGAGGAAGCCATACACCTCGCCGCGCATCACCGTCATGCTGACGCGGTCGACGGCGAGCCGGTCGCCGTACTTCTTCGTCAGCGCTTCGGTGGTGACCACGGTGGTCTGGTTCTGGTTCATGCCTCCACCGTGCCGTCGGCGGCGCCGAGCGCGTCCGCCGGTGCGCGGCACCGGTCTACGCAGATCTGCGTACGGCGGCGCCGCTCGCGGTTGTACGGCGGCGGCCCGGCGGCCCGTCTAGGTTCGAACCATGGATGCGCTCCGTACCCGCTCGCCGCTGGTGGCTGCTGCCGTTGGCAGCCGTGGTCGTGGCCGGCTCGATCGGCGTGAACCTCCGGGCACCCGGGGCCGGTCGTCGCTGGGGATCGCGGCGGCGCTGCCTGCCTTGTTCGCGGTCGGGCGCACCCGCCTGCGTGGTCCTCGCTCACGGCCTCGTGGTCGGCGCCTACTTCGCGATCGGCGGCGACGACGGGCCGATCTTCCTGACCGTCCCCGTGGCCACCCTGCTGGCGGCGCTGTCGTTCGAGGTCCGGCGGTGGCTGCCCTCGGTCCTCGGCTCCGGCGTCCTGATCTGGGCCGGCCTCCTGGCGAGCGGGTCTGCGCGAGCGACGTCGTCGACATCAGCCTGTGGCAGTCGTTCGGCAGCGGCGCGCTGGTCGCGGCCGCCGCGGCGATCGGTACCGGCGCGCGCGATCCGGCGCGCGAGCGATCAAGGACCGCGCAGGACCGGGCCGCCACCGAGGAGCAGCTGCGGATGGCGCAGGACCTCCACGACGGCGTCGGCCACGGGCTGGCGGTGATCGCGATGCAGGCGGGCGTCGGCGCTCCACGTGCTCGACCGGGATCCCGCGAAGGCGCGCGCGAGCCTCGAGGCGATCCGGGACAGCAGCCGCGAGTCGCTCGAGGCGCTGCGCGCGGAGCTCGCGGTGATCGTCGGGTGCCGCAGCCCCGCCGGCCCGCGTCCGGCCTTGCCGACCTGCCCGCGCTGGTCGACCGGGTGCGGGCGGCCGGCGTCTGCGCGTCGGACGTCGCGGGCGATCCCGGCGCCGGTGCCGGAGCCGGTCGGCGAGGTCGCCTACGTCGTGGTGCAGGAGGCGCTCACCAACGTGCTGCGGCACGCGGGCGACAGCCGACCGCGTCTCGGTCGAGTGGACCCGCGACGGTCGATCGGCTGGTGCGTCGCCGTGCGGCGACGACGGGCGGGGTGGCGCGGTGCAGGATGAGGGCATGGGCATCAGCGGGATGCGGCGCGCGTGTCGACGGGCTCGGGCGGCTCGCTGCGCGCCGGACCGCGTCGCGCGGTGGCGGCTTCGAGGTCGTGGCGGAGCTCCCGCTGTGATCCGGGTGGCCCTCGTCGACGACCAGCCGCTGGTGCGGATGGGCCTGGCGACCCTCATCGACGTCCGAGCCCGACCTCGAGCTGGCCGGCGAGGCCGGGGACGGCCGGGAAGCGCTCGGGATGCTGCGTCGTACCCGCCCCGACGTGGTGCTCTGCGACATCCGGATGCCGGTGCGCGACGGCCTCGAGCCTGCTCCAGGAGGTCACCGCCGACCCCGACCTCGGGGACGTGCGGATGGTGATGCTGACGACGTTCGAGCTCGACGAGTACGTCTTCGAGGCGCTCCGGCACGGCGCCAGCGGGTTCCTCCTCAAGGACGCCGAGCCGGCCGACCTGCTGGACGCGATCCGGATCGTCGCCGACGGCGGCTCGCTGCTCGCTCCGTCCGTCACCCGCACGGTGATCGAGCACTTCGGCTCCCGGCCCGCCACCAAGCCGCACCCGCGGATCGACGAGCTCACCGAGCGCGAGCGGGAGATCATCGGCTGGGTGGCGACCGGCCGGTCCAACGCCGAGATCGCCGAGGAGCTGGTGGTCAGCCCCGACACCGTGCGCACCCACGTCAGCCGCGCCATGGTGAAGCTGAGGTGCGCGCGACCGGGCGCAACTGGTCGTTTGGGCTATCGAGTCCGGCCTTTCGTACTGACCCGCTCCGCTCGTCGAGTAGCCCGAGCCGCTAGGCGAGGGCGTGTCGAGCCGCCTTCGGTGTCCGCTCGCCGTTGGGCGCGCATGCCGCACGGGGTCGCCGATACTCGCGACGCGGCTCGCGCGCTCCGCCGGGGCCGCGCCGACGCCGATCGAGGACTACCCGTCGTACCAGCCGGCGTCGCGTTGCGCTCGCAGGCGAAGCCGGGGACGGTGGAGCTCGGTCGCTGGATCGTGCGCAAGTACGGCGGCGGCTTCGGCGGGATCCTCCGCCGGTGCCACGGCGGCGGCACCTCCGAGCACAACGAGGGACGTGCCTTCGACTGGACGGTCTCGGTGAGCATTCGTGCGGACCGGGAGCGGGTCCGGGCGTTCCTCGACGACCTCTTCGCCACCGACCGATCGGGCAACGAGCACGCCCGCGCCCGGCGGATGGGTGTCATGTACGTGATCTGGAACGACCACATGTACTCGGCCTGGGACCGCTACGAGGCCGAGCCGTACAAGAGCTCGAGCTGCCGGCGGATCCGGACCTGTTCCGCCACCCTCCGGCACCGCGACCACGTGCACATCTCGCTCACCCGCAAGGCGGCGCGAGCCGAGACGTCGTGGTTCGTCAGGCGGCGCTGACCGCCGTCACCAGGTAGCGCTCGTCCGCGGTCGGCCCGCCCCACAGCGCCGGGTCGTCGAGGAGCGTCAGCTCGGGGTCCAGGCCGGCTCCGACCACCAGCTCGACCGTCTGCGCCGCCGTCAGTCCGGCTCCGGTCGACCACATGCCCTCGACCAGCACCAGGCGGCCGCCGGGCACGAGCAGCCGGATCCAGCGACGCATTGCGGCCGCCGGGTCGGGCATTGCCCACAGGACGTGCCGGGACAGCACGACGTCGTACGACGCCGCCGGCAGCGCCGGCTCGGACGCATCGCCCTGCTTGACGGTCACCCCGGCGAAGCCGGCCAGCTTGGCGCGAGCGCGGACCACCATCTCCGGCGCGAAGTCCAGCCCGTCGACGCGGTAGCCCTCCTCGGCCAGCAGCCTCGCCAACGTCCCCGTGCCGCAGCCGAGCTCGACCACGCGGCCCGGCGGCGGCGGGATCGCCGCGAGCAGCAGGCGGCGCCACGCCTCGCGGACGTCCGGGTCAGCGAGTCCGTGGTCGGCGGGCTCGTCATAGGTCGCCGCCTCGGCGTCCCACATCGAGATCCGAGCTCCGAGATCCATCCGTCCAACCTACGTGCCGACCGTGGTCGAGGAGGTCGCAGCCACCGTTGGTCGAGGAGGTCGCAGCCACCGTCCTGGTCGAGGAGGTCGCAGCCACCGTTGGTCGAGGAGGTCGCAGCCACCGTTGGTCGAGGAGGTCGCAACCACCGCTGGTCGAGGAGGTCGCTCTGCGACCGTCACGAGACCCCCTTGCCTGTAGCTTGCGGTCCGCGGTGGGCTGGGTCCTCTGTTTACGAGGGACGTGGTGGCTCGCCGTCGTTGGTTACGGCGCTGTCCCCCGGGCCCTGCCCGGGCTCGGCGTTGTTTGAGGTGCTCGCTGTGGTTGCGGTCGCGAGAGGTACGGCGGGTGGTTCGGTCGTGTGCGGGTACGGCCGAAGGCGCTGGTTGAGGTGCGAGGAGCGCAGCGAGAGCCTCGAAACCACCCCGGGCATGCCTGTAGCCCCGCCGGTGGCGGGGTGTGGGGCTGGGTAGCTACTCCTCGGGCGGGTCGGGTGCTGTGGACCCGGTGAGCGGGTGGGTGCCGGTGGGGTCCACGAGGTAGGTCCCCGACGGCAGGGTCCAGTGGTAGGTGCCGGGGGTGAGCATCCGGTAGGAGGCCCGGCCGGCGGTCTTGAGCCGGTGGTGTCCGCGGCACAGGGGCGCGAGGTTGCACGGACAGGTCGCTCCGCCGTCGGCGTGGGGCTCGATGTGGTCGAGGTCGCAGCGTTCGGCCGGTTTGGTGCAGTGCGGGAAGACGCAGTGGTGGTCGCGTTCGGTGACCTGGCGGCGGATCCGGTCGGGGATCTCATAGGAGTCCACCGGCTGGTGGCCGGCGAGGTCGAGGACCGGCCGGACGATCACCGAGGTGTTCGCGCAGGCTGAGCCAGGACTTGATCTGCTCGACCGCTGATCGGGGTGCGGGTGTTGCCGAACCGGCCCACGGTCTGGTCGGTCGCGGAGAGGTGGAGGATGAGCTCGGTCTTGCGACCCGGGACGGTGCGGGTGATCTCCCCGGTGTCGGGGTCGGCGACCTCGCAGGTCGAGGATCAGGTCCTCCCGGGCGATCTCACCCAGCGCCTTGGCGCGCCGTACGTCGAGGGAGTCCTCGTCGCCGAGCTGGCCGTTGAGCTTGGCGCGGCGGGCGATGGCTTGTTCGAGGTCGAGGGCGTCGGCGGCGTCGAGGGCGGTGGTGCCGTGGGCGATGCCGTCGTAGCCGACCTGGTCCAGGCCGAGGTCGACGTGGCGGTGGTCGCGGGCGTCTCGGCGTCGTTCTTCGGCCGCTGCGGGGTCGAACCTGACCAAGGCTTCCTCGACGAGCCGGTCGACCTGCGCCCAGCTGCACCCGTGCGCATAGGGAGCCAGCTGTGCGTCGACGAACGCCGCGGCGTCCTGGGGCAGCAGCCGGGTGTGGTCGGCGATCCGCAGCGCCTTCCACACCGGCACCTCACCGTCCAGCACCCGGGCCCACGGTCCGCGGGAGCCGGTGGGCGAGCTCGATGACCTGCCCGACGTAGTTGCGACCCGAGTCCAACGACCGGCCCAACAAGGCACTGAGCTCCATCACCGCGAAGTCGGAGATCAGCGGTGCGCCGGGTCCGGCGAGAGGGAGACCGGTGTCCAGACCCCGCTCGATCAACGTCGCCGCGGCAGCCTCGTCGTCGACGACGTGCTCGCCGGCCCATTCCGCGATCTCGCGGACGGTGGCGATCTCCTGCTCGGCGATGACCGAGCGGCGCTCGCGGATGCTGGCGAGCAGCTCATCGGATCGCGACACCGCAACCTGCTCGCACGACCTCGTCCGCCGGGGCGGTGAGGTCGAAGAGGGGTGCGGTCCCGAGATCCATGAGACCTATTCAATATGGAACATCCGACACAACCAAACACCCCGAACCCGCCTGTGGACAGGCGATCCGCAGCAATCGAGGTGTGGACGAAAGGTGGTCATCACGCCACGACCGCAACCACAGCGAGCACCTCAGACAACGCTGAGCCCGGGCAGGGCCGCGGGGACAGCGCCGTCAACCAACGACGGCGAGCAACCACGTCCCTCGTAAACAGGGGACCCAGCCCACAGCGGACCGCAAGCGGCCGGCAGAGGGGTCTCGTGACGGTCGCAGAGCGACCTCCTCGACCAACGGTGGTCACGGCCTCGTCGACCAGCGCAGGGCGACCTCCTCGACCAGCGGTGGGCGCGACCTCCTCGACCAGCGGTGGTCGCGCGTCCTCCTCGACCAGCGGTGGTGCGCGTCCTCCTCGACCAGCGGTGGCGCGCGTCCTCCTCGACCAGCGGTGGGCGCGACCTGCTCGACCAGCGGTGGGCGCGTCCTCCTCGACCAACGGTGGGCAGAGCGACCTCCTCGACCAGCGGTGGGCGCGACCTCCTCGACCAGCGGTGGGCGCGTCCTCCTCGACCAGCGGTGGGCGCGACCCTGCTCGACCAGCGGTGGGCGCGTCCTCCTCGACCAACGGTGGCGCGCGACCTCCTCGAACAACGGCGGCTTGCTAGGGATCGACGCGCACCAGCACCATGCCGGTCGCCCGCCGCTCGGTGCCGTCGGTCACGACATACGTGAACCAGTCGAGGGTGTCGCTGGCGACGACCACGGGCGGGGTGAAGCTGACCCGCCCTCCGGAGATGGCTGAGCAGCTCGGCGCCGAGTTGGGTGCGCCGGGCGACGCCGAGGAGCTGGACCCGGTCGCCGTTGGCGTCGTGGTCGTTGCGGGCGGGGCGGAGCCGGCGTGGGTGATCCGGTCCGGGCGCTGTCGACCAGGTCGAGCGCGGCGTACGGCGGCAGCGCTTGGCGCAGCTGTCCGCGGAGGACGCCGTCGCGGCCGCGATGCGCGACCGCCACCCAGCCGCGACGATGGTCGACGGTGCCGACGTACGCCGTGGTGGTCGTACCGACCGTGGGACGAGCGTCCCGTCGGCCCGCTGCACGAGCACTTCGAAGCTCGGTGCCCGCAGCCGGACCGGTGTCAGCCGCAGCGTCAGCGTCTGCGGGCCGACATCGACCCGGTGGACCAGCACTTCCGGCGCCGAGGACGAGACCGGCGCCACCGGCGCCGACAACGCCGGCGAGCCCGGCGACGTGATGAACGAGGCCGCGACGAACGCGCAGGCGCAGGCGAGCCGGGCCCGGCCTCGATACGCCGGTCGGTGGCGCGCTCGTTCCTCGCGCTTCACCGCGGCTACTTCGACCCTCGCGCCTGGCCGGAGTCGGTCCTCGTACCTCGGACCGTCTCCGGACGCTCTCAGCCGGCCCACTCCGCGTTCCAGCCGTCGACCTCGTCGGCCTTGCGTGCGGGCGGACCGGTGTAGATCGCGGACGGGCGGATCAGCCGGCCGGTGAGCTTCTGCTCGAGGATGTGCGCCGACCAGCCGCCGGTGCGGGCACAGGTGAACATGGACGTGAACATGTTGGCCGGCACCTCCGCGAAGTCGAGGACGATGGCTGCCCAGAACTCGACGTTCGTCTCCAGCACGCGGTCGGGACGGCGCTCCTTGAGCTCGGCCAGCGCGGCCTTCTCGAGCGCCTCGGCGACCTCGTAGCGGGGGGCGTCGAGCTCCTTCGCCGTACGGCGAAGCACCCGCGCCCGCGGGTCCTCGGCACGGTAGACGCGGTGGCCGAAGCCCATCAGCCGCTCCCCGGAGTCGAGCAGGCCCTTGACGTAGCCGGTCGCGTCGCCGGACTTCTCGACGTCCTCGATCATCCCGAGGACCCGCGACGGGGCGCCGCCGTGGAGCGGGCCGCTCATCGCGCCGATCGCGCCGGAGAACGCCGCGGCGACGTCGGCACCGGTCGAGGTGATCACCCGGGCGGTGAACGTCGAGGCGTTCATGCCGTGCTCGGCGGCGCTGCTCCAGTAGGCATCGATCGCCTTGACGTGCTTGGGGTCCGCCTCGCCCTTCCAGCGGATCAGGAACTTCTCGGCCAGCGTTTCGCCCTGGTCGACCGCCCGCTGCGGGACGACTGCCTGCTCGAGGCCGCGCGCCGACTGGGCGGCGTACGAGAGGACCATCACGGCCACGCGGCCGAGGTCCTCGCGGGCCTGCTCGTCGCTGATGTCGTAGGTCTGCCCGAAGCCGAAGGCCGGTGCGAGCATCGCGACAGCGGCCTGGACGTCGACCCGCACGTCACCGGTGTGCACCGGCAGGTTGTACGGCTCGGCCGGTGCGAGGCCGGGCGAGTAGCTGCCATCGATGAGCAGGCCCCAGACGTTCTCGAACGGCACCCGGCCGACCAGGTCCTCGATGTCGACGCCTCGGTAGCGAAGCGCGGAGCCTTCCTTGTCCGGCTCGGCGATCTGGGTCTCGAAGGCGACGACGCCTTCCAGTCCGTGGTGTACCTCAGGCATCCGCAGTCTCCTTCGACTTTGAGAGAATCATCGGCATTCTGCCGCACGGACTAGGTTCGGCCTATGCCCGGTGACCACACAGCGGCGGACGAGCCCGATCTGGCGACGCTCCGCAGGGAGTACGGCGCCGCCGGCCTGGACGAGTCCGGAGCCGACTCCGACCCCGTGGTGATGTTCCGCCGCTGGTTCGCCGACGCCGAGGCCGCGCACCTGCACGAGCCGAACGCGATGATCGTCGCGACCGTGTCGCCCGACGGCCAGCCCGCAGCCAGGACGGTGCTGCTCAAGGGCCTCACCTACGACGGCTTCGCGTTCTTCACCAACACCGCCTCTCGCAAGGGAGACGACCTGGCGCACGAGCCGCGTTGCGCACTGCTGTTCCCGTGGCACCCGCTGGAGCGGCAGGTGCGGGTCGAGGGCGTCGCGTCGCGGCTGACCGACGACGAGGTGGCGTCGTACTTCTCGGCGCGGCCGCGCGGCAGCCAGCTCGGCGCCCACGCGTCTCCGCAGTCGCAGGTCGTCGCCGGACGTGAGGAGCTGGACGCCCGGTTCGCCGAGGCGGAGCACAGGTACGCCGGCGGCGACGTCCCCGTGCCGGCGGACTGGGGCGGTTACCGGGTGCGGCCCGAGACGTTCGAGTTCTGGCAGGGGAGGCCGGGACGCATGCACGACCGGCTCCGCTATCGCCGTACGACGTCCGGCTGGGTGATCGAGCGCCTGGCGCCCTGACCCGCTAGATGGAGCTGGAGCGGTCCTTGCCCTTGTCCTTCTCGACCGCGCTCCGGCACAGGTAGCGGATCGGCGCCGACGCCCGGGCGCCGGCGGGGCCGACCACCGCGACGACCTTTCCGATCAACTGCTCGTGACCGGTCAGGGTGAGGTCGATCGCCGCGCGGAGGACCCGTCGCCCGCCGTCGAAGGCGAGGGACTGTGAGTCGGCGGTGCTGCCGTCGGGCAGTCGCCACTGCAGCTCGAGCTCGCCCGGGCCGCCGTCGGCGACGATCGTCGCGGTGATGTGCAGGGCGGCGTAGGGGCAGAGGGCCTGGGGCGGGGTGACGGACAACGAGATCCGCCGGACGTGAGGAGGTTCGGCGCTCGGGTCACCCGAGGACGGAGCGGGCGCGAAGAGCAGGGAGGTGCCGGCGGCACCGCCGGTGAAGACGGTCGTCAGGCCGAGCAGCAGGACGAAGGGCCCGACGAACCGGCGGACCCGGCTGCGCTTCACCGGCGGCGGGAGGATGCGGACCTCGACCGGCGCGAGCTCCATCGGCGCCGGCTCGATCGGCGCCGGCTGACGGCGCGAGACGCGGGGATCTGGTCGCTTCAGAGGGGTGATCGTGTGGGTGATCACCGCCGACCGCTCGACCTTCGGCAGGGGCGCGGGACGGTGGAGACCGTTGGACGGCCAGTCCTCGGCCGGGATCGCGTCGAGAGCGGCCATCAGGGCGTGGGGGAGCGGCCGGCGCCTCTCGCTGATGCTGAGGGCCCGCTTGATCGCGGTCGCTGCCGGGCCGGGCAGCAACGGGTGGGAGCTCACCATCGACACGGCGTCGTGGGGCGCCAGCGGGTGGACGCCGGTGAGCAGCTCGAACGCGAGGACCGCGAAGTCATGGGCGTCGGCGAAGCGCCCGGACTTCGGCTCCGTCGGACCGGGCCAGTGCCGCGCGTCCGTCGGGAAGGATGAAGACCGTTGCGGGCCGGAGGTCCCCGTGCACGAGTCCTCCGTCGTGCATCACCTCGAGGATCGCGGCGACGTCATGGAGGGCATGGAGCGCGGCGGCCGCCGGCAACGGCGAGATGCTGACCAGGTCGTCGAGCGTGATGTCGGGCAGGTCCCCGGTCACCAGCGTCGGGGTCGGCGCGAACGGGTCGAGCTCGTAGGCGGGCGCCAGCTCGGGCAGCAGCGTCCGATCGACGATCCGCGCTTCGTGGCGCAGTCGACGCAGCGTGTTGCGTCCGTAGGACGTGATCTCGAGAACAGTCATTCTGGGTGTGCCTCGTGCGGGCCCTCCCCTTTCGTCCCACGGTAGGACCGGGCCGACGCGCGTGGGTACCGAATTCGACAATTTCTTTGCTCGGATAACCGCGACGGAGCGTCCTCGTTGCAACGGAGGGACCGACCGCGGTCCCGTGGGAGGCGTTCATGGCGGTACGACGGGGTGCGCGCCTGATCGGTGTGGCCGCGTCGGCTGCCGCGCTGGTCGGTGGGTTCCTGGCCGCAGGCTCGCCGAGGGCGAACGCCGAGGACCCGACCCCGGTCGTCGTGCAGCAGAGGTTCACGACCGCCGACGGCGTCGCCCTGCAGACCACGCTCACCAGCCCCGGTCCGGTCGAGGCGCGGCCGACGGTCGTCGAGTTCTCGCCGTACGGCAACAACAGCCAGTCCTTCGCCTTCGGGCCTGACTACAACTACCTGCTGGTGCAGATCCGTGGCACCGGGTCGAGCCGCGGCTCGTTCGACGCGCTCGGCCCTCGCACCCAGCGCGACGTCGTCGAGGTGCTCGAGTGGGCGTGCGCGCAGCCGTTCAGCGACGGCCGGCTCGCGCTGGGCGGCTGAAATCGCGATAGTCCCTGACGAAAAGCACCTCAATTCGCCGAATACGGGTGCTTTTCGTCAGGGACTATCCCGCTCAGCGGGTCCTCCGGATCCGGTAGTCGCCCGCGACGACCTGGTAGCCGAGCTTCGCGTTGACGTGGCGGATGCCGGCGTTCCGCGCCTCGTTGGTGGTGTAGCTCCGCGTCGCGCCGGCCGCGGCCGCCTGGAGGTGGGCTGCCTGCTTGAGCAGGAAGCCGAGGTTGCGACCGCGGAATGCCTGACCCACGCCGGTGTAGTGGATCAGCAGGATGGCGTCCTTGATCTCACCGGTGATGATCGCGGCCGGGACACCGTCGACACGAGCGAGTACGGCGAACGGGTGGTCGAGCTCGGCCTGCTCGATCCGCAGATCGGTCAGCCGGGAGACGATGCCGTTCTCGACCGCCTCGGGGTTGGTCTGGCTGTCGACGAGCATCGCGTCCACCGCGTCGGCGTCCGGGAACTCGAGCCCGGTGGCGTCCTCGATCGTCACATCCGCCGGCAGCTGCGGCTCGGGGAGGTCGACCAGGTCCATCTGTGACTTGATGGCGTGCTGCCCGACCGCGTAGCCCCAGTGCCGCGCGACCGCGAGAGAGCGCTCGTCGAGGTCGTCGACGAGCGTGACGAGCGTCGTGGCGGTATCGGGGAGGATCGCCGTCAGCTCTGCGCGCAGAGCCGTGCCGATGCCCTGGCCCTCGTGCGCGGCCGCCACCGTGACCGACAAGAATCGCCCAGTCCGGAGGGAAGGTGGTCGGCCGTGCGATGAAGCCCCATCCGGCGAGCTCGCCGTCGGCGTACGCCGCCCGGAAATCGCGGTAGTCCCAGATGTCGGCGTGCAGAAGAGACCGGACGCCGCCGCCCGCTCCCACCGGTGCATCCGGGCGAGCTGGAGGTCGAGCATCTGCGCCGTACGTCGTCGGCTCGGGCGTAGAGATCTGCATCCGGTGATCCTCACCCATGGTGCGCGACCCGCGCCCGGCGCATTCGGTACATCCCGCCGATGACCTGGTAGCCGAGCTTGGCGTTGACGTGGCGGATGCCGGTGTTGCTCGCTTCGTTCATGGTGTGCGAGAGCGTCGCGCCGGCGTCGGCAGCGAGACGGTGGCCGTACTGCTTGAGCGTGAACGCCAGGTTCCGGCCACGGTAGGTCCGCCCCACGCCGGTGTAGGCGATGCTGAGCACGCCGTCGTCGACCTCGCCGACGATGAGTGCGGCCGGCGCGCCGTCGACCCGCGCGAGGGCAGCGACCTCGTGCTCCACCTTCGCGGCGATCTCGCGGTAGGTGTCGAGCGTGCTCACGAAGCCTTCGGCGGCCTCGGGATTGGTCTGGCTGTCGCGCAGCATCGCCTCGACCGCCTCCTCGTCGGGGAACTCGAGGCGACGAGACGTCGTCGAGCGTCACGCCCGGGCCGGGGTGCGGCTCGGGCAGGTCGGTCAGGGCGAGCTCGGACTCGATGCCGTGCTGGGTGACCTCGAAGCCGTACGCGCGGGCGATGGCGAGCGACTCGGGCTCGTTGTCGTCGACGGCGAGGCCGATCTTCTCGACCTCGGCCGGCAGCGCTGCGAGCAGCTCGCGGTAGAGCGAGCCGCCGACCCCCTGGCGCTCGTGTCGCCGCGCCACGCTCACGTTGACCATGGCGATGCCCGGCGGGAACCACTTCCCACGCAGTGCGCTGCCCCAGCCGACCAGCACGTCGTCGTCGTACGCCGCTCGCAGCTCGAGGTACGCCATCTCTCCGGCGTGGACGAAGGGCCACTCGGCCTGCGACCGGCGCACGCGGGGGAGCCGCTCCATGCGCAGCTGGACCAGCGGTTCGTACGACGACAGGTCGGGCTCCCGGATCTCGACGGCCATGCCTGATCGTGGAGCAGCCGACCATCGCGGGGCAATCGGATAAAGCATTTGTGAGTGAGTACTCACTCACTTAAACTGTTCGCGTGGACCAAGGTGCGACGGGAGCGCGCGCGGCCGATGTCGCCGGAGGAGCGGCGCGAGGCGCTGATCGCGGTCACCCTGCCGCTGCTCCACGAGCACGGCCGGGCAGTCACGACCCGGCTGATCGCCGAGGCCGCCGGCGTCGCCGAGGGCACCATCTTTCGCGTGTTCTCGTCCAAGGACGAGCTCATCGACGCGGCCGTGGCCAAGGCGTTCGAGCCCGGCCGGATGCTCGCCGACCTCGAGAAGATCCCGCTGGACCAGCCGCTGCGCGACCGCGCGCTCGCGCTGACCCGGCTGATGCAGCGCCGGTTCGCAGGGGTGTTCATCCTGATGCGCAAGCTCGGCATGGCCGGTCCGCCCGAGCCGGCGCTCCGACGACCCGGACCGCGCCAAGGCGATCCAGCAGACCCAGGACGCGATGGTCGACCTGATCGCCGCCGACGAGGACGACCTCCGAGATGCCCGCGATCGAGGTGGTCCGGCTGCTGCGGCTGCTGACCTTCTCGGGCACCCACCCCAAGTTCACCGGCGGCGACACCCTGTCCGCCGAGCAGATCGTCGACACCGTGCTCTACGGCGCGGTGAAGCGCGATCGGAACCCAAGCGCGGAGAAGGGGCCCCGCTGATGTTGCTCGGCGTCTCCTGCGCGAGTACCTCTCGCCGTACAAGGGCTGGTTGTGGGCGATCGTCGTCCTCCAGTTCACGGCGACGGTCGCGATGCTCTACCTGCCGAGCCTCAACGCCGACATCATCGACAACGGCGTCGCCCAGGGCGACACCGGCTACATCGTCCGGCTCGGCGCGATCATGCTCGCGGTCGCCCTGCTCCAGGCGGCCTGCTCGATGGCGTCGGCCTGGTTCGGCAGCCAGGCGGCGATGGCGTGCGGCCGCGACCTGCGGGCCGCCGTGTTCGGGAGGATCGGCACCTTCTCCGAGCCGCGAGGTCGCGACGTACGGCGCTCCCTCGCTGATCACGCGCGCGACGAACGACGTCCAGCAGGTGCAGATGCTGGCGATGATGACCTGCCTGATGGCGGTCACCATCCCGATCATGATGGTCGGCGGCATCGTGATGGCGATGCGGGAGGACTTCGGTCTCTCCTGGCTGGTGGTCGTCGTCGTGCCGGTGCTGTTCGTCTGCATCGGCATCGTGGTGTCCAACATGATCCCGGCGTTCCGCTTCGTCCAGGAGCGGCTCGACGACGTCAACCGGGTGCTTCGCGAGCAGATCACCGGCATCCGGGTGGTCCGCGCGTTCGTCCGGGAGCCCAACGAGACCAAGCGGTTCGCCGAGTCCAACGACGACCTCACCGCGATGTCGGTGCGCGCCGGCCGGTGGATGGCTGCGATGTTCCCGCTCGTGATGGTCGTGTCGAACGTCGCCAGCGTCGGAGTCATCTGGTTCGGCGGCCACCGGGTCGACAACGGCCAGATGGAGGTGGGTGCGCTGACCGCGTTCCTGGCCTACCTGATGCAGATCCTGATGTCGGTGATGATGGGCACGTTCATGCTGATGATGGTGCCGCGGGCCTCGGTCAGTGCCGATCGGATCGCCGAGGTGCTCGACACCGACTCGTCGATCGCACCGCCGACCTCGGCAGTGACGCAGGTCGACCTCGCCGGTCACCTCGACCTCGAGGACGTGGGCTTCACCTATCCCGGCGCCGAGGCGCCGGTCCTCGACGGGGTCTCGCTGTCGGTCCGGCCCGGTCGGACGGTCGCCGTCATCGGCTCCACCGGCGCCGGCAAGACGACGCTCGTCAACCTGGTGCCGCGACTGCTCGATGCGACGACCGGCCGGGTGGTCATCGACGGCGTCGATGTGCGCGATCTCGATCCGGAGATGCTGTGGTCGCGGATCGGGCTGGTGCCGCAGCGGGCCTTCCTCTTCACCGGCACCGTCGCGTCCAACCTCCGCTACGGCAACCCCGACGCTTCCGACGACGAGCTGTGGCGGGCGCTCGAGATCGCCCAGGCCGCCGACTTCGTGCGAGCGATGCCGGAGCAGCTGGAAGCCCCGATCGTGCAGGGTGGCACCAACGTCTCCGGCGGCCAGCGGCAGCGGTTGGCGATCGCGCGGGCGTTGGTACGACGGCCCGAGATCTATCTCTTCGACGATGCGTTCTCCGCGCTCGACGTCGCCACCGACGCCCGGCTGCGAACGGCACTGCGAGCCGAGGTGATCGCCGCCGGCGACGCCGCGGTGATCATCGTCGGGCAACGCATCGCCACCATCCGCGACGCCGACGAGATCCTGGTGCTCGAGGACGGCAAGGTCGTCGGTCGCGGCACCCACGAGCGAGCTGCTCGACGACAACCCGACCTACCAGGAGATCGCGGCCAGCCAGGGGATCATCGCCGGGGCAGCAGCATGAACACCCCACGAAGTTCTTCTCCTCCGACTTCGCTCCCCCGAACAACTCGGCGGGGACCCCAAAACATGACCGCCACCAAGCCCGACACGATGAAGACGACCGAGCGGGTCGTCCGACAGGGCGGCCCCGGTCTCGGCCCGATGGGCGGCGGCATGGTCGGCCAGAAGCCGCACGACTTCCGCGCCTCCGGCCGGCGGCTGCTCGGGCTGCTGCGGCCGGCGCGGTGGCGCGCGGTCGCCGTACTCCTGCTGGCGGCGGGCAGCGTCGCCTCTGTCGTCATCGGCCCCTACCTGCTCGGCAAGGCGACCGACAAGGTCTTCAACGGCTTCATCGGCGAGCAGCTGCCCGCCGGGACGACCAAGGCCGACGCCGTCAACGCCGCGGACGCACGCGGCGACCACCAGCTCGCTGACTTCCTCAACGGCCTCGACATCGTGCCCGGCCAGGGCGTCGACTTCGGTGCCGTCGGCGACGTGCTGCTGCTGGCGCTGGTGATCTACGTCGTCGGCCAGGTGCTCGGCTTCCTCCAGGGCTGGCTGGTCAACGACGTCGTGCAGGAGACCGTCCGCCGGATGCGGTCGGACGTCGAGGACAAGATCCACCGGCTGCCGCTGTCCTACTTCGACCGCCAGCCGCGCGGCGAGCTGCTCAGCCGGGTCACCAACGACATCGACAACGTCGCGCAGAACCTCCAGCAGACGATGAGCCAGCTGCTCACCTCGCTGCTGATGGTCGTCGGCGTGCTCGGGATGATGTTCTGGGTCTCGCCCCTGCTGGCCGTGATCGCGCTGGTCTCGGTGCCGATCGCGATGGTCGTGACGAGCCGGATCATGAAGCGCTCGCAGAGCCAGTTCATCAACCAGTGGCGCCAGACCGGCCGGCTCAACGGCCAGGTCGAGGAGGCCATCTCCGGACACGCGCTGGTGACCGTGTTCGGTCAGCGCAAGGCGGTCGAGGCGGAGTTCGCGGAGGCCAACGGGCAGCTCTACGAGTCGTCCTACCGCGCGCAGTTCGTCAGCGGCCTGGTGATGCCGGTGATGATGTTCATCGGCAACCTCAACTACGTCGTGATCGCCGTGATCGGCGGCCTCCGGGTCACCAGCGGGGCGATGACCCTGGGGGAGGTGCAGGCCTTCATCCAGTACTCGCGGATGTACACCCAGCCGATCACCCAGATCGCCTCGATGGCCAACCTGCTGCAGTCCGGTGTCGCCTCCGCCGAGCGGGTCTTCGAGCTCCTCGACGCCGAGGAGGAGGTGGACGCCGGTGGTCTCGATCCCGCTGGTCGAGGAGGTCGCGCTGGCGAGCCGTCGACGACGACCACGCGCGGCGAGGTCGCGCTTCGAGGACGTGTCCTTCTCCTACGACCCGGCCGAGCCGCTGATCGAGGACCTGTCCCTCGTCGCCCGGCCGGGCGAGACGGTCGCGATCGTCGGGCCGACCGGTGCCGGCAAGACCACGCTGGTCAACCTGATCATGCGGTTCTACGAGCTCGACGCGGGTCGGATCACCCTCGACGGCGTCGACATCACGGCGATGCCGCGCGCCGACCTGCGCGGCCGGATCGGCATGGTGCTGCAGGACACCTGGCTGTTCGAGGGCACGATCCGCGACAACATCGCCTACGGACGTCCGGACGCGACCGAGGAGGAGATCAGGGAGGCCGCGCGGGCGACGTACGTCGATCGCTTCGTGCACTCCCTGCCCGAGGGCTACGACACCCGCGTGGACGACGAGGGCTCGAACCTGTCCGCCGGCGAGCGGCAGCTGGTCACGATCGCGCGGGCGTTCCTCGCCCAGCCGGCGCTGCTCATCCTCGACGAGGCGACGTCGTCGGTCGACACCCGCACCGAGCTGCTGCTGCAGCACGCGATGGCGGCGCTGCGGACCGACCGTACGTCGTTCGTGATCGCGCACCGGCTGTCGACGATCCGCGACGCCGACCTGATCCTGGTCATGGAGCACGGCCGGATCGTCGAGCAGGGCTCGCACGCCGACCTGCTCGAGCGGGACGGCGCCTTCGCGCGGCTGCATGCGGCCCAGTTCGCGGCCGCGGCCGTGTAAACCACTTGGCTGGAAGTCTGCGGCGACCTACCTTTGTCGGACACGAGAAAGGAGGTGATCCGAGGAATGAATTCCTATAGGACGCGTGAGGTGGTTGCCGGTTAGGCGACCCCAGCGACGGGGTGGGATCACCCCGATCTCTGAAGCCGGGCTGCCGGCCAATTCAACGCAGCCACCCGACCCGCAGGCGAACCGGGTACGTCCCCCGGTGCGGTCCACCCGGACCACGCCTGCGGGTCGCCGGCATTTTCCCCCCAGTGAGCCGGGTCGGAGGACGTCGAGCCCTGCGGCAAGAAGTTGACGGGAGCAACCATCTCTGAATAAGGTTGACATCATCAACCAGTACGTCGAGTGAACCGAGGCGCCCCGCATGACCGAGGCAGCGAGTCGAGCCCACCGTGGCCGGGCCGAACCCGGTGCCGAGCAGACCGGCCAGATGTCGCACCGCGAGATCATGGAAGCCCTGACCGGGCTGCTGCTCGCGATGTTCGTCGCGATGCTGTCGAGCACCGTCGTCACCAACGCCCTGCCGGCGATCGTGACCGACCTCCACGGGAGCCAGACCGGCTACACGTGGGTCGTCGTCGCCACCCTCCTGACGATGACGGCGACCACCCCGATCTGGGGCAAGCTCGCCGACCTGATGAGCAAGAAGCTGCTCGTCCAGGGAGCGCTGGTCATCTACTCGGCCGGGTCGCTGGTCGCCGCGTTCGCGCCGAACATGGGCGTCCTGATCGGCGCTCGCGCGATCCAGGGCCTCGGCGTCGGCGGCCTGACCGCGCTGGTCCAGGTCGTGATCGCGTCGATGGTGTCCCCGCGCGAGCGGGGTCGCTACAGCGGCTACATCGGCGCGGTGTTCGCGACGGCCACGGTCAGCGGACCGCTGCTCGGTGGCGTGATCGTCGACAGCCCGCTGGGCTGGCGGGGCTGCTTCTTCGTGGGCCTGCCGATCGCGGCGCTGGCGTTCGTCGTACTCCAGAAGACGCTGCACCTGCCCGTGCTCCGTCGGGACGACGTCTCGATCGACTACGTCGGCGCGACCCTGATCATGGCCGGCGTCAGCGTGATCCTCGTCTGGGTGTCGCTCGCCGGCACCAGCTTCGAGTGGCTGTCCGGGACGACCGCGCTGATGGTCGGCGGAGGCCTCGCGCTCATCGCGGCGGCGTTGTACGTCGAAGCGCGGGTCGCCAGCGAGCCGGTGATCCCGCTCCGGCTCTTCAAGGACCGCACCATCGCGCTCGCGACGGCGGCGTCCGTGATGATCGGCGTGGCCATGTTCGGCGCGACCGTCTACCTCGGCCAGTACTTCCAGCTGTCCCGCGGGATGACGCCGACCGAGGCGGGCCTGATGTCGATCGCGATGGTCGGCGGCCTTCTCGTGTCGAGCACGCTGACCGGCCGCCGGATCACGGCCACCGGACTGTGGAAGCGCTACCTCGTCGGTGGCTCGGTGCTCGTCATCATCGGCCTCGCCCTCCTGGCGACCATCGATGCGGAGACTCCGCTGACCTTCGTCGCCGGCGCCATGATCGTGGTCGGCCTCGGCCTCGGCGCAACGATGCAGAACCTGGTGCTGGCCGTGCAGAACACCGCGCACCCGAAGGACCTCGGCGCTGCCAGCTCGGTCGTCGCGTTCTTCCGCTCGATGGGCGGCTCGATCGGCGTCTGCGGCGCTGGGCGCCGTGCTCGCGCACCAGACGGCCGCGCAGGTCAAGGACGGCATCGCGAAGCTGGCGGCCGACGGCCAGCTGAGCCCGGACCAGCTCGCGGGTCTGCAGCACTCCACCGGCGACATCCCTGACCTCGACGCACTGCCGGGTCCCGTGCAGACGCTCTACGAAGCCGCGATGGGCAGCGCCACCGGCCACCTGTTCCTCATCGCCCTGCCGTTCGCCGTCGTCGCGCTCGCCTGCGTGCTGTTCATCAAGGAGACGCCGCTGCGGACCAACCGTCGGCCCGGCCGACGCGGCACCGGAGGCGACCGGGGAGCTCGAGGAGGTCGCGCGATGAACGCAGCAGCCGAGACCAACCGCACCGACGCGCTGCGCCAGCTCGAGCAGGAGGTCGGCGTCCTGATCCGCCGTGTCCGCCGCGTCATCGGCGTGCGCGCGCGGTCCGTCCACCCCGACCTGCAGCCGGTGTCCTACCTGATGCTCGGCTACGTCAACCACGAGGGACCGATGCGGGCGTCCGCCCTCTCCACCGCGTTCGACATGGACAAGGGCTCGGTGAGCCGGCAGGTCCAGCACCTGCTCGACCTCGGGCTGGTCGACCGGACACCCGACCCCGACGACGGCCGGGCCACCCTGCTGTCCATCAGCGACGACGGCCGGCGCCGCATCGGCGACGTCGCCGACCACCGGCGCAAGCTGCTCGCCGAGCGGCTGGGCGACTGGTCGGCCGACGACCTCGAGACGTTCGGCGCGATGCTCCACCGCTACAACACCGCCCTCTTCGACGGCGAACGCTGATCCTCAGCTCGCGCAGCCACACCGCGGTGTCCGGCGGCAACCGGTCACCGACCGGACCACTGCTGACGAGCACCTCGCCGTCGGGCAGCTTCACCGAGCGCTGCCCGGCGTTGAGGAGCACCGTGACGTCGCCGCGTCGTACGACGAGGACGTTGCGCTTCGCCTCGGCCGACGCACGCCTCGTCCGTGCCGCGCACCCAGGCGCGCCTGGCCGCCAGCGCGCGCCGGTAGAACGCCAGCGTCGATGCGTCGTCGGCCTCCTGGGCGGCGACGGTGAGGTCGGCCCAGTCGTCCGGCTGCGGGATCCACGGCTGGCCGCTGCCCGGCCCGAAGGAGTACGGCGGCGCGTCGCCGTCCCAGGGCAGCGGCACCCGGCAGCCGTCCCGCCCCGGCTCACCGGTGCGGAACCAGGACGGGTCCGTGCGCGCCTCCGGCGGCACGTCGACCTGCTCGAGCCCGAGCTCCTCGCCCTGGTAGACGTACGCCGAGCCCGGCAGCGCGAGCATCACCAGGGTCGCGGCGCGGGCGCGGGCGAGCCCGACCGGGCCGCCGCCGTACCGCGTCGGGTGGCGTACGACGTCGTGGTTGCTCAGCACCCACGTCGGAGGTGAGGCGTGGGCGGTGGCGAGCGCGGCGATCGAGCTGTTGATCACGGCGGCGAAGTCGCGCGCCGACCAGTCGGTGCCGAGCCAGCCGAAGTTGAAGGCCTGGTGCAGCTCGTCGGGTCGGACGAACTCGGCCATCGACTCGGCGGTCTGGGTCCAGGCCTCGGCGACGCCGATCCGGTCGCCCCGGCCGTCGCCGTACTCATCGAGCACGCGCCGCCACCGGCGGTAGACGTCGTGCACCTCCGGCTGCTCCCACATCGGCTCGTCACGAAGCACTCGCTCGACCATCGAGCCCGTCGGCTTCGCGGCCTTCTCGGACCGGTTCTGGTCGCGCAGGCTCGCCTCCTTGTAGAGGCCGTGCGCGACGTCGACCCGGAAGCCGTCGACGCCGCGGTCGAGCCAGAACCGGAGCACGCCCTCGAACATGTCGCCCACCTCGGGGTTGCGCCAGTCGAGGTCGGGCTGGGAGGTGTCGAAGAGGTGCAGGTACCACTGGCCAGGCTTGCCGTCGGCTTCCGTCACCCGGGTCCAGGCCGGGCCGCCGAAGATCGAGTTCCAGTTGTTCGGCGGCTTGTTGCCGTTGCGGCCCTTGCCGTCGCGGAACAGGTAGCGGGCGCGCTCCGGCGAGCCCGGGGGAGCGGCCAGCGCCGCCTGGAACCACTCGTGCTGGTCGGAGGTGTGGTTGGGCACCAGGTCGACGATCACCCGCAGGTCGAGCTCGTGCGCGCGAGCGAGCAGCGCGTCGGCGTCGCCCAGCGATCCGAAGAGCGGGTCGATGTCGGTGTAGTCCTCGACGTCGTAGCCGTGGTCCTTCTGGGGCGAGCGGTAGAACGGCGTGATCCAGAGCGCGTCGACGCCGAGGTCCCGCAGGTAGGGCAGCCGCGACGTGATGCCGGCGAGGTCCCCGACGCCGTCACCGTCGGCGTCGGCGAAGCTGCGGACGTAGACCTGGTAGACGACCGCTTCCGGCCACCACTTCAGCTCCGGCGTGGTCACGAGAAGTCCTTGGGGTCGACGGCGATCCAGACGTGCTCGGCGGTCGCGCGGAGACCGCCGTCGTAGTCGTAGAGGGACGACGCGGTGAACGTCTTGCGGCCCTCGGTCCCCCGCACCTCGCCGACGACCACGTAGTGCTCGCCGGTCACAGGCAGGTGGTCGAACCGGAGGGTCATCGTGCCGAGCACCATCGGCCGCTCGTCGATGTCGACTGGCCCAGCCGCCGGGACAGTCCAGCGCCGCCCAGGTGATGGGCACGCTGACGTCGTACGGCGTCCACGTCGCGGCCACCGCGCCGCCGGGGCCGGCGACGGAGCCGCCCGGGAAGATCCGCAGACCCTCGCCTTCGGCGCGCGTCCGGGCCGCAGGTGAAGCACGATCGGGAACGGGTGGTTGTGGTGCCCTTGTAGCGAGTCTCCGCGTCGGCGGCCTGCCGAGAGGGACACCGGCGGTGACCGGTGTCGGGTCGACGTCCGCGGGCCCGGCCTCGGCCACCGTGCCGGCCGTCGAGGGTGGCCGCGAGCCCGCTGTCGGTCGGCGTCACGTCGAGCGGGGTCTCCAGGGGAGGGGGCAGCCGCAGGGCGACGGTGACGGCCTGTCCCGGGTGCGGTGTCTCGAGCCGTTCGGCCAGCGCACCGGCGGTCCAACCGCCGTTTCCTGACCTGAGCGGTCCGTGGAACTGGGTCGGTACGACGAGCGGCGCGGCGGTGGTCATGCGTAGAGCCTGCCAAACGCCGCGGACGCACGTGCGCCGGACTGGTGCCATGGGAGAGGATGGGGGCGTGAGCGATCTCATCGACACCACAGAGATGTACCTCCGCACCATCTACGAGCTGGTCGAGGAGGGCATCGTGCCGCTGCGGGCACGGATCGCCGAGCGTCTGCACCAGAGCGGCCCCACCGTGTCGCAGACCGTCGCCCGGATGGAGCGCGACGGGCTGCTGACCGTCGAGGGCGATCGCCACCTCGAGCTCACCGAGGACGGCCAGCGGCTCGCCACCCGGGTGATGCGCAAGCACCGGCTCGCCGAGCGGCTCCTCACCGACGTCATCGGCCTCGACTGGGAGCTCGTGCACGAGGAGGCGTGCCGCTGGGAGCACGTCATGTCGGAGACGGTCGAGCGCCGGCTGCTCGAGCTGCTCGACCACCCGACCGAGTCGCCCTACGGCAACCCGATCCCCGGGCTGGACGAGCTCGGCGAGGACAACCTCGGCGAGGCGTTCATGTCCGACGTCGAGCCGCTGTCCAAGGCCGCCGGCGAGGAGTCCAGTCGCGCGCTGGTGCGCCGGATCTCCGAGGAGATGCAGAAGGACGAGGCGCTGATGAGCGCCATGCGCCGGGTCGGTGCCCTGCCCGACAAGACGATCACGATCCAGGCCACGGCCGATGGCGTCCTGGTCGGCTCCGGCGGCGAGTCCGCCGAGATCTTCCACGATGCGGCGGACCACATCTTCGTAAGGCGTCTCTGAGTTGGATTGCCCGAGCGTGTCGCAGACGCTGCTCGGCACACGGGCGCTCGCTTCGCTCGGCCCGCAGCCGTCGCATCGTGCGGCTTCGCCGCGGTGCGACACGCTGCCGGGCCGCGGTTGACGCGGTCAGGGGTTGCGGCGACCTGGCGGCTTACCGACCGAGCGGGCCGGCGTGCCGCCGCCAGCGCCGTCAGCCAGTCCGACGTCCCGGCGTCGACCTTGTACGACGCCAGCTCGTCCCCGCGGGTGACGCCGCGGTTGACGATCACGACCGGTGTGCCGAGCTTGGCCGCGCGGCGCACGAACCGGAGCCCGCTCATCACGGTGAGGCTGGAGCCGGCGACGAGCAGCACGCCGTCGAGGTCGGCCAGCGCCTCGACCGCGGCGTAGCAGCGCTCGACGCGGGCGACGGGGACGTTCTCGCCGAAGAACACCACGTCGGGCTTGAGCGCACCACCGCACGCCAGGCAGGCGGGCACCACGAACGTGTCCGTGTCGTCGAGGTCGACGTCGCCGTCCGGTCGGCTCGCCACGGCGGCGTGCCGCTCGACCCAGCCGGGGTTGAGCTCGGCCAGCCGCTGTTGCAGGGAGGCGCGGGTCGTCGTACCCCTGCACGCGAGGCAGACCACGTCCGCGATCCGGCCGTGCAGCGCGACCAGGCTCGGCGTGCCGACGGCCTCGTGGAGACCGTCGACGTTCTGCGTGATGACGAGCTCGGCGCCGAGCGTCGCCACCGCCCGGTGCCCGGCGTTGGGCTCGGCCCCGCGCATCCGCGACCAGCCGAGGTGCGACCGCGCCCAGTAGCGCTGCTGTGCGGCGGGGCCGGACACGAACTCCTGGAACGTCATCGGCATCCGCGCCGGTGCGCCCGGCCCGCGGTAGTCCGGGATGCCCGAGTCGGTCGACAGCCCGGCCCCGGTCAGCACCACCAGGGGTCGGTCGGCGCACAGGTCGAGCACGCCCGCTGGTTGAGGTGCGAGCGCAGTGAGCGTGGAAGCCCGGGCAACGTCACGGCAGCAAGAGTACGGCGGCGTCGGTCACGCTCAGTCCTCGATGAGCGGCACGAACAGGTAGCGCCCGTGCCGCTCCACCACCGGCCCCTCCGGTGAGAGCACGACCCGCAGCATGACGCCGTCGATCGGTGCCACGAGCACTCCGCCGACGGCCAGCTGCTCCAGGAGGGCCGGTGGCACGGCGGGGGCGGCGGCCGACACCAGCACCCGGTCGTACGGCGCCCGCGCCGGCCAGCCGAGCACCCCCGGCTCGGCCTGGAACACGCTGACGGGCGCAAAGCGCGATAGTCCCTGACGAAAAGCACCTGGATCGGCCGGATCCGGGTGCTTTTCGTCAGGGA
Source organism: uncultured Actinomycetota bacterium (assembly GCA_963849765.1). GTDB lineage: Bacteria > Actinomycetota > Actinomycetes > Propionibacteriales > Nocardioidaceae > Nocardioides. The sequence continues at coordinate 252,437 of CAWKIP010000001.1, forward strand.
CTATCGCCGCTAGCGACCTGCGGCTCTCCGCCACCAGCTCGGGGATCCGTTCGACGCCGACCACGGACCCGGTCGGGCCGACCAGGTGGGCGAGAAGGGCGGTGGTCCAGCCCGAGCCGGACCCGACGTCGAGCACCCGGTCGCCCGGGCGCGGATCGAGCAGGCGGAGCATGTTGCGCACCGTGGTGGGCTGGCTGTTGGTCACGCCGTACCCGATGTCGAGGGCCTGGTCGAGACCGGCGAACGGGTGCTGCCGGGCGGGGAGGAAGTCGCGGCGGGGGACCGCCGCGAATGCCTCGTCCACCCGGGCGTTCATCGCGCCGGCTCAGCCGTAGCGCACCCGCGCCCGCTCGCGCGCCTTCTCGGCCTCGACCTCGCGGTCCTTCGGCGGCGCGTTCGTCACCAGCGCCTCCAGCAGGTGCGTGGTGGCGTGCGCGACCTCGTGGACGGCGCGGTCGAACGCCTCCTGGTTGGCCTGCGACGGCTTCGTCGTCCCGCTGACCTTCCGCACGTACTGCAGCGCGGCGGCGGTCACCTCGTCCGACGTCGCAGGCGGCTCGAAGTTGTGGAGAACCCGGATGTTGCGGCACATGCTTCGAGCGTACGCCGCGCCGCGTTGGTTCGTGACGAGTCGCGCAGAGCGACTTCCTCGACCGACGGCTACGAACGGTCGCGCAGGTCGAAGAACTCCACGTCCTCGCCGGTGACCAGCACGACCCGCCCGTCCGGGAGGGGTACGGCGCGCACCTGGTCGATGTCGTCGCCGTACTCCACCTGGACCATCCGGTTGAGCAGCTCGCCGCCCTCGATCTTCAGCACCGACAGGTAGCCGACGCCGCCGCGCCGGATCACGGTCAGGATCGTCCGGTGGTCGTTGATGAACGTGAACGACCGCGGGTCGTCACCGGCCAGCGCGTGGGTGTTGGACGCGTAGTGCTGGACGTTCATCCGGTGCACGTTCTCCAGGTCGGCGACGTTGAACAGCCCGACCTGGGCGCCCCAGCCGCGACCGCCGAACGACCGGCCCTCGCCGACGCCGACGAGCCGCTTGGGCCCGAGCGGGTGGAGGTACGACGAGAAGCCGGGGATCTTGAGCTTCGCGATCAGGCTCGGCTTCTCCACGTCGGTCAGGTCGATCGCGTAGAGCGGGTCGACCTGGCGGAAGGTCACCAGGATCGCCAGCCCGTCGAACCAGCGCACCGACTTGAGGTCCTCGTTGCGGCCGAGGTCGTCGAGCCGGCCGATCTCGACCAGGTCCTCCCCGTCGCGCTCGAAGGTGACGACCGAGTTGAAGTTGCCGGTCTCGGAGGTCGGCGCGACGGCGACGCGGAGCACCCCGTCGGCCTCGTCCATCGCCCACCGGTCGGCGATCGATCCCTCGACCTCGCCGGACGCGACGTGCGTGGCGCGGGTGCCGTCGACCTTGAAGTCGAACAGGTAGGTGTTGCCGCCCTGCACGCTCGGGATGGTGCGGGTGCCGATGCAGCCGATGCAGTCGAACCCGTTGCCCCAGCTCGGGCTCGCGGCCAGGTAGAGGTGGTCGACCGACTCGTAGGCGATGTCGGTCGCCCCGGCCAGCCCGATCGCGTCGACCTCGGCCGGCGCTGCGGCGTCGAAGCCGACCACGCTCACCGTGTCGAGGGTGAGCTCGTCGGACGGGATCGCCACGTTGGTGCAGTCGAGCAGCTGCGCCGGGTCCTCGTCGTTGGCCGTGAGGGTCGGCAGCCAGTCCTCGATGGTGGAGTTCTCGACCTGCTCGCGGTTCTCCGCCAGCGCCTCGCGGAGGCTCCGGCCCTTGCCGCGGTGCACGAAGTCCAGGTCCGGCAGCCCGCTCGACAGCACCAGCCGTACGGCGTCGCCGTGCTGGCGCGCGGACAGCAGCCGGGCGTCGTACGCGACGTCCTCGACGACCTCGGGCTCGTCCGGGTCGGCGATCGAGACGGTGAGCACGCGGGTGCCCAGGCGGGCGCCCACGCCGTACGCGGTCTCCGCGCGCGGCGCCTTGTCGTCGATGCCGACCGCGACCACCTGGTCGCCGGCGAGCATGATCTCGCCCTCCTCCAGGCCGTCGAGGTCGACCGACGACAGCCGCTCGGTCTCCTCGCCGGTCACGTCGTAGACGACCAGCTCGTCGTCGCGCAGCCGGAGCAGCAGGTCGCCGTTGGTCTTGACCAGGTCCGGCTCGTCGACCCCGATCTCCTGGACGTTGGTGCCGGTGTCGCTGTTCTGCTGGCGGGTGGTCTTGGCCAGGTTGTCCGCGTCGGCTGCCGTCCGTGCGTTGGTCGATGCTGGGCGAAGTAGCCCTCGGCGAGAAGCGCTCCGTCGCGGCCGAGGTCGCGGCTCAGCTCGTCGACGACGGTCCCGTTCAACAGCACGTCCCGAGTGCCCCAGTACGGGTTGTAGGGCTCGTCCCAGCCCCACGCGGTGACCCGGGCCAGCCCGCGGTCGACGTAGGTGTCGAGCAGCTCGTCGCAGGACTCCGCCGTCTCCAGGTCGGCCTGGAACGCGACGTTGCTGGGGCCGGCGTCGGGGCCGGCGCCGGCGATGTCGTCCCCGCCGTCGTCGTCATCGACCAGCGTGCCGGCGAGGAAGGCGGCGACGATGCCGGTCGCGAGGCCCGCGGTCAGCAGCGGCTCGGACCAGGAACCGGCGCCGCTCGTCGAGGCCGTCGGCCCGGTCGCGGACGTGGCCTTCCGCCCGGCGCGCAGGATGTCGTGCGTGGGCGCCTTGCCGACGGGCAGGTCGTCCCAGAGGTCTTCGAGGTCGGTCATCGCGACGCCCCTCCACTCAGATCGAGGATGTGGTCGTTCGCAGCCAGCAGGGCAAGGGAGCGCGACAGCCGGCTCTTGACGGTGCCCGCCGGCACCCCCAGAACGTCGGCGGTCTGTCGTTCGGTGAGCTGCACGAAGTAGCGCAGCACCACCACGTCGCGGTTCGGCTTGGTCAGGCAACCAGAGCGCCCGGTGCACGGCGTCGGCCAGCGCGACGGCGTCGGTGCGGTCGCTGACCGAGGTCTGTAGCGACCGGGACGCCGTCCTCCAGCTCGCCCGTCGCCGCGCGGTCCTTCCACCACCGGGTGCGCCGCGACGTCGCGCAGGCAGTTGAGGAGCATCCGGTAGACGTAGGCGTCCCGGTTGTCCGCACTGCTCACCTTGTCCCAGCCCGTGTAGCACCGGACGAGCGTGGTCTGGGCGAGGTCCTCCGCCTCGTGGGGCAGCGGCGCCCAGGAAGACGGCGGCGCGAACCAGCGTCCCCCAGGCCTGCTCCACGTAGGCGGCGTACTCCGCCTCAGTGTCTCGATCCACGACTCTCCGATGCCTCTTCCCTTGCTGGGCTGCTGACGGTACGACGGATCTACGACCCCGGTAGGTTCCATGGCGACGGCTCGATCTCGAGCGCCTCGATCCGAGATCGCGGACGATTGCGCGATGGGCATGGCTCAGGCATCTGGCTCCCGCACGTACGACCTCGTCCTCCTCGGAGCCACCGGTTTCACCGGCGGGCTGACCGCCGACTATCTGGCCGCCAACGCGCCGGAGGGCTTGCGGTGGGCGCTCGCCGGCCGCAGCAAGGAGAAGCTCGAGCAGGTGCGTGACCGCCTCGGCGCGGACGTGGACCTGCTCGTCGTGGACTCGTCCGACGAGGCCGGGCTGCGCGAAATGGCGGCCCAGACGAAGGTGGTCGCGACGACGGTCGGCCCCTACCTCGAGTACGGCGCCCCGCTCGTCGCCGCGTGCGCGCAGGAGGGCACCGACTACGTCGACCTGACCGGCGAGCCGGAGTTCGTGGACCGGATGTACGTCGACCACCAGGCCACCGCCGAGGCCAGCGGCGCGCGGATCGTGCACTGCTGCGGCTTCGACTCGATCCCGCACGACCTCGGTGCCTACTTCACGATCCAGCAGCTCGCCGAGGAGGCCGGTGGTGAGATCACGGCGCCGGTGACGATGCGCGGCGTGGCCCGGTCCAACGGCACCTTCTCCGGCGGCACCTTCCACTCCGCGCTCAACGCCTTCGCCCGCGCGAAGCAGATGCGCGAAGCGATGCAGGCCCGCAAGCGGGTCGAGCCGCGTCCCGAGGGTCGTCGCTCGAAGGCGGTCGCGGGCAAGCCGGGCCGCGACAAGGTGCTCGGCTACTGGCTGCTGCCGCTCCCGACGATCGACCCGTTCATCGTGGCCCGCAGCGGGGCGGCGCTTCCGGCGTACGGCCCGGACTTCCGGTACTCCCACTTCGCCGGCACCAAGACCCTCCGCTACGCCGCCGGCGGTGCGGCCGGCGCGGGTGCGATCGCCGTCGCCGCGCAGGTGCCGCCCGTGCGCAACCAGCTGAAGAAGCGGGTGCCGCAGGGCACCGGACCGTCAGAGGGACGGCGCGACGCGTCGTGGTTCTCCGTCGAGTTCGTGGGCGAGAGCGCCGGGACCACGCGTCCGGACCAAGGTGTCGGGCGGCGACCCGGGCTACACCGAGACCGCGAAGATGCTGGCCGAGTCAGCGCTCTGCCTGGCGCTCGACGACAACCCGCCGACGTCCGGCCAGGTCACCACCGCCGAGGCCATGGGCGACGCCCTGCTGGCGCGGCTGCAGGCGGCCGGCATCAAGTTCGAGCGGGTCGGCTGACTCTCGGCTACTGGCCGCCGGCAGCCCACTGGCCGGCCGGGTCGACGGGAAGCTCGTTCGTGACCACTCTGAGCAGCTCCGTCGCGGAATGGCGGTTGCCGTGGGTGGCGGACGCCAGGAGCGCCTCGGAACCCTGCGCCTCGTCGAAGGTGGAAGGGATGACGAGGAGGCAGTAGACGGCCCGGTCCGAGGTCGTCAGGCGGATGACATGGGTCTCGTCGCGGCGCGAACCGGCCGACCTTGACGGCCCGCCCGTGCACGGCGATCCGTCGCGGCGCGGCGTCCCAGTCGGGGGCCGAGCAGGTGGCGCGGAGGATGCGCCCGTACTGGCTCGGGAAGTTGTCGACGAGGTCGGCAAGCTCGATCGAGAGGTCGCGGCTGTGCGGCCACCAGCCGCCGTCGAGCCGGTCCTTCCCGCGGCCGCACCCAAGGTGAGGCGCAGGGCGTTCACTTGCTGGCGCCACCAGCGGGGATCGGCGGCTTCGCCGACCGGAAGGTGCTCGCGAAGTCCATCCGCCGCCACTTGGACAGCGGATCGCTGGCCTCGGCCAGGAACTCCTTGGCCACGTCGGGGTTCGTGTCGGTCGGGATGAGCAGCAGCCGGCAGCTCGAGCGGTCGTTCAGCATCAGGATCATGGTGCGGGTGCGATAGCGCTGCGGTACGGCGGCCTCGCTCCGGTCCCAGTCGTCGTGGAGGTAGGCGTAGCTCGCGATCGACGGCCGGTCCGCCGGCCACCGCGTCATCAGGTCGAGGAGCTCGTGGGACATCCCGTCGCCGGCGGGCCACCAGCCGCCGCCGTACGGACGGTTCGTGTGGTCGGCCTGCAGCCGGAGAGTGGGGGGAGTGACGGTGGCCATGACGGCCTCTCACCGGTCGGCGTTAACCGCTGCGCCTGTACTGGGCTGCTGGAGCCGACCGTCTCTCCAAGGTAGCACCGCGAGGACCACCGCCCACCAACGGCGGACAGGCTGGTTCAGCGGCCGATCGGCTTGTGGGTGATGCCGTCGTCGATCATCTGCTGGAACTGGTCCGCGACCGTGTCCGCCACGTCCCGGTAGGCGATGCCCAGCTCCTCGCGGGAGCGGGTGTTGTCGAACTCCAGCGGGTAGCCGACGTTCTTGTCGACGAACTCGCGTGAGTAGCCGGCGACGGGCGCGACCAGCTTGAACGCTGCCTTGGGCACCTTGATGAGCGGGAACGGGTAGCTGTGCCCGAAGCGCTTGCGCAGGATCTTGCCGATCTTGAGCATGGTGAGGCTGCCGGCGTTGGTGATGTAGCGACCGTGCGCCTTCGGGGTGAACCCAGCGGTGACGTGCGCTCGCGCCACGTCGCGTACGTCGACCAGGCCGAACGCCAGGTCGGGTGCGCCACCCGCGAGTGAGCCGTCGATGAACGCCTTCATCGTGGTCATCGAGCCGGACTTGCTGGCGGTCGTGAGCGCCGGGCCGAGCACCAGGCCCGGGTGGATGGTGACCATGTCCCAGCGATCCTGGGCCCTCGCAGATCTCCCACGCCGCCTTCTCGGCAACGGTCTTGGAGTAGGGGTAGGGCTGGTGGTCGATGCTGCTGGTGGTGTTCCAGTCGTCCTCCGTGAACGGGCCACGCCCCAACATGTCGATGTTGTCGCCCTGGATGGCGACCACGCTGCTGGTGAGTACGACGCGCTTCACCGACTCGGTCGCGTTGACGCTGCCGAGCACGTTGCGGGTGCCGTCGAGCGCGGGTTTGACCAGCTGCTTCTCGGGGTCGCGGATCTTGCCGAGCAGGAACGGCGATGCGGTGTGGATGACGAGCTCGCAGCCCTCCATCGCCTCGGCATAGCTGCCCGCGTCGAGCAGGTCGGCCTGGTGCAGGGTAAGACGGCCCTCGTGCTCGGCGGCCAGCGCGTGCAGGTGCTCGAGCCCGGTCGCCTTGTCGGGATTGCGGACGGTGCCGCGGACGACGTACCCGTCCTCGAGCAGGTAGCGCACGATCCAGCTGGCGACGTACCCCGTCGCTCCGGTCACGAGCACGGGCTTGGACGGGTCGATGTCGGTCACGCGCCCCCGGCCAGAGTCGAACTGGCGACCTTTCGCTTAGGAGGCGGCTGCTCTATCCACTGAGCTACGGGGGCCTCCGGAGAGGATTCTGGCAGGTCAGACCCGTGGTCGCGGAATCACCCGGAACGCTCGGCACCGGTCGGTTCGATTCGTGATTGCCGCAATCGCTCGTCACAATGGAACGAACGTCCGTACCACAGCCAGGTGAGACCTTGACCGACACCCCCGACGCCGCCGACACCACCTCAGGTGACGACGCCGGCCGCCGGAAGGCGCAGGCGCGCCGAGTGCCCGGATCCGTGGCCAACCGAGGCGTGGCCGGCAAGCGACGGCTGCGCAAGCGGCGCACCGTCGCCAAGGTGATTGCGGTGACCCTCGTCCTGCTCGCCATCGGTACGGCGACGTCCGTGGTGCTCGCCTACAACAACTGGAACGGCAACCTCGAGCACGTCGACCTCGCCGAGCAGCTCGGGGACGACCGGCCCGAGAAGGAAGAGGTCGAGGGACCCAAGGAGCCGCTCAACATCCTGGTCCTCGGATCCGACACCCGTGAGGGCGAGAACAACATCGACGGCCTCACCGGCGACGGCGAGCGCTCCGACACCACGATCATGCTGCACCTGTCTGCGGACCGGTCGCGTGCCTACGGCATCAGCATCCCGCGCGACACCCTGGTCGACCGGCCTACCTGCTACGAGGAGGACGGCACCGAGATCCCCGGCGCGCAGGACGTGATCTGGAACGAGGCGTTCTCGGTCGGTGGTCCCGCGTGCACGATCCGGCAGTTCGAGCAGGTCACCGACATCCGGATCGACAACTACATCGTCATCGACTTCCAGGGCTTCAAGGACATGGTCAACGCCCTCGACGGCGTCGAGGTCTGCATCCCCGAGGACATCGAGGACCCCGAGCACGGCATCACCCTCGAGGCCGGCACCCGCGAGATCCGCGACGACGAGGCACTCAGCTATGTCCGGGTCCGCCACGTCGGCGACGGCACCGACCCGCAGCGGATCCGCCGCCAGCAGGCGTTCATGGCCGCGATGATCAACAAGGCGATCTCCGCCGGCATGCTGGTGCGACCCGACCGGATGGTTTCGTTCCTCAACGCGGTCACCGGATCGATCCAGACCGACTACGACAACATCGCCGAGCTCGCCGACCTCGGCCGCAGCTTCCAGGGCATCGGCCTCGACAACATCAAGTTCGTCACGACGCCGTGGGTCTACTCCACCGCCCAACCCGGCCGGGTCGAGTGGACCGCGGAGGTCGACGACCTCTGGCGACTGGTGCGCGGTGACAAGCAGCTCAGCGAGCAGTTCGCCGAGGAGTCGATCAGCGCCGCCGACGACCCGGAGGGCTCCAGCGCGCCGCCCAACGAGGCGAGCGAGACCGACGACCCCACCGACTCGTCGACCGACGGCGGCAAGAGCGACAAGGACGAGGGCCTGTCCGACGACGCGCGCGAGAACGCCGGGCTCTGCACATGAGCAAGAAGGTCGAGACGGACTGGGAGCGCCGCAAGCGGCTGGCCGCAGTGTTCGGCGACGCGCTGCCCGACGTCACCAGCGACGAGAAGGACCCCGCCGAGCAGGCCGATGACGGCGACTCCGCGAGCGACCGCTGGCTGAAATCACAGGTGCCGCCTCATCACGGGTGAGACGGCACCGTGTTGAATTGGCCGAGTGTGGGCCGATGGTGAACCGGTGGGTCAGGGTCGTGCGGCCAGCGAGTCGCGGATCTGCGGTGAGGAGCTCGACCTCGGACGGCCCGGCGGCCTCGGCGGGGAAGTACTTCTCCTTGGCCTTGGTGTAGGGCACCACGACCAGGAAGTAGACGACCGCGGCCAGGATCACGAACGCGATGACGGCGTTGATGAACAGTGCCGACGTTGACGTCCGCGATCTCGGCGGAGCTGAAGTCGGGCTGGTCGAAGATCTTGCCGATGAAGCCCATCAGCGTCGCCGTGAACGTGCTCACGACACGGCGGCGAACGACAGCGCCATGATCAGGCGCGACGGCGATCTCGACGAGGTTCCCGCGGAGCAGGAAGTTCTTGAACCCGGACATGTGGCTTCTCCTCTTTCCGAGATGATTCTCCCTACCCCGGTAGGGATCGCCCACGAACCTAGCGGTTCGTCCACGCGTACGTCACGAACGATGTGACCGCTGCGCCGGTGACGGAAGCCACGGTGGAATCAGGGATTCCGACCACGATCAGCCGTCCCGGTTATCGCATCCGGCGCGTCCCGTTCCACATCCGGTACGGCGAGCACGAGCACCCCGGCGGCAACCGTCGTGGTGCTCCGGGACTCGGGGTCGGTGGCCAGCAGATCGATCTCGTCACCGACGTCGAGCAGCCCGACCTGCGCGGCGTCCGAGACCCGCACCGGCAGCGCGACGGTCCCTGGTGCGCTGTCGGCCAGTCCCGGGCCGACGAGCCGGACATCGGTCACCGGTTCGCCGGCGCGCAGCGGCGCGGCCAGGATCGCGCCGGCCGCATCACCCGTGTCGGTCAGCACGCCGTCCGGCGCCTGGTCGGGCGCCACCTCGACCGTGCGCAGGTCGTCGGTCCCGAGCACCGCGCCGGCCGGGAGGTCGCGGACGGCGACCAGCACCACGTCGGTCGGGGCCGCCGGCGGTGCGGTGGCCCGGAGCCCCGCGGCAACAGCACCCACCGTGCAGAGGACGGCGAGCAGGCGACGGCGCCGCAGCACCGCGCGTCGTACCGTCGTCAGCCGGTCGCGGATGCGGACAGAGAGGTCCCGGGTGGCCATGGGCCGACGCTAGGAGCCGGTCGTACGGCGCCGCGCCCCCGGGCTGCGTTCTCCACAGGGTCTCGTGACAGTCGCCAGAGCGACTTCCTCGCCAGCGAGCGTCAGGTGGTGGCAGGAGTCGGCGTCGACGAGGAGCTGGACGAGGAGTCGGAGGACGAGGAGCTGGTGGAGGCGGCGGCCGGCGTCGGTCTCGCTCGGCTTCTCGCTCGACTTCTCGCTCGGCTTCTCACTCGGCTTCTCGCCGGCGCCGTTCTTGCCGCGGCTGTCGGTGCGGTAGAAGCCCGAGCCCTTGAACACCACGCCCACCGCGTTGAAGAGCTTGCGCAGCTTGCCCGAGCACTCCGGGCAGACGGTCAGCGCGTCGTCCGAGAAGCTCTGGAACTGCTCGAAGGCATGCCCGCAGTCGGTGCAGGCGTACTGATAGGTGGGCATCGGTTCTCCGCAGGAAAATGACTCTGTGACTTAGCACTCTCGTGTAGCGACTGCCAATGCTACGTCAGCACCCCGGGTCCGGGCACAATGTCGACCACCATGACCGCCGCCACCCGCCGCCCGAGCACCTGGCCGGCCCCGATGCGCTGGGGGGCACTGCTCGCCGCGACCGTGGTGCTGGCGCTGGTCCTGGCCCTGTTCGCGGGGGTCACCGTCGTACGCCGCTCGTGGCCCGAGACGTCCGGTGAGATCGAGATCCCGGGCCTCGACGGCGAGGTCGAGGTGCTCCGCGACGAGCAGGGCATCCCCCAGATCTACGCCGACTCGATGCACGACCTGGCGCTGGCCCAGGGCTTCGTGCACGCGCAGGAGCGCTTCTTCGAGATGGACGTACGACGGCACGCGACGGCGGGCCGGTTGTCCGAGCTCTTCGGTGAGGACGCGCTCGAGACCGACCGCGTCGTACGGACGCTCGGGTGGCGGCAGGTCGCCGAGCAGGAGCTGACCCTCCTCGACCCGCCCACCCGCGACCTGCTCGACTCCTATGCCGAGGGCGTCAACGCCTACCTCGAGGACCGTGGCCTGTCGGAGATCTCGCTCGAGTACGCGGTCCTCGACCTCTCCGGGTTCGACTACTCGCCCGAGGCCTGGACCGCCGTCGACTCGATCGCCTGGCTCAAGGCGATGGCGTGGGACCTCAAGGGCAACCTCGAGGACGAGATCGCCCGGGCACGGTCGATCGGCGCCGTGGGATCCGAGCGCGCGAGCCAGCTGTTCCCGCCGTACCCCTTCGACGACCACCCGCCGATCGTCGACCAGGGCGCGGTCGTCGACGAGGTCTTCGAGCAGGACGCCACCGCGCCCGGCACCCGGCTGCCGCAGCGGCCGCCGCTCGGGCCGAAGGTGCAGGAGGCGCTGGCCGGCATCGATCGGGTCGTCGGCGAGGTGCCCGCGCTGCTCGGCAACGGCGACGGCATCGGCAGCAACGGCTGGGTGGTCGGCGGCGAGCACACCGTGAGCGGTGCGCCGATCCTGGCCAACGACCCGCACCTCGGGATCTCCCTGCCCGGCGTCTGGGTCCAGGTCGGCCTGCACTGCCGTGAGGTCAGCGAGGACTGCCCGCTCGACGTCGCGGGCTTCAGCTTCTCCGGCGTGCCCGGCGTGATCATCGGCCACAACGCCGACATCGCCTGGGGCTTCACCAACCTGGGGCCCGACACCACCGACCTCTACGTCGAGCGGGTGCGCGACGACCGCTGGCAGCACGACGGTCGCAGCCGGCCGCTGAAGGTGCGCGAGGAGACGATCGAGGTCCGCGACGGGGACGACGTCGTGATCCAGGTGCGGTCGACCGCGCACGGGCCGTTGCTCTCGGACCTCGACGACGGAGAGTTCGCCGAGAGCTATCGACGAGGCCGAGGAGAGCGGCGTCGTACCCGACGACAACGTGCGGTGGGACCACGCCGTGTCGCTCGCCTGGACCGCGCTCGAACCGCGGCCGACGGCCGACGCCCTCTACGCGCTCAACCTCGCGACGGACTGGCGCTCCTTCCACGCCGCGCTCGCCGACTTCGCCGTACCGGGGCAGAACGTCGTCTATGCGGACACCGAGGGCCACATCGGCTACCAGGCGACCGGCGAGGTGCCGATCCGCAAGTCGGGCAACGACGGGCTGCTGCCCGCCGCCGGGTGGCTGGCGGAGAACGACTGGACCGGCGAGTACGTGCCGTACGAAGCGCTGCCCAACGTGCTCGACCCCGACTCGGGACTGGTGGTGACCGCCAACCAGGCCGTCGTCGACGACGCGAGCGGCTATCCCTACTTCCTCACCGACGACTGGGACCGCGGCTACCGCTCGGCCCGGATCCGCGACCTCCTCGTGGACGAGGGACCCCTCGACGCCGACGACATGGCGTCGGTCCAGAACGACGACCGCAACCCGATGGCGCCGGTGCTGACGCCGTACCTCCTGGCGATCGACCTGCCGGGCGGCTACTACTCGGACGGGCAGCGGCTGCTCGCCGACTGGGACTTCCACCAGGACGCCGACAGCGCCGCGGCCGCCTACTACAACGTGGTGTGGCGCGAGCTGCTCGCCCGGACGTTCCACGACGAGCTGACCGGCACCCTGCGGCCCGACGGCGGGCAGCGGTGGTTCGCGGTGGTCGCGGACCTGCTCACCCGGCCCGGTGACCTGTGGTGGGACGACCTGGAGACCGAGGACGTCGTCGAGACCCGCGACGACATCCTCGAGGAGTCGCTGCGCGAGGCCCGCGACGTCCTCACCGCGCGGCAGTCGCCGAACGCGGACGAGTGGACCTGGGGTGGCCTGCACCGGCTGGAGCTGCGGTCGTCGACCCTCGGGGAGTCCGGGATCGGCGTCATCGAGCGGCTGTTCAACCGCGGCGGCTGGGAGGTCGGCGGCGGTGGCTCGATCCCCAACGCGACCGGGTGGGACGCGCGGGAGGGGTACGACGTCGTGTGGGCGCCCTCGATGCGGATGGTCATCCCGCTCGACGACCTCGACGCCGCCCGGTGGATCAACCTGACCGGGGTCTCCGGCCATGCCTTCCACGACCACTACGTCGACCAGACCGACCTGTGGGCGCGCGGGGAGACCCTGCCGTGGGTGTTCTCGGCCGATGCCGTCGAGGATGCCGCCGCGGACACGCTGACCTTGGTTCCCGAGGACTGATCGGCACCCGAGCCTCATCCGTCACAGCGGACAGGGAGAGCTTGCGCTTGATCGGCTGTTGCAACCCCCGACAAGTGCGAGGAGTCGCCGCGGTCGACCGTCGCGGATTCCTGCAGCGACGCGTCAGAACCGGGTGATCCCGGCAGGGGTGGCGGCCGCGGTGACCGTGCGGTCGTGCGGTTCGGTGGGTACGGCGACGCCGGCCTCGTCGGCGTAGAGCAGGACGCAGGTGAAGGTGCCGAGCGGGACCCGGGCGAGGGTGCGGTCGTAGGAACCACCGCCGCGGCCGAGCCGCTGGCCGGTGGGGGAGACCGCCAGGCCGGGGACGAGGACGGCGTCGGCGGTGGCGACGGCGTCGGGCCCGAGCCGGCGGCTCATCGGCTCGAGCAGGCCGCGGCCGGCGGGCGCGAGCGACGTCTCGCCGTGGTACTCCGCCCAGTCGAGGTCGTTGTCGGGCAGCAGTACCGGGAGGATCACTCGTTTGCCGGCCGAGACCAGCCGGTCGAGGAGCGCAGTGGTGCCGGGTTCGGTGCCGACGGAGACGTAGCAGGCGACGGTCGCGGCGCGTCGTACCTCCGGTGCCGCGAGCAGGTGATCGGCGATCGCGCGGGCGTCTTCGCCGACCTCGGCCAGGGGTCGACGCCGCCGCGCGGTGAGCAGCTGGTCGCGCAGGGCGAGCTTGGCGATCCCGCTGTTTCCGACCGGATCGGGGATCGATTGCTCACTCGGCACGTGGCAAGCCTACGATCGGGGTGTGGGTAGCAGCGCAGGTTTGGAAATGGCACGGGCGAAGATGGCTGACGCGGGGGTCGACCCGGTCGCGATCGAGACGTTCGCTCACTACTACCGGTTGCTGGAGCACGGCGAGACCGGTCTGATCGCTGAGTCCAGCATCGAGCCGGTCGACATCGAGCGGCTCGCGGACGTCGACGTACCCGCCGACGTCGCGGCCGACGCCCTCCGGCAGACGGCGATCATCAAGCTCAACGGCGGCCTCGGCACGTCGATGGGCATGGATCGCGCGAAGTCGCTGCTGTGCGTACGCCGCGGTCTGTCCTTCCTCGACATCATCGCCCGGCAGGTGCTCCACCTGCGCGACAAGTACGACGCCCCGCTGCCGCTGCTCTTCATGAACAGCTTCCGCACCCGCGAGGACACCCTCGAGGCGCTGGCCCGCTACGAGGACCTGGCGATCGAGGGCCTGCCGCTCGACTTCCTGCAGAACAAGGAGCCCAAGCTCCTGGTCAAGGGCCTGGTCCCGGCGGCCTACCCGAAGGACCCCGACCTCGAGTGGTGCCCGCCCGGCCACGGCGACGTCTACACCGCACTGCGCGGGAGTGGCGTGCTCGCCCAGCTGATCGAGCAGGGCTTCCGATACATCTTCATCTCCAACTCCGACAACCTGGGCGCCGTGCCGGCGCCCGAGGTGGCGGGCTGGTTCGCCCAGAGCGGTGCCCCGTTCGCGATCGAGGCGGTCCGCCGTACTCCCTCGGACAAGAAGGGCGGCCACTTCGCCCGCCGCAAGGCCGACGGCCGGCTGGTCCTGCGCGAGACCGCGCAGACCGCGAAGGAGGACCTCGAGGCGCTCGCCGACCTCGAGCGGCACCGGTTCACCTCGACCAACAACATCTGGATCGACCTCCACGCGCTCCGCGACACCCTCGCCCAGCGCGACGGCGTGCTCGGCCTGCCGCTGATCAAGAACACCAAGCACCTCGACCCCGGCGACTCCAGCACCCCCGAGGTGATCCAGATCGAGACCGCGATGGGCGCGGCGATCGAGGTCTTCGAGGGGGCGACGCTGGTCGAGGTCGGTCGCGAGCGGTTCGTGCCGGTGAAGACCACCAACGACCTGCTGGTGCTGCGCTCCGACGTCTACACGATCGGCGCGGACTTCGTGCTCGACCTGGTTGCCGCCGACGTGCCGTACGTCGATCTCGACCCCGCCCACTACAAGCTGGTCGGCGAGTTCGACAAGCGCTTCCCCGAGGGCGCGCCGTCGATGGCGAAGGCGTCGTCGCTGAAGATCGAGGGCGACTGGACGTTCGGCCACGGCGTGGAGATCGTCGGCGAGGTCGCGCTCGATGCGGACACGGCGCAGCGGGTGCCTGCGGGCGAGGTGCTCTCCGGCTCCGATGGCTGATCCTGGGGTCTCGGTCGAGGCCGCACGCGACCGGATCCTTGCTCTGTTGTCGCCTCCCGTTCGGCACGTGATGCCGCTGGAGATGGTCGCAGACCATGTCTGCGCGGCCGACGTGTCGGCGCAGGTGGCGCTGCCGCGGTTCGACCATGCGGCGATGGACGGGTACGCCGTCCGCGCGGCCGACGTCGACGGCACGGCCGACGGATCCGTGGTGCTGCCGGTGGCCGGGGTCGTGGCAGCCGGCGACGCGACGCAACCTTCTCTCGAGCCGGGTACGGCCTGGCGGATCATGACCGGCGCGCCTGTGCCTCGCGGAGCCGACGCAGTCGTGCCGTTCGAGTGGACCGACCGCGGCACCGAGCGGGTGCGAGTCGACCGGTCGGTGACCGAGGGAGCCCACATCCGACGAGAGGGCGAGGACGTCGCGGAGGGCGATCTCGCCGTCCGGCGTGGCACCCAGCTCGCGCCGCGCCACCTCGCGCTGCTCGCCGCGGTGGGGGTTGCGGAGGTGCCCGTGCACCCGGTGCCCAGGGTCGCCGTGATCCCGACCGGCGCCGAGCTCGCCGTACCGGGTGCGCCGCTGGACGACCTCCCCGGTCACGTGCACGACAGCAACTCGGCGGCGATCCTGGCTGCTGTGCAGGCGGCGGGAGCCCGGATCATGGGGACGTCGCCGGTGCCGGACGACCCGGCGCGCCTGCTGGCCGCGGTCGACAAGATGGCTCGAGGTGGCGGACCTGGTCGTGACGACGGGCGGCGTCTCGGCCGGCGACCACGACGTCGTGAAGGCGGCGCTGGGGGACCGGGACGGAGTTCTGGTTCGGCTCGGTCGCGGTGAAGCCCGGCCGGCCGCAGGGGTGCGGCGTGGTGGTGTCGGGCCCACGACGGGTGCCGGTGGTGTGCCTGCCAGGCACGCCGGTGGCGGCGTACACCTCGTTCCGGCTGTTCGCCGAGCCGGCGATCCGGCTGCTCGCCGGCCGCAGTCCGGTGGCGGAGTCGACGGCGGTGCTCGATGCGCCGGTCGAGGTGTCGGCCGACCGCACCCTGGTGCTGCCGGCGGCGTACGTCGGCCCCGGCCGGGTCGCCCAGCTCGCCGGTCACGTCGGTCACTCGCAGCGGTTGCTGGCGGCCGCCGACGTGCTCCTCGTCGTACCGCCGGGCGCCGCTCCGCTACCTGCGGGCGCCGAGGTCGTGATCCTTCCCCTCTGAGTGGTGGGATCATGGCCGCATGAGTGACCCAGCGCGCGCGAGGCTGACCCACGTCGACGAGACCGGCGCCGCCCGGATGGTCGACGTCTCGGAGAAGGCGGTGACCGTGCGGACCGCGACCGCGTCCGGCCGGGTACTGGTCGCGCCCGAGGTGATCGGGCTGCTCCGCGGCGAGGGAGTGCCGAAGGGCGATGCGCTCGCGGTGGCCCGGATCGCCGGGATCATGGGCGCCAAGCGCACGCCGGACCTGATCCCGCTGTGCCACCCGCTCGCGATCTCCGGCGTCACCGTCGACCTCACCGTGGCCGACGACGCCGTCGAGATCGTCGCGACCGTCCGGACGTCGGATCGCACCGGCGTCGAGATGGAGGCGCTCACCGCGGTCTCGGTCGCGGCGCTGACCGTCGTCGACATGGTGAAGGCGGTCGACAAGGGCGCGGTCATCAGCGACGTACGGGTCGAGACCAAGACCGGCGGGAAGTCGGGAGACTGGTCACGATGATCGACGCGGGTGGGCTTCCGGCGGTGGTGGTCGTCGCGTCCAACCGCGCCGCGGCCGGTGTGTACGACGACACGACCGGGCCCCTCCTCGTCGACGCCCTGCGCGGGCTCGGCTTCGCGGTGGACGACGCATTGGTCCGCCCCGACGGCGATCCGGTCGGCGCCGCGATCGCGCTGGCGGTGCGCGGGGGAGCGCGCGTCGTACTCACGACCGGCGGCACGGGACTGACCCCGACCGACCGGACACCCGAGGTGACCCGGCCGCTGCTCGACCGGGAGGTCCCGGGCCTGGCCGAGGCGATCCGCGCTGCCGGCGTGGCCAAGGGGGTACCGACGGCCGCCCTGTCGCGCGGTCTCGCCGGTGTCGCCGGCGGCTGCCTGGTGGTCAACCTCCCGGGCTCGCGAGGCGGCGTCAAGGACGCGCTCGACGTGCTGGGACCGGTGCTCGTGCACGCCGTCGAGCAGATCGTGGGGAGCGACATCATTGAGCTCCGATGAGCAGATCCGGCGGCTGGGACGCGAGCGGATGATCACCTCGGTCCCCGGCCGCGCCTGGCCGAACCAGCTGATGTCCGGCACCAACCCGGTGGTCACCCTGCGGCCGGTACGACGTGCCGACGCCCGCGCCTGGCGGCTGGCCCGTCGCCGCAACGCGACCTGGCTCTCGCCCTGGGACGCGACGGTCCCGCCGGGCGGTGACGCGCGACCGACGACGTTCCCCGCCCTCGTCCGCCGGCTGAGCCGCGCCGCCCGCCGCGGGACGACGTACCCCTTCGTCGTCGAGGTCGACGGCCGCTTCGCCGGCCAGGTGAGCGTCAACAACATCGTGCGGGGGTCGGCCCAGTTCGCGTCGGTCGGCTACTGGATCGACCAGGAGTTCGCGGGCCGGGGCGTGATGCCGAGGGCTGTCGCGATGGCCGCCGACCATTGCTTCTTCACCGCCAAGCTGCACCGGCTCGAGATCTGCATCCGCCCCGAGAACACCAACTCGCTGCGGGTCGTGGAGAAGCTCGGCATCCGCGAGATCGGCTACGCCCCGCGGTTCCTGCACATCGACGGGGCCTGGCGCGACCACCGGATCTTCGCCATCACCAAGGAGGAGGCGCCCCGTGGCCTGCTTGCCCGGCTCGAGGAGTCGGGTGGGGACGCTTCGGCCCAGTAATCCCCCAAATCACACCAGTCACATCCGTCAATCTGTGACACACCGATAGACATACGTCCCGAAGGGCACTCTCCCGGCCTAGCCTCACGGTTGTGGACCTGAGCGCGTTGATCTTCGTCGCCCTGGCGGTGGCCTGGGCCGTCTACCTCATCCCCAAGGCACTCCGGCACCACGAGATCGATCGCGTCAGCCGGTCGGTCGAGAGCTTCTCCGACCGGGTCCGGGTGCTCGCCCGGCGCGAGCCGGTGTCGGCCAGCCAGGCATCGCTGGTGGTCAGCTCGTCCGGTACGACGGTCGCGGTCGCCGCCGCTGTCGAGGCCGAGGACGGTCGAGGCCGAGGCGGTCGAGGCGGTCGAGGCAAGCGTCGAGCAGGTCGTGGTGCCGACCGCGCCCGCTCGCCAGAAGCGGGCCGCGGCCCGCGCCGCCCAGCGCCGTCGCCGGGTGCTCGGCCTGATCCTGCTCGTCAACCTCGTCGCCGTCGGACTCGCTGCCGCCGGCGTCATCGGCTGGGTGTGGGAGGCGATCCCGGCGACGCTCCTCGTCGCCTGGCTCGTCGCCTGCCGGCTCATGGTCCGCAAGGAGCGGGCGGTCCGATCCGCTCGCACGACGCCGGTCCGCAAGCGCCGTACCACTCTCGCCGACCAGCTGATCGCCGAGGAGGACGCGGACACCGGCGAGATCCCCGCGATCGGTGACGACATCGCCGCCCCGGCGGTCGCCGGCGGGTGGGACCCGGTGCCCGTCACGCTTCCGACGTACGTCGGCAAGGCCTCCGCCGGCCGCACCGTTCGCACCATCGACCTCGACTCCACCGGGGTCTGGAGCTCGGGCCGCAACGAAGCCGACTCGGCCCTCGCCCGCGAGGCCGACCAGCAGCGCGCCGACGCCGCCGAGCCCGACCAGCGCCGCGTCTCCGGCGCCTGAACGTCGCCCTCATTCCGGGGCCCACCTGGATTCGGAACGGCCGGTGCCCTGGTGCTACCGTTTCCCCTCGCTTGGGGCTGTGGCGCAGTTGGTAGCGCGTCTCGTTCGCAATGAGAAGGTCAGGGGTTCGAATCCCCTCAGCTCCACCAAATTCGCAGGTCAGGTGACACCTCCGGCATCCTCACAGAGGAGGCGGAGTGAAAACTCGGCAGAAACTCGGCAGTTGCTCGAACATCGGCGGTCATTCTCGAACTGGCCCTGACCGGACTCGCCGTCTCTCGGCAGGCTCTCGCGCACCTCGTTGCCATGGAGGCAACTGACCCGCGTCGAGACGCATTCGAGCTCGTCCTGTCCATGTCCGAGCTGGCCGACCGATTGCACGTCAGCGTGCAGACGATCTACGACCTGCGCAGCCGCGGTCGCGGTCCGCGCGGCTTCCGGGTCGGACGCGAGCTGCGGTTCCGGCTCAGCGAGGTCGACGCGTGGCTGTGTCGGCTCGAGGCCGCCGATCACGAGCGCCACCCGGAGCGGCAGCCATGAACGGCGGACGACCTCGTACGGCGATCGGCACCTTCGGCGAGATCTACGTGATGCAGCGCAGCGGTCGGTCTGTCGCCGAGACGCGCTATCGCGATATTGACGGCCGCCTTCGGAAGGTCACCGCGACC
>CAWKIP010000002.1:0-77627 GCA_963849765.1 uncultured Actinomycetota bacterium
GCGCGCCCACCCCCGCCAGCGCAGCGCGGATCGAGTCAGGGTCGTCGTAGTCGCAGCGGCGGCGTTCGACGTCCGCCGCGACCCGGTCCGGGTCCCGGGCGAGCGCGACCGCCGGCACTCCCGAAGCGGCGAGACGGGCAACCACCCGCCCGCCGACCCGACCGGTCGCTGCAGTGACCGCGACGACCCCAGGAGGCACCGCGCGCACGGGTCTACTTCGGAGGCATCCGGATGCCGCCGTCGACGCGGATGACCTCGCCGTTCATGTAGGAGTTGGTCAGGCACTCGATCACCATCGACGCGAGCTCGTCGCCGGTGCCGAGGCGCTTGGGGAAGAGCACGTTCTGGCCGAGGTTGGCCTTGAACGCCTCCGAAGCCTCGCCCTCACCGTAGATCGGGGTGTCGATCAGGCCGGGGGCGATCGTGTTGAGCCGGATGCCGGAGGCCGAGAGGTCGCGGGCGACCGGGAGGGTCATGCCGACGACGCCACCCTTGGAGGCGGAGTACGACGCCTGGCCGATCTGGCCGTCGAACGCGGCCACGCTCGCCATGTTGACGATCGCGCCGCGGCAGCCGTCGGCGTCGGTCTCGTTGAGGCTCATCGCGGTCGCGGCCTGGCGGACCATGTCGAAGGTGCCGACGAGGTTGATCGCGATGACCTTCTGGAAGGCCTCGAGCGAGTGCGCCGACTCGACGGTGCCGTCGCGGCCGATGGTGCGCTGCGCCCAGCCGATGCCGGCCGAGTTGACCACCGCGCGGAGCGGCGCGATCTCGGCCGCGGCCTTGACCGATGCCGCGATCTGCTCGGTGTTGGTGACGTCGACCAGGGCGAAGACGCCCTTGATCTCCTCGGCGAGGGCTTCGCCCTTGTCGGCCTGCAGGTCGGCGACGACGACGGTCGCGCCGCGAGCGGCGAGCTGACGGGCGCAGGCGGCGCCGATGCCCGACGCGCCGCCGGTGACGATGGCGGATGATCCGGTGAGTTCCATGCGGCGGACTCTAGCGAGGGCGCATTGCGCCGCCGGAGTGGCGGGATCCGCCGTCAGTGGCTGGCCAGCAGCTGCTCGGGAACGCCGAGGAGGAAGCCCTGACCGAACCTGATGCCGAGTCGGACGAGGCAATCTCGTTCGTCCGGCGTCTCGATGCCTTCGGCAACCACCTGGGAGTTCGTCTGCTTCCCGAAGAGGACGGCGCCGGCGACCACGGCCTGGCGCGTCGGGTCCGTGTCGATGCCACGGATGATCGACATGTCCAGCTTCACGATGTCGGGACGGATCGCCACGACCCGTTGGCTGTTGGAGAAGCCGACCCCGAAATCGTCGATCGCGATCAGTGCCCCGCGTGCCCTCAGCTCATCGATCGCGAGCATCATCTCGGCCGTGCTGCCGACGAGGTCCTTCTCGGTGATCTCGATGACGATCCCGACGAGGTCGGCGGGAAGCTCCGCGCGCAGCTGCGGGGTGATCAGCGCGTTGGGGCTGGCGTTCAGAGCAAGAAGTCCCACACCGTCCCAGTCAGCCAGCGCCGCCCGGATCGCCATCGCCTCCAACCGGCTGCCGGTCCCGTCGAGCGCCGCGCGGTCGAACACCAGGTGCGGCTCCTGACCGGCGAACCGACTGAGCGCCTCGCGCGCCACCACCTCGCCCGTCCAGAGGTCCACGATCGGTTGATAGACAGGACGCAGCGACGCCAGCAGCTGGTCGGTGACAGCGATCCGGCGCCCCGTGCGGCGTCGATCCAGCGACATCCGGGATGCCCCGAAGAACAACAAGAACGACGCGTAGCCGCCACCGATCAGATAGACCGCCGCGTCGGCGCTGTCGTCCATCACGACGGCGAAGACAGCGACGATCGCCGGGCCGCAACCGAGAGCGACGTACGCCGGGGGCGCGCTTCTCATGGCACTCATGTGCTTTCCCTCCCGCGACCGTACATCGGCCGTCCAGGTTCAGCACCTCCCCCGTGCCACCTTCGATCGTGGCACGGCGTGGAGTTATCTGTACTGAAAACACCCCAGGATCGAAATTTCTTGACTTTGTCCCTACAAACAGGTGACGCCGCGGCCGACGATCACGGCCGGGCCGGTCATCAGGATCCGGTCGTCGGCGGTCCAGCTGATCGTGAGGGTGCCGCCGGGCAGGTCGATGCGGTAGTCGGTGTCGCGCTCGGCACCGTCGGCGAGGGCGGCGGCGACCATCACCGCGCAGGCGCCGGTGCCGCACGAGCGGGTCTCGCCGGAGCCGCGCTCGTGGACGCGCATCGCGACATGGGCGGGCCCACGCCGTACGACGAACTCCACGTTGACGCCGTCCGGGTAGATCTCGTCGTTGTGCCTCGGCGGGTCGGTGAGAGCTCCGACGTCGGCCAGGTCCTCGACGAAGGCCACCGCGTGCGGGTTGCCCATGTCGACGTGCAGCGCAGTCCACTCGCGCTCGATCCCGGCCACCTCGACCCACACCTCGGTCTCCTCGAGCACCTTCGGCGTACCCATGTCGACGGTGATCTCGCCGTCGGCGCTGCCGCCCGCGAAGGTGAGCGTCTTGACCCCGTCGCGGGTGCCGATCGGCACCGGGCCGGCCGGGTCGACCAGACCCTCGAGCGCGAGGTGGCGCCCGAACAACCGGATCCCGTTGCCGCACATCTCCGAGAGCGATCCGTCGGCGTTGCGGTAGTCCATGAACCACTCCGCCGACTGGCCGCGACCCGCGTCGATCACCGCGGTCCGGATCACCCGGAGCACCCCGTCGCCGCCGATCCCGGCCCGCCGGTCGCACAGGGCGCGCACCCGGTCGGGGCTGAGCTCGCCGTGGACGGTGCCGTCGTGGTCGGGCAGCAGGACGAAGTCGTTCTCGGTGCCGTGGCCCTTGAGGAACGGGTAGTCAGCGCTGCTCATAGAGACCCTTGAGATAGCTGTCGCCGTAGTAGGCGTCGAGCTCGGCGACGCTCTGGTCCGGCTTCTCCAGCTGGTGCGCGAGCACGGCCCGGCGCGGGACGACGCCGTCGGCGTCCCAGGTCTCCGGGTCCCACAGCTGCGACCGCAGGAACGCCTTCGCGCAGTGGAAGAAGATCGTGTCGATCTCGACGACCACCGCGAGCAGCGGCCGGTGGCCCTTCACGACCATGGCGTCGAAGAACGGCGCGTCGCTGACCAGCCGGGCGCGGCCGTTGATGCGGAGCGTGTCGCCGCGGCCGGGGATCAGGAAGTTCAGCCCGACGTGCGGGTTGCTGAGGATGTTGCGGTAGCCGTCGGCCCGCCGGTTGCCGGGCCGCTCGGCGATCGCGATCGTCGTGTCGTCGACGACGTGGGCGAGCTGGCCGGCCGGGTCACCCTTGGGTGAGACGTCCAGGTTGCCGTCGGCGTCCGAGGTCGCGACGAAGCAGAACGGCGAAGCCGCCAGCCAGTCGCGATCGACGTCGCTCAGCGCGGACCGCTCCTTGTTGCGCGCGGCGTCGCCGGGCTCGCCGAGCAGCGCGGTCAGCTCCGCGTCGGAGGAGATCTCGGTCCAGTCGGTCACTCCGTCAAGGGTAGAACCGCAAGCAGCCGAAGGTCGGTTTTCGAGCGGTCAGTCGGTCGGATGAACGACGACGCCGAGCCGCCGCCGCGCGCGTCGCGGCTCGGCCACGGCGGTCATCGTCCCGTCCGGCCCGAGCTCGATCGCCGCGACCGCACCGATCTCCGACGCACTCGAGCCCGGCGGGCCGGGGACGGCGAACGTGTGGCCGTAGCCCTCGAGCACCGATCCCCACGTGTCGATGAACGCCTGCTCGGCGGTCACGCTCGCCGTGTTGCGCTGGGACGCCCGCGGCGCCGCGACCGCGCGGGGAGGGTCATCCCGAGGTCGAGCCGGTTGATCAGCACCTGGAGGACGGTGGTGATGATCGTCGACCCGCCGGGCGACCCGAGCGCGAGCACCGGCTCGTCGTCCTGCAGCACGATCGTCGGCGACATCGAGCTCCGCGGCCGCTTCCCGGGCTGGATCCGGTTGGGGTCGTCATCGTTAGTGGATCGCCGAGAAGTCGGTCAGCTCGTTGTTGAGCAGGAACCCGCGGTCGGGCACGACGATGCCCGATCCACCGGTCTGCTCGATGGTCAGCGTGTAGGCCACCACGTTGCCCCAGCGGTCGGCGGCGGTCAGATGGGTCGTCGAGATACCCTCGGTGTCGGGCTCGATCGCCGCGCTGTCCGACGCATCGCAGACACCGTCGTAGGGCGGCGACGCGTCGCCCGGCGGCACCGGCTTGGTGGCCGCCTGGTCGGGGTCGATGCAAGCCGGCCCGGTCGGCGGCGAACGCGTCGTCGAGCAGCGCTTCGGTGGGTACGTCGACGTACGCCGGGTCGCCGACGTACGCCCCCGGTCGGCGAAGGCGAGCGCGGTCGCCTCCAGGTAGTGGTGCAGCGCGTCCTCCCGCGGCATCGCCCCGAGGTCGAACTGCTCGAGGATGTTGAGCGACTCCCCGACCGTCGTGCCGCCGGACGACGACGGCGCCATGCCGTAGACGTCGTAGCCGCGGTAGCCGACGTGGGTCGGCGTCCTGGACCAGCGCTTCGTAGCCGGCGAGGTCCGCAGTCGTCATGCTCCCCGGGCGGCGCCGGCAGGTCGGTCTCGCCGCTGAGCGGCGGCTCCTGGACGGTGGCTGCGATCTCGGTCGCGAGCCCGCCCTCGTAGAACCAGTCGACGCCCCGCTTGCCGAGGGTCCGGTAGGTCTTCGCCAGGTCGGGGTTGCGGAACTGGCTGCCGACCTCGGGCACGCCGTCCTCGAGCAGGAGGTCGATGGTGCTGCTGAACGTGCGGAACCGGGCGGCGTTCTCGCTGGTCTGCAGGTTGAACGTCTGGTCGACGACGAACCCCTGCTGGGCGAGCTTGGCGGCGGGCTCGACGGCCTGGCGCAGGGAGAGGCTGCCCCAGCGGTCGAGCGCCTCGTCCCAGGTGGCGGGGGTGCCCGGGCACGCCCGACGGAGACGCCGCTGGTCACGAGATCCGGGGGAACGGGTACGGCAGCCCGGTCGTCGGGGTCGATGAACGCGTCGGGCTGCATCGCCGCGGGCGCGGTCTCGCGGCCGTCGATCGTCTGCACCTCGCCCGTCGCCGCGTCGTAGTACACGAAGTAGCCGCCACCGCCGATCCCCGCGCTGTAGGGCTCGGTGACGCCGAGCGCGGCGGCCGTGGCGACTGCCGCGTCGACGGCGTTGCCGCCGTCGGGCCAGCACCTCGAGGCCGACCTGCGAGGCGTAGGGATCGACCGAGCTGACCGCACCGCCGTGCCCGACCGCGGTCGGTGTCTTCGGGGGTGCGCCGGGGCGTTCGGCGGCCGGTGCGGGGGCCGCCGTCGCACCGTCGGTGCCGACGCTGATGCCGGCAAGGGTGAGCGCGAGTGCGCAGGACGCGGCGAAGGCGGTGGTACGGCGCATGGGGTCCTCCCGAGATGAGTTCCGGTGCGTCCTTCACCTTGCCCCCGATGTGAGGGCTTGTCGAGATGCTGCCTTGGTTTCGAGGCTCGCTGCGCTCGCACCTCAACCGGCGGAGTTGGCGCGGTCCTCGGTCAGCGGGCCGACGTAGCGGTAGCGGGCGGCGATGAACGCCTTGTTCTGCGTCGCCTCGACCAGCTCGAGGTCGAGCCGCCGCGGCAGGATCGGTCGGCCGGCGCCGAGCGTGACCGGCGCGATGTAGGTGATCACCTCGTCGAGCAGCCCCTCGTCGGCGAACTGGCCGACCAGGTCTCCCCCGCCGACCACCCACAGGTCCTTGCCACCCGCGGCCGCCACCATCTCGTCGTACACCTCGCGCACGCCGCCGGACGCGAACCGCACGTCCGCGTCGACGCCTTCGATGACCGGCGACTTGAGGTCGCGGTGCGTCATGACCCACGCGGGCATGGAGTAGAACCACTGGTCGGGGTGCTTGGCCAGGATCCACTCGTACGTCGTCGCGCCCATCACGATCGCGCCGATGTCCTTGATGAAGTCCTCGTAGTTGAGCGGGCCCTTCTCGTCCTGGTCCTGGCGGAACAGCCAGTCGAGCGAGTCGTCCGGATCGGCGATGTAGCCGTCGAGGGTCGTGGCCGTGTAGTAGGTCAGCTTCGTCATGCGTCGGTCCCTTTCGGTCTCGCCGCGTCGCGCGCGGAGCCAGTTGATCGGGTCGCCGTCGTCGGTCTCGACGCCGGCACCGCGCAGCATCTGCCGCACCAGCTGGCGACGATGCGCGGCGAAGGTCAGCACGTGGGCGACGACGCTGCCCATCTGGAAGCTCTCCGGCGGGTCGCACAGCGCGTCGATCAGCCGGTCGTCCCAGGCGCCCTTGCTGTCGATGTCGCGGACGAACCCCAGCCAGCGTGGGGCGACGGCGTCGTGCCGGGTCAGCAGCGTCGCCGGGTCGTCGGCCTGGTCGGCCGGGAAGTCGGTGCCCTCGATCGCCGCCAGCCACACCTCCTTGGTGAAAACCTGGTGCGCCAGCACCTTGTCGATCGAGGAGTCCTCGCCGTCCCAGCGCAGCACGGTCTCGGCGGGGAAGTGCACCTTGCGGTACTCCTCGTCCGGCAGGCCCTTCGCGATCTCGAGCAGGTGGCGGGTGTCGTCGAGGTCGTGCCCGACGAGCTGTTCGGTCAGTGGGTTCATCGGCTGCTCCGTGGTGTGCACCCACAGCGACATGGGCGGGTGGAAGTGGATCCCGTTCTTCGCCGGCAGCCAGTGGCTGTCGGCGGGCGAGCTCGGCGGGTGGCCGAACGACCGGGTGAAGGCGCGGCTGAAGCCCTCGACCGACCCGTACCCCGCCGCCCACGCGGCGTCCGTCACGCTCATCCCCTGCCGGATCTGCCACGCCGCCCGCTCGAGCATCACCCTCCTGCGCATCGCGACCGGTGCCTCGTAGGCGCTGCGGGAGAGCAGCCGGTTGAAGTGGTACGGCGACGCGTACGCGTCACCCGCCATGTCGTCGAGGGTGCGGTTGTCCTCGTCGAGCACGGCGTCGAGCAGCTCGCGCAGTCGGTCGCGCGGGGTGTCGGTCATGGGACCAGTCTCACCCCGGAACGCCGCACGGCGCCTGACCGTTCTTGCTCCGCTCCGTTGGTCGAGCAGGTTGCGCAGCAACCGTCACGAGACCTCCGGCGGAAGCGGGTCTCGTGACGCTCGCCAGAGCGAGCTCCTCGACCTACGATCTCCCGACCGAAGCAATCGCTGCGAGGGCCTGCTCGACCCGGTCGGGGGCGTCGTACTCGATCCAGGTGATCCGGGTGTCGCCTTTCCACCACGCCATCTGCCGGCGGGCGAACTGGCGGGTCGCGACGACGGTGCGCTCGCGGGCCTCGTCGAGGGTCAGCTCACCGGCCAGGTGGGCGATCACCTGCTGGTAGCCGATCGCCCGGGACGCCGTCCGGCCCTCGGCGAGGCCCTCGTCGAGGAGACGGCTGACCTCGTCGACCAGGCCGTCCTCGAACATCTCCGCGACCCGCTGCTCGATCCGTTGCTCCAGCAGCTCGCGGTCGATCCGGAGACCGAGCTGCACGGTGGCGGGATCGACGTACTCCAGCTGCGGGAGCGTCGCCGAGAACGGCCGGCCGGTGAGCTCGATGACCTCGAGCGCGCGCACGATCCGGCGGCCGTTGTCGGGTTGGATCCCGGCCGCTGCCTCGGGGTCGCGTTCCGCGAGGAGGGCATAGAGGTCGGCAGCGCCGCGTACGACGAGCTCGGCCTCCCACTTCGCGCGGAGCTCCGGGTCGGTGCCGGGGAAGTCGAACCGGTCGAGCACCGCCCGGGTGTAGAGGGCCGAACCGCCCACCAGCACCGGCGGTTTGTCCGCGTCCCGCAGGTCGGCGATGACCGCCCGCGCCCAGCCCTGGAACTCCGCCACCGTCGCGGGTTCGCGGACCGTGAGCAGGTCCAGCAGGTGGTGCGGGATCCCGCGCCGGTCGGCGATCGGCAGCTTCGCCGTACCGATGTCCATGCCGCGGTAGAGCTGCATCGCGTCGGTGTTGACGACCTCGCCGCCGAGCCGTTCGGCGAGGTCGAGGGACAGGCCGGTCTTGCCCGCAGCCGTCGGCCCGACGATCGCGACGATCGGGGTGCCCGGCTCCATAGGCGCAGTGTGCCAACAGGGCTAGGCGACGAGTCCCGAGGGTGCGTGCAAGCGAGCGACGTCCAGGGCGTGCGATGGCAAGGCGGAGGAGGGAGCCGGGACGGAGTCCCGGCGACTGACGACAACGCCGCCAGCGTGCGTCCTGGGCGCCGCGCAGCGTGCGCACCCTCGGGCCTCGTCGTCTAAGGTGAGTATTCTGCGGCCCGGTCCGCGGGCCAACAGATACGGGGGTTTCTCGTGGGCTTCTTCGACAACGCGAAGGACAAGCTCGAGGACGCCGTCGACAGCCAGGGCGACAAGATCGGCGACGGCATCGACAAGGCGGCCGACATGGTCGACGACAAGACCGGCGGCAAGTTCGACGACAAGATCGACATGGGCGCCGACAAGGCGAAGGACGCTCTCGACAGCCTCGACGGCAAGGACGACGACATCAGCTGATCCCACTAGCCACATCGAAGAGAGGCACCTCGGTTTGACCGTGCAGGACCCGGCCACGGGCGTCGAACGCTTCGTGATCGTGCCCGCGTCGTACGTCTTCTTCCTGCGCGACGACGGCGATCCAGCGGTCACCGAGGTGCTTCTCCAATTGCGACGCGGTACCGGCTACATGGACGAGCACTGGGCGGCCGCGGCCGCCGGACATGTCGAGCGCGGCGAGACCGCCGAGGACGCCGCGCGGCGCGAGGCAGCCGAGGAGGTCGACGTCAGCGACCTCGGGCTGGAGTTCCTGACCGCGATGCAACGTACGGCGCACGACCTCCCGATCGACGAGCGTGTCGACTTCTTCTTCGCCGCCCGGTCCTGGACCGGTGAGCCGCGGATCGTGGAGCCGAGCAAGTGCGCGGACCTGAGGTGGTTCCCGCTCGACCTGCTGCCCGAGCCGGTCGTGCCGCACGAGCGGTTCGTGCTCGAGGCCCTGCGCGGCGGTGCGGTGCCGCCGCTGACGCACTTCGGGTTCTAGAAGGTCCCGGAGTCGACGAGCTTGCCGTCGGCGTAGAGCCTGACCGAGGCCGCGGGCCCTGTGCGTGGGTCCGGGATCACCGCGAGAACGTTGAGGACGATCTCCGGGACGGGCCTGCCGGTGTAGGCGTAGGTGCAATGCACCGGGCCGTCGAACGGGTTCAGCGCACTGACGATGCCGTCGCACCGCCAGCCGGCGCCCGACCGGCCGAGCAGCACGACCAGCTCGCGGAAGCGGTACTCGACCCGGAGCGTGATCGGCGCGGAGCCCTCCACCGCGAGGTTGACGCCCATCTTCCAAGGGCCGACGACGGGCAGGCCGTTGTGACGCGAGTCGAGACCGGTCAGGTGCGGAGCGGCGGGCTCCTCGGTCGGCGGGGGTTCGGTCGGCGGGGGTTCGGTGGCGTCGGTGGCGGTCGGTGGGGTCGGTGGGGTCGGTCGTGGGATCCACCGGTTCGGTCGTCGACCCTCCCGTCGGGTCCGCCTCGACCGGCGTGGTGGCGACGTTCGTTCGCGGGTCGACGGCGGGTTCGACCACGCCGGTCGTCGACCCGTCGGTCTTCCTGTCGGACGGCGGCGTGCTGTTCGGCCCGGAGGGCGGCGCGGTGCGGCTGACGGCCGGCGGGTCCGCGCTGGGGGTGTCCCCCGACTCGTCGTTGCCGATGGTCAGCGCGAGGGCCACACTGCCCGCGACGGCGCAGGCGACCGCAGCGGCGGCCGCGCCGAGGACGACCGGGTTGGATGCGGCAGTTCCGGCCGCTCCGGAGGAGCCACTGGTCGTCGTACCGGACGTGCCGGCCGCGCCGGCCCCTGCACCGCCCGCAGCGGCGATCCACAGCAGGCCGCCCTTGTTGGCGCTGGCCATGCCCCAGAGGACGACCGGGAACAGCCAGGCCGCGAGCTTCTTGTTGACCCGGTCGACGGACAGGAAGGCCGCGCTGCACGCCTCGCACTCGTCGAGGTGGTCGGCGACCTTCTGCTGGGCGCGGGGGCTGAGGTCGCCCCGGACGTACTGCGACATCCGGCTCCGGGTCCAACCGCACTGGCCCCCGGTCGCCGGCTGGAGGTGCTGGTCGAGGTAGGCGCGCTTCAGGCCCTCGCGGGCGCGGTAGGCCAGCGACGAGACGGCGCCGGCGTCCATGTCGAGGATGGTCGCGACCTCGGCCGGCTTGCGGCCCTCGACCTCGAGGTGCCACAAGACCTGCTGCCAGGACTTCGGCAGCGTGGCGAGTGCGGTGACCGCGACCTCGCGGTCGAGGTCCTCGACCAGCTCCTCGACCGGAGGGAGTACGTCGTCGAGCAGCCACGGCTGGTCGGACGACGGCGACTCCTTGGTGGCGCGGAGGCTGTCGCGGAAGCCGTTGCGGATGGTGACGTGGAGGTAGGCGCGGAAGTCATCGGTCGGGCCGCGGCCGGCCTGCAGCTGGGTGAGCACGCGCGCGAACGACTCGGAGACCAGCTCGTCGGCGCCCTGCTCGCCGATCAGGATCCGGGCCAGGCGTAGGGCGGCGTCGAGCTCGCGGCTGTAGAGCTCGCCGAAGGCGTCGCTGTCTCCCGCACGGGCGCGCTCGAGCAGCGCGACGTCCGCGTCGTCCCCGATGCGGGGAGAGAGATCAGCCATAGGTCTGCCTCGATGGTTTCGCAGGGAGACACCCGATGCACCCCCCGATGCGTGTCCCGTTTCAACGAGCGGGAGACCGCAACATCATGCCGTCACGAAAGATTCTTGGAGAAATTCGAAATCGCGTGATGTTCGCGTGCCCGTCCCGTCTTGGAGGGAGAACGCAGTGGCCGATCGAAGCCCACCGCACCAAGCACGAGGACGGGACGCAATGTCGATGACGAACACCGTGGCCGCGGCCGCTCCCGCGTCCCTCGCTACCTACCGTGCGCGAGCCCGTACGACGTCCGGTGTCGCGCTCCACCCGCCCGTCGCCGTACCCACCGGGGCCGCCGGCCCGGCCACGCTGGACGCCAGCGCCCTGCACGCCTTCTTCGCCGCCGCCGCCAGGTCCGACCCGCGTGGGAGCGGCTCCCACCGGATCGTGGCCGCAGTGCTCGCCCGGGCAGACCGGGTGCCCGCGACCGACGAGCGCGAGTGGGACCGCTTCCTCGGCCTGCTCCAACGGCACCGCCTCAACCCCGAGGCATCCCTCAACTGTGGTGTCCTGGCCAACCTGGTCGGGATCGCCGCGTTCGGGGACGACGCCGACTTCGTGACCCTGGCCGAGCTCGGCTGCCTGTTCGGCGTCGAGCGGGTCGCTGCGGTCCAGCACCGCGCGGCGCGGTTCATCGAGCCCGACGCGACCTACCCGATCACGACGGTCGCCCTGCGCCGGATGGTGGGCGCATCGGCCCACCAGGACGCCCGCGCGGTCCTCGACTCCGCGGTCGCGCTGCTGCTCGAGGGCGTCGACCCCGACCTGTCCCTCCCGGTGATCCGCACCGAGGCCGAGCTGCTCGGGGTCGTCGATCACGGCAGCGTCCTCGAGTGGCGCCACCACTTCGCGATGATCGCGGCCAGCCCGTGGTCGCCGTACCCCCGACGCCTCGGCGAGCTCGCGCAGCAGGCGGCTCGGCCGGAGGTGGCCGCGGTGGTCGATCGGTTCACCGACGTCTGCCGTGAGCACCACAAGGAGCGCGAGCGCGAACAGGTCGCCGAGGAGGTACGCCGGCTCGTCACCGTCAGCGGCGCCACCCAGCGGGAGTTCGCCCAGTGGGTGGGCACCTCGCCCTCGCGCCTCTCCACCTACATCTCGGGAACCGTCACCCCTTCGGCGTCACTGATGCTGCGGATGGCACGCACTTCCCGCTTGCTCCAGGAGCGAGAGATGTCACAAGCCCCGCCGACGACGTCCGAGCAGAGCTGGGGGGCCGCTCGGGCCGAAGACGACGGTGTGACCGAAGGGTCGGCCGGCCCGTCCGAGCGCGTGGGGGCGCTCGGTCGGGCCGGATCACACCTCTCGGCGGTCTGACCACGAGCCAACACACAGGGAGCGGGGAAACCGCCCGATCGAGCGAGCCTGGGGGGTCGCTCGGTCGGGCGGAAGGGGAGAGAGACCGCCATCCCGTCCGAGCCGATCGGGGGGTCGCTCGGGCGGGATGGCCTGCGTTGGATTTGTCCGAGCGTGTCGTCGCTTCGCTCCGCCACGCTGCCGGACGCGCGGTCGAGGTTGGCTCGAGTTTCGGCTGCCTGGCGTCTCGCCGGCGGCACACGGAAAGCGCGAGCATTCGTCGCTACGGTCGCTCGTTCCTCGCTTCCTCCGCTCCGTCGCTCGCGTTTTCCGCGATAGCCGCCTGCTTCTGGTCGCCGAGCGCCTCTCTGGGCAACTTCGCGGGTCTACTTCAGGCGTGGGCCGCGTGCCAGTCGTCGGTGTCGACGATGGCGCGGAGCAGTGCCTCGCGCCCGGGTCGCTATCGGGTTGGCGCCACTGCGCGACGGCGAGATCGATGAGTGCGAACAGGTCCGCTGCATGTGCAAGGTGCAGCGCCTCCCGCGCCGGCGTTCCGCGCAGGGCCACCCAGCCGGCCAGTGCGCCGGACTGGTAGGCCGGCTGTCGGTCGAAGCGCAGCACGTTGCCGAGGTCCGTGAACGGGTGGCCGCTGTGCGCGAACTCCCAGTCGAGTACGCCGGTCACAGCCAACGTGTCAGGGTCGAAGAGCAGGTTCTTCGGGTTGAGATCGGAGTGCACGAGACTGGTGCGACCGACGGTGGCGAGCAGCCCCTGCGCGCGATCGGCGAGCGCCACCAGACTGGTCGAGCTCCCCCGCCGACCAGTCCTGACGGTCGAGAGCCTGCCGGTGGTGCTCGACCCACCCGGGAAGGTCGCCGTCGAACGGCTCGATCGTGAGGTCGCCGTCGACGAAGAGCCCCGACCGCAGGGTGGGCATCCCCGCCAGCAGAGCCGCGATCTCCCCCACCGCCTGACCCGCACGCCTCAGCCCGTCCTCGTCGAGCGTCGGCAGCAGCAGGTCGCCCCGCGTGCCGGTCAGGAGCTCGGTGACGAGGAGTGCCGGCATGTCGGCGTCGGGGACGGCTTCGCCGTACCTCCAGGACCTCGGGCACGGGCAGCAGGCCGCGCACCAGCCGGAGCAGCGCCGCTGTGATCTCGGCGGCGTGCTCGTGGTGCCGCGGCGAGGCATAGATGCGTACGACGGTCCGCTCGCCGCCGGCTTCGGCCAGGAAGGTCTCGCCCGACCAGCCGCCCTCGAGGGGCGTCAGCGACATCCCCGCATCGCGGAACGGATCCATCAGCGCAGAAGTCGCGTCTCGAGCCGGGTCTCGACCGCCCCGTCCGGCCCACGCTCGACCAGGTAGGCCGCCTTGTCCTTCTTCTCGGTGAGTGCCTCGGCGAACTCGGTGCCGCGGTAGAGCACGCCCACACCGTCGTCGGTCGCGTAGCCGTTGGGCAGCGTGCCGTCGGCGATCAGCGACTGGAAGAGCGGGCGGCGCTGCTCCTCGGAGTCGTAGTGCACGCCGTTGGAGAAGGGCACCAGCCCGAGCCCGTTGGTGATCGGCCGCAGGTCCGGCCCGAAGGAGTCGGTCGTGCCGCCGACATGCCAGCAGATCGAGCCGGCCGAGACTCCGGTCAGCACCACCCCGGCCTGCCAGGCCTCACGCATCAGGTCGTCGACACCGTGCAGCTGCCACATCGCGAGCAGGCCGGCCACACTGCCGCCCCAGACCCAGATCACGTCCTGGCCGAGCAGGAGCTCCCGCATGTCGTCGACGTTGGGCATCGTGAACAGCTGCAGGTGGCTGCCCTGGAAGCCGGCCGCCTGCGCCATGTCGTAGAACTCCTTGACCAGCTGCGGGTTGTCGCCGCACGCGGTCCCCAGGAAGCAGACGCGGGGAGCGCGGCCGGACACACCCGACAGCTCGACCGCATAGTCGGTCAGCGGGCCGACCTTCCACCGGATCCGGTCGGCCGGGACAGCACCACCCGAGGTGGCCAGGATCGTGGGAGCGTCAGCAGGCACCCGCCGATGGTAAGCGCCGTCAGCCGCAGACAGGGGCGTCGGGCAGCGGGGCCGGTACGCCGACGGCAGGCATGCCGAGGCCCACGCCCACTGGAACAGGCGAACCCGTACGGCGCTCCCAGGCGTCGCCCGAGCGGGTACGACGCAGCGCGCGCACCGGTCCGTCGGCCACCAGGTGGTGCGGGGCGGCGTACGTGATGCCGACGGTGACCAGGTCACCGGGCCGGGCCTCGCCGTCGACCTGGCTGAAGTCGGCCTCGAAGTGCACGAGCCGGTTGTCGGGACCGCGTCCGGAGAGCCGATGGGTCGCGGCGTCCTTGCGGCCCTCGCCCTCGGCGACCATGAGCTCGACCTCGCGACCGACCAGCCGCTTGTTCTCCTCCCACGCGATCTCGTTGACGAGATCGACGAGGCGGTTGTAGCGGTCCTTCACGACCTCGGGTGCGATCTGGTCGTCGAGGACCGCGGCCGGCGTGCCCGGGCGCTTGGAGTACTGGAACGTGAACGCACTCGAGAACCGCGCCTGGCGCACGACGTCGAGCGTGGCCTGGAAGTCGGCCTCGGTCTCGCCCGGGAAGCCGATGATGATGTCGGTGGTGATCGCGGCCTCGGGCATCGCGGCGCGGACCCGCTCGATGATGCCGAGGTACTTGGTCTGCCGGTAGGACCGGCGCATCGCCTTCAGGATGCGGTCCGACCCGGACTGGAGCGGCATGTGCAGCTGCGGCATCACGTTGGGCGTCTCGGCCATCGCCTCGATGACGTCGTCGGTGAACTCGGCCGGGTGCGGGCTCGTGAAGCGCACCCGCTCCAGCCCGTCGATCTCGCCGCACGCGCGCAGCAGCTTGGAGAACGCCTGCCGGTCGCCGAACTCGACGCCGTAGCTGTTGACGTTCTGCCCCAGCAGGGTGATCTCCGAGACGCCCTCGGCGACCAGCGCCTCGATCTCGGCGAGGATCTCGCCGGGCCGGCGGTCCTTCTCCTTGCCGCGCAGGCTCGGGACGATGCAGAACGTGCAGGTGTTGTTGCAGCCGACCGACACCGACACCCAGGCCGCGTACGCCGACTCCCGCTTCGTCGGCAGCGTCGACGGGAAGACCTCGAGCGACTCGAGGATCTCGACCTGCGCCTCCTCCTGGATGCGCGCCCGCTCGAGCAGCACCGGCAGCGAGCCGATGTTGTGGGTGCCGAACACCACGTCGACGTACGGCGCCTTGGCCGTGATCGTCGACCGGTCCTTCTGGGCGAGGCAGCCGCCGACCGCGATCTGCATGGCGGGGTTGGCGGCCTTGATCGGCGCGAGGTGCGACAGGTTGCCGTAGAGCTTGTTGTCCGCGTTCTCCCGCACCGCGCACGTGTTGAAGACGACGACGTCAGCCTGATCGCCTTCGGCCGCAGCGACGTAGCCCGCGTCCTCCAACAACCCCGAGAGTCGCTCGGAGTCGTGGACGTTCATCTGGCACCCGTAGGTGCGGACCTCGTAGGTTCTCGCGGCATTCATGACCGCTCAAGGGTACGGCGCCGTAGTCTCACCGCTGTGATCCGCGTGGCCGCGACGGTCCTTGACACTGCTCGTCGTGCTCGGGAGTCACGACGCTGCCTCCTGCCGCCAGCGATTCCCCCGGGTCACGGGAGCTCCCGAGGGCGCAGGCCGCCTTCCGGGTCAGCCGGACGATGACGATGAGCGACCCGATCCGCAGCCGCGGTCAACGTCGCCCGGCAGCTCCGGCACCTTCATCGAGCACACACCGCGCGGCTCGACGATCTCGATCATGTCGTTCTTCCTGTCGTCGTCGATCACCTGGCCGGCGCTGCGGGCGGCGTACCGGCGCGGGGTCAACATCCGCGCGGTCCTGTACGGCGGCCCGGACGGCCGTCCGCTGCCCGGTGTCCTGGGAGCGGCGCGAAGCTGACCGAGATGATCAGGAAGGGCCGGGCGCACGGACGCCGGGGCTCCTGGGTGGTGTGGACCAAGAAGACCGCCCGCGGCAACGACGTCGCCAAGTCGACGATGCATGCGAAGGTCTGGCAGTTCTCGCGAGTCGGTCGCACCAGGAAGGTCACGATGATCGGCTCGTACAACAACAGCGACCCGCCGGACAGCCGTTCGTACTCCGCGATGGTGACGCTGCCCGGGCCGGAGCTGTACGACGCGGTGCAGAAGGTCTTCCAGCAGTCTCGGCCAAGGACCGGTACGTCGCGCGGGAACCCTCAGCGACGCGCGTCCGGCGACGGGATGGGACGCCTACTTCTTCCCGTCGACGCCGATCACCAGGGCGAACGACCCCGTCCTCGACCGGCTCCGCTCCATCCCCGGCCGTCCCGGCACCCGGATCACCGTCGCGATGTACTCCTGGCAGGGGTATCGCGGCGCCTGGCTGGCCCGCAGGCTGGCCAGGATGGTCGAGGCGGGAGCGCGCCTGACCGTGGTCGTGGGGCCCGACGTCGACGCGTCCGTCGTGCGGACTCTGCGCGAGGCGGGTGCCCGCCTCGAGGACGGTTGCTGGAGGACCGGCCGCAGCGAGCCGCCCGTACGCCTACACCCACGACAAGGAGATGACCGCGACCTGGGTCAAGGACGGCGAGACCCACTACGCCGCCTGGCTCGGCTCCGACGACTGGGGCAACGGGGGCGGCGGCTCGCAGTCGGACCAGGTGACGATCGGCCTCTACATCCGGTGGGCGTACAACCGGCTCAACAAGCTCCTCGCCCCGCAGATCGCGCACGAGCCGGACAAGCTCGCCCACTGCGACCCGCTCCCGCTCACTGACGCGGGCAGAGCGCCGTCGTGAGGGCTCGACGTAGCCTCTCTGCCATGAGCGCCCCCGAGCTCCGGCCGGCCACACACGGCAGACGCGGCCGAGATCGCACGGATCTGGCGGGAGGGATGGCGCGACGGACACCTCGGGCACACGCCGCCGGCACTGGTCGAGGCGCGCACCGGACGCGTCCTTCGACCGCCGGGCGATGGAGCGGGTGCCGCAGACGACGGTCGCGACCGTCGACGGCGACGTCGTCGGCTTCACGGTGATCGTGGACGACGAGGCCGAGCAGGTGTACGTCGACCGCGCCGCCCGCGGCTCCGGCATCGCCGGGATCCTGCTCGCCGAGGTCGAGCGGCAGGTCGCGGCCAACGGACACTCCCGCGCCTGGCTCGCGGTCGCGGCCGGAAACGCCCGGGCACGCCGGTTCTACGAGCGCAGCGGGTGGACCGACGACGGCGGGTTCGACTACCAGGCGGACGGCCCCGACGGGCCGATCGCCGTACCGTGCCACCGCTACGTGCGCGACCTCTGAGCGGGTGCCGTCGGGCCGGTCGCCGGGTCACAGAATGGTCGCGCCCGGCGCGCTGGTCTAGCCGGATGGTCTAGCGCGGCGCTAGCGTCGCTGACATGACGGTTCAGGAGGAACATCGGGCGCGCCGACAGGCGAGTCCGATCAGCCGCTGGTGCGGCTGACCGGCGTGCAGAAGTACTTCGGCGAACTGCACGTGCTCAAGGACATCGAGCTCGAGGTCGACCGCCGCGAGGTGGTCGTGGTGATCGGCCCGTCCGGCGCCGGCAAGTCGACGCTGTGCCGTGCGATCAACCGGCTCGAGACGATCGACGAGGGCGAGATCCTCCTCGACGGCCAGCCGCTGCCCCAGGAGGGCAAGGCGCTGGCCCGGCTTCGTGCCGACGTCGGCATGGTCTTCCAGAGCTTCAACCTGTTCGCGCACAAGACGGTCCTCGAGAACGTCACCCTCGGGCCGATCAAGGTCCGCAAGCAGTCGAAGGCCGAAGCCGAGAAGCGCGCCAAGGAGCTGCTCGACCGGGTCGGCGTCGCGCACCAGGCCGACAAGTACCCCGCCCAGCTCTCGGGTGGCCAGCAGCAGCGGGTCGCGATCGCTCGCGCGTTGGCGATGGAGCCGAAGGTGATGCTCTTCGACGAGCCGACCTCCGCCCTCGACCCGGAGATGATCAAAGAGGTCCTCGACGTCATGGTCGACCTCGCCGAGCGCGGCATGACGATGATCGTCGTCACCCACGAGATGGGCTTCGCCCGTACGGCGGCCAACCGGGTGGTCTTCATGGCCGACGGCGCGATCGTCGAGACGGCCGAACCGGAGACGTTCTTCACCAACCCCAAGAGCGATCGAGCCAAGGACTTCCTCGGCAAGATCCTCAAACACTAAGGAGTTGAGGAAATGCGCAGGATGAAGCTCGGGATGGCCGCGGTAGCGGTACTCCTTGCAGGAACACTCACCGCGTGCGGGGACGCAGGAGAGGACGACGACGACGCCCCCGAAGTCGCGGCCGAAGAGGACTGTGACGACAAGTTCGAGGACGGCACCCGGATGGCCGAGCTCGCCGACGCCGGCGAGATCGATGATCGGCAACCGGGTACGACCAGCCGGGACTCGGCAGCAAGGGCGGCACCGGACTCGGTCCCGAGGGCTTCGACATCGACATGGCGAAGCTGCTGATCGCCGACCTCTGCATCGACCCCGAGGACCCCGACGGTCGTGAACGTGGAGGAGACCATCTCCGACAACCGCGAGCACTACCTGAGGAGGGTCGCGTCGACCTGGTCGCGGCGTCGTACTCGATCACGGACGAGCGCCGCGCGCTCGTCGGTCAGGCCGGGCCGTACTTCCTGACCGGCCAGCAGGTGCTGGTGAAGTCCGACAGCGACATCGAGTCGATCGAGGACCTCAAGGGCGAGGAGGTGTGCGCCGGCCTCCGGCTCGACCTCGCTCGAGAACGTCACTGCGGCGGGCGCCGTCGGCGTGCCCGCCGACACCTACAGCATCTGCGCCGAGCAGGTGGCTGACGGATCAGTGCCAGCCATGTCGACCGACGGGTCGATCCTGCTGGGCCTCGCCGCCCAGTACGACGGTGAGCTCAAGGTGGTCGGGCCGGAGTTCTCCGAGGAGCGGATCGGCATCGGCTACCCGAAGGACGCGCCCGAGATGTGCGAGTGGATCAACGGGGTCATCCAGGAGGCGTACGACGACGGCACCTGGGCCGAGTTGTTCGAAGCAACGCTCGGCTCAGAGGATGCCGCGACGCCCGAGCCGCCGGCTCTCGACCCCTGCCAGTGACCCGCTGATTCGCCAGCCGGGGCGGCCTGAGCGCCGCCCCGGCTGCCGGGTCGCACGACGACGCCGAGCGGAGGGATCCCATGGACGCCATCGCCGACAACTACGAGTTGATCGCGATCAGCTTCGCCACGACCGTGGCGCTGTTCGTGTTCGCCGGCATCGGTTCGTTGCTGCTGGGCTCCCTGCTCGTGACGCTGCGGGTCGGTCCGATCGGCGTGATGCGTCGCAGCGCGGCCACCTACGTCATCCTGGTGCGCAACACACCGCTGCTGCTCATTCGTCTGTTCTTCTCCATTGCCGGCCCGAAGATCGGCATCAAGTTCCAGTTCGTCGACATCGTCATCTCCACGGCTGGCGGCGACATCCGGATGACGAACACCTTCGCAGGTGCCGTCGTCGGCATGACGCTCTACACGGCGGCGTTCGTCTGCGAGGCGCTGCGCTCGGGCGTCAACGCCGTCGCCGGTCGGCCAGGCCGAGGCGGCCCGCGCGATCGGCCTGCCGTTCGGCGGCGTGATGGCGAACGTGGTGCTCCCCCAGGCGTTCAGGGCAGCGCTGCCGCCGCTGGCGAGCACCATGATCGCGCTCCTGAAGAACACCACCGTCGCGATCAGTGTGCTCGGTGCTCGGAGGCCGCCTTCGCGATGAGGCAGCTGCTCAACGACTATCCAGGCGACCGCTGGGTCTGCTCCTCACTTTCGCCGCGATCTTCGTGGTGCTGGTCGAGGTGCTCTCCCTCGTGAGCAACCGGCTCGAGCGCCGCTGGAGGTTGGCCCGATGAGCCAGAGCGTCCTCTTCGACGCCCCGGGGCCGCGCACCATCCGTCGGCACCGGGTCTACACGGTCATCACTGTCCTGATGATCGCGGCCGCGCTCGCGTTCGTCGTCTACAAGCTCGACCAGGACGACCAGTTGAGTCGGCGAGAAGTGGGAGGTCTTCACGGACCCCGACTACCTCAGGTTCATCCTGGTCGACGGTCTGATCGAGACCTTGAAGATGGCGGCCGCTGGCGATCGCCGGCGCCTTGGTGCTCGGGCTGGTGCTCGGCATCGGCAAGCTCTCGGACCACCGGTTCGTGCGGGTCCCGTGCTGGGCAATGGTCGAGTTCTTCCGAGCCGTGCCGGTCCTGCTGCTGATGATCTTCTTCTGCATCCTGCTACGGCATCCACCACGGCAGCATCGGCCCGTTCTGGGCGTGGTCGTGGGCGCTGACGCTCTACAACGGCGCGGTGCTGGCCGAGGTGTTCCGCGCCGGCATCCTCGCGGTGCCTCACGGCCAGGCCGAGGCCGCGTACGCCGTCGGCATGCGCAAGGGCCAGGTGATGCACACCATGCTGCTGCCGCAGGCGGTGAAGATCATGATCCCGGCGATCATCAGCCAGTGTGTGGTGGCCCTCAAGGACACCGGCCTCGGGTACGTGGTACTCGCACCCGGCCTCACCGCCGTGGCGCGGCTGATCTACGCAACCCGAGTTCCAGAACCACGATCCCGACCATCATCGTCATCGCGCGGGATCTACATCGTGATCAACCTGATCCTCACCGGGATCGCGACCTGGGTACAGAAGAAGTTCGTCGGCGAGAAGAAGGTGCTGGAGGTGCCGATGGTCGGCGAGGCCGACCCCGGCGCAGGTGTCCGCTGCCGAGGCGCTACTCGGGCTCTCGGGCGTGACCCAGAGCCGGATCTCGCCCTCGATGACGACGGTTCCGTCGTCGCGCACACCCTTGACCCGGACGGCGAGGTCGCCGTCGGCGGTGTCCCACTGCACCTGGTCGGTCTCGGCGACACAGGTGATGTCACTGGTCGCCTTGGCGGTGTAGGAGACCTCCATGCCCTTGGGGATCCAGCGCTTGTCCTTCGGGATGGTCACCTCGGCGAGCGCACCCATCGCGGCCTCCAGCCCGTTGCACAGCGCGATGGCGTGCACGGTGCCGATGTGGTTCTGGACGCTGCGGCGCTTCGGGATCACCAGCTCCACGTGGTTGGGCTCGATGACCGTGAACCGCGGGTGGATGGAGGCGAAGTACGGCGCCTTCTGGCTGAACGCGATCGAGAACGCCCGCTTGCCGACGACCCCTCCGACGACGGGCAGCCCGGAGGCGGTCTTCCAGAGGTTGTGGACCTGGCTCATGCGGCGACATTACTTGCCAGTAACAATGCTTCACAACCCCTGCCCCCGAGACGCCGGTCACCCGAGCCGGCCCGATCCGCTTGCTCC
Source organism: uncultured Actinomycetota bacterium (assembly GCA_963849765.1). Classification (GTDB taxonomy): domain Bacteria; phylum Actinomycetota; class Actinomycetes; order Propionibacteriales; family Nocardioidaceae; genus Nocardioides. The sequence continues at coordinate 21,317 of CAWKIP010000002.1, forward strand.
AGGATCGATCTGCTAACTCCTGTTAGCAACGGATTTCGTTGCGTAGATCGGGGTCGACCCCGGTGTTTAGATCTCTAAACGCCCTCGAAAGGACAGAAACAACGCGTTCCAGCGCGAATTAGGGCTACGCTTCGTGCCGAGTCTCGCTAACGTGCGTTAGCAGTCGCTCGATGAACATAGGTGGCTCCAACATCTGTGACCGCGAGAGAGGCTCTGGTCGAGAGCGGCCTGAACCCGGCCCATGCCGGGATCAGGCCGGCGCCATCAGCTCGACCCGGTTGCCCGCGCCATCGAAGGCGTGGAAGCGCTGGAAGCCGGAGAAGGTCGTCCGCTCGCGCCAGTCGAGCTCGAAGCCGAGCGATGCGAGCCGTGCTCCAGTGGCCTCCAGCTCGTCGACGTCCGACAGCACCAGCGCCGGATGTGCCTTGCGCGCCGGCACGAACGGATCCTCGACGCCGACGTGGATCTCGGCAGTGACGGCCCCCGCGTCGTCGTACGCCCGGAACCATGCGCCGCCGCGACCCGCCAGCTCGACCGGCTTGGCAACCTCGGCCAGGCCGAGGCCCTCGGCGTAGAACCGGCGCGCCGCACCCTCGCCGCCGGGTGGGCACGCGACCTGGACGTGGTGGAGCTTCATGCGGGTCGGGCGACGACGAAGATCCGGCGGAACGGCAGCACCACGCCATGACCGTCGTCGGGGTAGGCCTCCCGTAGCCGGCGCTTGAACTCCGCCTCGAAGTCCGGGCGGAGGTCGTCGGGCAGCGCCTGGAGGGTCGGGCGGGCGCCGGTGCCGGAGACCCAGGTGAAGACCGGGTCCTCGCCGTGCAGGACGTGGAGGTAGGTGGTCTCCCACGCGTCGACCTGGCACCCGAGCCCTTGCAGCGTGCGGAGATAGGTGGCGGCGTCGTACGACGAAGGCACGGCGGCGCCGGCCGCGTAGTGCGCGCGTACGGCGCCTCGGCGGCCAGCTCCGTGCGGATCGTGTGGCTCGGCTCGTCGAAGTTGCCCGGCACCTGGAACGCGAACCAGCCGCCCGGACGCACCTGTGCCACCAGCCGCGGCAGCAGCTCGAGGTGGTCGGGGAGCCATTGGAGGGTGGCATTGGAGACGAGTACGTCGACCCCGTCGGGCGCGGACCAGTCGCGGACGTCGCCGATCTCGAACGCGGCAGCCGCACCACTCCCCCGCGCGGCCTCGATCATCGCGGCGCTGCTGTCGACGCCGGTCACGGACGCGTCCGGCCACCGTTCTGCGAGCAGCGCGGTCAGGTTGCCGGGGCCGCAGCCGAGGTCGACGACCGTCGCCGGATCGGTGGCGTCGATGCGGGTGATCAGGTCGACGAACGGGCGGCCGCGCTCGTCGGCGTAGGCCAGGTAGCGGTCGGGGTCCCAGGTGTGGGTCATGATGCCTCCGCGAGGAACTCGAGGATTCGGGCGTTGACGACGTCGGGCCGCTCGAGCTGGAGGAAATGGCCGCCGTCGGTGATCACCGCGGCACGTCCGCCGCTTGGGAGCCTGCCGTTGACCAGTGCCGCCCAGCGCGCGTCGAGGCAGCCGTCGTCGGCGCCCTGCAGGTAGAGCAGCGGCACCAGGGGCGCGCCGACCGCCGCGGCGCCGAGATGGCGGTAGCGACGCGGCACCTGCCACGGCCGCACGCCGGCGCGGTAGTAGCCGACGACGGCGCTGCGGTGCTCGGGGGTCGGCAACGCGTCGGCGAGGTGGGCGAGATCCGCCGTGGCGTCGTACCCGGGAGACCACCGGCTCCACAGGTGCGCCACCAGCTTGTCGAAGTTGCGCTCGGGCAGTCCGGGCAGCTGGTTGAAGACGGTGTACCAGCTCAGCCTGGCCTGGCGCGGCAGGATCCGTGCCCACGGCCCGATGTGGCCGCGGCTGGGGTTCATCGCCGAGAACGGCGGCACCGCGATCGAAACGACGCGACGGAACGGGCTGCCGTCGAAGGCGGCGAGGCCGTTGCCGGTGATGGCGCCCCAGTCGTGCCCGATGAGTACGGCGCGCTCGTCCCCCTCGAGCGCGGCGTGCAGCTCGAGCACGTCGCTCATCAGCGCCGGGACGTGGTAGCTGCCGTCCGCGGGGATGCCGTCCGGCCCGTAGCCGCGGGTGAACGGCGCGACCACGCGGTAGCCGACGGCGGCTAGCTCGGGACCAAGGTGCCGCCAGGTGTGGGCGGTGTCCGGGAAGCCGTGCAGGAGCACCGCCAACGGCGCGGACGGGTCGGAGATCGGCCCCCAGGTGAGCGAGGCCATCCGCAGCTGGTCGAGTTCGGTGGTGAGCTGGTCCACGGCTCCACCCTAGGATCACTTTATCTTGACGTCAAGATTCTCGACAGGTCCGGTAAAGTTCTGGCATGACCGCACGGGACGAGGTCGACGCGCTGCTCGACGCATGGGCGCGCGAGCGGGACGACCTGGACCTCGGGCCGGTCGCGGTGTTCAGCCGGATCTCCCGGCTGGGCCATCACGTCGACCGGGCGCGCCGACAGTCGTTCACCGCCCACGACATCGAACCGTGGGAGTTCGACGTGCTCGCGGCGCTGCGGAGGGCCGGTGCGCCGTACGAGCTGTCGCCGGGGCGGCTGCTCCGCGAGACCCTGGTGACCAGCGGCACCATGACCAACCGGGTCGACCGGCTCGCGTCGCGCGGCCTGGTCGAGCGGCATCCCGACCCGTCCGACCGCCGCGGCGTGCTGGTGCGGCTGACGCCGGACGGCAAGGACGCCGTCGACGGCGCGTTCACGGCGTTGCTCGAGGCCGAGCGGGAACTGCTCGCCGACCTGTCCGCCGCCGACCAGAAGGTGCTCGCCGGGCTGCTGCGCCGGCTGCTGCTGCCGTTCGCGCAGCGAGTGCTACCGAGACGCAGTGAGATGCCCGCGGGGCCGACGGCTGTCGCAGCTCGAGCCTCGCCGGCTCGGGCACTGACGAGCGACTGCGTCACTCGAGAACTCCGCGGCCTCGAGCCACTCCAGCTCGACGGCCTCCTTCTCCTCCAGCAGCGCGGCCAGCTCCGACCCCAACGTGGTGAGCTGGTCGGGGTCGCTCGCGTGCGCCACGAGTGCCTCGGTGAGCTCGGCCTCCCGATCGGCCAACCGCTGCAGCTGCTTGTCGAGACGGGCGACGGTCTTGCGCGCCGTACGCTCCTCGGCCGAGCCCGCCTTGGCGCGAAGTCGCACGGCTCGTTGGTCGAAGTCCGCCCACCTCGGCGGTCCGAGGTCGCCGATCCTCGCGGACTTCGATCCACGATCCGGGCGGACTTCGTGCTGAACGGCGCTCGAGGTACTCGTCGACACCGCGGGGCAGCATCGAGATCTGGCCGTCGCCCAGCAGGGCCCAGACGGAGTCGGTGACCCGCTCGAGGAAGTAGCGGTCGTGGGAGACGACGACGAGGGTGCCGGGCCAGCCGTCGAGGAAGTCCTCGAGGACGTTGAGGGTCTCGATGTCGAGGTCGTTGGTGGGCTCGTCGAGCAGCAGCACGTTGGGCTCGGTGAGCAGCAGCCGCAGCAGCTGGAACCGGCGCCGCTCGCCGCCGGACAGGTCGCCGAGCCGGGCCGTGAGCTTGTCGCCGGTGAAGCCGAACCGCTCCAAGAGGGAGCTCGCGGTGACCTCGCCGTCGACCGTCTTCGTCACGCGGCGGATCGACTCGACGGTCGCGAGCACGCGCGACTCAGGGTCCTGGAAGTCGACGTTCTGCCCCAGCGACTGGAGTACGACGGTGCGCCCGCGCTTCACCCGCCCGTGCTGCGGCGCCAGCTCGCCGGAGATCAGCGACAGCACCGACGTCTTGCCGGCGCCGTTGACGCCGACGATGCCCACCCGGTCGCCGGGGCCGAGCCGCCAGGTCGCGTGCTCGAGCAGCACCCGATCGCCGCGCGCGAGGTCGACGTCCTCGACGTCGATGACGTCCTTGCCGAGCCGTTGGGTGGCGAACCGCTGGAGCTCGAGCCGGTCGCGCGGCGGCGGCACGTCCTCGATGAGGGCGTTGGCGGCGTCGATGCGGAACTTCGGCTTGGCCGTGCGGGCGGGCGCACCCCGGCGCAGCCAGGCGAGCTCCTTGCGGACGAGGTTCTGCCGCCGTACCTCTGAGGCGGCGGCCTGTCGCTGCCGCTCGGCCTTCGCGAGCACGAACGCGGCGTAGCCGCCCTCGTAGGCGTCGACGACCCCGTCGTGGACCTCCCACGTCTGCTGGCAGACCGCGTCGAGGAACCACCGGTCGTGGGTGACCACGACGAGCGCCGACGTCCGCGCCGCCAGGTGTGCGGCGAGCCAGGCGATGGCCTCGACGTCGAGGTGGTTGGTGGGCTCGTCGAGGACGATCAGGTCGTGCTCGCCGATGAGCAGGCCGGCGAGGCTGCAGCGCCGCCGCTCGCCACCGGACAGTCCGGAGACCGCCCGGTCCAGCTCCACGCCCGCCAACAGGACCGTGACGATCTCCCGCAGGGAGGCGTCGGCGGCCCACTCGTGGTCGGACCGTGCCGCCGAGCACCACGTCGCGGACGGTGTGGGTGTCGGAGAAGTCGTCGCTCTGGCTCAGGTAGCCGACGAGCAGCCCGCGCTGCCGCGACACCCGGCCTCCGTCGGGCCCCTCCTCGCCGGTCATCACCCGCAGCAGCGTGGTCTTGCCGTCGCCGTTGCGGCCGACGATGCCGATCCGCTCACCGGCCGCGACCCCGAGGGAGACGTCGGTGAGGAGCGGGCGGACGCCGTACGACTTGGAGACCCGCTCCAGGTTGAGGAGGTTGCTCATCCGTAGGCCACCACGTGTGCGCCGGCCACCGGGCCGTGGACGACGGCGGTCCGCTCGTAGCCGCGCTCCGCGAGCCGGCCGGCGATGGCGCGGGCGCTCTCCGCATCGGCCGCGAGCGCCAGCATCGTGGGGCCCGAGCCGGACAGCAGCGCGTACGACGCCTCGCACTCGAGCGCGGCCTCGGCCACCGCCTGGAGGTCGGGACGCAGGTAGAACGCGGCGTCCTCGAGGTCGTTGTAGAGGAACACCTGGAGCTGCTCGCCGTTGCGCGGGGCGCGCAGCGCCTCGAGCATCTGGGGGCGGATCCGGTAGTCGTGGTCGCCGCCCTCGAGCAGGTCGTAGGCGCCGTAGACCGACGGCGTCGACAACCCCTCGTCGCTGAAGACGACGACCCACCACCAGCTGCCGTTGTCCTCGACCGGCGTGACGATCTCGCCGCGACCGGTCCCGTGGCGGTGCCGCCGATCAGGGCGAACGGCACGTCCGACCCCAGCTCGGCGCCGAGCGCGAGCAGCTCCTCGTCGGAGGTGCCGAGGCTCCAGAGCCGGTCCAGGCGCGACCAGGGTGGCGGCCGCGTCGGCCGAGCCGCCGGCCATCCCGCCGGCGACCGGGATGCTCTTCCGGACCTCGATACTGGCCGCGCGGTCGTCGAGACGGTGGTGCGCGGCCAGCGCCTTGCCGGCGCGGATCACGATGTTGCTGTCGTCGTCGGGTACGGCGCTCCCGTCGACATGCGCACCCTCGACGATGGTGGTCACCGACCACTCCTCCGCGCTGGTCACGGTGACGTCGTCGTAGAGGGACACGGCCTGGTAGACGGTCTCGAGCGGGTGGAAGCCGTCCGGCCGCACCTTCCCGACGCCGAGGTAGACGTTGATCTTCGCGGGCGCGCGCACGGTCACCGAGATGGGGTCCGGCAACAACGCTTCGTTCACGAGCCCGATACTGCCAACTCCTCGGCGATACGGACGAACTCAGAGATGCCCAGCGCCTCGCCCCGCGCGAGCGGGTCGACGCCCGCCGCCACCAGGGCGGCCTCGGCTGCCTCGGCCGAACCGGCGATCCCGCGGAGCACACCGCGCAGCATCTTGCGGCGCTGGCTGAACGCGGCATCGATGACGGCGAACACCTGCTCGCGGCTGACGGCCGTTGTCGGCGGGTCGTGCCGGGTCCACGCGACCAGGCCGGAGTCGACGTTGGGAGCCGGCCAGAAGACGTTGCGCCCGATCGCCCCGGCGCGTCGTACGTCCGCGAACCAGGCGGCCTTGGCCGACGGGACGCCGTACGTCCGCGAGCCGGGAGGCGCCGCCAGCCGGTCGGCGACCTCGGACTGCACCATCACCAGGCCCCGCTCCAAGGACGGCAGCAGGGCGAGCAGGTGGAGCAGCACCGGCACGGAGACGTTGTAGGGCAGGTTGGCGACCAGTGCCGTCGGCGCCGGCCCCGGGAGCTCGGTGACCCGCAGCGCGTCAGCGAGTACGACGCGCACCCGGTCGGCCTGCTGCGGGGCGTACTCGGCGATCGTGCCCGGCAGTGCCTCGGCAAGCACGGGGTCGACCTCGATCGCGGTGACCGATGCCGCGGTCTCGAGCAGGGCCAGGGTCAGCGAGCCCAGCCCGGGGCCGACCTCGACCACGACGTCCGTGTCGGTGATGCCGGACTCGCGGACGATCCGGCGCACCGTGTTGGCGTCGATGACGAAGTTCTGGCCGCGCTGCTTGGTCGGTCGGAGGTCGAGGCGTGCCGCGAGGGAACGCACTTCCGCCGGCCCGAGAAGTCTCGGGCCGGCGGAGTTGCTCATGCGAAGGAGGCTAGTGCCCTCATCAGAGGCGTCGTGCCGAGTCACATCGGGCAGGCCGAGGCTCGCCGCAGCAACCCGGCCAGGAGCCGTAGCCACCGGTGGCCGCACGGAGCCGCTCGGCGACGGCGATCTGCGCCTCACGGCTGTTCTGGTGCGGGTAGCCGGAGCCGCCGTACGCCTGCCAGGTGCCGAGGTTGAACTGCAGGCCGCCGTAGTAGCCGTTGCCGGTGTTGATGGCCCAGTTGCCGCCGGACTCGCACTGCGCCAGGGAGTCCCAGACGGAGCTGCCGCCGGCGTAGTTGGAGGTCACGACCTCCTGGGTGCCGACCTCGACGATCTCGGCGACGGGCTCATCGGTCACCTTGGCGGTGACGACGCTGCGCTTGACCTCGACGCCGTTGCGGTAACGGATCTTGTAGACCACGTTGCGCATGCCGGACTCGCCCGAGCGGACGACGGTCTCGGTGCCCTCGGGCGACGAGGAGTCCTCGCGGGTGATCGTCGCGGCGGAGAAGGACTCGCCCTTCACGCGCTTGGTCTTGATCTCGATGTCGACCCAGCGGACCTTGTCGCCGTCCTTGACCTTGGCGTCCCGCTTGGGGAAGACCAGGTCGTGCTTGTCGAGCTTGACGTCGAGCGCGCGCAGCGCGTCGGTCGCGGTGAGCGCCGGCACGCTGACCTTCTTGGTCTTCTTGCCGGCGAGCTTCACCTTGCAGGGTCTTGGGGGTGACGACCTCGAGCGAGAGGCCACCACGGTCGATCGTGGTGCCACGGCTGGTCGACAGGTCGGCGCCGCGGTACAGCACGCCGATCTGGCTCAGCGCACCTTCGACGTCGGTCGCGGTCACCCAGTGGCTGCTCTCCTTGCCGTCGACGGTCAGCTCGACCTCGCGGCCGAAGCGCACCGCGATGCGGGTGCCGTCGGAGATGGCCTCGTCGACGTCGGGCTGGACCAGGTCGTGCGACGTGAGCTCGATGCCCTCGGCCTCGAGGACGTCGCCGACGGTGTCACCGGAGACGCGCACCTGGCGCTCTTCCCCGTCGACCGACAGGGTCACGGGAGTGGTCATCGCTCGGTAGCCGTAGGTCGCGCCGCCGACGGCGACGACAACCACCGCGATGGTGGCGACGAGGGCGACCCTGCTGCGCGCGGCCCGGCTGAGCAGGGCGGCGGCGCGGGTCTTCAGCGAAGGCTGAGCCGAATCTTCGGGGGTGGTCGGGAGGGTCTGGGTCTGGTGCTCGTGAACGGGCACAATTCTCCGTACGTCGTACTCCCCGGGCCTCAGGTTGCCAGCGTGCTTCCCCTCACGGAGGTGGCGCTCCGTCGTACCTCACACGTACGACGGCGGTGCCGATGCTGGCCAGGTGGAGCTACCCGATCCCGGCTATCTGTCATCTACCAGAACAAGAGCAAGCGCCTGAATGCAAACCCGCGACAGCAATTTTACGCTCGGGACGTGACCCGACTCACCCAAATGCCCGCCCGCAACGCCCCACTCACTCCATTGCGCTAGCTGCTGGCTAGCACTTTCGGACTACCAGGGACCGCCGAACGCCACCTCGGTGTTGGCGTCGATCGCCGCGCAGAGCTCGCCGAGGTCGTCACCGCGCACCTCGGCCATCGCGCGAACCGTCAGCGGCACGAGGTACGACGCGTTGGTGCGGCCGCGGTAGGGGTGCGGAGTGAGGTACGGCGCGTCGGTCTCGACGAGCACCCGGTCCCGGGGCGTGACGACGAGCGCGTTGCGGAGCGGAGCGGCGTTCTTGAAGGTCACGGTGCCGGCGAAGGACAGGTAGGCGCCGCGGTCGAGGCACGCCCGCGCGAACGCCGCGTCACCGGAGAAGCAGTGCATCACCCAGCGCTCGGGCACGCCCTCGGCGTCGAGGACGTCGAGCACCTCCTGGTGGGCGTCGCGGTCGTGGATCACCAGCGTCTTGTCGAGCCGCTTGGCGAGGTCGATGTGGGCGGCGAACGACGTGACCTGGGCGGCCCGCCCGTCGGGGCCGGTGCGGTAGTGGTCGAGCCCGGTCTCCCCCACCGCCCGCACCCGCGGATGGGCGGCGGCAAGTTCCCCGATCGCCTCGAGGGCGGCGTCGAGCCCGCCGGCCGCGGCCAGTCGCGGCGCCTCGTTGGGGTGCAGCGCGACACCGGCGACGATCTCGGGATGTGTCAGCGCCGCCTCGACCGCCCACGTCGCGCGCCGCAGGTCGCACCCGATCTGCACGATCCGTCGTACGCCGACCGCGACGGCCGCGTCGATCGCCTCCCGGACGTCCCACGCGGGCTGGTCCGGCCCGCCGCGACCGATGTCGAGGTGGCAGTGGTTGTCGACCACCGGGTGCGGCAGCGGTTCCGGCACGGGTGGCCGGTCGTCGGATGCTCCGCTCAACCGCGCACCCGCTCGAGGATCGCGTCGGCAAGGAGGTCGGGGGCCTGGGTCGGGATCCAGTGCGAGGCGCCGTCGAGCACGACCAGCTCGAAGGGCCCGTCCACCCAGTCCCCGCTGTGCTCGGCGCCCCAGCGACCCAGCGCGACGTCGTTCTCGCTCCACACCATCGTGGTCGGAGCGGAGACCCGGAACCGGACCGCGCGCGGGTCGGTGATCGGCACCGCGCGGTAGCAGCCCAGCGAGGTGTGCAGCGCGCCGTCGTCGACGATCTCCGCCCGGAAGCGGGCGACGTCGTCCTTGGTCATGCCGCCCTTGAGCAGCTGGAGGTCGAACCAGGCGGGGCGACGTCGCACGATCAGCTCGGGCAGGAACGGCAGCTGGAAGAGCAGCATGTAGTAGGACTTCAGCAGCTGGTCGGACTTGACCATCGACTTCATCATCGCGGCGGGGTGCGGCACCGAGACCGCGGTGAGGGTGCGCACCTTGTCCGGATGGTGGCCCGCCACTGTCCACGCGGCGGCGGCGCCCCAGTCGTGCCCGACGACGTGGGCACTGCCGCCCACCTCGTCGATGAGGGCGGCGACGTCGGCGGCGAGGTCCGGCAGCCGGTAGTCGCGGCGCCGCTTCGGGCGGGCGCCGGGCGCGAAGCCGCGCCGGTCCATCGCCAGCGTCCGGTAGCCGGCCGCGTTGAGGATCGGCGCGACATGGCGCCAGGCCGTCGCCCGCTCGGGCCATCCGTGAAGGAGGACGACGGGCTCGCCGTCGTACGGGCCGTCATCGAGTACGTCGAACACCAGCCCGTCGCGCTCGACCGTGCTGATCCGCTCTTCAGTCTTCATCTGCATGCACCACCTGGTAGACCTCCCGCTTCGGGAGTCCTGTCGTCTTCGCGACCGCGGCGACCGCGTCCTTGCGGCTCAGCCCGTCGTCGACGAGGGCGTCGACGGCGGATCGCAGGCTAGCGGGATCGGCGTCGACAACTCCCGTGGATGTGGCACCCGCCACAACGATCGTCACCTCGCCGCGCACGCCCTCGGCCGCCCACTCGGCGAGCTCGCCGACCGGCCCGCGCCGTACCTCTTCGTAGGTCTTGGTGAGCTCCCGGCACACCGCCCCCGGCCGGTCGTCGCCGAACGCTCCGGCCATCGCCGACAGGGCGGCACCGGTGCGGTGCGGCGCCTCGAAGAACACCATCGTCCGCGGCTCGGCGGCGAGCTCGGCCAGCCGACGCGAGCGCTCGCCGGCCTTGCGCGGCAGGAAGCCCTCGAAGCAGAACCGGTCGACCGGCAGCCCCGACACCGCGAGCGCGGTCAGTACGGCGCTCGGACCCGGCACCGCGGTGACGTGGATGTCCGCCGCGACCGCAGCGACCACCAGCCGGTAGCCCGGGTCGGACACCGACGGCATGCCGGCGTCGGTCACCAGCACCACCCGGTCGCCCGCCTCGAGCGCCTCGAGCAGCTGCGGCGTCCGCGCCGACTCGTTGCCCTCGAAGTAGGACACCACCCGCCCGGTCACCTCGACACCGAGGTCGGCCGCCAGCCGCCGCAGCCGCCGGGTGTCCTCCGCCGCGACGACGTCCGCCTCGGCGAGCTCCTCGGCCAGCCGCGGCGGCGCATCGGCCACCCGCCCGATCGGCGTCGCCGCCAGCACCAGCACGCCCGGAGAGGTCACTCGCCGATCATCGCAGGTCACGACCGGTGGTTGAGGTGCGAGGAGCGCTGCGCTCGCACCTCAACCAGCGGCGAACAGAGGGACCGTAGAGTTCTGGCTCGTGACCGCGACCGACGAGAAGCCGACCGCCACGCGGTGGAGCGGACTGTCGCGGACCGCGGACGGGCAGCAGGTGCCGTCGGCGGTGGAGCGGGCGCGTGGCTACCTGACAGGGCTCCGTCCGAGCGAGCGGATGGTCGGTTGGCTGGCGCCGATCAGCGTGACGCTGCTGGCCTTCGCGCTGCGGATGTATCACCTCGGTACGCCGAAGCGGTTCGCGTTCGACGAGACGTACTACGCCAAGGACGCCTGGTCGCTGCTCAACAACGGCTACGCGCAGACCTACCTGACCGACGTCGACGGCAACACCAAGAACAAGATCGACGACGACATCCTCGCCGGCCACGTCAACGACGTGTGGACGGGCGATCCCTCGATGGCCGTGCACCCCGAGGTCGGCAAGTGGCTGATCGCCCTCGGCGAGAAGTCGTTCGGGATGGACCCGTTCGGCTGGCGGATCGCCTCGGCCGTCGTCGGCGCGCTGATGGTGCTGGTGATGTGCCGGCTGCTCCGGCGGATGACCGGCTCCACCGTGCTCGGCTGCATCGGCGGAATGCTGCTGATGTTCGACGGCCTGCACTTCGTGCTCTCGCGGCTGGCGCTGCTCGACATCTTCCTCGCGTTCTTCATCCTCTGCGCGGTGCACTGCCTGGTCGCCGACCGCGACCACTTCCGGCGCCGGCTCGGGCGCCGTGCGCCCGACGACGAGGACGACCAGGGGCAGAAGGTCGGATGGGGCCCCATCCGGCCCATGCTGTTCCGCCCGTGGCTGATCGCCAGCGGCGTCTGCTTCGGACTCGCGATCGGCACCAAGTGGGCGGCGGCCTGGCCGCTCGCGGCGTTCGGCCTGATGGTGTGGTTCTGGTCCGCCGGCGCCCGCCGCAGCTTCGGCGTCCGGTGGCCGATCGCGAAGTCGGCGCTCGTCGACGGCGTCCCGGCGTTCTTCTCCCTCGTCATCGTCGCCGTCCTCGCCTACATCGCGACGTGGGGCGGCTGGCTGGCCAACTCCGGCGAGTACGAGGAGCACCTCAGCGCCACGCAGTACCGCCAGTACACCGGCCACGGCCACTGCGCGGAGGACGACGACTCCTACATCGCGACCGACCTCGACGAGAGCAAGCACTGGGCCACCGCGGACGAGAAGGACGCGAGCGGGATCGGTGAGGCGTGGCAGTCGCTGCGGTCGCTCTGGTACTACCACCAGGACGTCTACACCTTCCACACGCACTTCTTGCAGTGCTCCACGCACACCTACCAGTCCAAGCCGTCGAGCTGGCTGCTCATCAACCGACCGGTCGGGGTCGCGGTCACCAACGACATCCAGCCGGCCGGCCGCGACGTCCCGGACGACGAGGAGGACCTGCCGCGCGACGAGGACTGCGACGCGCCCGAGGGCAGCGACTGCATCCGGCAGGTGCTGCTGATCGGCACCCCGATGATCTGGTGGGGCGGCTGCATCGCCCTGCTGTTCTCGGTAGCGATGTGGATCGGCGCGCGCGACTGGAGGTACGGCGTCGCCGTGGTCGGCACGCTCACGACCTGGCTGCCGTGGATGCTGTACGACGACCGACCGATCTTCTACTTCTACGCGATCGCGATCCTCCCCTTCATCGTGATCGCGCTGACGCTGTCGATCGGCACCCTCATCGGGCCCTCGCGACTCCCGTCGACCCGACGCACGATCGGGGTGGTGGTGAGCGGTGCGTTCGTCGTACTCGTGCTGGTGAACTACGCCTGGTTCTGGCCGATCTGGACCAACGGCCTGCTGACCAGCAGCGAGTGGCTCGACCGGATCTGGTTCTCGAGATGGGTGTGACGATGTCCAGGAAGCAACTGGCTCTGATCGCGGTCGGCGTCGCGCTCGTCGTCGCCGTGGTCGCCTTCCTGCTGACCCGCGACGACGACGACAAGGATTCGACCGGCGCCGACCCGCAGCCGTCGGCTCCCAGTCTCCGTCGACCAGCCTCCCGGTCGTCGCGGACGAGACCTGGTGCGCCGGTTGGCAGAACCTGGTCGCCATCCAGGGGCTCTACGTCGCCGGCCCGACCCCCGAGGCCGCCGCGAACCTACTGGCAGCGGTCGACGCGCTCCAGGACCTCGGCGTGCCCGAGAGCCTCGATCCCTCGGGCTACACCGAGCTCACCGCCGTGCTCGACGACGTCCACGCCAGCGTCGACCCGTCGTTCACACCGACCGCCGTGCCGTCGGAGCCTGCCGACGTCGGCCAGGACCACGACCATGCCGACGAGGGCCATGCCGACGACGACCACGAGGAGGCACCCTTCGGCACCTGGCTCGCCGACTACTGCGCCGCCTGACGCGCCCTCTCCGGGTCGTCGCGTCAGTGGTTGCGTAGCGCCTTGATCAGCTGGCTCTTCTTCATGCTGGACCGCCCGTCGATGCCGATCTCCGCGGCTCGCTTGCGCAGCTTGTCGACCGTCCAGTCCTCGTAGTCGCCGGCCTTGCCGCCGCGCCGGCCGACGGTCTTCTTGCCTTCCGCCGCTCCTGCGTTGGCGATCCGCGCCGCCTTCTCCTTGCTCGCACCATCGCGCCGCAACGCTTCGTAGGTCTTGTCGTCCTTGACGCTGGGGCCGGGCTTCTTCTGGGGCATCACGTGCCTCCTCTTCTCGATCGACGACTCCGGGCCGATACCCAGGTGCGGCCGGCCCACTCTCAGGCGTCGAGTGGTCTGACGTCGGCATCCGGTCCGACCCGCACCCGACGGGCCGACCAGTCCAGCTCGACGTCGGGACCGAGCGCGACCAGGCGTGAGTGCCGGTGCAGCCACCGGACCACGGCTGCGACGGCCCGCGGGCCGCGCTCGCGGGAGCGCTCGTACCCGAGCCAGGAGCCTGGGCGGCCGTAGCCGACGATCAGCGCGGCGACCTGGGCTCCCCGGCCACCCGGCGCCGCCGTGAGTCGTACGTCGAGCACCCGGCGGCTGCCGGGCCTGGAGGTCACGGCTGCCGACATGTCGACCTCCATGGACAGCAGCTGCCCGAGCGTGCGCCGTACCGGCTGTTCCTCCGGCACGTCGAGGCGTCGATGGAGGATCCCGTCGCGCTCGACCGAGAGGTGCACCTCGCTGGTCACGTCCTCGACCAGCCCGATGTCGACCACGCCCGGCCGACGGCGCTCCGCGTGCGCGGGCGCGAGCCGGACCCAACGGCGGTAGAGCCAGGGACCGGAGCGGTCGCCGAGCCGTGGGAGCAGCGCGGCCATCCCGACCATCAGCCCGGTCGGGACCAGGACACCGTCGGCGTCCTCGACCAGCTCGACGTCGTCGACCTTCCCCACTGCCATTCCGTCGACGTCGACGATCTGCCGGTCGAGGAGCTGGAGGGCGGCGTCGTAGTCGGCGGCCGGCCACCCGTGGATGGGTCCCGGGTGGACCGGTCGCCGGCGGTCCGGGTCGCCTCGTCTCATGCTCATGTCACTGCCCCATCTTCGTCATGACCATCAGCGGGATCGCCGCGAGCGACGCGAGGCACACGAGCACGAGGTAGATCACTCCGAGCGTGTTCGCGACCCGGCCGTTGGTGTGGCTGCCGAGGTAGTCGGGGTCGTTGGCCACCACCAGGATCGGGAAGTAGGTGAGCGGCAGCGCGACCGCCGAGAACACCACGGAGAACTCGGTCACCAGGATCGGATCGACCGCGGTCATCAGCACCCCCGCGGCGAGCACGACGAAGCCGACCAGGCTGGCGTGGAAGGCGCCGGCCTTGTCAGGACGCACGTACTTGCCCCACTGCCAGCCGACGTACTGCGCCAGGCTGTAGCCGGCGGACAGTCCGGTCTCGCAGGCGGCGCCGAAGGTTGCCGCGACGAACCCGACGATCGCCACGGCGACGCCGATCTTGCCCAGGGCGACCGCGACCGGCAGCCCGACCTGCCCGAGCGTCTCGACGGCGATCCCTGCCGGCTGCAGCACCACCGCCGCGGCGCCGGCGACGAAGAGCGACAGCAGCCCACCCAGCGGGAAGCCGATCAGCACGTTGGCGCGCATCACGGAGAGGTCGCGGGTGGTCCAGCGCTCCTCGACGCCGCCGGAGGAGAAGAAGAACACCTCGTACGGCGTCATCGCGGCGCCGAACAGCGCCACCCCGAAGTAGGCGTACACCGACCACGACTCGCCCAGCGGCTTGTCGGCCGTGGCGAACTGGCGGCCGAGGTCACCCCAGTCCGGCTGCAGCTGCCACAGCGCGACCCCGAACACCACGAGGGCCAGGCCGCACAGTCCGAGGACGTTCTCCATCGCCGAGAACTTCGCCCGCCACAACACGAGCCAGACCAGCAGCGCGACCAGCGGCACCCAGGCCAGGTAATGCACCGAGGTCGCCAGCTGCAGCGCCAGCGCGACACCACCGATCTCGGCGATGAAGGTGAGCAGGGTGACAGCGAGGGAGCCCACCAGGTTGAGCAGACCGACCCTCGGCCCGAGTCGCTCGCGCACGAGGTCGAACGTCGCGCGGTGGCTGATGGCGGCGATGCGTCCCGACATCTCCGCGAAGACGCAGATGCCGAGGACGCCGACCACCACCACCCAGCCGAGCGACATCCCGAACCGGGCGCCGACCTGGGCGTTGGTCACCAGGTCCCCGATGTCGACGAAGCCGCCGATCGCCGTGAGGATGCCGAGCGCGACCGCCAGCAGACGCTTCATCGCGGCCGCCTCACAGATTCGCCCGCCGCTGGTCGAGCGCCTTCTGCAGCCAGTCGAGCTTGCGGACCAGCGCAGGCGCGTGGAACCGGCCGGCGACCACGGTCTCGCGCGCCAGCCGTACGGCGTCGACCGCGCGGCCGATGAGGGCGAGCACCTGATCGGCCCGCGCGCGCAGGCCGGGCGGCGCCTGGACCGACGACAGCGCCTCCTCGGAGGTGGAGGCGGCCTTCTCGGCGTCGGCGAGCACCGTCTCGCCGTACGACGACGGCAGCTGGTCCTCGTCGAGCTGGATCAGCGTCAGCCGCGCCGTGGCGACCTCGCTCGCGACATCGTCGAGCGACTGCTGCGCGAGGTCGCGCCATTCGCCCGCATCCGGCTCCTTGACGGTGCACGAGGTGAGCACGAGCGCGACGACGGTAACGGCGACCGCGACGAACCGGCGCCTCCCGATGCTCATTTCCGTGCGAACAGCGGCGTCCCCAGCCAGACCCCGAGGAAGAGCGCGAAGACGAGCGCCGACGCGACCAGGCCGGCGGTGGTCCCGAGCACGACGTCGAAGACGAACAACACGACGCCGGACGACACGATCGCCAGGAGAACCAGACCGGCCCGGGCACACGTGTTCGCGGCGCGGACCAGCCACGACTTCTCGTGCTGGCGGAAGAGGATGCGATGGAACGCCACGGGCGCAACGATCATGCAGGTCGTCACGACCGAGCCGACGAGCACGCAGAGGTAGATCGTGCGCTGTTGGTCGTCCAACGCGGAGAACTTGTCGGTGAACGGGACGGTCAGCAGAAAGCCCGTGAGGATCTGGACGCCGGTCTGCGTGACGCGCAGTTCTTGAAGCAGCTCGTCCCAGTTTCGGGTGAGCTTCTCCTGCCGCGACTCCTCGTCCTCCTGTGTTAGCCATCGCGTCCGCATCAGAAGACCGGCTTTCCGCCAGTGACTCCGAGGACCGTTCCGGAGACGTACGACGCATCGGCCGGCGAGGCCAGGAACACGAACGCCGGGGCGACCTCCGCCGGCTGTCCGGCCCGACCCAGCGGGGTGTCGGCGCCGAACTGCTCGATCTTCTCCGGCTCCTGCGTGGCGGGCTGCAGCGGCGTCCAGATCGGACCGGGCGCGACCGCGTTGACGCGGATGCCGTCCGACCCGACCTGGGCGGCGAGGTTGACCGTGAAGTTGTTGATCGCGGCCTTGGTCGCGGCGTAGTCGAGCAGGCTGGTCGACGGGTCGTAGGCCTGGATCGACGTGTTGTTGATGATGCAGCCGCGACCCTTCCGGAGGTGGGGGATCGCCGCGCGGCACAGCCACATCAAGGCGTAGAGATTGGTCTTGAACGTGCGGTCGATCCGCTCGTCGTCGTAGTCCTCGAGCGTGTCGTCACGGGCCATCTGGAAGCCCGCGTTGTTGACGAGGATGTCGAGGCCACCGAGCTCCGCGACCGTACGCTCGACGGCCTCGTCGCACGAGGGCCGCTCACGCAGGTCGAGCGGGAGCGGCAGCGCCGTACGGCCGGCGTCGCGGATCAGCCGTACCGTCTCCTCGGCATCGTCGTGCTCCTCGGGGAGGCAGGTGAAGGCGACGTCCGCGCCCTCGCGCGCGTAGGCGATCGCCACCGCGCGGCCGATGCCGGAGTCAGCGCCCGTCACCAGCGCGACCTTGCCCTCGAGCCGGCCGTGACCGACGTAGCTCTGCTCGCCATGGTCCGGCTGCGGACGCATCTCGCCGGTCAGACCGGGCGGCTCCTGCTGCTGGGCGGGGAACTCGACGTCGCTCATGCCCGGATCGGTACCCCTGGCCGCTCGCCTCACCCGTCTCGGGACCACCCCGAATGCCGCGTGATGCGCCGGGTACCGCCCAGACGAACGCGACACTCAACAGCGAGCCCGCATGCCGGTGGGGACCGTGCTGCGCTGAGCCCCGGTCCACCCCCTCCCTCCGGGAGGCACGGTTCCCATCACTCCCTCAGTAGAGGGACGAGCGGGCCGGCCGCTCCGGCCTTCGGGATCTAACGGATCTCGTCGTCGTTGGTGCTGGAGCGGCCGGTTCGTGCTCGGCGTCCCGCGGTGAGATCGTCGATGAGACCGTCGAGCATGCCGCGGAGGCCCGGGTGGCTCATCTGGCCCTGCCGCGCCACCTCGATCAGGCGCTCCGCGATGTCCCGCACCTTGACGTTGCGGTTGCGCGACCACCAGCGCAGCATCGCGAACGCGGCGTCGGCGTCGAGGCCGTAGCCCAGCATCAGGATGCCCTTGGCCTGCTCGATCATCTCGCGGGCCGCGGCGGACGCGGCGACGGCGGCGTCGGCCGCCGCAGCGTTCTCGGCGGCGAACTCCGGGGTCAGGTCGAGGTAGTAACCGACCAGCTGCTCGACATCACCGTCGGCGGAGCGGACGCCCTCACCCACGACGACGACCCGGCGCTCGGCGTCCTTGGCCCTGATCCGGTAGTAGAGGTTGAACGGCTCGCCGGTGGCGACCGCGTGCTTGAACGTCTGCTCGACCCGGTCCCGGTCGCCGTCGTGCTTGTGCTTGAAGAAGAGCTCGGTGGTCGGCTCGACCTCGCCCGGCTGGTACCCATGGATGGCGAAGACGTCGTCGTCCCACGTCCAGCGGTCGTTCGGTACGTCGTACTCGAACCTGCCGGTCTGCCGGACCTCGTCGTCCTCGAACGGCTTGACCACCGTCTCCGGCACTTCCGCCAGGCTGTCCTCGCGGCGCGCCGCCGGGCTGTCCACTATGTCCATCGAAACCTCCCTGTCCGGTCTGCGCCGGTCAGGGCGCAGGAGAGAGTCACGGTCGACGCGTCCCCCACGACGCGCTTTGGGGTCATCATCCACAACGCCGGACACCACGGCAAGAAGCGAAGTAAGTCGTCTCATACAGCACAAGAACGCGGTTCCTCACTCAGCGTCCGCTGAGCAAGGAACCGCGCCCTTGGGTTAGGTCAGGCTGCCTTGACAGCCGTCGTACGACGCCCGGTGATCGACCGCCGCAGGTCGGTCAGGATCCGCTGCAACAACCGCGAGACCTGGACCTGCGTGACGCCGAGCTCGTCGGCGATCTGCTGCTGCGTCTTCTGCTCGTAGAAGCGCAGTTCCAGGATCCGGCGGTCGCGATGCTTGAGCCCACGGCACGCGGGTCCGAGCACGGCGACGGCCTCGGCCCGGTGGAACCCGAGCTCCTCACTGGGCAGCCGGTCGATCCACGAGAATCCGGAGTCTCCCGGCGGGCTGTCGTTGAGCGAGTCCGGGGACGCGCAGGTGCCTGACTCGTGGGCCTCCAGCACGTCCTCCGTCGTGCAGCCGACCTCCTCGGCGATCTCGCTCGGCCGTGGCGGCCGCCCGAGCCGCTGGGTCAGGCTCTCCTCGGCCGCGCTGAGCCGCGGGCGGAGCTCCTGGATCCGGCGCGGCGGGCGCACCGTCCAGGTGGCGTCCCGGAAGTAGCGCTTGAGCTCGCCGAGGATGCTGGGCACGGCGAAGACCAGGAGGTCGTCCCCTCGTTCCGGGTCGTAGCCGTGCACCGCCTTGGTGAGCGCGAGCGACGCGACCTGCTCGAGTTCCTCGAGCGGCTGGCCGCGGTTGCGATAGCGCGAGGCCAACGCCTTCGCGACGGGGATGTTGAGCACGATCACCTGATCGAGAAGCAGCTGGCGCTCCTCGCCGTCACAGGCGGCGGCTCGGCTGATCAGATCGGCCGTGCGCTGCTTGCGGTCGTCGGGCTTCGCTTCCACCCGGTTCCGCAGGGGATCGAACGGTTGATGGACGGGTACGGCAATTGCTGAGCTGGACATGTTCTCCGACCTCCGAAGGTCGAGAGCAGTCGTGGCGGTTGGCTGGGCCACGCAATCGTCTGGTTGAGTCCTACCCCGCGAATACGGGGGTCAAACCTGACTTTTCCTGACTTATTTCGACCCTAGCGCACGGGCGAGGGGTCGAGCAGGACACCGGGGCGGTCACCCGGCTGGCTCCACGTGATCGTGCCGGTCACCCGGACCTCGCTGACCACCGATGCCATCGGCAGGTCGAAGGCGATCGAAGCGCCGGTCGTGGCGACCCACGCACCGTCGATCGCGTCGTTGTCGAGGTAGAACGTGGTCTCGTCGCCGTACGACGTGGGGCTCAGGTGGAAGTCGTCGACCTCCCACCACTCGACGTCGTCGATCTCGGCGCGTCGGCGCAGCTCGTCGAGCGGGTAGAGACCGGGACCGACATGGCCGGGGATGGCGACGGAGAACGACGTGAGCTGGGTCGATCCGAGGTCGACGGGATCGACGCTCTCGACCCGCACGATCAACCAGGAGAGCGACGGCGGCTCGCCGTCGACGAAGCCGGTGTCACCCGGCCGCTCCTCGATGACCTCGCAGGGCAGGTCGACGGTGACGGTGGCCTCGACGTCGCCACAGACGGTCAGGCTCAGCGTGGCGCTGGAGAGCTCGAGCAGCCGCTCGCGACGCTCGTTCTCGTCTTCAGCGAGAAAGTCCGGGGCGGCCTCGATCAGCCCTGCCCAACGATCGAGGATCTGTTGGTCCTCGTCCGTCACGCCGGCAGAGGGGAGCTCCGCCGCGGCGTTCTGGTTCCAGGTCACTTGTGCCCCTTTGATGGCCCATCGCCCGAGCTGCACAGCAGCGTGCCGACACGGAGAGAGTAGGGGAGGCGCGACGCCCTATCGCTCAATTTGGCAGATTGTTGAGCTCGTGTCGATCTCACTTGTGAGAAGTAGTAAAGACCCGCCCGCCCCGGCCGATGGCCGGGGCGGGCGGTTGTGCGGCGTGTTTGTTGCCTGTTCGGCGCTCAGCCGTCGAAGCGATCGGCGTCCATCACCTTGGCCCAGGCCGCCACGAAGTCGGCCACGAACTTCTCCTTGGCGTCGTCGCTCGCGTAGACCTCGGCGAGGGCACGGAGCTGCGAGTTGGACCCGAAGACCAGGTCGACCGCGGTCGCCGTACGGGTGACCTCGCCGGTGGCCCGGTCGCGACCCTCGTAGACGTGCTCGGCCGACTCCGAGGCCTTCCACTCGATGCCCATGTCGAGCAGGTTGGTGAAGAAGTCGGTCGTGAGCACGCCGGGACGGTCGGTGAAGACCCCGTGCGTGGTCTGGCCGTGGTTGGTGCCGATGGCCCGCATGCCGCCCACGAGCGCCGTCATCTCGGGGGCCGACAGCTCGAGCATGTAGGCGCGGTCGACGAGCAGGGTCTCGGGCGGGAGCTTCTCGCCGGGGCGCACGTAGTTGCGGAACCCGTCGGCCCGCGGCTCGAGGACGGCGAACGACTCGACGTCGGTCTGCTCCTGCGACGCGTCGGTGCGACCCGGGTCGGAACGGCACCGTGATGTCGACACCGCCGTCCTTGGCGGCCTTCTCGACGGCCGCGCTGCCGGCCAGCACGATCAGGTCGGCCAGCGAGATCTTGGCTCCGCCGGCCGGCTGGCGGTTGAACTCCTGCTGGACCTGCTCCAGGGTCTGCAGCACCGTCGCCAGCTCGGCCGGGTTGTTGACGTCCCAGTCCTTCTGCGGGGCGAGCCGGATGCGGGCCCCGTTGGCGCCACCGCGCTTGTCGGTCGTGCGGAAGCTCGCCGCCGACGCCCAGGCAGTCGAGACCAGCTGGGACACGGTCAGACCGCTGTCGAGCACCTTCGCCTTGAGCGAAGCCACGTCGTCGTCGGACACGAGCTCGTGGTCGACCGCCGGGACCGGGTCCTGCCAGATCTGGGCCTCCGGCACCCAGGGGCCGAGGTAGCGCTCGACCGGGCCCATGTCGCGGTGCAGCAGCTTGTACCAGGCCTTGGCGAAGGCGAGCCGGAACTCGGCGGGGTTCTCGTGGAAGCGTCGCGAGATCGGCTCGTAGGTCGGGTCGAACCGGAGCGCCAGGTCGGAGGTCAGCATCGTGGGGAGTCGCTTCGGGGAGTCCTCGGCCGGGCCGGGGATGATCGCCTCCGCGTCCTTGGCGACCCACTGGTTCGCGCCCGCGGGGCTCTTGGTGAGCTCCCACTCGTGCCCGAAGAGCATGTCGAAGAAGCCGTTGTCCCACTTCGTCGGCTCCGGGGTCCAGGTGACCTCCAGGCCGCTGGTGATCGCGTCGGCGCCCTAGCCGCTGGCGTGCTCGCTCTTCCAACCGAAGCCCTGCGCCTCGAGCGGCGCGCCCTCGGGCTCGACACCGACCAGGTCGGCGTCGCCGGCACCGTGGGTCTTGCCGAAGGTGTGGCCGCCGGCGATGAGGGCGACGGTCTCCTCGTCGTTCATCGCCATCCGGCGGAACGTCTCGCGGATGTCGCGGGCCGACGCGAGCGGGTCGGGGTTGCCGCCCGGACCCTCGGGGTTGACGTAGATGAGGCCCATCTGGACCGCGCCCAGCGGCTCGGCGAGATCGCGCTCGCCGCTGTAGCGCTCGTCACCGAGCCAGGTGTCCTCCGGACCCCAGAAGATCTCCTCCGGCTCCCAGACGTCCTCACGACCGAACCCGAACCCGAAGGTCTCGAAACCCATGTCCTCGAGTGCGACGTTGCCGGCCAGGACGAGGAGGTCGGCCCACGAGATGTTCTGGCCGTACTTCTTCTTCACCGGCCACAGCAGGCGCCGGGCCTTGTCGAGGTTGCCGTTGTCGGGCCAGCTGTTGAGCGGCGCGAACCGCTGGTCGCCGGAACCGGCGCCACCGCGGCCGTCGTAGATCCGGTAGGTGCCGGCCGCGTGCCAGCTCAGCCGGATCATCAGGCCGCCGTAGTGACCGAAGTCGGCCGGCCACCAGTCCTGCGAGGTGCGCAGCACCTGGACGATGTCGCTCTTGAGCGCTTCGACGTCGAGGGTCGCGAACGCCGCGGCGTAGTCGAACTCCTCGCCCAACGGGTTGGACGCCGGCGCATGCTGGTGGAGCACCCGCAGGTCGACCTGGTTGGGCCACCAGTCCTGGTTGCCGTGCGGCCGACCGGCCTTCGCCGTCGGTGCGTCGAGGGCGGGGTTCTCGCTCTCGCTACCTTCGCTGGTCACGCCGTGTTCGACGGGGCAGTTCATGGGAAACCTTTCGGACGAGCTGGACAGGACTGGATGTGGATCAGGGACGAGCTTTCGAGCAGGCGGGGCAGGTGCCCCAGTAGATGACCTCGGCCTCGTCGATGACGAAGCCCTGGTCGTCGGCCGCGGTCAGGCACGGCATCTCACCGACGGCGCAGTCGACGTCGGAGATGGCGCCGCAGGAGCGGCACACGATGTGGTGGTGGTTGTCGCCGACCCGCGCCTCGTAGCGGGAGACCGACCCGGACGGCTGGATCCGGCGGATCAGCCCGGCCCCGGTCAGGGCGCGCAGGACGTCGTAGACGGCCTGGTGGGACACGTCGCCGCCGAGGTCTCCGTCGGCGCGGACCGCGCTGATGATGGCGTCGGTGTCGGCGTGCGGGAACGCGTGCACGGCGCCGAGTACGGCGACGCGCGGGCGGGTCACGCGGAGGTCAGCGCCACGGAGCATCTGCTCGTAGTCGGGCGCCGGGATCACAACTACAGTCCTATCGTCTTTTCTTGAATGAATCAAGAAAACGCACCACGTCGAGCGAATTCGCGAACCTAGTCCAATGTCTGCCCCGGGCAGTCCGTCCGGTGCACCCATCCGTCCTCGTTCTCCTCGACGAAGTCGCTCGCCAGCGCGCGGCCGAGGTTCCACTCCAGCCAGTCATCGTCGTGGCGGCCGTCGAGGTTGATCGCGCACTCCTCGAGGTCGTCGGGCAGGTCCCGCAGCACGGGCAGCGCGTCGTCGGAGAGGTCGGACAGGTAGTTCCAGTCCACCTCGCCGGTGTCGTCGTACCGGTCGAGGTTCTGGCGCGCGATCCACGCGTCGGGGTTGAGCGCGGCCAGGCCGAGCAGCAGCGCGACACCGGTGATCAGCCCGAACCGCGGCAGCCACCGGGCGCGCAGCGCGACGCCGCCGGCCATGGTGGCGAGCACCAGCAGGCCGAGCCAGCCCTCGAACACGTCGACCAGCAGCCGCAGCCGGGTGAATCCGTAGGCGTCCTGGTAGACGCTCATCCGGTAGAGCGCGGACGCGACGACCACCATCGTCGCGGCGCCGAGCAGGCCGAGCGAGCCGCGGAGCCAGGCCCGGTCGGAGGGCGTCGCCCGTGGTGCCTTGCGGCTGGCCGCCCACACGACGAGCAGGGTGAGCGCGGTCGCCACGGTGAGCTGGCCGAACCCCTGGTGGACGTACTCCGCATAGGTCAGCCCGGTCGTCCGCTCGAGGTAGTCGTGCCCGCCGAAGATGACCGCGGCCTGCGCGACCAGGAACAGCACGAACACGGCGTCGACCACCAGCACCGGCGCGAGCCACTCGAAACGGTGGGCCACCGGACGCAGCACCCGCTCACGGCCCTCGACCGTCGGCGGGTTGAGGGCGAGGTAGCTGCCGGCGAGCACCACTCCGCCGACGAAGAACGCGACGAACGCGCGCAGGGCCAGGTCCTCGGAGCCGAAGTCGGGTACGACGGTGCCGACCCACTCGGCGAACAGCGCGTCGGCGGACGCGAAGAGCAGCGCGAAGACGGCGAGGCCGATGGCCGAGAGAACGGCGGTCCGCGCCACCGCTGCCTTGTTGCCGAGACCGGTGACGATCCGCAGGGAGCGGCCCAGCCACGGCAGACCGCGGAGGCCCGAGAGCGGCCAGGCGACGGCGGAGAGGACGAAGCCCGGAACCGTCCGCCCGCGCACCAGGCCGACCGCGCAGAGGCCGCCGCCGGCGAGCAGGCTGAGGACGGCGATCCACTCCGCGTCCCGCACCACCGGCACCGTCGCGAGCGCCAGGCACAGCGCGGCGCAGGTCAGGGTGAACGGGTCGCGGCGGTTGCGACTGGATGCGAGCAGCGCGCCGCCCGCCGCGACGAGGACGACGAACACCCCCAGGCCGAAGTCGCGGTAGGGCAGCACGATCCCGGCCAGTACGCCGACGCCGAGCGCGCTGAGCAGCACCCGGAGGTTGCCGGGCAGCGACGACTCGGGCCAGAAGTCGCCGAAGATCCCGTCGGTGAGGGGCGGGGCGGTCGGCGGGGGTATGACGGCGGGCGGGCTGGTGGGCTGGGACATGGGAGTCTCCTCGCGGGGCGGGCGTGGTGTCGGGGCGACGGGTAGGTCGACGCGGACGCGGGCACCGGGCCCGTCGGGCTCCGGGTCGATGAAGCGGATGGTGCCGCCGTGCAGGTCGGTCACCCAGCGGGCGATGGCCAGGCCGAGGCCGGTGCCTCCACCGCCGTCGACGCCGAGGGTGCCGAAGCGCTCGAACGCGCGCTCCCGGTCGCCCGCCGCGACACCTGGCCCCTGGTCGGAGACCTCGAGCAGCCAGCGGTCGTCGGACCTGTGTGCGCTGACGGTGACCGTGCCGCCGGGCGGACTGTGGCGCGACGCGTTGTCGAGCAGGTTGGCGACGAGCTGGTGGAGCCGGGCCGGATCGCCCTCGACGGCGAGATCGGTCGGATCGACGCGGACGTCGTACGTCACGTCGCGGCCCGCGACGCCGGCCTGGCTGACGGCGGCGTCGAGCAGCCGGCGTACGTCGACCCGCTGGCGGGCCAGCGGTGCCTTGCCGGCGTCGACCCGGGAGAGGTCGAGCAGGTCCCCGACCAGCCCCGCCATCCGCTCGCCCTGGTCGAGCGCGGCGCGGAGGGTCACCGGGTCCGGCTCGGCAACGCCGTCGGCGAGGTTCTCGAGGAGG
This sequence comes from uncultured Actinomycetota bacterium, assembly GCA_963849765.1. Lineage (GTDB taxonomy): Bacteria > Actinomycetota > Actinomycetes > Propionibacteriales > Nocardioidaceae > Nocardioides. The sequence goes on from CAWKIP010000002.1 coordinate 46,388, forward strand.
GCGTTGAGCGCGGTGAGCGGGGTGCGCAGCTCGTGGCTGACGTTGGCGACCAGCTCGCGGCGCTGGCGGTCGACGGCGGCGAGCTCCTCTGCCATCCGGTTGAACGCGTCGGCCAGTTCGCCGACCTCGTCCCGCGACGTCGCCGTGACCCGGACGTCGTGGTCGCCCGCCGCCATCCGGCGGGCGGCGGCCGTCATCTCGCGCAGTGGCGAGGTCATGCCGACCGCGAGGAGCTGGGTGACCGCGAGTGCGAGCGCGACGGTCACCGGGATGCTGAGCCAGACCGGCACTCCCCCGGCTTCGCCGATGGTGGCGACGACCACGGCGACGGTGACGCTCGCGACGACCAGCAGGCCGAGCTTGACCTTGACCGAGCGGACCGGGTCGAGGACGCTCACGGCTCCGACTTCCGACCGGCCTCGAGGGCGTAGCCGACACCGTGCACGGTGCGGACGCGATCGGCGCCGATCTTGGCGCGCAGCGCCTTGACGTGGCTGTCGACGGTGCGGGTGCCGGAAGCGCCCGGCCAACCCCACACGTCGGCCAGCAGCCGCTCGCGGGTCAGCACGATGCCGGGCTCGGAGGCGAGGCAGATCAGCAGGTCGAACTCGGTGGGCGTCAGGTGCACCTCCTCACCCGCGGCCCAGACCCGGCGGGCGCCGGCGTCGATCCGCAGGTCGCCCAGGTCGGTGGCGCCGGCGCCGGCCAGTGCTGCGGCGCGATCGACGCGGCGCAGCAGCGCGGCGATCCGGGCGACCAGCTCGCGCATCCGGAACGGCTTGGTGACGTAGTCGTCGGCCCCCACGCCCAGGCCGACCAGGATGTCGGTCTCGTCGTCACGCGCGGTCAGCATCAGCACCGGCACCGGACGCACCGCCTGGATCCGGCGGCACACCTCGTGCCCGTCGAACCCGGGCAGCATCACGTCGAGTACGACGAGGTCCGGCTCGTGCTCCGCGAAGGCCTGCACCGCGGCAGGACCGTCGTACGCCTGCGAGACGTCGTACCCCTCCGCCGTCAGGCGATCGCTCACCGCCCCGTTGATCACGGGCTCGTCCTCGACGACGAGGATCCGGCGGGGCTGGCTCATGCTCCCGAGCGTAGGAGTCCGGGACACCTGGAGGCGGGGACGACTCGTGAAGATCCTGTGCAGGTTGGCGCGCGTCGGTCGGGAGGCCGCAACCACCGCTGGTCGAGGACGTCGCAACCACCGTTGGTCGAGGAGGTCGCAGCCGCCGTTGGTCGAGGACGTCGCACCACCGTTGGTCGAGGAGGTCGCAGCCACCGTTGGTCGAGGAGGTCGCGACCACCGTTGGTCGAGGAGGTCGCAGCCACCGTTGGTCGAGGAGGTCGCTCTGCGACCGTCACGAGACCCCCTCTGCCTGCGGCTCGCGGTCCGCGGTGGGCTGGGTCCTCTGTTTACGAGGGACGTGGTGGCTCGCCGTCGTTGGTTACGTCGCTGTTCCCCCGGGCTCTGCCCGGGCTCGGCGTTGTCTGAGGTGCTCGCTGTGGTTGCGGTCGCGAGAGGGACGGCGGGTGGTTGCGGTCGGCAGGCGGGTACGGGCCGAGGAGCTGGTTGAGGTGCGAGGAGCGCAGCGAGGAGCCTCGAAACCACCCCTGGGCATGCCTGTAGCCCCGCCGGTGGCGGGGTGTGGGGCTGGGTAGCTACTCCTCGGGCGGGTCGGGTGCTGTCGACCCGGTGAGCTGGTGGGTGCCGGTGGGGTCGACCAGGTAGGTCCCCGACGGCAGGGTCCAGTGGTAGGTGCCGGGGGTGAGCATCCGGTAGTGGCGCGGCCGGCGGTCTTGAGCCGGTGGTGTCCGCGGCACAGGGGCGCGAGGTTGCACGGACAGGTCGACTCCGCCGTCGGCGTGGGGCTCGATGTGGTCGAGGTCGCAGCGTTCGGCCGGTCTGGTGCAGTGCGGGAAGACGCAGTGGTGGTCGCGTTCGGTGACCTGGCGGCGGATCCGGTCGGGGATCTCGTAGGAGTCCACCGGCTGGTGGCCGGCGAGGTCGAGGACCGGCCGGACGATCACCGAGGTGTTCGCGAGGCTGAGCCAGGACTTGATCTGCTCGACGCAGATCGGGGTGCGGGTGTTCCCGAACCGGCCCACGGTCTGGTCGGTCGCGGAGAGGTGGAGGATGAGCTCGGTCTTGCGGCCCGGGCACGGTGCGGGTGATCTCCCCGGTCTCGGGGTCGGCGACCTCGAGGTCGAGGATCAGGTCCTCCCGGGCGATCTCCCCAGCGCCTTGGCGCGGCGGACCTCGAGGGAGTCGGTGTCGCCGAGCTGGCCGTTGAGCTTGGCGCGGCGGGCGATGGCTTGTTCGAGGTCGAGGGCGTCGGCGATGTCGAGGGCGGTGGTGCCGTGGGCGATGCCGTCGTAGCCGACCTGGTCCAGGCCGAGGTCGACGTGGCGGTGGTCGCGGGCGTCTCGGCGTCGTTCTTCGGCTGCTGCGGGGTCGAACCGCACGAGGGCTTCGTCGACGAGCCGGTCGACCTGCGCCCAGCTGCAGCCGTGCGCGTACGGAGCCAGCTGTGCGTCGACGAACGCCGCGGCGTCCTCGGGCAGCAGGCGGGTGTGGTCGGCGATCCGCAGTGCCTTCCACACCGGCACCTCACCGTCCAGCACCCGGGCCCACAGCCGCGGGAGCCGGTGGGCGAGCTCGATGACCTGCCCGACGTAGTTGCGACCCGAGTCCAGCGACCGGCCCAGCAAGGCACTGAGCTCCATCACCGCGAAGTCGGAGATCAGCGGTGCGCCGGGTCCGGCGAGAGGGAGCCCGGTGTCCAGACCCCGCTCGATCAACGTCGCCGCGGCAGCCTCGTCGTCCACGACGTGCTGCGGCGGCCCACTCCGCGATCTCGCGGAGCTTGGCGATCTCGCTGCTCGGCGATCACCGCTCGGTCGTCGCGGATCTCGGCGAGCAGCTCATCGGACCGCGACACCCGCGTGCTCGACGACCTCGGCCGCGGGGGCGGTGAGGTCGAAGAGGGGTGCGGTCCCGAGATCCATGAGACCTATTCAATATGGAACATCCGACACAACCAAACACCCAGAACCCGCCTGTGGACAGGCGATCCGCAGCAATCGAGGTGTGGACGAAAGGTGGTCATCACCTCACGACCGCAACCCCAGCGAGCACCTCAGACAACGCTGCACCCGGGCAGGGCCCGGGGACAGCGCCGTCAACCAACGACGGCGAGCAACCACGTCCCTCGTAAACAGGGGACCCAGCCCACAGCGGACCGCAAGCGGCTGGCAGAGGGGTCTCGTGACGGTCGCAGAGCGACCTCCTCGACCAACGGTGGTCGCGACCTCCTCGACCAACGGTGGTCACCGCGACCTCCTCGACCAACGGTGGTCACCGCGACCTCCTCGACCAGCGGATGATCACCGCGACCTCCTCGACCGACGAGGTCGCCGCCTAGACGCTGGGACGGCCACCTGACCAGGCCCCCGCCGTACGACAATCCCCGGGTGACCATCGAGCTGGACGTGACCTACCACGGCGACCCTGCAGGGATCGTCGCCGCCGCGAGCAAGATCGAGGCGCGCGGCAGCACCGACGGACTCTTCGTCCCGGAGGGCGCGCACGACCCGTTCGTCTACCTGACGCTGGCGGCGGAGCACACCGAACGGTTGCGACTGGGTACGTCGATCGCGCTGGCGTTCGCGCGGTCCCCGATGGCGATGGCCTACCCGTCGTACGACGTGCACCGGCTGTCCGGCGGCCGCTTCGTGCTCGGTCTCGGATCCCAGATCAAGCCGCACATCGAGCGTCGGTACTCGATGCCGTGGTCGCGTCCCGCCGATCGGATGCGCGAGTACATCGCGGCGGTGCGGGCGATCTGGCACACCTGGCAGACCGGCGACAAGCTGGACTTCCAGGGCGACTTCTACACGCACACCCTGATGCCGCCGCTGTTCAACCCGGGCCCGCTGCCCTACCCCTCGCCGGAGATCTGGCTGGCCGGCGTCGGGCCGCGGATGGTCGCGACGGCCGGCGCAGTCGCCGACGGCTTCATCTGCCACCCGCTGCTGTCGCGCAGCTACCTGGCCGACGTCCTCGCCCCGCAGCTGGAGGAGGGCCGCGCGAGCACCGGCGCGACGGGTGACTTCACCCTCGCCGCGATGGCGATGGTTGCGACCGGCCGGACCGAGGAGGCGTACGCCGACGCGATCGCCGGCACCAAGCGGCAGATCGGCTTCTACGCCTCCACGCCCGCCTACAAGCCGGTGCTCGACCACCACGGCTGGGGCGACCTGCACGCCGAGGCGCACGCGTTCACCAAGTCGGGACGGTGGACGGAGCTCGGCGACCTCATCGACGACGAGGTCCTCGAGACGCTCGCCGTGGTCGGTGAGCTCGACACGATCGGCGCCGACGTCCGCGCCCGTTTCGACGGCCTCGCGTCGCGCGTGGTCCTGTCGATCCCCTACCAGGCCGACGACGAGCTCGGCCTCGACATCGCCACTGCCGCCGGTTGAGGTGCGAGGCCGCCCGCGGCCGAGCCTCGAAACCGACCGGCGGCGCCTTGGTTTCGAGGCTCGCTGCGCTCGCACCTCAACCAGCGGCTTGTTCGAAGAACCGGCGGGGTACGTCGACCATCATCGTGTCGATCTGCTCCTGCGTGCCGCCGTGCTCGAGGAGGTAGGGGAACACGTCCTCGAACAGGTGCGTGTAGTGCCACTGCGGCAGGAACGGCATCAGGCCCGGGTCGATCCAGTCGATGTAGCAGGACGCGTCCTGCGAGAGCACCATCCGCTCGGTGTAGCCGCGGCGCACCATCTCCAGCAGGGTGTCGGCCCGGGCCTCGAACGTGACGTCGAGGTTGAGCCCGAACCGGTCCATGCCGAGCACGAATCCGGCATCGGCGAGCGCGGCGAGATGGTCGCAGTCGGTGGAGTCGCCGCTGTGGCCGAGGACGACCCGGCCGGGGTCGACGCCCTCCTCGTCGCAGATCACCCGCTTGACCTCGAGGCCGGACTCCGAGCCCGGGTGGGTGTGCACGGTGATCGGCACGCCGGTCTCCAGGTGCGCGCGGGCGACCGAGCGCATGACCCGCTCGACGCCAGGAGTCATGCCCTGGTCGTCGATCGCGCACTTGAGCATCCCCGCCCTGACCCCGGTGCCGGCGATGCCGTCGCGGATGTCGCCGACGAACATGTCGACCATCGGCTCGGGCAGGTCGGTGCCGAGCAGCTCGTTGACCGAGGTCCCGCGATAGGTGAAGTAGCGCGGGGTGTCGTTGTAGGTGTAGATCCCGGTCGCGACGACCAGCTGGATCGGCACCTGCTCCATGATCCGCTGGATGCGCGGGATGTAGCGGCCGAGCCCGACCACGGTCGGGTCGACGATGGTGCGGACGCCGGCGTCGTACGCGACCTGCAGCCGTCGTACGGCGTCCGCGACCCGGGTGTCCTCGTCGCCCCACTCGTCGGGGTAGTTCGTCTGGACGTCGGGCGTGAGGACGAAGACGTGCTCGTGCATCAGCGTCACGCCGAGGTCGGCGGTGTCCACCGCGCCACGGACGGTCTGGATCTCGGCCATGGGCGTTACCCAAGCACCTCGGGCACCAGCCCGACCAGCGTGGCCAACGACGTGCTGAGCACCCGGTGGACCTGCGGCCGGTCGAGGCGGCCCGACTCGAGCCACTCCCACAACGCCTGCCAGGCCAGCTCACCGAAGCAGGCGACCAGCGCCCGCGCGGCGGGCGGCGCCTCCGCCGGGTCGCTGACCACGGTCCGCAGGACGTTGTCGATGGTCACCTCCTGCATCTCGCGCAGGACTCCCCGGATCACCGGATCGCTGTGCGAGCCGGTGTGGACGCGCTGCAGGGCGAGGTAGGACTCGCGGTTGGCGTCGATCTCGTCCAGCCACTCGTCGACCACCCGGCCGATGGCAGCGTGGAGGTCCTCGGAGTTCAGGAGTCCGGTCAACGGTGGGAGCGAGGGCGTGCGGACGGTCCGCTGGAGCACGGCGAGGTAGAGGTCCCGCTTCGAGCCGAACTCGTGGTAGATCCACCCGCGATTGACGTCCGCCTCGGCGGCGATCGCGACGGTCGAGACCTTGTCGTAGTGGGTGCTCGCGAAGTGACGCGCCGCCGCTCGCAGGATGCGATCCCGACGGTCGGTGAGCACGTCGGCCGACATGCGTGCCAACCTACCGGCTGGATTGCCGGGTGCCTGGCCGAGGCGTGGGACGCGGTCGTCGAGCAGGCTCGCGCGGCGCGGCTGAGGGACTGGCGGGACCGGCACTTCACACGACGCCCTAGGCGAGGCGCCGGAGCGGGCAGCTCGACACGTCCTCCTGGTCCGCGTAGAGCGGCAGCTCCTCGATCGTGGTCGTGAGCTCGTCCGGGGCGAAGAGGCGCGCCGGGTCGAGGTAGTCGTCCTCGGCGAAGAACTCGCTCACGATCGCCCGGACCGGCGGTGACCCCGGGGTCAGGGTGCGCGCGACGGCGTCACGGACGTAGCCCTGACGGTGCGGGTGGAGCCGTGCCGAGGACGGGGTGTGGATCGTGTGCCAGCCGTGGAAGAACTCCTCCTCGGACAGCCGGTCCGGCTTGGGGAACCACGAGAAGTGGGTCAGCAGCTCGCCCGGCTGGACGGCTTGCGGCACCGACTCCGTCACCAGGTAGGCGTCACCCGGGACCTGCTCGACCACGTCGGGCCAGACGTCGACCGAGTCGACCCAGATCTCCGCGTAGCCCCGCAGCGTCGGCCCTTTGCCGAGCAGCAGGGTCGCCCCCGCCAGGTCGGCCGCGACCGACACCTGGAGGGAGCGGAGCCCCGGGACGTCGAGGGACTTGGCCGCGGCCGCCGCGGTGTCGTCCCAGATCAGCAGGTCGATCTTCTCCATGGCCCCATCCTGCTGCATCAGGCCGCGCGAGGGCGCCGAGGCAGCAGCCGAACGCCGCGATCACGGTGGCCGTCCGAGCCAGGTGCAGCCGGTTCCACGGCTTCTCGAACGCCGTCCGCGCGTCGTCGAGTGCCGAGGCGGAGTCGGGCAGCCCGGCCGCGACCAGCGCGTCGTTGAGCGGGATGTTGCCGGCCCCGGTGATCACGACCGTGGCGACGTAGAGGACCAGCGCGGCGATCACCCACGGCCGCGCCGGCCCGGTGAACGCGGCGAAGGCGAGGCAGACGATCGGAGCGACGTACACGATCAGGAAGACGGGGTTGAGGATCGCTTCGTTGATCCCCTGCATGGTCGCGACGAACGTGCGGTCGTCGGTCTTGGCGAGGCCCGGCATCACCGCCGTCGAGAACCCGAAGAAGAGTCCGGCGATGAGCCCGGTGCCGACGGTGCCGGCGATGAGGGCGGCGGATCCGACGCCGCTCATGACGCGTCCGCCTGACCGGCCCAGGCGCCGCCGGCGGCCGCGCGGGCGGCGTACTCGGCGAAGCTGCGCGCCGGACGGCCGAGCGCCTCTTGTACGCCGTCCGCGAGCTGCTCGTTGTGACCGTCGAGGACGTGGGCGAACAGCCCGCCGAGCTCCTCGGCGTCACTCGCCGGGAAGCCGAGGGCGGTCAGGTCGGCGACCAGCTCCGGCACGGAGATCTCGGTGTAGGTGATCGGCCGCCCGGTGGCGGCGGCGATCGCTGCCGTCGCCTCGGCGAAGGTCAGCAGCTCGGGGCCGGTGAGCTCGTAGACCCGGTTGCCAGGGACCTCGCCCACCAGCATCCCGACGGCGACCTCGGCGACGTCCTCGAGGTCGAGGAACGGCTCGCGGACGGCACCGGCTGAGAACGCGAGGTGGCCGGCCGCGAGCGGCTCGGCGAACAGGCTCTCGTCGAAGTTCTGCATGAAGAACGCGCAGCGGACGACGCCCCAGTCGGCGCCGTACCTCTCCGCGACCTCGGCCAGCTTCTCCTCCGCCCGCTGGGCCTCGGGCTCGCCGCGGCCGGACAGGAGCACGAAGCGGCGTACGCCGCTGCGGGCCATCCGCTCGACGACCTCGGCCACGGCCTCCGGCGCTCCGGGGAAGGCCAGGTCGGGGTAGTAGGTGACGTACGCCGTCTCGGCGGGCTGCTCGACCGACGACCAGGTGGTCGGGTCGGCCCAGTCGAACTCGGGACGGGAGAGGGAGGTGACCGGGAGGCCCCGGTCCTGGAGGCGGGACGCGACGCGGCGACCGGTCTTGCCGGTGCCGCCGATGATCAGGTTCGTTGTCATGACCTCACTTCATCGCGGTTCGGTGAGACTTTCCATGGCTGAAACTCTTGATTCCATACGCGATCGTCCAGCATGGTGGACCCATGGACGGCCTCGAACACCTGCTCTCCGGACCCCGCGCGCGGCAGGCCTTCCTGCTCCGGATGGTGATGGAAGCGCCGTGGGGCGTGCGGATCGAGGACGACCCGGCGCTGACCCTCTTCACCGTTGCGCGCGGCTCGACCTGGATCACCGGCGAGCTCGGCGAGCCGATCGAGCTGCACGAGGGCGACGTGGCGGTGATCCGCGGCGGTCCGGTCTACACCGTCGCCGACCACCCGAGCACGACCCCGAAGGTCACCATCGAGAAGGGCAACGTCTGCGTCGACCCCGACGGGCAGCTGCTGGACCAGCGGATGGCGCTCGGGGTCCGCACCTGGGGCAACAGCCACGACGGGTCCGACGTACTCCTGGTCGGCACGTGGGCCGCCGAGACCGAGGCCGGCCGACCGCTCCTCGCCGCCCTGCCGGCGCTGCTCGTACGACGCCGCGGCGACTGGGACGCGACGCTGGTCGACCTCCTGGCGACCGAGCTGATGCGCGAGGACCCCGGGCAGGAGGTGGTCCTGGACCGGCTCCTGGACCTGCTCCTCGTGACCGTCGTGCGGTCCTGGCTGGCGAGCGAGGAGCAGGTGACCCGCGGCCTGGCACATGCCGACCCGACCGTCGGCGAGGCACTCCGCCTGATGCATCACCACCCCGAGCACGGGTGGACGATCGCGTCGCTCGCCCGCGAGGTCGGGGTCTCCCGGGCAGCGCTGGCGAGACGGTTCGGCGACCTGGTCGGCGAGCCGCCGATGACCTACCTGACCCACTGGCGGCTGTCGCTCGCCGCCGACCTGCTGGTCGCCACCGACGACGCGATCGACAGCGTGGCGCGGCGGGTGGGCTATGGCAGCGGGTTCGCACTGAGTGCCGCGTTCAAGCGGGTCCGCGGGGTCAGCCCGCAGCAGCACCGGAAGGCCGCGCGGACCGCGTAGGCGTTCGAGAACAAATTGACCAGAACACTCTTGTAATGAATATCATCTGGTTCTAACCTTCCGGGAGAGCGACGGAAGGGGCTCGCCATGGCCAAGCCGACAGACCCTGCGGACACCCGGATGATGGGGATCGTGCACGGAGCGCTGAAGCGCGACCTGCTGCGAGCCCGGGAGGCCGCTGCCTCGACGCCCTGTCCGGCCGGACGGCAGCGGCGCGCGCTGGGGCACCACGTGGTGTGGTTGATGGACTTCCTGCACCGGCACCACACGAGCGAGGACGAAGGCCTGTGGCCGGCGGTCCGGGCGAAGAACCCGGAGGCGGGCCCGCTGCTGGACTCCCTCGAGGCCGACCACCGGCGCATCGAGCCGGCCGCGACCGCGTTGCGCAGCGCCGCGGAGCAGTTCGCGGCTTCGGAGGACGACGGGGCCCGGGCAGATCTCGTGGTGGCACTCGATGATCTCGCCGCGGTGTTGTTCCCGCACCTCGACCGCGAGGTCGAGGAGGCGATGCCGGTCGTGTCGGAGACCATCACCGACGGTGAGTGGCAGGCGATCGACCAGAAGTACAACATCAAGTCGAAGTCCCTCGCCCAGCTCGGTTTCGAGGGTCACTGGCTGATCGACGGGATCGATCCGGAGGGCTACCGCGTGGTGACCGGCGTCGTGCCCGCCGTACCCCGGTTCATCCTGCTGCACGGTTTCGGCCGTGCCTACCGACGTCGTACGGCGGCCATCTGGCAGCCGGACCCAGCGGCCCGCGACGCCGCCACTCGATGAGCACCTCCCAGCAGAAGCCTCGCCGTGAGTATCGGTCCCCGCGTCGTCAGCAGCAGGCCGCCGAGACGCGCGCGGCTGTCCTCGAGGCGGCGACCCGCCTCTTCGGCGAACGCGGCTGGGCCGGCACCGGGATGCGCGAGGTCGCCCGCGAGGCCGGCGTGTCCGTCGAGACCGTCTACGCCGGCTTCGGCTCGAAGAGCGACCTGCTGATGGCCGCGATCGACGTGGCGGTGGTGGGCGACGACGAGCCGGTCCCGCTCGACCGGCGCACGATGTTCACGGCCCTCGGCACCGGCACACCGCGCGGAGCGGTTCCAGGCGGGAGCCCGTCTGCTCACGGAGATCCACCGACGGACCGCCGGGGTGAACTTCGCTCTGCGCGAGGCCGCGGCGTCGGACTCCGACCTCGCCGACCTGATGGGTCAGCGCGAGATCGGTCGGCACGCCAACATCACCGAAGGCATGTCCCTCATGGCGGGGCGTGAGATCACCCCGCAGGAGGCCGACGCGCTGTGGGCCGTCACCGACATCAGCGTCTACCGGATGTTGACCGACCTGCGCGGCTGGACCGCGCAGCAGTACCAGGACTGGATCGCCGACACCATCGCCCGGCTCGTCGACGACGGATCGGCGCAGGCGATAGGAGAGCGGCGTGGGTACGACGAAGCAGATCCCCCGGACCAGCCGCGTCGAGGTCGAGGTCGCCGCCCCGGTCCATGCCGTGTGGCAGGTGCTCGCCGACGTGACCCGCACCGGCGAGTGGAGCCACGAGTGCCAGCGGGTCACCTGGCTCGACGGCGCTACCTCGGCGTCGTACGGCGCCCGCTTCCGCGGCGGCAACAAGTGGCTGGCGTTCCGCTGGAGCCGGACCAACGAGATCATCGAGCTCGAGCCCGACCACGTCATCGCCTGGCGCACCGTCCCGAGCTGGCGGTTCCCGGACAGCACCGAGTGGCGGTTCACTCTCGAGGCATCCACCGTCGGCACCCGGATCACGCAGACCTACGAGCTCGTCCAGGCTGCCGGCGTGGTGGGCGTGGTTGATGGCGCGGATGGTGCCGCCGCACCGCGACCGGAGCGCCGCCCTCGCTGCCGACCTGCGCCGGATCGGGGAGGTCGCGCGCGCGCGTGAGCGGTCCTGAGCGGTGCGGTCAGTGCGGCCGTACGCGGACGCTCAGGCAGGTCACGCAGCCGTCGCGCTTCTCGAACTCGGAGACGTCCACGGCCACGACGTCGAGACCGCGCTCGTGGAACATCGCGGCGGTTCGCGGCGCGGCCGAGCTCATCAGGACCGTGTGCTCGTCGAGCACCACGACGTGGGAGCCCGGCTCCTCCGGCACCGCGAGGTAGCGGTCGAAGAGGTCCGGGTCGTCGACCAGCGGCGGGTAGCCGATGACCGTGCCGTCCGGGAGTGCCGTGATGGCGCTCTTGAGGTGGAGCGCCTTGGTGATCGGGACCGCTGTCACGATCCAGCCGCGCGGTTCCAGGATCAGCCGGAGCTCGTCGACCGCCGCCGCCGTGGTCGTCCCGCTGAGTCCGACGTAGACCTGCCGGCCGACCTTGAGCACGTCACCGCCGTCGAGGGTCCCCTCGCTCAGCGTCACCGCGTCGAAGCCGAGCTCACGGATCTTCCGCGCCGTCGCCACGGTCTCGGGGTTGCGCGTCGGTTGCGCGGGGTTGGTGATGACGGCGAGGTCGCCGAAGATCACCACGGTGTCCTCGACGAACACCGAGTCGGGGAGGGTGTCGTCGAGATCGACCTCGACGGTCGACCATCCCGCGGACTCAAGGGCGGCGACGTACTGGCGCCACTGACGGCGCGCCAGGTCGATGTCCACCGGCTGCCGCTCGATGAACGTCACGATGCCGTCGTCGAGGGTCGCCGCCGGCGGCCGGACCAAGGCGTACGGCGGAGCAGGTGCTGCGTTCATGCGGGCTCCTCGGGCCATCATACCGGCAGAGGAAGCTGCGGCGTCAGCGCGACGTTGCGGCATCGACCAGGGCGCGGAACAGGCCGGCGTCGGCGGCCACCTCGGGGTGCCACTGGACGGCGACGCACAGCCGGTCGCCGGTCGCCTCCATGGCCTCGAGGACTCCGTCGTCGGCCCAGGCGACCGCGGTGAAGCCGGGGTGCGTCGCGCACCGACTGGTGGTGGTGGCAGTGCACCGTGTGCGTGGTCCCGATCAGCGAAGCGAGCCGGCTCTCCGGCGCCAGTGACACCGAGGTGTCGCCGAAGACGCCGGGCGCCGGGTTGTGACGGTCGTGGCCGACCAGGTCCGGGACGTGCTGGTCGAGGGTCCCCCCGGCGTGGACCGCCATCACCTGCATCCCGCGGCACACACCCAGCACCGGCAGGCCGGCGTCGTCGGCGGCGCCGAGAAGGGCCAGCTCCCACGAGTCCCGGTCCTCGCGCCAGTTGGTGGTGCGGTCGTGCGGGTCCTCGTCGTACCGCTGCGGCGAGACGTCCGCCCCGCCGCTGATCACCAGGCCGTCGAGCCGGGCGACCGCGGCGGCCGCCGCGTCGTCGTACGGCGTCGTCGGCGGCAGCAGCACCGGTACGCCGCCCGCCGCTTCGACGGCATCGGCGTAGACGGTGGGCAGCAGGTCGGCGCGCTGGTCCCACACACCCCACCGCGCCTGCTCGCGGTAGGTGCTGAGCCCGATCAGAGGTCTGCTCACGGTGCCTGCTCATAGGGGTGTGACGTAGGCGCCGGAGATGCCGCCGTCGACGAGGAAGGTCGAGGCGGTGATGAACGACGACTCGTCCGAGGCCAGGAAGAGTACGGCGTTCGCCATCTCCTCGGGCTCGCCGAACCTGCCCATCGGCACGTGGACCAGCCGTCGGGCGGCGCGCTCCTCGTCCTTGGCGAACAGCTCCTGCAGCAACGGAGTGTTCACCGGTCCCGGGCAGAGCGCGTTGACGCGCACTCCCTGGCGGGCGAACTGCACGCCGAGCTCGCGACTCATCGTCAGCACCCCGCCCTTGGAGGCGGAGTAGGAGATCTGCGACGTGGCCGCTCCCATCACGGCGACGAAGGACGCGGTGTTGATGATCGATCCCCTCCCCTGCTCGAGCATGTAGGGGAGCGCCGCCTTGCAGCAGAGGTAGACGCTGGTGAGGTTGACCTCCTGCACCCGGCGCCAGGCGTCGAGCTCGGTGTCGAGGATGGAGTCGTCGTCCGGCGGCGAGATCCCGGCGTTGTTGAACGCGATGTCGACCGAGCCGTGGGTGTCCTTCGCGGTCTTGAAGAGCGCGTCCACCTGCTCCTTGCTGGTCACGTCCACGTGGACGTAGGTCACCCCCAGCTCCGCGACGAGCTCCTCGCCCCTGGCGTCGTCGACGTCGCCGATGACGACCTTCGCGCCCTCCTCCAGGAACCGGCGAACGGTCGCCAGCCCGATACCGGAGCAACCTCCGGTGATGACGGCGACCCGTCCGTCAAGGCGTCCTGCCATGTCATGCCTTCCCTTCCGGTGGTTGAGGAGGTCGCGCAGCGACCGTCGTCGAGCACTCCCTCAGTCCTGCGCGATGAAGACGTTCTTCTCCTCGGTGAACGCGTTGGGCGCGTCCGGTCCGAGCTCCCGGCCGAGGCCGGACTGCTTGTAGCCGCCGAAGGGCGTCCAGTAGCGCACCGACGAGTGCGAGTTCACGCTGAGGTTGCCGGCCTCGACCCCGCGCGCCACCCGCAGCGCCCGGCCCACGTCGCGGGTGAAGATCGAGCCGGACAGGCCGTACTCGGTGTCGTTCGCGAGCCGGACGGCGTCCTCCTCGTCGTCGAACGCCATCACCGCGACGACCGGTCCGAAGATCTCCTCGCGCCAGACCGCGGCCTGGGTGTCGTCGGCGAGGACGACGGTCGGCGGCAGCCAGAAGCCGTCACCGAGGTCGGTGCTGTCGGGCACGGACCCGGTGAACGCCGCCTCGACGCCGGCCAGGTAGCCCGCGACCGAGTCGCGCTGCCCCGCCGAGATCAGCGGCCCCATCTCGCTGGCCTCGTCGGCCGGGTCGATCACCTTCATCGCTCCGACCGCGCTCCCGAGCCGGTCGACGAACTCGTCGTACGCCGATCGCTGCACCAGGATCCGCGACCGGGCGCAGCAGTCCTGGCCGGCGTTGTCGAAGACGGCGTACGGCGCGCTGGCCGCTGCCTTGGCGATGTCGGCGTCCGCGAAGACGATGTTGGCGCTCTTGCCGCCGAGCTCCAGGGTCACCTTCTTCACCTGGTCGGCGCAGCCGGCCATGATCCGCTTGCCGACCTCGGTGGAGCCGGTGAAGCAGACCTTCCGGACCAGCGGGTGGGTCACGAACCGCTCCCCCACGACCGAGCCCTTGCCGGGGATCACCGTGAACACGCCCTCGGGCAGGCCGGCCTCCAGGGCCAGCTCACCGAGCCGGATCGCGGTCAGCGGCGTCACCTCGGCCGGCTTCAGCACGACCGTGTTGCCGGCCGCGAGCGCCGGCGCGAAGCCCCACCCGGCGATCGGCATCGGGAAGTTCCAGGGCACGATCACGCCGACCACGCCGAGCGGTTCATGGAAGGTGAGGTCGATGCCGCCCGGCACCGGGATCTGCCGGCCGAAGAGGCGCTCGGGCGCGGCCGAGTAGTAGTTCAGGCAGTCGCGGACGTTGCCGGCCTCCCACCGGGCGTTGCCGATGGTGTGCCCGGAGTTGGTCACCTCCAGCTGGGCGAGCTCCTCGAGGTGCGCGTCCACGACACTCGCGAAGGACCGCAGGAGGCGGGCCCGCTCCCCCGGCGCGACGTCGCGCCAGGCCACGAACGCCTCGTGGGCGCGCTCGATGGCGGCATCGGTCTCCTCGACCGAGGCGAGCGCGACCTCGGTCACCGAGGCGGCCGTCGCCGGATTGATCACGGTGTAGCTGGTCAAGAGGTGCTCACATTCTTTCTCTGCGCTGGACGGCTTCTCACATGCGTTCGAAGCTGCGCCGCAGCTCCCAGTCGGTGACGGCGGCGCCGAAGGCGGCGATCTCGACGTCGGCCATGTTCGTGTAGTGCTCGACGACCTCGTCACCGAAGGCCGCGCGTGCGACCGCCGAGGATACGAAGGCCTCGCGGGCGTCGCGCAGCGACCCCGGCACCTTCGGCCGTCCGGACGTGTAGGCGTTGCCCTCCAGCGCAGGCTCGAGCTCCAGCTCCTGCTCGATCCCGTGCAGCCCACCGGCCAGCATCGCGGCCAGCGCGAGGTAGGGATTCACGTCGCCGCCGGGCACCCGGTTCTCCATCCGGGCGCCGGCACCGTGCCCGACCAGACGCACGGCGCAGGTGCGGTTGTCGTTGCCCCAGGCGATCGCGGTCGGGGCGAACGACCCGTCGGCGAACCGCTTGTAGGAGTTGATGTTCGGCGCGTAGAGCAGCGTCATGTCCGGCATCGTCGCGAGTACGCCGGCGACGAACTGGTCGTAGAGCGGGGTGCGGCCCCCGGTCGCGTCGTCCCAGAAGACGATCTCGCCGTCCTTGCCGCGCAGCGACAGGTGGATGTGGCAGGAGTTGCCCTCGCGCTCGTTGAACTTCGGCCATGAAGGTCAGCGACTTGCCGTGCAGGGAGGCGATCTCCTTGGCGGCCGTCTTGTAGACGGCGTGGTTGTCGGCGGTGACCAGGACGTCGTCGTACAGGAAGCCGATCTCGTGCTGGCCGAAGTTGCACTCGCCCTTGGCGCCCTCGACGTTGAGCCCGGCGGCGTACATCGTGTTGCGGATGTCGCGCAGCAGCGGCTCGACGCGGGTGGTGCCGACGATGGAGTAGTCGACGTTGTACTGGTTCGACGGGGTCAGGTCCCGGTAGCCGAGGTCGTGCGCCTCCTCGTAGGTGTCCTCGAACACGATGAACTCGAGCTCGGTGCCGGCGAACGCGGTGAAGCCGAGCTCGGCGGCGCGGTCCATCTGCCGCTTCAGGATGCTGCGCGGCGACTGCAGACACGGGCGTGTGGTCGGGCCAGATCAGGTCGCACTGCACCATCGCCGTCGCCGGCAGGTGGGTGAGCAGCCGCACGGTGTCGAGGTCGAGGACGAACTCCATGTCGCCGTACCCGCGGTCCCACGACGTGATCGCGTAGCCCGCCACCGTGTTCATGTCGATGTCGACGCCGAGCAGGTAGTTGCAGCCCTCGGTGCCGTGGTCGACCACGATGTCGAGGAAGTACCGCCCGTGCAGGCGCTTGCCCTGGAGCCGTCCCTGCATGTCGGTGAAGGCGACGACGACGGTGTCGATCTCGCCCGACTCGATCGCAGCGGAGAGCTGTCGAGCGTCAGGTGCCTGTCGTTACGGGGCATGCGCATCCTTCGTCGTTGGTCGTCAGCCGAGCAGGCCGCGCAGCAGCGCAGCCGTGTCGTCGCAGTGCTGCTCCATCGCCCGGCGGGCCTTGGTGGGTTCTCCCGTCGATGATCGCGCCGACGATCGAGCGGTGCTGCCGGCTGGAGTGCTCGATGTTGACCTCGAGCACGGGGATGGCCTGCAGCATGTCGTGCAGCGCAGGCCTGCACCTCGGTGACCGCCTCGATCGTCATCGGCGACTCGGTCACGCTCGCGATCGCCAGGTGCAGGCGCGAGTCCGCCTGCCGGTGGGCAGCCGGGTCCCCGGCCTGGTCGACCTCGGCCAGTGCCGTCGTGAGCAACAGCCGTTCGGCAGCGCTCAGCGTCCGGGTCGCGGCCACGTAGCAGGCGCCCGGCTCGACCACCCGGCGGTAGACGAGGGAGTCGAGGAGCTCCTCGCGACGCTCGG
Organism: uncultured Actinomycetota bacterium; assembly: GCA_963849765.1. GTDB lineage: Bacteria > Actinomycetota > Actinomycetes > Propionibacteriales > Nocardioidaceae > Nocardioides. The sequence continues at coordinate 63,103 of CAWKIP010000002.1, forward strand.
CGATGCCGGGTGAGCCCGCCGAGCGCGGGCGTGGCCGGGCGGTAGGACACGACGGTCCCACCGCCCCGGCCGCGGGTGGTGCGGACCATCCCGGCGCTGCGCAGACCGGCGATGGCCTCGCGCAGCGTCGCCCGGGAGACGCCCAGCCGCTCGGCGAGCTCCCGCTCGGGCGGCAGCGCCGAACCGAACGAGAACACACCGAGCCGGATGGCGGTGGCCAGCTGTTCGACGCAGCCCTCGAAGGCGTGGTGACCGCGCACCGGTCTCAGGACGAGGTCTCCGAGATGGTGGGCCGACCTAGGCTGCGGGCTGAGGTCGGGGAAGGGCTCATGACATCAGTCGACCAGGTCGCTCAGCCGGGCGGAACTTCGGCGGGGTCGATGGTCCGGATCGGGCCCTTGAACCAGTTCTTCGCCGAGACCTGCCACCAGATGGTGATCGCCAGCAGCGCGCCCAGGGTGACGATCGGCGAGTAGTTGACGAACTTCCACTCGAAGTTCTCGTCGAACGGGTTGCCGGGCTTGTAGGTCGGCATCATCAGGTACAGCGACGACGATCACGATCTCGGCCACGGCGAGCGGGTTCATCCACTTGTACTTCGAGCCGTTGTTCCACTCGCCGACCTCGAAGTTCTCGCCGTGCCGCCAGCGCAGCCAGATCGGGATCGCGAACGACAGGTAGAGGCCGAGCACCGCGATCGAGGTGACCGCGAAGAAGGCGATCGGCGAGTAGATCGGCGCCTCCTCGGTGCCGATGTTGACCTCGACCAGGGCCGGGAGCGTGACGAGCGCGGCGAGCACCGCCACCAGCATCACGGCCCGGGCGGGAACGCGGTTGGCCGACAGCAGCGACCAGTGGCTCGATCCGGGCACTGCCCGGTCACGGCTGAACGCGTAGGTCATCCGGGACGCCGAGGTCATGCAGGACACGGCGCAGAAGAGCTGGCCCGCGGAGGAGATGAACAGGACGGTCCCGGCCCAGTTGGAGCCGAGCGCCGCGTTGAAGATCGGCGCGACGCCGCCGGCGCCGAGGGCGTTGTCGGGGTCCCGTCGGGAAGGTTCGGCACCGCGAAGACCACGGCGAGCAGCAGGATGTAGCCGCCGATCGCCGAGTAGAGGATCGACTGCCAGATGCCCTTCGCGGCGCCCATCGAGGCGCCCTTGGTCTCCTCGCTCAGGTGCGCGCAGGCGTCGAACCCGGTGATCGTGTACTGCGTCAGCAGGAAGCCGAACGGGATGACCGCGAAGAAGAAGATGCCGCTCGTGACGCTCCCGTCGGAGTAGCCGGAGTTGTTGATCCGCTCGGTGAAGACGTAGCTGAAGCTCTGGTGGGTGTCGGGCACGATCAGCAGGATCCGCACGATGATCGCGGCGCCGGCGACGTGCCACCACACCGACACGTTGTTCATGATCGCCATCAGGTGACCGCTGAAGATGTTGAGCACCGAGGCGATCGCGAGCACGATCACGAAGATGATGAAGACGCGAGTGAGCGAGTAGCCGTCGGCGAAGTCCTCCGACCAGGTGCTGAGGCACAGGTCGATGAAGGTCGCGCAGCCGTAGGAGACACCGGCGGTCACCGCGACCAGGCCGATCAGGTTGAGCCAGCCGGTGTAGAAGCCGGCCCGCGGGCCACCGAGCTTGGAGGCCCACCAGTAGATGCCGCCCGAGGTCGGGTACGCCGACACCAGCTCGGACATGGTGAAGCCGATCAGCAGGATGAAGGCGCTGATGATCGGCCAGGACCACGAGATCGAGATCGGGCCGCCGTTGTTCCAGCCGGCCCCGAAGTTGGTGAAGCAACCCGCCAGGATCGAGATGATCGAGAACGAGATGGCGAAGTTGGAGAAGCCGGACCAGCTGCGGTTCAGGTCCTGGCTGTAGCCCATCTCCGCGAGGCGCTTGGCGTCTGCGTCCATCTTCGGGTCGTCGGTCGTGCTCATGACATGTCCCTCTTTCCCCTGCTCTGCCAATTTCGGGCGAGTTGGCGTCAGTGTGGTGCGGGTCACACAATGCTGTCAATGGCATGACCTTAGACCTTTAGAGTGCCGTTCAGTGGGAGGCAACACGTGGCGTGGCACGACGTGCTCGACAAGATCGACTGGCTCCGCGGGACGTCGTACGACGTGGAGGAGCTGACCGGCGGGCTGACCAACGTCAACCTCAAGGTCACCCACCCCGGCGGGGTCTGCGTGGTGCGGGTGGCCCAGCCCGGCAGTGAGCTGTTGGCGATCGACCACGACCACGAGCACCACAACTCCGTCGCCGCCGCCGAAGCGGGCGTGGGAGCACCGGTCATCGACTACCTGCCCGACGCCGGGCTGATGGTCGTCGGGTACCTCGAAGGGCGCACCTTCACCGATGCCGACCTGCGCAGTGGCGAGCACGTCGACCGGGTGGCAGATGCGGTCCGGCAGCTGCACTCCGGCCCGCGGTTCAGCAGCGACTTCGACATGTTCGACGATCCAGCCGGCGTACCTGAAGGTCGTGACCGAGCACGGCTTCCGGCTGCCGGACCGCTACCTCGAGTTCGTGCCGCACGTCGAGCGGATCCGGCGGGCGTTCGCCGTACGCGAAGAGCCGACGGTGCCGTGCAACAACGACCTGCTGGCCGGCAACCTGATCGACGACGGCGAGAAGATCTGGCTGATCGACTACGAGTACTCCGGCAACAACGAGGCGACCTTCGAGCTCGGGAACCTCTGGAGCGAGGCCGGCCTGACCCTCGACCAGCTGGACGAGCTGGTGGCGGCGTACGACGGCACGTTGCGCCGGCATCGCGTCGCCCGCGCCCGGCTCTGGGGTCTGATGGCCAAGTACGGCTGGACGTTGTGGGGTTCGATCCAGGACGGCGTAAGCAGCTTCGACTTCGACTTCTGGGAGTGGGCGATGGAGAAGTACGACCGGGCGGTGGCCGAGTTCGACGGGCCGGACTTCGACCGGCTGCTCGACGAGGCGGCCGGAGATGACTGGACGGCTTCCCGCGCGCGCTCGCGTGGTGATCATCGGCGGTGGCGTGATCGGCACCAGCGTCGCCTACCACCTCACCAAGCTCGGCTGGACCGACGTACTCCTGGTCGAGCAGGGCCGGCTCTCCTCCGGTACGACGTGGCACGCGGCCGGGCTGGTCGGGCAGCTGCGGGCGTCGGAGAGCGGCACCCAGCTGGTGCGCTACTCCACCCAGCTCTACTCCGAGCTCGAGGCCGAGGTCGGGCTGTCCACCGGCTACAAGCGGTGCGGTGGCGTCACGGTCGCGCGCACCGCGGACCGGATGACCCAGCTCCGTCGTACGGCAGCGAATGCGGACGCCTACGGGCTGGAGTGCAGCCTGCTCACGCCGGACGAGGCCGGGGAGCGCTACCCCGTCATGCAGGTCGACGACCTGGTCGGTGCGATCTGGCTGCCGGGCGACGCGACGGCCAACCCGACGGACCTGACCCAGGCGCTGGCGAAGGGCGCGCGGCAGGGAGGCGCCCGGATCGCCGAGAAGACGCGGGTCCTCGACGTACTCCTCGACGGCGACACCGTGACCGGCGTCCGCACGGACGCCGGGGACGTCGAGGCCGAGATCGTCGTCAACTGCGCGGGGCAGTGGGCCAAGCAGGTCGGTGCCATGGCCGGCGTCACCGTGCCGCTGCACTCGGCAGAGCACTTCTACGTCGTGACCGAGCCGTTCGCCGGCGTACGCCCCGACCTGCCGATCCTGCGCGACCCCGACGGCTACACCTACTTCAAGGAGGAGGTCGGCGGGCTGGTCGTCGGCGGCTTCGAGCCCGAGGCGAAGCCGTGGGTGGCGCCGGACCAGATCCCCTACCCGTTCGAGTTCCAGCTCCTCGAGGAGGACTGGGAGCACTTCTCGGTGCTGATGGAGAGCGCGATCCTGCGCATCCCAGCCCTCCAGGAGACGGGGGTGCGGAAGTTCTACAACGGACCCGAGAGCTTCACGCCGGACAACCAGTTCCTGCTCGGTCCGGCACCCGAGGTCAGGAACTTCTACGTCGGCGCCGGCTTCAACTCCGTCGGCATCGCGTCGGCCGGCGGTGCCGGTCGGGCGCTGGCCGAGTGGATCGTCGAGGGCGAGGCGACGTCGGACCTCACCGCCGTCGACATCCGTCGGTTCGCACGGTTCAACGGCAACAACCACTGGCTGCGCGACCGGGTCGCCGAGGTGCTGGGGCTGCACTACGAGATCCCCTGGCCCAACCGCGAGATGCGGACGGCCCGGCCGTTCCGGCGCTCACCGCTCTACCGCGTCCTCGAGCAGGCCAACGCGAACTTCGGCAGCAAGATGGGATGGGAGCGAGCGAACTTCTTCGCCCCTTCGGGCACTGCCCCTGAGATCGAGTACACCTGGTCGAAGCCGAACTGGCTGCCGTGGGTCACCGCCGAGCACACCAACACCCGCACCGGGGTCACCGTCTTCGACCAGTCGTCGTTCTCGAAGTACGTCGTCATGGGACCCGATGCCGAGCGGGCCCTCCAATGGCTGTGTACGGCGGACGTCGCCGTGCCGCCCGGGACGCACCGTCTACACCGGGCTGCTCAACGCCCGCGGCACCTACGAGTCGGACCTCACCGTCACCCGGGTCGGCCCGACCGAGTTCCTCCTGGTCAGCAGCGCCGCGACGACAGAGCGGGACCAGGACCACATCCGGCGGAACCTGCCGCCGGACTCCTCCGCCACGGTCGTCGACGTGACGTCCCGCTACGCGGTGCTCGGCGTGATGGGGCCGCAATCCCGCGAGCTCCTGTCACGGCTGACCGGTGCGGACCTGTCCAACGAGGCGTTCCCCTTCGGCTCGAGCCGGGAGATCGACCTCGGGTACGCCACCGTCCGCGCCACCCGGATCACGTACGTCGGCGAGCTCGGCTGGGAGCTGTACGTGCCCGTCGAGTTCGCGGTCGGCGTGCACGAGGAGCTGATGTCCGCGGGCGCCGACCTCGGCGTCGCCAACGGCGGCTACTACACGATCGACTCCCTGCGGCTCGAGAAGGGCTATCGCGCGTTCGGCCGCGAGCTGACCCCCGACTACACGCCGGTCGACGCCGGCCTGCTCTTCGCCTGCAAGCTGCGAACCGACATCCCGTTCCTCGGCCGCGAGGCCCTCGAACAGGCGCGAGCGGCCGGGCCACGTCGCAAGCTCGTCTCCTTCGCCGTGAACGACCCGGAGCCGATGCTGTGGGGCGGCGAGCTGGTGCTGCGCGACGGCGTCCCCGCCGGCCAGGTCACCTCCGCGGCGTGGGGCGCGACCCTGGGCACGGGCGTGGGCCTCGCCTACGTCTGGGATCCGGCGGGCGGCCCGATCGACGCGGACTGGGTGCGCGCTGCGTCGTACGAGGTGGCCGTCGGTGCCGACGTACACGCGATCTCGGTGTCGCTGCGCCCGCTCGTCGATCCCGAGGGCTGCGGACCAAGGCCTGACGCTGCCTGCGCGCGCCGTGGGGTCGGACCGCGCGTCTGCGGGTACCGGCACTGGGTGAACGCCGACCTGGTCTACCTGACCGCCGGCGCCAGCCTGCTGCTCGCCGTCGTACTCCCTGCGCTCCTCGACCGCTGGGCGATCTCCGCACCGATGGTGCTGGTAGCGGTCGGCATCGTGATCGGCCTGACGCCGCTGCCCGACGGAATGCCGGTCGACCCGATGGCGAACCGCGCGCTCATCGAGCACGTCACCGAGGTCGCCGTGATCGTTGCTCTCATGGGCGTCGGGCTCGCCCTCGACCGCCCGCTCGAGCTGCGCCGCCGGTCGTCGTGGCGGAGGTGGGGTTCGACCTGGCGGATGCTCGGCATCGCCATGCCGCTGTGCATCGCGGCAGTGGCCGTCCTCGGATTGGCGCTCGGCCTCGGGCTCGCCGCCGCTCTCCTCCTCGCCGCCGCCCTCGCGCCGACCGACCCGGTGCTCGCGTCCGACGTCCAGGTGGCCGGGCCGCAGACCGGCGACCACGAGGTCGACGAGCCCGATGAGCTGCGCTTCACGCTGACCAGCGAGGCCGGGCTCAACGACGGGCTCGCCTTTCCCTTCGTCTATCTCGCGATCCTCGTCGCCGCCGGTGGGTTCTCCTGGGTCGAGTGGATCGGTTGGTACACCGTCGCCAAGGTGGTGATCGGGATCGTCGTCGGCATCGCGGTCGGCCGCGCGCTGGCTCAGGTGGCGTTCCGGTCCTCCAGCCATTCGCTCCGGGTGGCCGAGCGCGGGGAGTCGCTCACGTCCCTGGCTGCGCTGATCGCGGCGTACGGGCTGTCGGAGGTGATCGGTGGCTACGGGTTCCTCGCCGTGTTCGCCTGCGCCATGACCTTCCGGTCGGCCGAGCGGCATCACGACTACCACGCGTCCATGCACGAGGTGACCGAGCGACTCGAGCGGCTGCTGACCCTCTTCCTCCTGCTCATGCTCGGCATCGCCCTGAGTCGCGGGCTGCTGGACGACCTGGACTGGCGCAGCGTCGCTCGTCGGCCTCGGCCTGATCCTCGTGATCCGTCCCGTGTCGGGCTTGGTGGCTCTCCTCGGTTCGAAGTCGGGCATGAGCCATGCTCAACGGGGAGCGGTCGCGTTCTTCGGCGTCCGCGGGATCGGCTCGATCTATTACCTCGCCTACGCCACGGGCGAGGCGCCGGAGCTCGCGTCGGAGTGGATGTGGTCGACCGTCGCCTTCACGGTGACGGCATCGGTGATCATCCACGGAGTGCTAGCCACGCCGGTGATGTACCGCATCGGCGAACCAGGTACGGAGGAGCCGCCGACCTCGTCGGACGATCGCGACGAGGAGCCGGTCAACGAGCGATGACTCGTTATCCCGCGAGCACCCTCGTGCAGCTGCGTCACGACGTACCGCGCCGAGTCGATGGGCACTCACCCGAGCGGGGTGAGGTAGAAGGGCGCTGGGTCGGCCACCGTACGGGAGATTGCTAGAAGAGGTGCAACAGTGACGACCGGCGAATCTGAGGCGACACTGGCGGTGCCAACGCCGAAGACGAACTGGTTGCCGCTGGTGGCATTGGCCATCGCCCAGTTCGTCATGGTGCTGGACCAGTCGGCGATGAATGTCTCGATCAGCGCGCTGGTGGACGACTTCGACACGACGGTGACCACGATCCAGGCGGTGATCACGCTCTACTGCCTGGTGATGGCGATGTTCATGCTCACCGGCGGCAAGATCGGCGACATCATCGGCCGGCGGAGGACGTTCGTCATCGGCCTGGTCATCTACGCCGGCGGTTCGGCGATCACGGCGGTGGCGCCGTCGGTGGCTGTCCTGACCCTGGGCTGGTCGATCCTGGAAGGGCTCGGTGCCGCGCTGGTCCTGCCGGCGATGGTGGCGCTGATCGCGGGCAACTTCGAGGGCGCCTCGCGCAAGGTGGCGTACGCCGTGATCGGCGGGGTCGCCGGGGCAGGGATCGCCGTGGGGCCGATCCTGGGCGGCTGGGCGACCACGGAGTACTCGTGGCGGATCATCTTCGCCGGCGAGGTGCTGTTGGTGGCGCTGATCCTGGTGATGACCCCGAAGGTGGCCGACGCGGTGCGGACCGGCCCGGCGCCGAAGCTCGACTTCGTCGGCAGCGTGCTGTCGGCCGCGGGCCTGGGCCTGGTCGTCCTCGGGGTGCTGCAGTCGAGCACCTGGGGCTGGGTCAGGCCCAAGGAGGACTCCCCGGTGACGCCGTTCGGCTTCTCGTTGACGGTCTTCGTCATCGGTTTCGGGGCGGTCCTGCTGTGGGCGTTCATGGGTGGCAGGGTCGCCGAGAGAGCAGCGGTCGCGACCCGCTGGTGCACCTGGCGCTGCTGAAGATCGCCCCGCTGCGCTCCGGGCTGATCGGCCTGTTCAGCCAGAACCTGATCCTGATGGGTGTCTTCTTCACGATTCCGCTGTACCTGCAGCTGGTGATCGGGCTCGATGCCCTGGAGACCGGCCTCAAGATGCTCCCCGTCTCCATCGCCATGTTCCTCGCCTCCGCGGCAGGGTCACGGCTGTCCGGTCGCTTACCCCATCCGGTCGATCGTGCGGGTCGGGCTGGCGACCAGCATGGTCGCGGCCGTCATGCTCCTGGCCACGATCGAGCCGGAGCTGGACAACTCGAGCTTCGCCTGGTCGATGGCGGTGCTCGGCGTGGGGATGGGGTTGATCGCCTCCCAGCTCGGCAACGTCGTGCAGTCCTCGGTCGACGCCTCGGGCCGGGGGGAGGCCGGAGGACTGCAGTTCACCGGCCAGCAGCTCGGCTCGTCGCTGGGCGTAGCCCTGCTCGGGGCGATCGTGTTGTCCGGGCTCACCACCGCGTTCGTGTCCAACATCTCGACCGATGAGCGGATCAGCAGTGCAGTCTCCGAACAGGTCGGTGTGGCCGTCGGGTCCGGGATCGACTTCGTGTCCGCCGACCAGATCGGAGGCCGCTGCCCAGGAGGCGGGGCTGGACGAGCCGACCACCGAGGCGCTCGTCGACGACTACGAGTCCGCGCAGCTGCAGGCGCTCAAGACCGGGCTGCTCGCAGCGGCCTTCCTGGCCCTGCTCTCCCTGGCCTTCACCAGGGATCTGCCGCATGGGCCGCTCGAGAAGGAACCAAAACAGCGGGCAACGAGCGTGGGGCCCTGACTACTCGGCAAGCACCCGCTCGTGCAGCTGCGTCACGACGTACCGCGCTGACTCGATGGCCCCGTGCTGCCAGGCGGTCAGGTAGCTCAGGTGGTCGCCCGCGAAGTACAGCCTCTGCACCGGCATGAGAAGGGTTTGGTACGCCGTCGACCCGGCGCGGTCCTCCAACCACTCGATCCAGCCGCCTTCGCTGAACTCCTGAAGATCCCAGTGCACGGAGAACGACGATGCGAGCTCGTCACGGTAGGCGGACCCGTGGATGCGGCTCCCGACCTCGACGGCACGCTCGGTCCGCTCCTCCGGCGAGAGCGCCGCGAGCTGGTCGGCGCCGGAGAAGAAGCTGTAGTAGCCGATCACGACACCGTGGGAGCCGTGGTAGCCGTAGGACGGGTAGAAGATCGTCCCGGTCACGAGGTTGGTGTTGCTGATGCCGCCGTAGATCCGGTCGTCCTCCTCCCAGAACCTGCGGTTGAACTCGAGGCCGATCTTCCCGACCGGCGCCGGAACGAGTCCGGCGAGCGCCGCGGAGACGTCCTGACCGAGGTTGTGCGGGATGTTGCGGAGCACCTGAGGTGGAATGGTGCAGATGCAGTACTCGGCGCTGGTGCGCCGGGCCCGCCGTCCGCGTCGACGTACTCGACGTCGACGCCGTTCGACGTGACCTCGATCTTTCGTACCGCGGCACCGAACCGCTGAGTGCCGCTGATCGCCGCCGACAGCGCGTGCGGGATCCGGTCCATGCCACCGACGGGCTGGAACATCGGCATCGCCTGGTCCCACTGCTGGTCGAACGCGAACGGCAGGCCGATCCGGGCGGACAGCAGGTCGGAGAGGGCGTACGGCGGGTCCAGGAGGCCGGCCTGGTCGGCGGCACCCGGCGGCTCGGCGTACCCGCGGGAACCAGCGCCGCGGTACCGGTTGCCCCGGGTCAGGCTGCCGAAGCTGCGGAGGTACTCGACCAGCGCCTCCTTGTCGTCTGCGGTCAGGACGTCGTCCAGCGCGCCCTGCCGACTGCTCTTGGCCAGCAGCTCAGCGACGTAGCCGTCGAGGTCGGCCTTGGCGGCCCGCCGGCGTACCGCACCTCCGGTCAGCGGGCCCGACGCGCCCTCTGCCTCGTCGAGCAGGACGAACGCGTCGGGGTTGGCATTGACGAAGACCTCGATGGGCACGTCCGAGCTCGCGGCAGTAGTCGAGGGTGGTGTGGTGCTGCGGGATCCGGGCGGGGCCGGCGTTCATGTACTGCCCCTCGGTGAACCCCGCGATCTGCTCGATGCCCTGCCGGTCGGTGTTTGTGTCACCACCGCGCACCGTCCAGGCGCGCCCACCGGGGCGGTCGCGGGCCTCGAGCAGCTCGCAGCGGTAGCCGGCCTTCTCCAGCTCGTACATCGCGACCAGGCCGGCGTCGCCGCCGCCCAGCACCAGCACCGTGGTGCCGTTGACGCGGCCCTGGAGGTGGAAGTCGGATTGCTGGGGAGGTGAGAACGGCTTCGTGTGCTCGCGTACGTCGGGCACCAGGCCCAGGGCCTCGAGCGTGCCCCACGCGACCCCGGCGCCGCCGATCGTGCCCAGCACCTGCACCAGTCGACGCCGAGTCAATGGTCTCGATGGGGGCTCGTCGGTCACGATCCTGTCTCACTCATCAACTTGTCGGGGTTCCGCCCCTGCCGAAGTGCGGTCAGTCGTGCGCCATCGCGTCGACGCACACCGTGATCGCCAGGATCAGGGCGACGTCCTGGCCCTCCGCCAGCTGCACACCGTAGGTGTCGCGAACTCGGAACCACTTCTTCGACACCTCGGCCACGGTGTCGCCGTCTCGTTCGATCTCGTATTCGTGATCGACGATGTTTCCGTGAACCTTGAGGTCCTCGCCATCGTCGACCTCGACGATGAAGTGGTCGCGGATGCCCAGGAGCCGCTTGCGCACCGTCGCCCTGGTGTCGCCGCGCTCGATGGTCATCTTGTCGCGGACGCTCAGCTTCTTCTCCTGGATCTTCGACAACTCGTTCCCACTCGCATCCTCGAGGATGAACGTCTCGCGCAAACGAGCGGCTTTGCCGTTGACCTTGAAGAGCTTGTTGCCGTCGTCGTCCTCGATCCAGTAGTCGTCCCCGATCGCCATCATCTTCTCGCGCATCTGGAACTTGGGGCCGTCAAGGCCCCCGCGACGTAGTCCCACGGGTACTCCTCCATCGTGTAGCGGATCTTGTTCGGGTCCGGCGTCAGCCCGTGACGCGAGCGCGTGGCCGCGTCAATCCTGGGTGGTCGAGGGGTAGCCCCGCGCCTGCCGGCCCTGCGTGAAGCTCGCACCCCAGTGACCGATGTCCATGACTACCGCCAACGCGATCCAGAACCAGTCCCAGCCGTCCAGGCCACCGGACCGCCACAGGATCACATACATGAGCGTGGCGAAGGGAAAGAAGATGATGCCCAGTAGCGGCCAGATCCAGGTATCGAACGCGGCGTCGACCAACTTGGGTCGTGCCACCCACACGATGAGCAGCCCCATGCGGGGAAAGACCGCCGAGAACATCGCGAACAGGCATCCCATGAACTGGTCCTCTCGATCAGAAGTCGGCCCGAGCGGCGGGAAGGCAGTTGGATCGGCCTGCCAGATGGCGCAGATATTGCCCTGCGGATCTTCGAGGACGGCGTGCACCGTCAACCCGACGACAAGCGCGAGCAGGGCGGTGTCGAGGGGAGGACGGTGCGTCGACGGTAGGCGGGTGACGACCGTGGGCGGCTCACCCGACCCGGGTGACCGACGAGGACCCGGAGGATGGGGACACACGCCCCACTTGATAGGTCTCACCCGAGTGGGACATCGGTCACGGTCCCGTGGCATGCCGCAAGACCAGGTAGCGCTCCTGAAGGGTCAGAGCTGCTGGGCCAAGCCCACGACATGACCCAACGGGTCGGCGATCAGCGCGAACGACACGCCGGGCACGTTGACCGGGTCCTGCACGACGCGCCCTCCGAGGCGGATGGCGTCCGCAATGGCCTGAGCGATGTCCTCGACACCGACGAAGAACGTGACGAGGTCCGTGTCTCCCTGCAGCGGGCTGATCGCGGTGTAGAGCGCGTCCGGCACGCCGGTGTCGACGAACGTGTAGCCGGGGACGGCGCCCTCGGCCGGGTAGGTCCAGCCGAACAGCTTTCCGAAGAAGGCTCGGGTCGCGTCGGGATCGCTCGAACGGATCTCTGCATGCACGATGGGTGGCTCATGATGACCTCCGGGTTCCAGGGCCACCGGATGGCGACCTCTGCAGGTATGACGCCGGAGCACCGCCAAATCGACAGCAGAGGCGGAGCAAGTCAGTTGCGCTCCCGGTCTTCTCGCGGTGAAGGTCAGGTGTGTGACGCCGCTGGGGGTCGATGTCGCCTCGATGTCGAAGGTCTCCTCCAGGGCGTAGAGGCCGTCCCAGACGCGGACGCCGCGGCCGAGCACGACGGGCACCTGCACGAGGTGCATGTGGTCGACCAGCCCTGCGGCCACGAAGTCGCGTACGACGGTCGGGCCGCCTCCGATCCGCACGTCCTGCCCGCCGGCCGCCTCGCGGGCCTGCTCGAGCGCTTCGCTCGGCGCGGCGTCGAGGAAGTGGAAGGTCGTACCGCCCTCCATCTCCATCGGGGGCCGAGGCCGATGGGTGAGCACGAAGGTGGGGGTGTGGAACGGCGGGTTCGGGCCCCACCAGCCCTTCCAGTCCGGGTCGTCCTGCCAGCCTGGCGGACCGAACTTGTTGGAGCCCATGATCTCGGCGCCGAACCCTTGCCCGTGGCGCACGGCGAAGGCGTGGTCGGCGCCTTCGGAGCCACCGGGATTGTCGCCCATCTGCTGCCAGAAGCGGGTACCGAACATCCACTCGTGGAGACGTTCTCCGGCGTGGCCGAAGGGGGTCTCCAGCGTCTGGGGCTCGCCGGTGGCGAACCCGTCCAGCGAGATCGCGAGGTTGTGAATGCGGACCTCCGTCATGTGAATGCTCCCCTCTTTGAGATGCCGTCAGGACCTGAGCTTGCGGGCAAGCACAGGAATGAAGGTCGCTGCGGCGACGACATGGATCAGCACCAGCGCCCCGACCGTCGCGAGGTTCGCATCCACCATGAACGGCGGAACCAACGAGACGGCGGTCAGGGTCACGGTCACCCGAACGAAGGTAGCGCTGGGACGCTTGTTCCAACGACGCAGGCCCGCGGCCAGCAACAGGCCGATCATCGAGAAGATGAACGTGAGCTGGGCGAAGGCCCACAACGGGATGGACTCCCCGCCGTCGGGCAGTTCGAAGTCGACACCGACACTCATCGCGATCGCCCCGACGAGGGTCGCGCAGACAGCGGCGACGGCGGCGGCGAGCAGGCCCGTGACGAACAGGCCAGGGCTGCGACGAGGTACGACAACGGCGGGCGAATGGGTCTGCGTGGTGGTCATGACGATCCTTTCTCGGTAAGACTACGATTCCGTGTCTTGCAGACACTGTTTCCACCAGATACTGTATCCGTCACCCACAGTTGTCAAGCCCCGCACCAGGGCTGGAATGGAGAGGTTCGATGGCGGACCAGACCTCGTCGCAGGGGACGACCGAGCTGCTCTGGGGCCTTCGGGCGGCCGCGAGCCGCGGCCCCAAGGCAACGCTGACGGTGGCGAAGATCGCGGCCGCCGGAGTGGCAGTGGCCGACGCCGACGGGATCGAAGCGGTCTCCATGCAACGGGTCGCGCAGAGCCTCGACTTCACCAAGATGTCGTTGTACCGGCACGTCTCCGGGAAGGCCGAGCTTGCGCTGTGATGATCGGCACGCCGTCGGGGACCCGCCGGACCTCCGCCGTGTCAAGGGCGGCTGGCGGGTCGTCCTCGAGCGCTGGGCACGCGCGCTCTCAGCATCCTGGGACGAACACCCTTGGCTTCCCGGGGTCACGGTCGGGGACCGGAGGGCCCGAAGGAGATGGGTGGGTCGAGGTTGCTGTCGAGACGCTCGACGAGACGAGCCTTGCCCCCGCAGAGCGGATGGACGTCGTCGCCCTGCTCAGTGGACATATCCGCAACACCCAAGCGCGGGAGGTCGCCGGTACCCAGCCGTGGCACGACCGGAGCTATGGCGACCTGTTGCAGCGACGCCCAGGGGTTCCCGGCGCTCCGCAAGCTCGCCACCGGCCGGACCCGGAACCCACGGCAGGCGCGCGACTTCGGCCTGCGGTGCGTGCTCGACGGCATCGAGAAAGCGATCGGCGACGCGGACGCGTGACGAGTTCTAGTAGGTGCTACCTGCGCCCGTCTCGGACGGACGATCTGCTGACTTAGTGAGCCCGAAAGGCAGTTCGTCCCGAGTCGCAGTCCATCCCGTCACCGGAACGCGGCGATGCCCGTCAGAGCGCGGCCGATACGCGAGGGCGTGCATCTCCTCGGTGCCCTCGTAGGTCGCAACCGTCTCGAGGTTGTTCATGTGTCGCATGACCGAGTAGTCCAGGGTGATGCCGGCCGCGCCGAGCATGCCGCGCGCGGTGCGCGCGACCTCGAGGGCGCTGCGCACGTTGGCGAGCTTGCCGTGGCTGACCTGCTCGGGCGTGATCTGGTGCGCGTCCTTGAGGCGGCCCAGCTGCACCGCAGTGAGGCTGGCATTGGTGACCGCGATCGACATATCCGCCAGCTTGCGCTGGGTCAGCTGGAACGCGGCGATCGGCTTGCCGAGCAACTGCTCGCGGGCCATGGTGTAGTCCAGGGCCTCCTCGAAGCAGGCTCGCGCCGCGCCGACGACACCCCACAGAATCCCGTAGCGGGCCTCGGACAACGGGCACGACAGTGGTACCTTGAGCCCCCGCACCTCGGGGAAGACGGCAGACCCGGGCAGGCGCACGTCGTCGAAGGCCAGCTCTGCGGTGACCGATGCCCGCAGTGAGAGCTTGCGCGGGATCTCGTACGCGCTGAAGCCACGAACGTCGGTCGGGACCGCAA
>CAWKIP010000003.1:0-378237 GCA_963849765.1 uncultured Actinomycetota bacterium
GCAGTCCGTCTGGATCCCGGTCAGCGCCTCTGCTCCGTCGGCCGCCGTGCACCACGCCGCCTGAGCTGACGAACCAACCGAGGGATCGCGTCCACAGGGACGCGGTCCCTCGGTCCGTTTTGCCGGCTCTGCGCTGGATTGCTGGCGTGACCCAGGTCACAGCCCTTCCTGCGGAATAGGACCATGGTCCGCTTTGGTTCAGTTGATTGAGACTTCAACCAACCGGGCCCAATGCCCGCAACCGCAGGAGGAACGATGACCGAGACCCTCATCCCTACACTGACCGACATCAGCGGCGACTACACGATCGACACCGCGCACAGCCGGCTCGGCTTCGTGGCCCGGCACGCGATGGTGACCAAGGTGCGCGGCTCGTTCGACGAGTGGCAGGGCACCGCCCACATCGACACCGCCAACCCGGCCGACTCGTGGGTCAAGCTCACGATCAGCGCCGCCAGCGTCAGCACCGGGAGTGCCGACCGCGACGGCCACCTCAAGTCGGCGGACTTCTTCGACGTCGAGAACTTCCCCGAGTGGGCCTTCGTCTCGACCGCGGTCAGCCGCGACGGTGACGAGTGGACCATCGCCGGCGACCTGACCATCAAGGACGTCACCCACGCCGTCACGATCGAGTTCGAAGAGGGCGGCTCCGCCAAGGACCCGTTCGGCAACATCCGCATCGGCTTCGAGGGCGGGACCACCGTCAACCGCAAGGACTGGGGCCTCACCTGGAACGCCGCGCTCGAGACCGGCGGCATCCTCGTCTCCGAGAAGATCAAGCTCGAGTTCGACGTCTCGGCCATCCGCAACGCCTGATCGAGACCGGCGCGAAAAGCGCTCGCAGCCGACACCCGGGTGGACCAGAATCCCCCGGGTGTCTGCGATTTCACTGCCTCCCGGCTTCACCACGCGTCCGCTCGCGCCCTCCGACTCCGCCGCCGTCTACGACCTGATGGCGGCCCAGGAGCTCCACGACATCGGCACCGTGGAGATCGAGGAGGAGGACCTGATCGCGGAGTGGCAGCGGCCGTCGTACGACCTCGAAGGCAGCTCGGTCGCGGTCCTCGACGGCGAGCGGATCGTGGCGTACGGCGAGCTGATGGGCGCCGACCGGTACGACGTCGCGGTCCATCCCGATGCCCGAGGACGCGGGATCGGGACCTGGCTCGCCCAGTGGGTGCGCGAGCTCGCACGGTCGCGCGGCGCTTCGGTGGTCGGGATGCCGGTGCCGGAAGGCTCGGCGGGCGACCGACTCCTGGCGGAGCTCGGCTACCGGGTCCGCTGGACGAGCTGGGTGCTCCGCCTTCCGCCCGGTCGCACCATCGAGGAGCGGCCACTGCCGGACGGCTACGCCCTGCGCGTCGCGACCGAGGCCGACCGCGAGCAGGTCTGGCACGTGGTCGAGGACGCCTTCCTCGAGTGGTCCGACCGCGAGAAGGAGAGCTTCGAGGACTTCGCTGCTCAGTTCTGGCTGCGGCCCGGGTTCGAGCCGTGGCAGCTCCAGGTCGTCACGGCTCCCGACGGCGGCATCGCCGGCGCGGTCTTCAGCACATGAGCGAGGCCGACGGCAAGCGGGAGACCTACGTGTCCGCGATCGCCGTACACAAGGACCACCGCAACCGCGGTCTCGCGCAGGCACTGCTGGTCGCCGCGTTCTCGTCCGGCCGCGAGCACGGCGCGTCGAGCTCGTGCCTCTCGACCGACTCGCGCACCGGCGCGCTCTCGCTCTACGAGAAGGTCGGCATGGTCACCGACTCGGTGTGGGTCAACAGGGCGATCGATCTCGGCTGAGCGGCACTAGGCTCGCGGGCATGGGTGAGGTGTTCGCGGGTCGCTACGAGCTGATCGATCCGATCGCCTCCGGCGGCATGGGCACCGTCTGGCGGGTGCTCGACCGGACGGACGGCCAGGTGAAGGCCGCCAAGGTGCTGCACCAGAGCGACGCCGCGATGCTGCTGCGGTTCGTGCGGGAGCAGTCGTTGCGGATCGACCACACCCACGTCGTGACGCCGCAGTCGTGGGCCGGGGTCGACGACCGGGTGCTGTTCACGATGCCGTTGGTGGCCGGCGGCTCGGTGTCACAGCTGATCAGGAGGTACGGCGCACTCCCGCCCCGCTGGATCGGCCGACTCGTCGACCAGACCCTCCAAGCACTCGAGGCCGTGCACGCCGCGGGGATCGTGCACCGCGACGTGAAGCCCGGCAACCTGCTGGTCGAGCCGACCGGGCGCGGCGTACCGCACCTGCGGCTCACCGACTTCGGGATCGCGGTGCCCACCGACGAGGCCCGGCTGACCCACATCGCGATGGTCATCGGTACGCCGGGCTACATGCCGCCGGAGCAGCAGCTCGGGGCGGACCCGGACGCCAGCGCCGACATCTACGCGCTCGGTCGGGTGATCCTGGAGATGCTCACCGCGACCAAGCCGCCGCGCGACCCGGCCGACCTCGACATCGCCACCCTGCGGACCGGCGACCCCGCGCGCGATGCCGTGGTGGACCTGATCGAGGCGGTGTCGTCGTACGACCCGGCCGCCCGGCCGAGCGCGACGCAGCTGCGTGCGCACCCGGCCCTCCGGCTGCTGCTGGACCTGCCGCCCGACCCTGCCGACCCGATCACGATCACGGACGTGTTCCCGCCGCTGCCGAGTGGCACCGGCGGGTCGGGCGACACCCTGGCGCGGGCGACCGCGGCCTACCCGCCACCGACGGCCACGCCCGCGTCGATGCCGACGATCCCCCTCCGCCACCACCACCCCGGCGCACGCAGGAGGAGACGGTCCCGCCGGCGCCCCCGGCACCGACCCGGCCCGGCGTACTCGCGCCGGTGCTGCTGCTGGTCCTCGGCCTGCTCGGGCTGGTCGCCAGCGGCTGGCTGCTGCTGGGCTGACGTCAGCTCGGCGTCACCCAGCGCGGCGGCGGGTGAGCCACACCGCGCCGACCGCGCAGCAGACCAGGCTCACCACGCCGAGGCCGAGCCCGACGCCACGTCGGGGTCCCCACCACTCGTCGTCCTCGTCGCCCTCGGACGTGAACGGGTTGCCGGACGCCACCGCGGAGAACTCGCCGTCGCCGACGAGGTACGGCGTGTCCGGGGAGTAGCCGTCCGGCCCTGGGCCGCCGCCCTGGGCGAGGACGGCGGACTTGTAGGTGGGTGCCGCGTCGTCGACGTGCGCGACAGCGATGGTGAGGTCGAGCGAGACCTGCATCGGCTCACGGTCCTGGGCGCGCTCGACACTGACGGCCACCCAGTGGTCGCCGGGCAGGGTCGGCTCGAAGTCGCGGAAGCGGTTGCCGTAGCGGAGCGGGTGGCTCGCCGCGACCGCCCGGGCCGGTTCCTCGCCGTAGTCCGCGTAGTAGTACTGCTCCGACTTGGTCAACGCGAAGACGTCCCGGCCCGGCTGGACGAGCTGCACCTGCGCGGAGACGCCCGCCAAGGGGCCGTCGGCGGGCACGGTCGGCAGGTCGCCGCGGACGACGAGCTGGTCGCCCCAGTCGAGCGGTACCCGCCACAGCAGGGTCGTGCCCTCCGTGAGCTCGGCTGCGATCGTGACCGGACCGTCGTGCGCATCGACGACAGGTGCGTCGTCGAACGAGTCCGCACCCTGCGGGCCGTCAGCCGGGTCGACCGGATCGGGTACGTCGTACTCCAGCTCGGCATCGTCGGCGATCGCGGCACCCTGGTCGGTGACGGGCGCCTCCTCCACGATCTTGATCGCAACAGGGAGCATCTCGATGCTCGAGGTCGAGTAGCGCTCGAGCTTGACGGTGATGGTGTCTGCGGAGTGGCACGGATCGTCGGCGGCGTCCTCGTCGCCGACGAGGACCTCGTCCCCGATGGCCGCGTCGAAGTACGTCGTGTCGGACGACGCGTCGCCGGTGCCGCAGTCGACGGCCGGATCGTCGGGAGTCTCGACTGTCGCGTAGACGTAGAAGCCGTCGTAGTCGGCCGTCCGCGGAGTGCCGACCACGCCGACGTGGACGGTGCTGTCCTCGATCTGGCGCTCGTAGCTGAAGTACTGCGGCTGGGACTGGGGCCCGAGCATCGTGGTCCAGAGCCCGGCGTCCAACGGCGTCGGCGTCGCCGAGTCGGTGCTGCCCTCGACGGGCTGGCCGCCGAGATCGACCGTCTCGGCGGCGGCGTACGGCGTCCAGGCGCCCACGCCGAGCGCGAGCGCTGCGACGGCAGCGGCACCCCGGGCAACGGACCTCACCCGCGGCAGCCTAGTGCCGTGCCCTAGCCATCAACGGCCAGGCTGCCCCGGGTGGATCAGGTCACTCGTCGTCGGTGGTCTCGTCGGCCTCGTCGGCGGCCGGGCCGTCGGCGAGGATGCCGTAGAGCCGACGCCTGGCGTCGACCAGGACCTCGACCGCAGCCCGCCGCTGGGTGTCGTCTCCGGAGACGACGATCTGCCAGACGGCACTCATCACCTGCGGGATCTCGGCCTTGATGTCGGCGTGCTCGCCGGGCCACGCGGACTCGGCGGCCTCGAACGGAGCCCACACCGCGGCGAGCTCGTCAGCGTTCTCGGCGCAGTACGTCGAACCCTCGGGCGTCAGCCGCAGTGAACGCCGGCCGCGCTCGTCGTCGGTCTCGACCAGGCCCTCGTCCTCGAGCTGCTGGATGGTCGGGTAGACCGAGCCCGGGCTGGGGCGCCAGGCGCCACCGCTCTTGTCGGTGATCTGCTGGATCACCTGGTAGCCGTTGACCGACTCGTCCCGCTGCTGGGCGGCGTGGAGCACGTCGAGGATCGCCGAGCGGACGTCGCCGCGTCGTACTCGAGCGCCGCGCGTCCCCTCCGGTCGACCCATGCCGAGCAGGCCGGCGAGCCACGGCGGCGGACCGCCGGGGCCTCCACCGCGGTGGTGGGCCGCGCCGCGCTCCCACGGGTTGCCCCACGGGCCGGGGCGGTGCTGGTGCTGGGGACCGCAGTCCCCCATGGCGGCCCAGAACGGGCCGAACTCTAGTTGAAGCGGTGCATGGTGTTCTCCCTCGAATGTCAGTGTCGCGAACTCTTCGGATCGTGTCGCGATATATCGCTAGTGTATCGGCAGGAACGCCAGGACTCAAGCGAGGGAGGGTACGGCGGCGTCGAGCGCCGCCCGGGTCACAGGATCTTGGAGCCGTACATCTCCCCGAGCGGGTCGCCGATCAGCTCGAGCCGCTCGCCGTCCGGACCGTTGAAGTACATCGAGACCTCGGAGTGGATCTCGTAGGGCACACCCGCGTCGTCGAACTTGGCGCGCAGGTAGTCCCACTTCTCGTGCGTGACCGAGATGGCGATGTGGTGCTTGCCGCCGAGGACCTCGGCGTACGGCGTGGTCGGGACACCGGGGAGGTCGATCAGATGCGGAAGAAGCCGCCGAGGAACCGGGCGGCCAGGTCGACGTCGCCGCGGGCGGTGCCGGCGTTCATGCGGCCGAACGCCGTGAGCACGAACGTCGCGGGGTCGAACTCGAGTACGGCGGGCAGGCCGCTGACGTCACCTGCTTCCACGCCGACACCCTCGGGACTCACGGACACGATGCTGTCGCCGGCGTTCTCCCCGCTCGTGATCCGGACCCCGATCTGGAAGGGCTCGGAGCCCTCGGCGATCGACGGGGTCGACTGCCACAGCACGAACGCGAGTGGCACGAGCATGTCGGCCGAGTCGGCGGCGAGCGCGTGCGGCGCACCGATGCCCTCGCGGATGTCCCAGCTGTGCACGGCGTAGTCGACGAGCTGGAAGATCGCGTATATGCAGGCTGGGAGCGGACCCATGTACTTGTGCGGGACCATCAGCTCGGTCCACTCGGCGTCGGACAGGCCCTCGAGGATCCCGGACATCTTGTCCAGGGCCGCGCGATTGCGGTCGACGAGCTCCTGGCGGGACAGATCACGGAACTGGACGGCACCGTCGCCGGCGGCCCTTGCCATGCCGGTCAGCGGGACCGCCGGCGGAGGCTCACCCTCGCCCCGGGCGGCGCGGAAGCCCACGAAGTAGGTCTCGGTCGTGTCGACCAGGTGACCGATGACGTCGCCTGCGCTCCACTCGTCGCAGGCGGTCGCGGTCGCCCACGCCTCGTCGCTCTCGACCAGGGCGAACATCCAGTCCGCCTCGCGGCGGATCAGGGTCATCAGGGTCTCCCGGCACGCCGGCTCGAAGAAGTTCCAGCTGCTCATCGCGCACCTCTCCCATCGCCTCGACGACGATTGTTGTCATGTCAACCGACTACACACCCGCGACGGTTGATATGTCAACAGTCGCGGTTCAGCGGGCGAGCCAGGCGGCGTACGAGTCGAACGAGTACGGGCGACCGAGGAAGTCGGCCACCAGGTCGGCGGCGTCCTGGGTGCCGCCCGGCGCGAGGACGCGGTCGCGGTAGCGGGTGGCGACCGCGAGCCGCTCGTCGGAGAACAGGTCGCCGTCGCCGTCGAAGGCGCTGAACATGTCCTTCGCGATCACCAGCGACCACATGTAGGTGTAGTACGCCGAGCTGTAGCCGCCCAGGTGGCCGAACGACGCGAACATGTGGGTGCCCTCGAGATAGGGCAGCGCGTCGTACTTGTCGCTGGAGCTCCACCATCCGGTCGGTCAGCGAGGCGACCTCCTCGCCGGCGGCGCGACGGGCCTCGTCGGCGTGGAACCAGTAGGACATCGCGGCGTAGAACATCTGGGTGCGGGCGTAGATGCCCTTGCCGTAGTCGTCGGAGCGGCGCATCGCCTCGACCAGCTCGACCGGGATCGGCTCGCCGGCCTCGTCGGTCGCGAAGCTGCGCAGCACCGCGGGGTCCCATGCCCACTCCTCGAGCATCTGGCTCGGCGCCTCGACGAAGTCCCACTCGGTCGCGACGCCGGCGAAGCGGTACCACTCCCCCTGGCCGCCGAGCACGTGGTGCAGCAGGTGCCCGAACTCGTGGAACAGCGTCACCACGTGGTCGTGCTCCATCAGGCCGCGCGAGAAGTTGCAGACCAGAACGCCCTCCGGCAGCTGCGCGCCGGCGACTCCGTCGGTGAGCGTGAACTGCGCGGCGTGCTTGTACTTGCCCTCGCGCGGGTGGAGGTCGAGGTAGATCCGCCCGACTGGGCCGCCGCCCTCCTGACGGAAGACGTCGTACGCCGCGACGTCCTCGTGCCAGACGGGTACGTCCCTTCGAGACGCCTCGTCCCTCGGCTCCTCAGGACAAGCGGCCGGCTCGTAGCGCAGCCCGAACAACCGTCCGGTCACCTCGAGCAGGCCCTGCCGCACCTTCGGGAACTCGAAGTAGGTCCGGACCCGCTGGGCGTCGACGTCGTACTGCTCCTCGCGGACCCGCTGCTGGTAGTAGAAGGAGTCGAAGAGCGGGATCTCGGTCGGCGTCGGGATAGTCCTGGCGGTAGCGCTCCAGGAGCACCGCGAGATCGGCCTCCATCGGCTCCTGCGCGGCCGCCGCGATCTTGTCGATGAACTCCGGGATCGCCGGGCCTTCGCCGATCATCTTCACGTCGGCGTCGTAGGACGGCCAGTCCTCGTAGCCGACGAGGGTCGCCAGCTCCTGGCGCAGCGCGAACATCTCCTCGAGCAACGGCTCCGCGGTCGGCCAGCCGCGCTGACGGAACGTGACGACGGATTCGCGGCGTACGTCCTGGTCGTGCACGAACATCCGCAGCGGGATGGCGTCGGGGTAGTCGGTCGTGACGGTGACCAGGCCGTCGTCACCGGCCGGGTGGGCGTCGAGCCAGTCCTCGGGCAGGCCGGCCAGCCGCTCGGCAGCGACCCGGATGCTGCGTACGTCGTCGCGGGTGATCTTGCTGAACTCCTGGTCGAGCTCGGTGAGCCGGTCGCGGATCGCGGTGATCCGCGCGCGGGTCTCCTCGTCGCGGTCGACGCCCGAGCGCCGGAAGTCCTTGCGCACCTTCTCGAGCAGCCTGGCGGCCACCGGATCGTCGGCGAGTGCCGTCTCGTCGAGGGCGGCGAAGGCGTCGTACAGCCGGCGGTCCAGGCTCCACTCGGTCGACAGCCGCTGGGCCTCCTGCTCGGCGTCGTCCGAAACGTCGCGAACCCCCTCGTCCGGGTGGACGTTGCCGAACAGCGACCCCAGCGCCGCGACGTTGCCGAGGTGGCCCGTCGCCTCGTCCCACGCCCGCAGCACGGCACGCGGGTCGTCCGGCGGCAGGGTGCGGACGGTCTCGACCAGCTCCCGGGCTCGATCGAGCTCCGCGGTGGAGCGGGACCGGACCCAGTCGCGCCAGGTGGTGGGGTCGTCAGAGGCGGGCAGCGGCAGGGGCGAGAGAGCTCACCTCGCCACCCTACGACCGGCTCGAACGAACCGAGTCAGACCAGCTCTCTGCGGCGCCGGGTGAGGTAGGCGCGCTCGGCGGTGTTGTCGCAGACGGCGAGCGCGGCGTCGTACGCCTCCCGCGCCTCGACGCTGCGGCCGAGCCGGCGGAGCAGGTCGGCGCGGGTCGCGTGGAAGGCGTGGTACGACGCCAGCACCGGTGCCGCGTCGACCAGCTTGTCGACCTGGGCGAGCGCCACCTCGGGGCCGTCCAGCTCGGCGATCGCGACCGCCCGGTTGAGGGCGACGATCGGCCCCGGGTCGATCACCGCGAGCTGGTCGTAGAGAGTGGCGATCTGCGACCAGTCGGTGGCCTCGGCGGTCGGCGCGTCGGTGTGGACCGCGTTGATGGCCGCGAGGAGCTGGTAGCGACCGGGCCTGTTGATCTCGAGGCACTCGCGCACCAGCGCGTGGCCCTCGGCGATGAGCGAACGGTCCCAACCGCCGCGGTCCTGGTCGTCGAGCCGCACCAGCTCACCGCCGCGGACCCGTGCCTCGCGCCGGGCCTCGGTGAGCAGCAACAGCGCCAGCAGCCCCATGACCTCGGGCTCGCCCGGCATCAGGTCGTGCAGGATCCGGGCCAGCCGGATCGCCTCGGCGGTGAGGTCGGCGCGCACGGGATCGCCGTCGCCCGACGCGAGGTAGCCCTCGTTGAAGACCAGGAACAGCACGGCGAGCACGGTCGCCACTCGCGCGGGCAGGTCCTCGGCCTCCGGCACCCGGTAGGGGATCTTGGCCTCGGCGATCTTCTTCTTCGCGCGGGTGATCCGCTGCCCCATCGTGGTCTCGGGCACGAGGAACGCCTGCGCGATCTCCTCAACGGTCAGGCCGCCCAGCAGCCGCAGGGTCAGCGCGATCCGCGCCTCCGGCGCGAGCGCGGGGTGGCAGCAGGTGAACATCAGCCGGAGCCGGTCGTCCTCGTTGTCCTCGAAGAGCCCCAGCGACTCATGCGGTGTGTCGTCGTACATGTCGACAGCCTGTCGGTGCTTGGTGTCCCGCAGCTTCTCGCGGCGGAGCCGGTCGATCGCCCGGTTGGCGGCGGTGGTGGTCAGCCACCCTCCGGGGTTGGGAGGTACGCCGGACTCCGGCCACTTCTCGAGCGCCGTGACCAGCGCCTCGCCGGCCGCCTCCTCGGCGATGTCGATGTCGCCGAAGCGACGGACCAGCGAGGCGATCAGCCGGCCGTACTCCTCCCGGAAGACCCGCTCGATCTCCTGACCGGCGGTCGAGGAGGTCGCTCTGCGACCGTCACGAGATCCGAGGGACACGGGCGGTCAGGCGAGCCCGTCGAACGGCCGGACCTCGACCTTGCCCCGGCACGCCTTCGATCCCTCGGCGGCGAGCCTGAGTGCGACGTCGAGGTCGGCCGCGTCGATCACCCAGAAGCCCCCGATGGCCTCCTTGGTCTCGAGGTAGGGCCCGTCGGTCATCACCGGCGTCTCGCCCTGACCGTCGACGACGGTCGCCGTCGAGGCGGACTGGAGGCCACCGGCGAAGACCCAGTAGCCCTCGGCCTTGAGCTTCTCGTTGAACGCCCCGGTGTCGGCGAACGCCTGCTCCATCTCTTCCCTGGAGCCGTAGCTGCCGAACTCTTCCATCTCGGCGGGGCCGTGGACGGAAAGCAGGTAGTGCGTCATGTCGATCTCCTCGTGTTCCGGGCGGTCCCGATGACCGCCTTCCACCCTCACCACGAACCAGCACGTGCCGGTACGACAGCCTGCCACGAGATTTCCCAGAAACCTCCCGTGCGACCGGGCCCAACGAAGGCCGAGCTCATGGACACCCTGCGCAACCCGTTCGGCACGAAGGCGCCGCCTCCTCCTCCGCCGACGCCGCCGGTGAGCGTCGACCGGGACCAGCAGTAGGTCACGTGACAGTCTCTTCGCGACTTCCCCGACCAGCGGCCTAAAGTCGCCGTCATGAGTGCGCCCGTCTACGTCGTCCTCGGTGCCGGCCCCGGCCTGGGTCTCGCGGTCGCCCGCCGCTTCACGGAGGAGGGGTACGTCGCCGTGCTGGCCACGCGCACCGCGACCGATGCCGAGCCGCTCGCCGCGACCCTCGAGGCCGAGGGGCACCAGGCTCAGGGCGTGGGCGTCGACCTGACCGACCCCGCCTCCGTCACCGGTGTCGTCGCCGGGATCGGGGAGAGGTACGGGCGCATCGACGTACTCCACTTCAACCCGAGTGCCTGGCGCGAGAAGGATCCGCTCCACCTCACCGTTCCGGAGCTGCTCGAGGACGTCGTCCTCGGCGCCGGGGCGTTGCTGCCGGCGGTCCAGGCGGCCCGTCCGTTCATGTCGTCCGGCGCGCGGGTGCTGGTGACCGGCAGCGCGGCGGCGGACAAGCCGTCGGCCGCGGCCGCGTCGCTCGGTGTGCAGAAGGCGGCGGTCCGCAACCTGGTCACCAGCCTCGACGCGACGCTCGCGCCCGACGGGATCCGCGCGGTCGCCGTACAGATCAACGGCGTCCTCGGCCGGGAGGGCGCGTTCTCACCGCCGCCGATCGCCGCGGCGATGTGGGCCGCTGTGTCGCGGCCCGACGACGAGTGGTCGCCGCACGTCCCGTACGACGGATGAAGGGCCTCCTCGCCGACACCAGACCGCTCGCCGATCCGAACTTCCGCCGTCTGTGGACGGCCAACATCGTCACCGTCGTCGGCGCCCAGCTCACCGTGGTCGCGGTGCCGGCCCAGATCTACGCGGAGACCGGATCGTCGGCGTACGTCGGCCTGACCGGCGTGTTCGGCCTGGTGCCGCTGGTGGTCTTCGGGTTGTGGGGCGGGGCGCTCGCCGACCACTTCGACCGCCGCACCCTGCTCCAGATCACGACCGTCGGCCTGATCGGGACCAGCGCGCTCTTCTTCGCGCAGGCCGCGATGGGCTCCGGCAACGTGTGGCTCCTGCTGTGCCTCTT
The DNA here is from genome assembly GCA_963849765.1 of uncultured Actinomycetota bacterium. Taxonomy (GTDB): domain Bacteria; phylum Actinomycetota; class Actinomycetes; order Propionibacteriales; family Nocardioidaceae; genus Nocardioides. The sequence goes on from CAWKIP010000003.1 coordinate 11,213, forward strand.
CTCCGTGCAGCAGGCGTTCTTCGCGATCAACCAGCCGACCCGTAGCGCGATCCTGCCGAAGCTGCTCTCCGACGAGCTGCTGCCGGCCGCCAACTCGCTCAACATGACGGTCTTCCAGGCCGGCGCGATCGCCGGCCCGCTGGTCGCCGGCGCGCTGATCCCCGTGCTCGGCTTCTCGTGGCTCTACCTGATCGACACGTTCTGCCTGTTCGCGACGCTGTGGGCCGTGGTGCGGCTGCCCGCACTCCGGGTGGAGGGTGCGAGCGGCCGGCCGCCCGGCCTTCGGTCGGTGATCGAGGGGATCGCCTACCTGCGCGGCCATCCCGTGCTGCTGATGTCGTTCCTCGTCGACATCATCGCGATGGTCTTCGGGATGCCGCGGGCGCTGTTCCCCGAGATCGCGCACGAGAGCTTCTCCGGTCCGGAGGAGGGCGGGCTGGCCTTCGCGCTGCTGTTCGCGGGCATCCCGGTCGGCGCCGTCATCGGCGGCATCTTCTCGGGCTGGGTCTCCCGGATCACGTCCCAGGGGAAGGCCGTGGTCTGGTGCATCATCGTGTGGGGTCTGGCGATGGTGGGCTTCGGCCTGTCCGTCGCCGTGGCCGACCGGGTGCCGGAGGCGGCCGTGTGGATGCTCTCGGCGTCAGTGCTGATGCTCGTCGTCGGCGGCGCTGCGGACATGGCGTCGGCGGCATTCCGGCAGAGCATCCTGCAGTCCTCGGCGGCCGACGAGGTGCGCGGCCGGCTGCAGGGCATCTTCATCGTCGTCGTCGCGGGCGGGCCGCGGATCGCCGACGTCGCGCACGGCGCCGCCGCCGCCATCGTCGGTACGGCGGTCGCGGCCGCAGGTGGTGGGGTGCTGGTCGTCGTACTCACTGTGGCCGCGGTGCTCGCCGTCCCGGTGTTCTGGCGCTACCGGCTGGCGCGGCCCGGGGGCGTCGACGCGTGAGGCCTGGGAACCTCAGGGCCGCGCGAAGGACCAGACCGGGCGGACAACGATGTCCTGGCCAGTGAGACCCGACGCGGCGAGCAGGGGCCTCAACACGTCGTCGATGTAGCTCTGCCCGTCGGACTCGGCGCGCCACACTTCAGCGATGACGAACCCGTCGCCCTCGGGGTAGACCGCGTGTGACATGAGACCCGCAGGCGGACCTCCGGCCTCCATCATCGACTGCCCTACCTTGGCGTCGAGCTCGTTGAACTGGTCCTGAGTCGCCGGAGCCACGGTGAGCTGGAGAAGAAACGCCATGGCCCCGATCTTCGCCCATGCCCGCGCCCAGCGGAAGCGTGCGCCGCGGCCTGCCGGCTCGGCAACGGCGATCTCGACGGATTGGGGAACATCGGATCAACCTGCTTGAACCGATGTTCCCCGATAACCACTCCGCGCGGAGAGGCGCCCCATATTGCCGAGTTCAGTTCGCCCATGGAGCCGATGAAGTACGCGCCATCGACGCCGGTATCACCCCGGTTGCCGGCCCCACATCTGGATCCTGGTCCAGCGGTGGCTCCAGTACGGTCCGGGGTCGATCGAGTCGCTGAGCACTGTCGCGTCGCTTGGCGTGTCGGCTGGAACGGCGATCACTCCCTGCCATTCCACTCCGTGCCCGTCGTCCTCATTCCAGGCCGAGTACAGCAGCGTCGTGCCGTCCGTCGACCACGAGACGGTAAAGGGATACCACTCATGCCCGTCCGCCGTCGGTGGCTCGATGACGGTCTCGGTCCCATCGGCGACGCTCACAAGGACGACCTCGTGCTTTTCGCCGCTGCAAACGCGGACCGTGTCAGGCGGGCTTTGGCACCGTTGATAGGCGATGCGGTCGCCGGTCGGGGACCACACGGGACCGATGCCTTGTATCGCCAGTCCGATGTCGGCGACGAGCACCCGCTGGTTAGTGCCGTCGCCGTCGACAAGCACGAGTTGCCCCGGGTCGGATTCGCTGTCGGTGGACACTAAGGACGTGCCGTTCGCTGCCGGTGGACCCTAAGGACGTGCCGTCCGGGGACCACGTGATTTGCGCGGCCTCGAGAGAGCCGAGGTGGCTGAGCTCACCGGTTGACACCGAGTAGACGGTGACCGGGGTAGACACCGGGGGGTTTGTTTCCCAGTTCGTGCCCATGTCACCCGCGATCGTGAGCTCGTCGGTGCCGGGGCGCCACTCGAGATCGGTGGGCCGGAGGTCAGGCAACCGGCGAATCTCGTTGGTATGCGTGTCGACCACCCACACCTCACCTGCGCCCGCGAGCGCGACCCACCGGCCATCAGGTGCCCACGTCCCGCACGGGTGGGCGGCGCCGTAGTCTTCGAGGGCGCCGAGCGCCTCGAAGCCGTCGAGTGCGATCACTGTCGGGGTGCCGGCGGCGCCGTTCTGGCCCACGGGGACGATCACGAGCTCTGCGCGAATTTCCACCGTCCCCGCAATCCGGCCAAACATCAGCCGAGTTCCATCAGGCGACCACGCCGGACACCCCTCGCTGGCTGCATCCGAGCCGGGGACCTCGAGCCGGCGGGCGTCTTCGCCAGGCCGCACCAGGAAGATGCTGCCTCCGTCCCGGTAGCCGTCGATCGCCACCCACCCGTTCGGGGCCGTCACGGGCTTCGGGGTGGGCATGTCTCCCGGCCGGTCGATGAGTGGGCTTGTTGCCACGATCGACTCCTCGTCCTCGGAGCCGTCCGGACCGCTGCCGCTGCCGCTGCATCCTGAGACGACCACCGCCACGGCGGCCATCGCGCAGGTGACGGCGATCGTCGTGCGTCCTCGCCGCTTGTCCTGGATCCTCATGGCCTTCTCCTCGCTCGACGTCCGACGAACCCTTGACGCTCTCTTAACGCCGGGCGGATCAGCGCAGCTGCGCGAACACGTCGTCCACGGTGTTGTCCTCGGTGACCGGGATCCGCTGCCAGGTGTCGCCCCGGTCCAGGCTCACGTGCAGCGCTACGGGGAGGCCCTTGCTGCCGCCAAGCTCGGTGACGGCCATCCGCTCGGCCGTGAACCAGGCCGCGGGTTGAAGGCTGATGTCGATGAACAGGGACGGGAACGAGGACCTGCAGTCCAGATCGCGGTGGACGAATTCGCCCCCCGGCTGCTGCCAGTGCACGACGCAGCCTTCTTCGCCGACTCCCCACAGGAGCTCGTCCGCCGCCAACGCCGCCCATTGGACGAAGACCGCGTCCGGCAGGTCGAGCCGCTGAATGGTTCCGGCCGCTTCGTCGACCCGCCCCAGTGCGTAGTAAAAATCAATAACGAGGTGCGGACCACGTCCGGTCCCGGCGCAGGCGGGGCGGTGGAGGGGAGGAGGGTCAGGTCGGTCGTGGTGCCGTCGGCGTTCAGGAGCCGGTAGCGCTCCTGAGTGCCGCCCGGCCGGGTCCAGTCCTGGACGTAGATCGAGTCGTCGCCGAAGCGCTGCAGTTGGATCTGCGGCCATCCGTCCGGGCCCACGTTGAGGCCGAACAGGCCGGAGGTGCGGTAGCCGTCGACGGTGACCTCGAGGGCGGAGTGGATCACCCGGTAGTCGTAATTGTCCCGTTCGATTTGGCGTAGTCGCAGTCGACTCTCTCGCAGACCGACCAGAACCGGGCCTCGAGTGCGCCGTCCCGTCCCTCCACGAAGTCGAGCGCGCCGCCCTCGGCGCGGATCCGTTCGGGAGCCCAGGTGAGGTCCTCGGCCGTCCGGTCCGTCCGGCCGTCGGTCGGGTCGTCGACCGGGTCCATCGACCGGTCGTTGCCCGGCATCCCGCCGAGCATTGTCGCCACCACCACAACGGCGGCGAGGGCGCCTGCCCCGGCGGTGATGACGGCGCGGCGTCGGCGCCGGCTGACCACGGCGGCCAGGTCGTCCAGGCCGGGTGGGGGGAACTGCGGCGTCAGGTCGCGCAGGACCTCGAGGTCAGGCATGGTCGTGCTCCTCCCTGTCGTCGAGCAGCGGGGCGATCCGGGACCGGCCACGCGCCAGCCGCGACTTGACCGTGCCCTGGGGGATGCCGAGCTCGCGGGCGATCTCCGCGGTGCCCAGGTCGCCGAGGTGGTGCAGCACGAAGACGGTGCGGTGGTCCAGGTCGAGCTGGGCCAGGGCGCTCCATGACCGCCACGTGGTCGGGACCGAGCTCTGCGGTCTGCCGCGGCCCCGGGACCCGGGTCAGGAACCGTTGCGCGACGCCCGTGCGCCGCCAGACGTTGCGCTGGTGGTTGAGCGCCACCTTCCGCAGCCACGCCTCGGGGTTTTCCACCCGGTCGAACGCCGCCCCCGCGGCCAGCGCCTTCACGAACGCCTCTTGGACCGCGTCCTCCGCATCGACCTGGTCGCCGCAGATCGCGAACAGCTGGAGCACCAGGCGTGGGTACGCCGCGTCGTACAGCTCGCCGATCGCCCGGGAACCTGCCATGACGTCACCTCCTGCTCCTCGTCCGGAGAGTAGACACCCCAGCGGCCGGTCCGGTTCCCTCGAAAGCATGCTGAATCCGTCCATGGTGCCGCGGCAACGGCCAAGCGCTCGGGCGCAATGCGACCCCAGCCCCCGACACACGCGGGCCGGGGGTCGTGTCGGTCAAGGACGGTCCCCGCCGGTTTGTGCCTCCACCCCGGCAGGGACCTAGCCGCTCGGGAGGTAACTCAAGGAGCGGCTGACAGCGCGGATACCCCGCCTTCGGACCACCCATCCCGTCGCCCTGTCGGTAGGTTGCCGGTTCTGGTAGCCGTGACGGCCGCCTCGGGTCGATCGCTCGCGTGCCTGCGCAGTCACCCCCGACGCGAAGTCGGCTATAGGTTCCTACGCGAGTGTCGGCGAGCGGACCCCACTCCACCGCCACCTCGATGGACCGCGGTAGCCGCTCGGCATGGATGCGCACATGATTCCCGTTTTTCGAACACGCAATGCCCGCGAATGCCGAATACCGCGCGCGGAGCGGATGACGTGCTTAGGGTTCGCTCCACCCACCAGATGCGTCCGCAGCGCACCCTAAGCACGTCATCCGCCCGCATCTGCCGCGACCGGCGCGCTCCTGTCGACGAGCGGGCGCCCCGAGGCTCGGTTTCTCTTCCTTGGCGGTCGCCAGTGGCGTCGGGCTCAGGCTGTCGCTTGGGGCGTGGACGCCTCATTGGCGGGCCATGGCGACTCGCCACTGGTCTGCGGCGGTGATGAGGTGGTCGTGGTCGTCGGGGCCGATGTCGAGCTGGACCCAGGCGATGGAGCCGGTGAACCTGCTCGACTCGGGTGTGTAGTCGTCGCTGACTGGTGATGCGGTGTCGGCGCCGAGGTCGCAGGTCTCGTCCATGGAAAAGACCATCGGGATGGTGGCGTTGAGCTTCCCGGTCCCGTCCTGCTCGCCGTTGACGAAGAGCGCGACGTCGCCGCCGCGACCGAGTCCTCCGCCGTCGTAGGTGAACTCCATGCGGACCTGGTGCGTTCCGGCGGGGACGGGCTTGTCACTGGTGATCTTGGCGCGGTCGATGCCGAGCAGGTTGTAGCAGTAGGTCAGGCGTCCGTGGTTGAGGTAGAGCGACCATCCCGCGAACGCTCCGCCCTGGGCGACGATGACACCGTCGGCGCCGCCCTCGGGGACGGTGATCTCGGCGGTGACGCTGTGTGACTTGTTCTTGAGGTTGAGCACGGTGTTCTCGGTGAGCCGCCCCATGCCGGGGAACAGCTTCTGCGATGTTCCGTGGATCAACGTGGGTCGTCCGGCCAGGTCGGCGTTGAAGCGCTCCACCGTCCGGTCGTCGAGCGGGAACACGCCGTACTTGGCGGCCTCGAGCAGGAACAGCCGTTGCATGCGCGTGCAACCGGTCGGGCTGGTCTCGGGCGAGGTCTCGGGTCTGGGTCCAGTCGGTGTTGGTGTCGTAGAGCTCCCAGACGTCGTCGTCGAACGGGATCATGTCTCCGGTCATCACCCAAGGCGTGCGGTGCTTGGTGACGGCGGTCCAGCCCTTGTGGTAGATGCCGCGGTTGCCCAGCATCTCGAAGTACTGGGTCTGGCGTTGGTCTGGCGGCGTCCGGGGCGTCGAAGCAGTAGGCCATGCTCGTCCCGTGCAGCGGCATCTGCTGGAGCCCGTTGACGAAGTCGGGCTCCGGAAGGCCGGCGACGTCGAGCACGGTGGCGGCGATGTCGATGACGTGGTGGAACTGGTGCCGGAGCTCACCGCGGGCCCTGATCCCGGCTGGGCCAGGAGACGACGGTGCCGTTGCGGGTCCCGCCCCAATGCGAGGCGATCTGCTTGGTCCACTGATACGGAGTGCACATCGCATGCGCCCACCCGACCGCATAGTGGTTGTAGGCGGCGGGACTGCCGATGCTGTCGACGTGAGCAATCAGGAACTCCGGTGTCTCCATCGCGGCCGCGCCGTTGAGGATGAACAACTCGTTGAAGCTGCCGTTGATGGTCCCCTCGGCGCTGGCACCGTTGTCCCCGATCATCAGGTAGATCAAGGTGTCGTCGTAGATCTCGAGCTCCTCGAGGGTGTCGAGCAAACGGCCGATGTGATGATCGGTGTGCTCGAGGAACCCGGCGTAGACCTCCATCTGCCGCTCCAGGACCGGCCTCAGCTCCTCGGGCATGTCCTCGTAGGCGGGGATCTCCTCATGCCGGGGCGTGAGCACGGCATCGGCCGGGATCACCCCGAGCTCCTTCTGCCGCGCGAACGTCGCCTCACGCAGCACGTCCCACCCGGCGGCGAAGCGACCACGGTGACGGTCGGCCCATTCCTCGGGCACCTGGTGGGGGGCGTGGGTGGCTCCCGGGGCGTAGTACATGAAGAACGGCTTGTCGGGCATGAGGGCTTTCTGCTGCTGCACCCAGCCGATGGCCTTGTCGGTCATGTCTTCGGTGAAGTGGTAGCCCTCCTCCGGGGTCGCCGGCGGCTCGATCGGCGTGGTCCCCTCGTACAGGCTTGGGTAGTACTGGTTGGTCTCGCCACCGATGAACCCGTAGAAGTACTCGAAGCCGCTCCGCGTCGGCCAGCTGTCGAACGGTCCCATCTGGCTGGTCTGCCAGACCGGCACCTCGTGGCACTTGCCGAACTGAGCCGTGCTGTAGCCGTTGAGCAGCAACGTCTGGGCCAGCGGCGAAGCATCGTTGGGGCGCACCGCGCTGTAGCCCGGAGCCGAGGTCGCAATCTCGGTGATCGCGCCCATCCCGACCGCGTGGTGGTTGCGGCCGGTCAGCAACGCCTGTCGGGTGGGGGCGCAGAGGGCCGTGGTGTGGAACCGGGTGAACTTCAAGCCGGCCGCGGCAAGCCGGTCGGCGTTCGGGGTGGGGCACGGGCCGCCGAACGTGGTCGACGCCCCGAAGCCGATGTCGTCCAGCAAGATGACCAGCACGTTGGGCGCACCCTCGGGCGGCCGCAGCGGCTCGATCGGCGGATACGCGGTGTCCGGATCCCGGGCGTCGTACGTCGTCAGACTGGGCTTCGACCCGCTCGGGAATGGGGAGGACAGAACGTGACCCGGGTGCGGGGGAAGGGACCATCTCGACAGTCTGGCTCACCGGGTCTCCCGCTGACTAGGCGGCGGAGAAGCGGCTCTCGCGCAGCGCGCTGGATGCTAGGCATCTACGTCGCGGTCGTCCTCTGTCTGACGCTCGCGGGTGCAGTCCCTGATTCGGTCGCCGTGCTGCTGCTCTGGCTCGCTCGGGCGATGAACCGTCGGCGCAACATGTAGGTCGTCCTGTCAGGGCGACCTTCATCGGCGGGCCCACGGACGTACCAAACCCCTTCGTTGACGGCATGAACACACGGGAGCCGTGCTGATGTCGACCACTTTGTTACGTCCGCCGGTCGCTAGGATGTCGAGGAATGGTGCGCCGAAGCTAACGTGCGGCTCGCTCGCGCCGGCCCAGTGTCTCCACCACGACCGGGGCAGCGAGCTCGATGCAGAGCAGCAGATCGTGGAAGCGATGCGGCCGGCCCATGGTGCCGCGGGTCGCGAGCCGTCCGATGCCCCCGAGGGCCATCAGCCCGGCGAGGACCCGCATCCGGTCCAGGTCCGGTTCGTCGGCGGCCGCCGCGTCGAGCCAACCCAGCCCGTAGCCGGCGAAGACCGGGCCCATGAAGCGGACATGGGAGTCCGTCGTCGCGTCGCCGGTCATGCCGGGCTCCCCGTGCAGCCCGCCGACGAGCTGGGCGCCGCCGATCGCGATGCACGTCCATCCGGTCACACGTCCCAAGGTTCGCAGCGCCGACATGTCCGCCATCTTGGCACTCAGGCGATCCGCTCGGTGAGGTGGACGACGACCTGGTCGCCGGCCTGCTTGCCGCTCTCGACGCGCAGCGCGTTGGCGACCGGGAGCTTGTGGTTGCCGTCGCCGAGCGCCATGAACGACGTCTCGAACGGCTCGCCGTCGATGGTGCCGCGGACCTTCACCCGGCCGCGGGTGCCGAAGTAGGTGGGCGACTCCGGCCAGACGATGTAGGTCCAGCCACCCTTGGCCGGACTCAGCTGCAGTGTCTCGGTGAACGTGATGTCGAGCGGGCCGACACCGTGGGTCTCAGCGGTCATGCCGAGGAAGACCCCGGAGCGGCAGCGGATTCATCGCAGCGATCGGGACGCCCACTGCCGGGCGATCTGGCGCTCCGCCGCCGGGTAGACCACGAGGTAGCGGAACGGCTTGATGAAGGCCATGTAGGCCTTGCCGAACCAGCCGCGCGGCTTGACGTAGACGGCCATCTGACCCTGGTAGGTCTCACCGTCCGTCGGTCACCCAGGCCAGGTGCATCACGCCGTGGACGGTCGCGTTGCCGATCTCGGCGGCGTACTCCGTCGGCGTGCGGAAGAGGGGTTCGAACGGCAGGTGGTCGTAGGTCAGGCCGTCGGCGGTGCCCTGGAGGTCGGCCGGCAGCCTTCCGCGAAGGGACGTCTCGTTGGTGCCCGGGATCGCGATCGCCGGCTCCTCGTCCGCGGGTTCGCCGACGTCGCCGAGGCCCAGCCACCGACCGAGCAGGATCCGCGCCTGCCACAGGAACCGGGCCGGACCAGCGCGATCCGTGGGCCGGATCGGACTCGAGCATCATCTGGACGGCGCGGTCGAAGTCGGCCGCGGTGCCGACGACCTCCGGCAGCTCCCACACGTCCTCGAGGGTGAAGTCCGGGACGATCTCGTGGATCCGCAGATCGAGGGCGAGATGGCGCTCGTTCGGGATTCTCATGCTGCAACCCACTTCCATACGGTGACGTATAGATACGGTACGCCGGACCTGCCGCGCGGTCAATACGGTTCCGTATAGATTGGGCGGATGGCCACCGCGAAGACGACCGTCGAGGCGTGGCTCGACGCCGGTCTCGACGCGCTCGGCGCCGGCGGCCCGGACGCGGTCCGGATCGAGACCCTGGCCCGGACCCTCGGCGTGACCAAGGGCGGCTTCTACTGGCACTTCCCCGACCGGCCGACGTTCGTCGACCGGATGCTCGACCGCTGGGAGCAACGGGCGGTCGAGGACGTCATCGCCCGGATCGAGTCCCACGACGCGTCCCCACGGGACCGACTGCGTGAGCTCTTCGGCCTGGCGACCGCCTTCGTCGGCGAGGGCGGGATCACCATCGAGCTGGCGGTGCGCGACTGGGCCCGGCGGGATCCGGCGGTCGCCGCTCGGCTGGCGGGGGTCGACGAGCGTCGGATGGCCTACCTGCGCACGCTGTTCCGCCAGATCACCAGCGACAAGCTGGAAGCCGAGGCGCGCTGCCTGATGGCCTACTCGCTCTACATCGGCACCCACTTCGTCGCCGCCGGTCACCCGGGGCAGACCCGCGACACCGTGATGAAGCGCGCGCTCGAGGACCTGCTCCGCTAGCTGCATCAGCCGATGGTGATCGGCACGCTGACCGGACGTCGTACGTAGGCGCCCGGCGCCCACTCGATCTGGTCGGGGTCGACGGTGAACCGCGGGATCCGGGCCACCAGCTCCTCGAGCGCCACCCGGGCCTGGAGGCGGGCGGCGGCCGCGCCGAGGCAGTGGTGGTGGCCCTGGCTGAAGGTCAGGATCTGGGTGGGCCGGCGCCGGATGTCGAGCTTCTCGGCGTCGGCGCCGTACTTGCGCCAGTCGCGGTTGGCGGCGCCGTACAGCAGCAGGACCCGGCGGCCGGCCGGGATCACCGTGCCGTGCAGCTCGACGTCGCGGGTGGTGGTGCGGGCCAGGCCCTGGACCGGGGACGTCAGCCGCAGCAGCTCCTCGACGGCGTCCGGCACGAGGCTCGGGCGCGTCGGCCAGGTCCTCGAGCTGGTCGGGGTGCGTCGCGAACAGCTCCATGGTCCCGCCGAGCAGGCCGGTGGTGGTGTCGTTGCCGCCGGTCACCATCGTGAAGACGAAGCCCAGGATCGCCATCGCGTCGGTGCGCGCGGCCCGTGTCGGGGTCGTCGGGGTCGCCGCGCCGCCGGCGACGAGGTGGGAGACGGTGTCCTCCCTCATCAGGCCGGCGGCCTGCTCCGTACGGCGGCGCGCCATCAGCGCCGAGAAGTAGGCCATCAGCTCGACGGTCGCTCCGGCCGCACCGCTCACCGCGCCGCTCGCACCCTCGGCCGCGTTGGCGGCGACGATCGCGTTGGTCCACTCGTCGAACCGCGGCCGGTCCTGCTCCGGCACGCCGAGGTAGTGCGCGACCACCATGCTCGGCATCGGCTTGAAGAGCTCGGCGACGATGTCGCCGCCCCCGGCCGCGCGGAGCCGCTCGAGCCGTTCGATGACGAAGGCGCGTACGGCGGGCTCGAGCTCGGCCACCTGCCGCGGCGTGAACCCGCGGGCGACCAACCGCCGGAACGCCGTGTGCACGGGCGGGTCGGTCATCACGAACGGCGGGTTGTCCTCGAGCCCGATCCGGGCGAGCTCGTCGTAGGTGACGGTGAGACCGCGCGCGCTGCTGAACGTCTCGGTGTCGACCGCCGCCGCGAGCACGTCGGCATGCCGGGACAGCACGTAGTAGTCGTGCTCGGGATGGCTATCGGGTACGACGTGGTGGACCGGGTCGTCCTCGCGGAGCGCGGCGTACGCCGCCCAGGGATCGCGCCACGCCGTACCGCCTCCCGGCACGTAGCGGGCGGCGGTCGACTCGGTTCCCATCCGGACAGAATGGAACAAGTTCTCGTGTCCGGACCAGCCGTCTCAGCGATGAATTCGGTTGTCGGACCTGGTCCGTAGGTTGGACGCTGGACGCAATGGGTGGGGGCCTCGGGAAGGGAGCAGCGATGACCGACATGATCCGCGCCAGCGGATTGGTGAAGCGCTACAAGGAGGTCGTGGCTCTCGACGGTCTCGACCTGGTCGTCCCGGAGGGCAAGGTGCTCGCGCTGCTCGGGCCCAACGGCGCCGGCAAGACCACCGCGGTGAAATGCCTGACCACGCTGATCGAGCCCGACGCCGGCACTGCCGAGGTGGCCGGCTGCGACGTGCTGACCAACCCGGTCGGCGTCCGGGAGAGGATCGGCCTGTCGGGGCAGTACGCCGCTGTCGACGAGCACCTCACGGCCTACGAGAACCTCGTGATGATCGGCCGGCTCTACCACCTCGGCAAGGCACGGGCCCAGGAGCGGGCGCGCGAGCTGCTCGAGCTGTCCGACCTGACCGAGTTCGCCGACCGGCCGTCCAAGACCTACTCCGGCGGCCAGCGGCGCCGGCTCGACCTGGCCGGCGCTCTCGTCGCCGAGCCGCCGGTGCTCGTGCTCGACGAGCCGACGACCGGCCTCGACGTGCGGAGCCGCCAGCAGATGTGGGACGTGATCCGGGACCTGGTCGCCGGCGGTTCGACCCTGCTGCTGACGACTCAGTACCTCGAGGAGGCCGACCGGTTGGCCGACGAGATCCTCGTCATCGACCACGGCCGGTCGATCGCCCAGGGCACATCCGACGATCTCAAGGCACGCACCGGCGGTGAGCGGATCGAGGTCGTCCTCGCCGACATCGAGGACCGCGAGGCCGCGGTCCGGGTGATGTCCGAGGTCGCCGCGGGTGATGTCCGGGTCGAGCGACAACGGCCGCGAGCTGGCTGCCGCCGTCGCCGGCAGCGGCGCGGGTGAGCTGCTCCGCGTGCTGCAAGGTTTCGAGCGTGAGACGGTCACCGTCCTCGACGTGGGCCTGCGCCGGCCGACCCTCGACGACGTGTTCCTGGCCCTGACCGGCCATGCGGCGGAGGAGGCGCCGGACTCCGGCGACGCCAGCGGATCCGACGAGACCCCCAAGGAGATGGCGCGATGAGCCCCTCGACCCAGTCCGTCACCCGAGCGCTCTCCGACGGTTGGGTGGTCGCGCTGCGCAACGTCGTCAAGATCAAGCGGGTGCCCGACATCCTGGTGTTCGTCCTGATCAGCCCGATCATGTTCGTGCTGCTCTTCGCCTACGTCTTCGGCGGGGCGATCGACGTTCCTGGCGGCGTGGACTACAAGGAGTTCCTGGTCCCGGGCATCTTCGCCCAGACGGTGGTGTTCGGCGCGACTTTCACCGGCTACGGCCTGGCCGACGACATGCAGAAGGGCATCATCGACCGGTTCCGGTCGCTGCCGATGTCGCGCTCGGCCGTCCTCGTGGGCCGCACGACCTCCGATGTCGTCTACAACGTCATCTCGCTGGCCATCATGGCGCTGACCGGCCTGGTCGTCGGGTGGCGGATCCGCGAAGGATTCTTCGACGCGTTCCTGGGGTTCCTGCTCCTGTTGGTGTTCGCCTACGCGATCAGCTGGATCATGGCGCTGGTCGGGCTCATGGTGCCGAGCGTCGAGGTCGTCAACAACGCGTCGTTCGTCGTGATCTTCCCGCTGACGTTCATCTCCAACGCGTTCGTGCCGTTGGAGTCGTTCTCCGAGCCGCTCAAGACGTTCGTGGAATGGAATCCGGTGTCGACGGTCACCCAGGCCTGCCGGGAGCTGTTCGGCAACACCGGCGACGCGCCGGTGCCCGACTCGTGGCCGATGCAGAACCCGGTCGTCTACTCCCTGTTGTGGTCCGTCGCGTTCGTGGCGATCTTCGCGCCACTCGCGGTCCGGCAGTACCGGCTCTCGACCAGCAAGTAGGCGCCGCTACGCGGTCTCCTCGAGCTCGCCGTAGAGGAGCACCGGGAGCGCCTCGACGCCGTAGACGGCAGAGAGCTTGCGGAAGTCGAGGTCGCCGATGTCGGCGGCCATGGCGAGGTCGGGGTAGCGCTCGGCGAGCATGCGGAGCGCGGTGCGCAGCTCCATCCGGGCCAGCTCGGCACCGACGCAGCGGTGCATCCCCCAGCCGAAGGAGATGTGCCGCACGGGCTCCCGGGTCGGGTCGAACGTGTCGAGGTCGGGTCCGAGCCGCGGGTCGCGGTTGGCGGCGAGCAGCGAGACGCCGACCGCGTCGCCCTCCTTGATGGTGACGCCGCCGACGACGACGTCCTGCTTCGCGAACCGCAGGAAGGCGAGCTGGACGACGCACAGGTGCCGGAGCAGCTCCTCGACGACCTTGTTGACCGACTCCGCGTCGGCGCGGAGCATCCGCCCGGCCTCGGGAGTGGTCGCGATCAGGTAGGTGCCGAGCGCGAGCATGCTGGCACTGGTCTCGTAGCCGCCGAGGAAGACGCCGTCGGCGATGCCGCCGAGCGTGACGTCGTCGAGCTCGTCGCCGTGCTCCTTGAGCAGCGCGCCGATCAAGCCGTCGCCGGGGTTCGCGCGCTGCTCACGCACGGCATTGATGAGGAAGTCGCGGGTGTGGGCCTGGGCCCCGAACGCGCCGGCGCCGCCCTGGCTGAGGTCGAAGCGGGCCACCCCGAGCTCGAAGAAGCGGGCCCGGTCCTCGACCGGCAGGCCGAGCAGGTCGCAGATCACGTCGAAGGGCACCGCGAACGCGAACTTCTCGACGAGGTCGACCTGCGGGCCCGGCGGCCTCCATCGCGTCGAGCCGGGACTGCACGATCGCCTCGATGCCGGGCTGGAGCCGGGCCAGGCGGCGCATCGTGAACTCGGGGGTGAGGTACTTGCGGAGCTGGGTGTGCAGGGGCGGGTCGGTCATCCCGAGGCCACCGATCTGCTCCTCCGCGGACCGGCCTTCCTGCGAGACGAACTGGCCGAGGTCGTTGGACCACACGGCCGCATCACCGGCCAGGACGTCGCGGGCCTCGTCGTACCCGGTGACCAGCCAGATCCCACGCCCGAACATGTTCGCCAGCAGCTTCACCGGCTCTTCCGCCTGGGTCTCCATGAGGGCCGGCAGCGGGTCCAGACCGTCGCGCTTGACCGGGAGCGAGAACGAGTCGGGCAGGAAACGCAGCTTGCGGAGGTCGATGCCGTCGCGCATCGACCGTTCGAGGAGGAACCTGCCGACCCGGCGCTTGACCGGGCCCAACACGTCCAGGGGGAGGGCCATGCTGTGTATTCCACCAGACGGCACCCGCGGTACGCCTGAGTATTCGTACCTAGCCGCGCCCCGGTTGACCCCGAGATCTCCCTGAGCGCTCGTTACGCTGTCGGCGTGGCCGAGGTGCTCTGGGACCAGTACGACGCCGCGCTGTTCGATCTCGACGGCGTGGTGACGCCCACTGCCGAGGTGCACATGCGCGCATGGGCGGCGATGTTCAACGACTTCCTGGCCGGCGTCGCCGGCCAGTCGCCGTACACGGACCAGGACTACTACGACTACGTCGACGGCAAGCCGCGGTACGACGGCGTCCGCACCTTCCTGGAGTCACGCGGGATCACCCTGCCCGAGGGCGACCCCTCCGACGCGCCCGAGGCGGAGTCCGTCTGCGGTCTCGGCAACCGCAAGAACGACTACTTCAACCGGGTGCTGTCCGAGCAGGGGGTCGAGGCCTACCCGGGATCCGTGCGGCTCCTCGACGCGCTCCGCGAGCGCGGCATGCCGATGGCGATCGTGTCGTCGTCGCGCAACGCACCTGCGGTCCTCGAGGCCGCAGGGATGACCGACTACTTCGGCAGCGTGGTGCACGGCGGCGTCGCCGCCGAGCGGCACCTGGCCGGCAAGCCGGCGCCGGACACGTTCATCGAAGCGGCCATCGAGCTCGGCGCGACCGCGGACCGCGCGGTCGTGCTCGAGGACGCGATCAGCGGCGTCCGGGCCGGGGCCGCCGGCGGGTTCGCCCTGGTCATCGGCGTCGACCGCGGCGCCGGTGTCGACGCGCTCACCGAGGCCGGTGCCGACGTGGTCGTCGCCGACCTCGCCGAGCTCCTTCCCGACGGCGGCCAGGGGCAGGTGCACGGATGAGACGCAGGAGGGCGTCGCGCGGGGACGGCCCGTCGCACGTCGCGCCGCCCGTCGCCGACCCGCTCGACCGCAGCCGGTTCCCGGTCGACGAGTGGCGGCTGGTCGAGACCCGTTTCGACGCCGACGGACCTCGGCACCACCGAGTCGCTGTTCTCGGTCGGCAACGGCTACCTCGGGATGCGCGGCAACTACTCCGAGAGCCGCGACGCCCACGTCGACGGCACCTACATCAACGGCTTCCACGAGACCTGGCCGATCCTGCACGCGGAGGAGGCCTACGGCTTCGCCCGGATCGGGCAGACCATCGTCAACGCGCCCGACGCCAAGGTGATCCGGCTCTACGTCGACGACGAGCCGCTGCACATGTCGATGGCGGACCTCCTGGAGTACGAGCGGGCGCTCGACTTCCGCAGCGGCGTGCTCTCGCGCGAGCTGATCTGGCGCACCCCGGGCGGCAAGCAGGTCCGGGTCCGCAGCACCCGGATGGTCCCGCTGGCGCAGCGGCACCTCGCGGTGATCACGTTCGAGGTGACCCTGCTCGACGAGAGGGCCTCGGTGGCGATCTCGTCCCAGCTGCTCAACCGGCAGGACGCCGCGGCCGACCTGGTCGTGGACACCGAGGCGGGCACGGGCGACCCGCGCAAGGCCGACCGGTTCGACCGGCGGGTGCTCGAGCCGGTCCTGCACACGGCCGACACAGAGAACGGTCGCCTGTCCGCTCGGCTACCGCGCGGCCCAGAGCGGGATGACGATCGGCGTCGTCGCCGAACACCAGCTGCGGACGACGTCGCCGTACTCCATGCGGGTGCACGCCGAGGACGACATGGCCAAGGTGATCTACCGGATCGCGGCCGAGCCCGGCGTGCCGATCCGGCTCACCAAGCTCGTGAGCTACCACACCGCGGCGTCGGTCCCGCCGCGCGAGCTGATCGACCGCTGCGAGCGCACCCTGGACCGCACCCACGAGCAGGGTGTGGAGCACCAGTACGCCGAGCAGCGGCAGCTGGCTCGACGACTTCTGGGCCCGCTGCGACGTCGAGATCCCCGGTCATCCGGAGCTGCAGCAGGCCGTGCGCTGGAACCTGTTCGCGCTCTGTCAGGCCTCCGCCCGCGCCGAGGGTCAGGGCATCGCGGCGAAGGGCGTGACCGGCTCGGGGTACGGCGGCCACTACTTCTGGGACACCGAGATCTACGTGATGCCGTTCCTCACCTACACGATGCCGTGGGCGGCGCGGAACGCGCTCCGGTTCCGCCACTCGCTGCTCGACTCCGCGCGGTCCCGCGCGCACGAGCTGTCCCAGCGCGGTGCCCTGTTCCCGTGGCGCACCATCAACGGCCACGAGGCGTCGGCGTACTACGCGGCCGGCACCGCGCAGTACCACATCGACGCCGACATCGCCTACGCGCTGAGCCAGTACGTCGGCGCGACCGGCGACTACGACTTCCTCACCCGCGGAGCGATCGACATCCTCGTCGAGACCGCTCGACTGTGGGCGGACCTCGGCTTCTGGCGCGACGAGAATCGACGGACCTTCCACATCCACGGCGTCACCGGGCCGGACGAGTACACGACCGTCGTCAACGACAACCTCTACACGAACGTGCTCGCGCGCTTCAACCTGCGTCGGGCGGCGAAGGCGGTGTGGCGACTCGAGCGTGACGACCCCGCAGCGTACGCCGAGCTGGTCCGACGTACCGGGCTGGATCCGGACGAGCCGATCGAGTGGTCCGAGTGCTCGGACGCGATGTTCATCCCCTACGACGAGTTCCTCGGGATCCACCCACAGGACGCGCACTTCCTCGAGCGGGAGATGTGGGACCTCGAGAACACACCGCTCGAGAAGCGCCCGCTGCTGCTCAACTACCACCCGCTGGTGATCTACCGGTTCCAGGTGCTCAAGCAGGCCGACGTGGTGCTCGCGCTCTTCCTCCAGGGCGAGGACTTCACCGCCGAGCAGAAGCGGGCGGACTTCGACTACTACGACCCGATCACGACCGGGGACTCGACGCTGTCGGCGGTGGTGCAGTCGATCATCGCGGCCGAGGTCGGCTACACCGACCTCGCGCTCCGCTACTTCCTCGCCGCCCTCTTCGTCGACCTCGACGACCGCCACAACAACACCGCCGACGGCGTGCACGTCGCCTCGACCGGCGGCGTCTGGAGCGCCCTCGTCGGCGGCTTCGGTGGCTTCCGCGACAGCGGTGCGGACAACGGTGACGAGCAGTGGAAGATCGACCCGCGGCTGCCCGCGTCCTGGGACTCGCTGGTCTACCGGATCACGCTGCACGGCACCCGGGTCCGGGTCACCGTCCGCGGCGACGAGCTCGAGCTGTACGTCGAGGACGGCACCGGCCCGCTCACCTTCGACGTTCGCGGCGAGCAGTTCGTGGTGAAGGAGGGTCCGGCGGTCGTCGTACCCCTGGCGCACCAGGGCCCGATGCTCGAGGGCGAACCGCCCAACCCGGCGGGCATCCAGCGTGCCGACGGCACGGTGATCTCCGCGATCGTGCCCACCGGGGACGGCGACGGCTGAGACACGAGGGCCTGGTTGCTGACGGCCGCTCAAAGGGCGTCGCGCTTTCATGTCGGACCGCTTGCACGCCCGATTGGGCTGCCACCTGACGGGCTGGTACCTGCCCCGGGGCGGCGAGCGGCCGGGGTCGGCCCTGCCGTAAGGCCTAGCGAGAGTCGGCGAAGGCGCTCGCCAGCACGTCGAGCCCCTCCTCGAGCAGGGCGTCGCCGATCGAGAGCGGCGGGAGCAGGCGCAGCACGTTGCCCCAGGTGCCGCAGGTGAGCACCACGACGCCCTGGGCATGGGCGGTCGCGGCGAGGCGCTGGGCCAGAGCCGGGTCGGGCTCGCCGGTCGCGGGGTCGACCAGCTCGACCGCGACCATCGCGCCGCGTCCGCGCACGTCGCCGATCCGCGGGTCGGCTGCCTGGAGCTCCGTCAGCCGACCGAGCAGGGTCGTGCCGATCTGGCGCGCGCGGTCCACCAGGCCGTCGGCCTCGATCGTCTCGAAGACGGCCAGGGCGGCCGCGCAGGCGAGCGGGTTGCCGCCGTACGTCCCACCGAGGCCGCCGACGTGCGGCGCGTCCATCAGCTCGGTGCGTCCGGTGACCGCGGCCAGCGGGAGGCCGCCCGCGATGCCCTTGGCGGTGACGATCAGGTCCGGCACCACTCCTTCGTGGTCGCACGCGAAGAGATCGCCGGTGCGGGCGAACCCGGTCTGCACCTCGTCGGCGATGAAGACGACGCCGTTGGCGGTGCACCAGTCGGCGAGGGCCTGGAGGAAACCCGGTGCAGGTACGACGAAGCCGCCCTCGCCCTGGATCGGCTCGATGACGATCGCCGCGAGGTTCGCCGCTCCGACCTGCTTGTCGATGATGTCGATCGCGCGCAGCGCCGCCCCCGCACCGTCCAGGTCTCCGTCCCGGAACGGGTAGGACATCGGCGCCCGGTAGATCTCCGGCGCGAACGGCCCGAAACCGCTCTTGTACGGCATGCTCTTCGCCGTCAGCGCCATCGTCAGGTTGGTCCGGCCGTGGTAGCCGTGGTCGAACGCGACGACCGCCTGCCTGCCGGTCGCGGAGCGCGCGATCTTGACCGCGTTCTCGACCGCCTCGGCGCCGGAGTTGAAGAGGGCCGTCCGCTTGTCGTGGTCGCCGGGCGTGATCCGGTTGAGCGTCTCCGCGACCGCGACGTAGCCGTCGTACGGCGTGATCATGAAGCAGGTGTGGGTGAACGCCGCGACCTGCGCAGCCACGGCCGCCGCCACCCGCGGGTTGCTGTTGCCGACGCTGGTGACGGCGATGCCGGACCCGAGGTCGATCAGGGAGTTGCCGTCGACGTCGACCACGACGCCTCCGCCGGCGGCGACGACGTACGCCGGGAGCATGGTGCCGACGCCGCGGGCGACGGCGACGTCCTTGCGGGCCGCGAGCTCACGGGAGCGCGGGCCGGGGATCTCGGTGACCAGCCGGCGTTCCTGGGGAAGGGACGGTCCGCCGGTCACGGCGGTGGTCGGGATTGCGGTCATGACTTCTCCTCAGCTTTCCGCGCTGGCCTCACCGGGTGGTGGCTCGTGATCGAGAGCCGGTTGAAGGCGTTCATGCTGACCGCCGCCCATGCGACGACGGCGTAGGCCGCGTCGCCGAGCACGCGACGGGCCGCGTCCTCGACCTCTTCGCGCGCGGAGGGGGCGGGGATCCGGGTGATGGACTCGGCCAGCTCGAGCGCCGCGCTCTCGGTGTCGTCGAAGAGCTGGGTCTCCTGCCACTCCTGGAGTACGGCGAGCCGGCGCGGGTCCTCGCCGAGCCGGACCGCCTTGGCGTAGTGGACGTCGAGGCAGTAGCCGCAGCCGTTGATCTGCGAGACCCGGAGGTTGACCAGCTCGAGCAGCTGCTCGCTGATGCCGGCCTCGCCGGCCGCCTCGGCGATCTGCTTCGAGACGCCGGACAGCGCGGCGTAGATGTCGGGCACGGCCTTGTCGAGGTAGAGCGGCCCGTCGGGGACGCCGGTCGTCTCGCTCATGCGGCGCAGCCTACGTCCGGTCGTGACGTCGCTGGCGACTTCCTCGACCAGCGGATCAAGGCCCGCTCCTTCGCTGATCAGGTACTGGGCGGCGGTGTACGTCGCCATCACCGCACCCTCCATCCATTGGCGTTGATCCGTCTCGCTACGCCGGGGCGACGAGGTGGACAGGGAGAGCCGCCGACCGCCCCGGCCTCCGCTCGCCAGATCGGGCAGCGGACTGGGGTCGTCGAGCACGAACTTCCGGACGCCGAGCGTCGCGTCGGACGCGAGGAAGGTGAGCGCGCCGGCCGCGACCAGTCGACGTCCGGTCGTCGCCTGCGCGGAGTCGAGGCGGGTGGCCGCGATCGCCATCGACGTCAGCAGGACGGAGTAGACCGCCACCACTGGAGCGACCCCGTCCCGACGGGCGTCCCAGATCATCACCGGCGCCGTCGTCGCCCAGAGCACGCCGAGGGCGCGGGCTCGCGGGTCGTGGACCAGGCTCGGCCGGTCCCGCCGCAGCGGCACGAATGCCGCGAGGTAGGCGAGGTGACCGATGCCGAACCCGGTGGTGCCCACCACGAACGGCTTCTTCTCCTCGCTGAGCAGTGCGACGTCGCCGACCCAGCCGCCGGCCTGCGCGGCGAGGACCGCACCCTTCGTGGGCGACGTGCCCGGCGTGGTCGAGAGCGATGCCGACAGCAGCGGCATCAGCAGCGGCTTGGTCACGAACCGCGCCTTGTGCGCCAGCGGCCGGGTCGAGGCCGACAGCACGGTGTCGATCGCCGCGACGGCGCCGTACGCCGCCTTGAGCCGGGTCGCGAGCTTCATGTCCGGACGGTAGCGGCTAGCACGGGCGTCACGGCAGCGTGGACCTGCTCGAGCATCTCTTGAGGGCGGGCAGCTCCTTGACGAGCGCGATCTCCTCGGTGAGCTCGGTGAGGAGCCCCGGACCTCCCGAGGACCTCCTTGGTCTCCGCCAAGGTGGCGTCGGCGCTGCCGAGCGTCCCTCGACCGTGCCGAGCGTGCCCTCGACCGTGGTCAGGGTGCCGCCCACGGTGCCGAGCGTCGCGTTCGCGCTCTCGAGCGTCTTGTCGGCCTTCTTCAGGATCTGACCGACCGGGTTGAGCGCCATGACAGTCCCCTTCGTTTATTGACAGTGGTGTAGTAACACCAGCGGGTCAGGCCTCAACCGCGGAGGGCTCGACGGAGGCGATGTGCACGAGGGCGTCGCCGGCGTTGACGATCGGCGCCCGGGTCTGGCCGATGACGATGCCGGGTCGGTCGGCCCGGACCAGCCGCACCCGCCGGCCGAACGTGTCCGAGAGCCCGCCGAGCCGGTCGCCCGTCTCGACGAACGCGCCCAGCTTGGTCTCGAGGTTGAGGATGCCGGTGCCCCGCGCGCGGACCCAGCCGCTGCTGCGGGACTCCAGGCTCCGGGTCGGCTCGTCCAGGGGGTCGGGCTCGATCATGCCGAGGAAGGCGAGCACCCGTCGTACGCCGGCGACGCCGGTCGCGATCGACTCGTCGTCGAACCGCAGCGCCTCGCCCGCTTCGTAGAGCAGCACCTTGGCGCCGACCTCGACCGCGGCCTGGCGCAGCGAGCCGTCGCGGACCCGCGCGTGGACCATGACCGGAGCGCCGAACGCCTCGGCCAGCTCGCGGGTGCGGGGGTCGTCGAGGTCGGCCCGGATCTGCGGGAGGTTGGCGCGCTTGTCGGCCGCCGTGTGCACGTCGATGCCGACGTCGCACTTCTTCACGACCTCGGTCATGAAGAGGTGCGCGATCCGGCTCGCCAGCGAACCGCGCGGGGAGCCGGGGAACATCCGGTTGAGGTCGCGCCGGTCGGGGAGGTAGCGGTCGCCCGCCATGAAGCCCAGCACGTTGACGACGGGTACGGCGACCAGCGTCCCCTGGAACTCCTTGGGCGACAGGGCCGCGATCAGCTCGCGGATCACCTCGACGCCGATCACCTCGTCGCCGTGGATCGCCCCGCTCACCCAGACGACCGGGCCGTCCTCACGCCCGTGCACCACCCGCACCGGCAGGCTGGCGTCCCCGCCCGTGACCAGTCGGGTGATCGGCAGCTCGACGTCGCGGGCGGATCCGGCGCGCACCCGGACGTTGCCGATGGCGAAGGACTCGCGGGCCATCAGGCTTCGCCTCCGTCGGCGGCCTTCCCCCGGTTCCGGCGGCGGACCACCTTCTTGGGGCGCCCGCCGAGGTAGGAGCGGCCGGGGTCCACGACGTACCCCTGCCTCAGCGCCTCGCGCCCGATCAGCAGCCGGAAGCCCATCGCGTCGCGCCGGGTCAACGTGACCTCGGTGGTGATCTTCCGCAGGCCGATCCGGACGGCGACGAGGACGACGTACCGCTCCTGGACGTGGCCGGACGAGCTGCGCACGTGTCGTACGTCGTGCACCGGGAGCTCCGCCGTGACGGCGTCATCCGCGTTGCGCTGCCAGGGATGGATCGAGAACCGCACCCAGGCCTGACCGTCGCGCTCGAACTCCTCGAGGTCGAACGCATGAAGCGCGGACGTTCGGGCACCGGTGTCGAGCTTGGCCTTGATCCAGTCGACCCCGAGGTCGGGCAGGCTCACCCACTCGCGCCAACCTGCGACGCTGGTTAGATGGGAGCCGGGCACAGCCCCCATCCAAGCAGGCCGAATCTCCGATTCTTGGCACTCGGCGTGCAAGTCCGTTTCCCCGACCGGTCAGGCTCAGACGTGAAGCTGGCGATCCTTTCGCGCGCCCCCCGCAGCTACAGCACGCAGCGGCTCCGCACCGCTGCCCTCGACCGCGGCCACACGGTGAAGGTGCTCAACACGCTGCGCTTCGGCATCGACCTGTCCGGTGACGAACCCGACCTCCAGTTCCGCGGTCGGCAGCTCTCGCTCTACGACGCGGTGCTGCCGCGGATCGGCAACTCGATCACCTACTACGGCACCGCTGTGGTGCGGCAGTTCGAGCAGATGGATGTCTACACGCCCAACACCGCGGGCGGGATCTCCAACTCGCGCGACAAGCTGCGCGCGACGCAGATCCTGTCGCGGCACGGGGTTGCGATGCCGGCGACGACGTTCGTGCGCGACCGCGCCGACGTGATCCCGGCGATCGAGCGGGTCGGCGGCGCGCCGGTCGTCATCAAGCTGCTCGAGGGCACCCAGGGCATCGGGGTGATCCTGGCGCCGACGATCAAGGTCGCCGAGGCGATCATCGAGACCCTGCAGAGCACCCGGCAGAACGTGCTCATCCAGCGTTTCGTCAAGGAGAGCAAGGGGCGCGACATCCGGGCGCTCGTGGTCGGCGACCGGGTGGTGGCGGCGATGCGCCGCTCGGCCAGCGGCGACGAGTTCCGCTCCAACGTGCACCGCGGCGGCAGCGTCGAGAGGGTCACCTTGGACGAGGAGTACGAGCAGGTCGCCGTACGCTCGGCGCAGATCATGGGGCTCAAGGTCGCCGGTGTCGACATGCTCGAGGGCAAGAAGGGCCCGCTGGTGATGGAGGTCAACTCCTCCCCCGGCCTGGAGGGCATCGAGGCCGCCACCAAGCTCGACGTGGCCGGCGCGATCATCGACTACATCGACAACCAGGTGGCGTTCCCCCACATCGACGTGCGCGAGCGGCTCAGCGTCTCGACCGGGTACGGCGTCGCGGAGATCGTCGTCCACGGTGACGCCGACCTCGTGGGCAAGCCGCTCGGCGAGTCGGGGCTCGGCGAGCGCGACATCACCGTGCTCACGCTGCACCGCGGCGTGCAGGTCATCCCGAACCCCCGCGCCCGCGGCACGTCCTCGAGGACGGCGACCGGCTGCTGTGCTGGGGCAAGCTCGAGGAGATGCGGTCGATGATCCCCGAGCGACCGAAGCGCCGGTCGCGGGTCAAGAAGCTGCCGAAGCAGCCGATCCACGACGGCGCTGGTTGAGGTGCGAGGCCGCTTGCGGCCGAGCCTCGAAACCAAGGCGCCGGTGGTTTCGAGGCTCCTCGCTACCACGACGCCGCTGGTTGAGGTGCGAGGCCGCTTGCGGCCGAGCCTCGAAACCAAGGCGCCGGTGGTTTCGAGGCTCCTCGCTGCGCTCGTCGCACCTCAACCACCTACTTGAGACGGATCTCACTCGTCGATCCGGCGAGATCGTTTCGCCGGTCCGGGCCCGGCAGGCGTTGACTGTCCCGGTGCTCCCATCGCCCACGGGTGCCGACCAGGCGTCGGCACCGTCGTACGCCGCCGTGTCGACGCGTCGACGCTGGGCCATGCTCGCCGTCGGTACGGCGGCGCAGGCCTCGTCCGCGACGATGGTGCACGGCCCGGCCTTCCTGATCCCGGTGCTGCACCTCCGGGAAGGGATGACGCTGGCCGAGGCCGGACTGGTCGCCGCGGCGCCGATGGCCGGCCTGATGTGCACCCTGGTCGCCTGGGGTCTGGTGGTCGACCGGCGCGGTGAGCGGTTCGCGCTGCTGGCCGGGATGAGCGGTGTCGTCGCCGCCGGTCTCGCGGCCGTGCTCGTCGACGGCCTGTGGCTGGTCGCGGCCGCGCTCTTCGTGGCCGGGGCCTGCTCGGCGTCGACGAACGCCGCATCCGGCCGGATCGTCGTCGGCTGGTTCCCTCCGGAGCGGCGCGGGCTGGCGATGGGCATCCGTCAGTGCGCGCAACCGCTCGGCGTCGGGCTCGGCGCGCTCACCATGGCCTTCCTCGCCGATGCGCACGGGATCGCTGCCGCGCTGTGGGTGCCGCTGGTCGCAGCGGCAGTGGCCTTGGTGCTCGTCGCGCTGCTGGTGGTCGACCCGCCGCGACCGCCGGCCGCGGAGCGAGCCGGGGCGCCGAACCCCTACCGCTCCGACCGCTACCTCGCCCGCATCCACTCGACCTCGATGCTCCTGGTCGTGCCGCAGTTCGTCGTCTGGACGTTCGGCCTGACCTGGCTGGTCGACGAGCTCGGCTGGGCCGCGGGCTTCGCCGGCATCGTCATCGCCGGGACCCAGCTGATCGGCGCCTTCGGCCGGATCGGCGCCGGCCACCTCTCCGACCTGGTCCGCAGCCGCACCCGGCCGATGCAGTGGATCGCCTGGGCAGCCGCCGCCACCATGCTGGCGCTCGGCGCCGCGGCATCGGGCTCCGGTCCGGCGGTCGTCGCGCTCGCCGTACTCCTCCTCGTGGTGGCCTCCGCCGTCACCGTCGCCGACAACGGCCTCGCCTACGCGGCCGTCGCCGAGCGGGCGGGTGCGTTCTGGTCGGGGCGGGCGCTCGGCATCCAGAACACCGGCCAGTACGTCGTCGCCGCGGCCGTCCCTCCCGTCGCCGGGCTGGTGATCACGGCGTGGGGGTACGGCGCCGCCTTCGCGTTGGCTGCCGGGTTCGGGCTGGTGGCGGCCGCGATGGTGCCGGTTGCGCAGGAGCGCGCTCTCAGTTGAACCCGTGATTCCTTTCGAAGTATCCTTTAGTAAGGATTCCAGGACAATGTAAGGAGCGGCCATGCCATCGTCGACGATGACGAGCAAGGGACAGATCACGATCCCGAAGGACGTCCGCGCCGACCTCGGGCTCGAGGCCGGCTCGACGGTGCTGTTCGTCAAGGTCGGCGAGGGCAGCTACCGGATGGTGGCGCGAACCGGGCGGATCCAGGACCTGGCCGGAATCCTTCAGCGGAGTGACCAGCGGCCGCTCACGATCGACGAGATCAACGAAAGCATCGCCGAGGGGGCCGCGGAGAGTGGCCTTCGGGGTCTGGATCGCAACGCCGACACCCGATGATCGGTGTCGACACCAACGTGCTGGTCCGCTACGTCGTGCGCGACGACGAGCAGCAGTACGCCGCCGCGGCTGGGGTCTTGGAGTCCTTCACCGAGGATGAACCGGGATTCATCACGCAGGTCGTGCTGGCCGAGCTCTCGTGGGTGCTCGCCCGGGCCTACCGCTACCCGGCTGCAGCCCGTCTGGCGGTGATCCGAGGCCTGGTGGCGACGGCGTCCCTGGAGTTCGACGACGCGGAAGGCCTGGTGCGCGCCCTCGAGCTGGCCGAGGCCGGGGCGGACTTCGGCGACGCCCTCGTCCAAGGAGCGATGGAGCTCTTCGGAGTCTGGGACACGGTCACCTTCGATCGAGCAGCTGCTCAAGAGTTGGGCTGGCGCCTGCTCGGTTCGTCCTGATCCTCTAGGAGCTGGCGAAGGTCTGGCGTCCGTCAGCAGGTGGTCGCGCTGTCGCCGGGATCCTGCGTCCGCAGATCAGGTCCCACGGCGTCAAACAGATCTCCGCCGTACCCGTCCTGCGTGTCGATGGTGTCCTTGCCGCGCATCCCGCACAGAGCGACAGCGGTCGCTCCTCGAGCACCGAGCAGGCGGTCATTGAGCGGGGTTGCGTACACCGCTTCGACGTCGGCGGCGGAGTCAGTCTCGGTCAGCTGGAAGTTGTGGCCGACGTAGCGGTAGTTGATCGCGACTGCCACCCGGTCGAGATCGAGGTCGATGGTCAGCCCTCCTCCCAGGAGCTCCCAGTTGACGAAGTCGCATTCAAGGACGTCATCCACCACCTCGCAGGTCTGCTGCCGCACCCAGTGCTCGATGTCGTCGTAAATGCAGGACGTCACCAGCGAGCGCATCTCCGGGCTCGGCTCCGCCGTCGACGGTGTCCTGACCGATCCCGGGCCACAGCTCGTCGGCGCCGTCGCCACCGGCGAGGACATCGGCACCTCGGTCGCCTTCGAGGGTGTCGTCGCCGCCCCCTCCGGCGAGCTGGTCGGAGCCCTCCCAGCCGGAGATCACGTTGGGCCCGTCGTCACCGGACAGGCGGTCGTCCCAGCGGGTGCCGAAGATGTTCTCGACGCCCACGATCCGGCCGGCTGCCCCGTCGAACAACCAGCGACGGTCGAGAGCGACAGTCACGCCGTTGTTGAGATTCGAGTAGTCGACGCGATCGGTCCCGTCACCGCCGTCGAGGTGGTCCGGACCACCGCCGGGGAACAGGACGCGTCACCGCCGAATCCGCGGAGGTAATCCGTGTCGGCGGTGCCGTTGAGGTCGTCGTCGCCAGTGGTGCCGACCACCCCCTCGATCGAGGTGAGGTTGTCCGCGCCGGAGTCCTCGCCCCCGGCCAGGCCTTCCTCCAGGAAGACGTTGACCCCACCAGCCAGGTCTCGGTACTTCACGATGTCCGTGTCGGCACCACCGTCCACCATGTCGGTGCCGCGGCCCGGAACCAGCCGGTCCCCACCGTCTCTGCCGACCAGCTCGTCGGCACCGTCCCGGCCGATCAGAAGGTCGTCGCCGGCGGCGCCATACAGGACGTCGTCGCCATCGTCACCCCGCAGGACGTCGTCGCCGCCGAGGCCGACCAGCTCGTCGTCACCCCCGCCGCCACAGATCACGTCGCCGCGGCGTGTGCCCACCAGTACGTCGTCGCCCGGGGTGCCGACGATCGTGCACGCCGGGGCAGCTTCGGCCGGCGATCCGTTGGTCACCAGCAGGAGCGTCGGCACGATCAGCACCGCGCTCGCCAACCCCTCCGATCGCATCGGTCGACGCTAACCCCGACCGCCGGATCGCACGGCGGTTTCGCCCTACTGTGGCGACGTGCGTCGCGCCGTCGGAGTCCTGCTCGCAGGTATCGCGCTGCTCGCGGTCGGCTGCTCGAGCGAGGAGTCACCGAGCTCGACCGCACCGAGCCCGCAGACGCCCGCGAAGAGCGAGACAACGTCTCCGACCACGCCTTCGGCCGAGGCGTCGAGCGAGTCGGCCCCACCCGGCACGATCCCAGGCACGAAGGTGCGGGTCCGGCACCTCGGGATCGATGCCTCCCATCACCAGGGGGCGATCGACTGGCGCGCGGTCGCGAACGACGGCATCACCTTCGCCTACCTGAAGGCGACCGAGGGGACGTCGTACACCGACCCGACGTTCGCGCAGCACCGCGAGGTAGCGCTCGACCTCGGCCTGCGGGTCGGCGGCTACCACTACTTCCAGCTGTGCTCGTCCGGAGCGGAACAGGCGGCGCACTTCGCAGCGGTGCTCGGCGACCTCGGCGCCGGCAACCTGCTGCCGGGGGCGGTCGACCTCGAGCTGGCAGGGAGCTGTTCGACGCCGCCCGCGCGCGACGTACTGCTGGCCGAGGTGCGCACCTTCCTCGAGCAGGTCGAGGCGATGACCGGTCGGGAGCCGGTGGTCTACCTCTACCCCGAGTTCGAGGAGGAGTACGGCGTCGCCGGGGAGCTGGGCGACTACCGGCAATGGGTGCGCAGTCTCGACGGGCGCCCGGACCGGGAGTGGTGGATCTGGCAGCAGACCGACAGCGGCTCGGTCGCCGGCGTTGCCGGTCCCGTCGACGTCAACGTGATGTGGACCCGCGAGGTCGTCGGGCGGTGATCGTCCTCGAGGATGACTTCCGGAATAGCCCCCTGCGTGCCACCGTTGGCCCATCATGTCCACGATCGACCTGACCTCCGAGACCTTCGAGCAGACCGTGCTCGACAACGACATCGTCCTCGTCGACTTCTGGGCGTCCTGGTGTGGCCCGTGCCGGATGTTCGCGCCGATCTACGAGAAGGCAGCCGAGACCAACACCGACATGATCTTCGCCTCCATCAACACCGAGGAGGAGCAGGCGCTCTCGCAGGCTGCGCAGGTCACCTCGATCCCGACGCTGATGGCGTTCAAGAAGGGCCAGCTGGTGTTCCGGCAGGCCGGCGCGCTGCCCGCGCCCGCGCTCGAAGAGCTGATCAACGCCGTACGTGCGCTCGACGTCGAGGCAGCCACCTCCGACTGACTCGGTCTCGTGACGGTCGCTGCGCCTTGGGTCGAGGAGGTCGCTCTGGCGACCGTCACGAGACCACTTCCTCGACCAGCGAGACGAAACTCGGTCGCCCGATGTCGGTGGCGGGTTGCACGATGAAGAGGTGATCGGGATCCGCGCGTTCTGGGACGCCCTGCCGACGGCGGGTCGCTGGCTGCTGTCGACGGTCGCCATCCAGACGCTGGGGCGCGGCCTGACGCTGCCGTTCACGATCATCTACCTGCACGAGGTGCGCGGCTTCGACCTCGGCCTCTCCGGCACCTTGATGAGCCTGATCGCGATCGCGGCACTGATCGTGACCGGACCGGGTGGGACGCTGACCGACCGGCTCGGCGCGCGCGCCGTACTTCTTGCCGGCTGTGCGTCGATGGTGGCCGGCAACCTGCTGCTCGCGTTCGCGACCACGCCGGCGGTCGCGGCCGTGGCGCTGGTGCTGGTCGGCATCAACTTCGGTGTCTCGTGGCCGGCGTTCAACGCCCTCATCGCCTCAGTGGTCGAGGGCGATCTCCGACAGAAGTACTTCGGCGTCAACTTCGCCCTCGTCAACCTCGGCATCGGCGTCGGGGGCGTGGTGGGCGGGCTCTACGTCGACGTATCGGACGCCAGCACCTTCACCACTGTCTTCGTGGTCGACGCCTTCACCGGGCTGATCCCGGCCGCGCTGCTGCTCGGGCCGTTGCGGCGGGTCAGCGGCCGGGCCGAGCCGCCCAGCGACGACGAGACCGCGGATTCCACGAGCTACCGGGCGATCCTGCGGCGGCCGGAGGTGCTGTGGCTGACCGGCCTCACCTTCGTCGCGGTGTTCGTCGGCTACGGCCAGTTCGAGGCGGGCTTCCCTGGCTACGGGCGGCAGGTCGCGGAGGTGTCGACGCAGGTGATCGGCCTGGCGTTCGCGGTCAACACCGCGGTCATCGTGCTCCTGCAATTCACGGTGCTGACCCGGATCTCCGGCCGCCGCCGCACCCGCGTGATCGTCGTCATGGCCGTGGTCTGGGCGCTGTCGTGGCTGATCCTCGGCGCCGCCGGGCTGGTGCCCGCTTCCGCGCTCGCCGCGTTCGGGATGCTGGCGTTCATGGGTGTCTTCGCCTTCGGCGAGACCTTGCTGCAACCGACCGTGCCGGCGATCGCCAACGACCTCGCGTCCGACCACACCCGCGGCCGCTACAACGCGATCAACGCGGGCGCGTTCCAGGCAGGGGCCATCGCCGGCCCGGTGGCCGCCGGGTTCCTGCTCGAGCACGACCTTGCTGCGCCGTACATCGCCCTGATGGTGCTCGGCTGCCTCGCCATCGGCGTGATGGCGCTCGCCCTCGAGCGGCGGATGCCCGCGACTGCCAACGGCGTCACCGAGCCGGAGCTGGCGGCGCCGTCGCCGGTCGGCAAGCCCGTGGAGGGCTGACCGGGTCGGGGGTAGGTCGGGGCGACGTACGCGTCTCGACGTACGTCGATGACGCTTGCCGTCCGATGTGCGCGGCGCTCGAACGGATGAGGCTGGAGTCATCCGAAATCGAACGCAAGGAGGACCCCATGTCCGTCACCGAGACCATCACGAGCCTCGCCATCACCGCCGACCACTGGGACGGCGACGGCCCGCCGGTGTTCTGGCCGATCTTCCCCATCTTGTGGTTCCTCTGCATCGTGGCCGGAGCGACCCTGGTGATCCTGTGGCGGCGGCGGCAGTGCGAGGCCAGCCCGCGCCGCGCCGGCGAGGCTCGGCTGGCCGAGATGTTCGCGGCCGGCGAGATCAGCGACGAGGACTACCGCACCCGCCGCGACGTACTCCGGGAGAAGTGGACCGACCGGTGCATCAGTCGCGCACCGGCCGCAGCGCCTCGGCCAGGTCGAGGTCGTAGCGGACCTCGACCAGGTCCTGGCCGAAGCGATGGCCGGGCACCTCGTCGGTACGGCGGAAGCCGAGGCTGGTGTAGAGCCGGGCCGCCGCGTCGAGCCCGTCGACGGTCCAGAGCTTGATGTGGGTCAGCCCGGTCGCCCGGGCGTGGTCGAGCAGCGCCGTCATCAGGGTGCGACCGAGCCCACCGCGGGCGTGTGGCACCACGAGGAACCAGCGCACCTGGCCGATCCCGTCCCCCTCGACGGTCAGCGCGATCATGCCGACGACCTCGGGCGCGCCGTCGGTCGCGTGCTCCGCGATCCACAGCCAGCCGGGCTCCGGCACGGACGGGTCTACGTGGCGCTTGCCGAGAGCATCGGCGAAACCCGCCAGGCCTTTGGCGACATGGGCCTCGAACTCCTCGTCGTACCCGAACTCGTCGGCGTAGAGGCGCCCGTGCATCTCGAGGACCCGCCCGAGGTCGCCGGGGCGGGGTCCGACGCGGATGGTGGCGGGCATGCCGGAATTATCGCGCAGTCGTGGTCAGCCCAGCATCGCTGCCAGGTGCCTGGCCTGCGCTTCAGTAGTACCGGGCGGATTGCGGCGGAAACCACCGTTGCCGGGCAGCAGCATGGCCAGCCAGAAGGCGGCCCAGAGCGGGCGGTAGGCCCTCAGCCGAGCCTGGTCGTCCTCGGACGGGCCGACGGCGGCGACGAGGGCGGCCGGGTCGTAGACCGGTGGGAGCCGGCCGGCGATGTGCTCGACGTGGTCGGCGAGCTCATAGGCCGGGTCGGTGAGCCCGCCGTCCTCGAAGTCGACCAGCCGGCAGGTCGTGCCGTCCCAGAGGACGTTGGCCGGGTTGAGGTCCGCAATGCCCAGGGCGGTCAGCCGTGGCGTCGGCTGCTGGTCGGACGCGGCAAGCCAGGCGAGGGCGACATCCACTGCACTCGCGACCAGCTCGGGGTCGCGACACTCAGCGAGGTCATACGGTTCGCCGAGCCACGCCGCGACCGTGTGCCGCTGCGTCGACGGACCGTACCGGCGCTCGCCGATCCCCGCAGCACGAACCGCGTCGAGGGGTACGTCGTACACCCGCCGCAGGGTGCGGCCGAGCACCTCCGTCTGCTCCTCGGTGAGGGGCGCGCTGCCGAGCGGCTCCCCAACGAGACGCTCCATGACGATGACCGGGCTGGCGGCCTCCGACTCACGTCGTAGCGGTCGAGGAGCCACCCCCGGAGCATGCTCCGCGAGCACGGTCAGGCAGGCCCACTCTCGGTCGGCCTCGCCGTCGTCCCAGGAGACGTACCTCTTGCGAACCTCGGTCGCAGTGAAGGTGAGGTCGTGGGTCTGGGATTGCACGCCCTCCAACGTAGATCAGTACGTCGGCGCCGTTGGTCGAGGCGGTCGCTGTCGTTGGTCGAGGAGGTCGCTCTGCGACCGTCACGAGACCCGGTCGCTGCCGCTGGTCGAGGAGGTCGCTCAGCGACCGTCACGAGACCCGGTCGCTGCCGCTGGTTGAGGTGCGACGAGTGCAGCGAGGAGCCTCGAAACCAAGGCAACTCGGGGCGGGATTGTCTTTACTCTGTATTCGAACTGGTGTACGATCGACGTACGTCGCCACCGCGAGTCGCGGACCGACTTCAAGGCGTCCTGTGCCGCCGCGACGGCACCCAGGATCGGGTGCAGTGCGACGGTTTGGGTGGTCATCCGGACTCCCAGGACTGCGTTGATCGGGTGGGTCCGGTGGCCTGGTGCCGGGGTGTCCTAGAGCTGAGTCTGGTGGACGACTGAGGAGGGTGGTGCCGCTCGCGGTCGGGACTTGATCTTGCAGCGTGCGGCCTTGATCCCATGGAGCCTCATCAACCGGGCCACTCGATGCCGGCCTGCTTGGTGGCTGCGGGCGAGAAGTTCGCGATGCACGCGCGGTGCCCCGTAGTAGGAGAACTTGGCGTGGATCACCCGGATCTCCTCGAGCAACTCCAGATCCTGCACTGTGCGCTTGGTTGGCGTGTCGAGTCGTTTGCGCCAGTCGTAATAGCCGGACCGCGACACCTGCAGCACCCGACACATCGCGCTGATGCTGGCTTCGCAATCAGCAGCCTTCTCCGCACGGATGTAGGCGTAGACCTCTACTGGTCCGCCCGCCGTGCGAAGAAGGCCAGCGCTTTTCCCAAGATCTCGAGCTCCTCCTCTTTGCGAGCGAGCTCCTTCTCGAGTCGGCGGATCTTGTCCTCGTCGGACTCGCCGCCCTGATCACGGGACCGAGCTGCTGCGACGTCGCGCTTGTCGGCCGCCTTCACCCAGTTCGCGATCGAGGTCGGCGCAAGACCGAACTCCTTTGCCAGGTCCATGAACGAGCGCCCCTTGCGATGCAGCTCGACGATCTGGTCCTTGAACTCTTGTGAGTAGGTCGCCATGACGACACCTCTCCATGGTCGCTGAAACCACTGTGACGGTGTCCGTCCGATCCGGGGAAGTCCAAGGCACACCACGAGAAACCCTGGTCAGAAGGCGGCAAGACCGATCTCGGCGACGGCATCCTCTACTGCAACCACCACCACCGCGCCCACGACCCACGCTACGAAACCACCACCCTCCCCAACGGCGACATCAGGTTCCACCGCCGGGGGACCGCCGGACTGCCCGCCTGCCCGAAACGCGCGCTATTGCTTGATATGCGGGTGCTTCAGGGCGCGTCGCCCGCCTGTGCAATTTGGGGCTAGTCGTGATGCAGGTGTACCGACCCGCGCACCTCCTCGACTTCGGCGAGCTCTCAGCCCTCTACGACGCGCGCAAGAGCCCGAGGTCGCCCTCAAGCGGGGACTCTCTGCCACCTTGCTCGCCAGTGCCACGCAAATCGGGTGCGCCGCCAAGGCTCCCCGTTGTTCAATCACGCGTGACGATCGCCCTGCACCAGCCCGACGCCGACGACATGGACGAAGTCCTCGACACCCTCAGGGAGTGGCAACAGGACGAGACGCATGTGCTGCTCCATCCAGGGGACCTGGGTTGGTTCTGGCGGCTGGGTGGCGATGCGGCGGCTAGCGCGACGCGCACGTGGCGACATGACGGACACCTCGTAGCCATCGGGTTGCTGGACGAGCCGTTCTGGCTGCGGGTCGCGATCGCGCCGGACCTGCGACAGGACGAGCCGTTGGCGCGGCAACTCGCTGCCGACGTCTCGGACCCTGATAGGGGAGTCTTGCCGATGGAGAACGTCTGGTTCGACGTGCCCCGAGGCGCGTTGCTCCGCGAACTGATGTCGTCTTTGGGATGGGAGGCGACCGAGGCCTGGACGCCCCTCAGTCGCGATCTCACCGACCCCGTCGAAGGCCCGGGTGTCCGGATCGAGACCGGCGAGCCGACTCACATGACGGAGCGTATCGCCGTGCAGCGCGCGTCCTTCGAGGGCTCGACGTTCACTGACGAACGCTGGCACGCGATGACGGGTGGGCCGGCCTACGCAGACGCGCGGTGTCTGCTTGCCTACGACGAGGGTGGCGCTGCGGTCGCGACCGTGACGGTGTGGTCGGCGGGACCCGGCCGCCCGGGATTGTTGGAGCCAATGGGAGTGCACCATAAGCACCGTGGCCACGGTTACGGCCGAGCGATCAGCCTGGCGGCGGCCGCCGCCTTGCGGGAGATGGGCTCGTCGTCTGCGATCGTGTGCACGCCCACCTCCTACGAGGGCGCGATCGCCACCTACGAGGCTGCGGGGTTCCAGAGATTGCCGCAACGATGGGACCTGCACCGCGAAGTGACCCCGGACCCGGCCGGACCGAGCCCGAACCCCTAGGGACCGCCCGCTACTGCCGCGCCGCGTGCGCGCTCAGCTCCGCACTCGGGTGCGGCCCCATCACAACTGGAGAATCCGCATGTCACTTCATCCGCAGGTCCGGCTTGTCCCTGCAACGGTGCCGTTGCTGAGCGCTCTGAACGACGATCGCAGCCTGTTCTGCGAGCTGATCGGCTCACCCGTCCCCGATGGTTGGCCCGAGTTCCCTGAGGCCATCGGCTTCACCCTGGAACATCTCCGGACCGCGTCGGAGGCTGACCGCCCGTGGTCGATGCAATTCTTCGTCGACCATGCGACCAGGCGTCTGCTCGGCTCTGGTGGCTTCGCCTCCCCGCCGGTCGAGCGCACCGTCGAGATCGGCTACGAAATCGCTCCTGAGTTCCGGGGTCATGGGTTCGGGACCGCTGCCGCTTGTGCTCTGGTCGAGCGAGCCGTTGCTAGCGGTGCGGTCGACCACGTCATCGCGCACACGCTGCCTGGCCCGAACGCGTCGACGGGCGTGCTCGTGTCGCTGGGCTTCGAGCACGTCGACGACCGGGAGGACCCCGAGGTTGGGACGGTCTCGGAGTGGAGGTGGAGCCGGCCGCTGGCCAGGTAGCCCCTGGTCGACGGGGTCGATCGCGGACGAGGTGACCGGTCAGAACTAGAACACGTTATCGTTCGGGCGTGGAACGGTTTGCGGGCAAGGTCGTGCTGGTCACCGGTGCGTCGTCAGGTCTGGGAGCGGCGTGCACCGGCCTCTTCGCCGCTCAAGGCGCACAGGTGTACGCCGTGGCACGCGACGAAGCGCGGCTGGCCCAGGTGGCTGCAGACGCCGCTGACGCAATGGGTGATGTCGCCACGCACGTCGCAGACCTGTCGGACCCGGATGCATGCCGCGACGCGGTCGCGGCGTGCGTCGCAGCGCACGGCCGGCTGGACGTCCTGGTCAACAACGCCGGCCGGCACGACTTCCGCATCACGACGGATGTCAGCGCGCAGCAGTGGTCCCACGACCTCGCGGTCAACCTCGACAGCGTCTTCTTCGCCAGCCAGGCCGCGCTCCCCCACCTGCTCGAGAGCGGCGGCAACATCGTCAACGTCGCCTCCGTTGCCGGCGTCCTCGGCGAGGCCTACTCGGCGGCGTACACAGCGGCCAAGCACGGCGTCGTCGGGATGACCAAGGCGCTCGCCGTGGAGTACGCGCGGACGTCGGTGCGCATCAACTGCGTCTGCCCCGGCGGCATGGACACCCCACAAGCGCACACCATCGAGGTGCCCGAGGGCGCCGACTGGGAGCTGATCATGCGCGTCGCCGCGCTACGTGGCTTGATGTCGGCCGAGCAGGTCGCCCAGGTCGTCGCGTTCGTCGCCTCCGACGACGCATCGGCCATGAACGGCAGCATCGTCGCCGTCGACCATGGCCACACCGCCGGCTGAGTCAGGCACTCGGCGGTTCGCCGGCGATGCCCAGCTCGGCGGCGGCGGCCGAGATCTGCTGGGCCAGGGAGACGTCTCGTTCGCTCAGTCCGCCGACCTCGTGCGTGGAGACCCGGACCGTCACGTTCGGGTAGCGCAGGTCGACGTCGGGGTGGTGGTTCGCGGCGTCGGCCAGCGCCCCGATCCGTACGACGAGGTCGACGCCCTTGTTGAAGGAGCCGGTGCGGAACACGGTCCCGACCTGGCCGCTGTCGAGGACCTGCCAGGCCTCGACGCCGTCGGCTGCTGTGAACTGTTCTGCGGTGATCTGCTCGACCATGCCTCCGACGGTAGCCCCACGACCAACGGCTGCGTCGAAGCCGACCACGTCGAGCATGCCGGCGTCCTCCGGATATCCGACGGGTCAAGACGTGCTGGAGCCATCCTCGGCGGCGAGGCCGGGGCGGAGTTCAGCGGGCCGTGTGTGACGCGCCGAACGTGCGCAGGACGTGTTCGAGCGTGGAGGCGAGCAGTTCCTGTGTCGCCTCGCGGGTGGCCTCGCCCCGAAGCCACCGCCGCGTTGCGGCGCGGTTCAGCCCGGTCCAGCACTCCAGGGCGTAGCGGAGCCGCGGCGAGTCCTGAGCGATGTCGGCGTGGAAGCTCGCGAGAAGCGCGAAAGCACGCCTTCGGAGGTCCGCGATGGCGCGTCTCACCTCGGGGTCGGCGAGGTCCTCGCCGGGCGCGATCGTGCCGAGATAGATGATGCGGTTCGCCTCGGTCCAGTCCAGCCAACGTGAGACGGAGTCCGCCACGCGAGCGCGGGCGCTGCGACCCATCGGCGGCCGCAGCTGTTCCTCGCGGATGGCGTCGAGCCTTTCGAGCAGCGCGATGTAGACGTCCGCGCGCCCGCCGAAGTAGTGATGCACCAGCCCGCGCGTGACGCCGGCCGAGCGTGCGATGTCCTCGACCGAGACCTCTTCGTAGCCACGCTCGGCGAACAGATCGTTGGCCGCGTCGAGCATCTGTTCGCGCCGCTGCTCGGGTTTGAGGCGCCTGCGCTCGGGGGTGGTGCTCACAAGGGCAGTCTGCCAGGAGTTGGCGATCCGTCAATGCCTTGTTAGCGTTTCGCTCATAAAGCAGCGGCAGCCCGCTCCACATCGGGGGAGCGGGCTGTTGTGACGGTTACTGCGCGACCTCCTCGACCAACGACAGAGGTCAGCCCTGCCGGTCCTCAGGCCCGCGCGGCAGGATCACCGCGGCGATCCCGTCCCACGCATCGTCGATCAGCGCGGCCATGTCGAAGTCGGTCGCGCGGCGGACGTAGGGCTTGGCGAGCTCGGTGCGGACCACCTTGACCAGGAACCGTCGGAGCTCGGCCTCAAGGCCGGCGACCTTCTGCAGCACCGCTCCGCGGCGGGTATCCGCCTGCAGGGTGAGCAGCACCTCTTCCTCGGCCGGCACCGTGATGTCGATCCGGACCCGCAGCGGCGCGACCGTGTGGACGGTCAGCGTGAGCGGGACGACGACATCGGCCGAGAACCGGTGCTTGTCGACCCGCAGGTCGACGTCGAAGATCACGCTGATCGGGAGGAAGACCCGGTAGGCGAGCAGGTCGCCGGGGATCTCCTCGCCCTTGGTCTCTCGGAATGTCCCGAGGACGGTGACCGTGGCCGCCTTGCGACCGGGACCCGCGCCGATGGGGCCGAGCTCGATCGTGGGACCGAGTACGTCGTTGACCATCTTCAGGATCCGGTCCTTGTGCAGGACCTGCCGGATGTACGCGCTACCGAACTGCTCGTAGCTGATCTCCGGTGCCGGCTCGTCGTCCGGCTGCCCGCCCTGGGCGACGATGACGACGCCCTCGGCGATCTCAAGGCCCGCGAAACCGGGGAGCTGGTCCGCACCCTCGACGACGGCGTCGCGGAGGACCTCGACCGATTCGTCCTGCTGGGCTGCTTCGGTCATCTGCCGGAGTCTAGCCAGGGCTCTGGCTTCTGCGCCGAGCGGATCCATCCTGGAGGTGCAGTGGCCAAGCCGGCCACTCCGGAGGGCGTGACCTCCAGGTATCCAGACAAGGAGGCGGACATGAAGGTCGTCTACGTGGTCCCCGACGGCGTCGATGCGGCCGTTGTCAGGACCGCGCTCGACATGGCCGGGCTTCTCCTCCGCGCTCGACATCGTCGGGGGCGAGGAGCGGCTGCTCATCGAGTGTCAGGCCGGGGAGCAGGAGCGCGTGCGTGAGGTGATCGCGGGCGGCCTGCAGAGCGGGTACGCACGCTCCGGGTTGACGATCGGTGCGGTGACGTTCCGCGACGACCACTGACCCGAGGTCGGTTCAGCGCGCCGCGACGACCCGCCCCCGCACCTCGCCGAGCTCTATCGTCCCGCCGTCGGCAGCCGGTGCGGTCGCGGTGATCACGACCTCGTCGTCGTCCTCCAGGAAGGTCCGCTCCTTGCCGTCCGCGAGGGTGATCGGCTCGGCGCCGTTCCAGGACAGCTCGATCAAGGAGCCGCGCTCACCGCGCTCCGGTCCACTGACGGTGCCGGACGCGAACAGGTCACCGGTGCGCAGCGAGGCACCGTTGACCGTCATGTGGGCGAGCTGTTGGGCGCCGGTCCAGTACATCTGCGCGTACGGCGGCACCGACACCAGGTTGCCGTTGAGCCGGACCTCGAGCCGCAGGTCGAGGCCCGCGGGCGCGGTAGTCGGCGTCATCGAGGTAGGGCAGGGGCTTCGGGTCGCGCGGCGGTGGCGCCACCCAGGCCGCTTCCAGCGCGGCCAACGGGGTGACCCAGGCCGCGATCGACGTCGCGAAGGACTTGCCGAGGAACGGCCCGAGCGGCTGGTACTCCCAGCCCTGGATGTCCCGCGCCGACCAGTCGTTGACCAGGCAGATCGCCGAACACGTGGTCGGTGAAGGCATCGAGCGGCACCGCGGTGCCGAGCGCGGAGGGTACGCCGACGACGTACCCGACCTCGGCCTCGATGTCGAGGCGCGTGGTCGGCCCGAAGACCACCTCGCCGTCCGGCGTTCGTCGCTGGCCGTTCGGCCGCACGACGTCGGTGCCCGACACCACGACGGTGCCCGCGCGGCCGTGGTAGCCGATCGGCAGGTGCTTCCAGTTCGGGGGCAGCTCGGGCTGGCCACGCAGGATCTGGCCGAGGTTGGCCGCATGGTGCTCGGACGAGTAGAAGTCCACGTAGTCGGCGACGGTGAACGGCATCAGCAGCCGTACGTCGGACAGGTCGTACAGGTGCTCCTCGGGCGGCTCGAGCGCCGCGACCGCGTCGAACACCAACCGCCAGAGCGAGGGCCTCGCGGCGAGCAACCGGTCCAGGTTCGGCCCCATGACCTCCGCGGCCAGGTCGGGCTCGAGCGCGGCGGCGAGATCGAGCACGCGATCGCCGTACCGCACGCCGACGCGCGCGACGCCGTCCTGCTCGAACGCGCCGTAGCAGGTGGGCTCATCGACGACCGCCGGCCCAGGACCAGGCGTACGCGCCGTCGTCGCTGGCGCGGCCGGCCTCGCCGATCTCCAGCGGCCGGAAGGTGTCGACCATGACCGCGAGCTCGTCGAACCGCTCGGCCCCGAGGCTGGCCTCGATCGCGCTCGGCTGCGGGCCGTGCGCGTGCCCGCCCGGGTGCAGGGTGATCGACCCGATCCCGATGCCCGAGCCCTTGCGCGCCTCGTAGTCGCCGGCGACGTAGAACATCACCTCGTCGCTGTCGACGTTGGAGTGGTAGTAGGGCACCGGCACCGCGAGCGGGTGGTAGTCGACCTTGCGCGGCACGAAGTTGCAGACCACGAAGTTGTGTCCCTCGAAGACCTGGTGCACCGGCGGCGGCTGGTGGACCCGGCCGGTGATCGGCTCGAAGTCCGCGACGTTGAAGGCATAGGGGTAGAGGCAGCCGTCCCAGCCGACGACGTCGAACGGGTGGTTCGGTACGACGTGCACGGAGCCGGCCAGGCCACCCGGCCCGGTGCCGCGATGCTTGAGGTAGACCTCGACGTCCTTGTCTCCGCCGTGCGTCTCGACCAGCTCGAACATCGAGGTCGGCGGGCGCAGGTCGCGCTCGCAGTACGGCGCGTGCTCCAGCAGCTGCCCGAACCGGGACAGGTAGCGCTTCGGCGGCGTGATGTGGCTGTTGGCCTCGATCGCGTAGAGGCGCAACGGTCTCCTCACCGGACGTCACCCAGCGGTGGGTCGTGGCGCGCGGGATGACGATGTAGTCGCCCGGCCCGGCCTCGAGGTGACCGAACACCGTCTCCACGGTCGCCGTACCGCTCTCGACGAAGACCACCTCGTCGCCGACGGCGTTGCGGTAGAGCGGGGAGGTGCTGCCGACGACGGCATAGCTGATCCGTACGTCGGCGTTGCCGAGCACCAGCCGGC
Organism: uncultured Actinomycetota bacterium; assembly: GCA_963849765.1. Taxonomy (GTDB): domain Bacteria; phylum Actinomycetota; class Actinomycetes; order Propionibacteriales; family Nocardioidaceae; genus Nocardioides. Next base: position 51,079 of record CAWKIP010000003.1, read on the forward strand.
GACCGGTGACCGCGTCGATGCCCTTCCAGCCGTCCCCGGGATAGAGGTCGTGCAGGGCGAGGTGGCGCGGCGTCAACGGCGCGTTGGGCTCGGTCGCCTGGTCGGGCAGGTCCCACGTCCGGGCGTCGACCATCGCCGACGGGACGTAGCGGTGGTAGAGCAACGAGGAGTCGGAGGAGAAGCCCTCCTCGCCCATCAGCTCCTCGTAGTAGAGGTTGCCGTCGGGGTCCCGGTGCTGCGTGTGTCGCTTCGGCGGTACGTCGCCGACCCGCTGGTAGTGCGCCATGGGCTCACTCTCCTCTCAGTCGCCTTGGTTTCGAGGCTCGTCGCTGCGCTCGACGCACCTCAACCAGCGGCGGCTAGAGGTTGCCGCGCCGGTCCTGCTCGCGCTCGATGGCCTCGAAGAGCGCCTTGAAGTTGCCCTTGCCGAAGCCCAGCGACCCGTGCCGCTCGATCAGCTCGAAGAAGACCGTCGGCCGGTCGCCGATCGGCTTGGTGAAGATCTGCAGCAGGTAGCCGTCCTCGTCGCGGTCGACCAGGATCCCGCGCTTCTGCAGCTCCTCGATGGGCGCGCGGACCTCGCCGATCCGCGCCCGCAGCTCGGGATCCTCGTAGTAGGAGTCCGGCGTGTACGAGGAACTCGATGCCGGCCGCGCGGAGGTGGTCGACGGCGGTGAGGATGTCGTTGGTGGCGAGCGCCAGGTGCTGGGCGCCGGGGCCGCGGTAGAACTCGAGGTACTCGTCGATCTGGCTGCGCTTCTTGGCGATGGCCGGCTCGTTGAGCGGGAACTTCACCCGGTGGTTGCCGCTCGCGACGACCTTGCTCATCAGCGCGGAGTAGTCGGTCGCGATGTCGTCGCCGATGAACTCGGCCATGTTCGCGAAGCCCATCACCCGGTGGTAGAAGTCGACCCAGTCGTCCATCCGGCCGAGCTCGACGTTGCCGACGACGTGGTCGAGCGCCTGGAACAGCCGCTTCGGCGCACCTTCCGGGCGGACCAGGGTCGAGCGGCGGGAGACGTAGCCGGGGAGGTAGGGGCCGTCGTACCGGCTGCGGTCGATCAGGGTGTGCCGGGTCTCGCCGTACGTCGCGATCGCGGCGCGGCGGACGGTGCCGTGCTCGTCGGTGACGTCGTGCGGCTCCTCGAGCACGGTGGCGGCCTGCGAGGCGGCGTGCGCGATGCAGCGATCGACGTCGGGCACCTCGAGGGCGATGTCGACGATGCCGTCGCCGTGCTGGGCGTGGTGACGGATCACCTCGCTCTCGGGATCGACCCCACCCTCGATCACGAACCGCACCGCACCGCTCTCGAGCACGTAGGACTTGCGGTCGCGGTTGCCGGTCTCCGGACCCGAGTAGGCGACCAGGTCCATGCCGAACGCGGAGATGAAGAAGTGCGCGGTCTGGGTCGCGTTGCCGACCGCCCAGACGACCGAGTCCCACCCGGTGACGGGGAACGGGTCCTGGCTGGCGTCGTACTCCACGAGGCCGACGAGCTGGTGCAGCTGCTCGAGGCTGAGGTGGGCGAGGCGCTCGGAATCGGTGAGCTGTTCCAGGGTCATGCTGCCAGCCAAGCGGATTGGCCTCAGGCTGTTCAAGTCAGCCAGCAGGCGGTGGTCGATATGGCAACTTCTGACCAGTAAAGTGCTCGTGAACTAGACGGTTTGACTACTAGGCTGCCTGACCATGCACCTCGACCGGCTCGACCTCGCCCTGCTCACCGCGCTCCGCGACCATCCGCGCGCCGGCGCCCTCGAGCTGTCACGGCTCACCCAGGTCGCCCGGGCAACCGTCCAGGCCCGGCTCCAGCGGCTCGAGTCCACGGGGGTCGTGACCGGCTACGGACCCGACATCGACCTCGAGGCCGCCGGTCAGCACGTGTCCGCGTTCGTCACCCTCGAGATCGCGCAGGGCGCCCTCGACCAGCTCGCGCCCGAGCTCGAGCAGATGCCGACGATCCTCGAGGCCTACGTCACGACCGGCACCGCCGACGTGCTCTGCAAGGTGGGGGCAACCTCGCACGCCGACCTCCAGGAGACGCTGATCTCGCTCAACCGCTCGCCGTCGGTCGTGCGTACGACGAGCGTGGTCGTGCTCGGCACCGTGGTGGCGCCTCGGGTGCTGCCGCTGCTCGAGCGGTCGGCCGAGGAGCGCGACGCCCGGGCGCCGGCGTACCGGTCCCGCTGAGACGGCGTGACCCCGGCCGACTAGAACGCCCAACATCATGACCGAGTACGACGAGCTCGTGCTGCCGTTCACCGCCCGGTGGCTGACCCGCGGGTCACGTCAGGAACAGGTCACCGCGAGCAGACCGCCGGTAGTCGACGTGCCGGCCCCGCCGGGTGGCGACGAGCAGGCCTGCGGCGGCAAGGGTCCCCAGGTGCTGAGAGACGGTGGCCTTGGCCAGCGAGTGGCGCACACTCAGCTCCGTGGTCGTGCGCGGGACGTCGAGGTCCCGCAGCAGCGCCGCACGGGAGCCGCCGAGTAGCCCGACGAGCCCGTTGCTCGCGGTCCGACGGGGCGTGCCCTCGCCGAACGCGGCGGCCGGAAACACCAGGCTGCCCCGGCTCTCGTGAACCACTTGGACAGTCAACCGTGGCCAGGTCATCACGGACGGTGAGAGGACCAGCTCCCGATCCCGGTAATGGACGGACTCGTCGTAAGGTTTGGCGATCCGCAGCTCGCCGCCGGTCCAGCGGACGTCGCGGTGCATCCCGTCGAGTAAGGAGCCCACGCCCTCGCGTGCGGCAGTAGCTGCTGCCTCGTGCGTCGACCGCTCCAGTCGCCCTGCCACGGATGCCCACCGGTCGCCCATCGCGCGGCGGGCGGTCGCAAGTCCACGCGCTGCCACTCGACCGAGGTCGCCGCGGTCGAGCGCGGCCCGGACGCGAGTCGGGGCCGTGCAGCCGGCGTACGTCCACGCGACCTCGGTCGCGGTCCGGCCCGGGTCGGCGGCCGCAACTGCATCGAGCTGGTCGCGAAACGCCGTGTCGACGCTGCCACTGCGGACCACCGGGGTGAGCAGGTCGGGTTGGTAGGCCCGTCCGGCCACCAGGTCGACGACCAGCGCGACGGCTGGGTCGCGGAACGCGGCGCGGTCCGATGCACTCGGCCGTCCGTAGACAGGGTGCCGATCACCCGAAGCGACGAGGCGGAGCCAGCCGATCACCTCGTGGACGGGCGAGGGTCGGATCGTCATCCGCGCGAGGGTCGCCGCGTCGAGGTCGGCCACGATCATGCCCGCCAACGTAGGTCTGGCAACGGCCAGCGACGTAGCGGCGCGATTCGATCGTGACCGAATCGTTGGCCGTCCGGCTCCGGGCCGCTGTCTGCTGAGGCCACCACTCACCACTCGGATCGGAGACCACCATGTCCAAGATGCGTATCGCCACCCTCTCGACCACCCTGCTCGCTGCCCTCGCCGTGGGCGTGGGAGCTCCGGCCGTCACCTCGGCCCAGAACAGCTTCTGTGAACCAATGCCAGCGCAGCTTCGCCGGCGCGGTCGAGGACTACCGGCAGACCACGTTCGACAAGGACGCCGACGGCTTCAACGACCTGCTCCACCCGGACGTCTCGGCGATCTTCGCCGACGGCAGCACGCTGCTGGGCAAGGACGCCACCGCCGGGTTCATCGATAGCTTCTTCGCCGACGAGGAATGGACGCAGACCCTCGATGTCGTCCACACCGCGGTCGACGGCTGCCGCAGCGGCTTCGCCCTCTTCGACTCCGTCTACACGCCCTCGCCGTCCGACGACGGCGTGCCGCTGGCCATCGGCGTGACGTTCACGTTCCAGAGCGGTGAGTGGCTGGTGCTGCACAACCAGGACAGCGACGGTCCGGTGTCGTAACGGCCACCTACGCTCGTCGGCATGCCGCTGCCTTTCCGTCAGGTCAACGTCTTCAGCGCCGACCCGCTGCTCGGCAACCCGGTCGCGGTCGTGCACGACGCCGACGGTGCGAGCGACGAGCAGATGGCCGCGTTCGCCCGGTGGACCAACCTGTCGGAGACCACGTTCCTGCTGCGCCCGACCGATGCCGCGGCTGACTACCGACTGCGGATCTTCACCCCCGGCGGGGAGCTGCCGTTCGCGGGACACCCGACGCTGGGCTCCGCGCACGCCTGGCTCGAAGCCGGCGGAGTGCCCAGGAACGACCACCTGGTGCAGGAGTGCGGGGTCGGGCTGGTGCACCTACGGCGCACCGAACGACTGGCCTTCGCCGCACCGCCGCTGATCCGGTCCGGGCCGGTCGACGACGCCGACGTCGACCGGATCGTCACCGCGCTTCGGATCGGCCGGGCCGAGGTGGTGGACAGCCAGTGGGTCGACAACGGCGCGGGCTGGGTCGCCGTACTCCTTCGTGATGCCGATGCCGTGCTGGCGCTCTCGCCGGACTTCGGTGCGTTCGACGGTCTCGACATCGGGGTGGCCGGGCTCCACCCACCCGGCGGCGACGTCGCGGTCGAGGTCCGCGGGTTCGCGCCGGACGCCGGGATCGCCGAGGATCCCGTGACCGGTTCGCTCAGCGCGGGCCTGGCTCAGTGGCTGTCCGGCAACGGTGTCCTGCCGTCGTCGTACGTCGCAGCGCAGGGTACGGCGCTTGGCCGCGCCGGTCGGTTGCACATCGACACCGACGCAGACGGCACCATCTGGGTCGGCGGCGCCACCACGACCACGATCAACGGGGTGGTCAGCCTCTGACGACACGCACCCGGGTGCCGATCCGGCCGAAGTCCCAGAGCCGCTCCGAGAACGGCTTCGGCAGCCGGATGCAGCCGTGCGACTCACGGAGGTTGGTGCCGACCATCCAGTCGGGGTGGATCTGGTTGCCGCTGCGGTAGGTCGGGATCCGGTGGAAGCCGATGCCGCACGCCGCGAACCGGGTGAAGTTCTGGAGGATCAGGCTGCCGCTCGCGTCGTGGTTGCGGCGGATCTTGGCGGAGCGCCCGCAGTAGGACCCGACCCGCTTCCACCCGGTGCCGAGCTCGCGGGGGTTGTCGATCATCCCGCTCTGGTGGAGGACGCGCCCGCCGGAGGCGACCAGCCAGACCCAGTTCTGGCGCTGGCTGATCACGATCCGCCGCCCGGTCCCGCTGTGCGGCGGCACCGGTCGTACGTCGCAGCGGTGCGCGCCGTCGTCGTACAGCTTGCGGGTCGTCGCGCGGTTGAGGTTGCCGGTCTGCGAGAGCCGGTGCCGTGACTGGAAGCGGATGACCGCCGACCGCGTCCACTCGCCCATGCCCGTCGACCGGTCCGGACTGGCAGCCCAGCTGGTTGAGCCGGCGCTGGGCGCGCTCGACCGCGGGGCTGGCGTCGGCCGGCGCGGCCGGAGCCGCCACCAGGACCAGGCCGGTGAGCAGGATTGCCAGGAGCGTTCGAAGCATGCGGGTGTGCCCTTCCGAGAAGGAGTCTCTACCCGAGGGACGCGCCTGTCCTCACTTTGGTTGCCCGCGACGACGGCATCGGGAGCAATAGCAATGACGCAGACGTGCGCGTTCTGCCTCGTACCCCTCTCGACCATGGCCAGGCAAGATGCGGTCAGTCGGTGAGCTCGATCGGCAGCGCCACAGCGTCGACCAGCGCACCATTGCGCACAACGGTGACCTCCATCCGCAGTCCGATCGCGTCCGCAAAGAGGCGTTTCTGCAAAGACTGAGCATCGCCGAGCGGGGCGCCATCGATCGCGAGAACGATGTCGCCGGCTCGCAAGCCGCTCTGCGCTGCCGGGCTGTTCTCCACCACCTCGACGACGCGAAGTGCGCCGCGCTGACCGAAGCGCTCGGCCTGGCCAGGCGTCAGCTGGGCCGGGGTGCTCACCAGGCCGAGGTAGGCGCGCCTCACCCGCCCGTCATGCATGAGCGCGTGGATGATCCGGTGGGTCGTGGTGTTGATGGGCACGGCGAGGCCGAGGCCGAACCCGGCGACCGCGGTGTTGATGCCGACGACACGGCCGCGGCTGTCGGCCAGCGCACCTCCGGAGTTGCCTGGGTTGAGTGCCGCGTCTGTCTGGATGACGTCCTCGATCAGGCGCGCGGCCGTCCGGCTTCGCGCGGGCATGCTGCGGCCGAGGGCGCTCACGACACCCGCCGTTACGGTGCCCGACAGCCCGAGCGGATTGCCGACGGCGACCACCAGCGAGCCGACGAGCAACGAACTTGCGTCGCCGTACTCAGGGGGAGCCGGCACCTCCCGGTCGGCGCGGACGACGGCCAGGTCCGATAGCGGGTCACGGCCGACAACATCGAATTGGGCAACCGTGCCGTCAGCGAACTCCGCGATGCCGCCGTCCGCGTCGCCGACGACGTGAGCGTTGGTGAGGAGGTGGGATTCGCCGGTCAGGACCACCGCAGACCCTGCGGACTCCGAGCGGCGCGACCGGATTCGCAGCGCCGCCACCTTCGGCGTCAGCTCCGCGGCGACCGAAGTGGTGATCGCGGAGTAGGCGTCCAGTGCACCCGACTCCGCGTTCGGGTCAGTGGTCATGGCTAGGACAACGACTGACAGGCGGGCGGGATTCCGGAGTTCACCAAGGGCGAACGGCGCACCCAATCGCGGGACGCGTGCGGCTGCGCGCGCCCGCGCGGGGCAGATTCGGGCGGTGAGGTCGACACACGGACGTACCAAAGTGCGCGCGACGCGCTCGGTCTGAGCGCGACGCGATGGCTTGGGACGGACTTTGGTACGTCCGTATGCGCACGCGCACGCAGGCAACCCTCGCTGCCGAGCTCAGGCCGGGATGACGTCGAGCGCGAGCCGGGCGGCGCGCTCGGTGCTCGGACCAGGTCGTCGTCGCCGTCCAGCTGGTCCTGGGTGTTGCCGGCGTTGAGGTAGGCGTCGATCCGGAACGCATCGTCGACCGGGTTCTTCGATCCCGCCGTGGTCAGCTCCGACTCGAGCAGGTCGAGCCACTCGCGCTTGAGGCGTCGTACGGCGTCGGCCACGGGGCCGGTGCGGTGGCCGTACTCGACCGACGTCGCGGCGATGAAGCAGCCTCCGGGAAGACGCCGGCCTTCAGGTAGTCGACCCACGAGCGCAGCAGGGCGCGCAGCCGTGGGGCGCCGGCCGGCTCGGACCAGATCGGCGCCAGCACCTTCTCCTGGTAGATCCGGCGGGCCTCGGCGACGGCCGCCACCTGGATCGCCTCACGGCTGCCGAAGACGGTGAGGATGCCGCTCTTGCTGATGCCCGTGCGCTCCGACAGCGAGCCGACGGTGATCGAGTCGAGGCCGCTGACGGTGGCGATCATCGACGCCTCCCGTGCGACCCGTCGCCGGGTCACGTCGCCGCGGGCACGGCGTCCGTCGATGGGGGTGTCGGTCGTCACGCCACTAACTATAAGTCCGACTGGACGTAAAGATCGAGACGGCGTACGCTGGCAAACAATACGACCGATCGAACGCATATCTCACGCACACAGTTGGGAGCTCACGGTGATCGACACCAGTGCCGGCGTCCTCGTCCGCAAGCGGATCTACCTCGACGACCTCGACGGGTTCGGGATGCTCCATCACGCGCGCTACGCGCTGCTCTTCGACAACGCCGTCATCGACTTCTGGGCCGACGCGGGTTGGGAGCTCAACCCCAGCCAGGCGGTGCTGGTCATCCGGGAGCTGACGATGACCTACCACCAGCCGGTCGTCGGCATCTCCGAGGTCGACGTCCACTTCTGGGTCGAGCGGGCCGGGCGGACCAGCGTGACCTACGGCTTCCAGGTGCTGTCGGCCGACCACGAGGTGCTCCACGCCGACGGCCACCGGGTCGTCGTCAACCTCGACGGCCAGACGCTCAGGCCGGCGCCGATCGGGGACGACGTCTGGACGCTGGCCGCGCCCCTGCTCGCGCCGGGTGTGGCAAGGCCGGCTGCCTAGGCCTGGCTCTCGTCCCAGGTTTCGCCCAGCACCTCGCGGTGCGTGGGCCGGGCGTCCTGGTGCACCTTGCGGCCGGCGTCGGTCAGGCACACGAAGATCGCGCGCCGGTCGTCGGTGCACATGCTGCGGTGGACGAGCCCGTCGCTCTCGAGCCGCGCGACCGCGCGGGAGAGCGCACTCTGGCTGAGGTAGATGTCGGACGTCAGGTCGCTCATCCGGTAGCTGCCCTTGTTGGTCGACGAATCCGTGGCGTCGACGAGCCGGTCGAGGATCTCGAACTCGCTGAGCCCGATGCCGTGCTCGCTCTGCAGCGTCTTCTCGAGCGCACAGCTGACCTTCGCGTGCCGGTCGAGCAGGCTGCGCCACTCGTCCACGACGGCACTTCTGGCCGGGGAGGAAGCGCGGGTCGCCATGGCTCGCATCCTAGCCGCGAGGTTACGTTCATGCAAACACATTAATTGCTCTTGCATTCAATGCACACGCATGGAAGTCTTTCATTCCATGACCACCTCTCCCCTGGCTCCGACCGGAGCCATCACCACCACCGGCTGGTCCCCTCGCGTCTGGGCGATGCTCATCACCCTCTGCATCGTGCTGTTCCTCGACGGGCTCGACGTCTCCATGATCGGCGTCGCGCTCCCTTCCATCGGCGCCGAGCTGGACCTGTCGACCTCGTCCCTGCAGTGGCTGATCAGCGGCTACGTCCTCGGGTACGGCGGACTGCTGCTCCTCGGCGGCCGGACGGCGGACCTGCTGGGACGCCGCCGTGTCTTCCTGATCGCGCTGGCCGTCTTCGCCGTCGCCTCCCTCGCCGGCGGCCTGGTCTCCAACGGACCGCTGCTCATCCTGACCCGCTTCGTGAAGGGCCTCGCGGCCGCGTTCACCGCACCGACCGGCCTGTCGATCATCACGACCAACTTCGGCGAAGGTCCTGCCCGCAACAAGGCGCTCTCGATCTACACCGTGTTCGGCGCCGGGGGCTACTCCTTCGGCCTGGTGTTCGGCGGCCTGATGACCGGCGTCGGCTGGCGCTGGACCTTCCTGCTGCCGGTGCCGATCGCGCTCGCCGCACTGGTGTCGGCGTACCTCCTGCTCCCCAAGGACAAGCCCGCTGAGGAAGGCGGCCACGACCTGCTCGGCGCGGCGTTCTCCACCGGCGCGATGCTGCTGCTCGTCTACACCGTGGTGAGCGCACCCGAGGCCGGCTGGGCATCGGCACGCACGGTCCTGTCGTTCCTCGCAGTGGCGGCGCTGGTCGCGGCGTTCGTCACGGTCGAGTCGCGGGTTCGGCACCCGCTGATCCGGCTCGGCATCCTGCGCAAGGTGTCGCTCGTCCGGGCCAGCCTGGCGATCGTCGCGATGGGTGGCTCCTACTTCAGCTTCCAGTTCATCGCGACGCTGTTCTTCCAGGACACCCTGGGCTGGAGCCCGCTCGAGCTCGCACTGGCGCTGCTGCCGGTCGGGCTGATGGTGACCGCGTCGGCGTTCTTCTCCGACCGGCTGGTCGAGCGGTTCGGCACCGGACCGGTCATCGCGGTGACGCTGAGCGTGATGGCGATCGGCTACCTCGCGTTCCTGCGGATCGACACGTCGCCGTCGTACGTCGCCATGATCCTGCCTGCGGTGCTGCTCATCGGCATCGGCTGGATCGGCTTCCCTGCCGTCAACATCCAGGCCACGAGCGGGATCGACGACCACGAGCAGGGACTGGCGGCGGGCGTGCTCCAGACGTCGATGCAGGTCGGCCCTGCGCTGATCCTCGCCGTCACGACCGCGATGATCACGTCGGGCAGTCCGGCCACGACGCCGGCCGAGGCGCTGGACGCGTTCCGGCCCGGCCTGGTGTTCGCCGGAGCGGTCGCGGCCGCCGGTGCGATCGTGGCGATCCTCGGGCTGGCGCTCACCCGTGAGCGGGCAACCGACCCCGAGGTCGACCCGACGATCGACGACCTCCCCGAGCCGGCGCTCGAGGCGGCCTGACCCTCGCCCCACCCACCTGGCGTCCGATCGCAGTCGTCCCACGGCTGCGATCGGGCGCCATCGACCTGTCCGGGTTGCGTTACGTTCCGACCATGCAGTCGACCGTCCACGCCACCGTCTCCGCACCGATCGACGCCGTGTGGGAGGTGCTCGCCGACCACGAGGGCCTCAGCAACTGGGCCCCCGGGATCTCGGCCACGCTGACCAGCGCAGGTGCTGCCGACCGCAACGGCGTCGGCGCGGTACGACGGATCAAGGGCCCTCTCCCGATGCCGGCCATCGTCGAGGAGGTCACCGCGTTCGAGCCCGGCCGGCGACTGACCTACAAGGCCCTGGCGGGCGTGCCGCTTCGCAACTACCACGGCGACGTCGTACTCGAGCAAGCCGGAGGCGGCACCGCCATCAGCTACACCGTGCTTGCCGACCAGCGCCTGCCCCTCGTCGAGAAGGCGCTGACCAAGGTGATCGCGGCCGGCCTCCTCAACGGCCTGGTGCGGGCCGTCAAGAAGGCCCGATGAGTCTCTACACCCGCACCCTCCAGGTGCACGGCGCGATCTACGAGCGCACCGACGGCCGGCTCGGCCACCGGCTGCTCGGCGTACCGACGATCCTGCTCCGGACCGCTACGCGACGTACCGGACGAGGACTGACCGCCCGATCCCGGTCGTCGTCCTCACCCCGCACGCCTAGGCGCTAGGCGAGGAGCGAGCCGCCCACGCTCTCGACCCACCGCCGCTGGGGACGGGTCTCGACCGCCTTCGGGTGATAGTGCTGGCGCACCCACGCGACGGCGTCGTCCGGGCTGACTCCACTGAGGATGGCCAGCGCGGCGAGCGCCGTACCGGTCCGGCCGCGGCCGCCCGCACACGCGACCTCGACCCGCTCGGTGGCGGCGCGGGTGTGCGCCGACCGCAACGCGGCGACGGCGTCGTCGGTGGAGTCGGGCAGGTGGAAGTCGCGCCAGCGCACCCACTGGTTGGGCCAGGTGGTGATCTGCGGGTCGCGGCCGAGCAGGTAGACCGCGAAGTCGGGATCGGGCGCATCGTCGCGCGGTCGTCGTACGCCGGTGCCGCGCACGCGGCGACCGTCGGGAAGCTCGACCACGCCGGCCACCGCCGGCCACTCACTCACGGGCCCAGCGTAGGCAGGACGCGGCCTGAAGCGGTGCATCGAGGCGGCACACGCGGGTTGACCCTGCCCCTCGCTCGTCCAGCCCTAGCTCGCCCAGACGAAGCCGTCGGGGTCGGTGAACGTCCCGGCCTGGCTGCGGATGACGATCCGGTGGGAACCGGAGCCCTCCTCCGGGACGCCCGCGTCCTTGGCCGCGGCCCGACGTCCGTACAGCGCGAGCTTGACCGAGCCGGCGGGGCTGGCGAACTCGACGTACTTGCGGCCGAAGCTCTTCGCGACCTCCAGGCCCTGGTCGACGTAGAACTGCTTGCTCTCCTTCACGTCGCCCGCACCGAGCAGGATCACGACCTCGTCGATCGTGCGGTCGGCCGGGTCGGTGTCCTTCTTGGCCGAGGTCGCGATCTTCCAGATGGTGCCGTCGGGCGCCTGGACGACGCCGCCGACTCCCCAGAAGGACTTGGCGGCCGGCTTGAGCGTGGTGGCACCTGCGGCGACCGCCGCGTCGAAGAGCGCGTGGACGGTGCTGGGCTGCGAGACGACGAGCGAGATCGAGAACCCGCGGAAGCCGCTGGTCGGCTCCTCGGACGCGCGGAAGTCGAGCGGAACGTCGTCGCCGAAGGCGGACTTGTAGAAGTTGGCAGCGGCCTGCGGGTCGGCCACTTCGAGGGTGATGGTGTCGATGGAGTTCATGCGATGACGCTATTCGCGGAGGTACGGCGGGGGCTTCTCGATTCCTGCTCGATCCGATTCGGCCCGTCCGTCAGTCACCCAGCCCGGCACGCTCGGCGCCGATCGTCGTGTCCTCGCCATGACCGGTGTGGACGACGGTGTCGTCGGGCAGGGCGAACAGCTTCGCCCGGATCGACGCCTCCAACGTGGGTCGGTCGCTGAAGGACCGACCGGTCGCGCCGGGGCCACCCTGGAAGAGGGTGTCGCCGGTGAACACGCAGCCCAGGTCGGGTGCGTAGAAGCAGACCGCGCCCGGCGCATGGCCCGGCGTGTGCAGCACGGTCAGCGTGGTGCCGGCGACCTCGATGTCCATGCCGTCGGCGAGGTCGAGGTCCCACAGGTAGCCGTCGACGGAGTCCGGCCCGCCGTGGGTGAGCTCCCACAACGGCCGGTCGTCGGGGTGCAGCAGGATCGGCGCACCCGACCCGTCGATTGACCAGCTCCCGCAGGCCTGGTGCGACGCGGACGTGGTCGTCGTGGGCATGGGTGCAGGCGATGGCCTTGACCCGCCGATCGCCCACGACGGCGAGGATGTCGTCGATCGAGTGCGGGGCGTCGATGACGACGCACTCGGTGTCGTCGCCGATCACCCAGATGTTGTTGTCGACGTCGAAGGTCTCGCCGTCGAGGGTGAAGGTGCCGCTGCTGACGGCGTGGTCGACCCGCAGACCGCCGCCAGCCGGCCCGGGCTGGGTCACAGGACGACCACCGAGCGCAGCACGTCGCCCGCCGTGCATCCGCTCGAACGCCGCCTCGACGTCGCCCAGCCCGATCTCCTCGGAGACGAAGGCGTCGAGGTCCAGGCGGCCCTGCAGGTAGAGGTCGACGAGCATCGGGAAGTCGCGGCTGGGCAGGCAGTCGCCGTACCAGCTGGACTTCAGGGCGCCGCCGCGGCCGAACACGTCGATCAGCGGGATGTCGGGGACCTTCATGTCCGGCGTGGGTACGCCGACCAGGACCAGCGTGCCGGCGAGGTCGCGGGCGTAGAACGCCTGCTGCCAGGTCTCCGGCCGGCCGACCGCTTCGACGACCACGTCGGCGCCGTCGGCTCCGTCGTACGTCTCCGCGCAGATGCGCTTGATCTCCGCGACCGGATCGAGCCCGGACAGCGGCGAGGAGTCGATGGTGTGGGTGGCGCCCATCTTCTTCGCCTGCTTCAGCTTCTTGGCGTCGATGTCGACGGCGATGATCGGGCTCGCGCCCGCCAGCGCGGCGCCCGCGATCGCGGCGACGCCCACGCCGCCGCAGCCGATGACCGCGATGCTCCGGCCGCGAGTGATCGCGCCGGTGTTGATCGCCGCGCCGATGCCGGCCATCACACCGCAGCCCAGCAGGCCCACCGCTGCGGGCCGTGCCTCCGGATCGACCTTGGTGCACTGCCCCGCGGCGACCAGGGTCTTCTCGGCGAACGCCCCGATGCCCAGCGCCGGCGACAGCTCCCTGCCGGCGTCCGGCCCGTCGGCGAGCGTCATCTTCTGCTTCGCGTTGTGGGTGGCGAAGCAGTAGTGGAGGTCACCGCGCTTGCACGCACGGCACTCGCCGCAGACCGCCCGCCAGTTCAGGACCACGAAGTCGCCCGGCGCGACGCCGGTGACGTCGGGACCGACCGACTCGACGATCCCCGAGGCCTCATGACCCAGCAGGAACGGGAACTCGTCGTTGATCCCGCCCTCGCGGTAGTGCAGGTCGGTATGGCAGACGCCGCAGGTCAGCACCTTCACCACTGCCTCGCCCGGACCCGGGTCGGGGACGTTGATGGTCACGATCTCGACGGGGGCGCCTTGGGCGCGGGCGACGACGGCCTGGACCTGTTGCATGACCCCAACCTAGTGGCCCGTCCCGAAGCGCGACCTATGCTCCGGAACGTGATGATCCGACCCTCCGAGCTCGAGGCCATCCGGGACGGCGAGATCGATCTGGCCTTCCGCCGTTGGGACCGGGCGCGGGTGAAGGTCGGGACCCGGTTGCGCACAGCAGTCGGCCTGCTCGAGGTCACCAGTGTCGAACCGGTCCCGCTCGCCGCGCTCCGCGCCGACGACGCCCGCCGGTGTGGCGCGGCCTCGCTGACCGCACTCAAGGCCGCCCTCTCCACGCGTCCGGACGGACGCGTCTTCCGCGTCGGCTTGCGGTACGCCGGGCCCGACCCGCGCGAGACCCTGCGCGAGGCACTGCCGTCCGCCGACGAGCTGGCCGAGATCGTCGCCGGACTCGACCGGCTCGACGCCGCCTCGCCGATCGGCCCCTGGACCCGCGCGACGCTGCGGCTCATCGACACCAACCCGGAGGTGCGCGCGCCCGAGCTCGCCCTGCAGGTGGAGCGGCCGACGGCCGAGTTCAAGCGGGACGTCCGCAAGCTCAAGGAACGCGGGCTGACCGAGTCGCTCGCGATCGGCTACCGCCTGTCGCCGCGTGGCGAGGCCGTGCTCGACCACGAGGACGGCCCGCGCGAGCGGGCGCCCCGTCGTACGGGCACTCCGTTGCCGCGCACCATCGGCGCGCCGGCGACCCGGGCGTTGCGCGCGGCCGACCTGCACACCCTGGAAGCGGTGAGCTCCTGGACCCGCCGCGACCTCGCCGCCCTGCACGGCGTCGGCCCGATCGCACTGGACCGGATGGCCGCGGCACTGGCGGCGATGGGCCTCGGCTACGCGCCCGACTGATCACCGGGGGTGGTACATGGCAGGGTCAGCGGCATGGACGTCGCCGATGACCAGAAGCAGACCATGCACCGCTACCTCCGCGACGAGCGCGACGGGTTGCTGAGCAAGCTCGACGGGCTGGGTGAGTACGACCTGCGCCGCCCGCTCACGCCGACCGGCACCAACCTCCTCGGTGTCGTCAAGCACGTGGCGAGCGTCGGCCTCGACTACTTCACCATCACCTTCGGCCGGCCCCGCGGGCGCGGGCTGCCGTGGTTCGAGGAGGGCGCCGAGCCCGACGCGGACTTCTTCGCGACGCCGGAGGAGACCAGCGCGGAGATCATCGACCTCTACCGGTTCGCCGCCGACGCCGCGGACGCCACCATCACCGAGCTGCCGCTCGACGCACCCGGCGAGGTGCCGTGGTGGTCCGAGGGCCGGCGGGCGGTCACGCTGCACCGGATCCTCGTGCACATGACCGTGGAGACGGCCCGGCATGCCGGGCCACGTCGACATCGTCCGGGAGCTGATCGACGGCGCGATCGGTCAGGCGCCCGGCGACCAGATGGTGGCGCACCGCGACGGGGCCGGCTGGTCGGACCACTACGCCCGGGTCGAGGAGGCCGCCCGGGCCTTCCTGACGAGCTGAGCGACTGCCGGGCTATCGCGGCGTCAGGACGCAGAACTCGTTGCCGTCCGGGTCGGCCATGACCTCCCAGCTGACGTCGCCCTGCCCGATGTCGATGCGCTTCGCACCGAGGGCGATGAGGCGTTCGACCTCGGCCTGTTGATCTTCGTCCGCAGGCGGGGCGAGGTCGAAGTGCAGCCGGTTCTTCCCCGTCTTCGGCGCGACGGGCGGGCCGCCCCACGTGATCTTCGGTCCGCCGTACGGCGCCCGGATCGCGGTCTCCTGGTCCTGGTCCCAGACCAGCGGCCAGCCGAGCGCCTCGCTCCAGAAGTAGCCGACCGCCTGCGTGCCGTCGCACGACAGGGCCCCGATGGCGCCGCAGTCGGCCAGGAAGTTGTTGCCCGCCTCGATGACGCAGAACTCGTTGCCCTCGGGATCGGCGAGCACGACGTGCTCCTCCTCCGGCAGCTGACCGACGTCGATGTGCCGGGCGCCGAGCCCGAGCGCCCGCTCGACGATCCGCTCCTGTTCCTCGAGGTTGCTGGTCAGGTCGAAGTGGATCTGGTTGGGGCCGGTCTTCCGGTCCTGGGTCGGGAAGAACTCGATCCGGAAGCCGGTGTCGTCGTCAGGGAGCAGCGCGGTGCCGCCGTCGGGGTCGTCGACCAGCTCGAACCCGAGCAGGCCGGCCCAGAATCCCCCGAGTACGACGGGATCGTGCGCGTCGAAGACGAGCGCAGCCAACCGAGATGTCATGCCACGACGCTAGGAACGTTCAGTGCCCTAGGCAACGGGATTCTTTGCCCTCTGGGTCTGGCTAACGGAAACCGCTCGGAGGAACATCGAATTCCTCCTCAATCGAAAGGCATACAGATGACCCCCATCATCCGGCCTGCCCTCGCATTGGTCGCCGCGGTCGCCGCGGTGATCGCCGGGGCCCCGCCTGCGACCGCCGCTCCGCACGGCGACTACTTCGTCGTCAACACCAACGACGTGACCAGCCCGATCATCGAAGCGGGCGGCGCGTTCGCCGATTGCACCACCGTGACCGACCTCTGGGGACTTGGCGAACAGATCGGCCCGAACCGGGTCCTGTTCATCGGCGACAAGCTCGTCGAGTGCGACAGCGGCGAGGTGACGATCCACTACAACGCCACCATCAACTTCCAGGGCGGCAAGAAGACCATGGGCCACTGGTTCGTCGTCGAGTCGACGCTTCCCGGCGTGACCGAGGGCTCCGGAACCGTTCGCGGGGACAACTCGAACTGCGAGCCCGGGCCGGACGACTTCTGCATCCTCGACGTCTTCGCCGGAGACGTCAGCTAGAGCGCGGTCACGAGTACGACGAACGCAGCGATCGCGGGTCTGACGCCGTAGCAGATGCGGAGTGTGACCGGGCCGTGGGGCACGACGGCGCGGGACTTGTGACCCTGCCCGCCGAACCGCCGGAGGCGAAGGGTGGTCGGGAGATGCAGACCACTTCAACCATGGAGGAACCATGAAGGCCGCCGTCGTCACCAGCTTCACCGCACCCCTCGAGATCCAGGACCGGGAGATCCCGAGCCCTGGACCCGGCCAGATCCTGGTGCGGATCGAGGCGTCCGGGCTGTGCCACACCGACATCCACGCCGCCCACGGCGACTGGCCCGTCAAGCCGTCCCCGCCGTTCGTGCCGGGCCACGAGGGTGTCGGCATCATCGAGGCCCTCGGTGAGGGCGTCACAGCCCGCGCCGTCGGCGACCGCGTCGCCCTTCCCTGGCTCGGCCATGCGTGTGGTCATTGCGACCACTGCGTCAGCGGCTGGGAGACGCTGTGCGAGGAGCAGCAGAACACCGGCTACTCCATCGACGGTGGCTTCGCCGAGTACGCCGTCGCCGACGCGGCGTACGCCGTACTGGTCCCCGCCGGCGTCACAGCGCTCGACGCCGCACCCCTGACCTGCGCCGGCGTGACGACGTACAAAGCGATCAAGGTTGCCGACGTCCGCCCGGCCGAGAAGGTCGCCGTCTTCGGGATCGGCGGCCTGGGCCACCTGGCCGTTCAGTACGCGCGGCTCGTCGGCGGGACGGTGATCGCCGTCGATGTGGACGACGCCAAGCTGGACATGGCCCGCGAGCTCGGCGCCGACCACGTCGTCAACGCAGCCACGACCGACCCCGTGGCCGCGATCGAGGCGCTCGGTGGCGCCGACGTCGCCGTCGTCCTCGCGGTGATCCCGTCGGTCTTCGAGCAGGCTTTCGCCTCGCTCCGCCGCGGCGGCCGCCTGGTCTGCGTCGGGCCTGCCGCCCGAGTCCGAGGGACCGATGTGCACTGCCGATCTTCCCGACCGTCCTCAAGGGGATCTCGGTGATCGGCTCGATCGTCGGCACCCGCCAGGACCTGACCGAGGTCTTCGAGCTGCACGCGCGCGGACGTACCACGGTCGTCGCCGAGACGCGCAAGCTCGACGAGGTCAACGACGGCGATCGACGAGGTGCTCACCGGCCAGGCGCCGGCCAGGCTCGTCTTCGAGTTCTGAACCCTCAGAGCGCGGTCACGAGTACGACGAACGCGGTGACCGCGCCGACCGCGGCCACGCCGTAGCAGACCAGCGCGGTGATCCGCTGGTGCTTGATCTGGAGGCCGTCGTACAGCGTGTAGCGGAACCGGTGGGCGCTGTGGACGAGGAGGACCACGAACATCCCGAGGAGGAAGAGGAAGGTCAACGGGTTGCCGACCACGGCGGCCAGGTGGTCATGGTCCGGCGGGTCGATCCAGTCGAGGGGGAACGCGAAGGCGAACAGGAACACCAGCGACGGCAGGAACACGGCGGCCATCACTCCGCCGCCGCTGAACATCAGCCACACGAGCGGCTCGATCCGGCGCTTCATCGCGGGTCGGCGCGGGGCGACGACGGGGGTGCTCATCGGGTCACCAGCCAGACGACGAAGGCGGACACGACCGCGAGGCCGACGTACTGCGAGGCGATGATCACGGCCGCCGGTGCCTTCTCGCCGCGGATCCGGACGTCCATCGCCTGGGGCGTGAGGCTGAACCAGGTCACGACGTGCAGGACCAGGAACGCGAACGCGACCAGGTTGATCGCCACCATCCACGGCGCGGCCGCCCAGTCGAGGAAGTCCTGGTACGCCGCCTCGCTCCTCCCGACGGAGGCGACGAGCACGAGCAGGAAGGCCACGAACCAGGCCACGAAGAAGCTGCTCAGCTCGCGCATCACGAACAGGAAGTACGACCGCTTCTTCGTCCACCACCAGGTGGACATCTCGGGCTGGTGAACGCGTAGGTCGGTCATTGCAGGAACCTCGGCAGGACGAAGGCCTTGACGTTCTCCTTCGCGGCTTTGAGCTTGTAGCGCTGGATGGCGCCGGCCGGGTCGACGTGCTTGGGACACACCGTCGTGCACTCGCCGACGAACGTGCAGCCCCAGACACCTTCGTGCTCGATGAGTACGTCGAGCCGCTCGCGCGCTCCGTGGTCCCGCGAGTCGAGGTCGTAGCGCTCGGCCAGGGCGATCGCAGCAGGCCCGATGAACTCCGGATCGAGCCCGTAGACGGGGCACGCGGCGTAGCAGAGCATGCAGTTGATGCACATGCTGAACTGCTGGTAGGCCTCGAGCTCCTCCGGCGTCTGGAGGTACTCGCCGTCGATCTCTCCCCTTGTCGAGCACGGCGTCGTCGTCGCGGATGATCCACGGCGAGACCCGCGGCAGCTTCTGGATGAAGTCGTCGATGTCGACGACGAGGTCCCGGATGATCGGGAAGTTGGCGAGCGGCTCGACCCGGATCGGGCCCGGGCGCGTAGTCGTCCAGGAAGGTCGCGCAGGTCAGCTTGGGCTCGCCGTTCACGTTCATCCCGCAGCTGCCGCAGATGCCCATCCGGCAGGACCAGCGGAACGACAGCGTGGTGTCGACCTCGTCCTTGACGTGGTTGAGCCCGTCGAGGATCGTCCACTCCTTGCGAAGGGGTACGTCGTACTCCTGCAGCTGTGGTTCGTCGTCGCCCTCGGGGCGGTACCTCGTGACCTCGAGCCGGATGCTGTCCGTGTGGCCATGCGTTACCTCCCGTAGACCCGTTCGCCCGGAGGCCAGCGGGTGATGGTCACCGGCTGGGAGCCGACGCGCGGCGTCCCGTCGGTGTTGCGGTGCACCAGCTGGTGCATGAGGAACTTCTCGTCGTCGCGGTCGGGGAAGTCGGTGCGCTGGTGCGCGCCCCGCGACTCCTCGCGCTGCAGTCCCGATTGGAGGATGCACTCGCCGATGTCGAGCATGTTGGCCAGCTCGAGGGCCGCGAGCAGCTCGGTGTTGAACGACCGGCTGGTGTCGGCGATCCCCACCCGCCCGATCCGCTCCTGCAGCTCGCGCAAGGTGCTGATGCCCTTGGCCATCTCGGGGCCGGTCCGGTAGATGCCGGCGGCGTCCTCCATCGTCGTCTGCATCTCCCCACGGATCGCCGCGATGCTCTCGCCCCCGGAGTCCTTGCCGAGGAGGTCCCGCTCGAGGCGTCGCACCTCGTCGGCCGCCTGGGCCCCGATCACGGCCGGCGGCAGCCCGGCGCTACGGGCGAACTCCGCGGCCGCCCGGCCGGCGCGAGCCCCGAAGACCAGGCACTCCGGCAGCGAGTTGGACCCGAGCCGGTTGGCGCCGTTGATGCTCACGCAGGCGGTCTCACCCGCGGCGTAGAGCCCGGCGAGCGGCGTCGCGCCGTCGATGTCGGTGTGGACGCCGCCCATCATGTAGTGCACGACCGGGCGGACCGGGATCAGCTCGTGCACCGGGTCGATCCGCTCGTACTTCAGGCACAGCTCACGCACGAACGGCAGCTTCGTGTCGATCAGGTCCGCGCCGAGGTGCCGCAGGTCGAGGTGGACGATCGGACCCCACGGCGAGTCCGACGTACGACCCTTCGCGACCTCGTGGACGAACGCCTGCGACAGCCGGTCGCGGGGGCCGAGCTCCATGCTGCGCAGCTCGGGCTTCGGGGTGGGCGTGCCGAGGTCGTAGTCCTGGAGGTAGCGGTAGCCGTCCTTGTTGAGCAGCCAGCCGCCCTCGGCCCGGGTGGCCTCGGTGATCAGGATGCCGGTGAAGGGCAGGCCGGTCGGGTGGTACTGGATGAACTCCATGTCCTTGAGCGGCGCGCCCGCGCGGTAGGCGAGGCCCATGCCGTCGCCGGTGTTGATGTTGGCGTTGGTGGTGAACGGGAAGACCTTGCCGCAGCCACCGGTGGCCAGGACGACCGCCTTCGCGGTGACCGCCTGGATCTTGCCGGAGTAGAGCCCGATCCCGACGACGCCGTGCACCTGGCCTTCGTCCACGAGGAGGCGGGTGACGAACACTTCGTCGTACCGGGTGACCTCGCGGTACTTCAGCGTCGTCTGGAACAGCGTGTGCAGCATGTGGAAGCCGGTCTTGTCGGCCGCGAACCAGGTGCGCTTCCTCTTCATGCCGCCGAAGGGCCGGACCGCGACCCGACCGTTGTCCTGCCGGCTCCAGGGGCAGCCCCAGTGCTCGAGCTGCAGCAGCTCGCGGGGAGCCTCGTTGACGAAGGCCTCGATGGCGTCCTGATCGCCGAGCCAGTCGCTTCCGGAGATGGTGTCGTAGATGTGCTCGTCGATGCTGTCGTCGTCGGCGATGACCCCCGCTGCGCCGCCCTCGGCGGAGACCGTGTGGCTGCGCATCGGGTAGACCTTCGAGATCACCGCCACGTCGAGGTCCGGGTCCGTCTCCGCGATCGCGATCGCCGCGCGCAGCCCTGCTGCGCCGCCGCCCACGATGAGGACATCGTGGGCGGCGCGTATCAGGCCTTCTTCACTCACCCCGCAGCTCCTCGTCCAGCAGCACCTTGCCGTGGTGGTTCACGACCATGAAGTGGACGCTGCCGTCGTGGTACTCCTCCTTCGTGGTGAGGCACCCGCAGGAGTAGCGGCGATCCTCGGTGTAGAGGCCCTGGTGGTCCTCGGTCATCACGCTCTCGCCGTCGCGCTTCTTGCCGCATGGCGCGAGCCCGGTCTCGAAGCGGCTGACGGTTGTCGTCACGCTCGACCTCCCGAACGAAGGGGCTGTTCCTGGTCAGACTGCTCCCCTCCGCGCCGAATGTGAAGGGTTGACTGTCGGTCGGCCGAGATGCTTTCGCAGCGCCCCAGGTTCCAGGCATGCTCAGTCGGAAGAGGGTGTCGAGCTGGCCGGCCTGCTGGGAGCGCGGCGAGAGCCGCTCGAAGTCCTCGAAGTCGAGGTAGAGCGACAGCGCGAGGGACTGGCGGACGACCGGCACCTTGAGCTCGCCGAAGATCTGGCGCAAGTGCTCGGTGGCGCGCGCACCGCCCTCGGCGCCGTAGGCGACCACACCGGCGACCTTGTCGTTCCACTCCGCGAACAGGTAGTCGATCGCGTTCTTCAGCACGCCCGGGATCGAGTGGTTGTACTCCGGGGTGACGACGACGAAGCCGTCGTACGCAGCGATCGTCGAGGCCCAGGCGCGGGTGTGGGGCTCGCCGTACGAGCCGAGGATCGGCGGCATCGCCTCGTCGAGGTGCGGGAGCGGGTGGTCGGCGAGGTCCAGGACGTCGTACGTCGCATCGCCGCGACGCCGTGCCGCCTCGTGCACCCAGGCCGCGACGTCGGCGCCTCGCCGGCCGGGTCGGGTGCTTCCGACGATGATCGCGATGCGGAGCTGGTGGTGTGTGTTGGTCATGGCTCCAATCTGCTGCGCTGCGGAGCCGGGGGGGAGGCCGTGCTGAGGGTGGCCCCCGCAGGGCCACGCGCCTGCCGGAGGGGAGAATGGCGTGGTGATCGAAGGTGAGCTGGGCAGCTTCCTGCGGGCGCGTCGCGAGGCGGTGCAACCCGAGGACGTCGGCCTGCCCCGCGGTGACCGGCGGCGCACGCCCGGGCTGCGTCGCTCTGAGCTGGCGACCCTGGCGGGCATCAGCGTGGAGTACCTGACGCGCCTCGAGCAGGGACGCGACCGCCGGCCCTCGACCCAGGTGGTCGGTGCGATCGCGGAAGCCCTGCGCCTCGACGGCACCGATCGGATGCACCTCCATCAGCTGGTGGCGCTCAGCCAGGGCACCGAGCTCGTCTGCGGCGAAGGTTGTCCGGGCGAGCGCGACGTACCTACCGGGCTGCTGGCATTGCTCGACCGGCTCGAGCCGACGCCCGCCGTACTGGTGAGCCGTCGTACGGAGCTGGTGGCCTGGACCGACGCGTTCGACCGCCTGGTCCGGCCGCTCGGCATGATCGACGACGCACGACCCGAGCTGCTCCGCTACGCGTTCACCGATGGCCGCGCCCGGACGGCGGTCGCCGACTGGGCGGTCCTGGCCGACGCGCTCGTGGCGTGGCTGCACCTGCACGGTGGACGGGACACGGCCGAGGTCGTCGCTGAGCTCTCCGGGTCGCTCGGCGCGGAGTTCACCTCGCGGTGGGAAGCCCGGCCGACCGGCGCGCCCGACCTAGGTCTGCGGGCGGTCGTGCACCCCGAGGTCGGACTGGTCCGCATCTCGCCCGAGGTGCTCCTGGCCGGCGACGGGCTGACGCTGGTCGTCCTCATCCCCGCAGACGCCGCAGCGCAGGCCGCGCTCGACCGGCTCACCGGGCGGCACCCGGGGGCATTGCGAAAGGTCTCGTCCTAGTCACTCGCCCTGGGGGACTGAACCTCACCCCAGGTTCGACCAGGGCCGGGCGGACACTGGCTGTCTGATTGGCGGGGGCATGTCGCGGACCTGCCGTCCTCTGCGGCCTGGCGCTTCGTCGACGCAGTCGACGGATTCGAGGTGATGTACGCCGAGCCAGGCCGGCTGCGGGGCCACACCTCCGCAGTCGAGGACGGCAGGCCTACGCGGTGTCGTACGACATCACGCTGGACGAGCAGTGGCGCACGCGAGAGGTGCACGTCTCGTCGGACACGTTGGCGGGCCTCCGCCGTACCGTCCTCCGCTCCGACGGGGAGGGCCGCTGGACCGTCGACGGGCGTCCTGCGCCCCACCTCGACGGTCTCTCGACGTGGACCTCGAGGCCTCGGCCTGCACCAACACCCTGCCCATCCACCGGATGACCCTGCCGGTCGGCGAGGAGGTCGTGGCGTCCGCTGTCTACGTCCAGGCCCTCGACCTCGTCGTGCGCCGCCACGACCAGACGTACCGGCGGCGCGACGATCACCGGTTCGACTACACGGCCGAGGGCGACTTCCACGCACTGCTCGCGTACGACGACGCCGGGTTGGTGGTCGACTACCCCGGCATCGCCGTGCGCTTCGCTTGAAATTCAGGGCGTGCGGAGGCACCGAGCCAGGGCGGGGATCATCACCGTCGCAGCGACGAGGTGCAGCCCGAGGAGGGCGGCGGTGGTCGCGGTGTCTGCATCGGAGAGGAACGGCGGGACCAACGAGATCGCGGTCAGCGTCACGGCCGTCTGAACGAAACGCTCGGCAGGACGGGCGCTCCAACGACGAAGAGCTGCGGCCATGACGATGCCCACGACCGAGAAGAAGCCGGTCACCACGGCGATCCCGGACAACGGGATCGCTTCTTCACCAGCGGCGACCTCGAAGTCGACTCCAACGGCCCGGGCGAGCGCAGCGGCCAGGGTGTTGGCCGCCATCGCTGCGAGCGTGGCGACGAAGCCGGTGCCGACGAGCCGGCGGAGGCTGGGGCCTGACCGGCACTGCGGGCGATCGTGGTGACATCTCGTTCTCCTTCGTTGCGGTGGTGTCAGCCGAGGGCGAGAGTGCCGACGGCGAGGGTGCAGATTCCGATCCCGAGCCGCTGGCCGACGCCCAGCCGTTCACCGAGGACGGTGGCGGCGAGCAGGACCGTGACGGCCGGGTAGAGCGAGGCGAGGACGGCGGCGACGCCGAGGTCGATGACCCCGGTGGCGGCGGTGAAGGCCAGGGTGCCACCGGCACCGAGCAGCCCGGAGGCTCCTCCCCAGGAGACGACGCCGATGGCGGAGCGCCGCGGCAACCAGGGTTGCCGGAGGGTGGCCGCGACCGCGATGGTCAAGGTCGCACCGACGAGCTGGTTGGCGGCGAGCGGGAGGAGCCCCGCGCCGCTGGAGATCTGGCCGAGCGCGATGAACAGCACGCCGAACCCCGCGCCGGCGGCGGCGCCGTCGAGCAATGCGCCCTTGCTTCCGGCCGGTGCGGCCGTCGACTCGCGGGAGACGAGCCAGATGCCCGGGAGGGCGACGATGACGCCGAGCCAGGCCAACCAGGTCGGGCGCTCGCCCAGTGCGACACCGACCAGCACCGGCAGCACGGCGGCGCCGACGGCCGAGACCGGCGCGACGAGGCCCATCCGTCCCCGCGAGAGGCCGCGGAACAGGAAGATGCTGCCGGTCGCCGAGCCTGCTCCCGCGAGCAGTGCCCACCCGAAGTCAGCCGCGCGCGGATCGCCCGGTGTCAGGACGCCGACGACCAGCATGAGCAGCGCCCCGGTGAGCTGGCCGACGAGGACCACCTGCCAGGACGAGTAGCGACGCGATCCCGTGCCGCCGACGAAGTCTGCGGCGCCGTACGCGATCGCCGCTGCGAGTGCCAAGCCGAGTCCGATTCCCATGCCTCGATCGTGCTGGCAAACCGGCCCAGTCTGAAGGTCCACTTGCGGACCGCGGGAGTAGACCATTCACTAGGGTCATGACCGTCGACTGGAGCCGGGGCGGCCCGGACGTACTCGTGGCGCTCGACCGGACCGGGCCGTCGCTCTCCGGGCAGATCCAGGACCAGCTCCGGAGTGCGATCCGCGAGGGCCGGCTGGCTGCGGGCGAACGGCTTCCGTCGACGAGGCGCCTGTCCGAGCAGCTCGGTGTCTCGCGGGGAACGATCGTCGACGTCTACGAGCAGCTCGTCGCGGAGGGGTACGTCGACTCGGCAGTCGGCTCCGGAACCCGCGTGGCCGAGGTGGTCGGGACCGAGCACCGTCGGTCGGCTCCCAGCGAGACGGCTGTCTCGGTCCCACGGCCGGCCGTCGACTTCGAGTACGGCATCCCCGACCTCGGCTCGATCCCGCTCACCGACTGGATCTGGGCACTGTCGGAGGCTACGCGGAGCCTGCCGACCGCTGACCTCGGCGATGAGGAACCGGGCGGGTCGAAGCACCTGCGCGAGGTCGTGACGGCGTACCACCGACGGGTCAGGTCCGGGTGTGCCGTGGCCGACGACGCGGTCGTCGTCAGCGGCTTCCGGCAGGGACTCGTGTTCGCGCTGGGCGCGCTCTCCAGCCAGGGCATCGAGAGTGTGGCGTTGGAGGACCCGGGCCCCCGCGGCCACGACGTCATCGCGCGGCGGGCGGGGCTCGACGTGGTGCCCGTCCCCGTCGACGGCGAAGGCCTCGACGTCGGGCGGCTCCGCGAGACCACGGCACGGGCGGTCCTCGTGACACCCGCTCACCAGTGCCCGACCGGCGTCGTGCTCAGCCCGTCCCGGCGCCAACAGCTCGTCACCTGGGCGAACGAGGTCGATGGCGTGATCCTCGAGGACGACTATGACGCGGAGTTCCGCTACGACCGGCACCCGGTCGGCTCCCTGCAGGGCCTCGACGCCGAGCGGGTCATCGCGCTCGGCTCGGTCAGCAAGACGCTGGCTCCCGCCATCAAGATCGGCTGGGTGCTCGCCCCGCCGCGCTTCCTGGCGGGGATCATCGAGGAGAAGCAGCTCAGCAGCCGCGGCGCACCCGCACTCGACCAGGAGGCGCTCGCCCTGCTCATGGAGTCGGGCCGCTTCGACCGCCACCTGCGACGGGTGAAGGAGGTCTACCGAGCCCGCCGGGACATCCTCGCCGACGAGGTCGCCGCCACGTTCGGCGCTGACCGCCTGCAGGGGCTCGCGGCCGGCTGTCACGCGCTGTTGCGGCTCCCCGACGGCGTTTCCGAGGAGGCGGTCGAAGAAGCTGCTCGGTCACTGTCGGTCAACGTCAACGGGCTCCGCCTCTATCGGCTCGACGACGCCGACGCGGCGCAGGAGCCCGGACTCGTCCTCGGCTTCGGCAACCTCACCGAGAGCCAGATCCGCCGTGGCGTCGCCGCGCTGGCCGAGGCCGTGCTGTGGAGATGTAGGGACGATTGACACCCTCCGGCAGGCAACTTTGGCGGACTGCCGCCCCGCCGCACTCAGTCAAAGTTTGAGGACGAACGACTCGTGTGTGACAGGTCGCCTCAGTCGCCGACCTGACTGCCGGCGGTAGGGATGCGGCTCGAGCCTCGTCCTTGCGGAGCGCTCATCCTTGCGGGCCGCGTACGACGCCGCGCTGTTCTTGTGGGGTAGGGCCGGTCTGGGACGGGGACGCCCAGGGCATTGCAAATCGGTCCCCATCCATCACCTGGCCGCCACTCGACCAGCCGACCCGGTTCGACGTGTTCGCGAACCGCTCAGCCACCGGTCGCATCTGGATAGGCAGCAGCAAGGTCGCGCCGGCGTGGAAACGTGGCGTCGACTCCGCCTGCGTAGCCAGCCAGGAAGGTCTTCCATTCCGGCGGGTTTCCTTCGATCGCGTACCTGTGGAGGCGTGCTCAGGGTGCGCGAACGCCTCGCTCATGTGGTAGATCGGTGCGTCTAGAAGTAACCTCAAAGCCGTCGCGCAGTGAGGATGTCGCGATGCGAGGAGACCGGCACAGATCAGCTGCATGGACGCGTTGGCAGCCCAAACACCACGCGCACCTATTCGGGGGCTCGTCTCGGTGGATCGCGCGCCGCCCGAGATGAGCGCCGGCAACACTCTGCGCGCGCAACTGGGCGGGTCTGGCTGGACATGGCGCGTCCAGCGGAACGGGCCGGGAGTGCGGCCGGTGCGATCGGTGCTTGTCCGGGGTGGGCGCTTGCAGTAACGAGGATCGCCGAGGCGACAAGCGGAGGCAGCCACCTCCCTCCCTTCTTGTAGTGGCGTGCTACGTCCGGCCGTCGATCCCTCGGCTGGCGGCTTGCTTAGATCGGTGACCATCGACCAGCGAGGTACGCCCGAGAGCAGGCGGGAACCGGGGCGAGCCGTCGTGTCGCTGCGCCGCTGTCACGATCCCGCTCCAGTGGGGTCGGTCAGCGGGTGCGCGGCTCGCCCCGGTGCTGGTGACCTGGGAGGCACGGCTTCCATCGCCTCCGAGGTGGTCTTGGTGATCCACCCGCGCCGCGATCCTCGGGACTGGTCGAACGGCCACGGGGGATCGAAGCGGCGTGGGCACTTCTTGGTGTGGTTGGCGTGCCTGCTGGTAGTCGGCGTACACGGGGAAGTCGGATGACGAGATGAAGAAGTCGCAGCGGCAGGCGAACTGGGTGCTCATGCCGCACCCCGCATCAGCTCGAGCCGGCGGTGCTGCGCTGACGGCGACGGTCGAACCGTCCAGCCAGTGGCGGAATCGTGAGACAGCTGAAGGAGCGCCCCGGAAGTGATGGCCGGGTTCGTCTCGCCGCGGCTCGCGCGGTGGGCCGTGAATTTCCGCTCGGGCCGACATGAAGGCGAAGAGCATCTCGGTGTCAGGGTCGAGACGAGGCGCATCCTCGGGGAGTCCGGGCGTATCTGAAAAGGAAGGTTCTCATCGGTCATTGGCACCGCTTGCAATGCGCTTCGAAGCCGAGTCGCTGCGGCCGGTGCGGAGTCGGTGTCTGCCCGGCGGCTGCGTCGCTCATGCTGGGCAACCGCCTCCGCGGCCCGCCGGCTTCGGCGAGCACGTCAGCAAGATGTCCCCAGTCCTGGTTCGCGGCCTTCTCGTTCTCTTCTTCGCCGAGGCTGCTCGGCATGAACGTCCTGTGTCAGAGGGCTCGCTATGAGTAGGACGGTGAGAGGCGCGATGTCCTTACGCGCTCCACTCCAACAACGCATCTGGTGCGGGACCGTAGAGTCGGGTTACGGGACGACGAGGACGACAACCAGAGAAGCTGCCACGGCCCGTAAGGACGGACCAGTGCTGCGCATCGAGAGAACGTTGGGCTTTGCTACCCCGAGCGGAATCTGGAGATGTCGTGCCTGGTCCATCGAGACACCGCAGACCCGCGGCCCGGGCCGACCTCTCACACCCTCTGCGCCGACGTCCGGGCAGGGGCCCGGATCCTCTGCTGGATGGCCCGCGACACCGAAGCAACCGGCCGTCGTGGCTCGTGTCACGGCCGTCGTTGGCGCGACGGCGGCTCTGGTCCTCGCCATCTCAGCTTGGTGTGGGCACTGACCCACACCGAGCCCGTGTCGGCCGGGCTGCCTGCAGAGGCTGGCTCGACCTGACCAGCAGCAAGCGGGTCACCGCGTCGCTGGCGGTGGCTGACGACGTGACGGCGCCCGCAGCCGAAGGTGGTGCTCGCGCGCCGCGGCCCGGTGGGCGTTCGGCTGACTATTCCGACGGCGTACTTGGTGCGTTTCAGCGCGGAAGTGGTCCTCAATGCGGCGGACTCGAGTTGCAACTGGAGTGGGAGTTGCTCGCTGAGCGGCAAGCTCGCCTCCGATCACGGCCGGGAAGAGGAATCCGTCGCTGGGACGGAAACATGTCCGAGCCGGGCTGATCCTCGGCGCGGCTGACTGTCCACGTCGGCGGCACAAGGGTGGTCGCCCAAGCACCGATGAGGGTCGACTCGACCACGATGCCCGCGCCAGAGCGGCCGGTGGGCTGATGCAGCTGACCCAGCTGCTCGGCAGGTTGTGGGCGTGGACGCCGACAACGACGGCAAACGGGATCCTCAGGACATCGACGACTCGGCGTTGGCCGCAGCGGTCGTCCTCTGCTCAGGAGCGGACGACCTGGCCGCTCCCCAAGGGCAACGCCGCGCCCTCCTGCGACTGGTTGGGACACGCGGAGTTGTTGAAGACGCGATCAGGATCGCCGACAGATATCGAAGCGCCCCGCACGGCCGTTGGCTGTCACCTACAACGGCGCCAGGGACTGTCCCGCTATGCAGTTCCTCCCCTTGCACGCCCCACCGTCCGGCCGGTTCGAGACGACGGAAGGAGCGGCGGCGATCAGGACGAGCTGCGGTGTTCCCTGCCGGGGAGCCCAGCGGCGGCTCACATAGCCCGTCCCGAGCTGGTCGTCGCCCGTGAGCTCGTTGCTGCCAAGCCCCTCCTCCCCAGACCCCTCTTCAGATCTCCTCAGACCTCTCCTCCTCAGACCCCTCCTCCTCAGATCCCTCCTCAGACCCCTCCTCCTCAGGCCCCTCCTCATCAGCCCTGTCGCCCTCCGACACAGTCCCGAAGAATCAAGCGCCGTGCGTCTACTTGTCGGGAGGAAGCGGCACGCGCCCTCGAGGAAGCCCCGCCGCTGCGTCTCGACCGGCGGCGGGAGGGGTCCGGGCAGGCGTGTGAGCTCTCTGTTCGTGCGGACTTGAGCGGTCCAGACGAATGGCTGCGAAGACTCTGTTCGCCACGTCGCGCGGAAAGCGACGAGTTCTTCGTCATGCGGGTCTCACGAAGCTGATGCCGCATCGATGGAGATCGGGCGGCGTTGTTCTCAGCTCTGGGGTCCCGGCCTCCGCGAGTTCGACGGTGATCGCCACCTCGGCCACGTCGTCGGATGTGCTGAGGTCGATGCCGAAGTCTGGTCGGGCCCTTCTCGCCTCGAGCCGGAAGGTCAGCGTCCATCACCGGAGCGAGGCCTACATCCGACGGCGGGCGATCTCGGGTGAGCTGGATCGCGGAACGTCAACGACACGGCGTTGTCAACTGGACACGCATCACGAGGTCGACGCCGGCGCCGATACCGGGAACTCGATGTGGAACCAGGTGGGCGGTGGTGCTTAGTGGGGTGAGGGAGGGCGCGCCTAGCGCGACGTCGACGAGTGTCGGCGTCGGCGTCGGCGTCGGGCTCAGGGCGGGTGTGGCAGTGACCCCGGGGGTCCGGGTCTGGTCGGGTGATCGTGCGCGGGCGCGTGGGATCCGGGTGGTCGGGGACTTGCCAGCCTGGCCGTCGAGGACGTGGAACCGCGCCGGCGACTCAACCGTTGTCACGTACTCCGATGGCAAGGGCGACGTCCCGCCGGCAAGGGAGGGTGCGCTGGTCAGCGAGCCCGGGTCTTCCGGGCGGTGCTCGCCTCCGACGAGCACCACCCAGGACGCAACCCCGAGCGCGAGTGCCACCGCAAGTCCAATGCCAGTCCGCACTGTCGCTGATGGTCCGGCGGTGCCGGAATAGCCGACTGACTCCCCCGGCGCGTTGAACAAGCTGTCCGAGAGGCCGCCTCCCGCCAGCATACCGGTGCGAGCAGTGCGCCGAGGTTGGCGTTGTGATCGCGAGGTCTGCCACGGCCGCGCGCGGACGAGCAACGTTCCAAGTGCAAGGCAACAAGGTCGGCCTGCGCGGCGAAGCTCACCGCGCAGGTAGGGGACGAGGCGCGCCAGGACAGCTCGGCATTCCGGATCGGGCGTGCGCGTCGGTGTTCAGCGAGGTAGGCCCGTGCAGACCTTCACGGGCACGGAAGCTGAGCGCGGCCACCGAATTGGCGTTCATGCCAAGGTCTTTGGCGACCCGGTCGAGCGCTCGTGGCGACCGCCGTGTGCCACAACACCGGCGCCAGCCTCGTCCGGCACGACGAGGAACCGCCCGGCGTGTGGCATCGAACGGCAAGCCCCGCGCGGCCACGTCCGCCGGTGGTCGCCACCTGGCATGTCGTCGCGCGGGACCTCCTGCTGCTTCGCCTCGGTGGTCGACGTGAGCTGGGTCGCGTGAACAGATAGGGACGGAGAGCTCTCTCGGGCTCTTGTCGCGGCGAGCAGAACCAGGGTCTTTCGAAGCCTCCGAGACCAGGTCTGCCGCGATCGACTCGCCGGCGAGATTGCGGGCATATCCAGGGCGGATCGGTGGTGCCGTTCTTAACAGCTCGCTCCAAGCTGCCGACCGGTCTCGTCGTCCGGTCTCAATGAGCTCCATCAGCTCAGCGTCGCTTCGCCCTCCACGCTCACCTTCAGACCTCTCCCCGTCAGCCTGCGGCCACAGATTTCCAGCGGGCTCACTTTCCGGGTCCTTCGACGGGCCGCTCATCAATTGCCGCTTTTACTCGGGGAAGCCGGACTCCAGACCGTCGGAGTCTGGTCGTAGATCTCGTCCAGGGTGATCTGTTCATCGGCTCCCGCCTTGAGCGCGTAGATCTTCCGACGTCGCCAGCCTTCTGCGTCTTGGACTTGATCACGTGCGCACTGTGACCGAGGAACCTCGTCTTCGACCGGCTTTGTTCGTCAGCGTGCCTTCCGCCGACCAGTCCTGCT
The DNA here is from genome assembly GCA_963849765.1 of uncultured Actinomycetota bacterium. Lineage (GTDB taxonomy): Bacteria > Actinomycetota > Actinomycetes > Propionibacteriales > Nocardioidaceae > Nocardioides. The sequence continues at coordinate 82,212 of CAWKIP010000003.1, forward strand.
CTTCCGGCTTGCGGTGAAGTCCGACAGGGCAGCGATCGCGCCTCGGGGTCCTTCAGATCGCCGGTGTCCCGCTGATCGCGGTGCTGGTCTGCTCAGGGTCTGCATTGCTGGTGTTCTTGCTGTCGGATCGAGCTGCAGGCCGCCAACCCCTCCGATGATCCATACGACGGCCGCGAGCGGTGTGCGGGACGGTCGTTTTTGATGGCAGACGGTCATCTGGTCGTGACTCCATCGATCGTCGCTGTTGCCGCGATGGACTCTGCGTCGGCCCCTGTCCTAGTTCCGACGGCTCCGTGGCTCGTCTTACGGTGCGCGGTTTTGCTTGAGCCGACGGCCGCTGGCCGTGATACCTCGAGAGGCGGTAAGGGGGCGGCCGCCCGTCCGTCGACCACAGGGAGGCGGCAGTGCAGCGCGCCGTGCTCACGAGAGGGAGACGCTCATGTGCAAGATTGACCCGGACTCTATTGACCCGACTCATGGACCCTGACTCTCAGTCGTCAACGATGCACGTCAAGATCCTGTCGGAGGCATCGAGGAGAGCGAGCGCGACCAGCAGGCTCCCCCTGTCAACCACCTGCTCGATCTCGCGACCGGTACATGACCTTTTCGGGTCCGGTGAGCATCGCAGTTCGGACCAGTGCGGGGCACAGGAGCGTCACCGAGATGTCCGTGCCGAATCGCCATTCTCTTCGGATCGCGCGTTGTATCCACCGCTCGAGCTTCGCGGATCGCTTGCTCCAGGTCGGGCGCAGCCAGACCCGATCGATAGCCGACCCAGGCTTCGGCGCCTGGGGCTGTCGAGGGCTGCGAAAGCCTCGACCCGGAAAAGGAGACCCGCCCGACCTGGATTCCGACGAGCTCGATCGTCGCTGACTCTGAGCAGGTCGTCAGTATTGTTTCTCACGGACTCCAAGTGACCGAACGCCACCATCCGGTCGTCGGTGTGGAACAGCCCGGCGCAGGTGGTCAAGGTGATCAGGCGCTGCCCGATCTGCTGGGTCGGCTCCAGCTCGCCGACGTCCGGGTTCACCGGCAGCGGAGCGGTCACCCAGTACTCACTCAGGTCGACGACCAGGTCGTCTCCCCCAGTGTCGAGGACGTAGGTGAGGACCATCGTCTGGGTCTCGATGATGATCTCATCGCCTGTTTGGAGCTCGGGCATGTGGCGCAGCGGCTCTCCGTGGGTGATCCGGTGCGCCGCTAGCGCATAGTTGCCGACCTCGCCGGCGTTGGCGGTGCCCTCGAAGTGGAAGGATCGCCGGCCAACAGGCTGAGCCGCGCCGACGCGACGGCAACCACCGGATGAGGATCGGTGCCTTCTGCGGCGAGGACGCTGCGCGCGTGCTCACCTTTACCAGCGGCCACCAGCAGGTCGGCGCGGGCGCGCGCGAGGAGCGTCCGGGCTGCTTCACCCTGAGCCAGGTCGGGGTGATGGGCGGCTTGCGCTGCGTCGAGCATCGACAACGCGATCAGCGGGTCACGTAATGAAGCGCCCATTGGGCTTCGACGTGGGCGACGAACGGCCACAACTCATGAGGCGTGGATCCGTCGCCGAGGGAGGCGAGCTCGTGGCGGCAGCCCTCGGCGTCGAGGGTGTCGAGGGCAAGCAGCGCGGCCGCCAGGCGCGCGCCGGCATCGATCAGGTGGTGTCCCCAAGCGCTGCTGGTGTCGATCGCACGATGTCGGTCGATCCAGCGCCGGGCCGAGCGCGCGTCGGTCCGCGACTGCGACCAGCGCGAGCTTCGTGGCGGCATAGGCGCCGATGAGTAGTGGCTTGCCTTCGCTGGTGCCAGCTGAGCTGGTAGCGCCGCGCGGCGGCGGCATGTCGTGCCGCAGGGTGAGAGTGACCCCGCGCTGGAGATGGAACCACCCAAGGCGGTCTCCGGGTCTTCCCCGGCGGACATGAGCGCGGTGACTCGCTGCTCGATGCGGTCGCCGGCACAGTCGGCGGCATCGAACTTCCCGCTTACCCTCAGGCTCGTCATGTAACCGGTGCCGACGTAGAGCAGATCGTGCAGCGACATCGTGTCGAGACCCGCCTGCATCGCGATGCGCCTGCTGGCACTCAGATAGGCGTTCATGGTGACCATGCGCCCTTCGTCCGAGTTCTGCTCGGGAGTGGCGACTCGAGAGAACGCATTCGCCACGAGAAGCCCGGGGCGTGCAGCCATGACCTCGACGGGGAGGTCGCCGAGGACGTCCGACAACACTTCTCGGTACTCCAGCCCCAGCTCGGCAGAGTGATGCACCCAAAGGTCGATCAGCTGGTCCCAGTCCTCGCCGGCCACGGCGTGGCGAACCGCAAGCAACAGATGGCTCGGACCCGCGTGGCAGGCGTACCACTCGGACAGCCGCCGATGCATCGCCCGAGCCTCCTCTGGCTCGCGCGCCGCGAACGTCTCGCGAAGCGTGTCTCGAACGAAGCCGGGGAAGGCGAGCTCAAGGTCATCGCGTTGGCAATGACGCTCGGCAAGACCGGATGCCTGGACGAGCCTGACCAGGATCTGCGGATCATGCTCCTCCGCAAGGTCGCGGATGAACCGGTACGTCAACCGTTCCGCCAACGAGTAACGCATGATCTGCGTGAGGCCGCGCTGGTCCTCGATGCCGGGAAGAACGACCCCGCGGAGGTAGTCCCCGGCCCGGGTGAGAGGCAGCTCTTCGTCTGCGCTCTCGATCTCCGCCAGGACCAATCGCACGGCTGCCGCCCATCCGCCGATGGCCGAGTGAATCTGCTCAGCGCGGTCCGTCGTCAGGGGTACGCCCATGCTTTGAGCCAGCTCGATGATCTGAGGCACCGTGAACAGAAGCGCGCGCGCAGTGATCGTCGCGGTCTCGATCACGCCGGCTGCGAGGTCCTCGATCGGATGTCTCCCTCGGCTGCACAGGACGACGTGCAGTTGGCGATAGCGAGCAGCGGCACGAATCAGGCGAGCTCGATCGACTCGTCGACCAGCCACAGGGTTCACGAGGAGGAGCAGGACCTACTGATCCCCGACGCCGGTGAGGGCGACGCAGTCCAGGATCTCTGACGGGCCCTGTCCCGCGTCGAACCCTCGGTCGACAAGTCCTGCGCGGCGAAGCTCCCCCGCGAGCCGCGTGCTGAACGTGCGTGCGTCATCGCCGGGTATGGCGTTGATCCAGAGCGAACGAACGGAGTCCTGCTGGTCTCGCAGCCAATCGGCCACGAGCGTCGTCTTGCCGTAGCCCTGGATGCCCCGCACGAAAGTCATCGGAGCCCACCGGTCCAACAACCCGCGTGCTTCGGGTAGCGCGACCAGATGTCTCGGCAATCTCGGTAGTGACCCGTATCCCGGCACTCTCAGCGAGTCCCCTGCCTCTAGGGGTCGCCGCCGGCCCAGCCGCGTTGGTCACGCGGGTCTCCGCTCCCCTGGTCGTCAACGATTCCTCATTTCTCCTGCCCGGGATCCTCGGAACGGTACCGACGGTGTCACGTCTCGGCAGGACCGTCGGGGGACCATTTCGAGGACCACTCCGGTTGGTAGTCCTGCCCGGGCCTCCCTCGCGCGCCAAGACTCCACGTGATCCGGCCTGCGTGATCTCGGGGAGCGCCCTGAGCGCTGGGCCAGCGAAGTTCCAGCGTTCGAGGGAGGAACGTGATGAGTGACCGACCAGACGTCGAGCTGGCGCGGCGGGTGCACGCAGGCTGCGACGACGCCGCCGGTGAGCTCTTCAGCCGTCATCACCCCGCCATGCTGCGCTACACCAGGACGCTGACCACCGACGAGGCCATTGCGGAAGATCTCGCGTCGGAGGCGTTCGAACCACGTTGCAGCGGGTCAGGAACGGTGACGTCCCGCAGAGCATGAGGGCCTACCTGACCGCCGCGGTACGCAACAGCTCGGTCGACGAGTTCCGAGGTACGAACGGCTGAGCAGCCTCGACGACTGTGACCCGAACGATAAGCGCATCAGCGTCGGGTCGACGCCACTCGACTTCAGCCTCTCGCGGATCGTGACCAGCTCCGACGGGCACTCGCCGCCCTCACCGCGCGACACCGCCTGGTGCTGTGGCGAACCACGGTGGAAGGCAGAGCTCTGGCTGAAGTCGGAGCCGAGCTCGGCATCAGCGCGAACGCCGCCGCAGCCGTGGTCCACCGGGCACGAGCGGCACTGCGCCACGCCTTCAGCCCCGAGGGCGCAAGCGCCTGAGCGCGGGGTCGTGCCCACCGGTCTGAGATTCCGGTCGGGTTCTCCGCTATGTGCGCCGGCAGGGCTGCCGGTGCGTCGCACTACTCCTCGTCCCGGACGTCGTGCCGGTCGGGCACACCCGATGTGGAGTGATGGACGCAGCCTCGTCCACCACCAATGTGGGGCTCGGCGTTGAAGCACGGCAGACCGCTCAGCGTGTGTGCGCAGCTGGCCTGTTCCCGCTTGTCTTGACTGTCTGCAATCGGCCTGAGCACGGCGGTCCCTCCTGTGGCGGCGCATGCATCCCGCACGTAGGACGAACCTGGCCGGTGACGATTACGCACGAACCGTCCCGTCCTGGCCCGACCCACGGAACCTGTACGTCGAGCTCAGTTTCCACATCGACGACGCCGGCACCCTGCTCGACCAGGTCAAGGGCTCAGCCGGCGCGGTCATCGACTGCACCGACGCGATCCTGATCGAACTCCTCAACCCGGAGCCAGACGCCGGCTCGGGCGCGTAAGCACAATGGAGTCATAGGAGGTAGACGCATGGCCAAGAACATCACCGCAACGCTCCCGCCGCAGCACGGGGCTACCGCGCCGTGCAGCCCGAGACCTCGAACAAGGGCGCCCGCACCGCGCCCAAGCCCCCACCCGGCGAGGGCGGCGGATCGAAGGCGCCGAAGTGAGCCAGAAGAAGCGACCCTCGACCTCGACCAGCATGAAGGCCGTCGAGACCGGCGGCATCAAGATGCGATCTCGTCGGCGCTCGACTCCGTGCTCAACGCGATCTCCATTCCTTGGCGAACGGGCTGTGCCGTGGAGGTCGCCGACTTGGTGGACAGGTCAGGCCATCATGCCTGACTTGGCGGGCGAGCGTAGACGTCGTGCGCGCCATCCACACGGCGCCGCGTCGCGCGATCGCGTGTCATGACCCGATCCCCTTCCGGGATCACCAAGCGCCCGGCCTGGTTGAAGTAACGCGAGTTGTTCAACAACACGTAGGCAATTTCCAACTTCGCTGCATCTCGACAACAAGTGCGGTCGTCAGTGAGCCATGTCGACGAAGCGTGAGTAGTGACCCTGGAAAGCCACCGTGATGTCGCGGGTAGGTCCGTTGCGGTGCTTGGCGACGATCAGGTCGGCCTCGCCGGGCCGGGTCGACTCCTTCTCGTAGACGTCCTCGCGGTGCAGCAGGATCACCATGTCGGCGTCCTGCTCCAAACTGCCGCTCTCGCGAAGGTCGCTCATCATCGGCTTCTTGTCGGAACGCTGCTCGGGGCCACGGTTGAGCTGGGAAAGCGCGATGACGGGGAGCTCCAGCTCCTTGGCCAGCAGCTTGATCTGGCGGGAGAACTCCGAGACCTCGAGCTGACGGGACTCGACCTTCTTGCCGGACGTCATCAGCTGCATGTAGTCGATGACGATCAACCGTAGATCGTGCTTCTGCTTGAGCCGCCGGGCCTTGGCTCTGATCTCCATCATCGTCATGTTCGGGCTGTCGTCGATGAACATCGGCGCCGACGACACCTTGGCGACGTGGCGGGCCATCCGCTCCCACTCCTCGTTCGTCATCTTGCCGTTGCGGATGGAGTTGAGGGCGATCCGAGCCTCGGCCGAGAGCAGCCGCATCGTGATCTCCGACCTCGTCATCTCCAGGCTGAAGAACACGCTGGTCATGTTGTTGTGGATCGACGCGGCGCGGCACAGGTCGAGAGCCAGCGTCGAGTTGTGGGTCGGGATCATCGACCGGCCGGCGAGATAGAGATGATCGTCGTTGTCGACCTGAACACAGCGGACCGGAACCGACTGGATCGGCCGCACGTCAACCACGTACCGGCGGCCGATACGCGCGGCCGACCTGGGCCGGAGTTCCTTGTGCAGGGTCGCCTTCCGCTGGAGGCGAAACACGTCGTCGGTCGTCGAGAAGGTCAGGATGTGGCAGGTCGACGTCGCCTCGCTGCGTCCACGAACTCTCTTCGTGCGACGGGTGCACGTGTAGCCAAGACCGACGATCAGTTCGAACGTATCGGCTGCGAGGCGTGGATCGGTCACGGCGAACTGGACCGAGACTGCCTGCGCACGATCGTGCATCGGTGTCGAGCAAGCCGGGCAGGAGCTCGCGGCGGTCCCGCTCAGCAGCCCGGAGATAAGCAGTTGGGATGTGCTTGCTGCCGAGAACTCCTAGCTTCCGAAGCAGCGCCGTGAAGGACCCGTGGTCGCGGTAGCAGGTCTCGCACAGCGACGACTCGCCCGAGTAGGCATTGCCACAGTCCGGGCACTGGAGTCGCTCGGGGTGGGCGCCCTTGTTCTTGGGTCCGCAGGTGCGACCGCACGTGTAGACGTTGGCGTGGCGCGCGGTGAACTCGGCGCCGCAGACCTCGCACTCCCGGACGATCGGCTTCCTCACCGGAAGTTGCAGGGAGTAGAGCATCGGACCCCGGTTCTCGCAGCGGATGCCGAGGCCTTCGATGTACATCGGAATCTCGTCGGTCTCACTGGTGAGACGGGCTCCGGCGCTGTGACCATCACCTAGCCAGGCGCCGAGAACGTAGGCCGGGATTGGGAGGTCCGACACACTCCCCTCGAGAGGTGCCGCATTGAGAACCGCGTGGTTGGCGCGACCTTCCTGTTGATTCGGACGTGCTCGCGATCTCTCGGTGGTCACGACCGCGGCGGAGACGTTCTGGTTGCGCACCCGGTTGTAGTTGCGCTCGGCCGCCCACTTCGACTTGCGCGCGGCACGAGTCTCGGTGAGCCATTGGTGCTGGGCGTCGGCAACGATCGTCGACCCGTCCGAGAACTCCACCTCGTAACAGGGCCGGTCGCGCAGGACATCCGTGGCAGCGACCACGGTCGTGGCGCGACCCCGGGCGTCGTACAGCTGGTCGCCGACCTGGACCTCGCCCATGGTCGTCCAGCCAGTGGGGGTCGCTAGCGGTGTGTCGAGGGCCAGCGCTTTCCCCATGGCCGGTCGCGCCGCGACGATGATCATCTGACCCTTGTGGAGGCCGTTGGTGAGCTCGTCGAGGTCGGCGAAGCCGGTGGGCACGCCGTAGATGCCGGCGTCACGGCTCTCGATGGCTTCGATCTCGTCGAGCACGCCGTTGACGATGTCGCTCAGCGGGGCGTAGTCCTCGGCCCTGCGGCGGTCGGTGACGCTGTAGACCTCGGCCTGCGCGACGTCGACGATGTTGTCGACCTCGCCCTCGCCGGCGTAGCCGATCTGCACGATCTTGGTGCCGGCGTCGACCAGGCGGCGCAGGATCGCCTTCTCGCGGACGATCTCGGCGTAGAAGCCGGCGTTGGCGGCGATCGGGACGTTGGCGGCGAGCGTGTGGAGGTAGGGGGCGCCGCCGATCCGCGCCAGCTCGCCGCGACGGCCCAGCTCGTCGGCGACGGTCACCATGTCGGCAGGCTCGCCCCGGCCGTAGAGGTCGAGGATCGCGTCGTGGATCGACTCGTGCGCCGGCCGGTAGTAGTCGACGCCCCGGACCGTCTCGAGCACGTCGGCGATCGCGTCCTTCGAGATCAGCATCGCGCCGAGCACCGACTGCTCCGCCGCCATGTCCTGCGGGGGCGTGCGGCCGCCGCCAGGATTGGTCGAGGGCGCGTTGCCTGGTGCGTACGACGCGGGTCCGTCGCCCCACTCGTCGTCCGGCGGCGGCACCTCTGCGAGGCTCACGCGACTCCCCCTCATCGTCGAACTGGTCTTCGAGTCGTGCCGTTCACGGGCAGGCTTGCGCCAAGGTCCGACACAATGGTCGGGGCGCCGCTCGCCGAGCCATGCGAGAGACTCGACCCGCGAACCTACGCACCGCCGAGCGTCATTGCTAGTGCCCTATCCCCAGGCCAACACCCAGGCTGGGGATAACCGACGGCACAAGGTGGAGGACACGCAAGAACGGTGTGAACGGCCTGGGGAGCAATCTGGGGATAGGGGACCGGAAACGGTATCGACACGATGACTGACCTGCGGAAACGTGACTCCACACCTGTGGAACGAAAATTTATCTTCGCGGATCTCGTTAACCGGCCCGTCATCTTGCAGACATCAGACAGACAACGGCCGGATCAGGTACCATCGCCCGATTTCCACAGCCGAGGGGTCGCCGTGCGTCAGTTCCGACTGACCGCCGACGACCGCGAGATCGGGCGGCTCGCCGTACCCGCGTTCCTCGCGCTGGTCGCCGAACCGCTCTTCCTCCTCGGCGACGCCGCGGTGGTCGGCCACCTCGGCACCCGCGAGCTCGCCGGCCTCGGGATCGCGGGCGTCGTGCTGCAGACCATCGTCGGGCTCTGCGTCTTCCTGGCCTACGGGACCACGGCCGGGGTCGCCCGGCAGCTCGGCGCCGGCCGCCGGGACGCTGCCCTCGCGCAGGGGATCGACGGCCTGTGGCTGGCGGTGGTGATCGGGGTCCCGACCACGGTCGCCGGGATCCTGCTCACCGGCCCGATGGTCGCCGCGCTCGGGCCGGGCGCGGCCGTCGCGCACGAGGCGGAGACCTACCTGCGCGTCGCCCTGTTCGGCGTCACGCCGCTCCTGCTCATGCTGGCGGCGACGGGGGTGCTGCGCGGCCTCCAGGACACCCGGACCCCGCTCGTCGTCGCCGTGGCCGGCAACGTCGTCAACCTGCTGCTCAACGTGGTCCTCGTCTACGGGATCGGCCCGGTGCCCCACCTCGGCATCGCGGGCTCCGCGCTCGGGTCGGTGCTCGCCCAGGTCGGCTGCGCCGCGGCGCTCGTGCTCGTGGTCGTCCGGGCCGCGCGCCGTGAGGGCGCCTCGCTCCGCCCCGACGCACCAGGGATCCGCACGGCGGCCCGCGCCGGCGTACCTCTGCTCGTGCGTACCCTCACGCTGCGCGCCTCGCTGCTGGTGACGACGTACGCCGTCGTGCTCTCGGCGCAGGCGACCCCCGACGAGGCGGTGCCGATCGCGACGCACCAGCTGGCCATGACGCTCTGGGGCTTCCTGGCGTTCGTGCTCGACGCGATAGCGATCGCCGCCCAGGCCATCACCGGGCGCCACCTCGGCGCCGGCGACGTCGCTGCGGCGCGCACGGTCACCGGACGGATGGTCGGGTGGGGCGTCGTGAGCGGGGTGGTCACCGGCGTCGGGCTGGCGGCGGCGAGCCCGGTGCTGGGCGTGCTGTTCACGACCGACGACGCCGTACGGCGTGCGCTCGTGCCCGTCCTCCTCGTCGCGGCGCTCGCGCAGCCGGTGGCCGGCGTGGTGTTCGTGCTCGACGGGGTGTTGATCGGGGCCGGCGACGGCACCTACCTGGCCTGGGCGGGACTCGCCGTTCTCGGCGGCTACGCTCCGCTCGTGCTGGGTGCTGCGGTGGTCACCGACGACTGGGTGGGCGGAGGCCTGCCCTGGCTGTGGGTCGTCTTCTGCGTGGTGTTCATGGGCGGCCGGTTCGTCACCCTCACCCGTCGCGCGGCCGGCGACCGGTGGCTGGTCACGGGAGCCGCCCGATGAAGCCGCTGCAGGCGATCGCCCTCGGCCTCGTGCTGCTGGCGCTCGGACCGACCGACGCGGACCCCGGCACGTTCGACCCGCTTCCCGACCCGCTCGGCTGGGTGCTGGTGCTGATCGGGTTGTACGGCGCTGCGCGGCTCGCTCGACCCGCGCAGCCTGCCGGTGCTCCGGGTGCTCGGCGTCCTGGCGCTCGGCGTCTCCATTGCGCTGGTCGTGCCCGACGTGGCGCGCTTCATCGCCGACGACCCGTCGCTCGGCTGGGCCGCCGACGTACCGCGGTTCGCGTTCTTCGCCGTGCTCTGCCACCAGCTGAGCCAGTCGGCGCTGAAGGCCAAGAGCACGGCCGGCATGACGGCGTTCAGCATCTGCGCGACGGTCCTGATCTTCGTGCTCGCGGCGCCGCCGCTGGCCTTCGGCGCCGGCTGGGACGCGATCGGCCCGGCCGGTGAGGTCGCCGCTCAGGTCGTCCAGATCGCGCTCGTCATCCTCTGCTTCGTGTTCGCCGGGCGGGAGTGGGCGGGCGCGCCGCCCGTCACCGAGGACACCGAAGGCGCCGAGTCGCCCGCGGAGACCGACGAGTAGTCAGCCGCCCAGCTTCGCCAAGACGACTCCGGCCAGCGCGATCGACTGCTGCTGGGGGTCGCCCTGGAAGTCGACGCCGTCCTCGTACTCGACCTCGATGTCGAAGTTGTAGGCCTCCGTGCACACCCGCAGCGTCGCCTCGAGCGGCGCGGAATCGTCACGGTCCCACCACGCCTCGGTCGCGCCGGGGACCTCGGCCGCGGTCACGGTCGACGCGATCGCGGCAGGCTTCGGGCAGTGGAACTCACCGGCGGTGAAGTCGTCCGGTGCCGTCAGCCCGAGCTGGACCTCGACCAGGTCCTCGGCCTCGAAGCTGCAGTTGTCGCTCTGCCAAACGATGTCCTGCTCGGTATGACCACCACCGCCGGGCACGGGCCCGCCGAAGGGCACCCCGAAGGCCGCCTGCACGTCCTCCGGCGTGAGCACCTCGCACGCGCTGGGAAGGCCGGCGGGCGCATCGCTCGTCGCCGACGACTCCTCCGTCGGACTGCTCGCATCGCTCGACGGCGGGGGTGAGTCCGGGGAGGACGAGCTCGGCGGGCTGTCCTCGGGCTCGTCGTCATCGCCGCATGCGACCAGCACCGGCGACAGCAGGAGTACGGCGACGGCCAGGAACCCTCGAGACGACGTCATGCGCTGATTCTGGCGTGGTCCGCAGCGCAAAGCGAACGGCCGGTCCCCCCGGGACCGGCCGTTCGGAGTGTGCGTAGCGTCAGGCGGGGATCACGTTGAGCGCGACCGCCGCGGACACCTCGTCGTGCAGCTTGATCGAGACCTGGTGGGCACCAAGGGTCTTGATCGGGCTGCCGAGGACGATCGTCCGCTTGTCGATCGACTCGCCGGTGACCGCACCGAGCGCGTCGGCGACGTCGCCGACGGTGACGGCGCCGAACAGGCGGCCGCCCTGGCCCGCCTTGACCTTGACGTCGACCGGGGACTGCTCGAGCTTGGCCTTGATCTCCGAGGCGTGCGCCTCGTCGCGGACGGCGCGAGCCGAACGAGCCTTCTTGATCGCGTCGGCCTGGCTCTGGGCGCCACGGCTCCAGCGCATCGCGAGGCCCTGCGGGAGCAGGTAGTTGCGGCCGTAGCCGTCCTTGACCTCGATGACGTCACCGGCAGCGCCGAGACCCTCGACCTCCTGGGTCAGGATGATCTTCATGTGTTGCTCTCCTCCTCAGGCCCGGATCAGCGGCCGGTGGCCGTGTAGGGCAGCAGCGCGACCTCGCGGGCGTTCTTGACCGCGATCGCGACGTCCCGCTGGTGCTGGACGCAGTTGCCGGTCACACGCCGCGCGCGGATCTTGCCGCGGTCGGAGATGAACTTGCGGAGCAGCGCGGTGTCCTTGTAGTCGACACCGGTCGCCTTCTCCTTGCAGAACTGGCAAACCTTCTTCTTCGGCTTGCGGATGACTGGCTTAGCCATTGTGGTGCTCCTCCTCAGAGCCCGCCCCGTCAGTCGAACGAGGGCGGAATGGTGGTGGTTTGATGAATCAGAAAGGCGGTTCGTCGGTGGCGCCGACGCCCGGGGCACCCCACGGGTCGCCTGCCGGGGCGCCGCCCTGGCCGCCGCCGCCCTGGCCGCCGCCGGCGGGAGCCGACGATGCCCACGGGTCCGGCTGGCCGCCTTGGTTGCCGCCGCCGCCTTGGTTGCCGCCGTAACCGCCGCCGCCACCCGAACGGGCAGCGCGGGTGACCTTGGCCGTGGCGTACTTGAGGGACGGGCCGACTTCGTCGACGTCGATCTCGAAGACGGTGCGCTTCTCACCCTCGCGGGTTTCGTACTGCCGCGACTTGAGCCGGCCCTGGACGACGACGCGCATCCCCTTCTGCAGGGACTCCGCGACGTTCTCAGCGGCCTGGCGCCACACCGAGCAGGACAGGAACAGCGCGTCGCCGTCCTTCCACTCGTTCGACTGCTTGTCGAAGGTGCGCGGCGTCGACGCGATCCGGAAGTTCGCCACGGCCGCACCCGAGGGGGTGAAGCGCAGCTCCGGGTCGTCGACGAGGTTGCCGACGACGGTGATAACGGTCTCGCCTGCCATGTCAGGTCTCCTTTCTAGCGTTCGTTGTCTGTGAGGAGTGTGTCGGCGCCATCGTGTCGCGACCTTCCGACATTGGGTAGGTCTCGTCCACAGCGCCGCGTCTCATCACAGAGTCGGACGCAGGACCTTCGTGCGCAGGATGGCCTCGTTGAGACCCAGCTGGCGGTCGAACTCCGCAACCGTGGCCGGCGTAGCGGTCAGGTTGATGACGGCGTAGATGCCTTCGGCGTTCTTGTTGATCTCGTAGGCGAGACGCCGACGACCCCAGATGTCGACGTTGTCGACAACGCCGCCGTCCTTGCGGACGACATTGAGGTACTTGTCGAGCGACGGCTCAACCGTGCGCTCGTCGAGGCTCGGATCGAGGATGACCATGACTTCATATGCACGCAAAGCGGTCTCCACCTCCTCTGGACTAGGCGGCCACGGACTCTCCGTGGCAGGAGGGCTCTGCTTGCGCTCTCCCCCTATGGGAGGGCGACGGGACAGGTTAACAACGAGGTACGCCGTTCCCCGAATCGTCGTACGCCGCGGGCTCAGCCCTCGGGGAGCAACCCCCGCCGCCTCGCGATCGCGGCCGCCTCGGTGCGCCCCGCCGCCTGCAGCTTGGCGAGGATGTTGGACACGTGGACGGAGACCGTCTTGGTGCTGATGAACAGCTGCTTGCCGATCTCGCCGTTCGTCCGCCCCTGGGCGACCAGGACAAGGATCTCCTGCTCGCGGGGCGTCAGGTCCTCGCTGCTGCGCTCCGCCCGCACCGGCGCGGAGCCGAGGGCCTGCAGCTCGTCGAGCAGCGGCTGCGCGCCGAGCGCGCGGGCGGCTTCACGCGCGAGGTCGGCGGCGGCGCGCGCGCCGGCCGGGTCGCCACCGGCCCGCAGGACGGTCGCCAGGGCGATCCGTGCCCGCGCCAGCTCGTAGGCATGACCGAACTCCGTGAACGCGCGCACCGAGTCGTGCCACGCGCCGACCAGCTCCTCGTGCTCGGGCGGGTCGACCCCGGCCAGCCATCGGGCGCGCCGCTCCTCCGCCTCGAGCCGGGAGAGCCAGGCCTGGCCCTCCGGACCCCAGGCACCGCCGAACCGGTCGCGGGGCTCCACCCGCCTCCCGTCGTCGCGCAGTCGTCGCACGTGGTCCGCGACGACGGCCCGCTCGCCCACCGACAGCTGGGGCAGGACACGCGCGAGCTCCGCGATGGCGATGGCGGCCAGCCGCACGCGGGCCTCGAACCACTCGCCCCACACCGGGACGGCAGCGGCCACGGCGGCGTCGTACGACGCGAGGATCCCCGCCACGTCGCCACGTCGTCCGGCCTCGGTCATCTCGACCGGGGCGGCGTTGGCGAGCACCTCGAACTCCTGGGTCCAGTACGGCCGCAACCCGGCCAACGGCGCCCTGACGTCGGCGCCGCGCGCCTGCTCGATCCCGAGCCGCAACGCGTCGAGCCAAGCCCGCAGGATCGGCGGCGCACCGACGACGTCGGCGAGCGCGAGCCCTTCGTCCCAGCGACCCCGCATGAAGTCGACCTGGATCAGCCGCGCTCGGCAGTCGAAGGCGTACGGCGCCCACGGCACCCCCTGCTCCTCCGCCCGCGCGAGCCCGCCCGCCAGCACCGGCGCAGCGTCGTCGAGCTCGCCGAAGTTGAGCATGGACAGTCCGAGCAGCATCCGCCCGCGCAGCTCCGGAAGCAGTGCGCCGGCGCGCTCCGCGCGGTCGATCGCGGCGGCGAGCCCCTCCCGGTAGGAGTCCTCCGAACCGGTGTCCTCGGTGAAGGCGACGTTGACGGAGATCTCTGCCGCGAGCCGCTCCGCGCCGGCTTCTTCGGCCGCCTCGAGTGCCTGGTGGGCGACGACGTTCGCCTCGGCGTGGCGATCGTGGACCGAGAGCGCCCGGCTCCGCATCGCCAGGACCCGTGCGCGCACACCGGGCGCCGCGTCGGCCGGTAGTGCGGCAATCGGCCTCCTCGGTCGGCCCGAGCAGGTCACTGCCGTCAACGAATGCCAGCCGCATCTCCGCCAGGGACGCCAGCAGTCGCGCCCTCCACAGACCGTGCGCGTCCGCCGGCAGTCCGGCGAGCTGCTCCACCACGAGCTCGACAGCCCGCTCGGCCTTCCCGGCGGCGTTCATTGCGTCGCAGGTCCGGATCACCACGTCGACGAGTTCGTCGTCCACCGGTGCCGCGCGCTCCGCGAGCAGGCCCAGCGCCCGCTCGTAGTGATGTGCCGCCTCGTCCGGCCCGCCGACCCGCATCGCCTCGTCACCCGCCCGGATGCTGGCGGCCAATGCGGTGTCCCGGTCGCCGGCGAGGTGGGCGTGCCGGGCCAGCTCGGCCGCGGTGCCACCGGCGACGCCGTCCCGGAGGGCAGCGACGTACCGCTGGTGAAGGCGCACCCGCTCGGCGGGCAGCAGGTCGTCGTACGCCGCCTCGCCGAGCAGCGCGTGCCGGAAGGCGTACCCGTCCCCGTCGGGCACCACGACGTTCATCTCGACCGCTTGGCGCACGCCATCGTCGAGGTCAGCGTGCGGCACGGCAGCGACGGCCTCGAGCATGTCGTGCCGGATCAGCCGACCGCTTGCGGCCGCCGCCTGCACCACGGCGCGAGCAGGCGGGTCGAGCCGGTCGAGGCGCACCAGCAGCACCTCGGCCAGGTCGGACGGCATCCGTCCCCCGCCACCCGCGGCCGCGACCAGCTCCTCGACGAAGAAGGGGTTGCCCTCCGCCCGGTCGATGACCGCCGCCAGCTCGGAGTCATCGAGCCGGGTCGGCACCAGCTCGCCGACGAGGGTCCGCACTGCCTCGTCGGACAGCCGGTCGAGCGCGACCCGGTGCACCAGCCGGGACCACTCCGCCACCTGGCGGCGGAGCGGGTGGCGCCGGTGCAGGTCGTCGGAGCGGTACGACGCCACCAGGCCCACCGGGCCCGCGAACGCCCGTGTGAACAGGTAGCTGAGGAGGTCGCGGGTCGATCGGTCCGCCCAGTGGAGATCCTCGACGACGACGAGCAGCGGCGTCTGCTCGGCCGCCGCCTCGAGCAGCCGGTGGACGGCAGCGAAGAGCTCGCCGCGCCCGGCCTCCTGACCTTCGGCCTCCGCGCCGAGCGTGCGGCCGCCCGGCTGCAGCCGGGAGAGGACCGGTCGTTCGACGACGACCTCCGCCACGACCGAGGGCAACGCGGTCCCGAGGTGTTGCAGCACCTCGGAGAAGGGCAGATACGCGAGCGTGCTCTCGCCGAGGTCGACGCAATGCCCGACCACGACCCGCCAGCCGGCGGCGTCGGCCAGGTCGGCGAGCTCGGAGAGCATCCGGGTCTTCCCAACGCCTGCATCGCCCGACAGGAGCACGGGGCTGCGGCGCCCGAGGTGGCCGGCTGCGGCGCTGCCGTCGCGCAGGGGGTCGCCGGACACGGGAACGCCGAGCAGCGAAGCTAGCTCCGTCAACTCGGCGTCTCGTCCGACCAGGACCGCGCTCGCGTGTGGCACGAGGTCCATGATCGCTTGTTCAGTTGTTGTCGTGCCTGTTGTCGTGTCCCACATCGACCGGCGCCTTCCGGGGCCGGGTCAGCGGTCCCGGTCGCTCAGTCCGGCCCGCAGGCTCCGGGCGCGCGGCCCGCGGCGGTACATCGACTGCAGCCTGCGCTGGCGGTACTGGACCTCGTGGGCGATCTGGAGGTTGAAGTTCTGGTACATCTCGGTGCTCCTTAGGAGGCGGTTGCTGGTGTCCCCAAGGTGCCGCTCTGAGGTAGGGGCCCACATCGGGCGAGTTACCTAAGAAGCGTCCGTAGCCGCCTCAGATCCCGCCGTCCGCTGCTGTCGGTCCGCACTCCTAGAGTGAGGACCATGAGCGAGACCAGTGCCATCAGGATCGGCGCCCACGTGGAGCAGACCGACCCGATCGCCGAGGCCAAGGCGCGCAGCGCGCCCTTGGTGCAGTTCTTCCTCGGCAACCCGCAGTCCTACAAGGGACCGGTGCTCGCCTACGAAGGCGGCCCCGAGCGGCTGCGCGCGGACGCCGAGGCGGCCGGCGTCGACCTCTACGTCCACGCGCCGTACCTCATCAACGTCGCGACCACGAACAACCGCCAGCGGATCCCGAGCCGCAAGCTGCTCCAGCAGCACATGGACGCCGCCGCCGAGATCGGCGCCAAGGGCCTGATCGTCCACGGCGGCCACGTGCAGGACGACGACGATCCCGCGAAGGGCTTCGACAACTGGCGCAAGGCGGTCGAGGCCACCGACATCAAGATCCCGCTTCTCATCGAGAACACCGCGGGAGGCACCAACGCGATGACCCGCTATCTCGAGCGGATCGCCGGCGTGTGGGCGGCGATCGACGGCACCGAGGGCGCCGACCAGGTCGGCTTCTGCCTCGACACCTGCCACGCCCACGCCGGGGGCAACCCGCTCGAGACCATCGTCGAGGACGTCCGCAAGATCACCGGCCGGATCGACCTGGTCCACTGCAACGACAGCCGAGACGACTTCGACTCCGGCGCCGACCGGCACGCCAACTTCGGCGCCGGGCGGATCGACCCCGACCTGCTGGCCGCCGTTGTACGCGACGCCGGCGCACCGGTCGTCTGCGAGACGCCCGGCGGCGCGGAGGAGCACCGGGCCGACTTCGCCTGGCTGCGGTCACGCCTCTGAGCGCGTCCGAGGAACGAGGACGCACTCAGACCAAGGCCGGGAGGTCGAGTAGCGCCACGGCTGAGCTTGCGAAAGCCGTGACGCGCGTATCGAGACCCGGTGACGTACCCACCGACGCTGGGAACGACCGAAGGCACGGTTGCGGCGTCTCGATACGCCCTCGCGCCAGGGCGCTCGGGCTACTCGACGACCAGTCAGGCGGGCTGCCAGCCGAGGTTGGCCGCGACCCGCTCCAGCGCCGAGAGCAGCGCGTCCTTCTCCTCCTGCGACAGACCCTCGAACGCACGGCCGTGGAGGTCGCCCAGGGCCTGGTCCTCGATCTCCGCGACGCGGTCGAGGCCCCGGCTGGTGAGCCGGTACTCGTTCGCCTGGTGCTCGACCAGCCGTCGCTGACCGCGCCGTCGACCAGGGCGTCCACCGATTCGTCCGCGGTCACGAACGGGGCCAGACCCTCCCGGAGGACGTCATCGGCGACGCCGCCGAGCCGCAGCCGGGTCAGCACTTGCCACTGTCCCGGGTCGAGGCCCGCATCGTCCGCGGCCCGCGCGAACTCGTCCTTCAGCAACATGTCCAGTGTTCTCACCCAGAAGCTCAGGGGTTGTGGTGCGGTCATGAGCGGTCAGTACCCAGACCGATACGCTCGACGCATGCCGAGCCTGCGGACCATCTCCGCCGACGAGCACCGTGACTACCTGGACACCCTCCCCACCGCGAGCTTCCTCCAGACGCCCGGTTGGGCGAAGGTCAAGCCCGAGTGGCGGTCCGAGCACCTGGCCTGGGTCGACGACAGCGGCCGGACGGTCGGCGCGGCCCTGGTGCTCTACCGGCAGCTGCCCCGGCTCAAGCGTTACCTCGCCTACCTGCCCGAGGGGCCGGTCATCGACTGGTCGACCGATCGGCTCGGCGACTGGCTCGACCCGCTGGTGCGCCACCTCAAGGGCGAGGGGGCGTTCGCCGTACGGATCGGGCCTCCTGTGGTCACCCGCCGCTGGTCCGCCGCCCAGATCAAGGACGGCATCGCCGACGCCGACGTACGCCGCCTCGGCGAGGTGCCGCCGCTCGACCGGGCCGCCGCCGGCGCCCGCGTCGTCGCCCAGCTGCACGAGCTGGGCTGGCGCCACCAGGCGGCGGAAGGCGGCTTCGCGGCGGGGCAGCCCCAGTTCGTCTACCAGATCCCGTTGACTTGGACGGACGGCGCTGGAACACATGGCCACACCGAGGAGTCCCTCCTCAAGGGCATGAACCAGCTGTGGCGCCGCAACATCAAGAAGGCCGACAAGGAGGGCGTCGAGGTCTCCGTCGGTACGGCGGCCGACCTCAAGGCGTTCCACGACCTCTACGTCCACACCGCCGAGCGCGACCACTTCACGCCGCGGCCATTGCGCTACTTCGAGGTCATGTACGACGCCCTCAACGCCGATGCCCCCGACCGGCTCAAGGTCTGGCTGGCCCGCCACCAGGGCGACCTGGTCGCGGCGACGCTCGCGGTGCGGGTCGGCACCCACTCCTGGTACTCCTACGGCGCCTCCTCCACCGAGAAGCGCGACGTCCGCGGCTCCAACGCCGTGCAGTGGGCGATGATCCGCGACGCGCTCGCCTCCGGCGCCACCGTCTACGACCTGCGCGGCATCACCGAGACGCTCGACGCCGACGACTCCCACATCGGGCTGATCCAGTTCAAGGTCGGCACCGGCGGCGAGGCCGTCGAGTACGCCGGCGAGTGGGACCTGCCGGTCAACCGGGTGCTCTACAAGGCGTTCCAGATGTACCTGGCGCGGCGCTAGGTCGTTAGAACCCCATGAGCCTCACCCTGACCGTCGACGGCCCGCGCTGGCGGGCCCACCTCGAGACCGTCGCCGACGCCCACCCCGGCATCGTCCCGGTGGCGAAGGGCAACGGCTACGGCTTCACGCTCGGCCGGCTCGCGCGCAAGGCCCAGTGGCTGCGCGACGGCGGGCACGACGTGACCACGCTCGCGGTCGGGACGTACGACGAGATCCCCCACGTCGCCAGCCGCTGGGACGGCGACATCCTGGTGCTGACCCCGTGGCGGCCGTTCGTCGACGCGATCGAGCCGGGCCTGGCGAATCGGGTGATCCACACCGTGAGCCGCCTCGCCGACCTCGAGCAGCTGCTCACCCTGGCCCCGACGTCCCGGATCGTCCTCGAGCGCGCCACCAGCATGCAGCGGCACGGCATGTCCGGGCGCGACCTGTGGGAGGCGGGCGAGGTGCTCCACCGGCACCCCGACAGCCACCTCGAGGGAGTCGCGCTGCACCTGCCGCTCGCCCAGGGCAACCACCTCGGGGAGGTCGGCCGGCTGCTCAACGACTACGTCGCTGCCGCCGTGCCGGGCCGCGGCGCCAACGCGGTCTGGGTCAGCCACCTCACCGACAGCGAGGTCACCGCCCTGCGCCAGCAGTACGGCGACTTCAACGTCCGTCCCCGCATCGGGACCCAGCTCTGGCTCGGCGATCGTGGCGCCCTCCGCGTGACGGCGACGGTCCTCGACGTCCACCCCGTCGAGCGGGGCGACATCTTCGGCTACCGGGCCCGCACCGCCCCGAAGAACGGCCACCTGCTCATCGTCAGCGGTGGTACGGCGCACGGCATCGGCCTCGAGGCGCCGACCGGCGACCAGTCGATCAGGGCGCGCGCGGCCACCCTCGCGAGAGGCGGCTTGGATGCAGTCGGGTTCGTGCGGTCGCCGTACTCCATCGACGGCAAGCAGCGACTCTTCGCCGAGCCGCCGCACATGCAGGCGTCGATGCTGTTCCTACCGAGCGGCGCTCGCGTGCCGGCCGTCGGCGACCGGATCGACGTCCGGGTGCGCTACACCGCCACGACGTTCGACCGGGTCGAGATCAGCTAGGTCCGGTTGGTCGCCCACCGGGTCGTGGTGCGGCAGGAACATGTCGCGGACGACCATCGCGACCAGGTAGAGCTCGCACGCCATCCGGACGACGATCCCGACCCAGTAGAAGCCGACGTCGCCGCCGCCGGCGGGCTGCAGGTAGCCGCCGAGGTACCACCACACCGTGCAGAAGTAGAAGACCTCACCGGCCTGCCAGATGATCTGGTCGCGCCAGCGCGGCCGGGCCAGCACGGCGAGCGGCAGCAGCCACAGGACGTACTGCGGCGAGTAGACCTTGTTGATCAGCAGGAAGCCGACCACGATCAGGAAGCCGAGCTGGGCCAGCCGTGGCACGTGGTCGGTACGACGCCCCGCCAGCAGGCCGATCACGAGGACGCCGATGCACCAGGCGCCGAAGAAGATCCACGACGACTGGTTGATCGTGTCGACCGCGACCCCGCTGTCGCGCAGCTGGTCGATGATCAGCCACACCGAGCCGAGGTCGGCGCCGCGGTCGGCGTTGAACGACCAGAACACCTTCCACTCGTCGGGTCCGCTGAGGTAGGCGGGCAGGTTGACCACCGCCCAGGTGACCGCGGCCCAGATCGTGGCGAGCGCGAAGGCGCCGTACCTCCGCTGCCGGATGCAGATGATGAGGATCCCGCCGAGCAGGAAGAGCGGATAGAGCTTCGCCGCCGTACCGAGCCCGATGAGTACGCCGGTCAGCACCGGCCGGTCACGCGACCAGGCGAAGAGCGCGCCCGCCACCAGCGCGACCGCGATCAGGTCCCAGTTGATCAGCCCGGTCAGGATCAGCGCCGGTGAGAGTGCGAAGGCGGCGGCGTCCCAGGGCCGCCCGGGATTGACCTTCGACATCAGCCACACCGCCAGCAGCGCCAGTGCGGCGAAACCGACGGCGTTGACCAGGACGAAGATCGTGAGCTCGTCGTCGACGTCCTCGTCGGAATAGAGATCGCTCACCGCCTGGTCCGACCGCTCGTCACGATCGGGATCGCCGCCCAGGACCTGCGTCACCCACGCGGCGCCGTACGCCCAGTAGGAGATCCCGACCGGGTACTCCATGACCTCGTAGCGGTCGCGGGTCTCCTCGTCATGGCTGTAGGGCCACGACAGCTCGGCCAGCCCGCGCGGCACGTAGAGCGGCCGCAGGTCGGTGTAGCACATGTGGGAGTAGACCCACGGCTGGTCCTTGCCGTCCGCCAGCGAGCACGGCGCCTTCTGCACCATGCCGAACACGAACGTGATCGCGGTCAGCAGGAGCAGCACCCGCGTCGGGGTCCACCACGGGTGCCGGCCGGCGTGCTCGCCCACCGGTCCGCCGACCACCTCGCTGACGGCAGCGACGACCCGGTCGTCCCGGGTCGGGTGGACGTGGGTCATCAGCCGGCGGTACGCCGGGCCGTGCGACGGCGACGTTCGGCGACGGCGGTGCTCAGGCTGGTGGCCTCGTCCCTGCCCGGACCGCCGCCCTGACCGCCCGGGCCCTCCGAGTCGACGACACAGTCGCCGTCGTCATCCGGGTTGCTCAGGAATGTCGGGGTTGTTCGGGACACGGGTCCAGGGGGTCGACCACGCCGTCGCCGTCAGTGTCGTTGCCGGGCTCGGTCGACGACGCAGTCGCCGTCGTTGTCGGGCGAGCCGGGGATGTCTGCGTTGTCGGGGCACGGGTCCTTGTCGTCCGCGACTCCGTCGCCGTCCGAGTCCGGCTCATCGACCTGACAGTCGCCGTCCGCGTCGGGCGAGCCCGGGATGTCCGGGTTGTCGGGGCAGGCGTCCTCGTCGTCGGGCGTGCCGTCGCCGTCGGAGTCCGCGTGATCTCGGTCGTCGGCTCTTCGGACTTGGTCTTGGTGGGCGGCGGGGGCGGCGGCGTGTACGGCGCGTGGCCGTCGTCGGGTGCCTCGCCGTCGACGTACGCCGGCTCGGCGAGCTCGATCGGCTCCTCGCCGTCCATCACCCGGTCCATGACCTGGCGCCAGGTGTCGGCGGGGAAGTCGCCACCGAAGTACGAGGGCAACCAGCCGTCGAGCTGCCCGTTGCCGACGCCGCGGACGTACATGACCGCCGTGGAGTACTGGGCGGTGAAGCCGGCGTACCAGGACGAGGACACGGCACCGCCTTCCTTGGTCGCCGTGCCGGTCTTGCCGGCCGACGGCCAGGCGAAGCTCGGCGTTGGCCGGTGCCCCGGTGCCGGTCTTGACCACCTGCTGCATGGCGTAGGAGACGTCGGCGGCGATGTCCTCCGGCAGGGCCTGGTGGTCCTGGACCTTGTGGTCGTAGCGCTTCTCACCGTTCTGGTCGACGACCTTCTCGATGATGAACGGCTCCGCTGCCACGCCGCCGTTGGCGATCGTGGCGTAGCCGTTGGCCATGTTGATCGGGCTCACCGTCTGCGAGCCGAGCGCGACCTGCTCGTTGGCCTCGAGCCCGGGCGTGGACGTCGGGAATCCCCACGGGTCCTTCGGCGTCTCCGCCGGCGGGATGCCCATGTCGACCGCGGTGTCGATGATCTCTTCCGGGCCGTTCTCCATCGAGCTGGTGAGGTCGATGTAGGCGGTGTTGATCGAGCTCTCGGTCGCCGCGATCAGGTTGGGCCGTCCGTAGTCGTGATCGCCCTGGTTCTCGACCGTGTAGCCGTTGTCGGTCGTGAACGGGGAGTTCCCCTCGAAGGTGTCCTTCAGCGAGAAGCCCGCCTTGATGCCGGCCGCCAGCGCGAACGGCTTGAAGGTCGAGCCGGCCTGGCCGCCGGAGATCGCCCAGTTGATCTGCGACTCGAGGTAGTCCTGACCGGCGTAGATGCCCCGCACCGCACCGGTTCCGGGCTCGACGGTCGCGACCGCGACGTGGAGGTTCTTGTAGCCGTAGCCCGGGTGGCGCGGACCGCCTTCATGCCGTCCTCGGCGGCCTCCATGGCCTTCTCGGTGAACGTCGTGGTGACCTCGAGGCCGCCGCCGTTGATCTCCTGCTCGCTGAAGCCGAGGCGGATGAGCTCGGACTTGACCATCTGGAGCACGTGGCCCTTCTGGCCGCCGTACGCGTCTTCATCCTCGACGTCGGGGAAGTCCGGGAGCCGGCGGTAGGCACGGTCGCGCTCCTCGGACGTGATCTCGTCCATCTCGGCCATCTCGCCGACGACGTACTGGTAGCGCCCCTTGAGCGCCTGCTTCGACGCCTTGCCGTTGGCGGGGTCGAGGTCGTTGGGGTCGTTGAGGAGGGCCGCGAGTACGGCGCTCTGCCGCAGGTTGAGGTCCTTGGCGTCGACCTCGAAGTACGCCTGCGCCGCGGCCTGCACGCCGTACGCGCCGCGACCGAAGTAGATGGTGTTGAGGTAGCCCTCGAGCACCTCGTCCTTGGAGTACTGGTTCTCGATCTTGAGCGACAGGATCGCTTCCTTCACCTTGCGCTTCCAGGAGCGCTCCTGGGTGAGGTAGAGGACCTTGACGTACTGCTGGGTGATCGTGGACGCACCCTGGGTCACGCCGCCGGACGCGTTGCTGAACGCCGCGCGCAGGATGCCCTTGGGGTCGATGCCCTGGTTGGTCCAGAACGACTGGTCCTCGGCCGCGACGACCGAGTCCTTGAGCGTCTCCGGCATCTCGTCGAGCGGGATCGGGTCACGCTTCTGGATGGCGAACGAGCCGAGGTCGGTCTTGCCGTCGGCGTAGTAGACGTGGGTCGTCTGGGTGGTGAAGTCGGAGTTGGGGTCGGGGATGTCGATCGACCGGTAGGCGATGAAGAACAGGCCGGCGAGGATCAGCACCATCACCAGGGCGCCGATCGAGCCCCACTTGACCACCTTGAGCAGCCGCCGCTGCCAGGTGGGTCGTTCGGCGGCGGGCGAATCCGACTTCGTCGACTTCGAGGATCGAGAGGTCGTGCTCGCCTTGCGCTTGCCGTCCGCCAACGTCCTGCCTCACTGAATGAATGGGGTGCATGGGGGCGCTCGGGGTGAATGGGGGTCGCCCCGACATGCCGCAGATCAGGGTACGCACCAGCCCCTCGGGGCACCGATTCGACGCCGTCGATCCATCGGATGTTCAGAATTCGCGGATATATCGCTACGATAGATCGCATGGCACGGCGTGGCGACACCATCGAGTTGGCAGTCCTCGGACTGCTGCACGAGGGACCCATGCACGGCTACGAGCTGCGCAAGCGCCTCAACCTGATGCTGGGTTGGGGTCGGCTGCTCTCCTACGGGTCGCTCTACCCGGCACTGAAGAAGATGCTCCGCGGCAACCTGATCGAGGAAGTCAAGGTGACTGCAACACCTGGGTCACCGACCTCCCGTCGGCCGCGGATCACCTACCAGGTGACCGAGCTGGGCACCGTCGAGTTCCACCGGCTGATGTCGGAGGTCGGGCCCACTGCGTGGGAGGACGACAACTTCGACATCCGTTTCCGGTTCTTCTCGTCGACCGACATGGAGATCCGGCTGCGCGTGCTGGAGGGGCGTCGGTCGCGGCTGCAGGAGCGGCTCGACCGGGTGCAGCGCGAGCTCGCGATGACTCAGAAAGAGGTCGACCGCTATGCCACCGAGCTGCAACGGCATGGCGTCGAGTCCGTAGAACGTGAGGTCCGGTGGCTGTCGGACCTGATCAATGCAGAGCGCGGTACGCCTGGCCCACAGGCCGCCGCAGCAACAGACAACGACTGATCGACAGCGATCAAGGAGAGGGATCCCCATGGGTTCGGTACGAGTAGCGATCGTCGGCGTCGGCAACTGCGCCACGTCGCTTGTCCAGGGCGTGCACTACTACCGGGACGCCGACCCCGCCGGCACGGTCCCGGGTCTGATGCACGTCACCTTCGGCGACTACCACGTGAGCGACATCAAGTTCGTCGCCGCGTTCGACGTCGACGACAAGAAGGTCGGCAAGGACCTCTCCGAGGCCATCAACGCCTCGGAGAACAACACGATCAAGATCGCCGACGTCCCGACGCTCGGCGTCGAGGTCCAGCGCGGCCCGACCCTCGACGGTCTGGGCAAGTACTACCGGATGACCATCGACGAGTCGCACGCTGACCCGGTCGACGTCGTCCAGGCGCTCAAGGACTCCGAGGCCGACGTCCTCGTGTCCTACCTGCCGGTGGGCTCCGAGGAGGCCGACAAGTTCTACGCCCAGTGCGCGATCGACGCCGGCGTGGCCTTCGTCAACGCGCTTCCGGTGTTCATCGCCTCCGACCCCGAGTGGGCCAAGAAGTTCGAGGACGCGGGCGTCCCGATCGTCGGCGACGACATCAAGTCCCAGGTCGGCGCGACCATCACCCACCGGGTGATGGCGAAGCTGTTCGAGGACCGCGGCGTCGCCCTCGACCGCACCTACCAGCTCAACGTCGGCGGCAACATGGACTTCAAGAACATGCTCGAGCGCGAGCGCCTCGAGTCCAAGAAGGTCTCCAAGACCCAGGCCGTCACGTCCAACCTCACCGGCGAGCTGGCCGGCCTGACGGACTCGCGCAACGTCCACATCGGCCCGTCCGACTACGTCGCCTGGCTCGACGACCGCAAGTGGGCCTACGTCCGGCTCGAGGGCCGCGCGTTCGGTGACGTCCCGCTGAACCTGGAGTACAAGCTCGAGGTCTGGGACTCGCCCAACTCCGCCGGCATCATCATCGACGCCGTGCGTGCCGCGAAGATCGCGCTGGACCGCGGCATCGGCGGCCCGATCATCCCCGCGTCGGCGTACCTCATGAAGTCGCCGCCGGTCCAGATCGAGGACACCGAGGGCCGTGCGCTGCTGGAGAAGTTCATCGCCGGCGAGTGATCGTCTGGCCCGTAGCGCCGACGCCTCGCCAAGCTTGGTGACGGCTCGGCAGTAGCCCGGCGGTGCTTCAACGACGGGTCGTCAGATGGCGCGGGTCACCGTGATGGTGACGTTGGTGCAGCCCGCCGCGAGGTTCTGCATCGCCGTCTTCTCGCCACTGTTGACGGTGAGCCGCCACCGGATCTTCACGGCGACGAACTCGCGCAGGTAGCGGCAGCGGTCGTACGTCGGCAGCCACTCGGCGATGTCCTTGTCACCCTTCGAGGTGTTGACCGAGTCGGTGACGCCGACGAGGGACCGGGAGTCGCCGAGGTCGTTGGCGTAGGCCTCGCGCTGAGCGGCGGTCCAGTTGCGGGCCCCTGAGTCCCAGGCCTCGGCGAGCGGCACCATGTGGTCGATGTCGATCCGGCCGGAGTCGGTCCACGAGACCCGGTCGTAGTAGGAGAACCACCGTCCGCCCGCCAGGTTGCTGCACGTCACCGAGGTCTCGGACTCGATGTCGAGCACCTCGAAGCGGGTGCTGCACCCGTCGCCGTCGGCGTCGACCCAGTGCTTGAACTTGCTGCGCTCGTAGCCGGTGCGGACCTCGGTCGCCACCGGCAGGTTGTTGATCGCGGTCACCAGCGGCGCGGAGTAGGACTCGCCCGCTGCCTGCGCTGCCGGCGCGGGGCCGACTCCGACGAGGATCGTGCTGACCAGACCGGTCAGCAGGGCGAGGGCGAGCTTCTTCATGACGGCCTCCGAGTTCGGCTGGTGGCAGCGATGCTGCCACCGCAGGCGGGTCCCGCGGAACAACCCGCCGGATGATTCGCGTGGCGGTCTGAGCGGCGTGCGTATCACAACCGGGTGCAACGGCGTGCGATAGAGTTAAATCGCCACCGTTATCTCTCCGGTGGGTGTTGCCCGACCTAGCGTCGAATTCTCGGGGGAGCCGAAATCCGCTCCAAGCCTGATCGCTCACTTCCCCCGGGGGACCCCATGTCGACGAGGAAAGCAAGACGCCGGCGCAGGTCGCCGCCCTGAAGGCGACCCAGCGGCACATGTCCCGCCCGCCCCGTAGGAGGGGCACAACCCTCAAGCACCGGGCCGTCCCGTGTTCCCCAGCGGGGCGGTCCGGTTTGTGCTGTCACGAGGAGCGCTGCTCCCACCAGGCGAGGAGCGCGGCCGTCGCGTCCTCCTCGGACATCGGGCCGTTGTCGAGCCGCAGCTCGAGCAGCGCCTTGTAGGCCTCGCCCACCTCGCGCCCCGGCGGGATGCCGAGGATCTCCATGATCTGGTTGCCGTCGAGGTCGGGCCGGATCGAGGCCAGCTCCTCCTCCTCCGACAGCCGTGCGATCCGGGCCTCCAGGTCGTCGTAGGTACGACGGAGCCGGTCGGCCTTGCGCTGGTTGCGGGTCGTGCAGTCCGCGCGGGTGAGCACGTGCAGCCGGGCCAGCTGGTCGCCGGCGTCGCGCACGTAGCGACGTACGGCGGAGTCGGTCCACTCCCCTGACCCGTAGCCGTGGAACCGCAGGTGCAGCTCGACGAGGTGGCAGACCGCGTCGATCTGGTCGCCGGAGAACCGCAGCGCCTGCATCCGCTTGCGGGTGATCTTGGCGCCCACGACGTCGTGGTGGTGGAAGGTGACCGTCCCGTCGTCGAGGAAGCGGCGGGTCTTGGGCTTGCCGACGTCGTGCATCAGTGCCGCGAACCGCGAGACGAAGTCGGGCTCGACCGACGCCAGCCGGTCCTCGAGGTCGATCGCCTGCTCGAGCACGGTCAGCGTGTGCTCGTAGACGTCCTTGTGCCGATGGTGCTCGTCGCGCTCCAGCTTGAGCATCGGCAGCTCGGGCAGCACGTGGCCGGCGAGCCCGGTGTCGACGAGCAGGGTCAGGCCGAGCCGGGGGTACGGCGCACAGATCAGCTTCACCAGCTCCTCGCGCACCCGCTCGGCCGACACGATGGCGATCCGGTCGGCCATGCCGCGCATCGCGGCCACCACCGACTCGTCGACCGTGAAGCCCAGCTGCGCGGCGAACCGGGCCGCCCGCATCATCCGCAGCGGGTCGTCGGAGAAGGAGTCCTCAGGACGACCGGGGGTGCGGAGCAGCCGGTTGGCCAGGTCGACGACGCCGCCGAACGGGTCCTCGATGTCCTGCCCCGGCAGCCGCACCGCCATCGCGTTGACGGTGAAGTCGCGCCGGCCGAGGTCACCGGCCAGGGTGTCGCCGTACTGCACCTCGGGCTTGCGCGAGTCCGGGTCGTAGGCCTCGGAGCGGTACGTCGTCACCTCGACGACCCAGTCGCCCTTGCGGCAGCCGATCGTTCCGAAGTCGCGTCCCATGTCCCACCACGCGTCGCCCCACCCACGCAGGATCCGGTCGGTCTGCTCCGGGCGCGCCGACGTCGTGAAGTCGAGGTCGTTGGAGTGCCGCCCGAGCATCGCGTCCCGCACCGGACCGCCCACCAGCGCCAGCTCGTGCCCGGCGGCCGCGAACAGCTCCCCGAGCTCGTCGATCACCGGCGCGATCCGCTCCAGCTCCGCCGCGACCGACTGCTGCACGTCGACCAGCCGGATCGGCTGCGACGCAGGAGCAGGGGGCTCGGACACGGGCCGGAGTCTACGGATCCGCGCTCCTGCCGCGTGCGGCGGATTCCGCGCTGCGCGCGGGTTTCCGCGCTGCGCGCGGGTTTCCGCGCTGCGCGCGGGCTTCGCGTTGGTGGGTGCTTCGCCTGGTGGGTGTGGCGGGTGTGGCTTCGGCGGGCGGTGCTGGGCACGGCCCGGGGCGGGCTGCAAACCGTGGCCCGCCGGCCCACATGCCAGGGGCTGAATGACTCGTGTCATGGGCAAGAGCCGGTGCGGTTTGCGCGGGATGGAGACCGAGAAGCAGCCGGCAGGCCCCGACTTGCCCGCCCCGGACCTCGCCCCGCACCGGCCACGACCGCCGCCCGCCACTCCCACGGCTCTCGCGGCTCGGGGTGGATGCGGTTACCCTGTGTCGGGGTCGGCGCTACGGGAGGGGCGGACCGACCACGGGGCGTGGTGGTCCGTCCCCACACGTCAGCCCTTATGACACAGGTAAACCCCATCCACCCCGAGCCGCGAGAGCCGTGGGGGTGGCGGGCGGTGGTGTGGCCGGTGCGGGGCGAGGGTCCGGGGCGGGCAAGTCGGGGCCCGCCGGCGCTGATCGGCGCCGTCCACGTCGCAGGAACCGCACCCGCTCTTCGCCAAGAACGAGACATCAAGCCCCGATGCCATGATCAGGCCGGCGGGCCACGGTTTGCAGCCCGCCGGAGCCGATGCCTCGCACAGCCGCCGAAAGCCACACCACCGCCGCCACACCCACCAGGCGACAACCCACCAACCCAGACCCCGCGCGCAGCGCGGAACCCGCAGCGCCCCTCCCTCTGCCGCACAGGCAGCCGCACTACCCTCGGGGCGTGGTCTCCCGCCCTGTCGTGATGCGTGCTGCCCTGGGGGCGGTGACCGCGCTGGCGGGAGGATTCCTCATCGCTCCGGCGGCGACCGCGGCCGAGCCTCGCCCCAGGGTCGAGGCCGAGACCTACACCGTGCCCGCGGCGTACGACGCCCCGCTGCTGGTGACGATCGAGGAGCTCACCCCCGGCGAGGTGCCGGACCGGGGGCCGGTGGTCGTGTCGGGGACCGTGGTCAACCGCGACGTGGAGACCTGGACCGGGATCAACCTCTACCCGTTCATCAACGCCGGGTCCGACTGCGCGGGGTCGTGCCCGCCGCCGATCACGACCAGCGCCGGGTTGGTCGAGGCGGCGGAGACCGATCCCGAGGCGGTGGTCGGCGCCCGGATCACCGAGGTCAGTGACACCATCGACGAGCTGGCGCCGGGCGAGGTCCAGCAGTACTCCATCCGGGTCCCGCGCAGCCTGTTGCCGGTGTCGACGCCGGGCGTCTACTGGTTCGGCGTCCACGCCTCCGGTGCGAGCGAGAGCACGCCGCGGGACGACTTCGCCGACGGTCGCGCACGGACCTTCCTCCCCTACGTGCCCCGCGGTCGGGACGGCATCGGCGGCAACGTCGACGTCGCGATCGTCGTACCGCTCCGCTACCGCATCCCCCACCTCGCCAACGGCCAGCTCGCCCGGCCCGACGCCTGGGAGGCGGCCTTCGACGTGACCGGCGAGCTCGGCGCACCGCTCGCGTTCGGCAGTTCCTCGGCCGGGCGGCCGGTGAGCTGGCTGGTCGACCCGGCGGTGCCCGACGCGGCCCGGCTGCTCCGGCGCGGCAACCTGCCGCGGGACCTCGGGCCGGAGGAGACCGACGCGGGCGATGGGGGCGGCGACGGGGACGGTGACGGGGACGGCGGCGACCCGTCGGACGACGCGACCGACGAGGCGACACGAAGACACGGAGCCGCCCGCGGCGGACGACGAGACCGCCGTCGCTGCGGCCGACTGGCTGGACTCGCTCGAGGTGCAGCTGCGCGGCGACGAGGTGCTCGCCCTGCCGTACGGCGACCTCGACATGTCGGCCACGCCGGATCGGATGCCCGGCCTCTACCCGCTCGTCCCGCGAGCGCGAGGGCACGGTGCTGTCCTCGTGGGAGACGTCGACCGTCCCGGTGATCGCGTCGCCGGGCGGCTATCTCGACCCGTCCGCGATCGACGGGATCCCCGACGACAGCACCCTGCTGCTCACCGACCGGATGTTCGGCGCGGAGGACTACCGCCGGGGCCCTCCCGTCGTCGGTGACTACGAGGGCCACACCGTCGCACCGACGTCGTACGGCGCCGCGACGGGCGGTCCGGGACCGGAGCCCCGGCTCGGCGCGCTGGCGTTCCGCCAGCGGGTGCTCGCGGAAGCCGCGGTGCGGATGGTCACGCCGGGTCGCCGGCACCCGCTGATCGTCGTCGTGCCGCGCGCTGTCGAGGGCACCGCCGGGTCGACCTTCTGGAACGGGCTCGATCCCGCCTGGCTCAACCTCACGACCGTCGCGGACGCCACCGACCGGCCCGCGACCCAGGTCGATCCCGACAGCCTGACCTACCCCGCCGACCAGGAGACCGCGGAGCTCACCTTCGCCGTCTTCTCCGAGGTGGAACAGCTGATCCTGGCGGGGGACACCCTGCAGAACATGCTCACCGCGGACGTCACGGTGGCGGCCGACGTGCGCGACGAGGCGCTCACCGGAGCGTCGTACCACTTCCGGATCGACCCGGACGCCGCCGCGGCCCGGCTGGCCCGGTCGCGCCGCTGGATCGACCACAAGCTCCGGAAGGTCGGGATCGAAGGGCCCCCGGCCGTCACCCTGTCGAGCGCCGACGGCAGCTTCGCGGTGACGGTGACCAACCGTCTCGACCGCTCGGTGACCGTGAACATCGCGGCCGACAGCGTCGACGACGAGGTCGAGGTCGATGTCGGCGACCCGGTGGTGCTCGCTGCCGACAGCCGCACCACGATCCTGCTCGAGGCGCACTCCTCCGCGACCGGCGTGCACAACGTGATCCTCTCCCTCACCGACGAGGAAGGCACGCAGCTCGGATCCTCGGCCGAGGTACCGATCCGGTCCGGCCAGGTCAGCGAGGTGATCTGGGTGATCCTCGGCGCCGGCTGCGGCATCCTCTTCGTGGCGATCGTGCTGCGCCTGGTCCGACGGATCCGTGGCCGCAACCGGGGCCCGACCGACGCGGCTGACCCGACCGGCCCGACCGTCGACGGTGCTGCATGACCGACGCGACCGACACCGGCGGCGAGCAGCGCGGGATCCTCGCCAACAGCGCGGTGATGGCGGCCGGCACCGTCGTCTCGCGGTTCAGCGGGTTCATCCGTTCGCTGTTCCTGCTCGCCGCCCTCGGCGGCGGCCTGCACGCGGACCTGTTCACGATCGCGAACACCGTCCCCAACATGCTCTACATCCTGCTGGCCGGCGGCGTCTTCAACGCGGTCCTGGTGCCACAGCTGGTGCGGGCGATGAAGAACGACGCCGACGGCGGCGCGGCGTACATCGATCGCATCGTCACGCTCGCCGTGCTCTTCCTCGGCACGGTCACGGTGCTGCTGGTGGTGGCCGCGCCGTGGGTGATGGCGCTGCTGCTCGACAACAAGTACGGCGACCCCGCGCTGGCCGCGGAACGGCAGTCGGCCATCGACTTCGCGCGGTACTGCCTGCCGCAGGTCTTCTTCTACGGCATGTTCGTGCTGGTCGGGCAGATCCTCAACGCGCGCGGCCGGTTCGGCCCGATGATGTGGGCGCCGATCGCCAACAACGTGATCGCGGTCGGCGTCCTCATCGTCTATCTCGCGATCTTCGGCCCGGCGAGCGAGGCCGAGCAGGTCGGGTCGTTCACGGCATCGCAAGAGGCGTTGCTCGGCATCGGGTCGACGCTCGGCATCGTCGCCCAGTTCCTGATCCTGATCCCCTACGTGCGCGCCGTCGGTGTCCGGGTCCGGCCGCGGTTCGACTTCCGCGGCACCGGGCTCGGCCACACCCTGCGGCTGGGGGTGTGGACGGTGCTGTTCGTGATCGTCAACCAGGCGGCGTACGTCGTCGTCGTCCGGCTCGCGTCGGGTGGCACCGCGTCCGCCGACGACGGCACCGGCATCACCATCTACTCCTCGGCGTTCCTGGTCGCGCTGGTGCCGCACTCGATCATCACCGTCTCCCTCGCCACCGCGATCCTGCCGCGGCTCTCGGCCCACGCAGCGGCCCGCGACGACGCTGCGCTCGCGCGCACCCTGGTCAGCACGATCCGCACCGCGCTCGTCGTCGTCGTACCGTTCGCCCTGCTGATGCCGTTCATCGCGCTGCCGATGTCGCAGGTGCTGTGGGGGCACGGGGCCGGCGCCGACATCTATCCGCGGTTCGAGTCGACGGTCGCGCTGTTCGGCTTCGGCATCGTCTTCTTCACGCTCCACTACCTGACCCTGCGCGGGTTCTACGCCCTCGAGCTCAACCGCACCGTGTTCCTGATCCAGTGCGTGATCGCTGCCGTCAACATCACCGCGGCGACCGTGCTCGTCAACAACACCGACCCCGCCAACACCTCACCGATGCTGGTGCTCGGCTACACGGCGGCGTACGGCGTCGGCTCGGTGCTGTCCTTCACCGTGCTGGCGCGCCGGCTCGGTGGACTGCAGGCCCGGTCGCTGCTCGGCTTCGCGGCCAGGTTGCTGGTCGCCGGCGCGATCGGCGCGGGAGCCGCCTGGCTGGTCGGCCTCGGTCTCGACGAGCTGCTGGAGCAGGCGCCGGGTGCCGACGGCTGGTGGTGGTCCGCGGTCGACGTCGCGGTCCTCGGCCTGGTCGCGATCGGTGTCGTGGTGCTGCTGGCGCGGGTGCTCCGGCTGCAGGAGGTCACCACGGTGATCGACATCGTGAGCGCCCGGCTGCGACGCGCCTGAGGGATTCCTCGGCACCGCCTCGGGGAGATCCGCGCGAGTCCCCGGTGGCGGCTGCCGAACCGCCCTACGATGAAGAAGAAGTGCCTCGAACGAAGAACGACTGTCCCGAACGAGAAGGACTTGGGGGTTGACGACGTCGACGAGGCCAGGCGATGTCCTGGCCGGCCGCTATCGGTTGATCGACCTGTTGACCGAAAGTGCCGGCGGGCGCTTCTGGCGTGCACATGACAACGTCTTGGAGCGCTTCGTCGCGCTCCACGTGATCCCCGAGGACGACCCGCGCGCGCCGCTGCTGCTCGCCGCCGCCCGCGAGTCGGCCACCGTCCTCGACGCCCGGATCCTGCGCGTGCTCGACGCCGAGATGCGCGACGGCCGTTGCTTCGTCGTCAACGAGTGGGGCACCGGCACCTCCCTCGACATCCTGGTCACCCACGGCGGCCCGCTGGGCCCGCGCCGGGCGGCCTGGTTGACCGCCGAGGTCGCCGGCGCCATCGCCGCCGCGCACGCGCGCGGCGTCGCCCACGGTCGGCTGAACCCCGAGAACGTGCTCATCGACGGGCTCGGTGCGGTCCGGCTGATCGGGCTGTGCGTCGACGCCGCCCTCCACGGTGTGCCCGCCGGGCGGCTCGACCAGGACCGGCAGGACCTGGGCGGGATCCTCTACTGCGCACTGACCGCCACCTGGCCCGGCCCGTCGGACTCCATCGTCCCGGGGGCTCCCCACGAGCACGACGCGGTGCTGTCGCCGCGGCAGGTGCGAGCCGGCGTACCGCGGCCGCTGGACCTCTTGTGGAACGACATCACCGAGGCCGGCCACCCCAAGCGCCGCTGGACGACCCACCACGAGGCCGACGTCTCGACCGCCAGCGCGGTGTGCCAACGGCTGATGGAGTTCCTCGGCGATCCCACCGGCCTGCCGGAGGCGCTGGCCGCCTCGATCCCGCCGATCAACGAGATCCGGCGGGTGGTGCTGCCCCAGGTGCCCGAGATGACCGTCCGCGACTTCGAGCGGCCGGCGCCCCCGGTCGACGATCCGCCCGCACCGGTGAGCCCGTGGAGCCGCCGATCCCGTCGGTCTCCGACATCGTCGACCTGCCGACCGAGGCGGGGATGCCGGTCTTCGGCGACCCTGACAACGGCGACGACGAGGTGGCCTGGCTGCGCGCCCGGAGTACGCCGCCGCCACCCCCGCCGCCGTTCGAGGAGCCGCCCGAGCGCCCGCTCTTCGCGCCCGAGCCGCCCGAGGGGTCTCCCGCGCGGCGGGCCCGCGCCGCCGTACCCCAGCCGCAGGCAGTTGCGGCGGGCGACGGCTCGCTCGCAGCCGCCGGCTTCTGGCCGTGGGACACGGGCGCCGGAGGTCCGGGCGACCCTGACAGCGCAGACGCGACGGCCGAGAACGACGCCGTCCCCGGCCGCAACTGGCTGCGGCTGGCCATGGTCATCGCGGCCTGTCTCGCCGTGGTGGTCGGGGTGGCGGTGGCGTTCAACCTCGGCCGTGGCCGGACGCCGCTGGGCGCCGAACGCGCCGAGCCGACCGTCTCGCCGACGCTGACCACACCCGCGGAGCCGACCGCGAGCCCGCTGGCGGACGTGGCCGCCGATGCGTTCGACCCGCTCGGCACCGACGGCGGCGCCGAGAACGACGACGCCGTACGGACTCGCGGTCGACGGCGACCCCGCGACGAGCTGGTCCACGTCGACCTACCGGGACCAGCTCGGGCCGTCGCTGCCGGCGCTCAAGTCCGGGGTCGGCCTCTACCTCGACCTCGGGGTCGTCCGGGAGGTGGACGCGGTCGAGCTCGACCTGGTGGGCACGCCGACCCAGGTCCAGCTCTACGTGAGCGACGACGCACCCGATGCCGCCCCGACCGGGCAGCCGCTGGCCACCGCCACCGCTACTGACACGGCCACCCTCGAGCCGGTGTCGCCCGACGGCGCCCAGGCAGCCGTCACCGGCCGCTACGTCCTGGTGTGGTTCACTTCGCTCCCGGTGGTCTCGGATGGTTTCAAGGGAGGCCTTGCGGAGGTGGTCGTGCGTGGACGCTGACCCGGTCGACCCGGGGCGGTCCGATGCCGAGCTGCTCGCGGCCCACGTCGCCGGCGATCCCGAGGCGTTCGGCGAGCTGTTCTCCCGGCATCGCGACCGGCTCTGGGCCGTCGCCCTGCGCACGACCGGCGATCCGGAGACCGCCGCCGACGGCCTCCAGGACGGGCTGGTCGCGGCGTTCCGACGGGCCGGCAGCTTCCGCGGTGACGCCGCCGTCACGACCTGGCTGCACCGGGTGATCGTCAACGCGTGCCTCGACCGGCTGCGCGCGGCGAAGGTACGGCGTGCGGACCCGCTGCCCGACGACCTCGACGACGCCGGCCGCGGATCGGTCGTCACCGCCAACGACGGCTCCGACGATCACCTCGACCCGGCCGAGCACAACCTCCGCAGCGAGCAACGGGCGATGGTGCTCGCGGCGCTGCAGCAGCTCCCCGCCGAGCAGCGGGCGGCGCTGGTGCTGGTCGACATGGAGGGGTACGCCGTCGCCGAGGTGGCCGAGATCCTCGACTGCGCCGAAGGCACCGTGAAGAGCCGCTGTGCGCGCGGGCGGGCCAAGCTCGCCGTACTCCTGCGGCCGCTGCTGGCCGATGACACTGCCGACACCGACGAGACCGTCACCACATCGCTCGCCGGGAACCCGGACACGATGCCGGACGTCGGATCACTGAACCGGCGGGGACCGCCTGCCGATCCCGCCGTCGACGCCGTCTGAATCCACGGCACCCACCATCCAGCAAGGACCCCGATGACCACCGACGAGCCTGACGAGCAGCTCGATCCCGCCTCGCCCGAGGACGAGGCGCGGATCCGCGCGCTGCTCTCCGGCGCCCGGGAGACCAGCCCGATGCCGGCCGCCGTGGTCGCGCGCCTCGACGACGCGCTCGTCGGCCTCGCCGCCGAGCGGGTCACCGTCGACCCGGTCCCGGCCGACAACGTCATCCCCATCACGCGCACGCGGCGGCACCGGGTCGTGGCCGTGCTCGGCATCGCCGCGGCGATCGCCGTGATCGGTGGACTGGGTTTCGGCGCATTACAGGACAGCGGCTCGGACGACTCCCTCGGTGAGGCCGGCGATGCCGGCAGCGTGGTCGAGCGGGGCGACGCCGACGACGCCGACGACGCCCCACCGGCCAACCGCGAAGAAGTGGCAGACGGCGAGACCGAACCGAGCATCCAGCCCGAAGAGACTTACATCCAGGGTGATCAGCCCTACGTCGTGCGCCCGCGGTTCCTCACCCGCGACCTGGCCCGGATCCAGGGCCTGGTGCGCGCCGGGGATGCCGATGACACAGCCGACTTCTCGCAGGGCCTCGTCTACGCCCCCAAGGGCTTCCCCTGCCGGCTCGCGACGACGGGTCGCGGCGTCCTGGTCGGCGTGCGGTACGACGGCGGCCCGGCCTTCGTCCGGTTCCTCCCGCCGTTGGGCGACTCGCAGGTCGTCGAGGTGGTGCAGTGCCGCACCGGCGACCTGCTGCGATCGACCACGCTGCCGACGGACGACTGAACTCGCCGGTCGAGGAAGTCGCGCAGCGACTGTCACGAGACCAGGGTCGCGACCGCAGGAATGCGGGGTCCTACCATCGGGTTGAACCACACGTCAGCCGACCCACATCGATGAGGCCCCACATGTCCGACACCCAGTCGACCCAGGCGACCCAGCAGTCCGCTGAGCCGCGCAACGTGATCGTGATCGGCTCCGGTCCGGCCGGCTACACCGCCGCGATCTATGCCGCCCGGGCCCAGCTCGCACCGCTGGTCTTCGAGGGCTCGGTGACCGCCGGCGGCGCCCTGATGACCACCACCGAGGTCGAGAACTTCCCCGGCTTCCGCGACGGCATCCAGGGGCCGGACCTCATGGAGGAGATGAAGGCCCAGGCCGAGCGGTTCGGCGCCGAGCTGGTCGCCGACGACGTCGTCGAGGTCGACCTCACCGGCGACGTCAAGATCGTCAAGACCGCGACCGACACCTACACCGCGCGATCGGTGATCCTCGCGACCGGTTCGGGCTACCGCAAGCTCGGCCTGCCGGCAGAGGAAACCCTTGCTGGGCGCGGGGTTTCGTACTGCGCGACCTGTGACGGCTTCTTCTTCCGCGACCAGCACATCGTGGTCGTCGGCGGCGGCGACTCCGCCGTCGAGGAGGCCACCTTCCTCACCCGGTTCGGCAGCAAGGTCTCGCTGATCCACCGCCGCGACTCGCTGCGCGCGTCGAAGATCATGCAGGAGCGGGCGTTCGCCGATCCCAAGCTCGAGATCATCTGGAACTCCGACATCGCGTCGATCAACGGCACCGAGTCGCTGGAGTCGGTCACCCTCCGCGACACCGTCACCGGCGAGACCCGCGACCTGGCCGCGACCGGCCTGTTCATCGCGATCGGCCACGAGCCACGCTCGGAGCTGCTGAAGGGCCAGGTCGACCTCGACGAGAACGGCTACGTCCTCGTCAGGCAGCCGAGTACGGCGACCAACCTCTCCGGCGTCTTCGCGGCCGGCGACCTGGTCGACCACCACTACCGCCAGGCCGTCACGGCAGCCGGCACCGGCTGCGCCGCGGCGCTCGACGCCGAGCGCTACCTGGCGATGCTCGACCACGTCGCGTCGTCTGCGGGTTCGGCCGAGGCGACCGAGGCCGAGGTCTCGTCCACGGTCGGCCAGCCGGCCTGACAACCGGCAAGCCGTCTGACCCGTGGCACGGGAACAAACTCCCGCCCGTCTCGTGTTCACTAGGTACTCCAAGACCCCCCGCTGATCCACCGAAGGGAAGAACCGTGGGCAACATCCCAGCCGTGACCGACTCCGAGTTCGACACGCAGGTCCTCAAGTCCGACAAGCCTGTCCTCGTGGACTTCTGGGCCGAGTGGTGCGGTCCGTGCCGCCAGGTCTCACCGATCCTCGACGAGATCAATGCCGCCCACGGCGACAAGATCACCTTCCTGAAGATGAACGTCGACGAGAACCCCGTCACCCCGGCGTCCTACCGCGTCACCGGCATCCCGACGATCAACGTCTACCAGAACGGCGAGGTCGTGAAGTCCATCGTCGGCGCCCGTCCGAAGGCCGCGATCCTCAACGAGCTGGCCGACTTCATCGCCTGAAGTCGGGTCGCAACGCGCGATAGTCCCTGACGACAAGCACCTCGGAACCCCATTTCCAGGTGCTTTCGTCGGGCGCTGTCGCGTTTTCCGCTAGTTGAGGTCGCGGTGGTGAGCCGGGGCGGGGCTCTTCTTCGGTCGTACGGCGCCGACCAGCTTCTCGATCGCGGCCTCGACCTCGTCGCGCCAGGTGACCAGCGACTTCAGCTCCATCCGCATCCGCGGGGTGCGGGGGTGCGGGCGGTGGGTCTTGAAGCCCACCCGCGCCAGGAACTCCGCCGGCAGCAGGCATCCCGCCTCGGAGGAGGGGCGGCTGCCGCCGTACGCGAACGCCTCGACGGCCTTGATCCCGCCGCGGCCGACCAGGTCGCCGGCCATGCCCTGCACCAGCACGCGGCCGAGGCCCGCGCCGTCGTACCCCTCGGCGACGTAGGCGGTCATGAGCAGCACCGCGTCCGGAGACGCCGGACCGGTGGGGAAGAGCAAGGCACCGGGGACGTACGACGGCGGCGCGTAGGTCAGGTAGCCGACCGCCTGCCCGTCGACGAGCGCCACCCGGCCGCACGAGCCCCACTCGCGCAGCACCTCGGACATCCACGACTCCTTGACGCCGGCGCGCGTCTCGGGGTCGGTCAGCCGGCCGCGGCGGACGGGGTCGAGCTCCCAGAACAGGCAGGTGCGGCACGGCACCCCCAGGGCGTCGAGCGCCTCGAGGTGGTCGAGAGTGAACGGGACCGTGCGGGCCACGCCTCCCAGCGTAGGCGCACGAGACCGCCAGCGGGCGATATCGACCTGCACCTGGGTGGGGCGGCTGCGAGAATGACCCGGTGCGCAAGATCCGCCAGAGCCAGAAGCTCCGCAACGTCCGGTACGACGTGCGCGGCCCGATCCTCGTCGAGGCGCAACGCCTCGAGGCCGAGGGCCACCGCATCCTCAAGCTGAACATCGGCAACCCGGCACCGTTCGGCTTCGAGGCACCCGAGGCGATCCTGGCCGACGTGACGCACCACCTGGCCGAGTCGCAGGGCTACAGCGACTCGCAGGGCATCTACTCGGCGCGCACCGCGGTGGCGCAGTACTACCAGTCCCGTGGGCTGAGGGAGACCGAGGTCGAGGACGTCTACATCGGCAACGGCGTCTCCGAGCTGATCTCGATGGTGCTCCAGGCGTTCGTCGACGACGGCAACGAGATCCTGATCCCGGCGCCGGACTATCCGCTGTGGACCGGCGCGGTGACGCTCTCCGGCGGCACGCCGGTGCACTACCGGTGCGACGAGGAGAACGGCTGGATGCCGGACCTCGAGGACATCGAGTCCAAGATCACCGAGAACACGCACGCCTTGGTCATCATCAACCCCAACAACCCCACGGGTGCCGTCTACAGCAAGCGGATGGTGGAGGCGCTGGTCGACATCGCGCGCCGCCACCAGCTGGTCGTCTTCGCCGACGAGATCTACGAGAAGATCATCTTCGAGGACGCGGTGCACCACCATGCGGCCGCGGCGGCCGGCCACGACGTCCTCTGCCTCACCTTCAGCGGCCTCTCCAAGGCCTACCGCGTCTGTGGCTACCGTGCCGGCTGGGTGATGATCTCCGGCCCCAAGGAGCTCGCGGAGGAGTTCCTCGAGGGCCTCACGCTGATCGCCAACATGCGGATGTGCGCCAACGTGCCCGCTCAGCACGCGATCCAGACCGCGCTGGGCGGCTACCAGTCGATCAACGAGCTGATCGTGCCCGGCGGCCGCTTCTACGAGCAGAGCATGCTCGCGCACAAGCTGCTCAACGACATCCCGGGCGTCACCTCGGTGAAGCCGAAGGGCGCGCTCTACTGCTTCCCGCGGCTGGATCCCGACGTCTACGGCATCAAGGACGACGAGGAATTCGTCATCGAGCTGCTCCGGGCGAAGAAGATCCTGGTCACCCACGGGTCGGGCTTCAACTGGCCCGAGCCGGACCACTTCCGGCTGGTGACCCTGCCCGACGTCGACATCCTCGAAGAGGCGATCGGCCGGATCGCGGAGTTCCTCGCCACCCGGCGCTAGCTGCCGCTGTTTTTTGTTCGCCAGGAACAGTTTTCTGGCGCATGTTCTGGCGTGACACGGAGTCGCGCGTGCGACGCGGTGATGGCAGACTCCACCGGTGCGCGACATCACCTATCCCCCGGTCATCGTCACGGCCAAGCTGCTGTTCAAGGTCCTCGGCCAGCGCTTCCAGCTCTCCGGCACCGACAACGTCCCCCGCAAGGGCGGCGCGCTGCTCGCGATCAACCACACCGGGTACGTCGACTTCATCTACGGAGGGCTCGGCGCCCACCCCTCGAAGCGGCTGGTCCGGTTCATGATCAAGCGCGAGATGATGGACAAGCCCGGCGTCGGTCACCTGCTCCGCAGCTTCCACCACATCCGGGTGGACCGTGACTCCGGCGTGCAGTCGATGAAGGACGCCCTGGCCTACCTCAAGGCCGGCGAGGTGGTCGGCATCTATCCCGAGGCCACGATCTCCCGGTCCTTCGAGATCAAGGAGCTCAAGTCCGGCGCGGTCCGGATCGCTGCCGACGCCGGGGTGCCGCTGATCCCCGTCATCGTGTGGGGCGCCCATCGGCTGATGACCAAGGACCACCCCAAGGACTTCTCGCGCTCCCGCAAGACGATCGCGGTCCGGGTCGGTGCGCCGCTCTATCCGACCGGCGAGAACCCGGCTGCCGAGACCGCCGAGCTCCGCGCCGCGATGCAGCAGCTCCTCGAAGAGGCGATCGCCGGCTACCCCGAGGACGAGAAGGCGCCCGGGTCCTGGTGGACGCCGGCCCGCTTCGGCGGCTCGGCCCCGACGCCCGAGGAGGCCAAGCGGCTCGACAAGGAGGAGCTCGCGGCCCGCGCCGCGAAGCGCCGGGCCAAGGCCGCCGAGAAGAGAGGACTCGTCGACAAGCTGATTCATCGATAGATCGCTTTGTCGCCTTGTCTCTTTGTCGACAAAGCCGCATATCCGCAGGTCAGGGGCCTCTTCGGTGGTCGACGGGGCGATCGCTGCGGTTGCGGCGGGTCCATGATGTCGACAATCCTTCTGAGGTCGTCGAGGGTCGCGAACTCGACGGTGATCTTGCCCTTGCTCTTCCCGAGGTCGATCTTGACCCGGGTCTCGAACCGGTCGGCGAGCCGGTCGGAGATCTCGACCAGGCCGGGCGCGAAGGGCCGGGCGTGCACGGCCCGGGTCTTCGTCGTACCCGTGTCGCCGACGGCGACGATCTCCTCCAGGCCACGGACGCTGATGCCCTCCGCGATCACCCGCTGCGCGAGCCGGTCCTGGAGGTCGGCGTCGGGAACGGCGAGCAGGGCGCGGGCGTGGCCGGCGGAGAGTACGCCGGCGGCGACGCGGCGCTGGACCGCCGGGCTCAGCTTGAGCAGCCGCAGGGTGTTGCTGATCTGGGGGCGGGAGCGGCCGATCCGCTGGGCGAGCTCGTCGTGGGTGCAGCCGAAGTCCTCGAGCAGCTGGGCGTAGGCCGATGCCTCCTCGAGCGGGTTGAGCTGGGAGCGGTGGAGGTTCTCCAGCAACGCGTCGCGCAGCATGTCGGAGTCGTCGGTCTGCCGGACGATCGCCGGGATCTTCTCGAGACCGGCCTGCTGGGCGGCGCGCCACCGACGCTCGCCCATGATCAGCTCGTAGGAGCCGGGGGAGGTCTCGCGGACCACGATCGGCTGCAGGAGGCCGACCTCCCGCACGCTGTGGACCAGCTCTGCCATCGCCTCCTCTTCGAAGACCTGGCGCGGTTGCACGCGATTGGGCTTGATCGAGGCGGGCTCGAGCTCGGCGAAGTAGGCCCCGTCGACGGCCACCAGCGACGGCCCGGCCGCGTCGTTCGAGGTGCCGGGAGCCGTCGACGAGGCCGTCGCGTCCTCGGTCTCCGGGGGAGCGGTGGGAATGAGTGCGCCGAGGCCGCGGCCGAGGCCACGGCGCGGGGTGTTGCCGCTCAACTCATGCTCCCTCTGATCGCGATCTCCCGGGCGGCTTCCAAGTAGCTGAGCGCGCCCGGCGAGCTCGGATCGTAGGTCATCACCGTCTGACCGTACGACGGCGCCTCCGACACCCGGACCGAGCGGGGGATCGCGGTCTTCAGGACCTGGTCCCCGAAGTGCTCCCGCACCTCCTGGGCGACGCCGGCGGCGAGGCGGGTACGGGCGTCGTACATCGTGAGCACGATGGTGGACACCGCCAGGTCGGGGTTGAGGTGGGCGCGGACCATGTCGACCGTCGCGAGCAGCTGCCCGAGGCCCTCGAGCGCGTAGTACTCCGCCTGGATCGGGATCAGCATCTCCGCGCCGGCCACGAGGGCGTTGAGCGTCAGCAGACCCAGGGACGGCGGGCAGTCGATCAGCACGTAGTCGTAACGGTCCTCACCGGCGAGGGCGGCGCTGCCGACCTGCGGGTGGGACGAAATCGCCTTCTTGAGGCGACCCTCGCGCGCCACCACGCTCACGAGCTCGATCTCGGCGCCGGCCAGGTCGATGGTCGCGGGCACCACGTCGAGCGAGGTGCAGTCGGGGCAGCTCTGGATCACCTCGGCCAGGGACGCGCCGTCGACGAGGACCTCGTACGTCCCCGCCGTGCCCTGGCGGTGCTCGATGTTGAGCGCGGTCGAGGCGTTGCCCTGGGGATCGAGGTCGATGACCAGCACCCGCTGACCCAGCTCCGACAGCGCGGCGGCGATGTTGACCGTCGACGTCGTCTTGCCGACGCCGCCCTTCTGATTCGCCACGACGAAGACCCGCGTCCCATCGGGCCGCCCGACCGGCTCCCGCTGGAT
Organism: uncultured Actinomycetota bacterium; assembly: GCA_963849765.1. GTDB lineage: Bacteria > Actinomycetota > Actinomycetes > Propionibacteriales > Nocardioidaceae > Nocardioides. The sequence continues at coordinate 125,045 of CAWKIP010000003.1, forward strand.
GCCTTGGCGCATCAGCACCGTGTGCCGCGCCTCGGCCGCGAGAGGTGTCTGGTCGGTGTCGAAGTCGGTGTGCAGGGCCGCGAGCTCGGCTGCGGTGCGCAGAGCGAATCCGGTTTCACGTGAAACATCCGAGCCGCTTGTTTCACGTGAAACATCGCCGGTCGGGTCATCGAACGTGGAATTTGTCGGGTCACCCGACACCGGGGCCTCCTGTGGAAAAGTGGGCTCGGACTGTGGAACATCAGGCTCAGCGCCTCGGTTTGGAGCGGTGGAAAACTCTGGGTCGGGTCCGTCGTCGGCGGGCTGCTGCCCGTGCGATGGTTCCGTCAAGACGGTCTCCTCTTCCTTCGCGGCGACCGGCTATGACCGGTCCGAGAACCGCCGCGACCCCCGGAAGTCGGCAACGATACTCGCGCGGGATCGTCCCAGGTAACCCGCACCACCCGGGTCTGTGGAAGAGCGGCCACCGTCGATCCGCCTGCGACGCCCTGGCCGGCCGGCGACGGCGCGGTGATCAGCTCGATCGTGGGGACCGCGCAGCCCAGTTTCCGGAGGACGGCACGCGCATTCGCAATCTCCTCCTCCGCGGATTCGCCCTTCATCGCCACCAGCGATCCGCTGGGCGACACCAGCGGCATGCACCAGCCCGAGCAGGCGGTCGAGGGGAGCGACCGCACGTGCGGTCACCACGTCGAAGGTCTCCTGGCCGTGCAGCGCGTCAGCACGGTCCCGTCGTACGACGACGTTGTCGAGGGCGAGCGCGCCCACCACCTCGTCGAGGAAGGTGGTCCGCCGCAGGAGCGGCTCGATCAGCGTCACCTGGAGGTCGGGTCGGGCCAGGGCCACCACCAGGCCGGGGAGGCCGGCTCCCGACCCGATGTCTGCCACGGAGGCGTCGCGGGGGAGTGCGGTGGCCAGCAACGCGCAGTTGACGACGTGGCGGTCCCAGATCCGCGGCACCTCTCGCGGGCCGATCAGGCCGCGGACAACACCGTCGGTCGCCAGGAGCGCGCCGTACCTCTCGACCAGATCGAGGCGATCAGAAGGAAACAGGGCCCGCACCACGTCGGGTGCGGGCCCTGCGCCGCCCGCCTCGTCGGCGGGATGTTTCACGTGAAACTAACCGGTTTCAGTCCGCGGGGAGCACGACGACGTAGCGCCGCGGCTCCACGCCCTCGGACTCCGACCGCAGGCCGGCCGCCGCCACCGCGTCGTGGACGATCTTCCGCTCGAACGGCGTCATCGGGTCGAGCGACACCGGCTCACCCGAGGCCTTGACCTCCGCAGCGGTGTCCTCGCCGATCTTCGTCAGGCGCGACCGCTTGTCGGCACGGAAGCCGGAGATGTCCAGCATCAGCCGCGAGCGCTCGCCGGTCTCGCGGTAGACCGCGAGGCGGGTCAGCTCCTGAAGGGCCTCCAGAACCTTGCCGTCCTGGCCGACCAGCTGGGTCAGCTCGGCGCCCACGATGGACACGGCGGCACGGTCTGCCTCGACGTCCATGTCGAGGTCTCCATCCAGGTCCGCGATGTCGAGGAGCTCCTCGAGGTAGTCAGCCGCGATGTCGCCCTCCCGCTCGAGTCGGGCGACGAGGTCGCCACCGGTGGCCGGTGTCGTCTCCTCTTCCGGTGCGGTCTCCTCTTCCGGTGCGGTCTCCTCTTCCGGTGCGGTCTCCTCGTTCGCCGTCTCCTCGGTCATCGGTCTCGTCAACGTCGGTCTCGGTGCTCATTTACTGCCTCCCTTGTTCGGGTTGGTTCCAGTGGCCGGTTTCCCGGACTTGCGCTGCGAGCGGGTCTGCCGCTTGGGCTGCTGCCGCTGTGCGGGCCGCCGGTCCACCTCGGCGACCTCGGTGCCTTCGTCCGGCGCTTCGTACGTCGCGTACTTCTCCGGGTGCTTCGCTGCCTTCGCCTTGTCCCGGTCCTGCTTCGCCGTGAACGCCGGCGTACCCGGAGCGGGGTTGTTGCGGATGACGTAGAACTGCTGGCCCATGGTCCACAGGTTCGACGTCGTCCAGTAGAGGAGGACGCCGATCGGGAACGCGACACCGCCGAGGCCGAACGCCACCGGGAGGATGTAGAGCAGCATCTTCTGCTGCTGCGCGTAGGGGCCGGTCATCGCATCGGCCGGCATGTTCTTGGCCATCAGCTGTCGCTGCGTGGTGAAGGTGGTCGCAGTCATCGCCAGCACCAGGACCGCCGCGACGGCCATCACCGCGCCGCTGTCCGCACCCGCACCCCACGGGCTGGCACCCCAGAACGACTCGGCAAGACCGACCGACCCGAAGATCTCCGACTCACCGAACTGCTGGGCGAGCTCCTCGGTGAGGAAACCGTGCGCCTTGCCCGTCTTGGCGGCCTGGTCGAGCAGCCGGAACAGCGCGAAGAAGATCGGCATCTGCAGCAGGATCGGGAGGCAGGACGCGAACGGGTTGGTGCCCGCCTCCTTGTAGAGCTTCATCGTCTCCTCGGCCAGCTTCTGCCGGTCGTGGCCGTACTTCTTCTGCAGCTCCCGCACCTTCGGCTGGATCAGCTGCATGTTGCGGCTCGACTTGATCTGCTTCACGAAGAGCGGGATCAGCGCGGCGCGGATCACGAGCGTCAGGCCGATGATCGACAGCGCCCACGAGGCACCACCCGCGGGGTCCATTCCGCACAGGTCGAAGAGCTTGTGCCAGCCGATCAGCACCGCCGAGATGATGTAGTACAGCGGCACCATGATGAAGTGGCCGATGTCGCCAATGATGCCCACTCAGGCTCCTTGTTCGGTGCGGGCCGCACGACTGCGGCCCGAAGATGCGGGGGGTACGTGGTCAACGCCGCCGGCTGCCCAGGGGTGGCAACGAGCGATGCGTCGGACAGCCAACCAGCTGCCCTTGATACTGCCGTGCGTCTGCACGGCCTCCAATGCATAGGCCGAGCACGAGGGGTAGTAGCGGCAGACCTCACCGTAGATCGGGCTGATCACCGCCCGGTAGCCGCGCAGCAGCGCGACCAGTACCCACCTCACCGTTCCACCTGTCCGGAGCCGACGGTGCCGCTGTCCAGGCTCCTGTCCAGGCAACGGTCGAGATCGGACACGAGTTCCTCGTACGACGCCGACGCGGCCTGCGGCTTCGCCCGTACGACGAGCAGCGTCCCGTCGGGAAGGAGGGAGATCCGGGCGCCGGCCGCGTGCCGCAGCCGGCGCTTGACCCGGTTGCGGACGACCGCGTTGCCGACGGACTTGCTGACGACGAAACCGACGCGCGGCCGGTCGCTCGGCAGCGCCTCCGAGAGCGCGAGGTGCGTCACGAGGGTGCGAGCACCCGTCCGACGGCCCGCCTTGACGGCGTGTCGGAATGAAGTGGGCCGGGTCAGCCGGTGGTCCGCAGGCAGCACAGGAGCCCTCCAGAGGGCGTTGCCGGCCTCAGACGGCCAGGCTCTTGCGACCCTTCCGGCGACGGTTCGCCAGGATGGACCGACCGGCGCGGGTGCGCATCCGCAGTCGGAACCCGTGCGTCTTGTGGCGACGACGGTTGTTCGGCTGGTACGTCCGCTTGCTCACGATCGACCTCTCGGCTGGCTAATGACTTGCACGTCTTGGGAAGGGTCATCCGGCGTGGCCCGGCGTGCGAGCGAACACACTCCTCCAGCAGCTTCGGCTGGCACCGCGCATCCGTGGAGCCCTGGAACTGCGGGGGCCACGGACATGCGGCACCGGTCGACACCGGATGACCGCACAACGGTACGCGGCGGGGAACAGGCGGGTCAAACCGGCGAAACCGCCGACCTTATGCCCTTTGCGCAAGCGATCGCACGCACCGCGCCGCGCGGGCCCGCTGGACGGATCCGGAAAGCATCCTGAGATCCTGTGGAGAACGGGTTGATCCACAGGCCCAGCACGACTAGGTTCGGTGACTCCGGGATTCCCCGCCGGTTCGGGTCGCAGAGGACCCACGAGTCGCCGCAACTTTCGGCCGCCGATCCAAGAACTGGCGTCTGACCTGCGCAAACGCGTGATCCCCCGCCGCTCGGATGGCCTCGGCGCGGCGCCCCAACCGGCGCTGATCACCAGTTCACAGCCTGTGGACAAAGTTGTGGAACGACCAAGTTGAGGGAGAAAGAGCCGTGGGGAACGACGAGCAGGCTGAGAACCGGAGCGAGACCCCCGAGGTGGACCCAGCAGCAACCCTGCTGGAGGACGCCTGGCAGTCGGTGGTCGTCGAATTGCAGGCACCACAGGCTGCCTGGCTCCAGAGCAGCAAGCCGGTGACGCTGCACGGCACCACCGCGATCGTCGCCGTGCCCGACGAGTTCACCCGCAACCAGCTCGAAGGCCGGGTGCGTGGTCACCTCGAGGAAGCCCTCAGCGACCGGTTCGGCTACGCCGTACAGCTCGCCGTCACGGTCGACGCGAGCCTGCGCCTGGCCCCGCCCGAAGCCCCCCACCCGGTCGAGCCCGGCCCGCCGACGTCCGAAGGCGAGCCGCCCGAGGCGAATGGATTCGGCGACATGTCGACAAACCGACAGGTCGACAAACCGACGTACGACGACCCCGGCACGCCCACGTTCGACGCGATCCGGTCCACGTTCCCGCCGGCCACGCCGATGCACGCCGGGCAGGTCCCGCACACCCCCGAGTCGCGGCTCAACCCGAAGTACACGTTCGAGACGTTCGTCATCGGCTCGTCCAACCGCTTCCCGCACGCGGCCGCGGTCGCGGTGTCGGAGGCGCCGGGCAAGTCCTACAACCCGCTCTTGGTCTACGGCGACTCCGGACTCGGCAAGACGCACCTGCTGCACGCGATCGGCCACTACGTCCGCAGCCTCTACGCCGGGGCGAAGGTGCGCTACGTCAGCTCCGAGGAGTTCACCAACGAGTTCATCAACTCGATCCGCGACGACCGCCAGGACCGGTTCAAGCGGCGCTACCGCGAGGTCGACGTACTCCTCATCGACGACATCCAGTTCCTCCAGGGCAAGACCCAGACCCAGGAGGAGTTCTTCCACACCTTCAATTACCTGCACAACGCGCAGAAGCAGATCGTGCTCACGTCCGACCAGGCGCCGAAGCGGCTCGAGGCACTCGAGGACCGGCTGCGCAACCGGTTCGAGTGGGGCCTCATCACCGACGTCCAGCCGCCGGACCTCGAGACCCGGATCGCGATCCTCCGCAAGAAGGCCGCGATGGACCGGCTCACCGCACCGCCGGACGTCCTCGAGTTCATCGCGAGCAAGATCCAGACCAACATCCGCGAGCTCGAGGGTGCGCTGATCCGGGTCACCGCGTTCGCCAACCTCAACCGGCAGGACGTCGATCTCACCCTCGCCGAGATCGTGCTCAAGGACCTGATCCCCGAGGGCGGCGAGCCCGAGATCACCGCGCCGCTGATCATCGCCCAGACCGCGGCCTACTTCGGCCTCTCCATCGACGAGCTCACCGGCCCGAGCCGTGGCCGGCACCTGGTGATGGCGCGCCAGATCGCGATGTACCTGTGCCGCGAGCTGACCGGGCTGTCGCTCCCCAAGATCGGCGCCCAGTTCGGCAACCGCGACCACACGACCGTCATGTACGCCGAGCGCAAGATCAACCAGCTGCTCGGTGAGCGTCGCGCGGTCTTCAACCAGGTCAGCGAGCTCACCAACCGCGTGAAGATGACGGCCCGTCAGGGGTGACCGGTCCGTACAGGAACTGGTCAGGGCCGGTCATGGCTGTGGACGACACACCCGAATTGGTGCGAACTACACGGGGAGGATTCTGTGGGCGCACGGGTCCGCACGTTCCACAGGAGTTCGGATTCCACAGCGCGCCCTACGTCGTACGCCGTTGCTCCACACCGTTGCTCACACCCCGAAATGCCGCCTCACCTGCACGGACGCCGACTCTCCACAGTTTCCACCGACGCTATGACTACTCCCGAATTACCTATGCTCCGATTCGACTGGAACAAACTCCACGCCACCCCTCTGTGGAGAACCACCTCCGTGGCAGGATGCACACGGCGCACATCCGTGTGATTCCCCCGCTGACGCCCCCGAAGATCTGCACTGCCCGTACCTCCCACTGACGTGTAAGGACGCACCGTGAAGTTCCGTGTCGACCGCGATGTCTTCGCCGACGCCGTCGCTTGGGCCGCCCGCAGCCTCCCCGTCCGCCCGAGTGCGCCCGTCCTTGCCGGGTTGCTGATCGAGGCCGGCGACGGCTCGAACGGGGGCCTGGTCCTCTCCACCTTCGACTACGAGACCTCGTGCCGCGCCACGCTCACCGCCGAGGTGAGTGACGAGGGCTCGGCCCTCGTCAGCGGCCGACTGCTCGCCGACATCTGCCGCAGCCTCCCGGCCAAGCCGGTCGACGTGATGCTCGACGGTGCGCGGGTGTCGCTCACCTGCGGCTCGGCTCGCTTCTCGCTGCAGACGATGCCGGTCGAGGACTACCCGTCGATCCCGTCGATGCCGGCCGCCACGGGCACGGTCCCCAGCGACGTCTTCGCGCACGCGGTCGGCCAGGCCGTCACCGCAGCAGGCCGCGACGACATGCTGCCGGTCCTCACCGGCGTCCGGATCGAGATCGAGGGCGACACCATCGCCCTGCTGGCGACCGACCGGTTCCGGCTCGCGCAGCGCGAGCTCGCGTGGACACCCGGTCAGCCGGACGCCAGCCTCGCCGCCCTGGTGCCGGCCAAGGTGCTCGGCGACACCGCCAAGTCACTGACCGCAGGCCCCGAGGTCACCATCGCGCTGTCGGCCTCCGGCACCGGCGACGGCCTCATCGGGTTCGAGGGCAGCGGCCCCGGCGGCGTCCGTCGTACGACGACGCGCCTGCTGGACGGCGAGTTCCCCAAGGTCCGCAGCCTGTTCCCGAGCGAGCGGCTCACCATCGCCAAGCTCGACAAGGGCGAGCTGGTCGAGGCCCTCAAGCGCGTCTCCCTGGTCGCCGAGCGCAACACGGCCGTGCAGCTCGCCTTCAAGGACGGCGTGCTGACGCTCGACGCCGGCTCCGGTGACGAGGCACAGGCCTCCGAGTCCGTCCAAGCCCAGATCGAGGGCGACGACCTGGTGACCGGCTTCAACCCGCAGTTCCTGCTCGACGGTCTCGGCGCGATCGACGAGTCCGTGGTGGAGCTCGCCTTCACCCAGGCCTCCAAGCCGGTCGTGATCACGGGCACCACCGACGAGTCGGCCTCCGACCACGCCGGTTCGTTCCGCTACCTCCTGATGCCCCGCCGTCTCTTGGGATAGGAGCCCTCGATGCACATCGGACTCATCGGCCTCGGCAAGATGGGCGGCAACATGCGCACCCGCATGCGCAACGCCGGCCACACGGTCGTGGGCTACTCCCGGGATCCTGAGGTCCGCGACGTCGACAGCCTCCAGGCGTTGGTCGACGCGCTGCCCAGCCCGAAGGTGGTCTGGGTGATGATCCCCGCCGGCGACGCGACCCGGTCGACCATCGCCGACCTCAAGGAGCTGCTCGGCGAGGGCGACCTGGTCGTCGACGGCGGCAACTCCAAGTACACCGACGACGCGGTGAATGCCGCCTCGCTGGCCGAGAAGGGCATCGGGTTCGTCGACTGCGGCGTCTCCGGCGGTGTCTGGGGCCTGCAGAACGGCTATGCGCTGATGTACGGCGGCGCGGTCGAGGACGCCGAGAAGGTGATGCCGGCGTTCGAGGCGCTCAAGCCGGCCGACACCACCGACGGCCTGGTGCATTGCGGCACGACGCCCGGCGCCGGCCACTTCGCCAAGATGGTCCACAACGGCATCGAGTACGCCATGATGCAGGCCTTCGCCGAGGGCTGGGAGCTGCTCGACAAGGTCGACATCGTCGACAACGTGCCCGAGATCTTCGCCTCCTGGCGCACCGGCACCGTGGTCCGTTCGTGGCTGCTCGACCTCCTCGTCGACCAGCTGCGCGCCGACGAGCACCTCGACCAGCTCAAGGGCTACGCCGAGGACTCCGGCGAGGGCCGCTGGACGGTCGAGGCCGCGATCGAGAACGCCGTACCGATGCCGGCGATCTCCGCCAGCCTGTTCGCCCGGTTCGTGTCACGCCAGGAGGACGACGTCGCCATGAAGGCGATCGCCGCGATGCGCAACGGTTTCGGTGGGCACGCCGTGACGAAGAAGGGCTGACCGAGCCGGGCCGACCCGAGCGCTACAGCGCGTAGGCGAGGCGCACGACGCCGTAGACGCAGCCAGATCGCGCCGATGCCGAGGGCGACCGGGTGCTTGAGCAGCTGGTCGAGGTTGGGCGGTGGGGTACGTCGTACGCGCCGCGTGACGACGACGACCGCGAGCACGAGCACCGCTGCGACGAGGAGCAGGCCGAACGCGTTGGACGCGAACGACTCCTGCCACCACCCGTGCGCGGCGTAGACCCAGGAGCGGGTGAGTCCGCAGCCGGGGCAGGGGAGCCCGGTGAGGGCGCGGAACGGGCAGAGGACCGGCCCGTCCTCGATGTGCTCGGGCGACAGCAGGAACGCTGCCCCGATGCCGGCGACCCCGCCCGCCGCGGCGACGTCCGCAGCAGTGATGCTGCTGCGGACGCGCCGGAGGAGCGGCGCAGTCGAGCGCTCCTCGTGGGCGTGCGGGGTCGTCGTGGTCATCGGATTGTCGCGTGAGCGGGGTTGATCAGCGGAACGGACGGCCGTCGACGTCGTGCTGCTTGCGCAGCGCGAACATGATCAGGTCGTAGATCGCCCAGATGCCGCAGCCACCGCAGGTGACCAGCTTGCCGATGCCCAGGCCGTTCTGGCCGAGGTAGAAGCGGTCGACGCCGAAGGTGCCCAGCAGCCACGACAGCAGGACGACGGTCAGCCACTCCTTCTCGGAGTAGAGGCCGGGGACGTCCTTGGCCGCGATGTACTGCTGGCTGTCGCCGGTGCGGACAGGGGTGTCGGACTTGATCTGGTTGGACACCGCCATCTGCGCCAGCGTGTTGAAGTCGATCGGGCCCTGTTCCTGGCCGAGCAGCGAAATGTAGAACGGACCAGCGGCGGAGTAGGGGGCCGGGGCGCCGTAGCCGCCCGGGGGCGGGGGTACTGGAGGTTGAGTCATGGAGTGCAGCCTAGGTCCACAGGGCCCCCTTGAAACATCATCCTTGAGAGCCATTCGTTAAATCCCCTACCTACCGCCGCGCGGGCGTCGGTGCTGCGGGGGATGATGGTCATCTGATGCACGTCTCGCACCTGACCCTCCACGACTTCCGCTCGTACGACGACGTGGAGGTGCCGCTGGCTGCCGGCGTCACGGCATTCGTGGGCCGCAACGGGCAGGGCAAGACCAACCTGGTCGAGGCGATCGACTACCTCTCGCGGCTCTCGTCGCACCGGGTGGCGACCGACGCACCGCTGATCCGCGCGGGCACGGAGCAGGCGCTGGTGCGGGCATCGGTGGTCCGGGACGGGCGCACCGCCGTACTCGAGGTGGAGCTCAACCCGGGTCGCGCCAACCGGGCGCGGATCAACAAGTCGCCGCTGCCACGGGCGCGGGAGCTGGTCGGCGTGCTGCGCACGGTGGTCTTCAGCCCGGAGGACCTGGCGCTGGTGAAGGGCGACCCGTCCGAGCGGCGGCGGTTCCTCGACGACCTGTTGGTGCTGCGTACGCCGCGGCTGGCGGGCGTGCGGGCCGACTACGACCGGGTGCTCAAGCAGCGCAACAGCCTGCTGAAGACCATCTTCGCCGCGCGCGGCAGCAGCCGCGACGCGGCGCTGGCGACCCTGGCCGTGTGGGACGACCACCTGGTGGCGGTCGGCACCGAGCTGCTCGAGGCCCGGTTGGCGCTGGCGGCCGACCTGGCGCCGTACGTCGGCAAGGCCTATGAGGCCGTCGCCCGTGGCGCGTCGCGCGACGACGCCCGGATCACCTACAGCACCCAGCTCCCGCTGGTCGAGGAGCCACCGGTGGTCGAGGAGGTTGCGCGGCAACCGTCTCGAGACCCGCAGCAACCGTCACGCGACCTGCTGGCAGTGGCCTTCCGCGCCGAGCTCGGCCGGCGGCAGGACGACGAGATCGGTCGCGGGCTGACGTTGGTCGGCCCGCACCGCGACGACCTGCTGCTGACGCTCGGTCCGGGGGAGGAGAGCCGGCTCCCGGTGAAGGGGTACGCCTCGCACGGGGAGTCGTGGTCGTTCGCGCTGGCGTTGCGGCTGGCGTCGTACGACCTGTTGCGCGCGGACGGCGACGACCCGATCCTGATCCTGGACGACGTGTTCGCCGAGCTCGACGCCGAGCGGCGCGACCAGCTCGCGGGGCTCGTCGCCGGCGCCGAGCAGGTGCTGGTGACCGCGGCGGTGCAGGCGGATGTCCCGGCACAGCTGGCCGGAGTGACCTTCATGGTCGCGGGAGGGGAGGTGACCCGTGTCGAAGGATGAGCCGACCCCGTCGTCCCAGCCCGACGACGCCGCCACCGACGCCGACGCCGCGCGACGAGGGCCACCGCACCGACGGACTCGACCTCGCCCGCGCGATGATGCGCGGCGCGGTCGCGCCGGGATCGCCGGCCGCGCGGAAGCCGCGGCGACCCGGTGCCTGGGCGCGCCGTGCCCGCCGGGGCAACGAGGGCGGACTGAGCAGCGCCTATCCCGACGACCGCGATCCGCAGCTGCTCAGCGGTGAGGTCGGGCGGCTGATCGCCCAGCAGGGCTGGGGGCTGGACCTGCAGGTACGTGGGGTCTTCGCGCGGTGGACCGAGGTGGTCGGCGCGGAGATCGGCGCGCACTCGCTCCCCGAGACGCTGACCGACGGGACGCTCGTCGTCCGCACCGACTCGACGGCCTGGGCGACTCAGCTGAAGCTGCTCGCCCCGACCATCGTCAAGCGCCTCAACACCGAGCTCGGCGCCGGCACCGTGACGGTGGTCGAGGTGCTCGGACCGAACGCCCCGACCTGGAAGCACGGGCGCCGCGGACTGCGCGACGGGCGCGGTCCGCGGGACACCTACGGCTAGCCCGCTGCCAGGTCCACGGAGGCGGTCGGAAACGCCCGGTCGTCGTACCGGGGCCTGTCCGGCCCCCTGTTCGGCGCTGGAAACCGCCTTATCGGCGCGCTGAGGGCCATTTTTCGTCCACAGACCCCCCGCGCCACGGGATGCCAACGTGTTCAGAGCCACTCTGAGCGGTATCATGGCTCTCAGGCCGGGCGCACGCCCCACAAGCGTGAACGTCGGGCCTTCTGTGTGTCCAGGATCCAGAACCGAAGAGGTACCGTGACCGCTGCAGATGCGACGTCGACCCCGACCAACGGGGCCAGCTCGAACACCCCGAACGGCGGCTACGACGCCTCCATGATCCAGGTCCTCGAGGGCCTGGAGGCGGTGCGCAAGCGGCCGAGCATGTACATCGGTTCCACCGGTGAGCGCGGGTTGCACCACCTGATCTGGGAGATCGTGGACAACGCGGTCGACGAGGCGCTGGCCGGCTACTGCGACCGGATCGTGATCACGCTCCAGGCCGACGGCGGGATGCGGGTCGAGGACAACGGTCGCGGCATCCCCACCGACACGGCAGCCGGCCAGGAGCTGCCGGCCGTGACCCTCGCGCTGACCGTGCTCCACGCGGGCGGCAAGTTCGGTGGTGGCGGCTACAAGGTGTCCGGCGGTCTGCACGGTGTCGGCGTCTCGGTGGTGAACGCGCTGTCCAGCCACCTCAAGGTCGAGGTGCGCAACCGCGGCAAGCTGTGGGAGCAGGAGTTCTCCCTCGGCGACCCCGACTACCCGCTGCGCGAGGTGCGTGACCTCGAGGAGGGGGAGGGCACCGGCACCACGGTGACCTGGTACGCCTCGGGCGACATCTTCGAGTCCACGACCTACTCCCTCGAGACGATCAGCAACCGCTTCCGCGAGATGGCGTTCCTCAACAAGGGCCTCGAGATCGTGGTCTTCGACGAGCGGCCCGACGCCGGCGAGGTCGCCGACGCGGTGGCCGACGACACCATCAGCAACGACGTCGACCAGGGACACACCGGTGCCATCGAGCGCACCGGCGGTGGCCTCAAGCAGGTGTTCAAGTACGAACGCGGGCTGGTCGACTACGTCGAGCACATCAACCGCACCAAGACCGCCGCCAACCCGACGATCATCTCGTTCGAGGCAGACACTCCCGAGGACTCCGAGAGCCACATGAGCCTCGAGGTCGCGATGCAGTGGAACACCGGCTACAACGAGTCGGTCCACACCTTCGCCAACACGATCAACACCCACGAGGGCGGCACCCACGAAGAGGGGTTCCGCTCCGCGCTGACCTCACTGGTCAACGGGTGGGGTGAGCAGTGGGGCCTGATCAAGAAGCGCGAGGACCGGGTCAGCGGCGAGGACATCCGCGAGGGCCTGACCGCGATCATCTCGATCAAGCTCGGCGAGCCGCAGTTCGAGGGCCAGACGAAGACCAAGCTCGGCAACACCGAGGCCAAGGGCTTCGTGCAGCGGATCGTCAACGACCAGCTCGGTGCCTGGCTCGAGGAGAACCCGACCGAGGGCAAGGAGATCATCCGCAAGTCGCAGGCCGCGGCGACCGCGCGCAACGCCGCACGGAAGGCGCGCGAGCTCGCGCGCTCCCGCAAGGGGCTGCTCGGGGGCGGAGGCCTGCCGGGCAAGCTGTCGGACTGCCAGTCGACCAACCCCGAGGAGTGCGAGGTCTTCATCGTCGAGGGCGACTCGGCGGGTGGCTCGGCCCGGCAGGGGCGTGACCCGCGGGTCCAGGCGATCCTCCCGATCCGCGGCAAGATCCTCAACGTCGAGAAGGCGCGGATCGACAAGGTGCTGGCCAACACCGAGGTCCAGGCGATCATCTCCGCGCTCGGCACCGGGATCCAGGAGGAGTTCGACTTCGAGAAGCTGCGCTACCACAAGGTGGTGCTGATGGCCGACGCCGACGTCGACGGCCACCACATCAACACCTTGCTGCTGACGCTGCTCTTCCGGTTCATGAAGCCGCTCATCGAGCACGGCTACGTCTACATGGCCCAGCCGCCGCTCTACCGGATCCGGTGGAACAAGCCGGCCGAGCACGAGTTCGTCTACTCCGACGCCGAGCGCGACCTGCTCGATGCGCGACGGACAGGAGCAGGGCAAGAAGCTGCCCAAGGAGAACCCGGTCCAGCGCTACAAGGGTCTCGGCGAGATGAACGCCGAGGAGCTGTGGGAGACCACGATGAACCCCGAGCAGCGACTGATGCTCCAGGTGACGCTCGACGACGCGGCCCAGGCCGACGAGATCTTCTCGATCCTGATGGGGGAGGACGTCGAGCAGCGGCGCTCCTTCATCCAGCGCAACGCCAAAGACGTCCGATTCCTTGACATCTGAAGCCCTGCTGTCGGCGGGCGCCTCGGTAGCGAACTATCGAGAAATCTAAGACCTACCCTAGACACGCAGAAAGAGCAATCGTGACTGAGACGCAGAGCAACCTGGGCGGCGACGGACGGGCCCGGACCGGGCGGCCGGATCGAGCCGATCGAGCTGCAGACCTCCATGCAGCGCGCCTACATCGACTACGCGATGGCGGTCATCGTCGGCCGTGCGCTGCCCGACGTACGCGATGGCCTCAAGCCGGTGCACCGCCGCGTGCTCTACGCGATGTTCGACGGGGGCTACCGCCCCGACCGCGGCTTCTCGAAGTGCTCGCGCGTCGTCGGTGACGTGATGGGTCAGTACCACCCGCACGGCGACACCGCGATCTACGACACCCTGGTCCGGCTCGCGCAGCCGTGGGTGATGCGCGCACCGCTGATCCACGGGCAGGGCAACTTCGGCTCTCCGGGCAACGACTCCGCGGCCGCGATGCGTTACACCGAGTGCCGGATGGCTCCGCTGGCGCTCGAGATGGTCCGCGACATCACCGAGGAGACCGTCGACTTCCAGCCGAACTACGACGGTCGGTCGGAAGAGCCGACCGTGCTTCCGTCGCGCTACCCGAACCTGCTCGTCAACGGGTCCGCGGGCATCGCGGTCGGCATGGCCACCAACATCCCGCCGCACAACCTCAAGGAGGTGGCCGCGGGTGCCCAGTGGGCGCTCGACCACCCCGACGCATCGCGTGAGGAGCTCCAGGACGCGCTGGTCGAGCGGATCAAGGGCCCCGACTTCCCCAACGGCGCGCTGATCGTCGGCCGGGAGGGCATCGAGACCGCCTACCGCACGGGGCGCGGGTCCGTCACGCAGCGGGCCGTCATCGAGATCGACGAGGACAACAAGGGTCGTACCTGCCTCTCGATCACCGAGCTGCCCTACATGGTCAACCCGGACAACCTGGCGCTGAAGATCGCCGAGCTCGCCGACTCCGGCAAGGTGCAGGGCATCTCCGACGTCCGTGACGACTCGTCCGGTCGCACCGGCCAGCGCCTGGTCGTCGTCCTGAAGCGCGACGCGGTCGCGCGCGTCGTACTCAACAACCTGCTCAAGCACACCGAGCTGCAGACCAACTTCAGCGCCAACATGCTGGCCCTGGTCGACGGGGTGCCGCGCACGCTGACGATCGACCAGTTCATCAGCAACTGGGTCGCCCACCAGATCGAGGTCATCCAGCGCCGGACGGCCTACCGCCTGCGGGAGGCCGAGGAGCGGGCGCACATCCTGCGCGGCCTGGTCAAGGCGCTCGACCAGCTGGACGCCGTGATCGAGCTCATCCGTCGTTCGCCCGATGTCGACGAGGCGCGCGACGGGCTGATCGAGCTCCTGGACATCGACGAGCTCCAGGCGATGGCCATCCTGAACCTGCAGCTGCGCCGGCTGGCCGCGCTGCAGCGCCAGAAGATCATCGACGACCTGGCCGAGATCGAGGTGCTGATCGCAGACCTCGAGGACATCCTGGCCAACGTCGGCCGGCAGCGCTCGATCATCTCCGAGGAGCTCGCCGAGATCGTCGAGAAGTACGGCGACGACCGCCGTACCCAGATCATCGCGGCCGACGGCGACCTCTCGATGGAGGACCTGATCCCCGACGAGGAGCTGGTCGTCTCGATCACCCGCGGCGGCTACGCGAAGCGCACCCTCGCGACCCAGTACCGCACGCAGAAGCGCGGCGGGAAGGGCGTGCGCGGCGCGACCCTGCGGGGCGACGACGTGGTCGAGCACTTCATCGCGACCACCAACCACCACTGGCTGCTGTTCTTCACGACGGCCGGGCGGGTCTACCGCACCAAGGCCTACAACCTGCCCGAGGCGTCGCGCGACGCGAAGGGCGGTCACGTCGCCGGGCTGCTCAGCTTCCAGCCCGACGAGTCGATCGCGCAGGTGCTCGCGATCCGCGACTACGAGCAGGCGCCGTACCTCGTGCTCGCGACGCGCAACGGCCTGGTCAAGAAGACCCGGCTCGGCGACTACAACAGCCCGCGCCAGGCCGGCGTCATCGCGATCAACTTCCGCGAGGACGACGACGAGCTGATCGGCGCCGAGCTGGTCAACGCCGAGGACGACATCCTGCTGGCGTCGCGGAAGGGTCAGGCGATCCGGTTCCGTGCCGCCGACGACCAGCTGCGGCCGATGGGACGCGCGACGTCGGGCGTCACCGGCATGCGGTTCAAGTACGACGACGACAAGGTGCTGTCGATGTCGGTCATCCGAGCCGCCCAGGTGGCCGCGGAGGAGGCAGCCGGCCTCGCCGAGCACGACGAGGAGTCCGCCTCGGTCGAGGCGACCGCCGAGCAGGTCAGCGAGGTGAAGCCGCAGTTCGTCTTCACGATGACCGACGCCGGGTACGCCAAGCGCACCCGCATCAACGAGTACCGGCTCACCGGCCGCGGCGGCCTCGGCATCACGACGATGAAGCTCACCAACGAGGAGCGCGGCGGGCTGGTCGGAGCGTTCATCGTCGAGGACGGCGACGAGATCCTGTCCATCACCCAGGGCGGCCAGGTCGTGCGGAGCCCCATCGACGACAACTTCAAGCCGTCGGTCGGCCGGTCCACCCAGGGCGTGAAGTTCGTGACGCCCAAGGCAGGTGACGCGGTCGCGGTCGTCGCCCGGTCGGTCGAGTCCAAGGTCGACGACGAGGAGGCCGTCGGCACTGCCCCGACCGAGGACGGTGAGACGGACGAATCGCTCGTTGCGGACCCGGATGTAAGAATCGAGCCGGAAGAGTCCGCCGAGACGGGCGACAACGGGGACGAAGAGAGCCCCGGGGGAGAGTGAGGGTTGATGTCGGACCGCACCAAGGAGCCGACCACGGTGCCCGTCCCCTCGGGCGCGCCCGTCAGCAAGTCGGACAAGTCGGACTCGACGGACAAGGCCGAGAAGCCGAAGCTCGGCAAGCGTCCGCCCCCGCCCATCCCTGACCTGCCGCCGCCCCCCGCAGGCGCGCCGACTCCCTCCGCTCCGACCGTCACCACCACGTCCGAGGCGCCGCGCCCCGTCCCCGGTCCCGCTCCCGCGTCCCGCGGCCCCCGCCGGGCCCGGCTCCGGCTGACCCGGGTCGACCCCTGGTCGGTCATGAAGACGGCGTTCCTGCTGTCGATCGCGTTCGCGGTCGTCACCGTCGTGTCGGTGGCGATGGTCTGGCAGGTGCTCGGCGCCGCCGGCGTGTGGGACTCCATCAACAGCACGGTCCAGGAAGCCATCGGTGGCGAGGACGTCGCCGGCTTCCAGATCGAGGACTACGTCGGCACCAGCCGGGTCCTCGGTTTCACGATGCTCGTCGCCGCCATCGACGTCATCCTGATCACCGCCAGCGCGACCCTCACCGCCTTCCTCTACAACATGGCGGCAGCCCTCCTCGGCGGCATCGAAGTCACGCTGGCAGAGGACGCCTGAGCCGACCGGTCCCGTTTTGTTCGCCCCGGCTCCGGTCGGGTAGCGTTCCCTCCGGTCTGCGGTCGGGGCTTCCACCTTGCCGCAGGCCACCCGGGCCTATAGCTCAGACGGTTAGAGCGCTTCCCTGATAAGGAAGAGGTCACAGGTTCAAGTCCTGTTAGGCCCACCCCACGCCCTGTCTCGGCAGCATGCCGTGCGCAGGCGATGCATTCCGACGGAGGATTCGCGTGATCAAGAAGCTCGTACTCACGGCACTCGCCGCGGCTGGCGTCGCGTTCGCAGTGAAGAAGCTGCAGGAAAGCAAGGCGGAGCAGGCCCTCTGGGCCGAGGCCACCGACCAGCTGCCGGAGGCCTGACACTCCCCGCAAGGGGCCTTGGCGCAATTGGTAGCGCACCTGCTTTGCAAGCAGGGGGTTAGGGGTTCGAGTCCCCTAGGCTCCACCACGAGAAACCGCAGGTCAGCCTGCGGTTTCTTCTCGTTTTCGGCCTCGGTAAGCTCAGGGCGTCCATATTTCGCTCGATGAGCGGACGCACAATTAGCGAGTAAACATGGCCGCTTGTGATGGTCGCCGACTATTGCGCATCCCGCTAGGTAGGAGTTCACTGAAACGCATCGGCGTCTCTCTTGACGACTCGTGACTACCCGGTCCCCGTAGGCCTGACCGATTCGGTTGATGCCACAGCTCCACTACGGGAGGCCCGCCATGTTTCGTCCGGTCGTCATCGCTGTCACCACATGTGTGGTCGCGGTTGGTCTGCTCCTGTCCAGGCCCTCAACTGTTGCCGCCCAGGAGGCACCCGAGGACTCCGGACCTGTCTGGGCGACGGTCAGCGCCGGTGGCTTTCACACCTGCGGGATCCGCACCGACCCTCCCTGTGGTGCTGGGGAGATGACCGCTACGGGCAACTCGGCGTGGGCGACACCAAAAGGCGAGCCGTGCCCACCCAGGTCGGCACGAGTACCGACTGGGTCGGTCTCGTCGCCGGCAACGCTCACACCTGCGCCACCCGCAGCGACCACACCTTGTGGTGCTGGGGATGGAACCGCGATGGGCAGCTCGGGATTGACAGCAAGAATTTGAACCGCACAACTCCCACCCGGGTCGGAACCGGGACCAACTGGGCCGAGGTCAGCGCTGCCGGTATCGCTCACACCTGCGGGATCCGCACCGATGACACGCTGTGGTGCTGGGGATTCAACAGCACCGGGCAACTCGGGCTCGGCGACAACACGAACCAGAACAGCCCCACCCCAGGTCGGCACCGGCACCACTTGGTCCACGTGACAGCCGGCGACGGCCACACGTGTGCTACCCGCGCCGACGCACCCTGTGGTGCTGGGGAGACAACATCGGCGGTCAACTCGGGCTCGGCGACAACACGAACCGGCACCACCCCGACCCGGGTCGGCACCTCAACCGACTGGGCCAACGTCAGTGCCGGGAAGGCTACCACACCTGCGCCACCCGCACCGACCACACCCTGTGGTGCTGGGGATTCAACAGCAGCGGTCAGCTCGGGCTCGGCGACACCGCCACCCGGACCACTCCCACCCAGGTCGGCACCGGCGCAGACTGGGACCAGCTCGGTCGCTGGCCACCGCCACACCTGCGCCACCCGGACCGACCACAGCCTGTGGTGCTGGGGAGACAACGAGCTATGGCCAGCTCGGGCTCGGCGACGCCACCAACCGGACCGCCCCAACCCGGGTTGGCACGCAACGGACTGGGCCGACGTCAGCGCCGGCGCTCGGCACACCTGCGCCACTCGCACCGATCACACGCTGTGGTGCTGGGGAGACAACACCTCCGGCCAGCTCGGGCTCGGCGACCAAACTGCACGTTTGGCTCCCACGCTGGTGTAACAGGGCGACGGGGCACGACCAGTCGCCATCTATCGAGGTCGGCTGCG
Source organism: uncultured Actinomycetota bacterium (assembly GCA_963849765.1). Classification (GTDB taxonomy): domain Bacteria; phylum Actinomycetota; class Actinomycetes; order Propionibacteriales; family Nocardioidaceae; genus Nocardioides. Next base: position 143,674 of record CAWKIP010000003.1, read on the forward strand.
CGCCAGTTCCGGCGGCAGCCGCGGGCCGATCCCAGACCATCAACTCGCTGGAAAGGAAGATGCAATGAGCGACGTACAGACCCGCCCGGATCCGGGGACGGGCACGATCTGGCAGCTCTCGACCCGAACGCGGCGCGTGCTCCTCCTCGCACCCCCGCTCGTGCTCGCGGGATTCACGGTCCTCCATCCGAACCCGGACCACAACGTCCAAGCCCTCATAGACGCCTCCACCTGGTTCATGGGCTTCCACATGATCCAACTGGGACTAGTGGGCCTGGCGGCCGTTTCGGTCTTCGTCCTGGCGGACCAGTTCCATCGCGCGAGCGACTGGCAGACCTGCCTCGGCATGGGCTTCTTTCTCGTGTACTTCAGCGCCTACGACACGCTGGCCGGCATCGGAACCGGACTCGCGATGAAGAGCGCACGCGACCTGCCGACATCGCAACAAGAGGCGCTGTTCGAGATCGTCCAAGACTGGCCCGCATTGGAGCCATGGGTGTCTGGCGCGCCATCCTCGGCACGTTCGGGTGGGTACTCGCTCTCGGCCACTTGGCAGTCGTCGCTCGAGCCGCTGGGGCGCCGCGTGCGGAGTGGCTGTTCATCGGGCTGGCGGCGTTCTTCTTGCTGCTTGGGACATCCCGCGCCGTTCGGCACGATCGCTTTCGGGAGCCTGTTCATCGCCGCCCTCCTCCACGAACGGCGGGTCTCACGCCTCCGGGCCCGGGCGCTCCCCGACCGGTCACGACCGGCCATGACCGAATGAGCGCGCACATGGCCTCACAGAAGGGGGCTGCAGAGATGACTAGTCACGGACGGACTTGGCGGCGAGTGGTCCTGCTCGGCGTCCCGTTCCTCTACATCCTCCTCGGTCTCCTACATCCACGCACAATCCCGAACTGGGCGACGAGACCGACCTCTTCGTCAACCTGCACATCGCACAACTCTTCCTCATCGTCGGATTGGGCTACATGTTGTGGCTACTCGTGGAGCGCGTGACCAACCGCGCAGCCGCGCTCGCACGCGCGCTGATCATTCCGTTCGTGGTTGTGTATGCCGCTCTGGACGCGGTACTGGGGATCGCGTGGGGCATCGCCGCGGAGACGGCGAACGGCCTCCCAGCCACGGACCAGCCGGGAGCAGGCATGCTCGTCGACGAGCTGATCTCCGGGGACCCAGACCCACGGGGCCTGATCCTCTACTGGGGAGCCGGCCTGCTTTGGCTCGCCGTGGCACTCGCCGTCGTCGCCGCACTCCGGGACACCGCGCCTACCGGCGCCCTCGTGTCGATGGCCCTCGGCGCAGCATTGTTCGCGATCGGGCACGCCCCACCCATGGGTCCGATCGGGATGGGTTTGTTCCTACTCGGGATCGCGTGGACCGAGTGGCGGCGCCCTCCGGCGGAGGGGTTGTCCCAGGCGCCAGCGACCTGAGTGTTGAGCGCGCACCACCACCCAGTGAAACCGCAGGACAGCTTGCGGCATCTGATACGGAGCGGCCTCGGCCGCCTGGTCTCAACAAGGCGGCCGAGGCCCAACCCCGCGCCGTAGAGTGGGGTTTCACGCCAGTTCCGGTTCGTACGGCGGGCAGAGCATCACGTGGTCCGGCAACATCGGCCAGCCCGGGGCGCAGCCGATCCACCTGCAGCGGCGGGGGACACCGACGTCGGACGGGCGGACGTGCCCGACTCCAGTTTCCGGTCCGAGAGTGATGGCTCGTTCCAGTTTCGGTTCCCGGCGCCGGCGATGAACGCGGTGTATTTCCGCGTGGTCGGCGCGAACGGGTCGACGCCGGCGTACCTGTTCAAGACCAAGCACCAGGACGCTGACCTGACCATCGCCGAAGAGTCCCCGCTGCCGTCCGACGCTCCCCTTCCGCGGGGGTTCGCGGTGCTCGGCGAGCGGTACGAGATCGCCGTCGACACCGCGCCCGACTCCAGCGTCAGCTCCCGTTCGCGCCGGCCGGCCGCGTGCCGTCGGCTGCGTGAGCGGAAATGCACGAAGCCCGGGCCTGGGGGCCCGGGCTTCGTCTCTGGCTTGGTCGATCAGCCGTGAGCGATGCGGTCCTTGCCGCGCCGCCGACGATGTTGTCCCCGCCGGGGCCGCCGCGCAGCCAGTCGCGGCCGGCGCCGCCGTAGATGCGGTCGTTGCCCTTCGCGCCGTTGACGAAGTCAGCGCCGTCGCCGCCGTACGTGATGTCGTTGCCGGCGTCGGTCAGGACCCACAGCCGGAACCGCGACGGAAGGGTGCGGCCGTCGGTGAAGTCGTGGCCGAGACGCGGCCAGACCTGGATGAACATCCGCTCCTTGTTGAAGCGCGGCGGGACCTTGCACACGGCCGAGACGCCCTTGCGGACGCGCTCCTTCACGCAGCGGTCGGGCAGCGCCTTCTTGAAGCTCCCCGTGCGGGTGTCGCGGAACCGGATGGCGTGGCGCGACTGGACCCACTTCACGGTCAGGTGCTGGTTGTGCTGGCCGGAGATGTAGACCGGGCCGTACTTCGAGTAGCGGATGATCGCCTGGCCACCCAGGTCGCTGACGCCGGCGTCGCCGGGTCCGAGCATGAGGGGCGGCAGGTCCGCCTGGGCGGGGGTGACACCCACGGCCAGAGCGGCAACGAGGGCGACGACAAGGGTGGTGATCTTGCGGATCAAGGAGACTCCTCCTGTTTCGTGGCTCCAAGGACCATAGGCGGATTTACCTTGAGCGCGAATTCGTGGGTCGGGAGAAGAGCCACACCCGGTACGACGTACGCACGCCCTCGGCCGCGCCCGGCAACCGAATCCGGTAACCCGTGGCAGACTCAGCGCCGTGAATCGTGGGGTGGTCGCTGGCTGGTGCCGCTCGTGGCGCTGCTGGCAGCGGGATGTAGCGACTCCGAGGACCCGGTCTACCCCGAGGAGCCCGACACGTCGGCGATGTCGACGGAGTACGACCCCACGCTCGAGCCCGCGGCCGCCGCGTTGCCGTTGGTGCCCGCGGACGCGACCACGCTCGAGGTGACCGACTTCGACCAGCTCCGGTTGACACTCGGCTTCGGCGCGCTCAACCAGGAGTCGACGCCGGCCGAGAACGCACGCTTCTGGCAGGCGCTCTCCGATGCGGCCACCTTGTCGTCGGGACTGCTGCGCCCGGTGGAGGACGAGCTCGCGACCTACCGGTTCGGTGCGGACGACGTTGCCTGGGAGGCGACGTACGCCGGCGGAGCAGCCGACGGGTGGGTCATCGCGTTCCACGACGACATCGCGATCGCCCAGGTGCAGCGCGCGATCCGCGACGGAGTCGGACCACTGGCGGGTGCAGTCGTCGACGCGGACCGGATGGTGGTGACCTCGGCCGCGCCTCCGGACGGGGACGACAGCTGGGCCGCGATCGAAGAGGTCGTCGGGCTGGTCGGCCAGGAGGCCAACGCGACGTACGTCGAGCGCAGCTGCCTGCCGTTCGACACGGTCTTCGGCGAGGGCATGGAGGAGCAGCTCGCGGAGGCCCCGCGCGCCGCGCTCCACGCACTCGAACCGCTCGAGAGCTTCTCGGTCGCGCTGGGCGCCGACCTCGCCACCGTGCGGCTGGGGGCGACCCGGACCGATGCCTTCGACCGGCTGCGGCTGGCGGAGGTGATGCCCGCGATCCGACCGGAGTTCGGTGCGGCGTTCTCGCGCGGGGTCGCCGACCCGTCGACCGGCCGCCTCGGCTACGACCTGGAGCGGCCCGAAGCCGCGGTCGAGCTGATCAGGGACCAGCACCTGCCGTTCGCGGTCTGCGGCGACTGAGCCACCTCAGCCCGAGTCAGACAGCGTCAGACGCGCGTTGCGAGGGCGTCGTACTGCGCCTTGTCATGCGCACAGAACACGCTGACCTCGTCGGAGTGCGACGCCACCAGCTCCTTGAGGCGCTCGGTGTTGGCGCGGCGCAGCTTGTTGTCGACCGCCATCATCACCTGGAACGCCGCCAGCGAGCGGTTGCACGACGGCGGCGTCTGCACCTGGTTGCCGTCGAAGAAGGCGTCTCCGGCGTGGAGCAGCCAGTGGCCGTCGGCGTCCTTGACCGCGACGCCCGCGTGGCCGCGGGTGTGGCCCAGCAGCGGGATGAGGAGTACGTCGTCGCCGAGCGCCGTCACGGACGGGAAGCCGAACCAGTCGTCCCCGGGCTCCGCGTGCTGCTCCCATTTCGGTCCGTGTGCCCACTGGGCCGAGATGTAGCGCTGCTTCTCGCGCATCGTCGGGTGCGTCATCGCGTCGTACTCCGGCTGGTGCAGGTGGACCCGGGCGGCAGGGAAGTCGCTCAGCCCGCCGGCATGGTCGAGATCCATGTGGGTCAGCGCGATGTCGGTGACGTCGTCGACGGAGAATCCGAGCGCCTGCACCTGGGCCAGCGCGGTCTCGCCGGGATCGAGGGCCGGCCGCACCAACAGGTGGAACGGCTTGGGCAGCCGACGGGGATCGGTCAGGTCGCCGGTGCCGAAGCCGGTGTCGACCAGCAGCAGGCCCTCGTCCCGTTCGACGAGGAGGACGTGGGCGACCATCGTGGGCGAGAGAGCGGGCCGCATCGTGGCGCAGTTGAGGTGGTGAACCTTCACGGCGCACATCGTGTCAGGGTCAGTCGTCGAGACCGTGGAGGTTCCGAGCGGTGGGCGAGGTCGGGACCGTCGCCGGGTCCGGGTAGGTCCCGAACAGCCGGTCGGCGGTCGCCGCCGTCGTCACCGTGAACCAGTAGTGCTCGCTCTTGTAGTGGTGCAGCCGGTGGTTGCGCCACACCGACCGGAACCACGCCGACTTCGGCCGGTAGTCGCTGTGCAGCACGTAGTGCGTCCACTCGTACGCCGACAGCAGGACCAGGTCGGCGACCAGCAACGTGAACATCGACGACCAGGTCGGCGTCACCGCCCACGCGATCAGGAACGCGGAGCGGGATCACGACGAGCTCGACCTGCCAGGGGATGAACACCAGCGGGATCGAGCGCGGGTCGCGGTGGTGCGCGCGGTGCTTGCGCGACAGGAGCGGGTCGATCTTGATGCCCGCGATCCGTCGGGGCTTCCAGTGCAGGATGCAGACGTGGATGAACCACTCCACGACCGGCATGATCGCGATCAGGCCGACGGGGATCAGCAGCTCCCACCACTCTCCGGGCCCGGCGAGGACCCGACCGACGATCGCGACGACCAGCGGGACGCTCAGGATGTACGGCGACGGGTGGCGCCAGAACTCGGCGAACACCTGGCCGAGCGACTGGCTGGTCCGGCGACTGCCGGTGACTCTTTGCATTTCCAGGGCGGCCTCGTCCTGCGCGACCTGCTGCTTCGCGAGCTCCTCGACGTCGTTGGTGGTCATGACGTCTTCTCCGTCGGTGGTGGCGGTGAGCGCTTCGAGCGCTTCGATCAGGGCGTCGTTGGTCGGCGCGAGCACCCGCTCCGCAGCCGCGCGGGCCGTCGCGGGGTCGCCGGCGGCGATCGCAGCCGCCAGCAGCCGGTAGGGGTCGACCTGGCCGACCTCGGCCGCCAGCACGGCGGCCAGTGCGGGGAGCGCGGGTTCGTACGCCGCCCGCAGCCCGTTGAACATCAGCCGGAACACGATCGAGTCGGCCCCGTCGACGACGACGTCCCAGTACTCCAGCGCGAGCTCCTGCCAGGTCACCGGGTCGGTCGTCGCGGCGAGCCGGTCGACCACGTCTCCGAGTGCGGTGGCCAGCGCGGGACCTCCCCGCGCAGCGGCCAGTCCGGCGATGCTGGGACCGACCGCGGTCCGCGCCTCGACCACGCTGCGCGCGACCGTGGGGTCGACGGCGCCGTCGGTGACGAGGAGGTGCGGCAGCAGGTCGAGTCCGCCGTACTTCCGGAAGTCGCGCACTGTCGCGCCGCCGCCGTGGCGGACCTCGACCAGTCGTGCCTGCGACATCCGCTGGAGCGCCTCGCGGACCGCGGGGCGGGACACCCCGAGCACCTCGGCCAGCTGCCGCTCGCTGGGGAGCTGCTCGCCGACCGCGAGGCCGCCGTCCATCACCTCGCCCAGCACCTGGTCGAACACCTGGTCCGACACGGACCTCCGGGTCACGGGTTTCAACGCCATGCCGACGAGCGTAGGTGGCGGGTGGCCTATTGGTCAAGTGGTCATACCAATCAGGTCGAGTCGGCTCATGCTCAGAAGAGCCGACTCGGCGTGCACATCGACCTCAGATGCGCCGACTCGGCGGCGGCGAGCGGTCCGTAGCCTGATCCCATGCAGGACGAGGCGACCGCGTGGTGGAGTCCCCGGTTGTGGGGGGCACACCTGCTCGCGCTCGTCTGCGTGGCCGCGGCGGTGGCGCTCGGGCTCTGGCAGTACGACGCGTGGGAGGCCCATCGCGAGGCCGAGCGGGTCGACCTCACGAACGCCGAACCGGAGCCGCTCACCGACGTACTCGGTCCCGACGAGCCGTTCCCGACCAAGCACGTCGGCCGGCCGGTCACGCTCGAGGGCACCTGGCTGCCCGAGGGCACGGTCCTCGTCTCCGGTCGTGAGGACGGCGGCGAGGAGGGGAGCTGGGTGGTCACGCCGCTGACCGTCGGCGGTCCCGACGATGCCGCGATCCCCGTCGTCCGCGGGTGGGTGCCCGGCACCGACCCGGAGTCCGCACCGCCGCCGCCGACCGGCACCGCCGTCCTGGTCGGCTGGCTCCAGCCCGGCGAGGGCACCGGCGCGCCGGACGAGGACCCGACCGACGACGTACTGCCCCAGGTCCGGATCGCCGACCTCGTGCAGCGCGTCGACGTCGACCTCTACGGCGGCTACGTCGTCGTCGACCCGGAGGCGACCGAGGAGAGCGGCGGCCGCAACGCTGGTACGGCGGACCTCGAGCCCGCCACCCTCGACCAGCTGCCGCCGGCCGGGACGTTCACCGGGTGGCGCAACCTCGCCTATGCCATCGAGTGGTGGATCTTCGGGGCGTTCGCGCTCTTCCTGTGGTGGCGCTTCGTGCGCGACGCCGTCGCCCCACGACCGCGGACCTCCGACGAGTCGGACGCGGACCGCCCGGTAGGTTCGGCGTCGTGAGCGGGCTCTTCAAGACCTACCGGGTGCTGGCGTTCATCGTCGGCATCCTGCTGATCGTCGGCACCGTCGGCTCGGTGCTGAAGTACGGACTCGCCCGACGGCAGCTCGCTGCAAGAGCTCGGCGAGGACCTGACCCCGGTGTGGCTCGTCCACGGCTGGGTCTACATGGTCTACGTCGTGGTCGCGTTCGTGCTCACGCAGCGCGCGGGCTGGCCGCTGCCGCGCTTCCTGCTGATGATGGTCGCGGGCCTGATCCCGGGGCTGATCTTCTGGGTCGAGCGCCGGGTCGCCACCCAGCTCCGGGATGAACACCCGGAGCTGGCCAGCGCCTAGGTCTCGAGACGCTCGCTGCGCGAGCTCCTCGACCAGCGTCGCTCGCTGCGCTCGCTACTTCTTCTTCGCCTCGGGCAGCGGGTCCGTCAGCGGGTCCGTCGAGCGAGTCGATGTCCGGCTCCGGCGCAGACTCCAGCCGGCGGCGGAACCGAGGCCGCGGGGCTCGGCGGCGGTGCCGGGTCGTACGACGACTGCCAGCCGCCGCTGTCCCCACTGCTGCTCTGGAGCTTCTTCGCCACGACGGCGATCGCGCCACCGAGGGCGCCGAGCAGCAGCAACGTCTTGACCTTCGAGCGCTTCTTGGGCTTCGTGCCGTTCAGCTCGGCCGCCTTGCCCTCGGCGTAGGTCTTCGCCTCGGTCGCCTTCTCGGCGAGCGTGGCGGCGCCTGCCGCTACGACCGGGGCTGCCTTGGCCCGAGCCTCGCCGGCCTTGTCCGCGAGCGTCGCGGCGCTCGCGGCTACCACCGGGGCTGCCTTCTCCCGGGCGTCGGCACCGCGGGCAGGGCCGTTTCCTGCACGAAGTCCCGGGCCTGGTCGATCGCTGCTTCGACGTACCCCTCTGCCTGCTCGAGCAGCGTCTGCTTCTTGCCAAGTCCCATCGCCGAACCCCTTCCGATTCCGAGAACGTTTGCGCCGGACCATCTGTCAGGTCACTACCCCATCCCACCACGGGCAGACCGTGCGAACCAGCCGTGCGTCCGACGTGCATGGCCCCCGTAGGATCGGCCCGAGCGTGCGGGCATCGGTGCCCGCACGACCGAACAGCTCGAAAGGCAGTCATGGCGGACCTCCAGGCCATCCTGAAGACGAACAAGGGCGACATCACCGTCAACCTGTTCCCCAACCACGCGCCGCGCACGGTGCAGAGCTTCGTCGGCCTGGCGACCGGTAGCCCGGTCGAGGTCTCCGCGGACGGCCCGTTCCGGCCGTCGCCGCGGGAAGGATCGGCCGGCTCCACGCCGTTCTACGACGGCCTCGCCTTCCACCGGATCATCCCGGGCTTCATGATCCAGGGCGGCTGCCCGCAGGGCACCGGCACCGGTGGCCCCGGCTACACGTTCGACGACGAGCCCCACCCCGAGCTGACCTTCGACAAGCCCTACCTGTTCGCGATGGCGAACGCCGGCGTCCAGGGCGGCAAGGGCACCAACGGCTCGCAGTTCTTCATCACCGTGGGCGCGACGACCTGGCTGAACTTCAAGCACACCATCTTCGGCGAGGTCGCCGACCAGGCCGGACGCGACGTCGTCGACGCGATCGCCGCGGTCCCGACCGGCGCCGGTGACCGCCCGGTCGAGCCGGTCGTGATCGAGTCGCTCCAGATCATCGGCGCCTGAGTCCCGGCGGACTCGACCACCGATGAGCGCACCGGCCGGGGTGCCGACCTGTTACCGGCACCCCGACCGCGAGACCTACGTCCGCTGCCAGCGATGCGAGAAGCCGATCTGCCCGGACTGCATGCGCGACGCGGCCGTGGGCTTCCAGTGCCCGGACTGCATCAAGGAGGGCGCGAAGACCACCCGCCAGGGGCAGGCCGTGTACGGCGGACGCCGGTCCGCCGATCCCAGGCTGACCTCGATGGTGCTGGTCGGGCTCAACGCGCTGGTGTGGCTCGCGATCATCGCGACGGGCTGGACCAAGAGCACCCTCACCGACCGGATCGCCCTGCTTCCCACCGGGAGGTGCAGCTCGGTCGACGACCCCGGGTCGTACTACCCGCGGCTCGACGTCGAGCGCCTCTGTGACGCCACTGCCGACGGTCGCTGGTTCCCAGGTGTCTCCGACGGTGCCTACTACCAGCTGGTCACCAGCATGTTCGCCCACGAGCAGATCTGGCACATCGGCTTCAACATGCTCGTGCTCTGGTTCCTCGGGCCACAGATCGAGGCGGTGCTCGGGCGGGCGCGGTTCCTGGCGCTCTACTTCGTGTCCGGGCTGGCCGGCTCCGTGTGCGTCTACTGGTTCTCGGGCGAAGACACCCTGACCCTCGGCGCCTCCGGCGCGATCTTCGGGCTGATGGGCGCGCTGCTCGTCGTCGCCCACAAGGTCCGCGGCGACGTGCAGTCGATCGTCGGCTGGCTCGCGATCAACGCGGTCTTCACGTTCCTCTTCCCCGGCGTCTCCTGGCAGGGCCACCTCGGCGGCTTCCTCGGCGGCGTGCTGGTGACCGCGATCCTGGTCTACGCGCCCAAGGACCGGCGCCAGGCGGTCCAGATCGCCGGCATCACGCTGATCGTGGCCGCGCTGATCGCGGCAACGGTCGCGCGCACCCTCGTACTCGCTTGAACCGGACTGGCCTAGACAATCCACAGGGTTCCCCACAGCTGTGGAGAACTACAGCCGTGTAGTTATCCCAAGCTGTGCACAAGCCTGTGGAAGGTCTGCTACTCCCACTTGGTGGCGAAGGTGAACCCGACGGCCATGAAGCCGATGCCGACGAACAGGTTCTTCTGCTCGAGGTCGTTGAAGATCGGGATGTCCTGCGCGTGGTCGCCGGTGCCGACGACGTAGTAGGTGCAGATCCACAGCAGGCCGATCAGGAAGCACCCGAGCATCCCGACGATGACGCCCCGGCCGCGGCCGAGCGGCGTGGACGGGTGGGCGGCGATCATCAGGCCGAGCATGATCGCGCCGAAGCCGATCAGGTAGTTCCACTCCTGCAGGTCGCCCACGAAGTCCAAGCCGGTGACCACGCCGGCCTCGAAGGTCTCCGGGTCGAGGGCCGGCTTGTCGTCGTCACCGAAGCCGGCGACGGGACGGACGGCGATGTAGTAGTAGGCCATCCAGGCGATGCCGCCGAAGATGAGCAGGAGGGAGACCAGGAAGCGGGGGCTGAACATCGGACCGGCCGACGGGTCCCGGAACGGATCGTCTTTGTCCGAACGCTTCAGGTTCGGGCGAGGGATCTTCACTGCTCTGGGCTCCTCAGCTCTGCACCGGCCGGCTGGATTGGTTGGGCAGCCACCACGGTACGACGTACGTGTCGCGCCTACCCTAATGACCATGACGGGCGCGCACACGGCTGGGCCGGAGCAGGAGGGGACGCCACTGGCGTCGACGCCGCCCCCGCGACCCCGCCGTTCCCTCGCCTGGCGGGTCGGCACGCCACTGGTCGGCGTCCTCGTCGGCGCCCTGTTCGTGGTGTCGGCGGCCGACAGCGGTGGCACCGACCTGCGCCCCGGTCGCTACACGGACCTTGCCGAGCTGGTCGAGGCGGAGGCAGCCGAGTACGAAGAGGTCCGGCAGGAGCTCGAGGACCTCGAGGACGAGGTCGACTCGCTGACCGAGGACGTCCGTGGCTTCCGCGTGAACCGCACCCGCGACCAGATCGACGAGCTCCTCGACCCCGCCGGCCTCGAGCCGCGCAGCGGACCGGGCGTCAGCATCACCCTCAGCGACTCACCGGAGGACATCCTCGACGATGCCGTCGCCCATGACGTCAAGGTCGCGCAGCTCGTCGTGCACCAGCAGGACCTCCAGGCTGTCGTCAACGCGCTGTGGAACGGCAACGCATCCGCGGTCACCATCGCCGGCCAGCGCGTCATCACCACCACCGGCATCAAGTGCGAGGGCCCCGTGGTCCAGCTGCAGGGCGTCCCCTACCCCCAGCCCTACGTCATCCAGGCGGTCGGCGACCCGATCGAGCTGATGGCGGCGCTCGACGCCGACCCGCTGGTGACCGGCTACCGGACCGACGCGGCGAACCCCTACATCCAGATCGGCTGGGAGATGCAGACCGAGGACGACATCTCGGCGCCGGCGTACAACGGCCTGCTCGACCTGCGCTACGCCGAGCCGATCGGCGCACTGAACCAGACCCTAGTCGTTCCCGTTGCCCCCGCCCGGCGGCGGGAAGCTCAGCGGGTCGAGCGGGTCGGTCCCCTGAGTGACCTCGTCGCCGTCGGTGAAGGTGTCGCCGTCGGAGTCCGGGTTGGTGGGGTCGGTGCCGAGCGTCGCCTCGTCGGTGTCGGTCAGGCCGTCACCGTCGGTGTCGGTGTCGGTGTCCGGCGGCGGAGCGGAGGTGGTCGGCTCCTCGAAGACCGACACGAAGATGGTGACCGTCTCACCCTGGTCGAGCGTCTCCCCCTCGCCGGGGATCACGTCGGTGACCTCTCCCTTGGGCCGCTCGGACTCCGTGTCGTCGCGGACGTCGACCTGGAATCCCGCTTCGAGGATCAGCCGCTCCGCCTCGCCCTGGCGCTTCCCGATCACGTTGGGCACCTTCTCGGGCCCGTCGGACACGCACAGCGTCACCGTGTCGTCGCGGCCGACCGACGACTGCGGCGCGGGCGTCTGCTCGACGACGGTGCCGGCCGGCTCGTCGGTGTCGCACTTCTCCGGTGAGGTCATGATGTTCTTGCGCTTGATCCCGGCCGCGACCAGCTCCTCGATCGCCACCCGCTGCAGCTTGCCGGTGACGTCGGGCATCGCGAAGTCGCACGGCCCGCTGCTGAGCACGAGGGTCACCTCGGAGCCGGGGGAGACGTACTCCTCACCTGCGGGCTCCTGGTCGACCACCTGGCCGGCGTCGTACTGGTCGTCGCACTGCCGCTGCTTGTCGTCGATGGTCAGGCCCTCGTCGGACAGCTGCTCGCGGGCCGCGTCGCGATCCAAGCCGAGCACCGACGGCACCTGCACGTCGGTCGGCTCGTCGGGGAAGAGCTTCGGCCAGGCGATGAAGGCGGCGGCGAGCAGGCTCAGGACGAGCAGCCCGAGCACCACCCACAGCCACACCTTGCGGCCGCCGTCCCCGCGGTTGTCGACCGGCGGCACCGGCCGCTGGCGGTCCGCCGTGTCCGTGGTGCTGGCCGACGCGACGACCGCGGTCGCCGATGTCGGCGACTCCTCGGGCGGCGGCGGCAGCACGGCCGAGACCGGACGACCGACGAGGTAGCGCTCGATGTCGGCACGCATCTGGGCGGCGGACTGGTAGCGGTCCTCGACCCGCTTCGCCAGCGCCTTCATGACGATCACGTCGATGTCGGGCGTCAGGTCGGCGTCGTGCTGAGACGGGGGTACGGCGGGCTCGCGCACGTGCTGGTAGGCCACGGCCACCGGGCTGTCGCCCACGAAGGGGGGCCGGCCGGTGAGGAGCTCGTAGAGCAGGCAGCCCGCCGAGTAGACGTCGGAGCGCGAGTCGACGGACTCGCCGCGGGCCTGCTCGGGCGAGAGGTACTGCGCGGTGCCGACGACGGCGGCGGTCTGGGTCATCGACGACGCGGCGTCGCTGATCGCGCGGGCGATGCCGAAGTCCATCACCTTCACGTCGCCCGACGGCGTGAGCATCACGTTGCCGGGCTTGATGTCGCGGTGGATGATCCCGGCGCGGTGGCTGTAGTCGAGGGCGGAGAGCACGCCGCTGGTGATCTCGAGGGCCCGCTCGGGCAGGATCTTGCGGCCCTCGCGGAGGATGTCGCGCAGGGTCCGCCCGGCGACGAACTCCATCACGATGTAGGGCTGGGCCACACCGTCGGCGGCCGGCTCCTCGCCGGTGTCGTAGACGGCGACGATCGCCGGGTGGTTGAGCGAGGCCGACGACTGCGCCTCCCGCCGGAAGCGCGCCTGGAAGGTCGAGTCGCTCGCGAGGTCGGTGCGCAGTCGCTTGACCGCGACCACTCGACCGAGACGGGCGTCGATGCCTTTGCGCACCTCCGCCATGCCACCGCGGCCGAGCAGCTCACCGAGCTGGTAGCGGCCACCGACCGTCCCGGATCCAGTCCCGTCTCCCCCGGGCGGGTCCGTGGGCCCGGCGTTGCTCATCCGCTGCTGCCTTCCGTCGATTCGGTGGTCCCAGTGTCCGTGCTGGTGGTCTCTGTCGGTGGCGTCGTCTCGGTGGTCGTCGGCGTGAGTCGTCGGCGCCGGGCGCCCCAGTAGTGGACGTCGATCGAGTCACCCACGTCGAGCGTGCCCGTCGGGTTGACGCTCGACGACCCTGCCCTCGGTCTCGCCGCCAGGGTTGTCGTCCTCGAACAGGCGGACGTCGAGCCCGAGCAGCTGCAGCTCGCGCTCGACCGCGGCGACGTCGCGACCGACGTAGTCGTCCGCGTCGATCGTGACCGTCTCGTCTGCGGTGGTCGTCGGAGTCGTCGGTTCGCTCGACGAGGTCTCCGACGTCGCGGATGACACGTCGGAGGTCCGGCGGGTCGGCGAGTCGTCGCTGCTGCTGCTGCTGGGCTCCTCGTCGTCCTGCCCGAAGAGCAGCACGCCCGCCGCGATCGCGGCAGCGACGAGGAGCAGCACGATCAGGACGACGGGAAGCACGTTCCTGGACTTCTTCTTCTCGGGTGGCGGGCTGCCTTCGTAGGCCGTGGGCCGGTCAAGAGCCGGGATGGGGGCGGGCTCCGGATCCGCCGGCGTGGCCGGCAGTACGGCGGTCGCCTCCGGTCCGAGGGGGACGCGGCGCGACCGGCAGGCGGCGCGACCTCCGCGCCCCGGAGTGCAGCGGCGAGCGCGGCGCCGTCGGCGTACCGCTCGGCAGGGTCCTTGGCCAGCGCACGGCGGACGATCGTGCGCAGGTCCTCGGGGATGTCCTCGGGCAGGTCGGGGATCGGCTGCTGGATGTGGGCGAGCGCCGTCGCCACCGGGGTGTCGGCCTCGAACGGGCGCCGCCCGGTCAGGCACTCGAAGGCGACCACTCCGAGCGAGTAGACGTCGGACGCCGGCGTCGACGGGTTGCCGCGGGCCTGCTCGGGAGAGAGGTACTGCGGCGTACCCATCACCGCGCCGGTCCTGGTGATCTGGGCGTCGTCGGCGGCGCGGGCGATGCCGAAGTCGGTGACCTTGACCCGGCGGTCGGGGGTCACGATCAGGTTGGCGGGCTTCACGTCGCGGTGGACGATGGCCGCCCGGTGCGCAACGGCGAGCGCGTCCGCGGTCTGCGTCAGCAGGTCACGCACGACCGCCGGGTCGAGCGCGCGACCGGCGTCCCGGGCCTGCGCGAGCAGGGCCGACAGCGGCTGGCCCTCGACCAGCTCCATCACGAGGTACGGCGACACGGAGCCATCAGGGCCGTGCGGGTCCGAGGAGTAGTCGAAGACGCCGGCGATGCCGGGGTGCTGGAGGGCGGCGGCGTTGCGGGCCTCGGTGTCGAAGCGGGTCCGGAACTGCGGGTCGTCGGCGTACTCGTGCTTGAGCACCTTGACCGCGACCGGCCGGTTGAGCCGGGTGTCGGTCGCCCGCCACACGACGCCCATCCCGCCGGTGGCGATCCGGGAGTCGAGGCGGTAGCGGTGGGCCTCGTCGGCGAACTGTTCGGGCTGCCCGGGCTGATCAGTCATTCAGGACCGCCTCCATCACTGCCTTCGCGATCGGGCCGCCCAGCTGGCCGCCTGCAATCTCCTTGCCCGGTGCCTCCTGGATCATCACCGCGACCGCGACCTCGGCGTCCTCGGCCGGTGCGAACGAGACGAACCAGCCGTACGGCGGCAGCCCCTCCACGCCGCGCTGCGCGGTGCCGGTCTTGCCGGCGACGCTGACGCCCGGGATCTGCGCCGGCGTCGCGGTGCCGTTGTCGACCGTCTCGACCATCAGGTCGGTGACCTGGTCGGCGGTCGTCGGGCGACACGGCGTCGCGGATCTCGTCCGGCTCGGTGGTCTCGATCGTCTCGTACTCCGCGTTCTGGACCTCGTCGACCAGGTAGGGCCGCATCAGCGTGCCCCGGTTGGCCAGCGCGGACACGACCATCGCCATCTGCAGCGGCGTCGACTGCACCTCGAACTGGCCGAAGCCGGTCTGCGCGGTCTGCGCGTCGTTGAGCTCCACCGACTCGCCGTCGGGGCCCTCGACGCTGGTCGGGTAGACCGACTGCACCTGCGGTGACAGGTCGTCGAGGTAGTCGCTGTTGAAGCCGAACGCCTCGGCCTGCTCGCGCATCTTCTCGGGCCCCAGCTCGACGGCCATCTTGGCGAACGCGGTGTTGCACGAGTAGGCCATCGCGGTGACGAACGAGACCTCCTCGGGGCTGCACTGGAACCGGCCCTCGTTGTCGATCACGTTGCTCGCGCCGGTCGTGCCGGGCGTCTGCCAGGTGGCGCCGGACGGCACGTCGTCGTCGGAGCTGTAGAGGTCGTTCTCGATCGCCGCGGCCGCCGTGACCACCTTGAACGTCGAGCCGGGGAACAGCCGCGTCTGGATCGCGCGGTTGACCAGCGGCTCCTGCTCGTCGCGCGTCGAGCCGCTGGTAGGCCTCGCTCGACGCGTCGAAGTCGTGGGTGGCGAGGTCGTTGGGGTCGTACGACGGCAGCGACACCATCGCCAGGATCCGGCCGGTCTTGGGCTCGATCGCGACGACCGACCCCTCGCCCTCGGGACCGACGGTCGACAGGAGGGCGTCGTACGCCGCCTCCTGCACCTCGGGGTCGATGGTGAGCAGGACGTTGCCGCCCTTGTTGCTCTGGTTCTGGGCGAGGTCGATGAGCCGGGTGACGAAGAGACGCTCGTCCTCTCCGGACAGGATGGCGTTCTGCGAGCGCTCGATCCCGGTCTGGCTGCCGAGGGTGAGGTAGCCGGTGATGTTCGCGTACTTCAGGGGCTGGGGATAGACCCGGAGGTACTTGTACTGGTCGTCGACCTCGCGGCTGCGCGCCAGCGTGGCCTGGTCACGGCCCTCGCCGGCGAGGATGTCGCCGCGCTCTCGGCTGAACGCCGCTTCGGCCACGCGCGCGTTGAGCGGGTCCTCGTTGAGCTCGTCGGCGTGCCAGAACTGCAGGTAGCTGACGTTGATCATCAGCGCCAGGAACAGGAACATGCAGAAGATGGCGACGGTGCGGATCGGCCGGTTCACGAGGTCTTCACCGTCTTCACGACCTGGGTCTGGAGCAGGTCCGGGTCCTCGGACTCCTCGGTCGATCTCGGGCACCGGGCGCCGGGCCTGGTCGGAGATCCGCAGCAGCAGGGCGATGATCACCCAGTTGGCGACCAGCGACGAGCCGCCGTACGACAGGAACGGTGTCGTCAGGCCGGTCAGCGGGATCAGCCGGGTGACGCCGCCGATGACGACGAAGACCTGGATCGCGAAGACGCCGGCCAGACCGGTCGCGACCAGCTTGCCGAAGCCGTCGCGGGAGATCAGCGCGGCCCGGAGCGCGCGCTCGACGATGAGGCCGTAGAGGAGCAGCACCGCGATCACCGCGGTCAGACCGAGCTCCTCGCCGATCGCGGCCATGATGAAGTCCGACTCCGCCTCGGGCACGCGCGACGGCATGCCCTCGCCGAGGCCGCGACCGATGAGGCCGCCCCACGCGAATCCGTAGAGGCCCTGCACCAGCTGGTAGCCGTCACCGTCGCGGTCGGCGAACGGGTCGAGCCAGATGTCCACGCGCTGCTGGACGTGAGCGAAGATGCGGAACGCGATCGCGGCCCCGCCGAAGAACAGCAGGCCGCCGACCACGAGCCACCCGGGCCGCTCGGTCGCGACGTAGAGCATGATCAGGAACAGCCCGAAGAACAGCAGGCTGGAGCCGAGGTCCTTCTGCAGGATCAGGATGCTGAGGCTGATGCCCCACATCACCAGGATCGGGCCGAGGTCGCGGCCGCGCGGGAAGTCGATGAACAGCACTCGTCGGCCGGCGAGAGCGAGGGCGTCGCGGTGGACGACGAGGTAGCCGGCGAAGGTGAGCACCAGCAGCACCTTGGCGACCTCGCCGGGCTGGAAGTTGAACGGGCCGACGTTGATCCAGATCCGGGCACCGTTCACCTCGTTGCCGATCACCGGCAGCATCGGGAGGATCAACAGCGCGATCGCCAGCAGGCCGAACGTGTAGGTGAACCGGGCGAGGAGCCGGTGGTCGCGCAGCAAGGTCAGCGTCGCGACGAAGAGCGCCACACCGACGGTCATCCAGATCAGCTGCTGGTCGGCGCGGCCGGAGTCCTCGGCGAGGTCGAGCCGGTGGATGATCGCCAGGCCGAGGCCGTTGAGGGCGGCGACGATGGGGAGCAGCACCGGGTCGGCGTACGGCGCCACCAGACGCACGGTGATGTGGGCGACGATCACGAGCGCGGCCAGCCAGCCGCCGTACCCGACGATGTTGGTCGGGACCTCGCCGTCGACACCGAGGCCGACGCAGGCGTAGGCGCCGATCCCCACCACCAGGGCGAGGACCAGCAGGAACAGCTCCGCACCGCGCCGACGGCGGTGGACGAACTGCAGGATGAGGGCGTTGGCCACGAGTTCCCGTTACTCCTCGGTGCCGTCAGGGGGCATCATGCGCTCGGCCAGGTTGTGGACGATGTCGGTGGCGTCCTCGTAGTCGTCGGCGGCGATGCCGTCCTCGACGTCGGACTTCGCGCCCTCGGGGAGGTCGTCGACCGGCAGGTCGCTGGTGCGGTAGACGCTCGAGAGCCCGGGGAATCCGTCGATGCCGCGGTAGACGGCGACCTGACCCTCGTGCTCGCCGACGTAGTACTGCTGCTGGGTCCACCAGTACGCCGACGCCAGCGCGACCCACGCCAGACCCAGGAGTACGGCGACCACCATGATCCGCCGCAGCCAGGTGAACCGCCGGGGGGCCAGCGGGGCGTAGCGGTAGTCCTCGGGATCGACCGGCGGGTCGTCCATGATCGGGTAGCCGATGCCCTCCGGGATCTCGGCGTCGACCGGCTCGAGCTCTCCGGTGTCACCGGAGCGATGACCGCGGAAGATGCCGCGCGGCACGCGGCGCTTCAGCTCCGCGGCGGCGCCGACGACCATCGGCTCGAGGTCGTCGTACGCCGGATCGGCGGCCGCCGACTCCGCGGTGAGGACGTCGGCCACGACGCAGGTGACGTTGTCGGAGCTGCCGGCGTCGAGGCTGGCGCGGACCAGCTCGATGGCGCAGAACTCGGGCGAGCCGCTGGACAGGATGTCGGCCATCCGGGCGTCCTCGAGCACGCCACAGGCGCCGTCGCTGCAGAGGAAGATCCGGTCGCCGGGTGCGAGGGCGATCGCGAACAGGTCGGGCTCGACCTCGTGCAGTCCGTCGAGCGCCTTGAGGATCAGGTTGCGGTGCGGGTGGACCCGCGCCTCCTCCTCGGTGATCCGGCCCTCGTCGATCAGGCTCTGCACGAACGTGTGGTCCGTCGTGATCTGCGAGAGCTCGCCGGCGCGGAGGAGGTAGCCGCGGGAGTCGCCGATGTGGCCGACCGCGATCCGGTATCCGTCGAACAGGGCCACCGTCGCCGTGGTGCTCGTGCCGCTGAGGGCGGCGTCCTGGTCGACCTGGGCGGCGATCGACTCGTGGGCCTCGTGCAGCCCGTCGGTGACCCGCGTGAGCAGGTCGGCCGAGCCGGGTCGCTCGTCGAGGACGCGCAGCTCGTTGACCGCCGTACTCGACGCGATGTCGCCGCGGGCCGCGCCGCCGACGCCGTCGCACACCGCGAGCAGCCACGGACCGGCGTACCCCGAGTCCTGGTTGTCCTTGCGGACCCGGCCGACGTCGGAGATCGCGTAGTAGGAGAGGCGGAGCGCCTCCCTCTCGTCGTCGACGGACCCGTCGTCCTCGGGGACCGGCAGCGTCTCGGCCTCGGGCGCGTCGACGGTGGGCCCGTCCGGCGGCAGCGTCTGGGTCGATGGGTCCGCGACCGGGCGCATCATGGTGAGGTCGGCCGGAACCTGCCGGCTGCTCCGTCTCCACGGTGTCGGGCGCGTCGCTCGCATCGTCCGGCGCGGCCGGACGGTCGGGGAGCTGGTTGTCGTCTGACGTCAAAGGACTACTTCCTCAGCTCCAGGATGGTCTTGCCGATGCGGACCTGTGCACCGAGCCCGATGGGGGCCGGTTGGGTGATGCGCTGGGTCCCGAGGTACGTGCCGTTCGTGGAGCCGAGGTCCTCGACGTACCACTGGTCGCCGGAGGCGACGATCCGGGCGTGCCGGGTGGAGACGTAGTCGTCGTCGAGCCGGATCGCGGCGTCGTTGCCGCGGCCGATGAGGATCGGGGCTTCGGCCAGGTTGGCCGTAGCGCCTGCGTTCTGGCCCTGGATGACCGCGACGTGCGTCGGCGAGCCGCGCCGCTTGGGCGGTGCCTTCTGCTTCGCGGGCTTGGGCGGTGCGGGCGACGCCGGGGGTCGACGGCATCCGGGCGCCGAACATGTCGGAGCGGATCACCGAGATCGCCGAGAGCACGAAGATCCACAGGATCGCCAGATAGGCGACCCGGACGAGGAACAAGGTCAGCTCAGACATCGGCGATCTCTTCCTCCAGGAGGCGGACGACCAGGGACGTGTGGCCGATCTGCACCCGCGACCCGTCGCGCAGCTCGGCCCTGCTCACCTTGCGCCCATCGACCGTGATGCCGTTGGTGGAGCCCATGTCGTGGACCTCGATCTGGAGCGGCCCCTCACCCGGAGCCGTGGCGGCCTCCGGCCGGGTGGTGACGAGGAACTCGGCGTGCCGCCGGCTCACGCCGGGGTCGTTGATGCGGAGGTCGGCCTCGCTCCCGCGCCCGACGACCAACCCCGGCGCCATCAGCGGGTGCCGGGTGCCGTTGACCTCGAGTACGGCGCGGGTGCGCTGGCGGGTGGAGTAGCGGGCGTGCCCGCTCACCGTCGCCTCCGCCTTGCTCAGCACCCGGAACCGCCCGGTGCCGAGGTCGTCGGCCGACTCGAAGGAGATCCGGATCGGCCCGGGGAAGACGTAGGACTGGAGGTCGGCATGGTCCTGCAGCTGCTCGGCGAGCTCAGTGGCGAGCGCCGAGTTGTACGGCGCCAGTCGCTCCAGGTCCGACTGGGCGAGCTCGACCGAGAACGCGTTGGGCACCAGGCGTCGCTCGCGCGACAGGACCTGTGCCTTGTTGTCGAGCTCTCGCTGGAGCGCGGCCGCGATCTCGACCGGCTGCACAGCACTGCGGAAGGTGCGGGCGAAAACCCCGGAGATCGCCTGCTCGAGCTTGTGCTCGAAACGCTGCAGTCCACCCACTCCGGGAGCCTCCTTCCCTCGTCGATCGCATGCGTCGTACCCGACGCTGCCGGGTTCCGTCGATCGTATCGGTGCGGCATTCGACCGCTCGGCACCCCGCGCTCGTCCGACGGTTCGGGGCTCCCGGCGTCGCCGGCCCGAGCAGGGCCGGGGGAACCAGACGGGCGTCTCAGGATTCGTGTCTTCACCAGCACCTGATCGGCTGCCACCGGGCAGCAAGGGTGGCAGATTGGTCGAGGAGGACAGGCATGGACGACAGGTCCGAGATCGACGAGCTGTACGACGTGTCGTACCGCCGCCTCGTGGTCCAGATGTATGCGATCTGCGGCGACCTGGCCGACGCCGAGGACGCCGTGCAGGAAGCGTTCGTGGCCGCCATCCGCAAGCAACGTGAACTCCGCCGGGTCGCCAACCTCGAGGCCTGGGTACGGACGGCGGCGCTCAACCATCTACGGACCCGCTGGCGACACGCCTCGGTGGTGCAGAGGTACCAACCACGCGTGCCCGGTCCGCAGATGCCGGTCGAGGTCGGACCGGACCACGTCGCGATCGTGACCGCGCTGGCCGGGGTCGACCGCGACCATCGCGAAGTAGTGGTCCTGCACTACCTGGCCGACCTGGGTGTCGCCGAGGTCGCCACCGAGCTCGGCATACCCGCGGGCACGGTGAAGTCCCGGCTGTCCCGGGCCCGAGCCCGGTTGGCCGATCTCCTCGACGAGAAGGAGGACCGTCATGTCTGACCTGGACCTGCTGCGCAGCCTGGGCGACGAGATCGTCCCGCCCCCGATCGACGCGTTGCGCGAGACCGCCCGGCGCCGTACGCGGCGTACGACGTCCGTCACCGTCGTGTCCGCGGCCGCCGCGGTGGCGGTCGTCGCGGGGGCGGCGTTCCTGGCGACCAACGACGACGCCGGCGAGCCCCGACCCGTCGAACCGCCGGTGCCCGAGGTGATCACCACCCGCCCGTTGACGTACGCCGAGGGCGCGACGATCCACTACGGCGACCAGACCGTGACGGCACCCGCGGCGGTCGCGGAGCTCGACCTGACCGATGACGGGGTCGTGGCCCGCACCGAGGACGGCGGGATCTGGTTCACCGACGGCAGCACCCTCGACCAGGTCGGGACGCTCGGCGACCCCGGGCCGGCGTACGAGGTCGCGGAGTTCCCGAACGGCACCACCTGGGGGTTCGTGGTCTCCGGCAACCTCGGCTCACGGGTCGCCTGGTTCGAGTTCCCGCAGCCCGGGCGGCCGGAGCTGGTCGTCTACGACGCCGGGTCCGGTGAGGAGTCCGCTCGCCACCCGCTCGGGGTCGCACCCGGGTCCTACGCACTGCTGGCGTCGATCACCGACGCGTTCGCCTACTGGTACGACGAACCGGAGTCGATCGAGGACGACGTCCCCACGCCCCAGGTTCGCCTCGAACTGACCACCGGAGCGCAAGGACCCGTCGACCAGGAGGAGTACGACGCCGACCAGCCCGGACGAGGCACCCCGCGCACCATGATGGTGAGCCACGCCGACGCCGGCGGACCGCCGTACCGGGTCTTCGACGGCACCGCCTCGCAGTTCGAGATCCGTGGTGGTCGCGTCGAGCCTGTCGGCCTGCAACCGCTGGACGCTCGCGACGGCGCGACGCGCAGTCAATTCGCCTTCGACGCGCCGCCCGGCTACCCCGACGCTCCGGTCACCTGGCTCACCCAGTGGATCGACGACGATACCGTCGTCATCACCGTGAACCGCCAGGGCAACGACGACCTGCTCGAGTGCCACTTCTCCGCCGGTGCGTGCACGCTCGCCGTCCAGCTGCCGGAGGAGGCGATCCTCCCCGAGATCGGGTGACGGGCTTTTCGAGGGGTCGCGCCGGGAACCGGTGCGACCCCTCGCGCTTCGTCCATGTAGGGGCCGAACGCGCCCCGTGGACCAGACCCGGAGGCCAACATGATCCGACAACCAGCCCTGTGGTTCCTGCCGGCAGCGGCCCTGTCCCTGCTGCTCACCGGATGCGCGAGCGACGACACGAACGACGACACCAGCGCGAGCAGTGACCCCGAGCCAAGCGCGACCGAGAGCCCGGAGTTCGTCCTCCTCGGTGACGTGAAGGACGACGTCGAGGGGGCTGCCGGCACCTTCGCGCTGACCGCCCGCGGCTCCGGCGCACCGCCGGTCGCCGTCATCGAGGTGCCGGAGGGCTTCTCGAGCTTCGGCCCTTGGATGGTGTGGCCGTACGACGACGGGAGCGACGGGGGAGACGGCCCGCCGCTCCGCGCGCTCCAGTACTGGACCGTCAACGGCGTCTACTCCGACCCGTGCCGCAGGCAGGGTGCCGCCCCGGAGATCGGACCGGACGTGGACGACCTCGTGACCGCCTTGGCCGCGCAGCGTCGTACCGAGGTGTCGGCGCCGAAGCCGGTGCGCGTCGCAGGGTACGACGGCGTCACGCTCGAACTCGAGCTCCCCGACGACCTCGCCGTCGCACGCTGCACGGAGCAGATCTACATGTTCTGGGAGGGCTCGCCCGGGGACGCCCACCACCAGGCGGCGCCCAACGCCGTCGAGCGGCTGTGGGTCCTCGACGTGGACGGGCAGCGGGTGGTGCTCGCCACCCTCATCGATCCGGGGGTTCCCGACCGCGACATCGACGAGATCACCGCGATGGTCGAGTCGGTCCGGTTCGTCCAGCCCGAGTGACCGGAGCGGATCTGCCGGTTTGGGGCGCGAGCACACGCTGGGATAGCCTTTCCCGGCTGTCCAGTACAGCGACGCGCGAGTGGCGGAATAGGCAGACGCGCACGGTTCAGGTCCGTGTGTCCGAAAGGACGTGGGGGTTCAACTCCCCCCTCGCGCACAGACGAGGTCTCTCCCGAGATCCCGGACATCCCGGACCCGAAGGGGTCCGGGATGTTGTGTCTTCCGGACCCCTGTGTGGTCCTGGACCCTCCGGGTAGTGCGCAAGAGGTCGCAGATCGTGACCTGCTTGACGCAAGGAGACACAACATGGGGATCCTGAAGAACAAGTTCGTCCTGCTCGTCAGCGCCGGCATGATGACGGTGGGCCTCGGCGCCACCGGTGCCGTCGCCGCCGACCTGGTCACCGGCGCGGACATCAAGAACGACACCGTCCGGTCGATCGACATCAACGACGGAGGCGGGGTCAAGTACGTCGACCTCCACTCGAGCGTCACCAACAGGTTCGGCAACCTGCAGGACCAGATCGACGCGCTCGAGGCGCGCGTGGCGGACCTGGAGAACAGCAGCACCACCGCCGAGTGGGTGCCCAACCCGGGCGCGGAGATCGTCAACGACACCACCGTCTCCCTGACGATCGAGAACGGTGGGGCGACGTCGATCGAGACCAACGACCTCAACGTCCCGGTGCAGTCCGGTGACGTCATCTCGTTCGACATCGACCTGCAGGACGGAGCAACCTGCACCGCCGGTGCACCGCGGATGTTCATCGAGCTGCAAGGCACGTTCGTCAACTCCTACGACGACCAGACCGGTTGCGCGGGAGACACGGCGCCTCCGTCCACTGACGACGGCACGGTGACCTTCACGGTTCCCCAGAACGGTCGGATCGGGCAGGCCGGCTTCGTCTACGACAACGGCATCGCCGGCACCGTGGTGATCAGCAACGTCACCATCGATGGAAATCCCGTCGAGTTCCAGTGACCTGAGCACCTGAGCTCTCGTTACGGATACGACGAAGCTCCCGGCCAGTGGAGCTGGCCGGGAGCTTCGTTCGTTGTGCGGAGGGAGCTACTTCTGGGTGGCGGAGCCGAGCTTGACGGCGACGATCCGCGGGTCGAGCACCTGCGCGGTGTACGGCGCCTGCTTGCCCTCGCACATCAGGGACAGCTCGACCGGGGTCTGGGTGTTGACCGCGATGCCGTCGAGGGCGATCGTGCCGAGCTCGCCGCCACCGGTGTCGACGCGCACCTCGGAGGTCGCGATGAGGCGCGCGAGGTCGCCGATCGGCTGCGAGAGGTTGCAGACGAAGTCACGGTCGTCGCCGCCGTTGTTGGTGATGTTGGCGGACGCCGACACCAACATCCGCGACAACTACGCACCCAACGTCCGTGGAGCACGTATTCAGTAGCCCCTACCAGGTGATCGTGCCCGTGGCCCGGATCGAGCTGAGCGCGGAGACCATCGGCAGGTCGAACGACAGCGAGCTCGGAGTGACCTCGTAGACGGGCGCGCCGCCGTACACGTCGACGTAGAAGATCCGGTCGTCGGCCTCGCCGGTCGGGTTGAGGTACATCTCGTAGGCGTCGAAGGTCTCGATCTCGCCCGCGTCGCTGCGCCGGGTGAGCTCGGCGAGGTCGTAGCGGCCAGGGCCGCTCGAACTCGGGTACGGCGAGCGACAGCTCGGCCAGGCCGATCGTTCCGACCGGCAGCAGGTCCGGGGACTCCAATCGGACGCGGAGCCAGCCGTCCTCCTCCGACCGCTCGCACGGCAGCACCAAGGTGGCGCTGCCGCTGTCGTCGCCGGTGATCGTCAGCGACAGCTCGGCCGTGGCGCCGCTCTCCGCCATCGCCAGCAGCTCCTCACGCCGTTCCGCCCGCTCCTGCGCCTCCTTCGCGGCCTCCCGCGCGGCGACGTTCTCGGGGCGGGCCGCGGTCACCTTCTCGGAGAGGTTCGGCGGCAGCACGCCCTCGAGGAACGAGGTGACCGCCTCCTCGTGGGACTTCCGCTCGATCGCCTCGGCGTTCGCCGACGCGTTCTCCCGCGTGCGCTTGTCGGCGGTGAGCAGCTCGGTCTTCTTCGCGTCCGCCCAATCCGACGCGAGCTTCGCCATGTCCTTCCAGCCCATTTGCTGGTCTCCCTCCCGGTGGCCCGAGACGGCCACGCTTGCACGGCTTGCCCCGCTTGTCCCGCGATCGAAACGATCCGGCGGCCATGTTCATCCGCAGGGATGAGCCCTACGGTGGACGCCATGGGATCGCTGCTCAATCCGTACATCAGCTTCAAGGACAACGCCCGCGACGCGATGGAGTTCTACCAGTCGGTCTTCGGCGGCGAGCTCACCATCAACACCTTCGGTGAGTACGGCGAGAAGTACGCCGAGGGCGCCGACCTGGTCATGCACGCCATGCTCACCACGGCCGGCGGCTTCGCGCTCATGGGCGCCGACACCCCGGAGGGCATGGAGTTCACTCCCGGCTCGCAGATCACCATCAGCCTGTCCGGCGACGGCGACGACGCCGAGGCCATCCGCGGCTACTGGGAAGCCCTCTCCGACGGCGCGACCGTCACCGTGCCGCTGGAGAAGCAGGTCTGGGGCGACGAGTTCGGCCAGATCACCGACAAGTTCGGCATCAACTGGATGGTCAACATCGGCGGCGGGGCGGCCTAGTTTCGTAACCGACCACGGCCCGGCGGCGTTGCCGAAGACATGAGGGCCGGTAGATCGAGGGTTGGCGCGACGCTGACCGCACTCACGGCTGCGCTCGCACTCGCGGCGCCCGCGTCGGTGGCGTCCGGTCCTGCGGTCCCGATCCCCGACGACCCGCGCGGCGCATTGCTGCAGCCGTTCCTCGGGGGACCTTCGACGGAGCCGCCGTTGCACCGGGCGCCGGTGCCCCAGCACCCCTACATGGCCGCCAACGACGCCTCGATCATCCACAACGACGCCTGGCAGACCGACACCTACGACCGGGCGGGCCCGGTCGGTCCGGACCTGGCGGTCAGCTCCACCAGCTGCCCTGATCAGGGACTGCTCGTCGCTGTCCTTCCTCCCCGACGGCACCATGCTCACGGTCTGCATCGGCGTCGGGCGCCCCGTGGTCAAGGCCCTCGATTCCGACACGCTCGCCGAGATCGCGTCGTACAGCTGCCCAAGCGCGACCCCGGCCTGCTCCCCGACACCTCGAACTTCTCGGGCGGCTACTTCTACCTCGACCACCTCGGCCGGCTCGTCGTGTCGAACGCCGAGAACCACGTGCTGTGGCTGCGCCTGGCCGGCGAGGCATTCGTGGTCGACAGGGAGGTCGACCTCAGCCCGGCGCTCGGGACCCAGCGGATCCAGAGCGTGCTGCCCGACTGGTCGAACCGGATCTGGTTCGTCACTCAGGAGGGCGACGGTGGGATTCGTCGGGCTGGACGGTCGTGTCCGCACCCGGGGGCTCCTCGGCGAGGTGATCGCCAACAGCTTCGCGATCGACGAGTCCGGCGGGGTCTTTGTCGTCTCCGACCACGCGCTCTACCGCTTCGACGTACGCGACGAACGACCGGAGGTCACCTGGCGCAAGACCTACGACCGCGGCACGCGGGTCAAGCCGAGCCAGGTCTCGCAAGGCAGTGGTACGACGCCGACGCTCATCGGCCGCGCGTCCCTCCCCTCGGGCGGGTGGATCGCGATCACCGACAATGCCGACCCGCGGATGAACGTGCTGGTGTTCCAGCGCGGCAAGGCGGGACCGGGCAGCCGGCCGGTCTGCCGGCAGCCGGTGTTCCCGGCCGGCCAGGGTGCCGACGAGAACAGCCTGATCTCGGTGCCGGGCGGGCTGATCGCCGAGAACAACTACGGGTACGGGCTGAAGACGCTCGCCCTCCGCCAGCCGACAACCGTCCCCGGGCTGGTCAAGATCCACGTCGACTACCGCGACGGCGGTTGCCGCATCGCCTGGTCCAACGACACTGCCAGGGTCCCGTCCTCGGTCTCGAAGGCCTCGCTCGGCTCCGGGCTGGTCTACGCCTACACCCACCCTGCCGCCGACGAGCTGGCTTACCGGGTGCCGCTGCTACTCGGACAGCTCGCCCCGGACGCGTGGTTCTTCACCGCGTTCTCGATCCGCACCGGTGAGCAGGTCTGGAGCCGGTACGTCGGCTCAGGACTCCTCTTCAACAACCACTACGCCGCGGTGAGCATCGGCCCCGACGGCACCGCCTACGTCGGCACCGTCGGTGGCCTGGTCAGGATCGCCGACCGCTAGCCCCCATGGAGGGTCAGCTCCACGTCGCCGAGGTCGATGTCGCCGTCGATGGTGAGCGGCTGCTCGTCCGCCTCCAGCCAGTACGGCGTGCCGTACTGGTAGGGGAAGAAGACCCACAGCGACCGCGCGTAGACCTCGTCGTACGGCGTCACCGCGAGCCCACCGGTGGCGGTGCCCTCCGAGAGCCGACGGATCGTGAACTCCCCGGTGGCACCGCGGGTACGGGCGCGGGTCGGGTGCTCGCTGGTCGGGTTGGTCCGCAGCCCGGCCGGATAGAGCACCTCGTAGCCGATGTTGGTGATCACCGGGAGGTCGGTGCCCTCGTAGACCAGCCGGCCGGTCACGGTGTGGCCGGGCTCGAGCGGCACGTCGTACCGCCGCGACGACCAGATCTTCACGTCGTCGTGGCAGATCGGCGCGTAGTTGTGCGGGAAGCCGTCGGCGGCGACCATCCACCCGTCGCCGGGCACCAGGCCGCGGATCACGTAGCGGCCCTGGGCGTCGGCCTTCTCGATCTCGTGGAAGCCGCCGAAGGTCGGGAACGCGTCGGCGGGGCAGAGGTCGCTGGTCGTGGCCTCGACCACCGCGCGCGGCGCCGTGCGACCGCGCAGGGTGAGCAGCGGCTGGGTGAGCCGTAGCCGGCCGAGGTCGTAGTCACGGAGGCCGCGGACCCGGAAGGTGCGCAGGCCGTAGGTGTCCTCGTCCTTGGCCACCAGCGTGTAGGTCCCGCGGCGCAGGCCGGGGTACGTCGCCACGCCGTCCTCACGGATCAGGTTGGGGTGGAGCACGTTGCCGCGGCTGTCGCGCAGCTCGCTGTCGACCCGGCCCTCGGTGCCGCGGAGGCGCACGGTGGCGGTGGCGCCGCGGGTCAGCCGCAGCGTCGGCATCTCGATCGCCTGGTCGCCGTCCTCCACGGTGAACGGAGCTGCGTGACGGAGGTAGACCCCGCCGGGCCGCAGCACGCCGACCCGGTAGTTGCCGGGGGTGAGCCCGGTGAACTCGTAGGTCCCGCGGCGGGTCGTGAACAGGCTGGCGATCAGGCGGCCGTCGCCGTGCGCCAGGAAGACCTCGGTACGGCGCGCGGGCTGGCCCGTCGCGTCGTCGACAGCACGGCCGGAGACCGAGGGGCCGTCCTCGAGCACGCCGCTGAGCCGGCCGGGGTGCGCGGCGTCGATGGTGACCGGGTCCGACTTCCACTGCAGCGTGCCGAAGCCGCCGGCCCGCACGTAGTAGGTGCCCGGCGCCAGGCCGTCGATCGTGAAGTCGCCGTCCGCGTCGGTCTGGCCGTGGAACGCGACGGTGTCGTTGAGCCGCATCACCTCGAGCGGCTCGGAGCTGGCGCCCTCCAGGTGGCCCTTGATCTTGGCGGTCGGCTGCACCTCGATGCTGCCGACATCCAGGTCGGTCGCGGTGGCGTCGTACAGGTCGGTGTGCTGGAGCCAGCTGTCGAACGCGCCGTCCGGTCCGACGTATCGGATGAGGTAGTCGAACTCCTGCGGCTGCACGCAGGTCGCGGTGCGGTCCGGGTCGGCGTCGCAGACCTGGACCAGGAACCCGCCCTGGTGCTGGCGGACGCGGAACTTGCCGTCGGCGTCGGTGACGTCCCACCGGTCGGTGGTCTCGTCGAGCATGCCGAACTCGGGGATCTCGCGCGGCGGCAGCACGTTGACGAGCGCGCCCTCGACGGGATCGCCGGAGCGGTCGACGACGACGCCGGTCACCCAGCCGGCACCCGGAGGCGCGGCGGTCGCGGGTGCGGGCCGGTGAGCGGGGCGATGGTGGCGGACAGGCCGGCCGTCAGTACGGCGGCAGCGGTCACGGTGAATCGGGGGGAGAGTCGGGGAGACACGGGAGTTCCTTCCAGGTGAAGTGGTGCGGCGGAAGGACGCGACCTCGCTGCGGATGGTTGCAGCGGATCATCCCTGAGGATGAGTGCGCCGCGGGCGAGAAACGGGCGAGAAAGGTCGACTCGCGATACTGGCCGCATGTCCCACGCCCCGATGCCCGGTGCCGAGGCCCTGACCGAGCCGCTGCGGTCGCGGTGGAGCCCGAGCATCTTCGACGCCGACGCACCGGCTGCCGGCGGCCGACATCGTCACGCTGTTGCACGCGGCGCAATGGGCGCCGAGCCACGGCAACCAGCAGCCGTGGCGGTTCGTCGTCTGCGAGCGCGGCAGTACGTCGCACCAGGCGCTGGTGCCGCACCTGAGCAGGGGCAACTCGGGGTGGGTGCCGAGGGCCTCGGTGGTCTTCCTCACCGCGACCCAGGTCGCGGACGCGCCCGACAAGGCCGAGGACGAGAAGCCGGTCGACCTGCCGATCAATCTCTACTGCGTCGGGCAGGCCGCCGCGCACCTCACCCTCCAGGCGCAGGCGATGGGGCTGTGGGCGCACCAGTTCAAGGGTTTCGACAAGGACCCGGTCGCGGATGCGCTCGGGATGCCGTCGTACTGGCGGATCGTCGCCGGGATCGCGGTCGGCGTCCGCGGCAATCCGGCGGAGGTGTCCGAGCGCGACCAGGAGCGCGAGCACCGCGTGCGCAAGCGCCGGCCGCTCGCCGAGATCGCCTACGGCGACGCGTGGGACGAGGCGTGGGACGGCGCCATCGGTCAGGATCCGTTTGCCAAACTGGACGAATGACGACGTTCCACGACTTCAAGGCCGCCGACATCAACGGCGCGGCGATCGACCTCGCGTCGTACGAAGGCTCGGTCGTGCTGGTGGTGAACACCGCCTCGAAGTGCGGCTTCACCCCGCAGTACGCCAGCCTCCAGCGGGTCCACGACAGCTACGCCGACCAGGGCTTCGCCGTACTCGGCTTCCCGTGCGACCAGTTCGGTCACCAGGAGCCCGGTGACGAGGCCGAGATCGCGGCCTTCTGCGACAAGGAGTACGGCGTCACGTTCCCCATGTTCGCCAAGGTCGAGGTCAACGGCGAGGACGCCCACCCGCTCTACCAGTGGCTCAAGAGCGAGCAGAGCGGCATGTTCGGCGGCGCCATCAAGTGGAACTTCACCAAGTTCCTGATCGGCCGCGACGGCTTGGTGATCAACCGCTACGGGTCGACCACCAAGCCCGGCAAGATCCGCCCCGACATCGAGGCGGCTCTCGCCTGATCACGGCCGTCCGGTCCCCGACTAGAGCCTCAGGATCGCGAGGATCGAGTTCAGGATCTGGCTGATCTGGCGGAGCACGCCTCCGTTGTCCAGCAGTCCGGCTACTGCGCAGAGAAGATTGCCGAGCAGGTTCCCTGTGCCGGACACGGCGACGATGTTGAGAACGACCCGGTTGAGGTGCACCTCCAGACCGAGCAGGTTCAGGTCGAGCGGCCCGAGGACCAGGTTGAGGATGTCGCAGCGCGCCAGCTGGCGCGCACCCGGCCGCTCACCCTCGATCCGCTTGACCGTGAATGGTGATCCGCTTGTTCTCCTCGCCCCGGACCGTGCCGTCAGGGCGCACCAGGATCGCGTGCAGCCGGCCGATCGCGACGATCTTGCCCGACCGGTTGTCGAACCGGCGAGGCACGAACCACCCGCGAACGGTCCCGCCGTCCCGGCCATAGGTGCCCTGCACCCAGGTCCGCGCCTGACCGAACTGCTGACGACAGCACCAGGCGTTCACTGGCAGCCAGCTGCTGGGACGTCGCGGCGTCAGGCATCGATCGCGCCTGGGCCGTACTGCTTGCCGGAGCAAGCAGCGCCGCAGCGACCACTGCTGCCACCAGCAGGGCCATGCGCATGCGTAATGAATCAAGCATCGTTCTTCGCTCCCTCTAACGAGGCGGCGGATCTCGCCGCCTTCTCCCGCGAGGGGCGGTGCCCAGAAGTGATGATCACAAACGAGACTGAGCCAAGGTTGGGGGAGGGGTCAGACGCCGGCCGTCTCCAGCTCCTTGTCGAGGTCGTCGTCGAGGTCGTCGCCGACGCTCACCGGGATGGAGTCGCGCTCGAGCGAGGTGCCCTCGACGTCGACGTTGGGCAGGATCCGGTCCAGCCACGCGGGCAGCCACCAGGCCTTCTCGCCGAGCAGGTAGAGCACGGCCGGGATCAGCGCCATCCGGACGATGAACGCGTCGAACAGGATCGACGCGGCGAGCGCGAAGCCCATCGACTTCACCACGGCGTCGTCCTCGAGCATGAAGCCGGAGAAGACGGCGATCATGATCGTGGCCGCGGCGACCACGACCCGGGCGCTGTTGCGGAACCCGTCGACGACCGCCTCGCGGGTCGAGAGCCCGTGCACGTGGGCCTCGCGCATCCGGGTCACCAGGAACACCTGGTAGTCCATGGCCAGGCCGAACACCATGCCGATCAGGAAGATCGGCATGAAGCTGACGATCGGCTGGCCCTCGAAGATGCCGAGGGCGCCCTCCTGGAAGACCGCGACCGTCACGCCGAGGGTGGCCAGCACGGACAGCAGGAAGCCCAGGGTCGCGGTGAGCGGCACCAGGATCGAGCGGAAGACCAGCATCAGCAGGATGAAGGCCAGCCCGACCACCACGGTCAGGTAGATCGGCAGCGCTCCGGTGAGCCGGTCCGACACGTCGGTCGTGATCGCGGTCAGTCCGGTGACACCGGTCGTCGTACCGGTCCGCTGCTCGATGTCGGCCTGCCCGTCGCGCAGCGCGTCGAGCAGGTCGAGGGTGGCCGGGTCGTCGGGGCCGGACTCCGGCGTCACCTGGATCATCGCGCCGGTGCCGGCCTCGTTGGTTCCCGCCAGGGTGGCGTCCTTGACGTCGTCCTGCCCGGCGGCCCACGCCGCGACCTCGTCGAAGGCGGCCTGCCGGTCCTGGTCGTCGGCGATGTCGCGGCCGTCGACCACGACCAGCAGCGGACCCTCGCGACCGGGGCCGAACCCCTCGGTCATCAGGTCCGACGCCTGGCGCCGGGTGGTGTCGCTGGGGGCGGTGCTGTCGGTCGGGAACGCGAGGTACATCTGGCCGATCGGGATCGCCAGCGCGCCGAGGCCGATCACGATGACCGCGATGAACGCGATCGGCGCCCGGCCGATCAGCCGGCCCCACCGCACGCCGTTGTTGATGATCAGGCCGTGCTCGTCGCGCTTGACCCGCTCGCGGCGGATCCGGCCGCGGAACGTCCAGGACTTCAGCATGCCGAGGATCGCCGGGAGCAGGGTGAGTGCGACCAGCACCGCGATCAGGACGGTCGCGGCCGCGGCCAGACCCATCGCGGTCAGGAACGGGATCCGCACGATCGCCAGTGCCGACAGGGCGATGAGCACGGTCAGGCCGGCGAAGACGACCGCCGAGCCCGCCGTACCGACCGCGATGCCGGCGGCGTGCTTGCGGTCGTCGGTGTGGTGCAGCTCGGTGCGGTAGCGCGCCAGGATGAAGAGCGTGTAGTCGATGCCGACCGCGAGGCCGATCATCGTGGCCAGCATCGGCGTGCTGGAGCCGATGTCGGTGACCGCGGTCATCGCGGTGACGCCGGTCATGCCGAGGGCGACGCCGAAGATCGCGGTGATGATCGGCATGCCCGCGGCGATGGCGGAGCCGAACGTCAGCAGGAGTACGACGAGCGCGATGCCGATGCCGATCAGCTCCGATGCGCCGCCGGGAGGCGACTGCGACTGCATGCCGGCGCCGTTGGCCTCGACCACGAACCCTGCCCCTTGACCGGCCCCTTGACCAGAGTGGTCGGCGAACAGGTCTTCGGCGGCCTCGATGGTGGCCGGCTCGATGTCGGCGGGGGAGTCGACGTCCCACTGGAAGGACAGGATGCCGATCCGGCCGTCCTCGGAGAGCGGGCTGAACGCGGGCGGCGCGTTGGCTGCCGCGGTGTTCGGGTCGACCAGGCCGGGGTTCGCCTCGGGGTCGTCGCTCATCTGCGGCAGCGACGGGATCGCGGCGATCAGGTCGGCGATCTGCGCCTCGTACGCCGGCTCGGCGAGGGTGTGACCCTCGGGCGCCGCGACCACCACGTTGACGGTCGCGTCGTCGAAGGCGTCCTCGGCCTCCGGGAAGAGCTGCTGCTGGAGGTCGGCCGCCTCCTCCGACGGGATGCCGGGGATGGTGAACTCGTCCGACATCGGCTTGGAGAACGCCGCGGCGACGCTCCCGAGCACGACGGCGAAGATCAGCCAGCCGGCGATGAAGAGCGGCCACCGCCGGAAGGCGGTCGTGCCGAGGCGGTAGAGCATGCGGGCCATGGGGTCTCCTGGGTCAGGTCCCGAGTACGGCGCGCACGTCACGCACCGCGTCGGTGATCAGGTCGGGGAAGGGGCGGCCGAGATCGAGCTCGGAGCGTTGGACGGCGGAGTCGAAGATGTTGACGAGGAGCTGGACCAGCAGCCGCGCGCGGGGAGCGCCGTAGGCCGCGCCCTCGCGTTCGAGGATGAGCTCGATGGCGTCGCCGACGACCGACTCGAACCGCTCGTGGGCGATCGCGACCACCCGTGCGTCGTTGACCGCGACGGTCCGCCGAAGTCGAGCCAGCTCGAGGTCGGCACCCTTCTCCGAGACCGCGAGCATCGCGAAGTGCAACAGGTCGTCGAAGAGCCGCCCGGTCGGGGCGCCGGCGACGAAGGCGGCCGCCGTCTCGTCCGAGGTCTCGTGCATCGGGCCGAGCACGAGGTCGGCCTTGCTGTCGAAGTAGTTGAAGACGGTGCGGCGCGACACCTCGGCCGCGACCGCCAGGTCGTCCATGGTCCAGCCGTCGAAGCCCTTGTCGCGGGTGAGCTCGAGCGCGCACCACTCGAGCCGCCGGGTGGTCTCCACCCGACGCGCTTCCCACTTCGTGGCGGCGGCGGTCATGCGAGAGATTCTTGCACTCTGTTGGTAAAGAGTGCAAATCTGTGACGGTCGTCACTCGACTCCGCGAATCCGGCGAGATCCGAGCCGAAACCGCCGCTCTCGGCGCGGATGGGGGCGGATTCGGCGGGAGCTAGGCTCGGCGCCTGTGTCCCCGACCCGCGCCGCCGTTCCGGTCGGGATCGTCCAGATCTCCCTCGCCGGCGTGCTCTGGGGCACCGGCGGCATCACCCTCCAGGTGATCAGCGACCGCACGCCGCTGTCGTTCGTCACGATCAGCGGCTACCGGATGCTGATCGCCGCGGTCGTGCTGGTCGCGGCGGTGCTCGTGCTCCGCCGCAGCGCCGAGCTGGTGGCGCTGCTGCGCGCGTCGCCCGGCACCGCCAGCCTGGTCGGGGTCGGCACCGGCGCCTACCAGGCGCTCTACTTCGGGGCGGTCATCGAGGTCGGCGTCACCGTCGCCACCGTGGTCAGTCTCGGCCTGGCGCCCGTGCTGCTGACCGCGGCCGAGGCGGTCCGGGACCGCCGCCATCCCGGGACCCGGCGGATCCTCGTCGTCACCGTCGCGCTCGTCGGTCTGGTCCTGGTCAGTGTCGCCGCCGGCGGCACGGAGACCGGTCCCCGTCCGTGGCTGGGCGTGGGGCTCGCGATCGCGTCCGGTACGACGTACGCCGCCACCACCGCGCTCGGCCGCCCGCTCTCGCAGCGCACCGATCCGCTCGCCCTGACGACGGTGGCGACCACGGCCGGCGCGATCGCGCTCGTCCCCGTCGCGCTGATCATCGGTGGGCCGCTGACCACCAGCGACCCGGTGGCACTCGGTGCGCTGGCCTACCTCGGCGTGATGACGATGGCGCTCGCCTACGGCCTCCTCTACGCAGGCCTGCGCACCACCTCGAGCGCGGCCGCCGTGATCGCCAGCCTGCTCGAGCCGGTCACGGCGGCGATCGTCGCCGCCGTCTTCCTCGACGAGCGGGTCGGCGCGCTCGGCGTCCTCGGCATCGTGCTGGTGCTCGCCGCGGTGGCCGGCGCCGGCCGCGAGCCGGTGGCCGAGGGCGGAGCTGCGACCGGACCGACAGCGGGTCAGGACGTCGCCGGACTGACCAGGCCGTGGTCGTAGGCGTAGACGATCGCCGCCGGCCGGTCCCGGAGGTGCAGCTTGGTGAAGATCCGCCCGATGTGGCTCTTCACGGTGAGCTCGGAGATGACCAGGTCGGCCGCGATCTCGCCGTTGCTGCGCCCGATCGCCATCGCCCGCAGCACCTCGAGCTCGCGCGGCGTGAGTGCGTCGACGACGCCGTTGTCCGACGGCGTGGCCGGCACGACTGCTGCGATAGCTGCGCAGCACCCGTCCGGTCACCGCCGGGTCGAGCCACGAGTCGCCGGCCGCGACCGCGCGCACGCCGCGGATCAGGTCGTCGGCGGAGGAGTCCTTGAGCAGGAAGCCCGCGGCACCCGCCCGCAGCGCGCCGGACAGCATCTCGTCGTCGTCGAACGTCGTCAGCACGAGCACCGGCGGCGCGTCAGGATCGGCCGCGAGCCGGCGGGTGGCGGTGATGCCGTCCACCTCCCGCATCCGCAGGTCCATGAGTACGACGTCGACGCCGGGGTCTCCCTCGCCCGATTGTTCAGAGAGCCCGGCCAGGGTGCGCGGGACGCCCGCGCCGTCCGCGCACTCGGCGACGATCTCGAACCCGTCGCGCCGGCGCAGGATCCGGCGCAGTCCGGACCGCACCAGCTCCTGGTCGTCGACCAGCACGACCCGCACGGCCGGCGTCACCTGCAGCTCCACGTGGTGGCCCCGCTCGGAGCCGCACCCGGCAACCGGCCGAGCCCCGGCACGGAGTGGCCGCAGGGCAGCTCGAGGCTCCGCTGGCCGATGCGTACGTCGACGAGCCAGTCGTCGCCGTCCTCGCCGGCCTTCAGCGACGCACCGAGCTGGGCGGCGCGGGCGTGCATGCCGGCCAGGCCCGACCCGAGCCCGTCGGTCCGGCGGCCGCGGGTCCCGTTGAGCTGGTTGCGGATGAGGAGCCGGGCGCTCCCGCGACCGACGGTCAACGAGACCCGGGCGGTGCTGCCGGGGGCGTGCTTGGCGACGTTCGCCAGCGACTCCTGGGCGATCCGGTAGAGGCCGAGGCCCGTGGTGTCGGCCAGCTGGGCGAGGTCGCCGCGCTCGTCGTACTCCACGTGCAGGCCGGCCTGGTCGACCTCCCGCACCAGGGCGGCGATGTCGAAGGCGCCGGGGAGCGACTGCGGAGAGGCGGGGCCCTCCGCCATCGCGCTCACGGTCCGGCGGATGTCGGTCATGGCCCGCCGGCCGACCTGCTCGGCATCGGCGAGCGCGGCGTCGGCCTCCCCGACCGCGTCGTCGGCGGAGGCGGCACCGGTCACCACGTCCCGAAGCGCGTGGCGGGCGCCGGTGATGTGCAGCAGCGTGACGCTCAGCGAGTGCGCGACCAGGTCGTGGATCTCGCGGGCGATCCGCTCCCGCTCGGCGGTGGTCGCCTGTTGCCAGGTCGCGTCCCGACGTTGCCGTTCGGCCACCAGCGCGCGCATCTGCCACAGCAGCATGGCGCCGACCACGAAGCCGATCTCCAGGAGGATGGCGTGGACGAGGAAGCCGACGACTCCGGGGCCGAACAGCGCTCCGGCGCCGAGGATGCCGTAGGCGATGACGCCGACCGCGATGCCCGGTCGCAACCCGTCCCTGGCGGTGATCTCCGCGACGACGAACGCGAGGAGGCCGGGTGCCGCGTCGATCGGTGCCGTGCCGAGGTCGGGTGACACCGAGATCAGCCAGGCGGCCGCGACGAGGGCAGGGAGCGAGTCGAGCCACCAGGGCAGCCACCGGCCGAAGCCGAGCTGGACGACCGGCGCCACGAGGACCAGCGGGATGGTGAGGATCGAGCAGGTCGGGGGTCCAGAGCGCGTCGCGGAGGAAGAGCGCCATCACCACGCAGGCCAGCTGGCCACCGAAGGAGATCACCGGCACCCACCAGGGGTAGAGGATCCCGCGGGGAAGGCAGTTCGCCTCGATGCGATCCCGCACCGCGCGCAGCAGTCCCCAGTTCATGACAGCCAGCGTAGGCACCACTGTGACTCGCGTCATCCGACCGCGGGGGGTCAGTCCTCCTCCTACCAGGGTCGCAACCGGTCCAGTCGGATTGCCTGCCACCGCCCGATGCCCGCAGCAGTGCCGGTTGCCTAGCGTTCTCGGCACCGAAGCAACACAGCCCCTTACGTCGACGAGGACGGTGAGCACCATGACCTGGAGCGAGACCAAGCGCCGCTGGCGCATCCTGCGTGAGATCGAGGACCTGTTCGTCGCGAACCCGGCGGCGGAGCTCCCCTGGACCGAGGAGTACGGCGAGCTCTTCGTCGACCGTGACGGCCTGGTGGCCGCCCTCCGCTACCGCTGGCAGCTCACCCGCGACGCCCAGCTCGACACCCACTCGCCCGAGCCGGCCTGGGACGAGCAGCACGGCCGGGTCGAGCGCCGTACCCGCGACCTGCTGCAGGATCCTGGACAGAGCGGCCGCCCGGGATCAGGGTGGGGAACGTGCCGTTGCTTGACACCCCGCGAGAGTTCGCCGCCTGGACGCTGGCCCACGGGCTGCAGCGCCGGTTCCTCCACCGCGCGGCTGCCAAGGGTGACCTGATGGCGCGGCTCGCGACCGACCGCACGTTCTACGACGACCCGTACCCGTCGTACGACCGGCTCCGCGCCGACGGCCGCGTCGTCCGCAACGGCTTCGTCGCCGGGACGGTCGACCATGCGGTCGCCAACGCCATCCTGCGCAGCGACCAGTTCACCAGCAGCGCGCTCGGCGAGCTGCCCGGGCCGCTGCAGAAGCTGCATGCACGGGTCCGCGACGCCGACACGTTGAGCCCCGTCGATCCGCCGTCGATGCTGGTCGTCGACCCGCCGATCCACACCCGCTACCGACACCTGGTCTCCCGTGCCTTCACCGCCCGCAAGATCGGGCGGATGGCCGACCGTGTGCAGGATGTCGCCGACCGGCTTCTCGACGACCTCGAGCGGGAACCCACCTTCGACCTGGTGAGCCGCTACGCCGCGCAGCTCCCGGTCGCGGTGATCG
This sequence comes from uncultured Actinomycetota bacterium, assembly GCA_963849765.1. Classification (GTDB taxonomy): domain Bacteria; phylum Actinomycetota; class Actinomycetes; order Propionibacteriales; family Nocardioidaceae; genus Nocardioides. Next base: position 181,726 of record CAWKIP010000003.1, read on the forward strand.
CCGACATCCTCGGCGTTCCCGAGGACGAGCGCGGACAGGTCCTCGGCTGGGGCAACCACGCTGCCGTCACCCTCGATCCCGGGCTGAGCTGGACGCAGTACCGCGCCGCCGCGACCGCGCTCCGCGAGATGCACGCGTGGTTCGACCGCCACCTCGACCGGCTGCGCCGCGCTCCTGGTGACGACCTGCTCAGCCAGGTGCTCCAGGATCCGGAGGCCGCCGACCTGTCCAGGGACGAGCTGCACGCGATCGGGTTGCTGGTGCTCGGCGCCGGGTTCGAGACGACGGTCAACCTGATCGGCAACGCGGTCGTGCTCCTGGACCAGCACCCCGACCAGCGCGCCTGGCTCAAGGACAACCCCGACGGCTGGGCCAACGCCGTCGAGGAGGTGCTCCGTGTGGACGCCCCGGTCCAGCTGACGGCGCGCTTCGCGCTCCGCGACACCGAGGTCGCGGGCGAGCGGATCGGTGCGGGTGAAGGGGTGCTCGTCTACCTCGGTGGGGCGAACCGGGACCCGGCCGTGTTCGCGGATCCCGCCGCCTTCGACGTACGGCGAAGCAACGCGGCCGAGCACGTCGGCTTCTCCGCCGGCGTCCACTTCTGCCTGGGCGCGAGCCTGGCGCGGCTCGAGGCCGCGGTCGCGCTGCGCACGCTGTACGACCGCTATCCCGACCTGCGCGTCGTCGGCCGGCCCGAGCGGCGTACGACGCGGGTGCTGCGCGGCTGGGAGTACCTGCCCGTCTCGACCCTCGCGCGCGTCACCGCCGCTGGTTAGGCGCGGAACCGAACGGCCGGGGCACACGTCCCAGCCCCATGACTCCTCGGCTCGCTGCAGCGGCCATCGCCGCCCTCCTCTCGACCGCGCTCCTGACCTCGTGCTCCGACGAGGCACCCGATCCCGACAGCCGGCGCGGCATCGACGCCCGCGCGTACTACGAGGACTACGAGTCGCAGGCGGACTACGACAGCGGCGGCGCGGTGAACTACTCGGCCGCAGAGGCCGAGGCGAGGACGGCGCTGGCGGTGAGCCCACGCTCCCGCCCGCGCCCAACGAGGACAACTTCTTCCACGACCACGGCACCAGCGGCTTCGTCGACACCGCGACGGACGCGCGGTCGACGTTCGCGCTCGACGTCGACACCGGGTCGTACGGCGTCGCCCGCAAGCTGCTCGACCAGGGCTACCGGGTCCCGCGGTCCGCGATCCGGGTGGAGGAGTGGGTCAACGCCTTCGAGTACGACGACCCCGCGCCCACCGACGCCGACCTCGGCCTGACCACCGAGACCGGCCAGGCACCGACCCTCGACGACGGCACCCAGCTGGTCCGGGTCGGCGTCTCCGCCCGGGAGATCGCCGCGGCCGACCGGCCCCGCGTCAACATCACCCTCGTCGTCGACCGCTCCGGCAGCATGGACATCCGTGAGCGGCTCGGCCTGGTGCAGTCGTCGCTGGCGCTCCTGGCCGACCGGCTCAACCCGGACGACACCGTCTCGGTGGTCTCGTTCGAGGACAAGGCCCGGCCGCTGCTCCCGCCGACCCCGGTCAAGGACACGGACACGATCCTCGACGCGATCGAGGAGCTGAAGCCCGGCGGCAGCACCAACCTCGAGGCCGGCCTGCGGCTCGGCTACGAGCAGGCACGCGACGCGTTCGACCCCGAGGCGGTCAACCTGGTCGTGCTCGCCTCCGACGGCGTCGCGAACGTCGGCCACACCGGCCCGGACTCGATCGTCGACCGGATCCAGGAGGAGGGCGCCGACGGCATCCACCTGGTCACCGTCGGCTACGGGCTGGGCAACTACAACGACCACCTGATGGAGCAGCTCGCCGACCTGGGCGACGGCTTCTACGCGTACGTCGACACCTACCGCGAGGCCGAGCAGCTCTTCGGCGAGGACCTGGTCACCACGCTGACGCCGGTCGCGGCGGAGGCGCGCACCCAGGTGTCGTTCGACCCCGAGCTGGTGACGTCGTACCGGCTGATCGGCTACGACAACCGCGCGATCGCCGACGAGGACTTCACCGACGCCGGCACCGACGCCGGTGAGCTCGGCGCCGGCCACCACGCGACCGCGCTCTACGAGGTCCGGCTCGCCGACGGTGTCGAGCCGGGGGACGTCTACGGCACGGCATCGGTCCGCTGGACCCCGGTCGGAACCGGGCGCACCGGCAGCGACGACGTGCAGGAGGAGGCGTCCATCGACCTGGTGGCGGTCGACGGCGACCCCGGACCGTCGTACCGCCTCAGTCCTGGCGGCGACCGTCGCCGACCTCGCCCAGGTGCTCAAGCAGGCCGCGCCGTACGCCGACCGCGGGGTCACCCTCGAGGAGATCCTCGCCCGCGCCCAGGGTCTCGCCGACGCCGACGTCGCCGGCGCTGAGGACCTGGTGACCCTGGTCGAGCAGGCGATCGCCGCCCGTTGACGAGGTTTACAAAAGTAGGGGTCTTGTCAAACTCGTTGACAAACACTACCGTCTTGTCAACAACGCGGAGAGTTTGGAGAGAGATCGATGGAGACCTCTGGGATGAACCCCGAGCAGATCGGCAAGACCGTTCCTGACGGCACCACCGAGGTGTGGAAGGACAAGAAGCGGTACCTCTGGCTGCTCGGCCTGATGGTGCCCGGTCTCGGCCTGCTGGCGGTCGGCACCTGGCTCTACACCGACTGGTGGTGGCTGCTGCTGTCCGGCCCGATCCTCATCAACCTGATCATCCCGGTGCTCGACCTGGCGTTCGGGCTCGATCCCTCCAACCCGCCGGACGACGTGATGGAGGAGCTGGAGAACGACCGGTACTACCGGTGGGTCGTCTACATGTACCTGCCGATGCAGTTCGTCATCCTGTTCGCCGGCTTCGCGATCATCGCCGGCACCAACCCCGTCCACTGGGCGACCGACCTGCTCGGCATCACCGGCTGGGCGAGCGACACCTTCGGCTCCGACCTGGTCCGGCAGGTCGACCTGACCTGGTACGAGAAGGGCTTCCTCGCGCTCTCGATCGCCGGCGTCCAGGGCATCGGCATCAACACCGCCCACGAGCTCGGCCACAAGAAGGAGTCGGTGGAGCGCTGGCTCTCCAAGATCGCGCTGGCGCCGACGTTCTACGGCCACTTCTACATCGAGCACAACCGCGGCCACCACGTCCGCGTCGCCACTCCCGAGGACCCGGCGTCCAGCCGGCTCGGCGAGAGCTTCTACGCCTTCTGGCCGCGTACCGTCGCCGGCTCCCTGAAGAGCGCCTGGAGCCTGGAGTCCAAGCGCTACAAGCGCAAGGGCACCCACCCGTTCCACATCGGCAACGACGTGCTCAACGCCTGGCTGATGTCGGCGGTCCTCTACGGCTCGATGTTCGCGCTCTACGGGTGGTCGATCGCGCCGTACGCCCTCATCACGATCGTCGCCGGCTTCTCGCTGCTGGAGGTCGTCAACTACCTCGAGCACTACGGCATGCTGCGGCAGAAGGTCGGCGAGAAGCAGCGCTACGAGCGGGTGCTGCCGATGCACAGCTGGAACAGCAACAACATCGTCACCAACATCTTCCTCTACCACCTGCAGCGGCACAGCGACCACCACGCCAACCCCACCCGGCGCTACCAGACGCTGCGCGACTTCAAGGAGTCGCCGGCGCTGCCGACCGGCTACGCCGGCATGATCACGCTCGCCGCCTTCCCGCCGCTGTGGCGCAAGGTGATGGACCCGCGCGTCGTCAACCACCTCGACGGCGACATCACCCTCGCCAACATCCACCCGCGCAAGGTGGACAAGTACCTCAGGAAGTTCCCGCCGCCGGTCGAGCACGACGTCCACATCGACGACCACTTCGCCCAGAAGTTCGACGGCGAGGTGCTGGCCGCCAAGTGCCCTGGCTGCGGCTACGTCTACGAGGTCGCGGCGGGCGACGAGCACGAGGGCTTCGCGGCCGGTACGGCGTGGGCCGACATCCCCGAGGACTGGTGCTGCCCCGACTGCGGCGTTCGCGACAAGATCGACTTCGCTCCGCTTCGACCCCGAGAGTCTCGAGACGGTCGCCAGAGCGACCTCCTCGACCACCGAGGAGTCTGATGAAGATCGTCGCGGACCTGGAGAAGTGTGAAGGCCTCGGCATGTGCGAGGCGATGGCCAACGACTACTTCGAGGTGGACGAGGACCCCGCAACGGAGACCAGGTCAACGTCCTCGACGACTCGCCGCCGGAGTCGGACCGGGCCCACGTGTACGCCGCGGTCCAGGCCTGCCCGGTGCTGGCTCTGACGCTGACCGACTGATGTCTATCCTCGCTCGTGTGAGCACCCACTCGGCGGAGTCCCGCCCGGCCCCGGTCGTGGTCGGAGGAATCCGCGACCGGCTGTGCGACGCGGCCGTCGGGGTCATCACGAGCGAGGGCTGGGCCCGGGTCACGATGGCGCGGCTCGCCGACGAGGTGGGGGTCAGCCGGCAGACGGTCTACAACGAGATCGGCACCAAGAACGACCTGGCCGAGGCGGTGGTGCTCCGCGAGCTCGACCGGTTCCTCGCGGGCGTCATCCGCTCGTTCGACGAGAACCCCGACGACCTGATCCAGGCGATCCGGGACTCGGCCCGCCGGGTCCTGAAGTACGCCCAGAACAACGCCCTCCTGCACGCCGTCGTCTCGGCCACCCACGGCGCCGACACCGAGCTGCTGCCGCTCCTCACCACGCACGCCGAGTCGCTGCTGGTCGGAGCCAAGATGGTGGTCGGCGAGCGGATCGCCGGCTACCGGATCGACCTCGAGCCGCACCGGCTCGACGCCGTCATCGACATGGTCGTCCGGCTGGTGCTCAGCCACGTCATGCAGCCCTCGGCCGACCCGGCCGCCACGGCGGACGACATCGCGTGGGTCGCCGAGCGCGTCCTGGGCTGACTTCGCCGAGTCGGTTCGGGGGGAGTGGCGCCGCCATTTCGGTTTCCCAACTACCCTTCTCAGGGGAGGGAAGTTCCATGGGGGTTGCGCAGCACCGCGCGCGACTTGCGCTCGTCTGCGCCGTCGCGATGCTCGAGTGCTGCCTGCGCATCGCCCCGCCGACGAGCCCGAGGCGGACACCAGCAACGCCGCCTCCACGACGAGCACGGGGTCGAGCCCCGACGACCCCGACGCCGTCGGCGACCTACGCCGTTACGAGGTCGACCCGCCGGGCGAGTTCGACGGCGTCCAGTCCGGCGACGACATGCTGCTCGTCGGCACGGACACGATCCCGGACGACGTCGTCGACGCGATCCGGGACATCCGGATCAACGGGCGACAAGGCGGTGGCAGCGGTCGGCGGTTCTCGCTCGGCTCCTTCTCGCTCGAGAACCGCAACTACCGGATCGCTGCGGTCGACGCTGGCGGGCTACCGGCGGTTCACCCCGGGCTGAGCAGTGGCGCCGTCTTCCAAGACGCGTGGGACCGGGTCGCCGGCGGCGAGGTCGCCGTGCTCGAGGAGCTCAAGGGGCGGATCCCGCTCGACAAGGACGGCTACCTCGCCGTCGGGTCCGGCGAGCAGACGTTCCCGATCCACGTCGGTGCCTGGACCTCGCAGGTCGGCACCATCGACGCGGTCGTCAACACCGAGTGGGGCGAGGCGCTCGGCCTGCCGAAGGACAACGCGCTGGTCATCAACACCGGCGCCTTCTCGCCGCAGGCGGTCGAAGGAGAAGCTGGAGAAGCTGCTCGGCGAGAACATGTCGATCACCGACCTCGACATCGTCGCCGAGTACGGCATCGACCCCGGCATCTCCAGTCCGCCCAGGTCGTCGGCACGTTCGCCGAGGCGGTCGGCGTCTTCCGGTACACCCCGATCGGTGGCGGCCGGGTCCAGCCGGAGGCCGGCCTGGGTGCGCGACCACATCGTCACCGAGCGGTGCCGCATCCTCGGCTCGGTCACCTGCAACAAGTTCATGATGCCGCAGCTGCGCGACGCGCTGCTCGAGATCAGACGGCCTGGGGCTCGGGCGCCGAGATCCAGCCCGATGAGTACGCCGGTTGCTACTACCCGCGCTTCATCGCCGGCTCCACCACGCTGTCCAACCACTCCTTCGGCCTGGCCTCGACATCAACTCGCCCGGCAACCAGCGCGGCACCGTCGGCCAGATCAGCCGCGCGGTCGTCGAGATCTTCAAGAAGTGGGGCTTCGCCTGGGGTGGCGACTGGAACTACACCGACCCCATGCACTTCGAGCTCGAGCGGATCGTCCGGGCCGGCTGACGCCGTCCGCCACGCGACCGTGACAGCGTGACTGTCAAGGTTGTGTCATGATCGGCGGCATGACGCTCGAGAGCTTCCCCCTGGGTCAGGGCACCGGTCCGCTGCGCGGCATCAAGGTCGTCGAGATCGCCGGGTATCGGGCCCGGCCCGCACGCCTGCACCATCCTGGCCGACCTCGGCGCCGACGTGATCCGGATCGAGCGACCGGGCGGCCAGCTCCTCACCGGCGGCAGCCACGACCTGCTCAACCGCGGACGCCCCAGCGTCGCGCTCAACCTCAAGGACCCGGCCGCGGCCGAGGTGATCCTCGACCTCGTCGCCGACGCCGACGTGCTGATCGAGGGGATGCGGCCGGGCGTCGCCGAGCGGCTCGGCATCGGCCCCGACGTCTGCCGGGCGCGCAACCCGCGGCTGGTCTACGGCCGGATGACCGGCTGGGGCCAGGACGGCCCGTGGAGCCAGGCCGCCGGCCACGACATGAACTACATCGCGATCACCGGCACCCTGCACGGCCTGGGCCAGGTGAAGGAGAAGCCCCAGTTCCCCGCGAACCTGGTCGGCGACTTCGGCGGCGGATCGACGTACCTCGTCATCGGCATCCTGGCCGCGCTGCTCGAGAGCAAGGTGTCGGGCGAGGGCCAGGTCGTCGACGCCGCGATCGTCGACGGCACCGCGCACCTCAACACCATGCTCGCCGCGTTCTTCGCCGCCGGGACCTTCAACGAGAGCCGGGCCAGCAACCTGCTCGACGGTGGCGCGCCCTTCTACGACATCTACGAGACCGCCGACGGCGAGCACATGTCCGTCGGTGCGCTCGAGCCGCAGTTCTTCGCCACGTTCGTCGAGCTGCTCGGGATCAAGGACCAGGCTCCCGGTCAGTTCGAGCTCGACAAGTTCGACGAGCTCCGGGCGCTGATCGCCGCGCGGTTCAAGGAGAAGACCCGCGACGAGTGGTGCGCGATCTTCGACGGCACCGATGCCTGCGTCGCACCGATCCTCAAGTTCAGCGAGGCCGCCGACCACCCGCACATGAAGGCCCGCGAGATCCTGGTCGAGAAGGACGGGATCGTGCAGCCGCAGCCGGCGCCGCGGTTCTCGCGGACCGGGGCCACGCTCGGACTCCCGCCCGCGCCCAAGGCCGGCGCGCACACCCGTGCCGCGCTCACGGCGTGGGGCATCGACGACGTCGATGGCCTGATTGATCGCGGGATCGCCGTACAGGTGGAAATCTAGGCACATGGAGCACGTCGACGTCCTCATCATCGGAGCCGGTCTCTCGGGCGTCGGCGCTGCCGCGCAGGTCCGCGAACGACTGCCGAAGAAGACGGTCGCCGTGTTCGAGTCGCGCGCTTCCAAGGGCGGCACCTGGGACCTCTTCCGCTACCCCGGCGTTCGGTCGGACAGCGACATGTTCACCTTCGGCTACACCTGGCGGCCGTGGAAGAGCGACATCGCGCTCGCCGACGGTCCGCTGATCCGGGAGTACATCGACACCGTCGCCGAGGAGTACGACGTCGACCGGCTGATCCGCTACGAGCACCGGATCACCAGCGCCGCATGGGATTCCGACCAGGCGCGCTGGACCGTGACGGCCGCCGTCGGCGATCCCGCGGCCGGCGAGACGATCACCCTGACCGCGAGCTTCCTCTGGTCGTGCGCGGGCTACTACAAGTACGAGCAGGGCTTCCAGCCGACCTGGCCGGGGATGGCCGACTTCCAGGGCGAGATCGTGCACCCGCAGCACTGGCCGCAGGATCTCGACTACGCCGGCAAGCGGGTCGTCATCATCGGCAGCGGTGCCACCGCGGTGACGCTGGTCCCGGCGATGGCGACCGGTGACGGAGCCGCCGAGCACGTGACGATGCTGCAGCGGACGCCGTCGTACGTCATCAACCGCGGGCGGCATGACCCGGTTGCCCGGCTGCTCACCCGGCTGCGGATGCCCGAGCGCGTCGTGTACCGGGCAGCGCGGTGGGCCAACATCGCCCAGGCGATCGGCTTCTACAAGTTCAGCATGCGCTGGCCCTCGCGGGCGAAGGCCATGATCCGGAAGGGTGCCGTCAGCCAGCTGCCGGCGGACTTCGCCGTCGACGAGCACTTCGCGCCGCCGTACAACCCGTGGGAGCAGCGGCTCTGCTTCGTCCCCAACAACGACCTGTTCAAGTCGCTCCGCAGCGGCGCGGCCTCGGTCGTCACCGACACGATCGAGACGTTCACGCCGGACGGCCTGCGGCTGGCGTCCGGCAGGGACCTGCCCGCGGACGTCGTGGTCACGGCGACCGGCTTCCAGATGCAGCTGCCGTTCGGTGGTATCGACTTCACCATCGACGGCGAGCCGCTGGACCTCCCGTCGCGGATGGCCTACAAGGCGCTGATGCTGAGCGACATGCCGAACTTCTTCTTCACCCTCGGCTACACCAACGCGTCATGGACGCTGAAGGCCGACCTGGTGATCGACTACGTGTGCCGGCTGCTCGCACACCTCGACCAGCACGGCTTCCGCACGGTGGTGCCGGTGCCCGACCCCGCGGTCGAGCGGCGGCCGCTGATGCTGTTGAGCTCGGGCTACATCCAGCGCTCCGCGCACCTGCTGCCGAGCGAGGGCGACCGGGCGCCCTGGCGCCTCGAGCAGAACTACTACGTCGACCAGAAGGTGGTCCGCCGCGGAGCCATCGACGACGGAGTGCTGCGCTTCACATAGGCGCGGGTTCTGGACCCGATCCCGGCCCCGTACCCCATCACGGCGACGTCAGTGAGCGGCCGGGAGTTCAGGCTGAGCCGTCCTTGGCTGGACGCCCCCACGGACTGATCCAGGCGGAGTGCCGCGCTCCAGATAGGCGGGGATGCGAACCAAAAGGGCTTCGGACCCCTACGCTTGACCCATCGGTCCGGCAGGTCTTGCCCCGGGCCTCGCGCACCGCAGACTCACGCAGTCCGCCGCGCTCCTCGAAACCGAGGCCCGCTTCCCTTCCCGCCGCCGGCGGGACAGCACGGCGAGACGCCGACAGGGAGACCGTCGACCAGCCACGTGCTGGGTGGCGCGAGCTCCGGAGAGACTTCTCGTGACCACGAACTTCGCCGACCTCGGCGTGCCCGCCGCTCTTGATGCGGTGCTGGCTGCCAACGGCATCACCACGCCCACCCCGATCCAGGCCGCGACCCTGCCCGACTCGCTCGCCGGCAAGGACCTGCTCGGCCGCGGCCGCACCGGCTCCGGCAAGACCTACGCCTTCGCGCTGCCCGTCGTCGCCCGGCTGTCCGCCAAGGGCGCCGGAGCCAGCAGGGCCGCCCCGCGTCGGCCCCGCGCGCTGATCCTCGCGCCGACCCGCGAGCTCGTCAGCCAGATCGACGCCGCCCTCAGCCCGCTCGCCAAGGCCGCCGGCCTCAGCACCCACACCGTCTTCGGCGGCGTGGGCCAGGGCCCGCAGGTCTCGGCGCTCAAGCGCGGCGTCGACATCCTCATCGCCTGCCCCGGCCGGCTGGAGGACCTGATCGGGCAGGGTCACTGCGACCTCGGCGCCGTTGACGTCACCGTGCTCGACGAGGCCGACCACATGGCCGACCTGGGCTTCCTCCCCGCCGTACGCCGCCTGCTCGGGCAGACCCCGCGCCACGGCCAGCGGATGCTCTTCTCCGCCACGCTCGACAACGCGATCGACGTGCTGGTCAAGCGCTTCCTCGACCACCCCGTCGTGCACCAGGCCGACTCCGCGCAGTCGCCGGTCTCGGCGATGGACCACCACGTCCTGCACGTCTCGCGCGAGCTGCGGATCGCCGTCCTCGTCGATCTCGCGAGCGCGCCCGGCCGCACCATCTTCTTCACCCGCACCAAGCACGGCGCGAAGGCGCTGGCCCGCCAGCTCAACAAGAGCGGCGTGCCGGCGGTCGACCTGCACGGCAACCTCAGCCAGGGCGCGCGCACGCGCAACCTCGACGCGTTCCACAGCGGTACGGCGACCACGCTGGTCGCGACCGACATCGCCGCTCGTGGCATCCACGTCGACGACGTCGCGCTGGTCGTCCACGCCGACCCGCCGGCCGAGCACAAGGCCTACCTGCACCGCTCCGGCCGCACCGCGCGCGCCGGCGCGGCAGGCACCGTCATCACGCTGATGACCGACGATCAGGTCCGCGACGTCCGCGACCTGACCCGCGCCGCCGGAGTGAAGCCGACCACCACCAAGCTCGCCAACGTCAGCCACCCGGTCCTGCAGGAGCTCGCCCCCGGCGAGCGCCGCACCCCGGGCGGGATCATCCCCGCGGCCGGCACGGCTCCCTCGCGCCCCCGCGGCAGCGGCGGCGGTGGCACCGGCAGCCGTTCGCGCAAGCCCTCCGGCCAGCGCGGCGGATCGAGCTCGGGTCGCGGCGGCAACCGCAGCGGCGCGCCGAAGTCGGGCGGCGGCGGTTCACGGCGTCGCTCGGGCAACGGCTCGGGCGGCGGCGGCCACAGCGCCTCGTCGTTCTCCGGCCGGCGCTAGGTCCCAGGTCTCCTAGGTCGTAGGTCGCTACGCCCGCGGATTGCGGGCGGTGCGGGCGACGGCAGCTTCGTAGGCGGTCACCAGGCCGCCGACGGAGAGCGGCTTGAGCCGCTCCATCACCTCGCGGAAGCGCTCGGACTGGGCGTCGTCGTAGAGCGGCGCCAGCTTGTTCTGGATCACCTCGTACAGCTCCTTGGCCATCTGCTCGCCGTGCTCCTGGTAGACCGCGGCGGCGGCGACCGCCACCTCGCGCGGGAAGCCGAGCTCGAGCAGCCGGAGACCGATCGCGAGCTGGTTGCCGGCGACGAGGTACGACGTGTCGCGGCGTCGCAGCACGCCCAGCGCCTGGAGCGTGGCGACGTCGTCGTCGGTCAGGGCACGGCCGGCCTTGGTCTCGAGCTGGCGGTGATCCATCTCGACCGGGAGGTCGGACTGCCACGGCGCGAGCATGGTGCGCGCGAGCGCGATGTCCTCGGGGGTGGCGTCGGCAGGGATGGCGGCGACGTACCGCTCGATGGCCGCCAGCGTGAAGCCGTGGCTCTGCAGCTCCTGGACCAGCTCGAGCCGGGCGATGTGCTCGGGGGTGTAGTAGCCGGAGCGACCGCGCCGGACCGGCGGCGGCACCAGGCCCTTGGTCGTGTAGAACCGCAGCGTCCGGACGCTGATCCCGACGCGTTGGGTCAGATCCGTGAGCGTGAGGAGCTCGGGTGTGACCTGTGTCGCACGACCCTGTGGCTTGACCATGACAGTAATAGTGTCACAATCATGAGCAGCCACACTTGATCGCGCTTCCGCGCGCGTTTCCCGAATCCCAAGGACGGTCATGGCAGAAGCATTCGTGTACGACCACCTCCGCACTCCGCGCGGCAGGGGCAAGGCGACCGGCACCCTCCACGAGGTGAAGCCCGTCGACCTCGCCGTGGGTCTCCTCGACGAGCTCCAGGTGCGCAACCCCACGCTCGACACCAACCGGATCGACGACGTCGTGCTCGGCGTCGTCTCGCCGATCGGTGAGCAGGGTGGTGACATCGCCAAGACCGCCGCGCTCGCAGCCGGTCTCCCCGACACCGTTGCCGGTGTCCAGCTCAACCGCTTCTGCGCGTCCGGGCTCGAGGCCGTCAACCAGGCCGCGTCCCGCGTCCGCGGTGGCTTCGAGGACCTGATCGTCGCCGGCGGCGTCGAGGCCATGAGCCGGGTGCCCATGGGCTCCGACGGCGGCGCCTGGGCGATGGACCCGGCCACCGCGTTCAAGGCGAGCTTCGTGCCCCAGGGCATCGGTGCCGACCTGATCGCCACGGTCGAGGGCTGGAGCCGCGACGACGTCGACGCGTACGCCGCCGAGTCGCACCACCGCGCCGCGAAGGCGTGGGCCAACGGCTACTTCTCCGGCGCCGTCGTACCGGTCAAGGACCTCAACGGCGTCACGATCCTCGACCACGACGAGACCGTTCGCCCCGACACGAGCCCCGAGGGCCTGGCCGGTCTCAAGCCGAGCTTCGCCCAGATGGGTGCGGACGCGGGCTTCGACAACGTCGCGCTCGAGAAGTACCACTGGCTCGAGAAGATCAACCACGTCCACCACGCCGGCAACTCGTCCGGCATCGTCGACGGTGCCGCGCTGACCCTGATCGGCACCGAGCAGGTCGGCCAGGACCTCGGCCTCACCCCCCGCGCCCGCGTCCTCGCGACCGCGGTGTCGGGTGCCGACCCGGTGATCATGCTGACCGGTCCGGCTCCGGCCGCCCGCAAGGCGCTGGCCAAGGCCGGTCTCGAGGTCGGCGACATCGACCTGTTCGAGATCAACGAGGCGTTCGCCGCCGTCGCGATGCGGTTCATGCGCGACATGGACATCAGCCACGAGATCACCAACGTCAACGGTGGTGCGATCGCGATGGGCCACCCGCTCGGTGCGACCGGCGCGATGATCCTCGGCACCCTCATCGACGAGCTCGAGCGTCGCGACCTGCGCCGCGGCCTCGCCACGCTCTGCGTCGGCGGCGGCATGGGCATCGCCACGATCATCGAGCTGGTCTGAAGGAGAGCTGAACCAATCATGAGCACTGACACCCAGACCGCTGTGCGCTACGAGCGCGATGCCGACGGCATCGTCACGCTGACGCTGGACGACCCGAACCAGAGCGCCAACACCATGAACGAGCTCTACCGCGCCTCCATGGAGGCAGCGGTCGAGCGGCTCTACGCCGAGCAGGACTCCGACAACCCGGTCACCGGCGTCGTGATCGCCAGCGCGAAGAAGACCTTCTTCGCCGGTGGCGACCTCAAGCTGATGACGCAGGCCACCAAGGAGGACGCCGGCGAGGTGTTCCGCCTGGCCGAGAGCATCAAGGCCGCCCTGCGCCGGCTCGAGCTCTTCCCCAAGCCGGTCGTCGCCGCCATCAACGGCGCCGCGCTCGGCGGTGGCCTGGAGATCTGCCTGGCCGCCAACCACCGCATCCTCGTCGACGACCCGAGCGTCAAGGTCGGCCTGCCCGAGGCCAGCCTCGGCCTGCTGCCCGGCGGCGGCGGCGTCACCCGCACGGTGCGGATGTTCGGCATCCAGACCGCGCTGATGGACGTGCTGCTCCAGGGCACCCAGTTCAACCCGGGCAAGGCCAAGGAGAAGGGCATCGTCGACGAGCTGGTCGCGACCCGCGAGGAGCTGGTCCCGGCTGCGAAGGCGTGGATCAAGGCGCAACCCCGAGGCCAGCCAGAACCCGTGGGACGCCCCTGGCTACAAGATGCCCGGTGGTACCCCGAAGAGCCCGGCGCTCGCCGCGTTCCTGCCGGCGTTCCCGGCTCTGCTGCGCACGCAGACCAAGGGCGCCGTCTACCCGGCCGCGCGCGCGATCCTGTCGGCCGCGATCGAGGGTGCCAACACCGACTTCGACACCGCCTCGCGGATCGAGTCGCGCTACCTGGCCAACCTCGTCGTCAACCAGGGCTCGAAGAACATGATCCAGGCGTTCTTCTTCGACCTCCAGGCGATCAACTCCGGCTCGCTCCGCCCGCAGGGCATCGAGCCGTGGAAGGCCACCAAGGTCGGCGTCCTGGGCGCCGGCATGATGGGCGCCGGTATCGCCTACGTCTGCGCCAAGGCCGGCATGGAGGTCGTCCTCAAGGACGTCGCCGTCGAGAACGCCGAGAAGGGCAAGGCCTACTCCGAGGGTCTCCTCGACAAGGCGATCTCGCGAGGCAAGTCGACCGAGGAGAAGAAGGCCGAGCTGCTCGGCCGGATCACCGCGACCGCCAACCCCGAGGACCTCACCGGCTGCGACCTCGTCATCGAGGCCGTCTTCGAGGACCCGTCCCTCAAGGCGAAGGTGTTCGCCGAGATCGCGCCCTTCATCAACAAGGACGCGCTGCTCTGCTCCAACACCTCGACGCTGCCGATCACGCAGCTCGCCGAGGGTGTCGACCGGCCGGCCGACTTCATCGGCCTGCACTTCTTCTCCCCCGTGGACAAGATGCCGCTGGTCGAGATCATCACCGGCAAGGAGACCAACGACGTCGCGCTGGCCAAGGCGTACGACGTGGTCCAGCAGATCCGGAAGACCCCGATCGTCGTCAACGACAGCCGTGGCTTCTACACCTCGCGGGTCATCGGCTACATGGTCAACGAGGGCATGGCGATGCTCGCCGAGGGCGTGGCGCCGTACTCCATCGAGCGCGGCACCCTCATGGCCGGCTACCCGGCCGCCGTGCTCCAGCTGTCCGACGAGCTCAACCTCGAGCTGATGGCCAAGATCACCAAGGCCACCAAGGAGGGCGAGCTGGCGGCGGGCAACGAGTACGTCGAGCACCCCGGCATTCCCGTCATCCACAAGATGCTCGAGGCCGGCCGTGCCGGTCGCCTCCGTGGCGCGGGCTTCTACGACTACGAGGACGGCAAGCGCGGCTCGATCTGGGCCGGTCTTGCGGAGCTGTTCCCCGTTGCCGAGGAGCAGATCCCGATCGAGGACATCAAGGACCGGATGCTGTTCGCCGAGGCCCTCGAGACCGCGAAGTGCTTCGAGGAGGGCGTCATCACCTCGGCGGCCGCCGCGAACATCGGCTCGATCATGGGCATCGGCTTCCCGCCGATGACCGGTGGCGCCGCCCAGTTCATGACCGGGTACGAGCGCAAGGACAGGACCTGGGGAGACCCTGCGAGATCGGTCTCAACGCCTTCCTCAAGCGGGCCGACGACCTGGCCGCCAAGTACGGCGACCGGTTCCAGGCCACCCCGTGGCTGCGGGACCTCGCCGCCTCGGGTGGGTCCTTCCCCGCCTGATCCTGCTTTCACCTTCGGAGGGCCTGTCGCGAACAGCGGCGGGCCCTCTGGCGTTGCGGAGGGCGCAGGTGCAGGAATCCCCGGTCGACCGGGGATTCCTGCGCTTGTCGGGCGTTGCAACACCCGACAAGCGCCAGTTTTCCCTGACCGATGTGACCTGTGGGGCTTGAGCGATCTCGGAGAGGCGCGGGCGCTTGCGGAACGACCTGGCAGCCTCGATCGTCAGAGAACCATGTGCAGACGCGTGCCGTACGTCGTCGCAGTGCTCACGGCCGTCGTAATCGTGTCCGGCTGCGGCGACGACATCCAGAACAGCGGTGGGGGCAACCCGAACTGCACGAGCCACTACGACCAGATCGCGCAGGCGCCGACACGTGCCGAGCTTGAGCAGCGACTCATAGAGCAGACGCCGCGTGCGGCATCGGTGCGAGTCATCTCGCGGGAGGGCGACAGGCTCTGGGTGAAGGTGCAGAGCCGGCGCTCCCGCAACCTGATGAGCGTCGAGGTGTGGCAGCTCGAGGACGGCCAGTGGACCGCCGAGCAGTGGAGTCAGTGCATCGACTAACCGCTCCCAATCTCAGGCGTCGGCGGGGGTGGGCAGGTCGGGGGCGTCGGCGTCGCGGCGGCGGAGGCGCCGTACCAGCAGCAGGATCGGGCCGCCGATGATGAGGAGTACGACGGCGAAGGGGAGCAGCTTGCCGGTGACGGTGGCGGTGGCGGTGCCGAAGTCCTTCAGGGCGTTCCAGCCGTCCTCGAGGCCGGCGAAGAACCCGGCCTCCTCGGGCTCGTCCTTCTTCTTCTCGTCCTTCTTCTCCTTGGGCGGGAGCGAGATGTTGACGGAGATCGTGGACATCGAGGTCTGGTCGTTGAGGTAGCTCAGCCGCCGCTCGAGCGACTCCAGGTCGGCCTGTCGTCGGCTCACCTGCGACTCGATCCGGATGATGTCGCTGATCGACTGGGCCCGGTCGAACAGCGCCTCGACCCGGGCCAGGCTGCGGCGCTGGGCGCGGATCCGGACCTGGGTGTCGATCACCTTGGTGGTGACGTCCTCCTTGCCCGTGTTGGAGGACTGCAGGTCGGTGCCGGCGACGCCCTCGAGCCCGGTGAACGCCTTGTCGAACTCCGCGACCGGGATCCGCAGCAGCAGCCGAGCCGTACTGATGTCGCCGTCGTCGTTGGTCGTCGTCTCGCGCTCGGTGACCTCGCCGCCGTGCTCGTCCGCGAGCCGGGTGACGTGGAAGGCCGCGTTGCCGACGTCCTCGGCCTCGAGCGAGACGTTGCCCTTGGCGATGATCTTCTGGTCGACGGGAGCGCTCTGGTTGAGTGCGGCGGAGTCGCTGAAGTCGTCGGCGCTCTCCGCGTAGGCAGCGTTGCCGTCCCTGGCGATCGATCGTTCCGCGTCGCTGTCGGCGGGCGCCTCGGCCGGCGCGTCGTCCGCTGCCGAGAAGCCCGAGTCCGACCCGGCGTCTGTCGTCGTCACCTCCCGACGACGAACACGCAACCGCCACGAGAAGGACGGCGGCCAGGAGAAGCAGGAGCGGGGTACGACGACGCGTGACAGGCCTCATGAAGGTACGACGGCAGCAGCCGCCGATCGGTTCCGTCCTTAACCATCGACCCATTCCCATCCGCGGACATCAGGCTTAAGGTCGCGGAATCGGGCCCCTACGGGTGGTGGCCCCGGACAAAGGAGTCTCGGTGAGATTATCCCGTCGCTACGCGGCTACCGCCGCAGCTTTCGGAATCGCACTGGCCGGACTGGTCGCCACACAGGCACCGGTCGAAGCCGACAAGGCTTGCACCGTTCGAACCAACGACTCGGTGCGCAAGGTCCTGAACTGCGTCACTCTCGACGGTGTGCTGGAGCACGAGCAGGCCTTCCAGGACATCGCCGACGCCAACGGCGGCATCCGTTCGGTCGGGACCCCCGGCTACGCCGCGTCGGCCGACTACGTCGACGACCGGCTCACCGCGGCCGGCTACGTGGTCACCCGGCAGACCTTCGAGGTCTTCGCCTGGGAGGACCTCGGCGGGTCGGAGCTCGAGCAGATCGCGCCGACCCCGACCGCCTACGTCGAAGGCACCGACTTTGCTGCGACGACGCAGACCGAGCCGGGCGACGTCACGGCGCACGTGACGCCGGTCGACATCCAGCTCGGGCTCGGCAACACCTCGACCAGCGGGTGCGAGGCCTCTGACTTCGCAGGGTTCCCGGACGGCGACATCGCCCTCATCCAGCGCGGCTTCTGCACGTTCGAGATCAAGGCCGAGAACGCCGACGCAGCGGGTGCCTCCGGCGTGCTGTTCTTCAACCAGGGCAACACGACCGACCCCAGCCGCAACGGTATCCCTGCAGTGACGTTGAGCAACGACTACACCGGTGACATCCCGGCGCTCAACCTGACCTACGCCCTCGGTGCCGAGCTCGTCCGCCATCCCGGACCTGGAGATGCGGCTCTTCGCCGACGTCAGCCGGGTCCCCTCGACCACCGAGAACGTGATCGCCGAGTCCAAGGAGGGCGACCCGAACAACGTGATCATGGCGGGCGCACACCTCGACTCCGTGCCCGAGGGCCCGGGCATCAACGACAACGGCTCGGGCTCGAGCGGGCTGATCGAGGTCGCCGAGACGCTGGCCAAGGCGAAGCCGACGAACAAGCTGCGCTTCGCCTGGTGGGGCGCCGAGGAGGCCGGTCTGGTCGGCTCGAACGTTCTACGTGGCCAACCTTCTCGGAGGAGGACGCCGAGAACATCGAGATGTACCTCAACTTCGACATGATCGGCTCGCCCAACTACGGCCTGTTCATCTACGACGGTGACGGCTCGGGCTTCGGCCTGACCGGACCCGACGGGTCGGACGAGATCGAGGCACTGTTCGAGCGCTACTACGCCGAGCGCGACATCCCGTCCGAGCCGACCGCCTTCAGCGGACGCTCCGACTACCAGGCGTTCATCAACGTCGGCATCCCGTCCGGTGGCCTGTTCACGGGTGCCGAGGGCATCAAGACACCCGCCCAGGTCGAGAAGTGGGGCGGCACCGCCGGCGTCGCCTACGACCCGTGCTACCACTCCGCCTGCGACGACATCGACAACGTCAGCCACGAGGCTCTCGCGATCAACGCCGACGCGGTCGCCTACGTGGTCTACCTCTACTCCTCCGGCAGGGAGGTCATCAACGCCGAGTGATCAGTCCGCGGCGCTGGCCTCGGCCAGCGCCGCGGCAACCTCGGCCGCGTCCTGGGGCGACACCAGCCCCGACGTCACCCGGACGTACGCCGCGCCGTCGTCCGCCGCCAGGAACGGCGACGATCCGGCAACCCGGATGCCCGACGCCGACAGGTGCACCATCGCCGCGCGCTCGTCGCGGACCGGTAGCCACAGGTTGATCCCGTCGGGCACTGCCAGCGGCACACCGAGCGCGTCCAGCTCGCCGACGAGCGTGCGCTGGCGCGCCATGTACTGACGCCGCGCCTCGGCCACCTCGTCGAGCGACTGGGACGAGGTGAGCAGGTCGAGCAGGATCGTCTGCACCATCCGCGAGGTCCACGCCGGGCCGAGCATCCGGCGGGCGACGATCCGGTCGACGATCGACGACGGCCCGCCGAGCGCTGCGATCCGCAGGTCCGGACCGTGCGACTTGGAGTACGACCGCACGTGCACCACCCGGTCCGGCAGCCAGGCGCCGAGGCTGACGTCGGGCGCCACCGAGATGCCGGACGAGTGGTCGTCCTCGATGATCCACGGCATCTCGCCGCGCTGCCGGCGCAGCACCCGGACGAGCTGCTCCGCCCGCGCGACCGTGCTGGACACGCCCGTCGGGTTGTGCGCCCGCGGCTGCAGCACCACGGCCACCGGCCGCGCCTCGAGCGCCTGCCGCAACGAGTCGGGCGTGACGCCTGATGCGTCGAGCGCGATCGGCACCACCTCGGCGCCGAGTGCCTCGACCAGGTCGAAGAACGGCGGGAAGCCGGGCGACTCGAGCACCACGCGGTCGCCGTACGAGACGACCTGCTCGAGCATCCGGGCGATGCCGTCGGTGGCGCCGTCGACGACGGTGATCGACTCGGTGTCGTAGGGCCAGGTCGCCGCCAGCACCTCGCCCAGCTCCGGCAGCACCGGCTCGTCCTGGTAGGCGAGGACGCCGGCCCGCTGCGACACCCGGTGCAGCGCGGGCCCGAGGTCGGGGAGCAGCGTCGGATCGGGCGTGCCGCGCGAGAGGTCGAGCCGCAGCCCGTCCGGACCGGCGCCGACGAGGCCGCGCTGCCGCGGTGACAGCCACGGGGTCGGGGTGTCGCGGACGAAGGTGCCGGCGCGGCCACGCGACACGACCAGTCCGGTACGACGCAGCGCCTGCCACGCAGCCGACACCGTCGCCGGTGACACGCCCAGGTCGGCGGCCACGCCGCGCACCGTCGGCAGCCGGTCGCCCGGCGCCAGCTCGCCCGCGCGGATGGCGCGACTGAACGCGCCCGCGATCCCCTGCGGCGTGCTGTCGGTGATGGCGGTCAGATCCATGCCCAACCCTTGACAAGAGGGAAATGGAAGCGAAATGTTCAACCCAGAAGATAACAGAACTTCCGCCCGTTCCGACCCCCAGCGGAGGTGGACCCTCTTGACCATCGTGCGAGCCGCCATCAGCCAGACCACCTGGACCGGCGACAAGGAGTCGATGCTCGACAAGCACGAGCAGTTCGCCCGCGACGCCGCAGCCCAGGGCGCCCAGGTCATCTGCTTCCAGGAGCTGTTCTACGGGCCGTACTTCGGCATCACCCAGGACCAGAAGTACTACCGCTACGCCGAGCCGGCCGACGGGCCGATCGTGCAGCGCTTCGCCGCGCTGGCGAAGGAGCTCGGCATGGTGATGGTGCTCCCGATCTACGAGGAGGAGCAGACCGGCGTCTACTACAACACCACCGTCATGGTCGACGCCGACGGCACCATCCTCGGCAAGTACCGCAAGCACCACATCCCGCACCTGGAGAAGTTCTGGGAGAAGTTCTACTTCCGCCCCGGCAACCTCGGCTACCCGGTCTTCGACACCGCGGTCGGCAAGGTCGGCACCTACATCTGCTACGACCGGCACTTCCCCGAGGGCTGGCGCGAGCTCGGCCTCAACGGCGCGCACATGGTCTTCAACCCCAACGCCACCAAGCCCGGCCTCAGCAACCGGCTCTGGGAGGTCGAGGGTCCCTGCGCCGCGGTCGCCAACGGCTACTTCGTCCTCCAGCCCAACCGGGTCGGCCTCGAGGACAACGAGTACGGCGACGAGGCGGTCGACTTCTACGGCACCAGCCAGGTGATCGACCCGCGCGGCAACTTCGTCGGCGAGCGCGGCTCGTGCGGAGAAGGAGGAGCTGCTGGTCCGCGACCTCGACCTCGACATGGTCCAGCAGATGCGCGACGACTGGCAGTTCTACCGCGACCGCCGGCCCGACTCCTACACCGCGATCGCGCGACCCTGAGGTGTCTCAGACGAGCGCGAGTCGCTTCGCGCGACCTCCTCGACAACCGGAAAGGCAAGAGATGTGACGATCCTGATCAAGGGCGGCACGGTCGTCAACGCGACCGGCACGGTGGCCGCCGACGTGCTCGTCGACGGCGAGCAGATCGTCGCCGTACTGGCGCCCGGCAGCCGAGACGCTCGGCAGCGATCGAGGCCGACCAGGTGATCGACGCGACGGGGAAGTACGTCATCCCCGGCGGCATCGACGCCCACACCCACATGCAGCTGCCGTTCGGCGGCACCGCGGCCTCCGACACCTTCGAGACCGGCACCGTCGCCGCCGCGTGGGGCGGCACGACGTCGATCATCGACTTCGCCGTGCAGACGTACGGCCAGAAGGTCGAGGACGGCCTCGCGCACTGGCACGAGCTCGCGGCCGGCAACTGCGCCGTCGACTACGGCTTCCACCAGATCGTCGGCGGCATCGACGACGACTCGCTCAAGGCGATGGAACGGCTGGTCGACGAGGGCATCACGTCCTACAAGCTGTTCATGGCCTACCCCGGCGTGTTCTACAGCGACGACGCCCAGATCCTGCGGGCGATGCAGAAGGCCCGTGAAATGGGCCTTCTGACGATGATGCACGCCGAGAACGGCCCGGCGATCGACGTACTCGCGGCGCAGCTGGCCGAGTCCGGCAAGACGGCGCCGTACTACCACGGCATCGCCCGCGCCTGGCAGATGGAGGAGGAGGCGACGCACCGCGCGATCATGCTCGCCGACCTCACCGACGCCCCGCTCTACGTCGTCCACATGAGTGCGAAGCAGGCCGTCGCCCAGGTGGCGTGGGCCCGCGACAACGGCAAGAACGTCTTCGGCGAGACCTGCCCGCAGTACCTCTACCTGTCGCTGGAGAAGCAGCTCGGCGCCAAGAGCGACGAGTGGGGCGACTTCGAGGGCGCCAAGTGGGTCTGCTCGACGCCGCTGCGGTCCGAGGAGGAGGGCCACCTCGAGGCGATGTGGCAGGGACTGCGCACCAACGACCTGCAGATGGTGTCGACCGACCACTGCCCGTTCTGCATGAAGGACCAGAAGGAGCTCGGCAAGGACGACTTCCGGGCCATCCCCAACGGCATCGGGTCGATCGAGCACCGCGTGGACCTGCTCTACCAGGGTGTCGTCGACGGCCGGATCTCGCTGCCGCGGTGGGTCGAGCTGATCTCGACCACGCCCGCCCGGATGTTCGGGCTCTACGGCAGGAAGGGCGTGATCCAGCCGGGCGCCGACGCCGACATCGTCGTCTACGACCCCAACGGGCACACGTCCATCGGCTACGGCGAGGGCAAGAAGCACCACATGAACATGGACTACTCCGCGTGGGAGGGCTTCGAGATCGACGGTCACGTCGACGTCGACCATCTCCCGCGGCACGGTCCTGATCGCCGACGGCGAGTACAAGGGGACCAAGGGCCACGGCCAGTTCCTCAAGCGCGACCTGACGCAGTACCTGGCGTAGCCGTGACAGTCGCCGAGCGAGCCTCGACAGCACGGAAAGGACGCATGGACTTCGGCGTCGTCATCCAGACCAACCCGCCCGCGTGGCGCACCGTCGCGCTCGCGAAGCAGGCCGAGGAGCACGGCTTCGACTACGTGTGGACGTTCGACTCCCACCTGCTGTGGCAGGAGCCCTACGTCATCTACAGCCAGATCCTCGCCGAGACCCGGAGGGTGATCGTCGGTCCGATGGTCACCAACCCGGCGACACGGGACTGGACGGTCACGGCGTCGGTGTTCGCGACCCTCAACGAGATGTACGGCAACCGCACCGTCGTCGGCATCGGTCGCGGCGACTCCGCCGTACGGGTGCTCAACGGCAGGCCGTCCACGCTCAAGGAGGTCCGCGAGGCGACCCACGTCATCCGCGAGCTGGGCAACTGCCGGCCGGTGGAGCACAACGGCTCGACCCTGCAGTTCCCGTGGGCGCGCACCTCCGAGCTCGAGGTGTGGATCGCGGCCTACGGACCGCTCGCGCTCAAGACCGCCGGCGAGGCGGGCGACGGGTTCATCCTCCAGCTCGCCGACGTCGACGTCGCCAAGTGGATGATCGGCGCAGGTGCGCAAGGCCGCCGAGAAGGCCGGCCGCGACCCCGACGCGCTGACCTTCTGCGTCGCCGCGCCGGCGTACGTCGGCAGCGCGGACGAGATCGACCACATGCGTTCAGCAGACCCGCTGGTTCGGCGGCATGGTCGGCAACCACATCGCCGACATCGTGTCGAAGTACGGCGAGGCGTCGGAGGGCAACGAGGGCTTCCCGCAGGTGCTCGTCGACTACATCAAGGGCCGCACCGGCTACGACTACAACACGCACGGCAAGGCCGACAACGACCACGTCGACTTCGTCCCCGACGAGATCGTCGACCGGTTCTGCATCCTCGGCACTCCCGAGCAGCACATCGCGAAGCTCAAGGCGCTCAAGAGATCGGCGTCGACCAGTTCGCCGTCTACCTCCAGCACGACAACAAGGAGGAGACGATGCGGGTCTACGGCGAGTCGATCATGCCGCACCTGCGCGACCACGTGACGGCGAAGGCATAGAGGGTCCGACCCTTGACCCAGCTCTGGAATCGCTCCCGCGCGGTGATCTTCGGCATCCTCGGCGTGGCCACCGTGGTCGCGGCCTGGGACCTCTACAAGGCGTTCGGGCCGGAGGAGGGCGTGCTGATCGGCGACGTCCGGGTGCTGCCGCGCACGACCGACCTCGCGATGCCGCACTCCTGGGAGATGGTGCAGCGCCTCTTCGAGCCGGTCACCAGCCTGCCCGGTGCGCCCGACGCGATCGAGGCGGTCTTCGACGCCAGCATGTTCTCGCTCGGGCTGGCCGCGCGCGGCTGGGTGATCGGTGTCGTCGTCGGACTGCTGCTCGCGCTGCTGATGAGCCGGCTGCGGATCGTCGAGTCCGCGCTGCTGCCGTGGGTCATCCTCAGCCAGACCGTGCCGCTGATCGCGATCGCCCCGCTGGTGCGCCGCTGGGGCTCGGAGATCGAGATCGGCAGCTACGTGTGGAGCAGCGAGGACTCGGTCGCGGTGATCGCGGCGTACCTCGCGTTCTTCCCCGTCGCCGTCGGCGCCCTCCGCGGGCTCAAGTCACCCGACAAGACGCACGTCGACCTGATGCAGGCGTACGGCGTCGGCTGGTGGCGCGGCCTGCTGACCCTGCGGCTGCCCTCCGCCGTCCCCTTCCTGCTGCCCGCGCTCCGGCTCGCCGCTGCCAGCGCGGTCATCGGTGTGGTGGTCGCGGAGGTCTCGATCGGCCTCAAGGGTGGCCTCGGCCGGATGGTCATCGACTATGCCGTCGCCGCGTCCGGTGACCCGGCCAAGCCGTGGGCGCCGATCTTCGGCGCGGTCGCCATCGGCCTGGTCGCCGCCGGCGCGATCGGCCTGCTCGGGCTCGTCCTCCGCCCCTTCCGCCTCACAGGAGTGCCTACGCGATGACCCGAGTCCGCGGCAGAGCCCGCCATCTCGGTGACCGGCGTCGACCGGATCTTCGGCAAGGGCCGCAAGCAGGTCGTCGCCCTCACCGGCGTCGACCTGACGGTGGCCGACGGGGAGTTCGTCTCGCTGATCGGCCCGAGCGGCTGCGGCAAGAGCACGCTGCTGAGGCTGGTCGCCGACCTCGACAGCCCGACGTCGGGGGACGTCAGGGTCTTCGGCAAGGGTGCCCGGCAGGCGCGGCTCGACCAGGACTACGGGATCGCCTTCCAGCAGGCGGGCCTGCTCCCGTGGCGCACGGTCACCGGCAACATCGAGCTGCCGCTCAAGCTCCACGGCGTCGACTCGACGCAGCGCAAGGCCCGGGTCGCCGAGCTGATCGAGCTGGTGGGACTCACCGACTTCGCGAAGAGCCACCCCGACCAGCTCTCGGGCGGCATGCAGCAGCGGGTCGCGATCGCCCGCGCACTGGCCGAGAGCCCGCGGCTGCTGCTGATGGACGAGCCGTTCGGCGCGCTCGACGAGATCACCCGCGAGCGGATGCAGAACGAGCTGGTGCGCATCTGCGCCGAGACCGGTGCCGCCGTCCTCTTCGTGACCCACTCGATCCCCGAGGCCGTCTTCCTCTCCGACCGGGTCGTCGTGATGTCCCCGCGTCCGGGCCGGATCACCGGCGTCGTCGACGTCCGGGCCGACGGCCTGGCCGGTGCGCACGACCGCACCGAGCGGGCCCGCGACGAAGAGGGCTTCTTCCGCGCGGTGGCCGACGTCAGAGGCCTGCTGCACGGCACCCCGGTCGAGACCGTCGCTGCCGACGGGACTGGAGCGAGTACGATGGCCGCCGTCGACACCACCGTCTCCCGCGTCACCCGACCGCGGTTCCCGATCACCGAGGTCCGGTGGAGCACCGTCCTGGCGCCGCTGGCGTTCGGCGTGCTGGTGATCCTCGGCGTGGGAGCTGCTCGTCGACCAGGCCGAGATCGAGCCGTTCATCCTCCCGGCGCCCAGCGCGATCTGGGAGCAGGTCACCGCCAACACCGAGAACATCGTCGACGGCGCGACGGTCACCGGGCGCAACGCACTGATCGGGATGCTCACCGGCGCCGTGCTCGGAGTCGTCGGCGCCGCCATCGCCGGCTCGTTCCGGTTCACCGACGAGATGGCGGCCCCGGTCGTGGCCGCGCTCGCGGTGATCCCGATCGTCGCCCTCGCACCGGTGCTCTACTCGATGTTCGGTGCCGCCGTGAACACCGCCCGGATCATCGTGGCCGGCATCTCCGTCATGATCCCCGTCTACCTCAACACCCTGCGGGGCATCCGTCAGGTCAGCGCCGTCCACCGCGACCTGATGACGGCGTACGCCGCCGGCCCGTTCCAGGTGATCCGCGCGGTGACGCTGCCGACCGCGACGCCGTACGTCTTCACCGGCCTGCGCGTCGCGTCCTCGCTGGCCGTGATCGCAGCCCTGATCGCCGAGTACTTCGGCGGCCCGATCGGCGGCCTCGGGAAGTCGATCACGTCGTCGGCAGCGAGCAGCAACTACCCGCTCGCCTGGGCCTACGTGCTGGGGTCGATCGTCCTCGGCCTGCTGTTCTACGTGGTCACCCTGCTCGTCGAGCTGTGGTTCTCACGCCATCACAAGCCCGCATGAACCCAAGACATCAATACAGGCACAGGAAACAGGAGAAGCACATGAGGACAACCCTGAAGCTGGGCGGCGTCGCCGTCGCCCTGGCGGTCGTCTTGACCGGCTGCGGCGACGACGACGATGACGGCGGCTCGTCGTCGGAGGTCGACGTCCAGCAGAGCGAGGACTGCGCAACGCGCACGCAGGAGGCCCGGGACGCCGGTGAGCTCGAGGAGGTCTCGCTCCAGCTGCAGTGGGTGTCGCAGGCGCAGTTCGCGGGCTACTACGCCGCCGTCGCCGAGTGCTACTACGTCGACGAGGGCCTCGACGTGAACATCATCGAGGGCGGCGTCGACATCGTCCCCCAGGACGTGCTCGCGTCCGGTGACGTCGACTACGCGATCTCCTGGGTGCCGAAGGTGCTCGGCTCGATCGAGCAGGGCGCCGGCATCACCAACGTCGCGCAGATCTTCGAGCGCAGCGCCACGACCCAGATCTCCTTCAAGGGCAAGGACATCACCGACCCGGCCGACTTCAAGGGCAAGAACGTCGGCAGCTGGGGCTTCGGCAACGAGTGGGAGCTCTTCGCCGGCATGCAGTCCGCCGACGTCGGCGTCAAGGACATCAACCTGGTCCAGCAGGCGTTCGACATGAACGCCTTCCTGGCCGGCGACATCGACGCCGCGCAGGCGATGACCTACAACGAGTACGCCCAGGTGCTCGAGACGGTCAACCCCGACACCGGTGAGCTCTACACGCCGGAGGACCTCAACGTCATCAACTGGAACGACGTCGGCACCGCGATGCTGCAGGACGCGATCTGGGCGACGACCGAGAAGCTCTCCGACCCCGACTACGAGGAGCAGACGGTCGCCTTCATCAAGGCCTCGATCAAGGGCTGGGCGTTCGTCCGCGACAACCCGGAGGAGGCGGCCGCCATCGTCGCCGAGTCCGGCTCGGAGCTCGGCCAGAGCCACCAGCTCTGGATGGCCAACGAGGTCAACAAGCTGATCTGGCCGTCGACCAACGGCGTCGGGATCATCGACGAGGCGGCCTGGGCCCAGACCGTCGAGATCGCGCTCAACACCGAGAACGAGACCGGCGCGACCATCATCAGCGAGGAGCCGCCGGCGTCCGCCTACACCAACGAGTACGTCGAGCAGGCGCTCGCCGAGCTCGAGGAGGAGGACGTCGACACGATCGGCGCCGACTATGAGCCGATCGAAGTGACCTTGGAGGAGGGCGGCAAGTGACTGTCACCGACCTGGACGCCCGCACCAGCGAGCTCGACCGGGGACACGTGTTCCACTCGTGGTCGGCACAGGGCGGTCTCGCCCTGCTGCCGATCGCGGGTGGGCACGGCACCCGGGTGTGGGACCACTCCGGGCGCCGCTACCTGGACTTCTCCAGCCAGCTGGTCAACGTCAACATCGGTCACCAGCACCCGGCAGTGGTGGCGGCGATCCAGGAGCAGGCTGCGACCCTCGCCACGATCGGGCCGGCCACCGCCAACCTCACCCGAGGGGTCGCCGCGCAGCGGATCGCTGCCCGCGCGCCCGAGGGATTCAACAAGGTGTTCTTCACCAACGGCGGCGCCGACGCGATCGAGAACGCCATCCGGATGGCACGCCTGCACACCGGGCGCGACAAGGTCGTGTCGACGTACCGCTCCTACCACGGCAACACCGGCGGTGCGATCGTCGCGACCGGCGACTGGCGGCGGCTGCCCAACGAGTACGCGCGGGCGCACGTCCACGTCTTCGGGCCGTACCTCTACCGCTCGGAGTTCTGGGCGACCACGCCGGAGCAGGAGAGCGAGCGGGCGCTCCAGCACCTGCGTCGCGTGGTCGAGAGCGAGGGTCCGGCCAGTGTCGCCGCGATCCTGCTCGAGACCATCCCCGGCACCGCCGGGATCCTGATGCCGCCGCCGGGCTACCTGTCCGGCGTGCGGGCGCTCGCCGACGAGTTCGGGATCATGCTGATCCTCGACGAGGTGATGGCCGGGTTCGGGCGCACGGGTGAGTGGTTGGCGCTCGACGCGTTCGACGTCGTACCCGACCTGATCGCCTTCGCCAAGGGCGTCAACTCCGGCTACGTCCCCGTCGGCGGCGTGATCATCAGCGACCCGATCGCCGCGCACCTTCGACGACCGGGTGTTCCCGGGCGGCCTGACCTACAGCGGCCATCCGCTGGCGGCCGCGTCGATCGTCGCGTCGATGGACGCGATGGACAGCGAGGGCATCGTCACCCACGCGAAGCAGATCGGCGCCGACGTGATCGGGCCGGGCCTCACGACGCTGGCCGACAAGCACCCGGTGATCGGCGAGGTCCGCGGCGCCGGCGTGTTCTGGGCGGTCGAGCTGGTCGCCGACCCCGACGACCCGCGAGCCGCTGTCGGCAGCGCTGATGGGTCGCGCCAAGGGCGAGCTCGTCAGCCGCGGGCTGCTGCCGTTCATCGCCGACAACCGCATCCATGTCGTGCCCCCGTGCGTGGTCACCGCCGACGAGGTGGCCGAGGCACTGGCGACGTACGACGAAGTCCTGACCCTGCTCGACGAGGAGATGTAATACCAATGACCGAAGTACTCGACCACTGGATCGCCGGAGCCACCGACCCCGGCGAAGGGACCCGCACCGGGCCCGTCTACGACCCCGCGATGGGCGTCGTCTCGAAGGAGGTCCGCTACGGCTCGGCTGCTGACGTGGACCGCGCCGTCGCCGTCGCCAAGGAGGCGTTCGTCACCTGGGGCGAGACGTCGATCACGAAACGTCAGAACGTGATGTTCGCGCTTCCGCGAGATCCTCAACCAGCGCAAGGAGGAGCTCGCCGCGATCCTGACGTCCGAGCACGGCAAGGTGCTCTCCGACGCCGCCGGCGAGGTGGCCCGCGGCCTCGAGGTCGTGGAGTTCGCCTGCTCGATGCCGCACCTGACCAAGGGCGCGTTCTCGCAGAACGTCTCGACCGACGTCGACGTCTACTCGGTCAAGGAGCCGCTCGGCGTCGTCGGCATCATCAGCCCGTTCAACTTCCCGGCGATGGTCCCGATGTGGTTCTTCCCGATCGCGATCGCGACCGGCAACACGGTGGTGCTGAAGCCCAGTGAGAAGGACCCGAGCGTCGCCAACTGGATCGCGGCGGCGCTGAAGGAGGCCGGTCTCCCCGACGGTGTGTTCAACGTCGTGCACGGTGACAAGGAGGCGGTCGACGCCCTGCTGACCCACCCCGACGTCGCCTCGATCTCGTTCGTGGGTTCGACGCCGATCGCGAAGTACATCTACGAGACCGCCTCCGCCCACGGCAAGCGGGTCCAGGCACTCGGCGGTGCCAAGAACCACATGCTGGTGCTGCCCGACGCCGACCTCGACCTGGTCGCCGACTCCGCCGTCAACGCCGGCTTCGGGTCCGCGGGTGAGCGCTGCATGGCGATCTCGGTCGTCCTCGCGGTCGAGCCGATCGCCGACGAGCTGATCGAGAAGATCCGCGACCGGATGGGCAAGCTCGTGACCGGCGACGGCCGCAAGGGCTGCGACATGGGCCCGCTCATCACCCGCGAGCATCGCGACAAGGTCGCCGGCTACATCGACGTCGCCAACACCGACGGGGCCACGGTGGTCGTCGACGGCAGGGACGGCGAGTTCGACGGCGCCGCCGAGGGCTTCTGGCTCGGCCCCACGTTGATCGACAAGATGCCGACCAGCTCGACGGCCTACCAGGACGAGATCTTCGGTCCCGTGCTGTCGGTCGTCCGGGTGTCGTCGTACTCCGACGGTGTGGACCTGATCAACTCCGGGCCCTACGGCAACGGCACCGCGATCTTCACCAACGACGGTGGCGCCGCGCGGCGCTTCGAGCGCGAGGTCGAGGTCGGGATGGTCGGCATCAACGTGCCGATCCCGGTGCCGGTCGCCTACCACTCGTTCGGTGGCTACAAGGCGTCGATCTTCGGTGACGCCAAGGCCTACGGCCCGCAGGGCGTCGACTTCTTCACGCGCGAGAAGGCGATCACCAGCCGCTGGCTCGACCCGTCACACGGAGGGATCAACCTGGGCTTCCCCACGCACGACTAGTTTGGTTGCCGAGCGTGTCGTACGGTGCGCCGCCACCCGGGCCATCGCAAGCTCGGCCCGGGGGCGTCGCACCGGTGCGGCTTCGCCGCGGTGCGACGCTGCCGCTCGGCGACCTAGTGCCGTGACGATCGGCTGCGCACTCGCACGGGCGGGCGTCGAACTGCCGCGCCATCAGCAGCAGCACCGGGCTCA
The DNA here is from genome assembly GCA_963849765.1 of uncultured Actinomycetota bacterium. Classification (GTDB taxonomy): domain Bacteria; phylum Actinomycetota; class Actinomycetes; order Propionibacteriales; family Nocardioidaceae; genus Nocardioides. Next base: position 211,499 of record CAWKIP010000003.1, read on the forward strand.
GCAGCAGCGGCAGGACGAACATCGCACGATGGCTGACCTGCTCGGCGACGACTGCGAGCGCGAGCGCGGCGACCAGGTAGCCGACGTAGTTGGAGACGTTGACCCGCGCCAGCGCCTGGCCGCCGCCTTCGGGCTCGAGGTGGCCCGCGGCCACCATCGACAGCGGCGGGATCATCGCCAGGCCGGCGCCGAGCAGGGCGAAGCCGGCGATGGTGACGGGCACGGACGGCGCGGCGGCGACGAGCGCCATCGCGACGACGGCCACCGCACCGCTCGCGCGGGCGGTCGCGACCGGGCCGATCCGGCGTACGACGGCGTCGCCGACGAGGCGGGTCAGCAGCAGGACCGCCTGGTAGGCGGTGAACGCGAGGGCCGCCGAGCTCTCCGACGCCGAGAGTCCGTCGGTCAGGTAGATGCCGCCCCACGCCGAGGTCGCCGAGTCGAGGAACCACATCACGAACGTCGGGATCGCGAGCAGCAGCACCGGCCACCACGGGATGTGCGGTGCGTGCTCGCCGCTCGCGGTCGTCGTACCGTCGATCGGCTCGTGGGCCAGCAGGTCGCGGCAGAGCAGGCCGTTGAGCAGCAGGCCGACGGCGCTGACGACGAGGAGGGTCGGCAGCAGCGGCCAGTCGAGCTCGAGGGTGATCGTCGCGTAGACGCCGCCGACCACGGCCCCGAGGCTCCACATGCCGTGGAAGCCGACCATGATGCTGCGGCCGTAGCGGTCCTGGATGGCGACGCCCTGCATGTTCATGGTCGCGTCGATGGCGCCGACGAAGAGGCCGTAGGAGCAGGTGGTCAGCAGCAGGCCGGCCAGGCTGTGGGGGACGGCGATGAGGGCGATGCACACCGACGCGCCGGCCAGCGCGAGGCGGAGTACGGCGGCGCTGCCCCATCGCGCCGCGGCGTAGCCCGCCAGCACGCTGCCCAGTCCGGACAGGATCGCGACGGTACCGAGCACCGCCAGCACTTCGTAGTCGCTGAGGTCGAAGCGGTCCTTGATCGTGGGCAGCCGGGTGATCAGCGAGGCGAACCCGAACCCCTGGATGCCGAAAGCCGCGAAGCACGAGCGGCGGGCGCGGCTCAAAGGCCGGGCCATTACAAGAAGACCTTGCCCTCGCCGCGGTAGGTCGGGGCGGTGCCGACCACCTGTCCGTCGGCGATCAGGTGGAGGGCGTCGACGTGCTCGCACAGCTCGCCGGCCTTGGTGTGCCGGAACCACACCCGGTCGCCGACCCGCAGCTGCGCTGCCGCGTCACCGGTCAGCGGGGTCTGCACCTCGCCGGCGCCCTCGGCCGGCACCAGCGCGAGGCCCTGCGGCCACACCGGCGTCGGCAGCCGGTCGAGCCCGGTCGCGCCGGACGCGATCCAGCCCCCGCCGAGGACGGTGGCGTGCCGCGGCGAGGGACGTCGTACGACGGACAGCACGAAGTGGACGGCCGGTTGCGGGCGGAACCTCGTGTAGTGGTCGAAGAGGTGCGGCCCGAACAGCCCCGAGCCTGCGGCGATCTCGGTGACCGCCTCCTCGGCGGCGGTGGTCTCGATGCTGCCGGTGCCGCCGCCGTTGACGAACTCGAGCGGTGCCACCTCGCGGACCGCGGCCACCGCTGCCGCCGCGGCGCTCGGCCAGCTCGCGGGCGGACAGCCGCTGCATCGCGCGGACGGCGTACTTCCGCAGCCCGGGCTGGTTGTCGCCGACTCCCGGCGATCTGGCCCTCGTAGGCCATCAGCCCGACCAGCTCGAACCGCGGGTGCTCGGTGATCGTCCGTGCCAGCGCGGCCGCCTCCTCCGGTGCGTGCGTCGGCGAGCGGCGGGCGCCGAGATGGACCCGGCCACCCGCAAGCCGCAGCGAAGCGTCGAGCTCGACGCAGACCCGGATCCGCGGCCCGCCCTGCACCGATGGCCGCTGCGGTCAGCTCGAGCTGCTCGACGCTGTCGATCATCAGCGTGACCCGGGACGCCAGCAGCTCGTCGGCAGCCAGCCGGGCGAGAGCGGTCCGGTCGACGGTCGGGTAGCCGACCACCACGTCGTCGAACTCACCGGCCAGCCAGAGCGCCTCCGGCAGCGTGAACGCGAGGACGCCCGCGTAGCCCGGCAGCGCGAGGGTCCGGCGGATCACCTCGCGGCACCGCACCGACTTGCTGGCGACCCGGATCGGCGTGCCGGCGGCGCGGCGGACCAGGTCTTCCGCATTGGCGCGGAGCGCACCGAGGTCGAGGACGGCGTACGGCGTCTCCAGCCCGGCGGTGGCGCGGGCGAGGTCGTCGTACGGCGTGGGCCCGGCGGCGTCCTTCTGCAGCGTCATGGCCCCAGCACCCGCTCCAGGTAGGGGTTGGCGAAGACCCGGGTCGGGTCCAGCTCGTCGCGCAGCGCGACGAAGTCGCCGAACCGCGGGTGGCGCTCGCGCATCCCGGCGGCGTCGAGCCGGTGCATCTTGCCCCAGTGCGGCCGGCCGCCCACGGCCCCGAGGACGTCCTCGCAGATGCCGAACCACCGCTCGTGCGGCATCCGGTGGTACTGGTGGAACGCGACGACGGCCGAGTCCCGGTCGTACGCCGGCGACAGCCAGATGTCGTCGTGGCGCACGAACCGCACCTCGAAGGGGAAGGACACCGGCTCGTCGTGGGTGTCGACCCACTGCTTGAGCTCGCGGAGCGCCGGGACCAGCGCGGCCCGCGGCACGAAGTACTCGCCCTCGCGGAACCGGACGTTGCGCTGCGAGGCGAAGACGTGGGGAGCGAGGTCGGTGAAGTCCCGAGCCGACACGGCCTTGGTCACGAACCGGGTGATACCCGGGACCAGGCGGGGGAACCGGGTGCCGGCCCGCAGCATCGCCTCGAAGCCGACGTTGGTGACGATCCGGTCGTCGACGGTCCGCGTGAACGCGCTCATCGGGTGCAGCTCGGTGTCGCCGGGCAGCCGCTCGAACCGGCGGGTCAGCGCCGTCGTGGTGTGCGGGAACCAGAAGAACTCGAAGTGGTCGTTGCCGGCGACGAGGTCGTCGACCTGGTCGAGCACGTCGTCGAGCGGCATCGGGGCGTCCACGGCGTGCAGCGCGTAGAGCGGGACGCACTGCAGGGTCACCTTCGTGATCACGCCGAGCGCGCCGATCGAGACCCGCGCGGCTTCGAACAGCTCGGGCCGCTCGGCCGCCGAGCACTGCACGACGGAGCCGTCGGCCAGGACCAGCTCCAGACCGCGCACCTGGGTGGAGATGCTGCCGAACTTCGCGCCGCTGCCGTGGGTGCCGGTCGACACCGCGCCGGCGATCGTCTGCCGGTCGATGTCGCCGAGGATCTCCATCGCCAGGCCGTGCCGCGCGAGCAACGGGTTGAGCTGGTGCAGCGGGATGCCCGCGTCGACCGTGACGAGTCCGCTGGCGCGGTCGATCGAGTGCACGTCGGTCGAGCCGGTCCGGGAGCAGCTGGACCCCGGGCGCCACCGCTACGCCGGTGAAGGAGTGACCTGACCCGATGGCCTTGACCGCGAGGCCGTCCTGGGCCGCCCGCTTCACCTCGGCCGCGACCTCGTCGGTCGATCCGGGCGACACGATCGCGGGCAGGGTTCACCCGCTCGGTGCGCGCCCAGTTCTGCCAGGTCATGTAGCCCAGCATGAGCCCTGCCGGCAATCAGGTCAATGACCTACTCGATCCCCAATGGACTAGTCGTCTCCAGTTCCTGAGTGCTTACTTCTCGTCGAAGCCCCACCGGAGCCCGAACACGCCCGGACCGAAGCTGGGGCGGACCGCGTGCACGGTGGTGCCGATGCCGACGGTCTGCGTCGCGCTGGTATCGGCGCCGTCGTCGGTGAACTCCTCCCACCACGTCGGCAGCCGATCAGGGTGGAACCGCACCCAGAGCAGCAGCTCCCCACCCGGACGGGACCGGCCGTGCATGCACTCGGTGGTCGGCACCTCGTCGTACGGGTAGTCGGTGACCCACTCCAGCGCGGCGGTGCCGGGAGCGCTCACGGCCCGCTCGAGCTCGAGCACCACGCCGTACGCCATACCGCTCGGGTGGTCGTGGGTGCGGGTCAGTCGGGCACCGAGCGCATCGGAGAAGACCGGTGGTCCGTCGTACCCCTCGACGACCTCGACCCACGGGTACTCGCCGACGGTGCCGGACGTGATCTGGAGGATCATCCGGATCCACCGACGGCACAGGACGCCCCGCTCGTCGACATCGGCCACGATCTGGGTCGTGATCTCGCGGAACACCCCGAACGGTGCGCCCAGGGCAGCGGTGGTCTCCTCGGCGGCGTCGTTGACCGACCTGGCTTCGAACGGCGGCACCGCCGCGGCCAACGGACCGACGCGGCGGTGGGGACCGACCTTGGAGGCGAGGGCATCCTCCGGGAGGCCGAGCAGGTTCTCGATCTCACGGATCGCCGCGTAGGACCCGGCGCCCTCAGGGTGGCGGTCTCCGGAGCGCCAATAGCTGAGCGTGGTCAGCGATACCGGACTGCCGCGATAGGCCAGCCGGTCCCGCAACCAGACCAGGCTGACCCCGCGGGCGGCGATCGCCGCCCGCAGCGCCTCAGCGAAGCCGTTGGGTTCCCGAGTTCCCGGCGATGCCACAGCGTCGCTCACCCCATGACGATCAGTGCGTCGCCCCCATGGCAACGCGTTGCATCGAAGCGTGGACCCACCGCGAGGCAATTGCGGAACCCCCGAAAGGACTAGTACCTCGCCCGGAGTCCTCAAGTGCTCGGCCGCTCGTCGAAGCCCCACCGGACCATGAGCACGCCCGGCCCGAACCGGCTGCGGACGGCGTGCACGGTGTGGCCCGGGGCGACCGCGATGGACCGCGACTCGCCGTCTCCCGTCGTCTCCTCACACCAGGTGGGAAGGGCCTCGGGATGGAACCGCACCCAGATGAAGGTCTCGCGGGCCGGGCGGGTCACGAAGTGGGCCACGTTGGACTCGTGCGGGTAGTCCTCGTCGATGTCAGCGACCCACTCGAAGATGGCGGTGTCGGGGGCGGTCACGGGGCGCTCGAGCTCGAAGACGAAGCCGTTCACGAGACCGGACGGATGCCGATGGGTTCGGACGACCCGCGCGCCGACCACCTGCGAGAAGACGGGCACCGACGTCGTGGGGACGGCAGCGACCTCGACCCACGGCAGCTCCCGGACTGTGCCCGACGTGGCCTGCACCAGGATCCGGGTCCGCGCCGGTGGATGTGACCGTGCTCATCCACGTCCGCGACCACCTGGGTGCTGACGTCACGGATCGCGGAGAGCGGTGCCGCGGCGAGCGCTTGCAACGTCTCTTCCGTCGCCGCCCGGACGGCGTCGTCGAGCGGGACCTCCGGACTCGGGAGCGGGCCGGTGCGCCTGCTCGGGGCGAGGGTGGAGGTCAGGTGGGCCGGGGGCACGTGCAGCAGCTCCTCGATCGCCGCGACAGCCGCCAGCGAGCTCGCACCTTCCGGGTGCCGGCGGCCGGTGCGCCAGTAGCTGAGCGTGGTCAACGAGACCGGACTGCCGAGCTCGGCCAGCCGGTCGCGCAGCCAGACCAGGCTGACGTCGCGAGCCTCGATCGCTGCGCGGAGCGACTCGGCGAAGCCGCCGGGCTCCCGAGATCCCGACGTTTTCACATCCGACTCCCCCTGTATGTGAATCGACGCCCTTTATCTTGATCGTAGCGGCCAATGTGCTGCGAGATCGGTGAAACGATCTCGCGTAATCGGGGGACCAGCACGGCCGTTGGGGGATTCGGGTTCTCCATGAGCTCCACATGGAGCCCGCGCGCGGCTCGCGAGCGGGAGGGTCTGGCCGACCCTCACGCTCGCGGGCCTCGTTTGCGCCCGCTCGAAACTTACAGTCAGGCTTGACTGTTTGTTTGTCGCCCGTCATCCTGACCGGGTGACCCTTCGAGACGCGCCCTCGTCCCTCGGGCGCTCCTCAGGACAAGCTTCGTCGACCACCTCGCGTGTCCCGCAGGAGGAGCGCACCCGCGCCATGCGGGCGCGGTTGATGGACGCGACGGTCGAGCTGTTGGTCGAGAAGGGCTTCAGCGGTACGACGACCACGCTCGTCTCGGAGCGGGCCGGCGTCAGCCGCGGAGCCCAGCTCCACCACTTCCCGACCAAGAACGACCTGGTGGTCGCGGCCGTGGCCCACCTGACCGAGCGGCGCGGCGCCGAGCTGGCGGCGGCCGCCACGCAGCTGCCCGCGGGCAAGCAACGCACCCGCGCCGTGATCCAGATGCTGGGCGACCACTTCGCCGGTCCGGTCTTCACGGCTGCCCTGGAGCTCTGGGTGGCCGCCCGCACCGACGAGAACCTGCTCGAAGCGGTCGGGCCGCTCGAGCAGCTGGTCGGCCGGGAGACGCACAAGATGACCGTGCAGCTGCTGGACGCCGACGAGTCGCAGCCCGGCGTACGCGAGCTGATCCAGGCGACGCTGGACCTGGTCCGCGGCCTGGGCCTGGCCAACACCATCGGCGACGACACCCGACGTCGACGCCGGATCCTCGACCAATGGGCGGCAACGCTCGACACCACACTCCACGGAGGCAAGAAGAAGTGAGCGTGTTCGACGACGTCCTCGCCGACCTCACCGCCGAAGGCGACCAGCTCCGCGCTGCCGTCGCCGGTCTCGATGCCGGCGGCTGGACCACCGCGGTCCCGGCCGAGGGCTGGACCATCGCGACCACGGTGGCCCACCTGCTGTGGACCGACGAGGTCGCCGTACTCGCGGCTCACGCGCACACGCCGGAAGGCAAGGAGGCGTGGGACGAGGTGGTGCTGCAGGCGATCGCCGACCCGACCGGCTTCGTCGACGCGGGCGCCTACGAGCTCGCCACGCTCGACCCGGCCGATCTGATGGCCCGCTGGGACGCGGGGCGGGCCGCGCTCGGCGCCGCGCTCCGGGCGGTGCCGGAAGGCCAGAAGATGCCGTGGTTCGGTCCGCCGATGTCTCCGACCTCGATGGTCACCGCCCGGTTCATGGAGACCTGGGCGCACGCGCTCGACGTGTACGACGCGCTGGTTTCGACAGGCTCAACCAACAAGAGGCCCGAACCCACCGACCGGATCAAGCAGGTCGCCTACCTCGGCGTGCGCACCCGCAACTACTCCTTCGCGCAGCAGGGCCTCGAGGTTCCTGCCGACGAGTTCAGGATCGAGCTGCTGGCGCCGAGCGGCGAGCGCTGGGTCTGGGGTCCCGAGGACGCTGACCAGAGCGTGAGCGGATCGGCGTACGACTTCTGCCAGCTGGTCACCCAGCGGATCCACCGCGAGGACACGGACCTGGTCGCCGTCGGCGCTGACGCCGAGAAGTGGCTGACCTTCGCGCAGGCGTTCGCCGGTCCTGCCGGTGGCGGCCGCGACGGGCGGAGGTCGGCGCATGAGCAACACGATCAGGATCGGCAACTGCTCCGGCTTCTACGGCGACCGGCTCTCGGCCTTCCGCGAGATGCTCGAGGGTGGCCCGCTGGACTACCTGACCGGCGACTACCTCGCCGAGCTGACCATGCTCATCCTCGGCAAGGACACGTTCAAGGACCCGAGCCTCGGCTACGCCCGCACCTTCGTGAAGCAGGCCGAGGACGCCCTCGGCCTGGCGCTCGAGAAGGACGTCAAGGTCGTCGTCAACGCCGGCGGCGTCAACCCGCGCGGGCTCGCCGACAAGCTGCGCGAGGTCGCCACCGGGCTCGGGCTCGATCCCAAGATCGCCCACGTCGAGGGCGACGACATCCGCGAGCAGGTCGCCGACCTCGGCCTGCTGCACGAGACCTACGGCAACCCGCTGACGGCCAACGCCTACCTCGGCGCGTTCGGCATCGCCGTCGGCGCTCGACCACGGCGCCGACCTCGTCGTCACCGGCCGCGTCACGGACGCCTCGGTCGTCGTCGGGCCGGCGATCGCCCACTTCGGCTGGACGCCCGAGTCGTACGACGCCCTGGCCGGCGCCGTCGTCGCCGGCCACATCATCGAGTGCGGCACCCAGGCCACCGGCGGCAACTTCAGCGGCTTCCTCGACCTGCCCCACCGCGACCGGCCGCTCGGCTTCCCGATCGCGGAGCTGGCCGAGGACGGCTCGATGGTGATCACCAAGCACGACGGCACCGGTGGTGCGGTCACGGTCGACACGGTCACCGCTCAGCTGGTCTACGAGATCCAGTCGACCCACTACCTCAACCCCGATGTCACCGTCGACCTCACCTCGCTCGGTCTCGAGCAGGTCGGCCCCGTTGACTCAGACCGGGTCGCCGTCACCGGCGTCACCGGCTCGGCACCGCCGGAGCAGCTCAAGGTCTGCCTCAACTACTTCGCCGGCTTCCGCAACTCCGCCGAGTTCGTCGTCACCGGCCTCGACGCCGACGCGAAGGTCGAGTGGATCACCGCCCAGGTCGAGACCGCCCTCGGCGCCGTCGGTGCAGGCCGCCCGGCAAAGGTCGAGTGGTCCGGCGTCCGCACGGTGCAACCGGACGCCGACACCGAGGAGGGCGCCTCGATGCTGCTCCGGGTGACCGCGTTCGACCCGGACAACGCCAAGGTCAGCAAGGGCCTCACCGCCCCGATCATCGAGCTCGCGCTCGGTTCCTACCCGGGCTTCAGCGTCACCCGGATGCCCGGCCCCGGCACGGCGTACGGCGTCTACAGCCCGGCCTACATCCCGCGCAGCTCCGTGCAGCACACCGTCGTCCATCACGACGGCACCACCGAGGTGATCGACGACCCGAAGACCGCCGACGTGCCGATCGATCCGGCCGAGGGGCAGCGGCCGTCGCCGTACCCCGCGCCGACGGACACGCTCACCCGCAGGCTGCCGCTCGGCACGTTCGTGCACGGTCGCTCCGGCGACAAGGGCGGCGACGCCAACATCGGGCTCTGGGTCAAGAACGACGGCCACCCCAAGTACGCCGAGCGCGTCACCTGGCTGACCAAGTTCATGTCGCGCCGCCGGGTGCGCGAGCTGATCCCCGAGGCCGCCGACCTCGACGTCGAGGTCTACGTGCTGCCCAACCTCGGCGGCGTCAACGTGCTGATCCACGGCCTGCTCGACGAGGGCGTGGCCGCCACTGCTCGGTTCGATCCCCAGGCCAAGGGCCTCGCCGAGTGGATCCGCTCCCGTCTCGTCAACATCGAAGGAAACGTGCCTGTGACTCACCTTCAACTACGGCTTCACCGAGGAGCAGCTCGCTCTCAAGGAGTCGGCCCTCGAGTTCACCCGGCGCGAGGTGACGCCCTACCTCGACCAGTGGGAGAAGGACGGCGAGATCCCGCGCGAGTTCCAGAAGAAGCTCGCGCACGCCGGCTTCCTCGGCGTCGGCGTCCCGGAGGAGGTCGGCGGCGACGGCGGCACCCTCATCGATGCCTGCGCGATGCAGCAGGGCTTCATGGAGGGCGGCTGGTCCGGCGGCCTGATGGCGTCGGCGTTCACCCACGGGATCGCGATCCCGCACATCATCCAGAACGGCTCGCAGGAGCTGATCGACACCTACGCCCGCCCGGTGCTGTCCGGCGACATGATCGGGTCGCTGGCGGTGACCGAGCCGGGCGCCGGTTCCGACGTCGCCAACATCTCCACCAAGGCGGTCCGGGACGGCGACGACTACGTCATCAACGGGGCCAAGACGTTCATCACGTCGTCGGTGCGCGGCGACTTCGTCACGACCGCGGTGCGCACCGGCGAGCCCGGCGCGCACGGCATCTCGATGATCGTCGTACCCAAGGGCACGCCGGGGTTCACCGTCTCCCGCAAGCTCGACAAGATGGGCTGGCTGGCGTCCGACACCGGCGAGCTTTCCTACGAGGACGTGCGGGTCCCGGCCGGCAACCTGATCGGCCAGGAGAACCACGGCTTCTACTACATCGCCCAGAACTTCGTCTCCGAGCGGATCTGGCTGGCGTTGATGGGCTACGGCCACGCGCTGCGCTGCCTCAACCTCGCCGCCGACTACTGCAAGGTGCGCGACGCGTTCGGCAAGCCGCTGGTCGCCAACCAGGTGGTCCGCGCCAAGCTGACCGAGATGCACCGCCAGGTGGCGGTCGCCCGCAGCTACACGCTCGAGGTGGCGCGGCGGTACGACGCCGGCGAGGACTGCATCGCCGAGGCCTGCCTGGCCAAGCAGACCGCCGTCGACACCGCGGTCTGGGTCGCGGACCAGGCCGTGCAGCTGCACGGCGGGATGGGCTACATGCGCGAGTCCGAGGTCGAGCGGCACTACCGCGACGTACGCCTGCTGCCGATCGGCGGCGGCTCCACGGAAGTGCTCACCGACCTGGCCGCCCGACTGCTGGGCTACTCGAAATGAGGGGGCGGGATGAGCGGGCTCACCCGTGAGGTGACGCTGACGATCGCGGCGGCACCCGAGAAGGTCTGGGACCTGGTCAGCGACGTCACCCGGATCGGGGAGTTCTCGCCCGAGACCTTCGAGGCGAGGTGGACGCACGGGGCGACCGGGCCCGCTGTCGGCGCCCGGTTCAAGGGCCACGTCAAGCGCAACGGCGTCGGTCCGACGTACTGGTCGCCCTGCACGGTGACGAAGTGCGTCGAGCCTGGGGCCGACGGAAGGGGGGTGTTCGAGTTCGCCGTCGGACTCGACGGCAACGCCCTCACCACCTGGGGCTACCGGCTGGAGGCCGAGGGTGACGGCACCCGGGTGACGGAGTACTTCCGGCTGTCGCCGAAGTGGTACCTCCGCGGCTACTGGCTGGTCCTCGGCCAGCTCCGCGGTCGCACCAACGAGCGCGGCATGCGCACGACCCTGGAGAGGATGAAGAGCGGTGGTGGAGTCATGACCGACGGAGACCATCGAGGAGACCCGACGTGCGGCGATGCTCGAGAAGATCGAGTCCCTGCATGTCGAGCAGACCAAGGCCGTCGAGGCCGGCGGCAAGTACATCGCCCGTCACAAGGAGCGGGGCAAGCTCACCGCCCGCGAGCGGATCGAGCTGCTCGTCGACGAGGGGTCGGCGTTCCTGGAGCTGATGCCGCTGGCCGGCTGGGGCAGCGACTTCGCGGTCGGCGCCAGCGTCGTCACCGGCATCGGTGTGGTCGAGGGCGTCGAGTGCATGATCGTCGCGAACGACCCGACGGTGAAGGGCGGTGCCCTCAACCCGTGGTCGTTGCGCAAGACGTTCCGCGCCTCGGAGATCGCCGAGCAGAACTGGTTGCCGTCGATCAACCTCACCGAGTCCGGCGGTGCCGACCTGCCCACCCAGAAGGAGATCTTCATCCCGGGTGGTCGCGGTTTCCGCAACCTCACCCGCGCCTCGGCCCGCAAGCAGCCGACGGTCTCGGTCGTCTTCGGCAACTCCACCGCCGGTGGCGCCTACGTCCCGGGCATGAGCGACTACGTGATCATGGTCAAGGAGCGGGCCAAGGTGTTCCTCGCCGGCCCGCCGCTGGTCAAGATGGCGACCGGCGAGGAGACCGACGACGAGTCGCTCGGCGGCGCCGAGATGCACTCGCGGATCTCCGGATCCTCCGACTTCCTCGCGGTCGACGAGTACGACGCGATCCGGCAGGCGCGACGGGTGATGGCCCGCCTCAACTGGCGCAAGAAGGGATTGTCGGCGGACCCGCGGTTCGATCATGGGTACTCGGAGCCGGACCTCGACCCCGAGGAGCTGCTCGACCTGATCCCGACCGACCTCAAGGAGCCGTTCGACCCGCGCGACGCGATCCTGCGGATCGTCGACGGGGTTTCGGCGGCTCAGCCACCGGCAGAGAAACGCAGTGGCGTTCGACGAGTTCAAGCCGCTCTACGGCGCGTCCCTGTGCGTCGGCTGGGCGAAGCTGCACGGCCGGGAGATCGGCATCCTCGCCAACGCGCGGGGTGTGCTCTTCTCCGAGGAGGCGCAGAAGGCAGCGCAGTTCATCCAGCTGGCCAACCAGAAGGACACCCCGCTGCTGTTCCTGCACAACACCACCGGCTACATGGTCGGCACGGAGTACGAGCAGGGCGGCATCATCAAGCACGGCGCGATGATGATCAACGCGGTCTCCAACTCGAAGGTGCCGCACCTGACGGTGATCATGGGAGCGTCGTACGGCGCCGGCAACTACGGCATGAACGGCCGCGCCTACGACCCCCGCTTCCTCTTCACCTGGCCGTCGGCGAAGTCCGCGGTCATGGGACCGCAGCAGCTGGCCGGCGTGCTCGAGATCGTGGCGCGCGAGTCGGCGGAGAAGAAGGGCGAGGTGTTCGACGCCGAGGGCTTCAAGGGCGTCAAGGACATGGTCGAGGGGATGGTCGAGGAGCAGTCGCTGCCCTACTTCCTCTCCGGCATGGTCTACGACGACGGCGTCATCGACCCGCGCGACACCCGCACCGTCCTGGGCATCTGCCTGTCCGTCATCGACAACCAGCCGATCGAGGGCGCCATGAACTTCGGCGTCTTCCGGATGTAGGGGCCCATGATCACCAGACTGCTGGTCGCCAACCGGGGCGAGATCGCCCGCCGCGTCTTCCGCACCTGTCGCGAGCTCGGCATCGAGACCGTCGCGGTCCACTCCGATGCCGACGCCGGACTGCCCGTTCGTCACCGACGCCGACGAGGCGGTGCGCCTGCCGGGCAACGCCCCGTCCGAGACCTACCTCCGGGCGGACCTGATCCTGGACGCCGCCCGCCGTACGGGCGCCGACGCCATCCACCCCGGCTATGGCTTCCTGTCGGAGAACGCCGACTTCGCCCGCGCGGTCGAAGCGGCGGGGCTGACGTGGATCGGTCCCTCACCCGAGTCGATCGAGCAGATGGGCTCGAAGATCGAGTCCAAGAAGCTGATGGAGGCCGCGGGAGTTCCGGTCCTCCCGTCCTGGACGAGAGATGAACATCACGGTCGAGACCCGTCTCGAGACCCCGCTGCTCGTCAAGGCGTCCGCCGGCGGCGGTGGCCGCGGCATGCGCATCGTCCGGGACCTCGCCGCGCTCGCCGGCTGAGGTCGCCAAGGCCAGCGAGGAGGCCGAGTCGGCCTTCGGTGACGGCACCGTGTTCGTCGAGCCGTTCGTCGAGCGCGGTCGTCACGTCGAGGTCCAGGTCCTCGGCGACGGGCAGGGCGGCGTACTCGTCCTGGGCGAGCGGGACTGCTCGCTGCAGCGACGGCACCAGAAGGTCATCGAGGAGTCTCCTGCGCCCGGGCTCACCGAGGAGGTCGCCACCGCGTTGCACGACGCGGCGCGCAAGGCGGCAGAGGCGATCAGCTACCGCGGCGCCGGGACGGTCGAGTTCCTCTACGACCCGTCGACCGAGAAGTTCTACTTCCTGGAGATGAACACCCGCCTCCAGGTCGAGCACCCCGTCACGGAGGCGGTCTGGGGTGTCGACCTGGTGGAGATGCAGATCGCCGTCGCCGAGGGCACTCCGCTGCGCTGACGTGCGAGGAGCGCTAGCGACGGGCCTCGAACCGGAGCCGTCACGGCCACGCGATCGAGGTCCGGCTGTACGCCGAGGACCCGTCCGCCGACTACGCCCCGCAGACCGGGCGGCTGCTCGAGTTCGACGTCGCTCACGACAGCGAGTTCGCCCTCGACGGCTACGGCATCCGGCTCGACACCGGTTTCGAGAGCGGCAACGAGGTCGGGACGTTCTACGACGCGATGCTCGCCAAGGTGATCGCCTACGCGCCGACCCGCGAGCAGGCCGCCCGGGCGCTCGCGCGCACCCTCGAGACGGCGCGCCTGCACGGGCTGATCACCAACCGGGACCAGCTGGTCGCGTCGTTGCGGCACCCGCAGTTCCTGTCCGGCGACGTGGCGACGTCCTTCTACGACGATCACGCCGACCTCAAGGAGCGTGCGCCGGTCGACGACCTGGCTGCGTTCGCCGGCGCGGTCGCGCTCGCCGAGCACCGCAGGGAGCACGCGGCGGTCCAGTCGCGGATCCCGGCTGGCTTCCGCAACGTCGTCTCGCAACCTCAGTCGACCAAGTTCGATGTCGACGGCACCGAGGTCGACGTCCAGTGGTACGGCGGCCGCGCGGGCTTCACGCTCGCCGACCAGGACCCCGAGCGTCCGGTCACCGTGGTCGCGGCGAGTCCCGACCTCGTCGTGCTCGACATCGCCGGGACCGTCCGCCGCTACCGCACCCGCGTCATGGACGGCGCCGGTGCTGGTCGACGGTCCGCGCGGGGGCGCGACGCTGCGCGTCGTACCTCGGTTCGTCGACCCCGCGTCCCAGGTCGCGGCCGGCTCGCTGCTGGCGCCGATGCCCGGCAGCGTGATCGCGGTCCACGCCCAGGTGGGCGACGTGGTCGCCGAAGGCGCACCCATCCTCGTGATGGAGGCCATGAAGATGCAGCACACCATCTCCGCGCCGTACTCCGGCACGGTCACCGAGCTCGCCGCCACCACCGGCCAGCAGGTCGAGGCGGGCACCGTGCTCGCTGTCGTCACCCCGGACGCAGAGGAAGAGAACTCATGACGATCAACTTCACCGAGCCCGAGGAGCGGGTGGCCCTGCGCGAGGCGGTCAAGAAGCTCGCGAGCAAGTACGGCCGTGAGTTCGTCGAGAAGCAGGCCCGCGAGGGCGGCAAGATGACGGAGATGTGGCTCGAGATGGGCCAGAACGGCTTCCTCGGCGTCAACATCCCCGAGGAGTACGGCGGCGGTGGCGGCGGCATGGCCGACCTCGCCGCGGTGCTCGAGGAGGCGTCGGCTGCGGGCGCTCCGCTGCTGATGATGGTGGTCTCGCCGGCGATCTGCGGCTCGATCATCACCCGTTGCGGCACCCAGCCGCAGAAGGAGAAGTGGCTCCCCGGCATCGCCGACGGCACCCTGCTGATGGCGTTCGGCATCACCGAGGCCGACGCCGGCTCCAACGCGCACAACATCACCACCACCGGCACTCGCGACGGCGACGAGTGGGTGCTGAACGGGCAGAAGACGTTCATCTCGGGCGTCGACGAGGCCCAGTCGGTGCTGATCGTCGCCCGCACCCAGGACGCCAAGACCGGGAAGCTCAAGCCGGCGCTGTTCGTCGTACCCACCGACGCCGCCGGTTTCACGAAGCAACCGATCCCGATGGCGTGGTCGGCCCCGGAGAAGCAGTTCACGCTCTTCCTCGACGACGTACGACTGCCCGCCGACGCGCTGGTCGGTGACGAGGACGGCGGCTTGTGGCAGCTGTTCGCCGGACTCAACCCGGAGCGGATCATGGGTGCCGCACTGTCCTGCGGATCCGCCCGCTACGCGATCGGCAAGACGGTCGAGTACGCCCTCACCCGCAGCGTCTGGAAGGACCAGCCGATCGGCGCCCACCAGGGCATCCAGCACCCGATCGCCAAGGTCAAGATCGAGCTCGAGCAGGCCCGGCTGCTGTGGCAGAAAGCCGCCGCGCTGTACGACGCCGGTGACGACTTCACCGCCGGTGAGTACGCCAACATGGCCAAGTACGCCGGCGGCGAGGTCTCCTGCAACGCCGCTGACGTCGCGGTGCACACGCACGGCGGCAACGGGCTCACCGTCGAGTACGGCCTCGCCAACCTGCTGGTCGCCTCGCGCCTCGGCCGGATCGCCCCTGTCAGCCGGGAGATGATCCTCAACTTCGTCGCCATGCACACCCTGGGCCTGCCAAAGAGCTACTGATCGCCGCCGTTGGTCGAGTAGCCGAGCCGCTAGGCGAGGGCGTATCGACACCACCGCCGACCGGGCGGCAGCCTGGGTGATGATGACCGGAGGTTCGCCAAGGCGGGCCGGTCGGAACTGGACGCACCAGGCCGTGAGCGTTGTGTTCGGCAGCGGTGCGCCATTGGCGGCGGTATGCCGCGGGTGCCGGAACCGGTCATCATGGATCGATGCGGGCGATGTCGCAGCACGGAGAAGAACTCCCGCACAGCAGTAGAGGGGGTCCCGCGGAAAACAAGGAACCGTTGGTGAATCGCACCTCGCGCAGGAGGGCCGGAGAGTCGAGAACGGTTCGCTTCGTCAGACGAGCGGGGCCGCGATGCCGCGACCCCGCACGCCGGCTCAGACGCTCACCCGGTCGCCTGGATGAACGCGGAACAGAAGTCGTCGCTCCGGCCCGCGTCGTTGACGAATCCGAGGAAGGCCACGAACTCGTCGTCGGTCGGGTCCGTCGGGGTGCCGCCGTGGTCGACCTGGTACTGGTACCGGATCAGGCCCATGTCCCTAGCGATCAGCTGGCCGCTTTCGTCGTAGGTCAGCTGGGTGCCGCTGCCCTGGACGAGGATTGTCAATGTGCCGTCCCCGTTGTCCGTCACCTTGAGGTCACCGCCGTGGCTCGACACGACCGTTGAGACCGTCTCGCCGGTCGCCAGGTTGGTCCAGGTGTCGGTCCACCCGACATGTTCGGAGTAGTAGGCCAGGCCTTCGGGCCCGGGCGTCGTGATCCTCACCCGACCGTCCAGCACGGTGACCTGCTCGACGGTGAGGCCGGCCACGTCGCAGAAGTCTTCGTGGATGTCGGGGCCGAACTCTTCATGGATCGTTTCCCAGTGGCTCGGCTCCGCCGAGGCTGTCGACGAGAGCCCGAGGGTGGCCAGCATCAGCCCGGCCACGACGCCTTTGGTCGCTGTGAGCGCCGATGATCGACGTCCTTGGTTGTCCTCTGCGAGGAGTATGGATCGCTTCATGATTGTTTCCTTTGGTTTCGTGTGGATTGTGCGAGGCAGGTTGTCGCCACGCTGCGTTTGGGTCCGGCGGCCGGTCGATCGTCAGGCGACGAGCTCGACGGTTCCCGGCATCAAAGTTGGCGCGCAGTCGCAGGTGTCGCTGCAGGCGAGGTAGGTGTGCGCCGCGTGCCGGCAACGCGGGCACGGAAGGTCGTGCGACAGGTGAAGCTGGTTGGTCTGGACGTTGTCCCACATGGCAGGACCTCCTTGTCCGTGTCGGTTTGCGATGGTGGCCTGCGCCCCGCCGTCGAGGAGCCGGTGGCGGCGGGGCTCGGGGGCGGTGTGGTCAGAGGCAGTCGGGTTGGGGCAGCTCGTCGACGCCGTAGTTCCGCGGGGGCCGATGCACGAAGCACGAGCGCCCGACGCCGTCATCGGAGGGGTCCGAGACCCCGGGGGCGTCCGGTGCGGTGTTCGCGGGTTGCCCCGCGAGGGGCAGAATCAGGATCGCGCCGAGGGCGACCGCGCCGATCGCACCGGCGACGGCCGAGGGCAACCACCAGCTGCGTGAGTCTGCGGCGAGTGAATACTTCATTGAGAACTCCTTGTGAGACGAGGCCTGATGCCTCGTGTTACGTCCCGGTCTGGCAGGGGGCGGTGTCGAACCCGCCCCGCAGCGGTGCCGGAGCGGTATCAGTCCGGTGCCGGCGGTATTGACCGCGTGTGAACCGAGGTCGATGGTGGGGAGGTGGGCATCGCCGTTCTCGGCCCAGTGACTTGGGACGGCTCGGCGAGCCTCAGCCCCCGCGACCGCGTGGTCCTCGCCGTGCTGGCTACTCATCCGGGCCACCCGGTCACGCCGGATCGGATCGCCGATGCCCTCTGGGGCGACACACCACCCGCGACCGCGGGCAAGATCCTGCAGGGGTGCATCGCACGGCTGCGGAAGGTCATGGGCAGCGACGCGATCGAGACCTCCACGCAGGGATACGCCTTGACCCTGCCTTCCGACGAGATCGACTCGATGCAGTTCGAACGCCTGATCATTCGCGGTCGGGAGCTGATGACGCTGGGCGAGGTCGATCGCGCCGCCTACCTGCTGACGCAAGGGTTGTCGCTGTGGCGCGGCGAGGCCTTCGCTGACGTGGAGTCGTGGCCGCCGGCGGCGGACGAGGCCAAGCGACTCGGGGAGCTGCGGCTGGAGGCGGAGGAGCTCCGGGTAGACGCACATCTCCGCGCCGGCCGCCACGACGAGGTGCTGGCCGAGGCCCAGGCCCTGGTGCGGGCCGCTCCGCTGCGGGAGCGCCGCTGGTCGCTCCTCGCGCTGGCCCAGTACCAGTCGGGCGCCCAGGGGGAGGCCCTGCGCACCATCCATCAGCTCAAGTCCTTGCTCGCGCGTCAGCTCGGGATCGACCCCGGCCATGACGTCGTGGCCCTCGAGCAGGCGATCCTGCGCCAGGACGCCTCGCTGCTGAGCGGCCCGGCACTGGCGCCGTCGGCGGCGAACTGCCCGTGGCAGGGACTCAAGCCGTACGGCGAGGCCGACGCCGACCGGTTCTTCGGCCGGGACAACGACGTGGGCTCCTGCCTGGAGATCCTTCGCCGTACGTCGTTGCTCGTTCTGGTCGGACCGTCGGGTTCTGGGAAGTCCTCGCTCCTGCATGCCGGGGTCGCGGCCACGTTGCGGGGACGGGGCAGATCCACGGTCTCGATCACGCCGGGCACCCACCCGATGCAGGCGATCACCGCGTTGGGTCAGGCAGGCCCCGACACCGTCGTGTTGGTCGACCAGTTCGAGGAGCTGTTCTCCCTGTGTGCCGATGTCAAGGAGCGGCAGGAGTTCCTCGAGGCGCTGACGGCAGAGGTCGCCGTAGGGACCGTGGTCCTGGCACTGCGGGCCGACCATCTGGCCGACCTCGCCTCCAGCCCGGCCTTCAGCCGGCTCGTCGAGCGGGGGCTCTACCTGGTGGGCGGGCTCGACGAGCACGACCTAAGCCGGGCGATCGAGGGCCCGGCCCGGCAGGCGGGCATGGTGATCGAGCCCGGCCTGGTGGATCTGCTGGTGCCGAGGTCAAGGACGACCCCGGCGCCCTGCCGCTGCTCTCCCACGCCCTGCTGGAGACCTGGAAGCGCAGGGAGGGCAACACCCTGACCGTGGCCGGCTACCAGGCATCCGGCGGCATCCACGACGCGGTCGCCCAGTCCGCCGAGCGCCTCTACGCGCGGATCGAGGTCGAGCAGCGACCACTGCTGCGCGACCTCGTCCTCCGCCTGGTCTCGCCGGGCTCCCAGGGCGAGCCCGTGCGCAGCCGCGTGCCACGCCGGCTGATCGTCCAACGACACCGAGCACGACGAGTTGATCGAGCTGCTCGTCGGCGCCCGGCTGGTGACCAGTGACAACGGCGTCCTGGAGATCACCCACGAGGCCCTCGCCCGGGCCTGGCCCCGGCTGCGCGGCTGGCTGGACGACGACGTCGAGGGCCAGCGGATGCTGCATCACCTGTCCTCGTCCGCCGACGCCTGGGACTCCCTCGGTCGCCCCGACAGCGAGCTCTACCGAGGCATCCGGCTTGCCCGGGTCCTGGACTGGCAGCGCCGCAGCGCACACCGCACTCACCGACACCGAGCGCGAGTTCCTCCAGATGTCCCAGCGAACCATGGAGGCCGAGGAACGCACCGCCGCCGAGCGGGCCCGGACCCAGGCCCGGCTGATCCGTCGGTTGCGTGGGGTCCTCGCCGGGGCCGCGATCCTCCTGGTGGCGGCCCTGGTTGCGGGGCTCCTGGCGGTCCGACAGGCTGACCGGGCCAGGGACAACGCCGACGAGGCCGCCGCGGCCCAGACCCGTTCGGACGCTCGTGCCGCCGGCGCCAGGGCTCTCGTCACCGATGACATCGACACCGCGATGCTGCTGGCGGTCGCCGGCGTCCGGATGGACGACTCGCCGGCCACCCGCAGCAGTCTGCTCGCCACCCTCGGCAAGCACCCCGCGCTCATCGCGTCGATGCCGATGGCAGGCGAGGAAGTCCTACGTCACGATGTCAGTCCGGATGGTCGCACGATCGCGACGTACGACAAGGCGCACCGGGTACGGCTCTACGAGATCGACTCCGGTGAGCTGCTGGCGGAGTTCCAGGCCGGGTCGGACGAGCACCTGGACTGGATATCCGGCGACATCGTGTTCAGCCCCGACGGCTCCACGCTGGCATTCATGATGGCGGCCCCGACCAGGCAGCCGGTCATGCTGGTGGATGCTCACACTCTCAAGCCGCTCGAGGTCCAGCCCGGGGGCGTCCAGTCGTGGCGCTGGCGGGTGCAGGCCCTCACCTACAGCCGGGATGGGCGGACAGTGGCAGCGATCCTGTCGCGCGTCCAGGGCACGGCCGCGACCACCAAGGTGACGTCCTCGTGGGCGGTGGTCTGGGACTCCGGAAACCCGGGGCGACCGACCCGGCGGATCCACGTGGCGGACGGAGTCAGCCTGGCCCTCAGCCCCGACGGGCGCTTCCTGTACACGACCGCGCCGCTCATCCGGCACGACCTGGATACCGGTGCGAGCGTCCGCCTGGGCGGTCGCCCGCCGGTCTCATGCTCGCCACGAGCCCCGATGGGACCCTGCTCGCCGGCTCGGCCGACGACCGCATAGTGCTCTTCGACACCAGGACCGGCGGGACCCGACGGGAGCTGTCCACCGGCAGCGATACCGGCTGGCTGGTCACCTTCTCCGACGACGGCCGCATGCTGGCCACCATCGGCACGGGAGCTCAGGAGGCGCTGGTGTGGGTGGTCGCGACCGGTGGCTCCGGGCCCGACTTCCTCTGGCGGACTCGGGAGAGAGAGCCGCCTTCAGCCCGGACGGATCCACCCTCTACACGGCCGGGGCGGACGCGTCCCTCCGCCAGTGGGACCTGGACGGGAGCCGACGTTTCCTCGCGCAAGTGGCCCCGCCCCCTCCGTTCGGTTGGGACGAAACCGTGGCTGTCGCTCCCGGCGGTGGCCACGTCGCCTACCAGACCAACGAGGGCGTCATCTTCCTCGATGTGCGAACCGGGAAGCTCGGGGGGAGACTCGAGCGGCCCTCAGGTTCCACCGGGCTGTGGGGTGTCTGGGATCCCGACGGCCATCGCTATGCATTGCCAACCGGAGATCAGGTTACCGTCTGGGATCCCGGCACCGGCGACGTCGTCCAGGAACGACCAGCGGGGAGCGAGGTGACGGGGATCGACTTCAGCACCGACGGCAGCAGGCTGGCGATCGCGGAGGTGTCGGGTGCCGTCACCATGGTCGACCCGGCGACGCTCGAGCCGCTCGGTGCGCCGGTGCGGCTCGACGACGTACCCTGCGCGGTCTCGCTCGGGCCGGACAACCGCACGGCGTTCGTCGCGACCGGCCCGCCGAAGGCGGCCTGGGAGTTCTGGCGGGTTCCCTGTTCGGAGTGGGCGCTCGTGGACCTCGAGTCGGGTTCGCTTCTCGACCGCGGCACCACGGACCTGGAGGGCGACATCCGCCGGATCGACTTCTCACCGGGCGGCGATCGCGTGGCGGTCGAGGTCTCCGGAAGCCTGGTCGAGCTCGACCTCGAGACCGGCCAACCAGTGCGTCGACCCGTCGATGTTCACGACGGCGCCGTTCTCTCTCTCGCGTACTCGCCGGACGGCAGCCGCATCCTGACGTCGCGGCAGACGCGAGCGCGGCGCTGTGGGACGCGGACACCGGCCGACTCATCGCCAGGGTCGTCACCCCACCGCTCTTCGCGGTCTCGCAGTTCCTCACCGACGGACGGTCGGTGCTCGTCGCAGACGAGAACGAAGGAGCGGTCTACCGCTGGGACACCCGCCCGGACTACGCCCTCGAGTTCGCCTGCCGTCTCGCGGGACGGGACCTCACGAACGCCGAATGGGCCGAGCAGTTCGGCGACCGCACGTTCCAGGAGACCTGCCCCTCCTGACACGTCGGCCCGAAGCCCGCTCGGGGCAGCCCTCGACCTCGAGATCTGCGTGCGGCCCCAACGCCGGCGACCGGGCGAGGAGGTGGTTGGTGCGTCATAGTGGGCGCAATGCTTCGTTGCAGTGGATTGCGTAGGTAGGACGGTCCAACCGCGGCGACGTCTTGCGCGACGCCCGGCAAGATTTTGAGAAGTCGCGGCCCTCCCCTCGCCAGTTGTCCACAGGTGGCGAGACTCCGGGGGGCGCCACCGTCGAAGTGTCGGAGGTGGGTGTTCGAATCTGAGGTATGGAACTCGGGGATCTGGACGCGCGGGCGACCTTGGCTGTTGCCGAAGGTGAGGTGTCCGCGCGTCGGCAGCAGGGTGTGGAGCGGCTGCGACTGCTGCAGCACTGGGCGGACCTGCACTCCGCGGACCCTCAAGCCCGGCCGGGTGCGGTGCCGTTGAGCAAGGGAGGTGACCGGCTGATCCAGCTCGGCGGCGACGGCACCCCGCAGGCATCTGAGTTGTGTTGGGCCGAGCTCGCCATCGCCCTGGAGGCGGGTGTGATCGCGTTGCGCAACCAGGCCGGCCAGGCCCTCGACCTGCGGCACCGGCTCCCGTTGCTGTGGGCGCTGGTCAAGGACCTGCGGATCGAACCCTGGGTGGCGCAGAAGGTCGCCGCGATGACCCGCGAGCTGACCCGCGACCAGGTCGCGCTCGTCGACGCCGCGGTCGCAGCCGCCGTCGATGAGTCACCCGGGCGGATGCTGGGGATCGCGGAGGCCAAGACCATCGAGGCCGACCCGGAGGGCTACCGCGCCCGGTCTGGCCGAGGACGAGAAACGCACCGGCGTGTGGGTCTCCCGGCCCAAGCCAGGTGAGTTGGTCGACCTGGTCCAAGGTGAGCCCGGGTCGCGACGGATCTCGGCGAAGCTACCGGCCGCTGACGTGGTCGAGGGCGAGGCCAACATCGACGACCTCGCCGACGCGCTCGCCGAGCACGGCGAGGTCGATCCGGAGAACCCGCCGACCCGCGGCGAGCTCCGCGCCCAGGCGTTCGCGCTGTTGGTCACCGACCCCCACGCCGCCGCGTCGCTGCTCGACGGCCTCGACACCCCGCCCTCGACGGAGGAGCCGGTGGCGGTGCGGCCGACGAGGAAGCGCCGCCCGGCGATGATCAACGTCCACCTCACCGACCTGGTGCTGTCCGGACAGGTCGACGGGATCGCCCGGGTCGACGCCTTGGGTCCGATGCTGCTCGAGCAGGTCGCCGACCTGGTCAAGCACCGCAACATCACCCTCCAGCCGGTGATCGACCTCAACACCGGGCACAGCGTCAACGGCTACGAACACCCCACCGCGGTCAAGGCCCGGACCCGGCTGCGGACCGTCTACGACGTCTTCCCGCACAGTTCGAACCGTGCCACCGGCCGGCTCGACCACGACCACCCCACGCCCTATGACCCCGGCTGGTCCACCCGGGCAGACAGGCGACCACAACGACGCCCCGTTGACCCGGTTCCACCATCGGGCCAAGACCCACGACGCCTACACCGTCGATCAGCTCGGACTCGGCGCCTACCGCTGGGTCACCCGCCACGGCCTCGCCCGAATCGTCACCCCCCGCGGCACCCGCAAGATCGAACTCCTCCGCAACAACAATGGCGACATCGCCGGCGAGATCTACCAAGACTTCCGCATCGACATCGACTACCCACGGCGGACCTGAGCGTCGGCGAGGATTCACACATGACCTCTTGGACTCCCGGCTGGGATCTGTTCCCGCCGCTCTTGCTCGACTTCTGGACCGAGCGACACCTCTGCACCTTCAACAGCGTGCGCGAGGACGGGCGCCCGCACGCCGTTCCGGTGGGTGTGGCCCTCGACCACGAGCAGCAGTGCGCCTGGGTGATCACCAGCGGCGGCTCCCGCAAGGTCCGCACCATCGCGGCCGGGCCGGAGACCGGTGTTGCCGTAGCCGCCTGCCAGGTCGACGGCAGGCGCTGGTCCACGCTCGAGGGCCACGCGGTGGTCCTCACCGAGCCGGAAGCCGTTCGGCGGGCCGAGGAGATCTACGCCAGCCGGTATCGGGTCCCTCGTCCGAACCCGGACCGCGTCGCCATCAAGGTCGCGATCGATCGGTTCCTCATGTCGAGCACGCTCAAGCTCTGATCAGCTCCTGGAACGCAGGCTCGTCGCGGATCGGATCCAGGTCGGAGTCACGTCTGGCCGATTCACGCCATTCCTCGGACACGGCGATGGCTTGCCGAAGGTGGTCGAGCGCGTCGTCCGTCCGGCCGCAGCGACTCTCGCAACAAGCGAGGTTGAAGAACAGCATGGGGTACTGCGGACTGACCGCCACAATAGAGGTGAGTCGGTCCGCGACCTCGGCGAAATTGCCCGACCCGTAGAGCGGGGCCAGGGGCGCCCAGAGCTCCCAGCCGCGTGCGTCGTACGCCTTTCCCGGCGAGCCTTCCAGCGCGAGGATGATCGTCCCGGCCTCCTCGGCCGAGGCCGTCCGCTTCGTCCGAGGTGGGGCGAAGACAAGTGTTCCTGCCGGGGCGTCGACCCGGTCGCCGTCCACCTCGAAGACTGCGTGACCGCGAAGGACGAGAAAGAGCTCCTCGTCAGCGGTGGGGTCACCCTCGTCGTGCTCGTTGATGACGAGGTCGCCCGCCGCATCGGCGGTCCAAGCCGTGACCCCGAACACCGAGATGCCCAGGTGATGCCGGATCGGCCGATATCGACAGCCTGCATCGGTGAACTCCTCGATCTCGTCCAGTCGCGCAACCGTGTATGCAGCCATGGCTCGCACGCTAACCGCGCCCACCGACGCTCCACCGCCCCGTGATGGGATCGGGACGTGGGTGGTGTGCTCGGTGGGTTCGCGACGATCGCGGCAGTGGTCGGGCTCGGGATCCTTGTCGCACACATCAAGCTGGTCGACGCGGCCGGCCAGCGCACCCTGGCCCTGCTGGCGTTCTACGTCGCGAGCCCCGCACTGCTGGTGACGGTCCTCGCCGAGTCCGACCCGGCGGAGGTCTTCTCCACGCACCTGTTCGCGACGATCGCCGGCGTGGGCGCGGCCGTGGTCGTCATTGCGGTCATTGCGGTCCGCCGGCGCTGGGACCTCGGTACGACGGTCGTCACCAGCCTCTGCTCCGGCTACGTCAACGCCGGCAACCTCGGCATCCCGGTCGCGGCGTACGCCCTCGGTGACGCGGCCCTGGTCGCGCCGGTGCTCCTGCTGCAGCTGCTCGTGCTGCAACCGCTCGCGCTGACCCTGCTCGACGTCGACCGCAACCCGGAACGGCTACCGATCGGCAAGGTGCTGATCCGCCCGCTCACCAACCCGCTCACCATCGCCACCGGCATCGGCGTGCTGCTGGCACTCACCGACACCCGCCTGCCGCAGCCGATCGAGGACCCGCTCGCTCTCGTCGGTGGGATGGCGGTGCCCGCGATGCTCATTGCGTACGGCGTCGCACTGCGGCTCGGACCGCTCCCCGGCCGCGGCGTCCGCCCGCGTGCGCTGGCCGTGGTCGTCGGGCTCAAGATGGTGGTCCAGCCGCTGGCGGCGTACTCCGCCGGGCACTTCCTCCTCGGCATGGACGGGGCCGACCTGTTCGCGGTGACTCTGCTGTCGGCGCTGCCGACCGCGCAGAACGTGTTCGTCGTGGCGATCCGCTACGAGCGCGGGATCCTGCTCGCGCGCGACGCGATCTTCGTGTCGACGCTGCTCGCCGCACCCGCCGCGGTCGTCATCGCAGCGCTGCTGTCCTGACCTCAGGTGGCCGGCTTGTGCCAAAGCTCCACCGTCGTCGCCTCGGTCCAGGTCTCGGCACCGAGGTGGTTGGGCTCGCTCTCCGAGTTGTTCCAGGTCTTGGCGTAGATCAGGTCATCGGACCGGTCTGCCTTCTTGCCGAAGAGCAGGCTCAGGTCGGCAGGGTGGAAGTGCGGAGGGTGACGAGCCACTCCGACGTGAGCTCGTTGGTGTAGTCGGAGCCGCCACAGTCGACGGTGTGCCGCTTGTCGATGACACCGGACGGGGCCAGCGTGGATGAGCACGTCCACCGGGGTCGGGGTCCAGGTGCCGTCCGGCGGGACCTCCCGCGGGTTGGCGGGTTGAACGACGGGAGCACCGTGGTGCGCAGTGTCCCCGGAGTTGAGCCGGTCTGGTCGGAGTAGCCGTGGCAGGTCGAGTCGTCCGACCGCCGGTAGGTGTACTCGTCGTGGTACGTCGCCGTGGTCAGCGGCAGGCTCACCTGGTCGGTGCCGGAGTTTCCACCGAGGGAGTTGATGGTCGTCGCCTGCGCGCGCCAGGTCCCGTGGCCGGTGTGCGGCACGTTGTAGAGCTCCTCCCCACCCAGCGGCCAGGTCCCGTCGAAGGTGACCTTCGAGTCGAAGCGGAGCTCGAACCGCGAGCAGTCCTTGAACCGCTGCTCGGCGGCGGCGCCCCAGGAGATGCCGAGCAGCTGGGCCTGGCGCGCGATCCGCAGCAGCAGCGGCAGCATCTCGAGCTCGTGCTCCACCGAGCAACGCTTCCACGCGTCGTTGTAGACGGCGGTGAACACCCGCAGCACCCGGTTGAACGCGTCGCGTCATCCGCGGCGTCGCGTAGACGTCGCCGCCGGGGTAGAGGAAGAGCTGCATCGTGCGCAGCCAAGCGAGGGCGTCGTCGATCGAGGCGAAGGCAGCGCCGGTGTCGCGGGGGTTGGCCTCCGCCGCCACCAGGCGCGGCTTGATCGCACCGTCGTAGTAGGAGTTGAGCAGTGCCTCGATCTGCGCGCCGACCTGGTCGGAGAGTCCCGAGGTCACCGTTGGGGTCGGCTTCGCGGGCCGCGCGGATGATCTCGGCGATCTGGCCGGCGATCTGACCCTGGTCGCGGTCGGTGGGATGGCTGGCGACACCGTCGCGGTCGGCAGGCGTCGCGAGACCGACTCCAGCGGACGAGAAGTGGTCGATCGGGAGCCGCACCACGCTGGGGTCATCGCCGGACTGGGGCACCAGGTTCGGGTAGAGGTGGAAGTCCTCGCCGCCCTCGTGGAAGTAGAACGGCGTCTGCTGGGCGATCGGGCCGAGACTGCCCGCGTCGATGGTGAGCCTGGCCTGCTTCAGGAGGACGAGGCCGTGCGGCTCCAGCTGCACCCCGGCCTCGAGGCCACCCGAGAGGGGGAGGTCGCCGACCTTGGCAAGGGGAGTCAGCGTGATCGTCTCCGGACCGACCAGCGCACCGGCCGGGATGACGAGGGTGTACGTCGTACCGTCCGCGCCGGTCGCTTTGATGGTCGTGCTCTGGGTGGTGTCGTAGATCGTCTTGCTGACCGCACGTGCGTCGTCGGAGGTCGGGTCGACGGTGATCGGATCCGGGTCGAGCGGGAAGTCCGGCACCTCCGGGGGCGGCGCGGTCACTCGGACCGCGCGGTCGGCCACTCGGCAGTTGTTGCGTTCCCTCGACTCGCGCACCTGCTTGCGGGTGTCGGCGCACGCGATCACGCGGTAGTTCCGGACGGCGGCGCTCGCCGGGACGCGCAGCGTCGGCCGGGCGACGTTCTGCCGGCCCGGCCTCAACCGCGGCACCTGGACCGTCGCGACCGCGATGTCGCCGCCCACCGACGCGTCGGCAGACAGGTAGACCTTGGTGACGGACGCGGCGGCCCGGCTCCGGCCCGCGTTCTTCGTCGTGACCGAGACCTGGAGCGTCGCCCCCGCCCGCACCTCGGCAGGAGCTGTCAGCGCCGGGACGACGAGGTCGGGACGGCGGACGGCGGCATCGGCCGCAGGCGCCGGCTGCAAGGTGAGGAGCGAGGCGGCAAGGCCGGTTGCCAGCGTTGCGGTGGCGGGACGACGGATCATCGGAGCTATCTCCAGACCTCAGGCGACCGGTCGAGCCGCTCCGCGGAGGTGACCAGGCAGCACGAAGCCGGTCTCGTAGGCAGCCACGACCAGCTGCACCCGGTCGCGGGCACCGAGCTTCGAGAGCAGGCTCGCGACGTGTGACTTGACGGTGGGGAGCGAGATGAAGAGCTCGGCGCCGATCTCGGCGTTGGAGAGGCCGCGGGCGATGAGGCGCAGCACCTCGGCCTCACGCTGGGAGACGCGGCTCGGGCGTTCGCGAGGGGGCATCGGCACCGACCGGAGCTCGACCAGTCGGCCGGGCGTCGGCGTCCGCGGAGAACCCACGGGGCGGGCGGCGGGCGGCGGCTCGAGACGGGTCTTGCGGTCGTAGGCCATGACGCTCATCGGGATGGTCCTCTCGGGAATCTGGGGCCCGGCAGGTGGGCTTGATGAGAAGCGTCTCCACCAGTGCTCAAATTCCGCTCAATTCCTTTCTTCACTGATGCAGACTCCGTGAGTGCGCAGCCTCCGGATCGCGGTACTCGGGCCTCTCGAGGCCACGATCGACGGTGCTGTCGTCGACCTGGGATCGCGCAAGCAGCGGGCGGTACTCGGCGTGCTGACGGCGCTCGCGCCGGCCGCCGTACCCGTCGAACGACTGGTCGACGAGATCTGGGGCGAGGCCGGCCCGGCCAACCCGCTGCGCAGCCTCCAGGTCTACGTGTCGTCGCTGCGCACCGCGTTGGGGGAGTACGGCGACCGGCTGGTCACCGAGGGCCGGGCCTACCGGCTGCTCACCGATGACGTCGAGGTCGACGCGGAGCGGTTCAGCCGGCTCGCAGCGCGAGGCGGCCGCGGAGCCGGACGCGGACCGTGCGGTCGCGCTGATCGACGAGGCGCTCGCCCTCTGGCGCGGCGAGGCGTGGCAGGACCTCCGTGACCTGCCGCTCGATCGGACCGGTGGTGGTGGCGCTCGAGGCGGAGCGGCTGGCCGCCGTCGCCATGCGTGCGCGTGCGCTGCTGTCGCTCGGCCGGCACCGGGAGCTGGTGCCGTGGCTGGAGCCGCTGGTCGAGCAGCACCCGCTCAACGAGGAGCTCCGCGGCCACCTGATGCTCGCGCTGCACCGCAGCGACCGTCAGGCCGACGCGCTCGACGGTCTATCGCCGACGGCCGGGAGGTCAAGGCCGACGAGACCGGTCTCGATCCCGGTGAGGACCTGCAGCGGCTGCAGGCCGCGATCCTCGCCGACGACGCGTCCCTGCGGGTCGAGGACGTCGAGCTGCGGTCGCGCCGGCACCTGCCCGCGCCGGTCACGTCACTGGTCGGCCGGGTGGCGGAGATCGCCACCGTCACCGATCTGCTGCGGGACCCGGAGCACCGACTGCTCACCATCACCGGGCCGGGCGGCATCGGCAAGACCCGGCTCGGCCTCGCCGTCGCCCACGGCCTCGCCGCCGATCACCCCGACGGCGTGTGGTTCGTCGCCCTGGACCCGCTGCACGACCACCGGCTGGTGGCAGGGACGATCGCCGACGTGCTCGAGGTCGAGGTTGCCCGCCGGCGACGTACTCCCTGCGCTGAAGGCGCACCTGCGCGACCTCCGCCTGTTGCTGGTCCTCGACAACTTCGAGCAGGTCGAGGACGCGGCGCCGGTGGTGTCCGAGCTGTTGGCGGCGGCGCCCGGGCTGCGGGTGCTGGTGACCAGCCGGATCCGGCTGCGGTTGTACGGCGAGCGCGTGGTGCCGCTGGAGCCGCTGGCCCCGACCGATGCCGTCCCGCTCTTCGTCGAGCGCGCCCGCAGCGTGGACCGCCGATGTTCGAGGCGCCGCCCGACACCGTCGGCCATGCTCTGCGAGCAGCTCGACGGGATCCCGCTGGCGATCGAGCTGGTCGCGGCGCGCGCCGACGAGGTGCTCGCTCGAGGTGCTCCAGGAGCAGCTCGCCAACCGGCAGGCGCTCGACCTCGCGTCCGACGGCCCGCGGGACCGCAGCTCCCGCCAGCGCACCCTGCGGGACGCGATCGCGTGGAGCGTGGCTCTGCTGCCCGACGAGCTGGCCGGTCGGTTCGCGCGCTCTCGCCGTCTTCGACGGCGGCTTCACCGCCGAGGCGGCAGCCGAAGTCGCTGGTGTGACGGCAGCCGACCTCACGGCGCTGGCGCGGGCCAGCCTGGTGGTCGATGCCCGGAACGGGCGTTACCGCCTGCTCGAGACGCTGCGGGAGTACGCCGGCGAGCTGATCGGCGACGACCGCGACCGGATCGCCGACGCCCATGCCGAGTGGTACCGGAGGTTCGTGCTGGACGCCGACGGCAGGATCTCCATCCCAGCCTGGGTCGCGCTGATCGACCCCGACCGGGCCAACCTGCGTGCCGCACTGGAACGGCTCCACGCGACGGCCGAACAGGACTCGCCCGTGGGCGAGCGGCTGCTGGAGCTGACCGCGGCCCTGGGCCGGTACTGGTACCACGTCGGACCGGGCAGCGCCGACACCGACTGGCTGCCGCGGGCCCTGGCGCTGGCGCCGGATGCCGATCTCACCCTTCGGGGAAGTGCCACCTACGCCCTGGGGATCTGTCGCGGCGAGCAGGGCCTGGTCGCGGAGGCCATCGAGCACTGCCGGACGGCGTACGAGCTGCTCCGTGAAGGCCCGGACCAGCTGTGGGCGGCCCGCGCACTGAACTCGCTCGCCAGCCTCAGCCATGACATCGGCCGCAGCGAGGAGGCGGCGACGTTGCTGGACGAGAGCATCGCCCTCCGGCGCACCCTCAACGGTGCGCTGCCGATGGCGATCCCGTTGGGGAACCGGGCCGCCGTCGCGGTGCAGCTCGGTGACGCCGTGACCGCACGCGCCTGCCTCGAGGAAATCCTCCGGACCGAGGGCGACAACGAGCTCGAGGCGGCATTCGCGCTGATGGGCCTGGCCGACGTCGAGCTCCTCGTCAACGATCCGGACGCCGCCGGCGACTGCCTGCGGATCGCCGTGGAGACGGTGCTCGGGGAGGACTACCAGGACTACCGGCTGATGGAGTGCCTCGAGACCTTCGCCGCGCTCGCCGTGGTCCGCGAGCGGGCCGACCTCGCGGCGACGCTGCTCGCGGCCGTGGACAGGGCGTACGCCGACGAAGCGTCGGTGATGGTGCCTTCCGACATCGAGCTCCGCGAGCGTCGTACTGGTGCGGCCGTCGCTGCGTTGCGCCCGGGCGTGCGCGAAGCCGCGGAGGCCCGCGGAGCCGGGCTCGACCTGCAGGCGGCGGTCAGGCTGGCGACGGCCGAGCTGCTCGGCTGACGCTCGGCTGGGGGACCAGGCCTGGCGTCGGAAGCGACCGGCTGATGATCTCCTTCATGGTCTCCGAGGGGCCGGCGTCGACGTGCCGGACGACATGGTGTTCGACCCCGGGAGCGAGTGAGAACTGATCACGACACCCCCGACGGGTAATTCATCGTCGTGGGGGTCGCGTCCAGCATTGATCGCACCCAGCGCAAGTCCCCGATCCTCGGGGTCCCGCTGGCGGTGATCTACAAGTACTTCGACGACCAGGGCAACTACCTGGCCGCGGTGCTGACGTTCTATGCCTTCTTCGCGATCTTCCCGCTGCTGCTGCTCGCCTCGTCGATCCTCGGCTTCCTGCTGCAGGGCTACCCCGAGCTCGAGACGAGGGTGCTCAACTCGGCGCTCGCGCAGTTCCCGATCATCGGCACCCAGCTCGGTAAGCCAGAGGGCCTCCAGGGGTCGGTCGGCGCCATCGTCTTCGGTGGTCTCGGTGCGCTCTACGGTGCGGTCGGTCTCGGCCTCGCGCTGCAGAACGTCCAGGCCGCCGCTTGGGCGGTGCCGCGCAACAGCCGGCCGCACCCCGTGCTGACCCGCGTCACCAGCGTGTTCCTGCTGGCCACCGCGGGCAGCATCATCCTCGGCATCTCGGTGCTCTCAGCGGTGGTCACCGAGACCGAGCTGGTCGGCTCGATTCAAGGACTACGCGTGGTTCGAGTGGCTGGTCCGACTGGTCACCGTCCTGCATCCTCGGCACCGTCATGACGATCCTGCTGCGGATGGCGGCGGCGAAGGCGATCAGCCACGACATCGCCCGCGCTGCGCCGGGCGGCTTCACGATCGCCGTCCTGTGGCAGGTCCTGCAGTGGCTCGGGCGCTTGGTACGTCGCCCGCGTGCTCGACGCCGCCGAGCGAGATGGACGCGACCTTCGGCATCGTCCTCGGTCTGATTCGGCCTGATCTACATCGGCGCGATCATGGGCGTGCTCGGCATCGAGGTCAACGTCGTACTCGCCGAGAAGCTGTGGCCGCGCGCCCTGATGACGCCGTTCACCGACGAGGTCGACCTGACCGACGCCGACCGCAAGGCCTACGCGATGTATGCGCAGAGCCAGCGGCACAAGGGTTTCCAGACCGTCGCCGTTCGGTTCGACGGCCGCGACGGCGACAGCCACGAGATCGTGCTCGACCCGCGGACCGAGGAGATCATCAAGCAGCGGATCCCGGCCGCCCCGCCCCCGCCGGAGCCCAAGTCGGCCAAGGAGACCGAGGCGACCGAGCCCATCCGCGGCCCCAGAACCCGGTATAACCTGTCCTGGCTGGCCTTCGGCCGGCTCAACCACGTGCTGGGGATCGATCGTCTGCGAGCTCCCGAGCCACTAGGCGAGGCGTACGTAAAATCGAGCATCGTCGTATCTACAGTGATTACGTCGTGCACTCGTCGCATTGACAGCCCTCGTCCTCAGGATGACATTGAAGGTCGGCGGCGAGGCCTCCGTCGCCTGACGAGTCAGATAGTTCCGGGCATTCGCTCCGCCACTCGTCGCCGGCCCCGCCTTTTCCGGTACGTCGCGCTCCCGCGGCGCACGCTCCACGGAGAGGATGATCATGAACAGAAGGATTACTCGCGCGCGTCTGGCCTTCGCCGGCGCCCTCGTCGTGGGTTGTGCGTTGCTGCCAGCCATCGCGACGGCCAGCCACCCGGAAGCCAGCCTGGCGGGCAGCAACTTCGAGATCGACACCAACGCCAACCTCAAGGTCGACGACGCGGCGCCGTCCGTCGACTGGGCCAGCTTCACCGAGGTCCGGGCGATCGACCTGGCCACCGGCACCAGCGACGACTCCTACCAGGGCGGCGTCAAGGAGGACACGGCCTGCCCTGGTGAGACGACCGGCAGCATCCCCAACAACAAGAGCGACCTGCGGACCTTCCACGTCTACCGCGAGGCCGGTGTCGGTGGTCATCCCGGCTTCCTCAACCTCGCCTGGAGCCGGGTCAACGACCCGAGCGGCACCACGCTGATGGACTTCGAGTTCAACCAGTCGAGCACCAGCTGCGCGTCGGGACCGA
Organism: uncultured Actinomycetota bacterium; assembly: GCA_963849765.1. GTDB lineage: Bacteria > Actinomycetota > Actinomycetes > Propionibacteriales > Nocardioidaceae > Nocardioides. The sequence continues at coordinate 244,129 of CAWKIP010000003.1, forward strand.
ACAAGATCCGTACGGCCGGCGACCTGCTGATCGAGTACCTGATCGACCAGGGCGGCGCTCGGGCCGACATCACCGCTGCGCCGGTGGACCGGCTCGGCCTGGGGAGCACCGGCGGACCTCGATGTCCCGTCAGCGACGTGCGGCGGCAACCCGTGCGCGGCCGGCACCATCAGCACCACGCCCATCCCGGCCGCGGAGTCGGACGGCATCCTCACGCGCCGGCTCGCTCTCGGCCCGCACGTTCGGCGAGGCGCAGCTGGACCTGCGGCTGATCTTCCAGGCGAACAAGTGCGCGTCGTTCGGCAGCGCGATGCTCAAGAGCCGCTCGTCCGACTCGTTCACCTCGCAGCTGAAGGACTTCATCCGCCCGGTGGGCATCAACCTCACCAACTGCGGTCAGGTCATCATCCGCAAGGAGACAATCCCGGACGAGAACCCGAACACGACTGACTTCGGCTACACCAAGTCGTTCGGGACCGACCCGGCGACCGTGAACACCTTCACCCTCAAGGACGACGGAGCGAAGACGTTCGACGGCGTGCTCTTCGGCAGCGGCTACACCGTCAACGAGGACGTCATCCCGGCCAACTGGGCGTTCGACCACCTCGACTGCAGCGCCAGCAGTGGCGTCACTCCGTCCATCAACGGTACGACGGTCACGTTCGGCATCGACGCGGACACCGACCTCCTCGATTGCACCTACTACAACGAGCTCCAGGAAGGTGCACTGCGGATCCTGAAGAACAGCACGAAGGGCGGAGCTGTCAGCAACGCCGGCGCCGTGTTCTCCTACGACGGCGCGAGCGTGACCGACAACGGGGCCGGTGACGAGGACTCGACCATCGGCGAGGTGTGCGTCTCCGGTCTGGCGACCGGCGACTACGACGTCGACGAGACCTCACCGCCGCCGGGCTACGGCGACGCGCCAGGTGACCCGCAGACCGTGACCGTCGTGGCGGGCACCAACTGCACGGACAACCAGCCGTCAGGTGCGGCCGAGGCGACGTTCACCAACCCGCCGCTGGCCGACATCCAGGTGAACTTCCGTGACGGCGGATCCGGCGAGACCAGCATCACCTCGATGTCGTGCACCAACACCGGCACCACCGCGGACACCGACACCGCGGCCGGGTGGGACGACTCGGTGACCCATGAGGGCATCGAGATCGACCCGTCGCCTCGGACGGTCGTCTGCACGATCGTGATCGACCCGTGAGTTAGGAAGGTGGGCCGTCGTCGCGGAGCATGGCGCGCAACGCGACGACGGTCCCATCGTCGAGACCGAGGCCCTCGCGCAGATAGGTCGCGCGGTCGCCGTACTTCTCCTGGACGGCGTCGTAGCCCGACCGCAGGTACTCGATGTCCGCCACCAACGTCGGCTCGAAGGCTGCGAGCTTCTCGGCGCCGAGAAGCTTGACGATCTCGGCCTCGACCCGGGCACGGCTGTGGCCGGTGAGCGCGTTGGTGAGCAGGTAGTCGCTCTCGATCGTCGGGTCGTCGACGCCGGCGATGTGCAGCAGCAGTGCGGCGACCCAGCCGGTGCGGTCCTTGCCGGCCGTGCAGTGGAAGAGCTGCGGGCCGCCGGTCGCGAGCTGGCGGAACAGCTCGCCGAACTCCGCCCGCGCGTCGGCGCTGTCGACGAAGCCGCGGTAGACGCGGTCCATCAGCTCGACCGCGCTGCGCCGGTCCCGCAGCTCGGCGACCTCCCCCATCGGGATGCCGGACACGTCGAAGTTGTGCCAGGCGGCGCCAGGGACCTCGGCGTCGGGGTGCCGCTCGATCTCCGGCTTCGACCGCAGGTCCAGCACGGCGCGGAGGCCGAGGCCGGAGAGCGCGTCGTGGTCGGCCTCGTTGAGACGCAGCTCGTTGGAGCGGAAGAAGACGCCGCGTCGTACTCGGGCGCCGTCGTGCGTCGCGTAGCCGGGCCCGGCGACGTCGCGGAAGTTGTCGGCCGAGGCGAGCCGCAGGATCTCGTCGCTCGAGGAAGTCACGGGCCGAGCGTAGGCGGCTACGTGGAACGTCGCGGAGGCAGTGGGACGAACATCGAGGTACGCCGTGCGTATTCGCGGTACGCCGGCCGCTTCATCATGCTCTCCTCGAGCAGCTTGGCGCCGGTCGCGAAGACCAGGAAGTAGGTCATGGCGAGCGGAGCGATCACCGTCGCCAACCCAGCAACCACCCCACTCGCCATGGCTCCGGCGGCCCAGATCCCCCACCACAGACAGGCGTCGCCGAAGTAGTTGGGGTGGCGGGTGAACCGCCACAGGCCGGTGTCGAGCACCGGCGGCCGGGTGTCGCGGGGCTGGCGACGGTACGCCGCCAGCTGTGCGTCACCGACGGCTTCGAAGAGGAGGCCGACCAGCCACAGGACGAGTCCCACGTAGACCAGCGGCGTCCACTCGACGTCGGTCACGGCGCCGATCGTGACGGGCAGGGCGACCAGGCAGACCGCCGCGCCCTGGATCGCGAAGACCTTGCGGACGGCGACTCCCATGCCGACCTCGTTGAGCGGTCCGCCGAGGAGCAGCTCGTAGCGCGGGTCCTCGCCGCTGCCGCTGCGCTGATGGATGTGCCGCGACAGCCGGATCCCCCAGACGGCGACCATCCCGGCGAGCACCCAGGCGCGCCACTGCGTGCCCTCGTCGAGCGTGGTCCCGACCACGGCCGCGGCGACCGCGGCCAGCGAGAGCGCGATGCCCCACGCCACGTCGACCACGACCACGCGGCCCTGGCGGCGCGCGACGAGTGCGGTCACCGTCATCACCACGACGGCGACGACCGCGACGGCGGCGAGGGACACCAGGACGGCGGTCACCACGAGCGCTCCGGCTCCAGTCCGTGCGGCGCTCCCGGCCGCACCAGGAGGATCTGGTCGACGCCCATCCGCCCGTCGCGGAACGCCATCGCCCCGCCGACCAGGTAGAGCCGCCAGACGCGGACCATCTCCTCGCCGACGAGGGCGGTGATCTCCGCGAGGTTCTGCCCGAGCCGATCCTTCCAACCTGCCACCGTCTGAACGTAGTGCTCACGCAGCGCGTGGACGTCGCGCACCTCGAGCCCCGAGCCCTCGAGCAGCGCGACGGTCGCGCCGACCGGCCGCATGTGCATGTCGGGGGCGATGAACGACTCGATGAAGGGACCACCGCCCGGCCAGGGTCCGGACCGCGACATCTGCTGGACGAGCACCCGGCCGCCGGGCCGCACCGCGTCGTGCAGGACCTGCGGCGTACGTCGGGTAGTGCGCCTCGCCGACGTGCTCGCCCATCTCGATCGACGCGACCGCGTCGTACTCCGCTCCCGCCAGGCGTACGGCGTCGCGGTAGTCGCAGAGCCGGAACTCGACGAGGTGGTCGACGCTGCGGCGACGCGCAGCCGCCTCGGCGTACTTCTTCTGTTCCTTCGAGATCGTCACCCCGACGACCTGGACACCGAAGTGCTCGGCGGCGTGCAGCGAGAGCGACCCCCAGCCGCAGCCGACGTCGAGCAGCCGCATGCCGGGCTCGAGGCCGAGCTTGCGGCACACGAGCGAGAGCTTGGCGTGCTGCGCCTCCTCGAGCGAGACCGACGGGTCGCGGTGGTACCCGCAGGAGTACGCCATCGTCGGGTCGAGGATGAGCGAGTAGAAGTCCGCCGTCAGGTCGTAGTGGTGGCTGATCGCGCTCCGGTCGCGCTCCTTGCTGTGCAACCGACCGCGGACCCGAGCCTGGGTCGCGGGCGCAGCGGGCGGACGGCCGATGACCCCCAGTCCGACGGCCGTCCGCACCGCGCGTGCCAAGGCCGGCAGCGACAGCCGCCGACCCCCGAGCTTTCGTCGCGGGCCACCGCGAACGCATGGGACAGGGCGGCATCGAGATCGCCCCGTACGTCGAGCTCACCGGTCACGTAGGCCTGGGCGGCGCCGAGCTCGCCGGGCTGCCAGAGCAGCCGGCGCACGGCGTCGGGGGAGCGGAGCTCGACCTGCGGCGCGTCGGCCGGCCCGGCCGTCGAACCGTCCCAGGCGACCAGCCGCACCGGCAGCTCGCCGCCGACGAACGGGGCGAGCGCGTCCTCGAGGCGGGTGGCGACGGCCTGACTGGTGGTCATGACTCCTCCCGAGCAAGCGCGATCTGGTGGTCGTCGATGTAGCCCGACGCGAAGCCGGCACGGCTGTACTCCAGGTAGAAGTGCCACAGCCGCCGGAAGGTCTCGTCGAAGCCGAGGGCCGCGACGTCGGCGCCTGCCGCAGTGAACGCGTCGTCCCACATCCGGAGCGTCCGGGCGTAGTGCGCGCCCAGCGGCATCTTGTCCACGACCCGGAGCCGGGTGTGGCGGGCGGCGGTCTCCTCGATCGCCCGCACCGAGGGGAGGGCGCCGCCCGGGAAGATGTACTTGGTGATGAACGTGTGGGTGTCCCGGGTGGCGAGCATCCGGTCGTGCGGCATCGTGATCGCCTGCAGCGCCACCCGTCCGCCCGGCGCCAGCACGTGGTCGATGGTCTGGAAGTACGTCGGCCAGAACCGCCAGCCGACCGCCTCGATCATCTCGACCGACACCACGGCGTCGTACGCCGCAGCCGTGGCCGGTGAGTCGAGGAGTGCGCGGTAGTCCAGCAGCTCGACCTCGACCCGGTCCGCCTGCCCGGCCCGGGCGATCCGGTCGCGCGCCAGTGCCAGCTGCTCCGAGGACAGGGTGATCGAGTGAACGATCGCACCGCGCTCGGCGGCGCGGATCGCGAGCTCGCCCCAGCCGGTGCCGATCTCGAGCAGCCGGGTCCCCTCACCGACGCCGGCCTGGTCGAGCAGCCGGTCGATCTTCCGGTGCTGTGCGCTCGGAAGGTCGGCAGCGGTCGCCGTCGTCGGGTCGTCGAACAGCGCGGAGGAGTAGGACAGGGTCGGGTCGAGGAACAGCGCGAACAGCTCGTTGGAGAGGTCGTAGTGGTGCGCGACGTTCTCCCGCGTCGTGCTGCGGCTGCCCCGGTGCGTCTGCGGGATGCGGGGCACGATGACCGACCGCAGCCGCTGCAGCGGGCGCGGCACGAGGGTCGCGATCTCGGAGCAGAGCACGGTGAGGAAGTCGCCGAGGGCACCCGCCGGTGCGTTCGGTCCTTCGTCCCAGGCGCCGGTGAGGTAGGCCTCGCCGAAGCCGATCAGCTTGTCCCTGGCGATCCGGGCGAACAGCTCGTCCGGCCGGTTGACGTGCATCTCCGGTCCGCCGCGACCCAGCGTCTCTGCGGGGTACGACGTGCCTGCGGCCACGTGGACGGTGACGTCGAGCCGGCCGATCGCCGACCGGAACAGGCGACGCGCGATCCGGGCGCCGGGCCCTGTGGTCCGCAGCGGTTCGAGGTCGGACCAGCTGCGGACGGGGTGACGTTCGTGGGTGATGGTCATCGCACACTTTCCGGGTGATCGGAGCGGGGACGGACTGGCAGTCGGTCTCGAGACGGTCGCCAGGGCGACCTCCTCGACCCAGGGCGCAGCCAGAGGACGATGCCGTGTATTCGGATCAGGAGGGCGCCGCGGATTGCGGAGAGGGCGACGACCGGTGGCCGGCGTGCTGGATCGCCGACGAGGGTGGCGGTGAACTGTTCGCCTTCGTCAGGTCGGAGCGAGATTGCGACGGAGAGCGATGTCCGTCGACGCGTCGGGCGGGGGCGCGACCACCCGGTAGTGGCCGTCGGTGCCGTGGAACGGCGACACGTACATCGCCTTGTCGACCTGCCCGGCACCGGCGGCGTCGGTCGGCACCAGGTAGGCGTGCCGGTCGCCGTACGTGTTGTGCACCTCGACCACGGTCACGTCCGCCGGCCCGGTCGCGGCCTGGTCGCGCCAGCACCAGAACACGCTGATCGGGTTGAAGCAGTGGCCGAGCGCGCGCGGGTGCGCCGCCATCAGCACCCGGCCCTCGCGGACGTCGATGCCGTGCGTGCCGAGGAAGGCATCCAGCCCTTCGCGGATCGTGCCGGCGTGGCCGTCGAAGTGGTCGCGGCCGTCGAAGGTCCCGCGGATCGCGGCGAGCCGGCCCGGCTGCGGGAGCCGGTCGAGGTCGACGACCCACAGGTGCGAGCGGTGCCGGAAGGTACGGCGGAACGGCGTGCGCCGGGTGTGCGTGATCGTCGTCGTGTACGGCGTCGCCGAAGGCTCGTCGGGGTCTCGTGACGCTCGCTGCGCTGGTCGAGACCCTGGCGACCGAGACGCTCCTCGACAGCGCCGAGGCCCTCCACCGCCGCGAGGCCGGAGCGCGCGCCGTCCTCGTGGAAACCCCAGCCGTGGTAGGCGCCGGCGAACCGGACCCGTCGGGTGTCGACCTCGTCGAGCCGGTCGCGGGCGGCGACCGAGGTGGGGCTGTAGAGCGGGTGCTCGTAGTCGCGGCGGGCGATGACGGTCGCCGGGTCGACGAGGTGCTCGCCGCCGAGGGTGACCAGGTAGTGCGTCGGGGTCGGCAGCCGCTGGAGGCGGGTCAGGTCGTAGGTCACCTGCACCGAGTCCTGGTCGACGACGGGCCGCCGGAAGTTCCACGACGCCCAGGCGCGGCGGGCCTTCGGCAGCAGTCGGTGTCGGTGTGCAGCAGCGCGGTGTTCCGCGAGTACAGCAGCGCGCCGAGGACCTTGCGCTGACGGGCGACGGGTCGGCGAGGAGCGCCAGCGCCTGCTCCGGGTGGGTGGCGACGACGACGGCGTCGTACTGCTCCTCGCCGTGCTCGGTGCGGACGGTCACCGAGGTGTCCCCCTCCGACACCTCGATGACCGGCGACCTGTCCGGACGTTGCCGCCGGATGCCTCGATCGCGGCGGCGACGCGGTCGACGTACGACCGCGAACCGCCGGCGACCGTGCGCCAGGTCGGCGATCCGAAGACGCCGAGCATGCCGTGGTGGCGCAGGAACGTGAACAGGTACGCCGCGGGGTAGTCGGTGGCGACGGCTGGGTCGCACGACCAGACGGCGGCGACGAGCGGCTCGACGAAGTGGCGCCGGAAGTACGGCGTGAACCGCCCGCGGTCGAGGAACTCGCCCAGGGTCAGGTCGTGCCTGGTCACGCGTTGTCGTCGTGGTCCAGCAGCTGCCGCGCCCGGCGGTGGAAGCGCGGGATCTCGGCGAGCATCCGCAGGTAGCGGCGGTCGCGCAGGTGCGCTCGTCGTCGGGAACAGGCCGGACGCGCCGAGCGCGCCCGCCCACTCCAGCCCGGTGCCCTCGTCGCTGGTCGACAGCGACATCTCGGACTCCTGGGTGGCGACCCCGAGCTCGTCGAACAGGCGCAGCAGGACCGGGTAGGTCCGTTCGTTGTGCACGATGAAGCCGGTGTCGATCGCCAGCTCGCGGCCGGTCGCCGGGTCGGTGACGAGGTGGGTGTCGGCATGGCCGCCGAGCCGGGTGTCCGCTTCGTAGAGCGTCACCTCGGCCGTACGGGAGGCCACGTAGGCCGCCGTGAGCCCGGCAACGCCGGACCCGACGACGGCGAGCCGTCGGGGAGTCATGCGTCTCGCTAGGCAGTGAGCTCGAAGACGGCGATCGGCGGGGTGGTCGGCTCGTGGGAGCCGCCGTCGGGCTCGACGGTGATCCCGACGGCGGTGGCGTCGCTGGCGTCGCCCTCGAGCAGCGACGGTGGCGTCGGCGTCGTCCGGCATCAGCCCGGCCGGCACCATGGCCCCGCCGGGGTCTGGAACCACAGCTCGTAGACCTTGCCGTCGGGCGCCAGCGCCATGTCCTCGGTGATGATGACGGCGCGCCCTTCGGACCGCGAGACGCACGACGTCGCGCGTCGGACCCGTCCGGGAACTCCTCGTCGACTCGTCGGCGTCGTCGGCGGCCAGGACCCGCTCGGTGGCGGTCAGGGCCTCGTCGTCGGAGGCCCACGGCTTCAGCGCCACGGTGGTCACGAGGGCGATCAGCACCAGCGCCGCAGCGACGAGGAGTGGTCCGGTCGTCGCGAACCACGGGCGTCGGCGGGACTGGTCAGGGACCGGTTGCCGGCTGTGCTCGATCAGCGGCGGCAGCGGACGGATCGACTCGATGCCGGCGAGCACCTCGGCCCGCAGCCGGGCGGGAGGCTCGACGGCTCGACGGCGAGCGCGGCAGCGGTCTCGCGGAACGTCTCCACCTCGATCCGGCAGTCGGTGCACGCCGCGCAGGTGCGTCTCGAAGCGGGCGCGCTCGAGATCGTCGAGCGCGTCGACGGCGTACGCACCGGACAACGCGTGCGCGCTGTCCCAGTCCGTCGGGTGTCCTCGTGATCTGTCATCGTCCTACTCCGATCGTGTCGCGGAGCCGGATCAGGCCGTCGCGAATCCTGGTCTTTGCGGTCCCGACCGGGAGGTCGAGGAGGGTTGCCACCTCGGTGTGCGTGTAGCCGCCGAAGTACGCCAGCTCGATGGCTTCGCGCTGCACGTCGGTGAGCGCCCCGAGCGCTGCCCGCACCCGCCGCGCCTCGAGCGAGGCGGTGGCGGCGTCGGCCGTGGTGTCGTGGTCGACGGTCTGGTTGCGGTGGTGGTACGTCGACTCGCGTCGGCTGGATGCCTCGGCGCTACCGCACTCGGTCGACCGCCTTGCGGTGCGCGATCGTCAGCAGCCACGACACGGCGCTCCCGCGGGAGACGTCGTACCGGCTGGCCGTGCGCCAGATCTCCAGGAACGCCTCCTGGGTGACCTCCTCGGCCTGGGCCGGGTCACGGACCACGCGGAGCGCGAGGCCGTGCACCCGGGCCGCCGTGGCGTCGTACAACGCCGCGAACGCGGCGCGGTCGCCCCGGGCCGAGCGCTGGAGCAGCTCGGCCAGCTCGGGACCGGCGCCGGCCGGCACCCCCGGGCGGGGGGCACCGGCCTGCGCGGGAACACCGGGGTCCATGACGTGATCCTTCCGCGTCGGGCTCGTTGACGCGAGCGTCACTTGACGCCGGTCAGGACCTTGTCGATGACGTACACGGTCGCGTTGGCCGTCGGGATGTTGCCGCAGATGACGTTGGCGGTGACGGTGCCGTCCGTGACGGTCATGCCGTTCTCGTCGCCCTCGATGGTCAGCGTGTAGCCGGCAAGCGTCTCCTGGTCACCCGCGACGGCCTCGGTGTCGGCGTTCGCGCCGACCACGTGGTGGGCGAGGATCTTGTAGAGGGTGCTGTCCTGGCCGTCGGCCATGCCGCCCTCGACCAGCGCGTTGAGGTCGGCCTCGGGGATCTCCGCGAACGCGCCGTTGAACGGTGCGAAGACGGTCAGCTCCTCGGCGCCGTTGAGCGTGTCGCCCAGGCCGTCGACAGCGCCGACCGCGGTCACCAGGGTCGTCAGGATCGGGTTGTTGCTCGCGGCCGTGGCGACGGGGTCCTTGACCATGCCGTCGAACGAGCCGGCGCCGTCGGCAGGGACCTCGGCACAGCCGTCGCCGAACGTCTGGGCCGCAGGGCCCTCGCGGTCGTGCTCTTGTCATCGCTGCCGCTGCTGCCGCTGCTGTCGCTGTGTCGTCGTCGTCGCCACAGGCGGCGAGGGTCACCGAGAGGGTGAGGACGGCTGCGGCAACGCCGGCGTTGCGGCGGAGGTGGTGGAGCTTCATGGTGGTGGTGCCTTCCGTGTGGTGGAGGTGATGGGAGGTGGTTCGGAGCAGGTGCCGGAAACGGATGGGTGGATTTCTCAGCCGACGTTGACGATGAGCTCGTGCAGCCCGCTGGCACCGTCCGGGAACGGCTCGGCGCGGGCGGCGGTCTGCTCCTCGCCGTCGCCGGACACGGCGCGGGCGGCGATCCGGTGCGAGCCGTTCGTGGCGTCCCAGCGGTAGAACCACTGGCGCCAGTAGTCGTTGCCGCCGTCCGGGCCGAGGTTCGCGTCCTGCCAGGCGCCTCCGTCGATCTGGACCTGGACCTTGGCGACCCCGCCGCGCTCCTGGGCCCAGGCGACGCCGCCGACGACGACGTCGCCGGCGTCCAGGTCGGCCAGCGACCGGGGTGTGTCGATCCGGGTCGAGATCTTGATCGGCGCGTCCGTGGCCCAGCCGCGCTCGGTCCAGTACGCCTCCTGGGCGTCGTACGTCGTCAGCGTCAGCCTGGTGAGCCACTTGGTCGCGCTGATGAACCCGTACAGCCCGGGGATGAGCATCCGCACCGGGAAGCCGTGCTCGCGCGGGAGCGGCTCTCCGTTCATGCCGACGCAGAGCATGGCGTCCCGGCCGTCCGTCGCGAGATCGAGCGGCGTGCTGATCGTCATCCCGTCGAAGTCCGTCGACAGGATCTGGTCGGCCTTGCTGCCGACGCCGGCCAGGTCGAGCACGTCGGTGAGGCGTACGCCGAGCCAGCGGGCGCCGCCGACGTACTCCCCGCCGACGCTGTTGGAGACGCAGGTGAGGGTGATGTCGCGCTCGATCATCGGCATGTCGAGGAGCTCGTCGAAGGTCAGCGTCACCTCGTTGTCGACGTCGCCGTCGATGGTCAGCGTCCAGTCCTCGCTGCTGACGACGGGGGTGTCGAGGCGGGTGTCGACGCGGTAGAAGTCGTCGTTGTCGGTCCGGAACGGCGTGATGCCGGTGACCTGCTTGTCCAGGCCGCGCGGCAGCGCCGCCGCCGGGTCGGTCGGGTCGGGGAGGGTCACGTCCTCCGGCCGGAGCCGCAGCTTGGTGATCAGCTGGCCGCCCACGCCTCCGATGACGGCGGCGGCGCTGAGCACGCCGACCGCGATGAGCACGCCGCGGCGGCCCCCGGCAGCACCGTCAGGGGCGCCGGCCTGCTCGCGCGCGAGCCACGCCAGTGCAACCACCGCAACGACGGCCGCGACCAGACTCGGCCCCAGGTCGAGGACCGATGCCTCCGGTCGGGTCAGGACCGCGACGGCGGCGACAGCGACAAGTGCGACGAGCAGGCCGGCGCCGTACCGGGTGCGGTGGCGGGCCAGGAGGCCGGCCACCGCGGCGAGGACGACCACGCCGGCCAGCACCGAACCGACGAGGATCGTCTTGTCGGCGCTGCCGAAGGTGCGGATCGCCCACTCCTTCATCGGGGTGGGCGTGAGGTCGATGACGGTCGCACCGACGGCGAGCACCGGCGAGGTGTCCGCATCGGTGAGCGCGGCAACGGCGTGGGCGAGGCCGAGTCCGACAAGCGTGGCCAGTACGCCGTACGCAGCCCAGGGCAGTCGGGTCCTCATGGAGGTGGTTCGGTGCGGCGGCCCCGACGGATGGGCGCTGAGATGGACCCATGGCCGACACCCAGCCCCAGCCCGACGAACTCGTCCACTACGAGGTTGCCGACCGGATCGCGACCATCACCCTGGACTCGCCCCACAACCGCAACGCGCTGTCGCGCCAGCTCGTCACCGAGCTCTTCGAGCGCCTCGACCGCGCCGACCAGGACTCCGACGTCCTGGCCGTGGTGCTGCGGTCGTCCGGCCGGGTGTTCTGCTCCGGCGCCGACCTCACCGAGGCGTCGACCACCCCGATGGAGGAGGGTGCGCGGGCGATCGTCAGCCTGCAGCGGACGATCGTCGGCCTGAGCAAGCCGGTCGTGACCGTCGTCGCCGGAGCCGCCCGGGCCGGGGGCATCGGGATCGTGGCCGCGTCCGACATCGTGCTCACCGCGGAGGACGCGACCTTCGCGCTGACCGAGGTGAAGCTCGGCCTCGCACCCGCAGTCATCTCGCTCACCGTGCTGCCGCGGCTCACCCAGCGCGCTGCCGCGCTGACCGCGCTCGGCGGCGAGGTCTTCACCGGCGCCGAGGCCGTCGACTACGGGCTGGTCACGAAGGCGGTCCCCGCCGACCAGCTCGATGCCGCGGTCGCCGAGCTCTGCGGCCAGCTCAGCACCGGCGCCGCGCAGGGCCTCCGGGAGACGAAGCGGCTGCTGGCCGCCGACCTGCTCGAGCGGATCGACACCCACGGCGAGGACCTGGTCGCCCTGAGCGCCCGCCTGTTCGGCTCCGACGAGGCCCGCGAGGCGATGGTCGCGTTCCTCAGCCGCAAGAAGGGCTGAGCTCGAGCGCCTCGACGGCCTCGGCGCTCGATCTCCGCTGCCTCGGCCGCCTTGGCTGCGTGGAAGCGACGACCGGGCAGGGCCCACAGTCCGACCACGGCGGCGACGAGGCAGAGCCCGGCGACCACCGTGCAGCCCACGGACAGGCCGGACAGGAACGACTCCTGCACCGCGTCGAGCAGGACCGGGTCGGCGCCGGCCAGGGTGAACGCGACGGGCACCGAGTCCGCAGCGGCATCGGCCTGACCGGTCGCGTCGAACGCGCTGTCGACGAGGCGCGCGCCGAACACCGAGGAGAACACCGAGCCGATCACCGCGACGCCGAGGGTGGCGCCGAGCTCGCGGGTGGCGTCGTTCACGGCGGACCCGACGCCGGCGCGGGCCGGTGGGAGGACCAGCATGATCGACTCGGTTGCTGGGGTGGAGATCAGGCCCATGCCCAGGCCCATGAGCACCATCTGAGGCACGATCGTGGCCCAGTACGACGTGTCCACGCCCACGCTGAGCGCGATCCACGCCATCGCCGTAGCCGAAGAACGTCAGGCCGGTCACCACCACTGCGCGGGTGCCGACCCGCGGGGCGAGGATGCCGCCGAGCGACGGACGCGATCGCGATCGAGATCGCGACCGGGAGGATCCGGGCGCCGGTCGAGAGCGGGCCGAAGTCGCGGACGACCTGGAAGTACTGCGTGATCAGGAAGATGAAGCCCGACAGCGCGAAGAACGTGACGGTGACGGCGCCGCTGGCCGCGCTGAACCGCCGGTCGGCGAAGAGGCTCACGTCGAGCATCGGGTGCTCGGCCGCACGCTCGACGATGACGAACACCGCGATCAGCACGGCGGAGGCGGTGAAGCCCAGGAGGGTGAAGGTGCTGTCCCAGCCGTGCTCGGGTGCCTCGATCACGGTGTAGGTCAACGTCCCGAGCATCGCCATCGAGACGAAGAGACCGCGCTTGTCGATAGCCGGTACGGCGGGGTCGCGCGACTCGGGGACGAGGGCGAAGGCCAGGCCGGCCGCGATCAATGCGAGCGGGACCAGCGCGAGGAAGATGCTGCCCCAGTAGAAGTGCTCGAGCAGCAGCCCGCCCACGACCGGGCCGGACGCGACGCCCACGCCGACGACGGCACCCCAGCCGCCGAGCGCGGCCGCGCGCTGGCGTCGCTCCGGGAAGGTGTTGGAGATGATCGACAGCGTCGTCGGGAAGATCAGCGCGGCGAAGGCGCCCATCCCGAACCGGGCGGCGATCAGCGCGTCGGAGCTGGTCACGAGCGCCCCCACGACACTGGTCGCCGCGAAGCCGAGCAGGCCGACGATCAGTGCGGGACGACGGCCGAAGCGGTCGCCCAGGCTGCCTGCGGCGAGCACGAGCGCGGTGAACGCGAGGGTGTAGCCGTCGACGATCCACTGCAGGTCGCGGGTGCCGGCGTCGAGCTCGGTCGCGATGCTCGGCAGGGCGACATTGACGATGGTGATGTCGAGGTTGATCGCGAGCGCCGCGACGTAGACGGCGATCAGGATCCCGGCCTTGCGACCCATGAGGTGCTCCTCAGCTTGTATGTGCCCAGTGTATGTGGGCAGTGTCAACATCGCCCAGCATGCGCCGTCATGTGGACATTGTCAACATCGAATCTCTACCATGGGCGGGTGAGCAGCTACCACCACGGCAACCTGCGCGAGGCGCTGGTCGAGACGGCGGTGGAGCTCGGGCGCGAGAAGGGCCCCGACGGGATCGTGATCCGGGAGGTCGCGCGCCGTACCGGCGTCTCTCACAACGCCGCCTACCGCCACTTCGCCGATCGCGACGACCTGCTGCGCGAGGTCGCCCACTACGGCATGGACCAGTTGTCAGCGGCGATGCTCCGGCGTGTGAAGCGGGTCCGCGTCACCGATCCCGTGGAGCGGGCGCGGCGGCGGCTGCGCGAGGTGGGCAAGGCGTACGTCGAGTACGCCCTGGCCGAGCCCGGCCTCTTCGCCGTGGCGTTCCACCCGATCACGCTCGGCGATCTCAGCGGCCCCTACCAGCACCTGACCGACGCGCTCGACGACTGCGTCGAGGCCGGGTTCATGCGCCCGGAGAAGCGTCCGGGAGCGGAGCTGCCCTGCTGGGCAGGCGTGCACGGCTTCTCGATGCTCTACGGCACGGGACCCATGCGCGACGTGCCGCGTCGGCAGCGCGACGCCGACCTGGCCCAGCTGCTCGACCGGATCGACGACTCGCTGCGCGCCTAGGAGCGGGCTCCTAGGGATCAGTTGTGCCGGACCCGCGGTCCGAGGCGGCACTTGTTGGAGAAGAACCCCGCGTCGATGCGGGCGTCGTCCAGGAAGTGGTGGGTGTCGGTCTCGAGGCCCATCGATGCGCCGAACCGGATCCACCTCGGCCGTCCGATGCAGGCCCGCGGCACGGTGACGACGACGCGCTCCTGGCGCGGCAGCGCCCTTCCGCGCAGGCCGGTCGCAGTCGAGCACCTCGGGCCCGTTGGCGTGGAACAGCGACGTGTACCTCGCGCCGTCCTGGCGGTCGTGGTGCAGCCACCACGTCTCGTGGGGGGTGCGGACATACCAGCTGGCGATGTAGCCGCCACGCGCGAGGCGGCGGACCTGGAGCGACAGCGTGACGGTCCGGCCGCGGTGCACAGCGCCGGCCCGCACGATGTCGTGCTTCCGGTTGTCGCGAGCCAGCGACGGCGTGCCGCCTGCGGGGATCCGGTACACGTCGCGCGCCGCGTCCCTCGTCGTCTGGCGACCGGCCTGGGCCGGCGCTGCGACGAGCACGAGCGCGGCGAGCAGCAGGACCACAAAGGAACAGGAGCGCAGTCGCATCGGGCCTCCTTCTGGCTGACAACAACCGTAGGCAACCTGTGTAGAGTTGGGAAGTTGCTCAGCGGGAGCAGCGCCTAGGAAATCGGTTCAGGAAACACAGCGGGGGCAGCGTAGGTGGCAGATCAGCTGGTCGATCGCGAGGTGGCGTCGGAGCAGGCGTTCGTGGACCGGGTGTACCAGCAGCTGGAGCGCGCCGGAGAGGCCGCTCAGCAGCTCGCCAAGGAGGGTCACTCCCGCGGCAGGCTCGGTCACGAGGGTGGCCTGGTCGAGCGCGACGCCATGGTCTTCCAGGCGGCGAAGCGGATCGCGCAGCTCGACGCCGCTCACGAGGGCCTGGTCTTCGGCCGCCTCGACATGACCGCCGACGTCGACGCGCAGGCGCGGTACGTCGGACGCATCGGCCTGCGTGACGAGGACCGCGACTCGCTCATCATCGACTGGCGCGCCCCGGCCGCCGCGGTGTTCTACCAGGCCACTGCTGCCGAGCCGCAGGACGTGATCCGGCGCCGGGTGCTGCGCTGCACCGGTCCGCGGGTCGTGGGCGTCGAGGACGAGCTGCTCGACGCCGAGGCGCTCACCGAGGCCGAGGCAGCCGGCCGGGAGCTCCCGATCGTCGGCGAGGGCGCGCTGATGGCGCAGCTCTCCCGGGCCCGCGACCGGTCGATGCACTCGATCGTCGCCACCATCCAGGCCGAGCAGGACAAGGCGATCCGCGCTCCGGGCAAGGGCGTCGTCTCGATCTCGGGAGGACCGGGCACCGGCAAGACGGTCGTGGCGCTGCACCGCGCGGCGTACCTCCTCTACAACGACCGCCGCCGCTACGAGTCCGGCGGCGTCCTCATCGTCGGCCCGTCAGGCGTCTTCATGCGCTACATCGAGCGGGTGCTTCCGTCGCTCGGCGAGACCGCGGTCGCGCTGCGGTCGCTCGGCGAGGTCGTCGACGGCTACCGCGCGACGCGTCACGACGAGCCCGCGGTGGCCGACGTCAAGGGTTCCGAGCGGATGGCCGAGCTGATGCGGAGGGCCGCACGGCAGCAGGCGCCGGGCAGCCCGACCGAGTACCGCGTCTTCTGGCGCGACGACCGGATCAGCCTCGACCGGGGCGCTCTCGGCCGCGTTCGCCGGCAGCTGATGTCCCAGGGCCGCCGCAACAAGCAGCTGCCGCGCGTCTCGTCCGCGCTGCTCGACGCGATGTGGAGGCAGGTGCGCGGTGAGCGCGGGCGCGAGCAGGGTCGCGAGAAGTTCGACGACGAGATGCTCTCGCGCGACGACTTCCTGGACTTCGCGCTCGGCTGGTGGCCGCCGCTCGACGCACCCACGGTGCTGGGCTGGCTGCGGGACCCGGAGTTCCTCGCCCGGGTTGCCGAGGGCGTGCTCTCGACCGAGGAGCAGCGCCTGTTGCTCAAGTCCTGGAGCGGCACCACGGCGGCACCGAAGGGCGCGGACCTCTCGATCGAGGACGTCCCCTTGCTCGACGAGCTGCGCTATGCGCTGGGTGACGTGCCGCAGAAGGCCGACGACGAACGCGACGACCCGCTGGCACTGATCGAGGGTGCCGTCGACATCCAGGAGCTGATGACCGCGTCGGACCGGGAGTACGCGCCGTCCGGCCGGGCCTGGGCGCCGCCCACCCACAGCATCGAGGACGACAACTTCGCCCACGTGCTCATCGACGAGGCCCAGGACCTGACGCCCATGCAGTGGCGGATGGTCGGCCGGCGGGGCCGGGCCGCGTCCTGGACGATCGTCGGCGACCTCGCCCAGTCCTCCTGGCCGGCGCCGGAAGAGGCTGCCGCAGCGCGTGCCTCCGTGCTCGAGGGCAAGCCGGTGCACGACTTCCACCTGTCGACGAACTACCGGAACTCGTCCGAGATCTACGACTTCGCCGCGGCGTACGCCGAGCGGGTCGGCCTGCGCGCCGACCTGCCGGACGCGGTCCGGCGTACCGGCGTCGCTCCTGCCGTCATCACCGGCGTCGCCGACCTCGAGGCCGCCACCCGTGAAGCCGTGGTCGAGACCGCGGGCCGGGTGGCCGGCACCGTCGGCGTCGTGGTTCCGGCGGCCCGCCGGTCGGAGGTCAACGCCTGGCTGGCGTCGTGGCCGGAGCTCGCCGACGACGCGCGCGGAGCCCGCGCCGCCATCGACTCGACGGTGCCGCCGTCGGGCGACGACCGGGTCGTCGTGCTGACCGGCCTGGACACGAAGGGCCTCGAGTTCGACGGCATCGTCGTGGTCTCCCCGGACGAGATCGAGGCCGAGTCGGCGACCGGTCGAGCAACGCTGTACGTCGTACTCACTCGTGCGACGCAGCTGCTGACGACCGTCGGTTGGCTCCTACAGGAGCCCGTCCTCGCGCAGCAGCATGAGGACGGCGAGCACCCGACGGTTGACGTGGTCGGACTGGTGCAGGTCCAGCTTGCGGAAGATGCTCGAACAGACGGTCTCGACCGTCTTCCCGGCGAGGAAGAGCTCTGCTGCGATCGCCGCGTTGGAGAAGCCTTGGGCGATCAGGCGGAGCACTTGGAGCTCCCGCCGGGAAAGACGGTCGAGCCGCCGCGCGGGCATCGCGTGATGCCGCGCTTCCGAGATGGTCAACGTCATCGCGAGATGACCGGCCCGCCCCGGTAACGGCGGCTCTTGCGCGGGGCCGCGACCATCGAGGCGCCGGTGAGCGCGAGCACCTCGGCGCCGGCACCGGCCTCGGTCTCGCTGGCCTTCTGGAGGATCGCGAGGATGCCGGCCTGGGTGCGGCGGAGCCGGACGAGGGTGTCGTTGAAGGCGTCCTCGCCGGTGGTGCGCACGTCGAGCTGGGCCTCGCACAACTGGTTCCAGCGGGCACGGAGCGCCGTGAGCAGGCCCTCCGGGCTGCCGAAGTACGGCACCCACTCCTCACGCCAGGGCAGCGCCCCGGTCATGTCGACAGCGGCGGCCGCCTCGACTTCGCGGATGATGCGGGTCCGAGCGTGGGTCTCTTGCCAGGTCATCTAGTTGTTCCTTCCGGGTAGTAGCGGTGGGGAGTCACCGCTGCGGTTCACGGAAGGAGGAGGACCCGGCCGATCCTCCTGATACACGAACTTCTCAACATTTACGGTCGGCGTCGGATGTATCACGCAGGCTGTCCCGACACTCCTCCATGCGGGACGATGCACCCGACAGGTAAAGGAGGTCGGGTGTGGAGACAACTGATCCGCTCGCGACTCTCGTCCACGCGGCGCGGGAGGGAGAACAACGTGCATGGGACGCGATCGTCGACCGCTTCCTACCTCTGGTGGGAGCGATCATCCGCCGGCACCGGCTGTCGGAAGCCGACGGCGACGACGTCAGCCAGACCGTGTGGCTCCGCCTCGTCGAGCACCTCGGCGCGCTGCGGGAGCCGGACGCTCTCCCCGGTTGGATCCGTACGACGGCGCGCAACGAGTGCCTGCGCGTGCTCGCCGCGCGCGGCCGCGTGCAGGTCGTCGATCCGCAGGAAGGCGGCAGCTTTCCGGATGTCGGCGACGCTGCCGGCGCGGTCGACGACGAGATGCTCGCTGCCGAGCGCCGGCAGGCGCTGCGCGAAGCACTCACCGAGCTGCCCGGCCGGCCGCCGCGACCTGCTCCTGCTCCTGCTCACCGACCCGCCCCTCGCCTACGAGGAGATCAGCGCCCGGCTCGGCATCCCCATCGGCAGCATCGGCCCGACCCGTGCCCGAGCCCTCGAACAGCTGCGGAGGACCCGCGCCCTGCGCGGCCTCGGCCCCGACCCGGTGGGAGGTGTCGTCTGATGACTGAGCCCAACGACCTGAACGACGACGAGCTGATGGCCGAGCTGGCCGCCGCGGTCGCCGAGGAGGAGGCCGTCTCCGAGCGCCGCCGTACCGCCGCCCGCGCCGCCTTCACCTGGCGCACCGTCGACGCCGAGCTCGCCGAGCTGCTGCACGACTCCGCGCTGGACGCCGGCGCTGCCGTCCGGTCCGGCAGCGACGGACCGCGCACGCTGTCCTTCGCCGGGCCGCCGTGACCCTCGAGGTCGAGGTGGACGGCGAGACCGTGCTCGGCGAGGTCATCGACGAGTCCGAGGGCGACGCCGCCCCCGCCATCGTGACCCTGCAGCGCCCCGACGCCGACGAACGGTCGGTCGAGGCGGACGCCTCGGGCTTCTTCCGGTTCGACGGTGTCGCGCCGGGGCCGGTGCGGTTCGTCGTGACTGGGCGGGGTGGTCGCTCACGACACCATGGGCGACGATCTGACTGCGAGGCTCAGAGCGGCCCGAGATGCTTGCCGCCGTTGGCCTTCGGGTCGGTGCAGGTCGGCGCGGCGGACTCGACCTGGTCGAAGGCCTTCTTCGGGTCGTCGAGGTTGCCGCTCGCGCTCATCTGGGCGGCGATGGCACCGGTGACGACGGGAGTCGCGAACGACGTACCGCTCCACTGCGCCAGGTGCTTGAAGTTGCGGACCTGGCCCGTGTTCGGCGGCTCGTGGCACGTGTAGGTCCCCCCGGGGAACGCGTTGACCAGGTTGCTGCCGCGCGCCCAGACGTCCACCCAGTCGCCGAAGTTGGAGTAGTCCGCGACGAGGCCATCCTCGTCGAGGGCGCCGACGCTGATCACCCACGGGAACGCGGCCGGGTAGAACGGCACGTCAGAGCCGTCGTTGCCGGCGGCGCCGACGACCAAGCCCTTGGTGCCGTCTGTGAGACCGAGGTTCTCGGCGAGGATCTCGAAGCCGAGGAGGCCCAGGTTGTTCCGGGTGTGCGTGCCGGCGGACATGCTGATCAGGTGCGGGTCGGACTGATCGGTCAGCGCTTCGTGCAGCTCCTCGCAGAGTCTCGACTCGTAGACCGCGCCGCCGTTGGGCAGCGCGCCCTCCACCTCGATGCTGGTCCTCGGCGCCAGGCACCGGATGACCCCGGCGACGAACGTCCCGTGCCCGGCGTACTCGTGGATGGCCGACGAGCTCACGTTCTCGACGTCCTGCGGGTCGGCGGGCGTCACGCCGGCGAGCCAGTCGGTGTCGGAACTCTGCGTGGCCTGCAACCAGAGCCCGGTGTCGACGACCGATACCCGGACGCCTTCGCCGGCGCTCGTGTCGCTGGTCCTGGCCGGCAGCGGCTCGGAAACGGGTGGTTCCTCGGGCTCGGTGAAGGGGCACAGGCGGCCGGTCGCGTGACGTAGAGGACGTGGTCAGGTTGCGCGACCACTCCGTCGAGGCCCTGTTCCCGTCGGTCGTCGTCGAGCTCCCCAGGGTCGACGAGCACCGCGTCTGCCTTGTCGGAGCGCGACGGCATGTCGACCATCACCAGTCCGTCGGGCAGCCCGGCGTCGTCCCTGCGCGTCGGCGCGCGCTCCTTCGAACAGGTCGGCCCGCCGCTTGAAGAACGCGGCGAACTCGTCGTAGTACCGACGTTCCTCGGTGTTGTCGCGGACGAGGGCGACCCGTGGCTGGAACAGGTAGTTCGCGTCGGCGTCGTCCTTCGCCCGGCGCGCGCCGCTCCGGTCCGGCCGACGGCGACTTCGCCCAGCCCGCGGAACGCGCGGCGGATGACGCCGACCT
Source organism: uncultured Actinomycetota bacterium (assembly GCA_963849765.1). GTDB lineage: Bacteria > Actinomycetota > Actinomycetes > Propionibacteriales > Nocardioidaceae > Nocardioides. The sequence continues at coordinate 264,399 of CAWKIP010000003.1, forward strand.
GTGCCCGTAGTCGTTCAGCGTCGAGATTCGACAGGATCGGGTCGGGCGATCGGGGGCTTGACCGGCGGCCACGGGAAGCGGCGGCGGATCTGCGCGAGCAGGTCGCGGAGGGAGAAGCTCGGACGGGGGGACTCGTTCATGGCGCACCTCGAGAGAGCAGGAGGAGGGATCGCGGGCCGAGATCCGGCGAGCGGCGCTAACGTAGTCCCGCTCGGAGACGCCCGTAAACAGGGGAAACCCCGAAACCATCGAGGCGGCATGCAGGACCTGTTGGAGCTGGCCCTCGACGATCCCGAACGAGCCGAGCAGGCTGCGCGGGATCTTCTCGAGTCCAGTGACGACCCGAGCGCGCTCTCTTACGCCCACCAGTGTCTCGGAATCGTCTGGCGCGACAGCGGGAAGATCCCGGATGCAGTTCGCGAGCTGGGGCTCGGTCTGAACGCTGCGAGAACGGCCGGTCTCCTTGACCGTGAACGCGACGTGCGCGCAACGCTGGGGACCACGCTGGTCGTCGCGGGCAGGTCGAGGAAGGGACTAGCGCAGCTCGATCGCGCTCTCGATGGGGCGTACGGAGAGCTGGGCGCCAAGATCCGAATGCGAAAGGCGGGTGTCCTCGCGCTTCTCGGCCGCTACTCCGAGGCGGCGCCTGTGATGCGAGAGTCGCTGGTGGAGATCACCCGAGCGTCGAACCCTGCTTGGGAGGCGCGGACGCGGGTCTGGCTCGGCCACCTCGAGCTCCGACTGGGTCGTGTCGACGACGCCGAACGCGAGGTCGTCGCCGCAGAGCGGCTTCTCCGGAAGACTCGGAGCCACCTCGACAGGCTCACGGCGCTGGAGAACCTCGCTGAGATAGCGGTCGTCCGCGGTGACCTTGCCGGGGGCGCTCGGTCGCTATGCAGAGGCCATCCGCGGCTACGAGCAGGTCGCGCAGCCACCGAGATCGGAGGTCGTCGGTCTCTACGCCCGCGCCTATCTCGCGGCCGGCCTCACCGAAGAGGCAGTCCGCTTGCTTGCCACGCATCGCGCGACCGCCGATCTCGCGCCCCTTGAGGATGCCGATTTCTGCGTGATGCAGTCCCACGCTCTGTTAGCTGTCGGCGACGCTCCCGCCGCGCTCGTCGCAGCCCGCAGAGCTCGGGAGATGTATCGCAAGCCAGGATCGTCGATGGTTCGAGCGACGCGCCCGGCTGGCATTGTCGGTGCGCGTGAGGCGATCGGGGATCGTCGCGGTCTGGCTCGTGAGGCCAAGCTCGTGGCGAGTCGAGCTTGATGCGGAGGGGGCCGAAGAGGCTCCGGTCGCGCTCACTGTCGCTGGCCGCCTGGCAAAGGGCGAGGAGCGCCTGCATCTCTGGCGCAAGGCGGCGTCGTACAGGAGTCGTCCCAACGGCCTCGTGCGGGCGAGCGCCTACCTGGCCGGCGCTCTCGAGCGCGAGGAGATCGGGCGACCGTGAGCGGGGTGCTCCGCGCCTGCTCGGCCGGTCTCGACGCGATCGACGAGCACCGGCGGTTGATGGGGAGCTCCGAGCTGCGCGCCCTCGCGACGACCCACGGCCGCGAGCTGACCGAGGTCGCCCTCCGGCACGCAGCCCACGACCCGCGCACCCTGCTGCGGTGGAGCGAACGCACCCGCGCGACCGCGCTCGCCCAACCGCCCGCGACCTCCGACGCGGCGACGATCCCCGCGCCCCTCGCCGCACTGCGCGACAACGGACGAAGGCTGGCCGAGGCGCGTCAGGCAGGGGAGCCGACCGAGGATCTCGAGAAGGAGCGGCTTCGGCTGGAGCGCGCCGTACGGACCGAGCACCACACGCAGTCCGCCGCCGACACCGACCCCCAGCGCCCGGCAAGCGTCGAGGAGATCGTGGCCGGGGTCGGCGACGGCTGCCTGGTCGAGCTGGTCGATGTCGACGGGACCCTCCACGTGCTGGTGGTCCACCACGGCCGGGTACGCCGAAAGGTTGCGGGTACGACGTCCGAGGTCGCCGATCTGCTCGGACCCGCCGGGATGCTGCTCCGCCGCGCCGCCCGCGGTCGACCGGCCAACACCGCCGACATCGGCAGGCGCCTGCAGGAGGCGATCCTCGGCGACGCTGCCCGCCTCCTCCCCGACGGTCCGGTGACCCTGGCTCCGACCGCGAGGCTGCACGGACTGGCGTGGTCGCTGCTCCCCACCCTCCACGACCGGCCGTTCGGCATCGTGCCGTCCGCCGGCCAGTGGCTGCGCGCGACGAAGGCGAAGCGACCGGACCCGCAGCGCACCGTCCTCGTCGTCGGACCGGACCTCGAGTCCGGCGGAGCGGAGGTGCCCGTCCTCGCGCAGCGGCACCCGGACGCCGTACTCCTCGACGGTCAGGGCGCCACCCTCGCCGCGGTCCTCGACGCGCTCGATGGCGCCGACCTGGCGCATCTCGCCACGCACGGGCGGTTCCGTGCCGACAGTCCGCTGTTCTCCGCGCTCGACCTGGCGGACGGCCCGCTCACCGTGCACGACCTCGAGCGCCTGCAGACGGCGCCGTACCGCGTCGTGCTCTCCGCCTGCGAGTCCGGCGTGCTCGCTCCGGTCGGCGCCCAGGAGCTGCTCGGTCTCGCGGCGGCGCTGTTCTCGATCGGCACCGCCGGCCTGGTCTCCAGCGTCGGCGAGGTCAACGACGCCGCGACCGCCGATCTCATGGTCGGCCTCCACGACGGTCTCGCCGCCGGCAAGGACCCGGCGGCCGCGCTGCTCGACGTACGGCGTGCCGTCGCGGACGATCCGGTCGCCGCCGGCACGGCCGCGGCGTTCGTGGCGCTCGGGGTCTAGCTGTCCGGCCGCGCTTCGTGCCCCGGCCGCCCGTGCGTACGACGGTCCTCCTTCATCTCCGCCTCGTACAGGTGGCGACGGCCGCCGACCAGGGCGTCCCGGCCCGCGCGCTCCAGGGCCTTGAACAGCGCGTAGTAGCCGTCGTCGTACTCCTCGACGATCTGGAAGGTCCAGCGGCCCTGCACCACGTTGCGGCCGACGAGCTCGCGCTCGAACCGGTCGGCCAGATCGCCGTGCCCGGCCCCCCGGAGCTTCTCGACGCCCTTGCCCAAGGTGAGGTCGGCGGTACCGGACAGCCGGTGGAACGCGTAGAGGTGCCCGCGGGCGACCTCGACCGCTTCGAGCGCCTCGGAGATGTCGCCGAGTGCCTCGACGGTGAGGTCGTCGACGCCGGCCGGCCGGGTGTGCTCGTCATCGGGTGGCATGCACCCGATGCTAGGCAGACCCGGCCAGCGGCGGCGTCGATCTACACCACGCTGAACGGCCTCCAGGCGGCGCTGCCGTCCAGGTTGCCGGCGGCGTCGCGGGCCCGGGCATCGAACGCGAAGTTCCCAGCGGTCGGGAGGTTCACGTTGATCGTCCAGCCGGTCGACGTGGCACCGGGGCTGGCGACGGTCGCGAGCCGGTAGGCGTACGCCGCGCCCCAGCTGCCGTCACCCTGCAGCCACAGGTTGTTGTCCCGGTTGCGCACCGCGATCCGGACCTCGGTGACGCCCTTGTCGTCGGTCGACGTACCGGTCGCGGTCACCGAGCCGGCGGGCACGTTGGCCTTGTTGGCCGGCGTCGCGATCGTCGAGTCCGGCGCCGCGGTGTCGGGCGTCGGCGGCGGTGCGACCGGGATGGTCTCGAGCGCCACGCTGACGTTCGCATCGCCGGTGTTGTCGTACCACTCGACCACCACGTTGTGAACGCCGGTGTCCAGGGTGGTTGACGTCGCGGTCAGGCCGCTGAACACGCCGTCGCTCCAGCTGTTGATCAGCCGGTCACCGTCGACCCAGATGCGGATCCCGTTGTTGGAGCTCGCGGTCAGCTTGAGCTGCGCCGCGCTCGTCAGCGTCACGTCCTGGCGGAACCGGGCCGAGAAGCTGTCCGAGGGGATCTCGCTGCTCGGCGAGCCCGAGCCCCAGTTCTCGTTGATCGAGGAGTCGCAGCCGACGACGGCCGGTGCGCCGGCCAAGGTCCTGTTCGCGAAGAAGCTGACGTTCCACGGGGTCGAGCCCGTGCAGCTCGGCTCCGCCGGCGGCGTCGGTGGGAGCGAGCTGCCGCTGATGGCGGTGGCGATCAGGCTCGTCATCGAGGACCACGGGATGCCCGACGTGCTGCCGCTGTTGACCAGGGTCCGCGAACCCCATCGGGGCAGGCCGTCAGGCGCGTAGAACCGGTAGAGCCGGTTGTCGCTCCATGCGGCGTAGAGGAAGTCGCCGACGAACTCCAGGGCGCGGGCGCCGCTCCAGTCCTTGGACGAGGCGATCGACTCGAAGCCACCCAGGATCCCGCTCTCGAGCGAGTGGCCCCGGTAGTAGAGGTTGTTGTCACCCGTCTTCGTGTAGAGCACCCGACCACCCTTGAACGCTGCAGTACGGGTCTCGGCGACTCCGTACGGCTGGTCGTAGGGGGTGAGGTTGTAGTTGGTGTCGACGTAGCCGACCGAGGTCGACAGGTTCGTCACCGACGAGCCCACGGCAGTGCCGTCGAAGGACCGCGAGTAGAACGCCTGGGACGGGCCGAAGTAGCTCAGCTTGTCGTGCTGGACGAAGCCGTCCCTGTTCCCGGTCCAGTTGATGCCGTCCTTGCTCGGACCGCTGACGGTCGTGATCGAGCCGAAGCTGGCGCCGTCGAACGCCATCTGGTTCAGGCTGTCGCCGGAGGTCGTGTAGGAGAACTTCACCGGCAGTACGACGTCCTCGGGAACGGGGTTGAGCGTCCCGCCCTGGGTCGGCAACAGTGCGAGCCGCTGCCGCAGCAGGCCGCCGAAGTGCGTCGTGTCGTGGCCGACCATCAGGTAGTCGTCGGTGGCGTAGAGGGACTCGACGCCACGGCCGCGGTCACGGGTGGGGTTCCACGACAGGGGGACACCCGAGTAGGGGTCCAGCGCCGCGATCCCAGGACGGACCAGCGATCCAGGGCCGTCGTTGTCGCCACCCGGCGAGGGGCGAGGGTTGTTCGACCACCGCATGTGGCCGCCGACGTACACGACGCGTCTCGGTGATCTCCACGGCCCAGTAGGTGTCGCCTCCGGTGTGGTTGACCCACGTCGGCTCCAGGCCGCCACCGGTCTTGGTCGGCGGCAGCTCCCACCGTGCGGTGCTGTCGCACATCGTGTCGTAGGCGATGTAGGCGCCGGTCGTGTTGACGACGAAGTACGTGCCGTCGGGCGAGATGTCGATGCCGCGGATGTAGGTGTCGTTGTACACCGACGCGCACTGGCGCTCGTAGCGGTCGGTCGACCAGGGAGCGACCTTCGGGCTGGTGCCCGTCAGGTCGATGACGGCGACCTGGTGCCGGGTGGCGTTGCCGACCTTCTTGAAGTTGCCGCCGATGACCAGCCACTTGCCGTCCGCCGAGACGTCGAGCTCCTGGACGTACGGCGCGTAGGCGTCGCGGGACTCGCTGATCGGCAGGTTGAAGGTGAGGTCGGTCTTGCCGGTCTCGGGGTCGATCGCGGCCAGGCCGCGCACCGTGGTGGTGTTGATCTTGCCGAACTCACCGCCCAGGATCAGCCGGTCGCCCAGCAGCGCGAAGTCCTTGACCGTCGAGCCGGCGGACGCCTTGAAGCTGGTGTCGAGGGTGCCGTCGAGGTTGAGCTTCGCGATCCGCTGCGCGGGCTGGCCGTTCACCGTGGTGAACGCGCCGGCGATGATCAGCGACTGCTCGTCGGCGGTGTAGGTGACCGCCTCGACGTTGCCGTTGAGCACGGGCGCGAACGAGGTGTCGATCTCCCCGGTGCTCTTGTCGAAGCGGAACAGCTTCGGCTGGACCCACTCGGGCTCGCTGGAGTTGCCCACCCGGACCGTGGTGAAGGTGCCGCCCACGACGACGTCGTCACCCGAGCTGGTGATGCTGTAGACGCGGCCGTCCATGACCCGCGGCTGCTTGGCGTCGGCCACCGGCGAGACCACCACGTTCTGGTCGGCGTGCGACGGAGCGGTGGCGCCGACGGACAGGCCGGACCCGACGGCCAGGGCCATCGCGCCGGCGGCCATCAACCGGCCGCGGGTTCGGAGCTGGTGAGCCTTCATGCTGCGCATTCCTTCTTCATTCGGAGCGAAAGCGGCCCCGAACTGATGTGGGCGCAGGCATCAGCCCGCACCAACGTCCCCCATGCCACGCGACAGACCTCTCGTCGGGCCTGGATTCCCCAACCCAGACCACCTCGGGCCGTTGAATTTGGAGCCGGCCCGTCGACCCTCGCGGCGAGAATTTGGAGCGCGCCGCCGACGGTCTCACATATTGCAACAGGTCAAGGGACCTGGCGCCTAGCGCCGTGTTCTCGGATCTGCGAACGCCTACTCATCTGAGCGTTCAGGGCAAGCTCAGCCGCCGCCGTTGTCCTCGATGATCCAGCCCAGCTGGTACTGCTCGTCGACATCGATCTCGGCGAGCCAGGCGCCGCCGGAGTTCTCGTAGTAGCGCTTGAAGTCGATCCAGGCCTGCTGGTCCGCCTGGCTGTCGTTGCGGTGCTGGTAGAGGTCCTGGATCGAGGGCATCTCGCCGTTGTCGTCGAGGAACGACGCCGCATCGGGGTTCTGCGCGGCCCAGTGCTCGGGTGAGTGCTCCTCCGGCAGCACCCCGGCGTCATCGAGCCACTCGACCAGCTTGAGGCTGGTCAGCCGGCGGCGGTAGTCCTCGGTGCTGACGTCGGCCTGCGCCTGCGCCTCGTAGTTGGACTCGGGGATCAAACCGTCGACGACCAGGCCCTTGATCGCGTCCAGCCCCATGCCGGCGAGGTCGCCGCCCACGGGGCCCGCCTTGTCGACGGGCACCCGGTCGGTCACCAGACCGAGGGTGAAGTCGAGCGCGGCCCGGGCGTCGGCGTTGGCCTCGTCCTAGCCGCGTCCCTCGCCGATGAGCGCGTCACGGAAGGCATTGTTGGTGAGCTCCTGGTTGCTCGACAGCGTGTTGACGGTGCGCTCCAGGAGGCCGTCGGGCCCGCCGTCGCCGGCCTGCGCGGCGATGATCACGTCGTCCCGCGCCGCGATCTCCATCGCCGTGGCGAGCTGCGTGTAGAGCGGGAAGCTGTTGCCCTTGCCGTCGTCCTCCGAGACCTGGTTGGAGAAGTAGTCGAGCCCGAACGACAGGGTCAGGACCTTGCGCAGCTCGTCGCGGTCCAGGTTGGCGAGCGCGATCTTCTCGTACGGCAACGTGCCGCTTCCGTACGGCGCCACCGCGAGCGAGTTCACGTCGTACGTCCCGGCGTGGTTCACCGCGTGCACGTGCTGGGTCAGGATGTCGGTGGTCGCCTGCTCCAGCCCCTGGTAGCGCATCAGGTCGTCGCCCTCGGCGTTGGCCCAGTAGTCGACGTGGTCGGCGGCGATCTGGGCGGAGACGAACTGCGGCGACCCCTCCTCACCCGGGCCGACGATCGACGTCGCGGCCGTCAGCGCGTCGCCGAGGGTCAGGTTGTGCTGGATGTACGGCGCTCCGCCCCCGTCGCGGTCGTACATGTGGTGGAGCAGGTCGATGTCGGCTTCGCCGTTCTCGGTGTACGCCGTGTTGGCGGCCTCGGGGTCCTTGCCGAGCGCCTCGTTGAGCAGCACCACCGGGTCGCCCCAGGCGGGCGTCTCGTCCCAGTTCCACGCAGCGGCGGCCTGGGTGGTCAGCGGGTGGTCGGCCGACACGTCGGACCAGGTCCAGTACTCGTCGTCCTCGACCCGGTCGCGCTCGTGCTGGAAGGTCGCGCGTGACCACGTGGCGAGCAGGTCGCTGTTCCACGTGGCGGTGTCGCCCTGACCGGCGCCCACGAGCTCGGAGAGGAGCAGGTACCCGAGGTCCTCCTGCTCGCCCACTCCCTCTTCGGTGCGTCCCGTCCGGCGCGCTCGTGTAGGCCTCGAAGATGTCCTCGTACTTCGACGGGTCCGGGGGGTACGTCGGCTGGGTGGTCTCGTTCGAGCCCTTGGCAAGGATCTGGCTGATCGCGGTGATCAGCTGGCCGTGGGTTGCCGCGTCGTCGCCGGTGACCGGGATCGCGTGCAGCCGGCGCAGCGCCTCCGGGTCGAGGCTGTCGATGAAGCCCTGGCGGAACGCCTCGTTCTCGCCGTCGAGCATCGCCAGCAGGTCCTGGAGCGAGCCGTCGCCGTCCTCGAAGAACTGGTTGACCTCGGCGGCGGCGTCCGCCCCGGCCTGGTGGTCCTCCTCCACCTGCTGCACGTGCTGCTCGGTGAGGCTGACCCGCGAGAGCAGCGCGTCGACGTTGGTGCTGTAGCCGAGGCTGGAGCCGTTGTAGCCGTACGTCGCGATCGGCGACGACAGCGCGAGCTTCTCGCCGCACTCCCTGGTCTTGGTGCGGCAGCGCTCCTTGAGCGCCTCGAAGTCTGCGGTGATCTGGGTCCGGCTGTCGCCGCCCTCGGGCGCGGGGCTCGAGCCGGAGCCGGGGTCGTCGGCCTCCCCCGGAGGCGCGGAGCTGTCCCACCGGGTGTTGAGGGCGGCCAGGTCCTCGAGCGCGGTGTCGTAGTCGCTCGCCAGCTGGACCAGCGCTTCCTGGGCGACGTTGAGGCCGTGCTCGAAGCTCTCGCCGCCGCCCGACATGACGCCGCCGATCGCGGTCATCTCGGCCTTGACCGAGGTCGCGGCCTCGCCGGTCCAGCTGTCGCCGATCTCGCCGGGCGTGGCCTTGACGGTGGCGGCCTTCGATTTCATGTGGCCCTCGGCCTCGCCGAGGAACTGCGCGACCTTGCGCAGCATCGGCGGATCGAGGTCGAGCCGGAAGTGAGTGCCCATGACTGTCCGTTCAGTCCAGCGTGATGTCGGTCGTGTGCGAGAGGTCCCGGTCGACGGCCTCGAGGTTGATGTGCATCTCGTTGGTGTTGCCGGCGATCAGTCCGCAGGTCTTGGACCCGACCTCGAAGCACTGCTTCCACGCGCTCTCGAAGGTCGGCGTGTAGGCCGCCATGTCCGAGGAGAACTCACCGCATCCGTCCTCGACGTCGGCCCGCGCGGTGGGCGTCATGTCCATCAGGTTCCAGAAGTCCTGGGACAGGTTGTCGAAGCGGTCCTCGATCGTCGCGGCCGCTTCGTCCGTCATCCGTACGCCCACGCCAACTGCCTCCGTCTCCGAGTCGGTGGTGTCCCGCCTGGTGTGCCTTCCCGTCTGGCCGCGGCTCAAACAACGGTCACGCCCTGCTACGCCTGCCAGCAGGCGTTCGTGCGGACGACGAGGTCGTCGACCACGGCCGCGAAGTCACCGCCGCTGCGCTCGTACGCCGCGTGCTGCCGACTCGCTCCGCCGCCGGCGAGCACCCGCTCCAGCCCGTCCTTGACGAGGTCGACGTCGCCACAGGCCTCGAGCTGGTCGCGCACGGTGGCGAAGAGCAACGACAACACCTCGCGTGCCGCGGTCGGTTCCGTCGTGGTCGGGCCCAGGAGCCGGTTGGACAAGGCGTAGCGAGCGGCCCGCCAGTGCGCGGCCCGCAGCAGCTCCGTCCGCCAGACGTGCTCGGCCCCGGTGTCGACGTCGGTGTCGACTTCGGTGTCGACTTCGGTGTCCACGGCCCGCATCACCAGACCCCGCACCAGTGCGGCGATGAGCACCGCGTCGTCGGGATCGGTGCACACGTCCGAGGTGCGCACCTCCACCGTCGGATTGGCCTCGGAGAGCCGGGCGTCGAAGTAGACCATGCGGCGGTCCAGGGCCGCACCGGACGCGATCAGCCGACGCGTCACCTCGCGGTACGTCGCGAGCGAGCCGAACTGTTCCGCCGGCCCCGCACTCGGCCACCGCGCCCACAGCTGGGAGCGCCAGGAGCGGTAGCCGGTGTCGTGTCCTTCGATGTACGGCGAGTTCGCGCTGATCGCGAGCACGACCGGGTAGCCACGGCGCCAGCCGGTCGATCACGGCCACGCCCTGCTCGTCGGAGTCGACCTCGACGTGCACGTGCATGCCGCAGATCCCAGCAACCCGGGCGATGTCGCCGTACCGCTCCATCATCGTGAGGTAGCGGTCGTCCGTGGTCACCCGCGGCACACCACTGGCCACCGGGCTGGTTCCTGACGCGATCGTCTCCAGCCCGACCCGCCCGGCCGCAGCCGCGGCCGCCCGCCGTTGCTCCACCAGGTGTGCGCGGAGGTCCTCGGTATCGGCCGTCGGTGGTGTCCGCGTCTCGATCTGGTGGCGGAACAGCTCCTTGTCCAGGTCGTCGTCGGTGCCGGGGGAAGGATGGTGGAGTGCCTGCCGCAGCACCTCCTGGGAGCGCGGTGCCACCTGCCGGGTCGCAGGATCGACCAGCAGCAGCTCCTCCTCGACCCCGATCGTCCGCGGCTTCACCTCAACGTGGTACCCGTCGCGCGGACGAATAGGCTGCGGCCATGACTCAGTCGTCGGGAGGGCCCACCACTTCAGCCCGGGAAGCCATCGCGGCCGTCCAGGGGCACGAGGCGTGGGCCATCATCCGGCGCTCGACCCGGGCGGGTGATCGCGACACCGTCGGCCTGCTCGGGGGCCGGCGCTGGGTCGCCGACTCGATCATGGACATCCCGCTCGAGGAGGGACCGCCGCCGCCCGGACGACAGTGCGACCGGCTGGTCGCCGTACCGTTCCGCCAGGTCGCGGAGCGCGGCTTCGAGGCGCACGACGACGGTACGCCGCTCGTCGTGGTCGATGTCGAGACCGAGCGGGAGTTCTCCGTCGCCGACGTGATCGACGCGATCGACGACGGCGGGATCGACTTCACCGACCGGGGCGGGTTCGACGTCGACGACACCGACTACGCCAAGGTCGTCGAGGCGATCATCAAGGATGAGATCGGTCAGGGCGAGGGCGCCAACCTCGTCGTCGGCCGCCACTACCGCGCGGTCGTCGCCGACTGGGGCGCCGACAAGGCGCTCACCGTCTTCCGCCGGCTGCTCGCGCGCGAGCGCGGCGCCTACTGGACGTTCCTGTTCTTCACCGGCGACCGCTACCTGGTCGGCGCCAGCCCCGAGCGGCACGTCAGCGTGCACGGCGGCGACGTCCGGATGAACCCGATCTCCGGCACCTTCCGGGTGAAGCCGCCGGAGGGCGACGACCGCCGGATCGAGGCGCGGCTCGCCGACTTCCTGCGCGACGAGAAGGAGATCTACGAGCTCTTCATGGTCGTCGACGAAGAGCTCAAGATGATGTGCGACATCTGCCACGAGGGCGGCCAGGTGCTCGGCCCGTTCCTCAAGCCGATGACGCACCTGATCCACACCGAGTACCTGCTCGCCGGCCGCAGCAGGCGCGACGTACGCGAGATCCTGCGGGACACGATGTACGCCGCCACGGTCACCGGGTCGCCGGTGGAGAACGCGTGCCGGCTGATCAAGCAGTACGAGCCGGAGGGCCGCGGCTACTACGGCGCCGCGCTCGCGGTGATCGGCCGGGACGAGGACGGGCTGCCGATCATCGACAGCCCGATCGTGATCCGCACCGCCGACGTCGACCTCGACGGCCGGCTCAAGGTGACCGCCGGTGCCACCCTCGTGCGCGACTCCGACCCGGCGTACGAGGTCGCCGAGACCCACGCCAAGGCGGGCGGCATCCTGTCCGCCTTCGGCCTGGTGCCGCAGGCGCCCGAGCACGGCGTCGACCTCGCGACGCTCGCCGCCGACGAGGACGTGCTGATCGCGCTCAACTCCCGCAACCGTCGGCTGAGCGGCTTCTGGCTGACCGACCAGGCCGGCACGCAGCCGGATCCGCGGCTGGCCGGCAAGAGCGTGGTGATCCTCGACGGCGAGGACGACTTCGTGAACATGCTGCGCCACCTGCTGTCGGTGATGGGCATGAGCTCTGCCGTCGTACGACACGAGGACTACACGCCGGGCTGCCTCGACGGCTACGACCTCGTCATCGTCGGGCCCGGGCCGGGTGACCCGCGGGACGATGCCGATCCGAAGATGGCCTCGTTGCGGCACGCGGTCGGGTCGCTGCTCGAGGCGGAGCGGCCGTTCCTCGCGGTCTGCCTCGGCCACCAGGCGCTGTGCCACCAGCTCGGCATCCCGCTGACCTACAAGGACATCGTCTTCCAGGGCACGCAGTCGGAGGTCGTCGTCAACGGACGCCGGGAGCGGGTGGGGTTCTACAACACCTTCGTCGGACGCGTCGCCTGGTCGAGGAGGTCGCGAAGCGACGTCTCGAGACCCCGAGCTGCCGCCGGCGTCACCGTTGAGGCGGACACCGAGACCGGGCGACGTCAACGCGCTCGCCGGGCCGCACTACCGCGGCGTCCAGTTCCACGCCGAGTCGATCCTCACCGAGCGCGGCTGGGACATCGTCCACGACCTCGTCTCTGCTGTGTTGCTGACCGATGGCTGAGGATGGCAAGGGCGCCTGACGTCGTCGTGGTCGACCACCACGACTCGTACACGCAGAACCTCGTCCACCTGATCGCCGGTGTCACGGGGCTGCTGCCGACGGTCGTGCAGCACGACGAGTGCGGGCCGGAGGACGTGTTGCGGCATGAGTACGTCGTCCTCTCGCCGGGTCCCGGGCACCCCGCGGAACCGCGGGACTTCTCGATCGGCCGCGAGGTGCTGCTCGACGGGAGTCGCCCGGTGCTCGGGGTCTGTCTCGGGATGCAGGGGATGGTGACGACGTACGGCGGCGTCGTGGATCGTGCCGTGCCGGCGCACGGTCAGGTGGCGCGGATCCACCATGACGGCGCGGGTGTCTTCGTGGGCGTGCCGCAGGACTTCGACGCCGTGCGCTACCACTCGCTGGCAGCGCAGGTGTTGCCCGACGTGCTGATCGTGACCGCCACGACCGGTGGTGAGGTGATGGGCGTGCGGCACGTCGACCTGCCGCAGGAGGGCGTCCAGTTCCACCCCGAGTCGATCCTCACCGAGCACGGCGCCGCGATGGTCGTGAACTTCCTGGAGCGCCGATGAGCACCCGGCGCGATCCCGTCGCGGCCTTCACCGAGGTCGCGGCCGGGCACCCGCGGTGCGTCTGGCTGGACGGCGGCGGCGCCCGCGAGTGGTCGCGCCAGCGCTCGATCATCGGCTGGCTCGACGAGGACGACGTGTCGCTGACGTACGACGCCGCCCGCCGCGAGGTCACCCGCCACGCGGGCGGCACCAGTGTCGTGGTCGGCGACGACCCGTTCGCCGTACTCGAGGCCGAGCTGGATGCCGGCTCGCCGTCGGACCAGTGGTTCGGCTACTTCGGCTACGCCGCCCGTCCCGACCTCCCCGCCCGACCCGACCCCGACCTGCCCGACGCGATCTGGATGCGGCCCTCGCGCATCCGGATGTTCGAGCACGGAGGCGACGTGCTGCAGGAATCCCCGGTGGACCGGGGATTCCTGCGCTTGTCGGCCATTGCAAACCCGACAAGCGCCAGGAAACCTCGTCCAGTCCGCCCCCTGCCGACTACACCGAGGCTTTCGATGTCGTCCAGGAGCACCTGCACGCGGGCAACTCCTACGAGGTCAACCTCACCCACCGGCTCCGCATCGCGAGCGACACCGACCCGGCGTCGGCGTACCTCCGGCTGCGGAGCCTGAATCCCGCTCCCTATGCGGGTTTCCTCCAACACAGCGTGCCCGGCCGACCGGATGCGAGCGGGTGGCTGCTGAGCTCGTCGCCGGAGCGGTACGCGCTGGTGACCGAGGACCGGTACCTCGAGACCAAGCCGATCAAGGGCACCACCGCTCGTGGCAGCACGCCGGAGGAGGACGACGCGGCGCGGGAACGGCTGGCGACGGACCCGAAGTTCCGCGCCGAGAACCTGATGATCGTCGACCTGCTCCGCAACGACCTGTCGCAGGTGTGCGACGTCGGCACCGTCGAGGTCCCGGTGCTGATGGAGGTCGAGTCCTACACGTCGGTCCACCAGCTGGTGTCGACCGTCCGCGGGCGGCTGCGCGACGACGTCACGACGGTCGGCGCCCTGCGCGCGCTCTTCCCCGCCGGCTCGATGACCGGTGCCCCCAAGCTGCGCACGATGGAGATCATCGACGCCGTCGAGGCGACACCGCGCGGGGCGTACGCCGGCGCGTTCGGCTGGGTCTCGGGCGACGGCCGGGCTGACCTGGGCGTCGTCATCCGCACCCTCCTCACCGCCGGCGACGGCTACCTGCTCGGTACCGGCGGCGGGATCACGGTCGACTCGGAGGTTGTCGACGAGTACGCCGAGACCCAGTGGAAGGCCGAGCGCCTGCTCCGCGCCCTCTCCGTCGGCGAGTAGCCGAGCCGCCGCAGGTCGCAGCGACCGGTCGTCGCTGCGACCGTCACGAGACCCCTCGACCCCCCGTTGCGTGGCCGCGGTGGGCTGGGTCCTCTGTTTACGAGGGACGTGGTTGCTCGCCGTCGTGGGTGACGGCGCTGTCCCCCGGGCCCTGCCCGGGTGCAGCGCTGCTTGAGGTGCTCGCTGGGGTTGCGGTCGGGAGGTGATGACCACCTTTCGTCCACACCTCGATTGCTGCGGATCACCTGTCCACAGGCGGGTTCATGGGTGTTTGGTTGTGTCGGATGTTCCATATTGAATAGGTCTCATGGATCTCGGGACCGCACCCCTCTTCGACCTCACCGCCCCCGCGGCCGAGGTCGGCGAGCACGTTGCGGTGTCGCGGTCCCAGGAGCTGCTCGCCGAGATCCGTGCAGCGGCGCGCGGTGGTCACCGAGCAGGAGATCGCCACCGTCCGCGAGCGATCGCGGAATGGGCCGCCGAGCACATCGTGGACGACGAGGCCGCCGCGGCGACGATGATCGAGCGGGGTCTGGACACCGGTCTCCCGCTCGCCGGACCCGGCGCACCGCTGATCTCCGACTTCGCGGTGATGGAGCTCAGTGCCTTGCTGGGCCGGTCCCTGGACTCGGGCCGCAACTACGTCGGGCAGGTCATCGAGCTCGCCCACCGGCTCCCGCGGACCTGGGCCCGGGTGTTGGACGGTGAGGTGCCGGTGTGGAAGGCGCTTGCGGATCGCCGACCACACCCGGCTGCTGCCCGAGGACGCCGCGGCGTTCGTGGACCGGCAGCTGGCTCCGTATGCGCACGGCTGCAGCTGGGCGCAGGTCGACCGGCTCGTCGAAGAAGCACTGGTCCGGTTCGACCCCGAAGCGGCCGAGGAACGACGCCGAGACGCCCGCGACCACCGTCATGTCGACCTCGGACTGGACCAGGTCGGCTACGACGGCATCGCCCACGGCACCACCGCCCTCGACATCGCCGACGCCCTCGACCTCGAACAGGCCATCGCCCGCCGCGCCAAGCTCAACGGCCAGCTCGGCGACACCGACTCCCTCGACGTACGCCGTGCCAAGGCGCTCGGGTGAGATCGCCCGCGAGGACCTGGCCCTCGACCTCGAGGTCGCCGACCCCGAGACCGGGGAGATCACCCGCACCGTCCCCGGTCGCAAGACCGAGCTCATCCTCCACCTCTCCGCCACCGACCCGACCGTGGGCCGGTTCGGCAACACCCGCACCCCGATCAGCGTCGAGCAGATCAAGTCCTGGCTCAGCCTCGCGGACACGTCGGTGATCGTGCGGCCGGTGATCGACCTCGGCCGGCGCACCAGCCGGTGGACTCCTACGAGATCCCCGACCGGATCCGCTTCCAGGTCACCGAACGCGATCACCACTGCGTGTTCCCGTCCTGCACCGACCGGCCGAACCTGCGACCTCGACCACATCGAGCCCCATGCCGACGGGCGGAGCGACGTGTCCGTGCAACCTCGCGCCCCTGTGCCGCGGACACCACCGGACTCAAGACCGCCGGCCAGGCGCCTCCTACCGGATGCTCACCCCCGGCACCTACCACTGGACCCTGCCGTCGGGGACCTACCTGGTCGACCCCACCGGCACCCACCAACTCACCGGGTCGACAGCACCCGACCCGCCCGAGGAGTAGCTACCCAGCCCCACACCCCGCCACCGGCGGGGCTACCGGCATGCCCAGCGGTGGTTTCGAGGCTCCTCGCTAGCGCTCGTCGCACCTCAACCAGCTCCTTCGGCCCGCACCCGCATGCCGACCGCAACCACCCGCCGTACCTCTCGCGACCGCAACCACAGCGAGCACCTCAAACAACGCCGAGCCCGGGCAGGGCCGCGGGGACAGCGACGTAACCAACGACGGCGAGCAACCACGTCCCTCGTACCCAGGGGACCCAGCCCACCGCGGACCGCAAGCCGCCGGCAGAGGGTCTCGTGACGGTCGCAGAGCGACCTCCTCGACCAACGGTGGTTGCGACCTCCTCGACCAACGGCGGCGCGGGCGTGAGCCGCACAACTACCGCAACCACCCTGGGCAGGCCCTCTTGCCGCCAGGTCACCTCAGGTCGGTGAGCGTCTCGCGGTCCACCCTGGTGCCGACCATCTCGCGCAGCTTGTCGTTGACGTCCCAGATGTTGACGTTCATGCCGGCGGTCACGGTGTCGCCGTCGAGCCAGTAGGCGATGAACTCCCCGGACTCCAGCGAGCCACGGATCTCGACGTCGTCGGTGGCCGAGCCGCGGCCGACGTACTCCATCCCGAAGTCGAACTGGTCGGTGTAGAAGTACGGCTGCCAGTCGTAGGCGACGTCCTGCCCGAGCATCGACCGGGCGACGGCCTGGCCCTGCCGGATCGCGTTGTCCCAGTGTTCGACGCGGAGCGCGCCGAGGTGGGTGTGGACGGCATTGGCGACGTCGCCTGCCGCCCAGATGTGCGGGTCGGAGCTGCGCAGGTGCTCGTCGACGACGATCCCGCCGCCGGCCTTGGGCTCGGCGATCTCGAGACCGGCCGCTGCTGCGAGAGCCGTGGCCGGGGCCGCGCCGATCGCGACGACCACGAGGTCGGCGGACAGCGAGCCGTCAGAGGTGACGACGCCGGTCGGCCGACCGTCGGCAGTCTCGATCGACTCGACGGTGACGCCGGTGCGGATGTCGACGCCGTGCCGCGTGTGGAGGTCGACGAGGTAGCGGGCCACGGTCTCGCCGAGCACCTGTCCGAGCGGCAGGGGTGCCATCTCCAGCACGGTCACCTCCATCCCAGCGGCACTCGCCGCGGCCGCGAGCTCGAGCCCGATCCAGCCGCCGCCGACCATGACGGCCTTGCCGCCGGCCGCGAATGCCTGCTTGAGGTGGTCGGAGTCCTCCTTGGTCCGGAGGTACGACGCCGCCTCCGCCCCCGGCAGGTCCGGGACCCGAGGCTCCGCCCCGGTCGCGATCAGCAGCGCGTCGTAGTCCACCGCGACGCCGGTGTGGAGGCTCACGGTGCGCGCAGCGCGGTCGATGGTGGTCACCTCGGTGTCGTCAGGACGGCCACGTCGTGCTCGTCGTACCAGGCGGCGTCGTGCGGTGGCAGGTCGTCGGCCTTCTTCTCGCCCATCAGGTAGCTCTTGGACAAGGGCGGCCGCTCGTAGGGCAGGTGCGGCTCCTTGCCGATCACGGTCACGGTCCCGGTGAAGCCCTCCTGCCGCAAGGTCTCGACCGCGTTCGCGGCGGCGAGGCCGCCTCCGATGATGACGATCCGCTCGATGGAGTCCACGCTCCCACCTTGTCTCGGCGGTTGCCTCGACACAACCGAGTGACGTATCAACCAGCGACGATCAGCTCTCCTCGACGCCGGATTCGGCCGCGTGCTTCGAGAGCACGGCGAGGGTGGCCCGGACGCCGGCCAGGATCTTCGCTTCGTCGTACGGCGCGGGGTCGACCACGTTGACGTTCTGGATGAGGTCGCCGTTCTCGACGAAGCCGGTGACGTAGAGCTGTTTGCGGACCACGTCGACGACGATACGGGCGGCGTCGGCGTCCTTGATCTCGGGCTCGGTCACGTCGGCGTCGGCGGGCTGGCCCATGGACTCCCAGGCATCGTCGAGGGTGCCGGTGAACAACGTGTAGTTGACGGTCAGGACCGGCTGGCCCGACGTCTCCTCGGGCTTGAACCGACATTCCGGCGCGGTGTCGGTGCCGTTCTCCTCGGTCGCCACCGACCCGAACTCGCGCTCGACGAAGCGGGAGTCGAGCACGTCGCAGGGGTTCCAGAGCGCGGGCGTCTCGTCGGGGAAGTCGGGCTTCTCCCCGAGGTCGTCGCCGCCGCACCCGGCGAGCAGCAGTACGGCGAGCGCCGCAGCGCCCGCGGCGTACGACCTAGGCATCCACCTTCTCCGTTCCTGGCAGCTTGAGCACCAGCCGTGCTCCACCGCCGACGTTCTCCGCCGCCTGCACCGACCCTGCGTGGCGCTCAGCCACCTGGCGCACGATGGCGAGGCCGAGGCCGGAGCCGGGAAGCGTGCGGGAGTCGACGGACCGCCAGAACCTATCGAAGATGCGCGCCCGCTGGTCGTCCGGGATGCCGGGGCCCTGGTCGTCGACAGTGAGTACGCCGTCGCTGAGCCGGACCGTCACCAGCCCACCGTCGGGGCTCCACTTGGCCGCGTTGTCGAGCAGGTTGGTGACCGCGCGCTCGAGCGCGGGCGCTTCGCCGACCACCCACCAGGGGCGGGTGAAGACCTCGAAGGTCAGGTCGGGGGCACGGCGTCGTACGCGCTGGACGGCGTGGTCGACGACGTCGGCGAGGTCGACCGGCTCGACAGTGGGCGGCACCGGCTCGTCGCGGGCGAGCTCGGTCAGGTCGCCGATGAGGGTGGTCAGCTCCTCGATCTGGGCGCGGATGTCCTCCATCAGCTCCTCGCGGGCGTCGGGCGGGCAGCGAGGCTGCGTCGCCGCCGGACATGGTGAGCAGGTCGATGTTGGTCCGTAGCGACGTGAGCGGGGTGCGCAGCTCGTGGCTGGCGTCTGCGACCAGCTGGCGCTGCCGTACCCGGGACGCGTCGAGCGCCGTCAGCATCATGTTGAACGCGCTGGCCAGGCGGGCGATCTCGTCGTCGCCCTCGACGGGCAGCCGGGTGAGGTCCTCGGTGCGGGCGATCCGCTCGACGGCCGTGGTGAGCCGGCGGACCGGCCGCAGGCCGTTGCTGGCGACCAGCCAGCCGGCGAAGCCGGCGGCCAACACGCCGAGTCCGCCGAACGCGATCGTCACCCAGCCCAGCCGGGAGAGGATCCGGTCCTGGTCGTCCAGCGGTTGTGCGATGACGAGTGCGAGGCCGTCCTGCTCGGTCTGTACGGCGACGACCCGGTAGCGCTCGTCATCGATGAGGAGAGTGCGGATGCTCGATTCTCGTTCGCCCTGCGCGACGTCGAGCTCGGGCTGGCCGAGGCGGATGTCCGGGCCCCGGTCGAGAACCCGCCCATGGCCCTCGGCGAAGAGGAACGCGATGCGAACGTCAGCCGCGCCCAGCGCCCAGGACTCGACGCCGGACTCGGTCGCGTCGATCAGTGCGTCGGAGCTGGCCGCAAGATGCGCCCGCTCCATCAGCGAGTTGTCGAGGCTCTGCTGCATCTGGAATCGGGCGGTGCCGTAGGCGGCCACGGCGACGAAGGCGACCACCAGGCCCACGGTCATGACCGTCAGCAGGATCACCCGGCTGGCGAGCGACCTGCGGTAGTGCCACCGACCGTCCGGACCCGGTCCGACCGCGAGGGCCGACCCGGCCCAGAACCCGCTCACGTTTCCTTCAGCACATATCCCACGCCACGCACGGTGTGGATCAGCCGCGTCTCCTCGCCCGACTCGGTCTTGCGGCGCAGGTAGCCGACGTAGACCTCGAGCGAGTTGGCGGTCGTGGGGAAGTCGTAGCCCCACACCTCCTCGAGGATGAAGCTGCGCTCGAGCACGCGCCGCGGCCGGCGCAGGAACATCTCCAGCAGGGTGAACTCCGTGCGGGTCAGCTCGATCGACCGGTCGCCGCGGGTGACGTCGCGGGTCGTGACGTTCATGGTGAGGTCGGAGAAGGTGAGCACCTCCTCCTCGTCGCCGTCCTCGTGCGGCACCACCCGGCGCAGCAGCGCACGGAGCCGGGCGAGCAGCTCCTGCAGGGCGAACGGCTTGGTCAGGTAGTCGTCGGCGCCGGCGTCGAGGCCCTCCACCCGGTCGCCGACGGCGTCGCGGGCGGTGAGCACCAGGATGGGTACGTCGTTGCCGGCGGCGCGCAGCGCCCGGGTCGCGTCGAGCCCGTCGAGCCGCGGCATCATCACGTCCATCACGACCACGTCGGGTGCGACCGCGCCGATGCCGGCGAGCGCCTCGGCGCCGTCACCGGCCAGGTGGACGTCGTACCCGTTGAACTCCAGGGAGCGCCGGAGGGACTCACGCACCGCACGGTCGTCGTCGACGACGAGGACACGGGGCAGGTGCGGAGAACGCTGGGACACGCCCTAATGATGCCCAAGATGGCTGAGCGCTGCCTGAGAGGTCTCGCGGTGGTCTCGTGACGGTCGAGAGCGACCTCCTCGACCAGCGGGCGGTTAGAGGTAGCGCTGGGCGATCTTGGCCGCCCGGGCGCCGTAGCCGCCGCCGAAGAGGCAGGCGTGCACGAGCAGCGGGAAGAGCTGGTGGATGCCGAGCCGCTCCTGCCAGTCGTCGCCGAGGGGCGCGACCTCGTCGTACGCCGCCATCACGTGGGGGAGCTGGGGCAGCCCGAAGAGGGTCAGCATCGCGAGGTCGACCTCGCGGTGACCGCCGTACGCCGCCGGGTCGATGACGACCACGCGGTCCTCCTGGCCCCACAGCACGTTGCCGTTCCAGAGGTCGCCGTGCAGCCGCGAGGCCGGCTCGTCGGGCACGATCTCGCCGACCCGCGCGGCGGCGCGCTCGATCAGGTCCGCATCGGCAGGGGCGATCAGCCCCTTGTCGCGGGCGACCCGGAGGTACGGCGTGACCCGCCGCTCGACGTAGAACTCCGCCCAGGTGGGGAGCGGCTGGTTGCCGAGCGGCAGCCGGCCGATGTAGCCGTCGGCGTCCGCGCCCCACGACGGGGCGCCGGTCAGGTGGGTGCGGGCCAGGGCCCGCCCGAAGGCCGACGCGGCGTCCTGGCCGGGCCGGGTGGTCTCGACCCACCCGAGGATCAGGCAGTCGGAGTCGACCGCGAGCACGTCGGGCGTGGCGACGCCGTCGTCGGCCTCGGCCAGCCAGCGCAGCCCGGCGGCCTCCCGCTCGAAGAAGTGGGGCGGCGCCTGGGTGAGGGTCTTGAGGAAGGCGGTGCGGCCGCTGGACAGGCGCAGCTTCACCGCGCTGGAGACGTCGCCTCCGGCCACCGGCGCGGTTGAGATGACCGACGAGCCGAGCAGCTGCTCCGCCCGTCCGGCGACCGCCGGTTGCCGCGTCATCTCTCTCCCCCTAGGCCTTTACGACATGGTCAGGACTGGCCCTTGAGCGCGCGCGGGATCTCGCGTCCCTGTTCGATCGCTCGTTCGGGTGCCTTGACCTGCTTGAACTTCTTGATCCCGACCCAGATGCACACCACGGCCGTCAGGAGCCAGAAGCCGGAGACGATGAGGAATGCCCAGTGCAGGGACAACCCCTCGCCGTTCCAGTTGATGAAATAGGCGGCCGCCACGGACAAGATGATGATGAACAGCACCAGGAAGAAGCGGCGCTGAGCAGGAGGACGCTACCGACTCCTCCGGCAGTGACGCTCACCTTCAGCTCGGACTTGACGAGCTGGATCTCCTTCCGCATCAGCGTGGAGATCTCGGTCTGGGCGTCCTTGACGAGACGTCCGATCGTGGGCTCTTCGCGGAGCGGTTCGACGGCCATGTCAGCGACCCTACCGAAGCCGAACAGGCGGGCCACCAGGATCCCACTGAGAGCCGGGGCTCGCGGTCAGAGGTAGCGCAACCAGAGGTACGGCGCGCAGAGGGAGACCGTCACGGCGGTGACGACCAAGCCGTACTTGGTGAACTCCCAGAATCCGATCGGCTGACGCTGGCGCGCGGCGATGCCGATGGCGACGACGTTGGCCGAGGCGCCGATGGCGGTCGCGTTGCCACCGAGGTCGGCCCCGAGCGCGAGTGCCCACCACAGGACGTCTCCGTCCGAGCCGTGGCTGGCGGCCAGGTCGTGCACGATCGGGCTCATCGTCGTGACGTAGGGGATGTTGTCGACGATCGCCGACAGGACGGCCGAGCCGAACAGCATCACCATCGTCGCCAGTGGGAGCCGTCCCTCGGTCTGCTCGGCCGTGAACGTGGCGATCTCACCGATCACGCCGGTCTCGACCAGGCCGCCGACCATGATGAAGAGGCCGGCGAAGAAGAGCAGGCGTCGGCCACTCGACCTCTCCGAGCGCCTCCTCGGTGGTGACCTCGGTGATGAGGAGGAGCAGACCGGCACCGAGCAGCGCCACGACGGCGGGGTCGTAGTGCAGCCACGGGTGGAGGACGAAGGCGGCGACGACGACGGCGAGGACTCCGAGCGACTTGACCAGCAGCGCCGGTCGGTGATCGCCTCCCGCTCGTTGAGCGCCATGACCGACGCGGCGCGCTCGGCGTCGAAGGTGAAAGCCGATCGGAAGAGCACCCGGCAGAGCAGGCAGAAGACCACCAGCAGGACCACGATGATCGGCGCCAGGTGGACGAGGAAGTCGTTGAACGTCAGGTCGGCGTTCGCCGGGCTGGCGATGATGATGTTGGGTGGGTCGCCGACCAGAGTGGCGGTTCCGCCGATGTTGGAGGCGAACACCTCGGCCATGAGGTAGGGCGCCGCGCGCAGCCCGAGACGGTCGCAGACGAGGAACGTCACGGGGGCGATCAGCAGCACGGTGGTCACGTTGTCGAGCAGCGCCGAGGCCACCGCCGTGAGCAGCACCAGCAGCACCATCAGGAGGTACGGGCCGCCCGCGGCTGCGCTTGGCCGCCCAGATCGCGACGAACTCGAAGACGCCGGTCTGCCGCAGCACCGAGACGATCACCATCATCCCGAACAGCAGGAAGATGACGTTCCACTCGATGCCGGTGTGCAGGTCGAAGAACGCCTTCTCGGCGTCGGTGATGTGGAGCAGCAGCATCAGGCCTGCGCCGCCGAGCGCCACCTTGGTGCGGTGGATCCTGTCTGTGACGAGCAGTGCGTAGGCCCCGACGAAGATGACAAGGGCGGCGATCGCCACGGGGTCTCCTAGGGGTCGCGGAACAAGGACCGCCGACCAGACTTCCCGGCACACCGTTTCTCCGACCCTATCGGCTGACGGGACCGGGCGCCGTCGCGAGTACTGTCGACGACGTGAAGGCCCGCGACCTCGCCGCGCCGTACCCCACCGTGCGCGTGGACAGCTCGGCTGCCGGCGCCGCGCGGATACTGACCGAGGCTGGTCGCCCGGCGTTGGTGGTCGTCGACGAGCACGACCATCCGGTGTCGATCCTCCCGGCGTCGCAGGTGCTTCGCCTCGTGATTCCCAGCTACATCCAGGACGACCCGACGCTGGCCCGGGTGGTCGACGAGGACTTCGCCGACCACATGTGCGACTCGCTGGCCGGCAAGACCGTCGCGGAGCTCCTCCCGAAGGAGGGGCCGAAGCTCGACCTCGTCGAGCCCGAGGACAACGCCATCGAGATCGCCGCGATCATGGCCGGCAACCGCAGTCCGCTGGTCGCCGTCGTCGACGGGAAGCGGCGCCAAGGCGCCGATGATCGGTGTGATCACGCGTGTCGAGCCTGCTCACGGAGCTGCTGCCCGGCGCGGATCACCGATCCGAGACTGAGGTCGTCTGTCTCGCTCCTCCAGCGCGCACAGCCGTCGGTAGACCCGGTTGCGCTGACGCAGTAGCACGCCGGCGATCACGGCGGCGACGAGCGAGCCGACGATCACGCCGACCTTGACGTGCTCGGCTGCCGGTGACTCCGCCGGGTAGGCGAGCTCCCCGATCAGCAGCGAGACCGTGAACCCGATGCCGGCGAGCATGGCCATCCCGACCACGTCGGTCCAGGCGAGCTCGTCGTCGAGGTCGGCCCGCGTGAACGTGTGGACCAGCCAGGTGGCGGCGGTGATGCCGATCGGCTTGCCGAGCACCAGACCGGCGATCACACCGAGCGCGACCGGGTCGACGAGGGCGTCGCCGAGGCCCGACCACCCCCCGACGTCGACGCCTGCGGCGAAGAACGCGAAGACCGGGACCGCGATGCCGGCCGATATCGGCCGGACCAGGTGCTCCAGGTGCTCTGCGAGCCCCTTGGCATCGGGCCGGTGCTGGTTGAGCACGGGCACGGTGAAGCCGAGCAACACTCCCGCGATCGTCGCGTGCACGCCGGACTCGTGGACCAGCGCCCAGGCCACCAGGGCCAGTGGCACCAGCAGGAGCGGGTTGCTGATCCGGCGCTGCACGAGCACACCGAACAGCCCGACGGGGACGAGGGCCAGCAACAGGTACGACAGCCGGAGGTCGTCGGTGTAGAACACCGCGATCACGGTGATCGCGAGCAGGTCGTCGACGACCGCGAGCGTGAGCAGGAAGGTGCGCAAACCGCTGGGCAGGTGGGTGCTGATCACCGCGAGCACCGCGACGGCGAACGCGATGTCGGTCGCCGTCGGCACTGCCCAGCCTTCGAGGTCGCCCGTGCTCAGGTTGACGGTCACGAAGACCAGGGCCGGCGCGACCATCCCCCCTAGGGCAGCCGCCACGGGCAACGCCGCGCGGCGGGGGTCACGCAGGTCGCCGGCGACGAACTCGCGCTTCAGCTCGAGGCCGGCGACGAAGAAGAAGATCGCGAGCAGACCGTCGGCCGCCCAGGTGGCGAGGGTGAGGTCGAGGTGCAGCGAGCTCGGGCCGACCCGGAGGTCGCCCAGCGCGTCGTACGACGACGACCAAGGGGAGTTCGCCCAGACGAAGGCAATCAGCGCGGCCACCATCACCAGCGCTCCGCCGATGCTCTCGGTGCGCAGGATGTCGGCGACGCGCGAGCTCTCGAGGAACGAGCCGCGGGCGAACAGCCGGCGGGCGGGTGTGGTCACGGGTCCTCCCCTGGGATCGACGGAACGACGCCGACCAGGCTTCCCGGCACTCCGACGGCCACCTTAGTCGGTCGGCCTCAGCCGTCAGCCCTCGAACCGGTCGGAGAGCGCGTAGCGGAGGAGTACGACGTCGCCGATCGCGCGGCTCTCGACCAGGTGCGCACGGTGGTCCGGGCGCCAGGGGAACCGCCCGTCGTCCACGAACCTCCGGGCGCGCGAGTCACCCACGAAGAACGGCGCCACCACCAGCTGGAGCTCGTCGGCCAGCCCACCGGTGAGGAACTGGGTGTGCATGGTCCCGCCGCCCTCGACCATCAGCCGGCGGACGCCGCGGTCGTGCAGGTCCTCACCCACCCGGCGCAGCCGGCGCGGGGCGTGGCCGGCGTCGATCACCGTGGCCACGGGCCCGAGCCGTCCGCGCGCCGACGTCACGGCGTCGCTGCTGCAGTAGACGAGCTTCTCGGTGTCGCCCGCGGTGAAGAAGTTGGCGAGCGGGTCCAGGTCGCCGCCCGCGGTGACCGTGACCTTGGCCGGCGAGGCGGGGAGCCCGGCCGCCGCTCGCGCGGTGCGCCGGCGGGCCTCCCGGACGAGCAGCCGGGGGTTGTCCTTCCGGACCGTGGCGGCACCGACCAGGATCGCGTCGCAGCCCGCCCGGACGTCGTCGATGCGGTCGAAGTCGGCGTCGTTGGAGAGCAGCAGCCGCTCGTCGGTCGCGCCGCCGAGGTAGCCGTCCAGCGACATGCTGCAGCTGAGCAGGGTGTAGGGGCGGTCAGCCACGTGCGGCCTCCTCGGGGGCGGGATCCGGGGACCGGTTCGCAGGAGCGGTACCCCCAGCGAGGGTCAGCAATCCAGGCAGCGTCGCCACCAAGGACACCACACCGAAGGCGACCGCGACGCTGAGCCCGGTCTCGGTACCGAGACCGGCCGCGCCGAAGATCCACGCGGCCGCGCCTTCTCGCGGACCCCACCCCGCGACGGACAGCGGCAGCGCGGACGCGACGAGCACCACGAGCCCGAGCGCGGCCAGCTCGGGCAGGGGTGCGGTGACGCCGACCGAGCGGGCGACGGCGACGAACACGACCACGTGACCCGCGGCCGCCAGCGCAGAGGCCAGCACGACGCGGGGCAGCACCGCACGCGCGGCGACCACCTCCCGTAGCTCGGCGACGACCGCGCGCCGTACTCGTGAGGGCATGGCCACCGCGACCACGACCGCCACAGCCACGACCCCGATCAGCAGCCAGCCGACGTCCGACCGCACCGCGGCCGGCAGCAGGAGCAGCGCGGCGACCGCCATCGCGATCTGGACCGTCTGTCCCGAGGACCGGTCCCACAGCACCGACCGGAGTCCCCGCCCGAGCGCGCCGGACGAGCGGCCGTGGTCGATCCCGCGATGGACGTCGCCGAGGATGCCGCCGGGGAGTGTCGCGTTGAGGAGCTGGGACCGGTAGTAGCGGCGGTAGGCGGTGCGCACCGGCACCGCCACATCGAGCCGCTCGGACAGCAGGCTCCACCGCCATGCGCAGCACCAGGTGGTGCCCGCGGTGACGACCAGCGCGACCAGGAGCGCGGTCGCGTCCGTACGGCGGACCCCTTCCACGAACGGCTCCGCACCCAGCCGGACGGCAAGCAGGGCCAGGATCGCAACGCCGGCGAGGAGCCGGATCCGGCCCCACTTCATGCGCTCACGCCGATCGGGTTCATCGCAGCAGCGTCGACGGCTTCCGCGAACCGGCCGGCGGCTTCCGGCCAGGTGCCGACGGAGGGCCGCCGGCGGGTGGCCACGGCCCGGAGGCGTTCGCGCTCGTCGCGGTCGGTCAGCCAGCAGCGCAGGGTGGCGGCCAGCAGGTCGGGGTCGTCGGGTGGCACGAGCGCGCCGGCCGGGGCGCCGTCGGCGGTGCGACCGACCGCTTCGTGGTGGCCGCCGACATCCGTGACGGCGACGGGTACGCCGTGCGCGAGAGCCTCGGCCACGGCCATCCCGTAGGCCTCCCGCCGCGAGGCCGAGACCAGCAGATCCGTGCTGGAGAGGGCGGAGCGGACCCGGTCCTCGGGCTGGGGGCCGGTCAGCTCGATCCGGTCGGCGATCCCGGACCGAACCGCCATCTCCCGCAGGCCGGCGACGAACTCGGGCTCGAGGTCGAGCGCGCCGATGCAGGTCAGGAACCAGTCGAGGTCGGTGAGCTGGGCGAGCGCCGCGAGCAGGGTGTCGTGGCCCTTGTCCGGGGTCACCGCCGCGAGGCACAGCAACCGGCCGCCGGGCGGCAAGGCCAAGGTGACCGGTGCCGGGTCGACGCCGGGGCTCACCACCCGGACCCGGTCGGGCGGCAGCCCGTGGTGCGCGATCACCCACGCCCGCGCCCAGATGCTGGTCGTCACCACGCCGGAAGCGGCCGCGAGCGCGGTTCGCTCGGCACGGCGTACGGTCTTGTCGCTCGAAGCCTCGGCGAACGGCATGTGCAGGAGTACGACGACGCAGAGCCGCTCGGCCGCCGGCTGGAGGGCCTCGGGCGCGGCTGATCCCAGCAGGCCGTCCACGACCACCACCGCTCGATCGGGCAGTCCGGCCAGCAACGGCTCGAGATCCGCCGGTCCGGTGATCCGGTGCTCGTGCACGACCCGGCCCATCGCCCTGAGCGACTCGATCACCCGCCGGTCGTAGCGGTTGCCGCCGCTGGGGCGCGCGGGGTCGTCGATCCCCGCGGGGACGACGAACTCGATTTCGAGGCTCGGCCGCGGGCGGCCTCGCGCCTCAATCACCGCCCTGCTGCTCACAGCGGTCGCCGATAGGTAGCCGACGCGACGTGGGACTCCCGCAGGGTGACCTCGATGCCCGACAGCTGGTCTGCGGGCCGGCCGAGCTCGCCCGCGTGGGCCCGCTCCGCGAGCCGGTCCGCGACCACCCGGGCGAGCACCTCGGTCGTGGTGGTGAGTCCGGCCAGCCCCTTCACGTCGTCGAGGTTGCGGTAGGTGAGGTCGGCGAGCGCCGCCTTGAGCTGCTCGGCTGCCCGCCCGATGTCGACCACGATCCCCGAGGCGTCCAGATCGCTCGCCACGAACGTCGCGTCGACGACGAACGTCGCGCCGTGCAGCTGTTGTGCGGGCCCGAAGACCTCACCGCGCAGGCTGTGGGCGACCATCATGTGGTCGCGCACGGTCACCCGGAACTCAGGGGTCATGCCCTTTGGTCCTCCTCGTTGTCGATGGCGTAGTCGATGGTGTGGCACAGCGTGGTCCGGTCGCCGTCGGCGAGCCGGGCGAGTACGGCGGGCAGGTCGGCCAGCGACGACCGGCTTGTGAGCAGCGCGTCGAACGCAGGGTCGGCGAGGAGCTCCAGCGCCAGGGCGAGCCGGTCGCCGGTGCTCCGCCGACCCCGTCGGGCGGGGGAGATCATGCCCACCTGGCTGGCCTTGATCGTGAGACGCGAGGAGTGGAAGGCGCCGCCGAGCGGCACCGTGACCGCGCGGTCGCCGTACCAGCTGACGTCGAGGACGGTGCCCTCCGGCGCCAGCAGCTCGAGCGACCGCTGCAGCCCGGCGGAGGTCGCGCTGGCATGGACGACGAGGTCGCAGTCGCCTGTTGCGTCCGCCGGGGCGGCGAACCCGACGCCGAGGGCGGCGGCGACGTCCGCGCGGGTCGGCTCGGTGTCGACGAGCGTGACCGTCGTACCGGGGATCCGGGCCAGCAGCCGGGCAATGCAGGCGCCGACCATGCCCGCGCCCACGACCGCGATCCGGTCGCCGATCAGCGGCGCCGCGTCCCACACGGCGTTGACCGCGGTCTCGACGGTGCCGGCGAGCACGGCGCGTTCGGACGGCACGGCGTCGGGGATCGGGGTCACGGCGGCGGCGGGGACGACGTACGCCGTCTGGTGCGGGTGCAGGCAGAAGACTCGCTGCCCTGTGAGCGCGGCCGGTCCCTCCTCGACGACGCCGACGCTCAGGTAGCCGTACTTCACCGGGCCGGGGAAGTCGCCGTCCTGGAACGGCGCGCGCATCGCGCGGTGCTGGTCGGCGGGCACGCCGCCGCGGAAGACGAGCGTCTCGGTGCCGCGGCTGACCCCCGAGCACAGCGCGCGCACCAGCACGTCGTCCGGACCGGGCGCGCGCAACACGTTCGGTCCGGATCTCGCCGCGGCCCGGCTCGGCCAGCCAGAACGCACGTGCCTCGCGCACCGTCCGACCCCTCCTCACCCCCGGCTTCCTGAACCGGATGGATTCCGGCACCGTATCCCCGTTACCCCTACACACGGAGGCGCGGTGGATCGGGTTCAGCCAGGACGCGTCCTGGGGCCGGTGGCTGTGGCCGTCGGCGTACCGGTCCTGCTCGCGACCCTGGACGCTGTCGTCGGGCTCGGTCCGGTCGGCTGGGCGGCCGGGTTGATGGCCGGCGCCGGGCTCGCCGTACTCCTCGACGGCGCGCTGGCCCGGCACCGTGCGTCCCTCGGTCCGGCGGGTTGGATCACCGCCACCCGGGCCGTTCTCGCCTGCGGGGTCGCGGGCCTCACCGCCGACTCCTACGTCGCGGACAGCCCGGTGGCGCTGGTGGTCGCAATCGCCACGGTCGGCCTGCTGCTCGACGCCGTGGACGGGCGGGTCGCGCGCCGTACCGGCACGGAGTCGGCGTTCGGCGGCCGGTTCGACATGGAGGTCGATGCGTTCCTGATCGCGGTCCTCAGTGTGTACGTCGCACCCGCGGCGGGTTGGTGGGTCCTCGCGATCGGGGCGATCCGATACGTATACGTGGCGGCCGGTTGGGTATTACGCTGGCTCCAGCGCCCACTTCCACCGCGCTATTCCGCGAAGGTGGTGGCCGCGCTCCAGGGCATCGTCCTCACCGTTGCGGCGTCCGCCCTGATACCGCTGGTCGTAACCCGACTGGCTCTGGTGGCCGCGCTGGTCCTTCTCTTCGAGTCCTTCTTCCGGGACGTCAAATGCCAGTGGCGGGAGCGATTGGAGCCGCTCCCGCCACTCCCGGACCCGGCCCCGGTCGGCCCGCTGGTGCGGCCGGGTGTCGTCACCGGTGCCGCGTTCGTCGGTCTCTGGGCCGCGCTGACGCTGCCGGGTCCGACGACCGGACTGGCCCTGGGCGACGTGCTGCGCATCCCCCTCGAGGGCCTGGTCCTGGTCGCGGTCGCCCTGGTGCTGCCGGCCGGCCTGCGACGCTGGGCCGCCGCCGGGTTCGGCGCGGTCGCGGGCGTCCTGCGTCGTGCTGCGGATCGTCAACGCCGGCTTCGACGTGGTGCTGGACCGGCCGTTCGACCCGCTCGGTGACTGGGGCTACTTCGAGTCCGGGATCGGCGTGCTCGGCGACTCGATCGGCGACCTGGCGGCGCGGCTGGCCGCGGTCGGGGTGGTGCTGCTGATCGGCGTGGTCGTCGTCGGGCTGGCGGCCGCGGCAGCCCGGGTCGCGCGGGTCGTGGCGGACCACCGGCCTCGCGCCACCCGCGGGACGGTGGCGTTGGGCACGGTCTGGGCGATCTGCGCCGTCGCCGGCATCCACGTCGCCGGTGGGGCACCGGTCGCGGCGGCGGGCGCCGCCGGGCTCGCCGTCGACACCGTGGACCAGGTGCGGGCCGGGTTCGCCGATCGCGACGACTTCGCCGACCAGATCGCGGACGACGAGTTCGCCGACGTTCCGGACGACCAGCTGCTGACCGGGCTGCGCGGCAAGGACGTGCTGGTCGTGTTCGTCGAGAGCTACGGCCGCAGCGCGACCCGCGGGTCGTCGTACTCACCGGGCGTCGAGGAGGTCCTCGTCGACGGGACCCGGCGACTGGACGCGGCCGGCTACGCCACGCGCAGCGGCTACCTCACGTCGCCGACGTTCGGCGCGGCGAGCTGGCTGGCGCACTCCACGGCCCAGTCGGGGCTGTGGGTGGACAGCGAGCGGCGCTACGGACAGCTGCTGGGCAGCGACCGGCTGACCCTGACCAGGGCGTTCGATCGCGGCGGCTGGCGCACGGTCTTCGACGTTCCTGCCAACACCGAGGACTGGCCGGAGGGCGCGGAGTTCTACGGGTACGACCACATCTACGACTCGCGCAACGTCGACTACGCCGGGCCCGGAGTTCGGCTACGCCCCGGTGCCGGACCAGTACACCCTCGAGCACTTCCGCCGCGAGGAGCTCGCCGGTGCCGACCGGGCGCCGGTGTTCGCGGAGATCGACCTGATCTCCAGCCACCACCCGTGGACGCCGCCGCCGCCGTTGGTGCCGTGGGACGAGGTCGGCGACGGCTCCGTCTTCGACGGTACGACGGAGGACGCCGAGCCGGTCGACCAGGAGGCGGACCCCGAGCGGGCGCAGCAGCTCTACGGCGACTCGATCCAGTACTCGTGGGAGACCCTGGTGTCCTTCCTCGAGACCTACCCCGATCCCGACCTGGTGCTGGTGGTGCTCGGCGACCACGAGCCGCACGCCTAGGTCAGCGGCGAGGACGCCGGGCACGACGTACCGATCACGGTCATCGCGCAGGACCCCGACGTCGTACGACGGATCGCGGACTGGGAATGGTCGCCCGGCCTGTTGCCGCCCGCCGACGCGCCGGTCTGGCCGATGTCCTACCTCCGGGACCGGCTGCTCACGGCGTTCGGTCCGGAGTGAGCAGCAGGATCGGCCCGTAGGAGTTCTCGACCACGACCTTCTCGATCTCGTCCGGCGCGATCGTGGTGGTGCCGGAGACCTGCCGCTCCTCGCCGGACTTCGCCTTGAAACAGCAAGGCGTCCTCGACCCGGCCGTTGGTGGCGTAGACGACCAGGCGGTACTTGTAGGCGTGGCCGCCGCCGTACGAGCTCTGGTACTTGCAGGTGAGGTCGAGCCGGGTGCCCATCCCCTCCGGCGTCAGCGAGACCCAGCCCTCCGACTGACCGTCGCCGACCGCGGTCATCTGCTGCGGCGGTGCCGTCGTCTCGACCGTGACCGACGGGGAGGACGTGGGCGGCGACTCCTCGTCGTCGAGAGCGGCCGCGACGACCGCCGTACCGCCGGCGATCACCGCCACCGCGGCCGCGGCGAGCAGCGCCGTACGAATGGTCCGTCGGCGCTGCTGGCGTTCGGCGACGGCGACCAGGGCGGGCAGCAGGGTCGCGGGGACCGGCTCTGGTCCGCTGACGGCTCCAACACGTCGGCGGGAACGCGAGCCAGCAGCCCCGGCAGCCCGGCGAGCTCCCGGACCGACCGCGCGCACTCGTCGCAGGTGCGCAGGTGGCGCTCGTAGTCGGCCCGCTCGGCGGGTGACAGCGAGCCGAGCACGTAGGCGCCGTCGAGGGTCGCGAATTCGCAGCTCACTGGCTCACCCCCAGCTCTTCCAGCAACAGGCGCAGGGCGCGCAGCGCGTAGTGGGTGCGTGACTTCACGGTGCCCTCCTGCACCCCGAGTCGCCGGGATGCCTCAGCCACGGACTGGCCGCGGTAGTAGCACTCCAGCAGTACGGCGCGGTGCTCCTCCGAGAGCTGGGTGAGCGCCTCGGCGACCACCCACGACAGCAGCAGCTGGTCGGTGGGGTCCTCCGAGCCCGAGAGGTCCGTCAGGTCGTCGGTCGGGATCTCCCGCCGGCTGCGGTTGGACCGCCACTCGTCGATGACGATGTTGCGCGCGACCGTGAACAGCCAGGACCGGACCGAGCCGCGGGACTCCTCGAGCACCGAGGCGTTGCGCCACGCGCGGAGCAGCGTCTCCTGCGCGACGTCCTCGGCGCGTGCCCGGTCGTTGCCGGTGAGGTTCAGGCAGAACCCCCAGAGCGCCCCTGCATGTTCGTCGTGCAGCTGACGCATCACCGCGGCCAGGTCTTCCGGCATGACACCTCCCAACCACTCACACGTAGTGGGAGCGGTCGAGGTTCAGTGTGCTGCGGGTCAGTCCTCGGCGCTGGCGCTCATCCCCTTCGAGATCAGGTCCATGACCGAGCTGTCGGCGAGGGTGGTGACGTCGCCGACCTCGCGGTTCTCGGCCACGTCACGCAGCAGGCGGCGCATAATCTTGCCGGAGCGGGTCTTGGGGAGCTCGGCCACGACCATGATTTGCCGCGGGGTGGCGATCGGGAGGATCTCCTTGCGGACGTGCTTGCGCAGCTCCTCCACGATCCCCGAGTTGTCACTGCAGCCGTCTCCGCAGATTCGCGGAGGATGACGAACGCGCAGACGGCCTGGCCGGTGTCCTCGTCCTTGGCGCCGACGACCGCAGCCTCGGCGACCTTGGGGTGGGAGACCAGCGCGGACTCGATCTCGGTGGTGGAGAGCCGGTGGCCGGAGACGTTCATGACGTCGTCGACCCGGCCGAGGACCCAGATGTCGCCGTCGTCATCCTTCTTGCGCCGTCGCCGGCGAAGTAGTAGCCCATGCCCCCAAGTTTCGATGCCTGAAGCGGGACCAGTACGTGTCGACGTACCGGTCGTCGTCGCCCCACAGGGTGCGCAGCATCGCGGGCCACGGCTGGTGACGACGAGGTAGCCGCCGGATCCGTTGGGCACCGGGGTGCCCTCCTCGTCGACCACCTCCGCGGAGATGCCGGGGATGGCGGTCATCGCCGAGCCGGGCTCGCCGGCGGTGACACCGGGCAGCGGACTGATCATGATCGCGCCGGTCTCGGTCTGCCACCAGGTGTCGACCACCGGGGTGCGGTCGCCGCCGATGGTCTTGCGGTACCAGATGTAGGCCTCCGGGTTGATCGGCTCACCGACCGAGCCGAGGATCCGCAGGCTCGACATGTCCGAGCGGTCGGGGACCTCGTTGCCCTGCTTCATGAAGGAGCGGATCGCGGTGGGTGCGGTGTAGAAGATCGTGACGCCGTACTTCTCCACGATCTGCCACCAGCGGCCACGTTCGGGGCTGTCGGGGGTGCCTTCGTAGAGCACCTGGGTGACGCCGTTGGCCAGCGGCCCGTAGACGATGTAGCTGTGGCCGGTGACCCAGCCGATGTCGGCGGTGCACCAGTAGACATCGGTGTCGGGCTTGAGGTCGAAGACCGCGTGATGGGTGTACGACGCGCCGGTCAGGTAGCCACCGGTCGTGTGCAGGATGCCCTTCGGCTTGCCGGTGGACCCGGAGGTGTACATGACGTAGAGGGGGTGCTCGGCGTCGAACGCCCCCGGGGTGTGCTCGGTCGAGGCGGTGTCGACGACGTCGTGCCACCACACGTCGACCGCGTCGTCCCAGCCGTTCTCGCCGAGGTCCTGGCCCGTGCGCCGTACGACCAGCACCTTCTTCACGCGGTCGGTCTTGGTGCGGGCCTCGTCGACCGCCGGCTTGAGCGCGGACGGCGCGCCGCGGCGGTAGCCGCCGTCGGAGGTGATGACGACCTTCGCCTGGCAGTCGTCGATCCGTGAGGCCAGCGCGTCGGCGGAGAAGCCGCCGAACACCACCGTGTGCGGGGCGCCGATCCGCGCACAGGCCAGCATCGCGACGATCGCCTCGGGGATCATCGGCATGTAGATGGCGACCCGGTCGCCGGCCTCGACACCCAGGTCGGTCAGCGCGTTGGCCGCCTGGGACACCTCGTCCTTGAGCTGGGCGTAGGTGATGTCGCGGTAAACTGTCGTCGACCGGCTCACCCACCCAGTGCAGCGCCACCTTGTCGCCGTTGCCGGCCTCCACGTGCCGGTCCACGCAGTTGTACGACGCATTGAGCTTGCCGCCCGTGAACCACTTGAAGAACGGGGGGCTTGGAGTCGTCGAGCACCGTGTCCCAGCGCTCGGCCCAGCTCAGCCGGTCGGCCTGCTCGGCCCAGAACGCCTCCGGGTCCTTGGCGGCCTGCTCGTAGGCATCCGCGGTGACGTTCGCGTTCGCCGCGAGGTCAGCAGGCGGCTCGAAGCGGCGCTCCTCCTTGGACAGGTTGGCAACGTTTCTGACGTGGACGATGGGTCGGTCGACACGGGTCTCTCCTGAGGTCGTGGGTGCGTGCACCACATTAGGGCGGGGATGATGCCGGGTCACGAGGTTGCCTGCCCGTTGGTTGCAGAGCCGTTGCCGGGGCCGACGCGCGTCCATCACGACGCAGCGTCGACCCGGCAGCCCCCGAGGTTGCTAGTGCTGGGTGGCCTTCTCTGCACCCGCTCCGGTGAGAGAGCGGACCTCCAGCTCGCTGTAGGCGTTCTCGGCCTCGGGATCACGCGAGGTGAGCGTTCCGAGGATGCCGAACAGGAAGCCGGCCGGGATCGAGATGATGCCCGGGTTGGCCAACGGAAACCACGAGAAGTCGACCGAGGTCCAGAAGACACCGGTCGGACCGGACACCGTCGGTGAGAAGAACACCAGGCCGACGCAGGTGATGAGGCCCCCGTAACATGACCCACGTTCCACCGCGGGTGTTGAACCGCTTCCAGAAGAGGTTCATCACCAGTGCCGGCAGGTTGGCCGAGGCAGCGACCGCGAACGCGAGCGCCACCAGGAACGCGATGTTCAGATCCTGGGCGAAGATCGACAACACGATGGCGACACCACCGATCGCGAACGCCGCGATCCGGGCCACCTTCACCTCGTCCTTCTCGGACGCGGTGCCCTTCTTGACCACGTTGGCGTAGAGGTCGTGGGCGACCGACGACGCGGAGGTCAAGGTCAGGCCCGCGACCACGGCGAGGATCGTCGCGAACGCCACCGCCGCGATGAAGGCGAGCAGGATTGCTCCGCCGTTCGTCCCGGCGCCGCCACCGACCTCTTCTGCGAGGAGTGGAGAAGCCAGGTTTCCGCCGCTGAGCGCCACATAACGCTCGGGTCCGACGTTCAGCAGTGCAGCAGCACCGAAGCCGAGCACCAGCGTCATCAGGTAGAACGCGCCGATCAACGTGATCGCCCAGTTCACGGAGGTGCGCGCGTCCTTGGCGGTCGGCACCGTGTAGAACCGGATCAGGATGTGCGGCAGCACGCCGTACCCAGCACCAGCGCGAGGCCGAGCGACAGGAAGTCGATCCGGCTGGTCGTGTCGATGCCGTACTTCAGCCCGGGCTCGAGGAACGCGTCGCCCTTGCCGCTGTTGCTGGCCGCGGCGCCCAACAGGTCGCTGATGTTGAAGTTGAACTCCGCCAGCACCAGCACCGTGATCAGGATGGTGCCCGTCATCAGGAGGACGGCCTTCACGATCTGGACCCAGGTGGTGCCCTTCATGCCGCCGACGACGACGTAGAAGATCATCAACAGGCCCACTGCGATGATCGTGAGGCGGATCGCCCACTCACCCTCGATGCCCAGCAGCAGGGTGACCAGCGCGCCGGCACCCACCATCTGGGCGAGCAGGTAGAAGATCGACACCACGACCGTGGAGGTGGCCGCGGCGGTGCGCACCGGACGCTGACGCATCCGGTAGGCCAGCTGGTCGGCCATCGTGTAGCGGCCCGAGTTCCGGAGCAGCTCGGCGACCAGCAGCAGGGCGATCAGCCAGGCGACCAGGAAGCCGATGGAGTAGAGGAACCCGTCGTACCCGGACAGCGCGATGGCTCCGGAGATGCCGAGGAACGACGCGGCGCTCATGTAGTCGCCCGAGATGGCCAGCCCGTTCTGGAAGCCGCTGAAGTTGCGGCCGCCCGCGTAGTAGTCCGCGGCGGACTTGGTGTTGCGGCTCGCCCAGAACGTGATCCCGATGGTGATCGCGACGACGACGATGAAGAGGAACGTGGCGAGGGCCTCGGAGCTCATCGGTTCACCTCGCTGGAGATCTGGGCGTTGTAGCGCTCGTTGAGCTTCCGCGCGATCGGGTCGACCCTGTCATTCATGTAGCGCCCGTAGAGCCAGGCGATCAGGAAGGTCGAGACGAACTGGAGGAGGCCGAAGATCAGGGCGACGTTGATGTTGCCCGACGACCTTCGTGCTCATGAAGTCGGTGGCCCAGTTCGACATGACGACGTACAGCAGGTACCAGGTCATGAACGCGGCCGTGGCCGGGAACACGAACCTGCGGAACCTGCTGCGGAGCTCCCCGAACTCGGGTGACTCCTGGATCTCGACGTAGATCGGGTGGTCGGAACGTTGATGCGATCCGCCACTCCCGTTGGTGGTCGTGGACACGTGGCCTCCTGCAGTCGGTGTCATCGGCTTTTCCGACGCTAGGAGCGGCCGGTACCCCGTTGGCAGAGGTCCGGTCAGAACTCGCGCCCGACGGGAAGCCGCTGTCGATGAGCGGTCGTTCCGGCGCGACGAACGGTCGCTGTTGCTGTGACCGAGAGCACCTGGACCCGCTCGTGACAGTGGTCGAGCAGTCGCTAAGGTAAGGCTTACCTTATTTCCTGCGAAGGAGCTCGGACCTTGTACCCGCCCCCGCTGCACCATGTCTTCCATCCCGCGAACGCGGACCACTACGCGGCGACGATCGGCGCGGGCCTCGAGCACCTGCTCGGCGCCCTCGGCCGGGTGTCGGGGCCGGCTGTCGGCACCGGCATCGCCGAGGCCGCGGCGCGGGTCGCAGCGGTCGACCTCGACGCCCCGCTGGGCAGTACGGCGGAGGCGTTGGCCGAGCTGTCGCTCGTGTAGCTCGACGACGCGGTCTGGTTCCACGAGCCGACGTACGCCGCGCACCTTCAACTGCCCGGTCGTCGTACCGGCCCTGCTCGCCGAGACTGTTCATCAGCGCGTCGGTCAACAGCTCGCTCGACGCCTTCGACCAGAGCGTCGGCGGCACCTTCGTGGAGCGGCGCCTCATCGAATGGACCGCGCGGCGGATCGGCTTCGGTGCGGCCGCCGACGGTGTTCTGCACCAGCGGTGGTTCCCAGTCCAACCTCCAGGCGTTGATGCTGGCGCGCGGCACGCTCGAGCGGGAGCCGCTCGGGAGACTGCGGATCCTGGCGTCCCGCGGACAGCCACTTCTCGGTGCAGAAGTCCGCACGGCTGATGGGCCTCGGTGACGACAGCGTGGTGTGCGTGCCGACCGACGAGCGGCGCCGGATCAAGGTTCCCGGTCGCACTGGACCGGTCGCTGGCAGTACACGGCGCTCGGCCTGAGATCTGGGGCGGTCGTCGCGACGGCCGGCACGACCGACTTCGGCTCGATCGACCCGCTGCCCGAGATCGCCGACCTGGCGCGGGCCTACGACACCTGGCTGCACGTCGACGCGGCGTACGGCGGTGGCCTGCTGTCGATACGGCACCGGCTCGCCGGCATCGACCGCGCCGACTCGGTGACCGTCGACTACCACAAGACGTTCTTCCAGCCGGTCTCCTCCAGCGCGCTGATCGTGCGCGACCGCGCGCTGATGGCGCCGGTGACATGGCACGCCGACTACCTCAACCCCAGCAGTGCCGACAAGGGGCTGGCGTCGCCCAACCAGGTCGAGGCAGAAGACCTCCAGACGACGCACCGGCTCGACGCCCTCAAGTTGTGGCTGACCCTGCGGATGATGGGCCCCGACACCATCGGTGAGTACGTCGACGCCGTGGTCAACTGGCCCGGGACGTCTTCATCGCCGTCAGCAACGAGCCCGACCTCGAGCTTTCGCGGCGCGACCGGAGCTGAGCACGCTGGTGTTCCGCTTCGTCCTTGCCGGGTCGGAACTCGAGGAGCGCGAGATCGTCGTACTCAACAACGACATCCGTGCCGCCCTCTACGAGTCGGGCCGGGCGATGGTCGCCGCCACGAAGGTCAACGGCCGCCCAGTTCCTCAAGCCGCGCTCTTCTCAACCCACTGGCAACCGTCGGCGACATCGTCGGCGTGATCGACCTGGTGCGCGAGACGGGTGCCGAGCTCGTCGCTGCCTGGTGGTCGAGCCTGTCGAGACCCAGCTGGAGGTGGCCCGGTGACCCGCTCCGGACTGATCGCGTGCACGACTTCGTCGCCATCGGCCTGGGGCCGTTCAACCTCGGCCTGGCCTGCCTGACGGATCCGCTGCGCGAATCAGATGGGGTCTCCGGGGTCTTCCTGGAGGGGCGCGACCGGTTCGACTGGCACCCGGGGATGCTGCTGGACGATGCCACCCTGCAGGTCCCGTTCCTCGCGGACCTCGTCACCATGGCCGACCCACGTCGCGCTGGTCGTTCCTCAACTACCTCAAGCGCTCAGGGCAACCTCTACCCGTTCTACATCCGGGAGAGCTTCTACCCGCTGCGCCGTAGGTACGACGACTACTCCCGCTGGGCCGCCGAGCGCCTCGACTCGGTGCGGTTCGGCCAGCGGGTGGTGTCGGTCGAGCACGACGGCGAGGCGTGTTTACAAACCACCACATCGGCGGGGGAGACCTGGCTCAGCAAGCGACTCGTGCTGGGGATTGGTACGTCCCCGCGGATCCCTGCACCTCTCCGCCCGCTGGTCGAGGAGGTCGCGGAGCGACCGTCACGAGACCAAGGGCGGGTCATCCACTCGTCCGACTACCTCGCACACAAGGCGAGGCTCCAGCAGCTGCGGACGATCACCATCGTCGGCAGTGGCGAGAGCGCGGGAGAGGTCTACTACGACCTCCTGGTCGACGCCCCCGGCACGGGTACGAGCTGGTGTGGCTCACGCGGAGTCCCCGGTTCTTCCCGATGGAGTACACCAAGCTCACCCTCGAGATGACGTCGCCGGAGTACGGCGCCTACCACCGCGCGCTGCCCGTCGAGACCCGCGACCGGCTGGCCCGCGAGCAGCGGCACCTGTTCAAGGGCATCAGCGGCGACCTGGTCGACGCGATCTTCGACCTTCACTACCAGCAGCGCGTGATCGGCGACGGCCCGCGGACGACGCTGCTGACCAACACCGAAGTCCGCGGCGCCCGCAGCGTCGGCGCCGGTCACGAGCTCGACCTGCTGCACGTCGAGACAGGTCAGTCGTTCGGACTCACCACCGACGGTCTGGTGCTGGCGACCGGCTACGCCCCGACCGCTCCGGCCTTCCTCGGCGGAGTCCGGGAC
Source organism: uncultured Actinomycetota bacterium (assembly GCA_963849765.1). Taxonomy (GTDB): domain Bacteria; phylum Actinomycetota; class Actinomycetes; order Propionibacteriales; family Nocardioidaceae; genus Nocardioides. The sequence goes on from CAWKIP010000003.1 coordinate 303,942, forward strand.
CGGATCCGGTTCGACGAGCGCGGCCGGTACGACGTCGCCGGCGACTACTCCGTCGACGTCGACGGCGGCGAGATCTTCGTCCAGAACGCCGAGGAGCACACCCACTCGTTGCTGGCGCCGACCTCGGCATGGGCGCCTATCGCAACTCCGTGATCATCGGCGCGATGCTCGGTCGCGAGGTCTACCCGGTGGAGAAGCGGATCGCCGTACAGACGTTCGGCGTGCCCGACCACCTCCGTCGCCTTCCGTTGGTCGAGGAGGTCGCGCAGCGACCGTCACGAGACCACCTGATGAGGCTCACGATCGAACCGCTCGACCTCGAGCGTGACGCTGCGCTGTTGGTGCTGCTGCACCGGTGGGTGACCCATCCGCGCTCGAAGTTCTGGATGATGCAGGACGCGACGCTGGACGACGTAGTCGCGAGTATGGCGACATCGTCGCCAACCCGCACCACGACGCGTTCCTCGGCCGCGCCGATGGCCGGCCGGCGTTCCTCGTCGAGACCTACGACCCGCACCGGTCGGCGCTGGCCGACCTGCCGGAGCTGGAGCCCGGCGACCTCGGGATGCACGTGCTGATCGGCCCGCCCGAGGGTGAGCCGCTGCCCGGCTACACCAGACAGGTCTTCGCTGCCGTGCTCGAGCACTGCTTCGCAGACCCCACCGTGCGTCGGATCGTGGTCGAGCCCGACGTCGGCAACGCGGCGATCCGGGCCAAGAACATCGACGCCGGCTTCGTCGAGCTGCGCGAGGTTCCGCTGCCCGGCAAGACCGCGATGCTCTCGGTCTGCACGCGGGAGGCCTACAAAGGGCCTCCGGACGTCGGCCCCGCACCTGACGCCGGCGTTCATGGACCGGGCGCACCGGCACCTGGTGGCCAAAGCGATCCGGGAGTACGCCCACGAGCGGCTGATCGCGCCGGTCCCCGATGCCACCCGGCCGGGTTGGTGGACGCTGACGGCGGGGCGTCGTACTCCTTCAGCGCGCGGGTGCACCCGCTCGAGCACTGGGTCGTCGATCCGTCATCGATCGATCCGGCACCGGACGCCCAGGTGTTCATCGCGCAGCTCGCGCCGGTGCTCGGGATCCCGGACCAGCTGCTGCCGACGTACCTCGAGGAGATCGGCTCGACCCTGGCCGCCGCCGCGTGGAAGCTGCGGTTCTGCCGGATACCGGTGAGGAGGTCGTCGACGCGGACTACCAGGCGATCGAGGCGGCGATGACCGAGGGACACCCGGCGTTCGTCGCCAACAACGGCCGGATCGGCTTCGGCCTCGACGACTACGCGGCGTTCGCAACCGAGGCGGGCGAGCCGGTGCGACTGCACTGGCTGGCAGCTCGACGCACGGTCACCCGGCTGACGCTGGGACGTGGCCAGACGGAGGAGGGCCTGTACGACGGCGAGCGGCGCCGGCGACCCGCGAACGGTTCGCCTCCCGGCTGCGGGCTCTCGGGCTCGATCCGGCCGACTACCTGTTCCTGCCGGTGCACCCGTGGCAGTGGGTCAACAAGCTGGCCGTGACGTTCGCGCCCGACGTGGCGCGGCGGGACCTCGTGCATCTCGGCGCCGGTGACGACGAGCACCGGCCGCAGCAGTCGATCCGGACCTTCTTCAACCTCAGCCGGCCGGAGCGGCACTACGTGAAGACGGCGCTGGCGATCCAGAACATGGGGTTCCTGCGCGGGTTGTCGCCGGCTTACATGGAAGCGACGCCGGCCATCAAAGACTGGGTCGCGTCGACCGTCGCCGCCGATCCAGAGCTGGCGGCGTCCGGGTTCACGGTGCTCCGGGAAGTCGCGGCGATCGGCTACACGGGCGATGCGTTCCACCGGTACGCAGGCCGTCCCCGTACCGCAAGATGGTCGCGGCCCTCTGGCGTGAGAGCCCGATGCCGCTGCTGGCCGAAGACGAGCGGCCGGCGACGATGGCGTCGCTCCTGCACCGCGACGCCGACGGCGACGCGCTGGTGACGGCACTGATCAAGGCGTCACCGGTCGACGCGGCGACGTGGTGGCAACTATCTGCGTGCGTACCTGCGGCCGCTGGTGCATTGCCTCTACGCCTACGACCTCGCGTTCATGCCGCACGGGGAGAACCTGGTGCTGGTGCTCCGCGACCACGTGCCGGTGCGGGCGCTGATGAAGGACATCGGCGAGGAGGTCGCGGTGATGGGCGACTTCCCGCTGCCGCCAGAGGTGGAGCGGATCCGGGGCACCTTCCCCGACGACGTGAAGGCGCTGGCGATCCACACGGACGTGTTCGACGGGGTGCTGCGATTCGTGGCCGCCATCCTCGCGGAGGACGGCGTCCTGGGCTCGGACGAGTTCTGGGGCTTGGTGCGGTCGACGATCGAGGAACACCGCGCGGACCACCCCGAGCTCGCTGCGGCGGCCGACCACTACGACCTGCTGCGCCCGACCTTCCGCCACAGCTCCTCAACCGGCTGCAGCTCCGCAACACGCTGCAGATGGTGGATCTGACCGACCAGGCCGAGTCGCTGATGTTCGCCGGCACCCTGGACAACCCGGCAGGCCCGCGTCACGCTGCGCACCGGTCGACCCGGCCGCCGACGCCCCGTTGCTGCACGGCTGGGTCACCGAGGACCGCGCCACCTTCTGGGGGATGACCGACTGTGACGAGCAGCAGGTCCGGGAGATCTACGAGTACATCGACGAGCAGGACCACCTGGCGGCGTACCTCCTGCTCGTGGAGGGCAACCCCGTCGGGCTCCTGCAGACCTACGACCCTGAGGTCGACGAGATCGGCGAGTGGTACGACCGGAAGCCCGGTGACGTCGGCGTCCACCTGTTGCTTGCCGGTGACCCTCGGCGGGCCGGGCGGACCGGGGAGGTGATCGCCGCGGGGCTGTCGTTCGTGCTCGGTCAGCCGGGTTGTGCCCGGCTGGTCTTCGAACCGGATGCCCGCAACGCGGCTTCGCTGGCGATGCTCGAGCGGATCGGTGCCGAGCGCGGGCCGCTGGTCGACCTGAGGACGAGCATCGCCGAGAAGCCGGCGCAGTTCTTCTTCCTGGAGCGAGGCCAGATGTAGCCGAAGGGATGAATCAGGCAGCGTCCCCGGGCACTCCTTCCTGTGTCACAACTCTCGACATGAAGGAGTCCCTCGTGGACATCAACCGCATCCTGCTGAGCATCATCCTCGACCGCTTCCCGGAGGCCGCCGACGCGATCTGGCCGCACGGCCCGCGCGTCGCGAACCGGTTCGACCTGGTCGCGCTCAACCCGCAGCCGCTGCCCCCGGTCGACCAGGGCATCCGGTTCGGCCAGTCGCTCGTGCAGCTCGCGTTCGTCTCGGAGAAGCTCGGCCAGCCGGTCATGCCGCTGGCGGACTGGAGCAACGACGACGTCCTCGACAGCCTCGGCGCACCCAACCCGGTGCTCGCCGCCCTGATCGCCGAGCTGATCAAGCACGGCGGTCCGGTGCCCGACGACGAGCCGAAGCCGCACTGGAAGAACGAGGTGCTCGCAGGCGTCGCGCTCGGTCTCGCCACGGCCGGTGACGCCGTGGAGACCAACGAGTTCCTGCGTACGGCGTTCGAGTCCGCGGTCGCGGGCGTCGCCGACCAGCGCCAGGTCCGTCGTACGGCGGCCTGACCCCCCATACCCCGCGCCGGCCGACGGGCACGAGCTCGTCGGCCGGTCGGGCGACGGTCAGAGTGTGGTCAGCTCCACCGTGACGAGGACCTTGCGAGTGCGGATCAGGTTGTGGCCGTTCCCTCCGGGGAAGACCGAGTTGACGCCGACCCGTGCCTCGTAACGCTCGCCCGCTTCGAGGCCGGGCACCAGGAAGCGCACAGTGGTCGTCGTGCGACGAGGGGCCGGAGCAAGCTCGAGCTGCTCAGGACGTACCGCCACCTGCCCGCCGGTCCCGTCGTCGCCCGGATCGGCGTCGGGGTCGCCGACGCCCGTGGTCACGAAGAACGGACCACGGCCGATCGTGCGGTACTCGAAGGACACCACGACGACGGCCATCCGATTCCCGTCCTCGGGGACGGTCCAAGTGACCGGTCGGACCCCACCGATCCCGCCACTGTCGCCCTCGTAGTCCGCCGAAGGACCCTCGATGTAGTAGCGGTGGACGTGCTCGACCGGCGCCGGCACGCGATCGCCCGGTGCAACTGCCGCCGACGCGACGAAGCCGCCGAGCCCGACAAGGGTGAGCGCAAGGAGTGCTCGCATCCGGGAACGCGTGACCATGGCGCATCGTAGGCCGGTCGTTGGGCCAGAGGACCTAGATTGCGAGCATGCCCATCGTCCAGGTCACTTATGGCTCGAAGATCGGCGACGAGTCGTCGCCGAGCTCGCCCGGGCTCTGCCTCACGTCGTCTCGCTCGCGGTCGCGTGCCCGGAGGAGCCCTACGACCACGACCTCCAGCCCGGCGACGTCGACCTTCGGTTTCGCGCGCGCGGGCCGCACGACATCGGCGGGCTCGATGTCGTTGTCGAGGTGCGCTCGAAGTGGTTTGCCAGTCGCGCCGACAATCGGCAAGAGCGATGTGACCAGATCCGTGACGCAGTCCTGGATGTGATCGGCGGGGTAAGCGTCGGCGTCTACCTGGCTCTCCCTGTCGCCGCTTGGTCCCAAACGCCCTGAGGGCTGCGAACAGCCGCTGAACCTGCGCGGCCCGAGACCTCTGCCTGCCCTTTGCGGTCTGCGGTGGGCTGGGTCCTCTGTTTACGAGGGACGTGGTTGCCGCCGTCGTGGGTTACGGCGCTGTCCCCACGGTCCTGCCCGGGCGCGGCGATGTCAGAGGTGCTCGCTGTGGTTGCGGTCGCGGAGGGAGGCTTCTTCGTTGGTCGAGGGGCCGAGCGCTCTGCGCGAGGGCCGTATCGAGACCCCGGACATGCCTGTAGCCCCGCCGGTGGCGGGGTTCGGGGCTGGGTAGCTACTCCTCGGGCGGGTCGGGCGCTGTGGACCCGGTGAGCTGGTGGGTGCCGGTGGGGTCGACCAGGTAGGTCTCGACGGCAGGGTCCAGTGGTAGGTGCCGGGGGTGAGCATCCGGTAGGACGCCCGGCCGGCGGTCTTGAGCCGGTGGTGTCCGCGGCACAGGGGCGCGAGGTTGCAGGGACAGGTTCTGCGCCGCCGCCGTCGGCGTGGGGCTCGATGTGGTCGAGGTCGCAGGATTCGGCCGGTTTGGTGCAGTGGGGGAAGCCGCAGTGGTGGTCGCGTTCGGTGACCTGGCGGCGGATCCGGTCGGGGATCTCGTAGGAGTCCACGGCTGGTGGCCGGCGAGGTCGAGGACCGGCCGGACGATCACCGAGGTGTTCGCCAGGCTGAGCCAGGACTTGATCTGCTCGACGGAGATCGGGGTGCGGGTGTTGCCGAACCGGCCCACGGTCGGGTCGGTCGCGGACGAGGTGGAGGATGAGCTCGGTCTTGCGACCCGGGACGGTGCGGGTGATCTCCCCGGTCTCGGGGTCGGCGACCTGCAGGTCGAGGACCAGGTCCTCGCGGGCGATCTCACCCAGCGCCTTGGCCCGGCGGACGTTGAGGGAGTCGGTGTCGCCGAGCTGGCCGTTGAGCTTGGCGCGGCGGGCGATGGCTTGTTCGAGGTCGAGGGCGTCGGCGGCGTCGAGGGCGGTGGTGCCGTGGGCGATGCCGTCGTAGCCGAGTGGTCCAGGCCGAGGTCGACGTGGCGGTGGTCCTGAGCCTGCCGGCGGCGTTCCTCGGCCGCTGCGGGGTCGAACCTCACGAGTGCTTCCTCGACGAGCCGGTCGACCTGCGCCCAGCTGCACCCGTGCGCGTAGGGAGCCAGCTGTCGGTCGACGAACGCCGCGGCATCCTGGGGCAGCAGCCGGGTGTGGTCGGCGATCCGTAGTGCCTTCCACACCGGCACCTCACCGTCCAGCAGCCGGGCCCAGGTCCGCGGGAGCCGGTGGGCGAGCTCGATGACCTGCCCGACGTAGTTGCGACCCGAGTCCAACGACCGACCCAACAACGCGGAGAGCTCCATCACCGCGAAGTCGGAGATCAACGGTGCGCCGGGTCCGGCGAGCGGGAGACCGGTGTCCAGACCCCGCTCGATCAACGTCGCCGCAGCAGCCTCGTCGTCGACCACGTGCCGGCGGCCCACTCCGCGATCTCGCGGAGGGTGGCGATCTCCTGCTCGGCGATCACCGAGCGGCGCTCGCGGATGCTCGGCGAGCAGCTCATCGGACCGCGACACCGCAGCGGCTCGCCGACCTCGGCCGCGGGGGCGGTGAGGTCGAAGAGGGGTGCGGTCCCGAGATCCATGAGACCTATTCAATATGGAACATCCGACACAACCAAACGACCCCGAACCCGCCTGTGGACAGGCGACCGGCAGGCAATCGAGGTGTGGACGAAAGGTGGTCATCACTTCCCGACCGCAACCCCAGCGAGCACCTCAAGCAGCGCTGCGCCCGGGCAGGGCCGCGGGGACAGCGCCGTAACCAACGGCGGCGAGCAACCACGTCCCTCGTAAACAGGGGACCCAGCCCACAGCGGACCGCAAGCTGCGGGCAGAGGGGTCTCGTGACGGTCGCAGAGCGACCTCCTCGACCAACGGTGGTCGCCGAGGGGTCTCGTGACGGTCGCAGAGCGACCTCCTCGACCAACGGTGATCACGACCTCCTCGACCAACGGGGCGGCCTGCTCGACCGACGGCGTCAGACCCAGGGATCCTCGCGCGCCCAGACAGTGGGGAAGTGCAGCGAGACCCCGTCCTTCTCCGCCAGCGGCACCAGCACCCGCATCGTGGCGTCGAGGTCGTCGCCGAGGTAGGGGAGCGCGCGGAGGGGCTGGTCGAGCGGGCGGAAGAAGTCGTCCCAGTGGATGAGGACGACGCGGCGGGCACCGACGGCACGGACCGTGTGCTCCCAGTACGCCTCCATGTAGGCGGCGTCCTGCTTGCCGAGCTGTCCGATGCCGAGGTACGCGACCTCGGCCTGTCGGCCGGCGAGCGCGCCCTCGACGTACCCGGCGCTGCCCTGGATCAGCAGCCGGTGGCTGCTCGCGTGCTCGACGAGGATGCTCCAGGCCTCGCCGCACTTGTAGGCGGCGGCCTTGGCCGGGGGTACGACGGGCTCGGTGATCTCGCCCGGGAACCGGTCGGGCGGGCAGTGCTCGGACGCGATGAAGGTGAGCGAGAAGGCGCCGACCTGCACCTCGTCGCCAGCTGGCGACCACCCGGATCCGGTCGTCAGGCAGGTCGCCGCCGCGGCCGACGTTGGCCGTCGACTCGCCGCCGACGAGCAGCGCGCCGGTCAGGTCGGCGACGGCGGCGCTGTCGAGGGCGTGGTCGAAGTGGCTGTGCACGGGCGCAACCGCGCGGACCCGCTCTGCTCCGGCGCGGGCCAGGCACTCCCCGATGCGCTGCCGGTCGGGGGCGATCCGGCGCAGCCCCACCGACGCGAGGCCGGGCCGCGAGAAGAACCCGTCGGTCAGCAGCTGCGTCTCGCCGTCGTCGACGAGCAGCGTCGCCACCCCGAGGAAGGTGACCGACATCGATCCGGCGGCAGGCGGTACGTCGAAGCGGTCGGCGTAGGGCTCCAGGCTCGGGCGGCCGAGGCGGGGGAGAGGCACGGCCCGACCTTAGACGGCTAAGTCGTCTAGAGGAGGGCGACCAACGCCGACGGGTCCTCCATGTGCGGGTTGTGGCCGAGGCCCTCGAACGTGACGACCTCGACACCGAGCTCTCCGTAGTTGGCGGGCCGGACGAACCTGTCCTCCGAGCCGAGAGCGAGGGTGACCGGGCACGACACGTCGGCAAGCAGGGCGGGCATGTCGGGCACCCCGAAGTCGAAGGTGCCCATGTCCTGCGCGATCCGCCAGCCCGGTCAGGGAGTCGGTCTCGACCACGCCCGCGTCGTGCTCGGGCGCAGCCGGGTCGGTGAGGCCGCGCAGGCCGGACGCCATCAGGTAGCGCTCGATCGCCTCCTCCCGCGTGGCGAAGATCCGCGCCGGCTTGAGCGACTGCGCCCGCATGCCCTCGACCTGGTCGGCCGGCCACCAGGTCTTGATCGAGAACCCCACGACGCGTCGTACTCCCGGATGGAAGCCGGCCAGCGCGAGCGCCACCATCCCGCCCATCGAGTGCCCGAGCAGCACCAGGTCGCGGCCCTCAGGCAGCACCTCGGCGACCAGCGCGGCCTGCGCATCGAAGGTGTACGACGCCGCGCGGGGCGAGCGTCCGTGGCCCGGGAGGTCGAGCGCCAGCCAGCCGCCGGGCCACTGGTCAGGCAGCAACGCCTCGACGCCGCGCCACAGCTCCGCCGTACCTCCGAGGCCGTGCAGCAGGACCAGGAGCGGTCCGTCGTCGCTCCCACCGGTCCGGTTCCAGATCACGGGCGTGAGGTTAGCCGTCGGCGAGTGAGGCCGTGAGGGGAAGTTGACGAAAGGGGACTGGTCCGGCGCCCGACTGAAACGCGCGCGCTCGACGATCACTGCATTCGATGGCACCCCTGCCCTCATCACAGGAGCACGACATGACGCTCACGTCAGCCCACGACCGACGCGGGAGGTGGCCGAGCGACGGCACGCGCACCGGCCGCTGGATCGACGACTGGCGGCCCGAGGACGAGAAGTTCTGGGCCGAGACCGGTGCGCCGGTCGCCAAGCGCAACCTGATCTGGTCGATCTTCGCCGAACACCTCGGCTTCTCGGTCTGGCTGATCTGGAGCGTCAGCTCCGCGATGCTGTCGGCGCGGGCTTCGAGTTCACCCCGCAGCAGCTGTTCTTCCTGGTCGCGATCCCCAACCTGGTCGGGTCGCTGATCCGGGTGCCCTACACGCTGGCGGTGCCGAAGTTCGGCGGCCGCAACTGGACGATGATCAGCGCCGGCCTGCTGCTGATCCCGACGCTCTCGTTCGCCTACTGCGTGAACCAGCCCGGTACGCCGTACTGGGCCTTCTGCCTGATCGCCGCCACCGCCGGCTTCGGCGGCGGCAACTTCGCGTCGCTCGATGGCGAACATCAACTTCTTCTACCCCGCCCGGCTCAAGGGCGCGGCGCTCGGCCTCAACGCCGCCGGCGGCAACATGGGCGTGGCGATCATCCAGTTCTCCCTGCCCGTCATCGTCGGTGGCGCTGCGGATCTTCGGCCTGGTCAAGGCGTCGGAGGGTGGCATCCACCTCGAGCGCGCGGCCTGGGTGTACGCCGGGCTCGCGATCTCGACCGCGGTCCTCGCCGCGTACTTCTTCATGGACAACCTGTCCACGGCGAAGCCGCCAGCCAAGGAACAGCTCGCGTCCTGAAGAACAAGCAGACCTGGGTGATGTCGTTCCTCTACATCGGCACGTTCGGCTCGTTCATCGGCTACTCCGCCGCGATGCCCCTGCTCATCAAGCTCAACTTCTGGCGGCAGCCGGTCCCGACGTCGCCGGGCATCGGCATCAACTTCGTCTACTACGCGTTCCTCGGTGCCCTCGTCGGCTCGATGTCGCGGCCGCTCGGCGGTTGGCTCGCCGACAGGTTCGGCGGTGCCCGGGTCACGCTGGTCGCCTTCGGTGGCCTGCTGGTCGGCAGCCTCGGCGTCCTGTGGACGCTCAGCCTGCTGACGCCGAACCCGACCGGACCGGGACGTCGTCCAGACGCGGTCGACGCGAACAGCGAGTCGTGTTCCCGCTGTTCCTCGGGATGTTCCTGCTGATCTTCTTCTTCACCGGGATCGGCAACGGCTCGACGTACAAGATGATCCCGGCGATCTTCCGGACCGAGGCCGAGCGCACCGGCGCGCCCGGCAGCCCCGAGCGGCGAGGCGCGCTCCTGGCCGGCACCAAGAAGCGCCTCGGCGGCGGTCGGCATCATCGGCGCCGTCGGCGCGATCGGGCGGCTTCCTGATCCCGATCACGTTCGGCTCGCCGTGGGTCACTGACCCGATGGCCGCGACGAAGACCGCGTTCCTCGTGTTCGGCGCCTTCTACATCGTCTGCGCGTCGGTCACCTACGCCGTCTACCTCCGCAAGCCGCACCCGGCGAAGGCACAGGTCAGCTACGCGGGGGTCGGCATCTAGCGCGAATCGGGAGGAATCGCCCGTCGAGTCGGCCGGACTCGACGGGCGATCTCCCCCGATTCGCGGAAGCCCGTGAGGCCGTGAGAACTAGTTGACCTCCAGGGCCAAGCCCACGATCCGATTGCGAAACCGACGCCGACTGCAATGGATGTCATGACCCGGACCCACTGCCCCTACTGCAGCCTGCAGTGCGGCATGACGCTCCAGAAGCAAGGGGCGGGCCGGGCTGGAAGTGCTGCCCTGGGCGGAGTTCCCGGTCAACGAGGGCGCTCTCTGCCGCAAGGGCTGGACGGCGGCGGAGCTCCGCGGACACCGCGAGCGGCTCACCACCCCGATGATCAAGGACCGCACGACGGGTGAGCTCCGCGCCGCCGGGTGGGACGAGGCGCTCGACCTGATCGCCGGGAAGATCCAGGGGCTGCAGGCGTCGTACGGCGCCGACAGCGTGGCGGTCTTCGGCGGCGGCGGGCTCACCAACGAGAAGGCCTACCAGCTCGGCAAGTTCGCCCGGGTCGCGCTCGGCACCAGCCAGATCGACTACAACGGCCGCTGGTGCATGTCGTCGGCCGCGAGCGCCGGCAACCAGGCGTTCGGCGTCGACCGCGGCCTGCCGTTCCCCCTGGCCGACGTCGAGCAGGCCGACGTCGTCGTCCTCGTCGGTTCCAACCTGGCCGAGACGATGCCGCCGGCCGCGCGCCACCTCGACCGGCTCCGCGAGCGCGGCGGCAAGCTCGTCGTCATCGACCCGCGCCGGACCGCCACCGCCGATCGCGCCGATCTCTTCCTGCAGCCCGTTCCCGGCACCGACCTCGCGCTGGCGCAGGGCGCACTGCACCTGCTCGATGCGGCGGGCGCCGTCGACGAGGAGTACGTCGCCGCCCGCACCACCGGCTGGGACCAGGTCCGCCGCTCGGTCGCGTCGTGGTGGCCGGAGCGGGTCGAGCGGGTCACCGGCGTCGCGACGTCCGAGCTCCGGGAGCTCGTCGACCTGCTCGCCTCCCACGAGAAGGTCATGATCCTCACCGCCCGCGGCGCGGAGCAGCACAGCCAGGGCACCGCCACCGTGCTCGGCTGGATCAACGTCGCCCTCGCGCTGGGCCTGCCGGGCACCGAGCACGCCGGCTACGGCTGTCTCACCGGCCAGGGCAACGGCCAGGGCGGGCGCGAGCACGGCCAGAAGGCCGACCAGCTGCCGGGCTACCGGATGATCGACGACCCCGCGGCCCGCGAGCACGTCGCCCGGGTGTGGGGTGTCGAGCCGGATTCGCTGCCGGGCAAGGGCGCATCCGCTTACGAGCTGCTGGACTCTCTCGGCGACGGCGGTGGTCCGAAGGCGCTGCTCGTGTTCGGCAGCAACATCGTCGTCTCCGCTCCCCGCGCGACCCACATCACCCAGCGCCTGGAGTCGCTCGACCTGCTCGTCGTCTGCGACATGGTGATGAGCGAGACCGCGGCGATCGCGGACGTCGTACTCCCCATCACGCAGTGGGCCGAGGAGTCCGGCACCATGACGAACCTCGAGGGCCGGGTGATCCTGCGCGAGCAGGCCGCCGAACCCCCGAAGGGCGTGCGCAGCGACCTCGACGTCATCGCCGGCCTGGCCGAGCGGCTGGCTCGACAGCTCGACCAAGGGCCGGAGTTCGCCACCGACGCCGAGGAGATCTTCGCCGAGCTCGGCCGCGCGTCGGCCGGCGGCAAGGCCGACTACAGCGGCATCACCTACGACCGGATCCGCGACGAGCAGGGCGTGTTCTGGCCGTGCCCGGCGTCGTCCGACGACGAGCCCGACCACCCCGGCACCCCGCGGATGTTCGCCGACTCCTTCGCCACCCCCGATGGCAGGGCGCGGTTCCTCGTCGTCGAGCACGCCGGCCCCGCCGAGCAGGTCGACGCCGAGTTCCCCGTGCACCTCACGACCGGCCGGGTGCTCGCGCAGTACCAGTCCGGCGCCCAGACCCGCCGGGTCCGGTCGCTCCCCGACACCGGGCCGTTCGTCGAGATCCACCCGATGCTCGCGCAGCGGATCGGTGCCCACGACGGCGACCCGGTCGTCGTCCGCACCCGCCGCGGCGAGATGAAGGCGCCGGCCCGGGTCGTCACCACCATCCGCCCCGACACCGCGTTCGTGCCGTTCCACTGGGTCGGCGCCAACCGGCTCACCAACGACGCGCTCGACCCGTCCAGCCGGATGCCGGAGTTCAAGGTCTGCGCCGCACGAGGTGACGGCATGAGGTCTCGTGACAGTCGCTGCGCGACTTCCTCGACCAGCGGTCGGAGACTGGTCATCGTCGGCAACGGCATGGCCGCGACCCGGCTGGTCGAGGAGCTGGTCGCCCGGCGATCCGACTGGCAGATCACGGTGCTCGGCGACGAGCCGCATCCGCCGTACAACCGGATCCTGCTGTCCGCCGTACTCGAGGGAACCCACCGCCCGGAGGCGCTCACCCTCCGCGGCGAGGAGTGGTACGCCGAGCACGGCGTCGACCTCCGCCTCGGCGCGCGGGTCCTGGAGGTCGAGCGCGACCTGAAGGACGTCATGCTCGTCGACGGCACGATCATCGAGTACGACGCGCTGGTGCTCGCGACCGGCAGCATCCCGACGCTGCCGCCCATCCGCGGCCTGGTGAAGATGGACGGCTCGCTGCACGAGTCGGTCCACGCCTTCCGGTCGCTGGCTGATTGCGAACGGTTGCTGGAGGCAGTGACCGGGTCTCGTGACGGTCGCCAGAGCGACCTCCTCGACCAACGGACGGAAGACCGGCGCGCCGTCGTGGTCGGCGGTGGGCTGCTCGGCCTCCAGGTCGCCCGGGCCCTCGGCGCCCGCGGTCTCGACACCGAGATCATCGAGGGCGGCGACCACCTGCTGCACCAGCAGATCGGCAGCGCCGCAGGTGGGATCCTCGCGCGGGACCTGAAGAAGCTGGGCGTCGCGGTCTACACCGGCGCCCGCGCGATCCGGCTCAGCGACGGGCCCGACGGACGGGCCGCACTCCGCCTCGACACCGGCTTCACGCTCGACACCGACCTGGTCATCCTCACCGCCGGCGGCCGCCCGTCCACAGCACTGGCGCGTCGCGCCGGGCTCGACGTACGACGCGGGATCGTCGTGGACGACCGGCTGGCCAGCGTGACCGATCCCGACATCTTCGCGCTCGGCGACTGCGCGGAGCACGACCACCGCGTCACCGGCTTCGTGCCGCCGGCCTGGGAGCAGGCCGGCGTCCTCGCCCGGGTCCTGACCGACGAGAAGGCGTCGTACGACGGCAGCCGGATCGTCGCGCGGCTGCGGGCCACCGGCCTGGATGTCGCCGTCCTCGGCGACCCCGAGCAGGAGGTGCTCAACGGCGGCGAGGTCGTCGAGATGTCCAACCCGGTCCGCGGCTCGCACCGCAAGCTCGTCATCCGCGACGGACGGATCGTCGCGGGCGCCCTGGTCGGCGACCTCAACCGGATCGGCCTGATCACCCAGCACTACGACCGGCAGACCGTCCTGGGGCCGCGCGAGCCCGGCGACCTGCTGCTCGCCGACATCTCAGCGCGCTCCGCGCCTTTGAACCAGCTCCCCGAGGACGCGGAGATCTGCAACTGCGCCGGCGTCACCGTCGGCGCGATCCGGGCGTGCTCCTCGTTCGAGGACGCCCGCGAGACCACGCGCGCGACCACCGGCTGCGGTGGCTGCGCGACGGCCGTCAGACGAGCTGCTGACCGCAACCATGCAACGGCAAGGGGTAAGAACATGACTGCGCACCTCCGCAAGCAGCTCGTCGTGGTCGGCCACGGCATGGTCGGCTCACCGTTTCGTCGAGTCCGCGATCTCGCGCGGCCTCACCGAGACCTACGACATCACCGTCATCGGCGAGGAGCCGCGGCCGGCGTACGACCGGGTCGCGCTGACGTCGTACTTCGAAGTCGGCGCCGAGGCGCTGAGCTACCTGCCGTCCGGTCGGTACGACGACCCACGGGTGACGCTGCGCATCAACACCGAGGTCGTCGCGATCTCGCCGCGGCACCGGATCGTCACCCTGGCCGACGGCGAGGACCTCCACTACGACGAGCTGGTGCTCGCCACCGGCGCGGCGCCGTTCGTGCCGCCGGTGCCGGGCCACGACCTCGACGGATGCTTCGTCTACCGCACGATCGAGGACCTCGAGGCGATCCGCGACGCTGCGACAAAGGGTGCGAAGGGCAAGAAGGCGAAGGTCGGCGCCGTCATCGGCGGCGGCCTGCTCGGACTCGAGGCCGCCAACGCCCTGCACCAGCTCGGCGTCGAGACCCACGTCGTCGAGCTCGCACCGCGGCTGATGGCGGTCCAGATCGACGACATGGGCGGCCGCACGCTCAACCGCCACATCGGCAGCCTCGGCCTGACCGTCCACACCGGCGCGCTGACCGAGGCGGTGCTCGGCGACAAGAAGGGCCGGGTCGACCGGCTCGCCCTCAAGGACCGCAACCCGCTCGAGGTCGACATCGTGGTCTTCTCGGCCGGCATCCGGCCGCGGGACGCGCTCGCCCGCGCCGCCGGCCTCGACGTCGCCGATCGCGGTGGCGTCCTCGTCGACGGGACCCTGCAGAGCTCCGACGAGCACATCTGGGCGATCGGCGAGTGCGCCGCTGTGGAGGGCCGGATGTACGGCCTGGTGGCGCCGGGTTACGAGATGGCCGAGATCGTGGTCGACCGCTTGCTCGAAGGCGGCGGCGAGTTCACCGGCGCCGACATGTCGACCAAGCTCAAGCTGCTCGGCGTCGACGTCGCCTCGTTCGGTGACGCCCACGGCGAGACCGAGGGCGCGCTCGAGCTGACCTACCAGGACGCCGTCTCGGGCGTCTACAAGAAGCTGGTCGTCAGCGAGGACGGCAAACGGCTCCTCGGCGGCGTGCTCGTGGGCGACGCGACGGCGTACGGGCTGCTTCGGCCAATGGTTGCTGGGAACGGTCGGCCAGGGATGGAGCTGCCGGAGAACCCCGAGGAGCTGATCCTCCCGGCCGCCCGCGGCGGTGCGGAGATGGAGCTGCCCGACGACATGCAGGTCTGCTCCTGCAACGACGTCACCAAGGCGGAGATCAAGGCAGCGGTCTCCGACGAGTCGACCCTCAACGACGGTGCTCCCTGCTCGGATGCCGCGTGCGTCACCACCCACACCCGCGCCGGCTCGACCTGTGGTTCCTGCAAGACGGTCGTGAAGAAGATCGTCGAGGACCACTTCGCCGCCACCGGAAAGACGGTCGACAAGTCTCTCTGCCAGCACTTCAGGATGACCCGGCAGGAGCTGTTCGACGTCGTCGCGATCCACGGCTACACGCGGTTCGACGACATCGTCGAGGGCCACGGAAGCGGCCGCGGGTGCGACATCTGCAAGCCGGCGGTCGCCTCGATCCTGGCCAGCCTGCTCAACCACCACGTGCTCGAGCCGGGCAACCGCCAGCTCCAGGACACGAACGACGCCTACCTCGCCAACATCCAGCGCAACGGCACCTACTCGGTGGTGCCACGCGTGCCCGGCGGCGAGATCACCCCCGAGAAGCTGATCGCGATCGGCGAGGTCGCCCGCGACTTCGGGCTCTACACGAAGATCACCGGCGGCCAGCGGATCGACCTGTTCGGCGCCCGGATGGAGGACCTGCCGGCCATCTGGAAGCGGCTCGTCGACGCCGGAATGGAGTCCGGCCACGCCTACGGCAAGGCGTTGCGGACCGTGAAGTCGTGCGTCGGCTCGACCTGGTGCCGGTACGGCGTGCAGGACTCGGTCGGACTCGCGATCGAGCTCGAGCTCCGCTACCGGGGGCTGCGCTCGCCGCACAAGCTCAAGGGCGGCGTCTCCGGCTGCGCCCGTGAGTGCGCCGAGGCGCGGTCGAAGGACTTCGGGGTCATCGCCACCGAGAAGGGCTGGAACCTCTACGTCTGTGGCAACGGCGGCGCCATCCCGGCGCACGCCCAGCTGCTGGCGGGCGATCTCGACAAGGACACCTTGATCTCCTACCTCGACCGGTTCCTCATGTACTACATCCGCACCGCCGACCGGCTGCAGCGCACGTCGTACTGGATGGACTCGATCGACGGTGGCCTGGACCGGATCCGCGAGGTCGTCGTCGACGACGTGCTCGGTCTCGGCGCCGAGCTCGAGGCCGCGATGGACCAGCACGTCGAGTCGTACTTCGACGAGTGGAAGGCCACGATCGAGGACCCCGAGAAGATGGCCCGCTTCGTGTCCTTCGTCAACGCGCCCGGCACTCCTGACCCGAACATCTCCTTCCGTGACGAACGCGGTCAGATCGCGCCCGAGGACAGTGACGGCCCGGTCACGCTCGGCACCACGATCCCGGTGGGAGCTCCCGCATGAGCACCCACCTCGCTGGTCGAGATGCCCGAGGCGCCAGCCGAGGGCGTATCGAGACCGAGTTCGAACCGGTGTGCCGGCTCGACCAGGTCGACAAGGACGGCGGCGTGACCGCGCTCGTCGGCGGCGAGGCGATCGCGGTGTTCCGGACGTACGACGACCAGGTGTTCGCGCTCTCGAACTACTGCCCGTTCGGCAAGGCTTCCGTGCTGTCGCGCGGCATCGTCGGCACCAGGACGGTGGCCGACGAGGAGGTCCCGTACGTCGCGAGCCCGCTCCTCAAGCAGCCGTTCGACCTGCGGACGGGCGCCTGCCTGGACGACCCGTCGGTCGTCGTACCCACCTACGAGGTGCGGGTCGACGAGGCCGGGGTTGTCCACGTCGGGCCTCGGCGGGGGACAATCGCGTCGTGAGCGACCTTCCTCTGTCCGGCTTCCGGATCGGGGTGACCGCGGCCCGGCGGGCCGAGGAGCAGATCACGTTGCTGGAACGGCGCGGTGCCGAGGTGATCCACGCCCCGGCGCTGTCGGTCGATCCCAACCGGATCGACGAGGTCGCGCTGCTCGCGGCGACCAAGGAGGTGCTGTCGGCGCCGGTCGACGTCTTCCTGGCGACCACCGGCATCGGCATGAAGTCCTGGCTCGCCGCGTCCGAGCGCTGGGGACTGCTGGACGACCTGGTCGCGCACCTGTCCAAGGCCGAGATCCTGGCGCGCGGCCCCAAGAGCGTCGGAGTGCTGCGGCGGTTCGGGCTCCGTGAGCTGTGGGCGCCCGAGTCCGAGGAGTTCGAGGACGTCCTCGCGCACCTGCGCGGCCGCGATCTCGACGGCCTGCGGATCGTGGTCCAGGAGCACGGCCAGTCGCTGTCCATGGCCGCGCACGCACTGCGCCGGCTCGGCGCCGACGTCACGACCGTGACCATCTACCGGGTGGACGCCGCCGACGACCTCGAGCCGATGTTCGGCCTGGTCGAGGCCGTCGTCGAGGGCCGCGTCGATGCCGTCACGTTCACCGCCGCACCCGCGGTCGCCGCGATGATGGAAGCCGCCGCGACGACGGGACACCGCGACGACGTGATCAGCGCCTTCCAGGCCGACGTGATCGCGTCCTGCGTGGGTCCGGTGACGGCGGCCGCGTTCGAGATGTGGGGAGTGCCGTCGATCTATCCGGAGCGGTCCCGGCTGGTGGCGATGATCAAGCAGCTCGAGATCGAGCTGCCGTCGCGCGCCGGTGGCACGTCGCTCGAGGTCGCCGGCCACACGCTGCTCCTGCACGGCGACGACGTACTCCTCGACGGCGTGGTCATCAAGCTCTCCCCGGCGCCCACCGCCGTGCTCCAGGCGCTGCTCGTCAACCCCGGCACCGTCGTCTCCCGCCGCGACCTGCTGGCCGCGTTGCCCTCCGGCACCGCGGGCTCCGAGCACGCCGTCGAGATGGCGGTCGCCCGGCTGCGCGCCGCGCTCGGCACCCGCTGCATCCAGACCGTCGTCAAGCGCGGCTACCGGCTGGCCGTCGCGACCTGAGCCCTACTCGACCAGAAGCGTCACGCACCTCGAGCAGGACGCCACCCGCGACCAGCGCGGCGGCGGCGTACGCACCCAGCACGGCCAGCCCCTGCCAGGGGCCGATCGACATGGTGTCCAGTCCACAGGGTCGCCTGGACGGCCAGACCGGCGGACATGGGTGCCCATTCGGTCAGCCACTCGCGCCAGCGTGGCTCGGTGACCAGAGTCCCGACGAGGGGGAAGACGAACAGCAGGCCCAGCGAGGTCGCGATGGCGGCCCCGGTGTTGCGCACGATCAGGGCGACACCCAGGCTCAGCAGCGCGATCAGGCAGAGATACAGCACCGTGCCGGCGGTCGCGCGCAGCGTCGCTGGGTCGCTGACCGACAAGGCCGGGTAGCCGTGGGCCGAGGTGAACCCGTTGGCGGGGAGGATCGCCCTGGCCACGAGCAACGACCCGGCGACCGACAGTACGGCGGCCACGAGCACGGGGCCGGTCACGACGAGAGCCTTGGCGACCAGGGTCACCCAGCGTCGTGGGACCGCGGCCAGGGTGGTCCTGATCGTGCCGGCGGCGTACTCCGAGGACACGGCCAACGCGCCGAACACGACTGCGGCGACCTGTCCGACATAGACCCCGGAGAGCGCGATCTTCGTCGTGTCTGCCACGCACTCGCCCCCGGGAGCGGCGCACTCCTCGAAGCGGAGGCTCGCCGCGACCAGGGCACCGATGCCGAGGGTGAGCGTCGTGACGCCGACGAGCAGCCAGCCGGATGATCGGACGGTGCGCAGCTTGGTCCACTCGGCGTGCAGCGCCCGCGCCGTGCCGCTCACGTGTCCCGCCGGCGGAGCTGGATCGCGGCGGCCACCAGGGTGACCGCGACCCAGGCGCACAGGACGGACGTGCCCGGCCACGGACCGATGACGTCGTCCCAGCGTTCGCGGGTCTGCTGGATCGCCAACCCCGCCCCCGGTGTGATCCGCTTGAGCCAGGCCTCGCCGGTCAGGGTCAGGAACGGGCCGATGATGATCGGCAGTACGACGAGGGCGATGACCGACGTGATCGCGGCTGCGCTGGAGCGCATCAGCGCCCCGAGCGCAAGCGCGAGAACCGCGAGCAGGGCCAGGACGAGGCCCGATCCGACGACGGCGCGGACAACGGGTCCGTCCGTGAGCGACACCTCCGGGTAGGCCGGCGGGGCGAATCCGTTCTCGCGCAGTAGCGGCTGGCTGATCAGGAACGCCGGCACAGCTGCGGCGACGCCGGCCGCGAACGCGATCGCGGCGACGACGACGGCCTTGGCGGCGAGCACCCGCTCACGGCGCGGGGTGGCGGTGAACGTCGTCCGCAGGATGCCGCGCCGGAACTCGCTGGTGAAGAACAACACGGCGACGACCGCCATCGCGATGAACCCGACGAGGATGCCGCCGAGGCTGTCGCGGACGACGTCGTTGTCTGCTCCGAAGCCCGGCGGCTGCAGCCCGAGGTCGCCCGCACCTGACACGGTGAACGTGCCGGCAGCTTCGGAGAACGAGCCGGCCACGTTGTCGTCCGGCAGTTCGCGCGGCGGGCCATTGGTGTCGATGTGCTGCCACGAACCGGTGACCGGCTCGCCCCGCGCAGTGGTCACGCTGACCGAGTCGAACACCGCGGTGCTCAAGGTGTAGTCGGGGCTGCTCTCGGTGGACGTGGGCGAGCGCCGGACCGACTTCACGTCCGTGGGCGGTGACGTGACGAACATGCCGACGAACGCGTCCGTCGGAAGATCCGTGAGCTCGCTGGTCCCCACCTCGGTCCAGGCGACACCGTCGTCGGACTCGAAGCCGGTGATCCGCGATCCCTCCCGCGTGAGCTTGAGCCACCGCGGGGCCGGGTCCGTCGTACCGTCCGCCTCGTCGGAGTCCGACTGCCACTGGACGCCGTGCCCGGGAGTGACCATGATCGCGGCGTACGGCGGCGTGGGTCCGGGTCCTGCCTTGTCCTGGGGTACGGCGACCGCGCCGGTGATCAGACAGTCCCGCCTTGGCGTTCGGTCCGGTGTCCTCCTGTTCTGCGACGTGGGCGACGATCGACCCGTCGCCTGCGAGCGGCTGGTGCACGAGCTGGACCGCGAAGCTGCGCTGCGGTCCGAACTCGTTTGCGTCGGTGGTGTTGCCCTTGCCGGCGAGGTACGCGATCAGGATCGTCAGGCCGATCGTGAGCGCGATGCAGATCCAGGTGCTGCGCAGCGAGCGGAGCTTGGTCCACTCCGCGCGCACCTGCTGCACGAACCCGGCTCCGCGGCTCGGGACCGTCGACTGGTAGGTCATGGGACCGGCGCCTCGAACTCCACCGAGTGGCGGGTGAGCTCCATGTACGCCTCCTCGAGCGTGGCGCGGTGCGCGCCGAGCCCGGAGAACGACACCTGGCCCGTGCCGAGGAGGGCGGCGATGCGCTCACCCGTCACCCGTCGACGGTGACGGCGTCGTCGTCGATCGCCGCGACCGTAGCCCCGGCTTGGCGAGGAGCGTCATCGCCTGCGTGCGCTGCGACGTACGAAGCAGGACCTGGTTCCTGAGACTCGGCGACAGGTCCGCGACGCTGGTGTCGGCGACCATCCGGCCGCGCCGATGACGACCAGGTGGTCAGCGGTCTCTCCAGCTCGCTCATGAGGTGACTCGACACCAGGACCGCCCGACCCTCGGCCGCGAGACCGCGCAGGTAACCGCGGATCCAGCGGATCCCCTCGGGGTCCAGGCCGTTCACCGGCTCATCGAAGATCAGCACGGGCGGGTCGCCGAGCATGCGGCAGCGACGCCGAGCCGCTGCCGCATCCCGAGCGAGAATCCGCCGGTGCGTCGACGTGCGGCGGACGTGAGCCCGACCTGCTCGAGGACCTCGCCGACCGGCGGGCGGGGAGGCCGTTGCTGTGGGCCATCCACAGCAGATGGTCCTTGGCGCGGCGACCGGGATGAACGCGCTCGGCGTCGAGTAGGGCGCCGACCTCGGTCAGTGGCGTTGTCAGCGTCCGGTAGGGCCGGCCGCCGATGCGCGCCGTCCCGTCGTCCGGCGGCGTCCAACCCGAGCATGATCCGCATCGTCGTGGACTTCCCGGCTCCGTTGGGACCGACGAACCCCGTGACCTCTCCGGGGTGCACGGTGAACGTCAGGTCGTCGACCGCAACGGTGGCGCCGTACCGCTTGCGGAGGCCGGCCACTTCGATCGTTGGGTCCATGCCAGCAACGCTAGGCGATTCGCTCGACCGGCGTCGTCACGCCCGGGAGCGGTTCTTCGCTGCGCCGCGTCCCCCGCGTGGGGGACGCGAGATCAGCGCCGTGGTGTGACGCCGCGCGTCCGCTCGGCGGAGGACAATAGCGGCGTGAGCCAGGCGACGTCACCTCTGCGCCGCGCGCTGGCGGCCGGCCGGCGGCTGACGGGTGCGTCCGAGCTGCCGGTCACTGGTGCTGTCGTGCTGGCGCTCCTGGCGCTGATCCAGGTGACGGGCTGGGGCGGTGAGCAGCGGGCCGGCGGAGCCCGGGCTGGGCGGTGCCGACCCCGGGGCGATCGACGAGGGTGCGCCCACCTTCGCCATCTTGCTGGCCCTGTTGGCGACCACGCCGCTGGCGATGGTCCGGACCCACCTGGTGTTGGTGGCTTCGGTGCTGACCCTTGCGAACGTGGTGGCGCTGGCCTGGGGATTCGTTCCCACCGTCGCGGCGGCCATCGCCCTCGCGGTCGTGATCTTCCTTGTCGCCCGGCAGCGCGCCCGTCGCGTCTGGCTGTCGATGGTGCTGCCGCTCGCCGTCCTGCTTGTCTTCCCGCTGGGTGCGAACGGGGACAACCATCCGGTCGTCGCCGTGCTGCTGACGGTCGCCGTCGTCGCTGGGCTCATCGGGAGCGCGGCACGTGCCCGGTCTGAGTCGGCGGTTAGGCGTCAGTCCGAGGAGGACCTGGCCGGGAGCCTGCTCGAGCACGCTGCGCGGGGGGAGCGGGCGAGGATCGCGCGCGAGCTGCATGACGTGGTCGCGCACCACATCTCGATGATCTCGATCCAGGCCGAGGCGGCCCGGTTGACGACGGCCGGCATGCCCCCCGAGGGCGCCAGACGACTGTCCGACATCGGCGAGACGGCGCGCGAAGCACTCAGCGAGATGCGGCGTCTGCTCGGCGTCTTGCGGGAGGACGCCGACCCGGTTTCGACCCGGGCACCCCAGCCCGGGCTCGGTGACCTGGTCGACCTCGTCGACGGTGCGCGCGCGACCGCCAACGGCGCCAGCACCCGACTCATCGTGACCGGGCAGGTGGTCCCCCTCGAGCCGGGCGTGGAGCTGACTGCCTACCGCATCGTCCAGGAGGCCCTGACCAACTCGCGACGCCACGCCCCGGGTGCGGCGGTCGACGTCGAGCTCGACTACGCCGGACCGGCGCTCCACGTCCGGGTCCGCGACAACGGCCCCGGTCTGACGCCGGGGAGCGAGGCGACCGACGGCCACGGGCTGCTCGGCATGGGCGAGCGTGCCGCGATGGTGGGTGGCGCCATCCGGGTCGAGTCGAGCACGACGGGGTTCCTCGTCGAGGCGACCCTCCCCATCGACAGTGCCACGGCGCCGTGATCCGCGTCGTCGTCGTCGACGACCAGGAGGTCGTGCGCGCCGGCTTCGGCGCACTGCTGGCGACGCAGGGTGACTTCGACGTCGTCGGTACGGCGGAGAACGGCGCTGAGGCAGTGCGGCTGTGCGACGCCGAGCACCCCGACGTCGTACTGATGGACGTGCGGATGCCGGTGATGGACGGCATCGAAGCAACGCGCCGGATCGCTGGCACCGACGCGCCCGGCAGCCCCCGGATCCTGATGCTGACGACGTTCGACCTCGACGAGTACGTCTACGACGCGCTCAGCGCGGGAGCGAGTGGGTTCCTGCTCAAGGACGTCACGGCTGAGCGGCTGTTCGACGCCGTTCGTGTGGTCGCGGCAGGTGAGGCCCTGCTGGACCCGGTTGTCACCAGGCGACTGATCGGAGAGTTCGCACGGTTGCGCCCGAGGCTCGCGGCAGCATCCCCGCTCCTCGCCGACCTCACGCCGCGTGAGGTCGAGGTGCTCACCCTGGTCGCCGAGGGCCTCTCCAACACCGAGATCGCCGAGCTGCTCGTGGTCGGTCACCAGACCGTGAAGACCCACGTGAGCCGGGTGTTCGCCAAGCTCGGGCTGCGCGACCGCACCCAGGCGGTGATCACCGCGTACGAGTCCGGTCTCGTCGTGCCGCGGTCGAAGGCACCGCCGTCATCCGGGTGACCGTCGGCCGCCGCACGGCCTAGGGCTGCCCGACCTCCAGCACCTCGGGCGTGTGCAGCCGGACCAGGAACCGGCGCGCGTGAGCAGGGGCACGGGAAGCAGTGGCGCGCGAGACCAGCACCATCGTCGCGAACGCGATCGGCACGCTCCAGGCGGCGGGCTGCGCGAGCAGGGCGCCGACCCAGCCGGACCCCTCGACCCCGACCAGGTTGAGTACGGCGGCACCACCCGCGCCGAGTCCGCCCGCTGCCAGCCCGGCGAGGGCGCCGGCGTCGGTCAGCCCGCGCCACCAGATGCCGAGCATGAGCAGCGGGCAGAACGTCGACGCGGCGACGGCGAACGCGAGCCCGACCGACTGCGCGACGCCGACATTGGTGGCGAACAGCGCGACAAGCACCGGCACCGACACCGCGAACACCGCTGCCAGCCGGAATGCTGATGCGACCGAGGCGGTCGGCCCGCGCTCGCCGATGAACCGGCTGGTGACGTCCTGGGTGAGCACCCCGGAGACGGCGATCGCCAGTCCGGACGCGGTCGACAGGAACGCCGCGAAGGCACCCGCGGTCACGAGTCCGGTGAGCAGCTCCCCACCGAACCCGTCGACCATCAGCCGCGGCAGCTCGAGCACCAGCACGTCGGCGTGCCCGTCGGCGATCAGGTCGCCGCCGTAGACCCGGCCCAGCGCCGCGAAGACCGGCGGCCACAGGTAGAAGAGGCCGAGCAGGGCGAGCACCACCAACGTCGTACGACGCGCGGCCCTGCCGTCCGGGTTGGTGTAGAACCGCACGACCACGTGCGGCAGCCCCATGGTGCCGAGGAACAGCGCGAGCATCAGCGAGTACGTCGTGTAGAGGCCGATCGCTCCGTCGCCCGCGACGGGCACCGACCAGCCGTCGCCGCTACCGCTCCCGGCCGGGCGGCCGTCGTCGAACCAGACGATGAGCAGCACCATCGCCGGCACCAGCAACGCGGTGAGCTTGAGCCAGTACTGGAACGCCTGGACGAAGGTGATCGACCGCATCCCGCCGGACATCACGTTGATGAGGACGACGATGCCGACGATGACCGGCCCGACCCAGCGCGGCGTGCCGATCGCGGACTCCAGCGTCAGCCCGGCGCCCTGGAACTGCGGCAGCAGGTAGAGCCAGCCGACGCCGACCACCAGCAGTGAGCAGGCCGACCGCACCACCCGCGAACCCAGCCGGGCCTCGGCGAAGTCGGGCAGCGTGTAGGCGCCCGACCGGCGGAGCGGGGCGGCGACGAGCACCAGCAGCACGAGGTAGCCGGCCGTCCAGCCGACGGGGTACCACAGCATCTGCGCCCCGCCGACCAGCAGCAGCCCGGCGACACCGAGGAACGACGCGGCGGAGAGGTACTCGCCGCCGATCGCCGATGCGTTGAGCCGCGGGTTGACCGAGCGCGACGCCACGAAGAAGTCGCTGGTGGTGCGGGAGAACCGCAGCCCCCAGGTGCCGATGGCGAGCGTGGTGACGGTGACCAGGAGCACCGCGACCAGGCCGGGTACGGCGTCGGCACTCATCGCTGAGCCTTCATCGGGGCCTTCAACGGGGCCTTCATCGGGGACGGCCCTCGACGAGGTCGGCGAAGTCGCGCTCGTTGCGCTCGACGCTCCGCACGTAGCGCCACCCGACGAGCAGCAGGAACGGGTAGACCAGCCCGCCCAGGAGCAGCCAGGCGATCGGCAGACCGGCCAGGTCGGCGTCCGCGAGCCGCGGCCAGAGGTGGAAGACGAGCGGAAGCGCACCGAGGGTGAGCCCGATCAGCACGAGCACCCGGACAGCCAGCGCGAGCTGCTCCTTGAGCAGCGAGCGGAGGAAGACGTCGCCGAGCGGCCGTCTGCTCGTGCACGTCGCCGACCCGGTTGCGCGGGCCGGTCGCGTACCGCGGCGGTCCGGTGACCCGGACCCGCTGCGGCCGCGGATCGCTCATCGGTGCCTCCATCGACAGGTCGGTGGTCGAGCAGCCCGAGCGCGCAGCGCGAGGGCGTACCGAGACTCACTCATGGGGGCGGGCCCGCCGTACCAACACGTCGCGGAGCTCTCTCGTGTGGCGCCGGGCCACCGGCAGCTCCGTGTCGCCGACCAGCACCGTGCAGCGGCCGGCCTCCGTGCGCAGCTCGTCGATGTGGGCCAGCGCGACCAGCAACGAACGGTGGATCCGGTGGAAGCCGGCCGAGTGCCATTCCTCCTCCAGCGTCGAGAGCGGGATCCGCACCAGGTAGGCCTCGCCGGCCCGGGTGTGCAGCCGGGCGTAGTCGCCGTGCGCCTCGACGTAGGAGATGTCGCCGCGGTCGACGAACCGGGTGACCCCGCCCCGCTCGACGGGGATCTGGGTGCCCTCGGGGGTCAGCCGGTGCCCCGTGCCCGAGACCACACGCCGGATGGCCTCGGCCAGCCGTTCCGCACGCACGGGCTTGAGCACGTAGTCCACGGCGTCGAGATCGAACGCCTCGACGGCGTGCTGCTCGTGCGCCGTGACGAACACGACCGGAGGCGCTTCCTTGAAGCGCCGGAGCACCTCGGCGAGCTCCAGGCCGCTGAGTCCGGGCATCTGGATGTCGAGGAAGATCGCGTCGACATCGCTCTCGCGGAGGATCCGCAGGCCCTCCATCGCGGTGACCGCGGTGACGACCTCGCCGACCCGCTCGTCGGCGGAGAGCAGGTAGCCGAGCTCGTCGAGCGCCGGCTGCTCGTCGTCGACCAGCAGCACGCGGAGCCCCGGGCGTGGGGTGGTCACACGCTTACTCCGGGCGCGAACTTCGGCACCCGCACGATCACCTTGGTGCCGGCTCCCGGCGCGGTCTCCACGACCAGACCGTAGTCGTCGCCGAAGGTCGCGCGCAGCCGCGCGTCGACATTGCCGAGGCCGACCGAGTCGAGGGCAGCATCACCGGCCAGCGCGCGCCGTACCTTCTCCGGGTCCTCGCCGACGCCGTCGTCCTCGACCTCGACCACGCACTCGTGCCCGCGGTCGTGGGCCACGATCCGGAGGTGACCGACTCCGTGTTCAGGGTCGGACGACTCGAGGCCGTGGCGTACGGCGTTCTCGACGAGCGGCTGGATGCACAGGAACGGTACGACGACCGGCAGCACCTCGGGCGCGATGTTGAGTGTGACGTGCAGCCGGTCACCGAAGCGGGCCTGCTCGAGCAGCAGGTAGCGCTCGATCGAGCGCAGCTCGTCGGACAGCGTCGTGAACTCCCCGTGCCGGCGGAACGAGTAGCGGGTGAAGTCGGCGAACTCGAGCAGCAGCTCGCGCGCCCGGTCGGGGTCCGTCCGCACGAAGCTGGCGATCGCGCCGAGGGAGTTGTAGATGAAGTGCGGGCTGATCTGCGCCCGCAGCGCCTGGACCTCGGCCTCGATCGCCCGGTTGCGGCTGGCGTCGAGCTCGGCCAGCTCCAGCTGCCCGGAGACCCACTGCGCGACCTCCTCGGTCGCGCGGATCAGCCCGGCGGTCGTGGTCGGCCCGAACGCCTGGATGGTGCCGACCACCCGGCCGTCGACCACCAGCGGGCTGATCACCCCGGCGCGCACGGGGCATCCGCTCGTCGTGCACGGGAGCTGCGCGGGCTCGACGGTGCGGGTCCAGTCCCGCGCGGAGTCGTGGCTGACGGGGGCGAGAAGCATCGCGGCGAGCGCACCGGCCTGCGGGCGGTGATGGGTGCCGGTGCCGTCCCACGCGAGCGTGGTCGCGGTGTCGGTGAGGGCGAGGGCCGGCGTACCGAGCAACGTGCGCAGGTGCTTGATCGCCCGGTCCGCGCTGTCGGCGGTCAGACCCTCCCGCAACGCGGGCGACGCCAGCGATGCCTGGTGCAGCGCACGGAAGGTGGCGCGATCGGCTTCGCTCCCGAGGTGACCGCGCCGTCTCATGGGCTCATCGTGCCACGTCGGTCGAGGAGGTCCCGGAGTCGCGCGACCTACCTGAAGTCGATGAGGAGCATCCCGGAGTCGTCGTCCGTGGGCGGCTCGAGGGCGTCGGCGAGCTCGGCGGCGTCGGAGCGCTCGACGGGCTCGGTGGCCTCGCCGACGTACTCCATCAGCCGTCCTGGCTGCCCTTGGCGATCAGCGTCTTGGGCGCCGTCTGCGGCTTGATGCCGACGACCATGCGGTAGCACTCGGTCACGTAGGGCAGCTGCATGCCGTCCATGCCGCGCCCGAAGTCGTCGTAGAAGGCGAGCACCTCGCGCAGCTTGGCCTCCCGCCCTTCCGCGGTCAGGGTGGCGACGTTGGAACGCGACAGGACGAGGTCCTGGATCGACTCGCGGTCGATGACCTGCCAATGCTTGAAGGACTCGTGCTCGACCGGCCCGAAGTACGGCGACGACTCGAGCTCGTCGCCCGGACCGGCGCCCTGCTCCTGGCTGCCGATGACCCTGCCGAGCCGCTTGACCCAGGGGATCCGCTCGTCGCGGGTGTTCCAGACCAGGCTCAGCGAGCCGCCGCGCTTGAGGACCCGCGCGATCTCGGGCAGAGCCTTGTCGTGGTCGAACCAGTGGTAGGCCTGCGCCGCGATCACGATGTCGAACGTGCTGTCGGGGACCGGGATCTCCTCGGCCGTGGTCTGCGAGATCCGGGTGACGACGTAGTTGCGGGCGAGGATGTCGAGCATCGCCGGGTCCGGGTCGGTCGCGTGCACGTCGTGGCCGAGCGCCACCAGCTCGCGGGTCAGCTTGCCGGTGCCGGCACCCAGCTCGAGGACGGAGAGCGGCTCGTCGCCGGTGAGCCACCGCGCCGCTTCGACCGGATAGCCCGGGCGACCGCGCTCGTAGGCGTCGACCACGCTGCCGAAGCTCTGGGCGGGATCGGGGCCTGATCCGGGAGGTGTGGAGTCGTTGGGTGCCATCAGGACTCACCGTAGTCGCTCGCTAAGGTTGATCCGGTGAGCGTGGACCCGTTGGCCTGGTTGGTGTCGCTGGAAGGCGTCCCGTCAGCGTTCGCCGGGGCCCGCGACGGGATCGATGCGGTGCTGCGGGATCGCGGGCTGCGCCGTACCTCCCCTGAGATGACGGCCGAGTCTCTGCTGCGCGGGGCGCATGCGAGCGCGGTGCTCGAGGGGTCGGAGTCGACGCTGGCCGAGGTCCGGGCCGGGGAGGGCGACGAGATCGCGGTGGACGCGGTGCGGGTGTCGACGGAGCTGCTGGCACTGGTCCCCGTCGTACGACGCTCGCCGCTGCAGGCCTTCGCCCGCCTCCATGCCCTGGCCGGCCACGGCTCGCTGCCCGCCGACCGGCTCGGCCGGCCGCGCGATGCCGAGTCGGCCGGGTCTGCTGCGCACCGTCGCCGACCTGGTCACCGCCACCACCGAAGCGCCCGCGCTCGCGGTCGCCGCCATCGTGCACGCCGAGCTGGTCGTCAACACGCCGTTCCCCTCGCACAACGGGATCGTCGCCCGTGCTGCCGAGCGGCTCCTGATCGCCGCGAAGGGTGTCGACGAGAAGTCACTGGTCGTGCCGGAGGCCGCCCACCTCGCGTTGCGGGCGGAGTACGAGTCGAACCTCCGCGGCTATTCCAGCGGCTCGTCGTCCGGCATCCACTCCTGGCTGCTCTACACGGCCGAGGCGTACGCCGCCGCTGCCGAGGCCAGCCCGCTGGTCCGCGCCATCGAGTAGTGAGCAACGCTTACGCGGAGGCAGGTCGGCGCTAGGCCCGGTCGCGCAAGCCGCCAAGCAGCCGCAACTCCTGACCGCGTCAACTGCGCGCCCGGCAGCGTGTCGCACCGCGGCGAAGCCGCACGGTGCGCAGCCCGCGGGCCGAGCGGAGCGAGTGCCCGTGCGGCAAGCATCGTCTGCGACACGCTCGGGCAAATATGCAGGTGGCACCCGAGTCAATGAAGTCTCTCGGGTGCCACCGCTGACACATGGTCCCCTGGCTACCAGGCGTGCTGTCTCTATGCCGCTCCGGATGTTTTCCGGTGACGTGCGCCCTGTTAGGAAGGGTGGATCGCCGCGTGGGTACCTGGGCCATGTGTTGATCTTGAGTTGTGGGTCTTGTTGCCCTTTGTACGCCGGTTGAGGGCCACCTTCAAGGGTTGACTTTTCGGGGCCGGAGGGAATGCACGGGGGCCGAGCCAGACCGTCAGGCGCTGGTCGCTCCGCGACGTTTCACGCCGACCCAGACGACGGCTCCGACGGCCACCGCACCGCCCACGGCGAGGGCCGCGAGCGTGGGTTTCGGAGGGGGCAACGGCACCCGGCTCCGCAGTCCGACCGGCTTGCTGAAGATCAGCACGGGCCAGGCGTGCGTCGCGGCGTACCTGCGCAGCTCGCGGTCCGGATTGACGACGTGGGGGTGGCCGACGGCCTCGAGCATCGGGATGTCGGTGGAGGAGTCGCTGTAGCCGTAGCAGGCCTCGAGGTCGTAGCCGCGTTCCTCGGCCAGCGCGACGATCGCGTTGGCCTTCTCCTCGGCGTAGGCGTAGTAGTCGATCTCGCCCGTGTACTTGCCGTCGATGATCTCGAGCTTGGTCGCGACCACCCGGTCGGCGCCGAGCATCGCGCCGATCGGCTCGACCACGTCGGTGCCCGACGACGACACGATCACCACGTCCCGACCGGCTGCGTGGTGCTCCTCGATCAGCTGGACGGCCTCGTCGTAGACCAGCGGATCCATGATGTTGTGCAGGGTCTCGGCGACGATCTCCTTGACCGTCGCGACGTCCCAGCCGGCGACGAGCTGCGACATGAACTGCCGCATCTTCTCCATCTGGTCGTGGTCGGCGCCGCCGACGAGGAAGACGAACTGGGCGTACGCCGACCGCAGCACGGCCCGACGGGAGATCAGCCCACCGGCCTGGAACGGCTTGCTGAACGCAAGCGCACTCGACTTGGCGATGATCGTCTTGTCGAGGTCGAAGAACGCCGCCTCGGGGCCCATACCCCCAATCGTAGGGGCGTTCACCGCGCCGACGTGGCTCAACGTCGGCATCGGCGCGGCCCCGGAACCATGCACAACAGCAGGGCGCAACGCCGTACTCCACAGGCCGCAGGCCGCCAGGCATGGTCGTACGGCGACCCGGCGACAACCCGGACATGACCACCATCACCGCACCGCCCGCGGGCCCGTCCGAACCGCTGATCCTCACCGCCGACCAGGGCCTGCTCGGCGAGCTGCTGCCGCTCGCGGCGGCCGCCGACGTCGCGCCGATCACTTCGCACGAGCCGCTGGCCGCGCTGGCGTCCTGGAGCCGCGCGCCCGTCGTACTCCTCGGCGCCGACCTCGCCGACGACGTCGCGCGGATCGCTCCGGAGCGGCGGCCGCACCTCTATGTCGTGTCGCACCAGCGGGCACCCGACGACCTGTTCCGGACGGCGCTGCTGCTCGGCGCCGAGCAGGTGGTCGAGCTCGCCGGATCGTCGGCCTGGCTGGTCGAGCTGCTCGCCGACCTGACCGAGCGGCGGACCACGCGCGGCCGGGTGATCGGCGTCATCGGCGGGTCCGGCGGTGCCGGTGCGACGACGTTCGCCTGCGCGCTGGGACAGGGCGCGGCCCGCGCCGGCGATGCGGTGGTGATCGACTGCGATCCGCAGGGCCCCGGCCTCGACCGGATGCTCGGGCTCGAGCGGACCGAGGGCTTCCGGTGGGACGCGCTGTGCCAGACCACCGGCCGGCTGAGTGCCCGGGCGTTGCGGGATGCGCTGCCGCGGTCGGGATCGCTGGGCGTGCTGTCGTGGTACGTCGGTGCCGGAGCCCAGACCCTCCAGGCCTTCGCCGTGCGGGAGGCGCTCTCGGCCGCGCGCCGTGGGCACGACACCGTCGTCGTCGACCTACCCCGGACCTCCGACGGTCTCGTCGACGAGGTCGCCGCACGCTGCGACCGACTGCTCGTCGTGACCGTCGGCACCGTGCTCGGCGTGAGCGCGACCGCCCGGATGCGGGCCCGCTTCGCGGGCCATCCCGACGTCGGCGTCGTGCTCCGCGGCGAGGCGGTCGACGCCGCCGACGTGGAGTCGGTGGTGCGGCTGCCCGTGGTCGTGCAGATGCGCGACCAACCGCGGTTGTCCGAAGCGCTCGACCTCGGGCTCGGACCGTTGCGGTCCCGCCGCGGACCACTCGCGCGGGCCGTCGCCGCGGTGCTCGGCACTCCCGTGCAGGACCGGGCATGAACAGCGACCTGATCGACGAGGTCGCCGGTCTGGTCGAGGAGGTACGACGCCGGCTGGCCCGGTCGCCCGGTGAGCTGACGCCGCACCGGGTCGCCGAAGCACTCCGCGCCGCCGGCCGTCCGGTCGGGGACGCGACGGTGCTCGCTGTCTACGAGGCGCTGCGGCGCGACGTCGTCGGCGCCGGGCCGCTCGAACCGCTGCTGCGGCAGCCCGGGGTCACCGACGTGCTGGTCAACGGCGCGGGCGAGGTCTACGTCGACCGCGGGTCGGGGCTGGAGCGGACCGAGGTGCGGCTCGGGTCCGAGGACGCCGTACGACGGCTCGCGCAGCGGCTGGTCGCGACCGGCGGGCGGCGTCTGGACGACGCGGCGCCGTACGCCGACGTACGCCTGCCGGACGGCACCCGATGTCACGCGGTGCTGGCGCCGCTCGCCCGGCCGGGCACCGCGATCTCGTTGCGGGTGCCGCGGCGGGGCGGGTTCAGCCTGGCGCAGCTGCGGGACGCCGGCACTCTCACCGACGAGTCGCTCGAGCTGGTGCGGCTGGTCGTGGGCGCCCGGCTGGCCTTCCTCGTCACCGGCGGGACCGGCAGCGGCAAGACGACCTTGCTGTCGGCGCTGCTCGGAGCGGTCTCGACCGACCGAGCGGATCGTCGTCGTGGAGGACGCCACCGAGCTCCGGCCGGACCACCCGCACGTCGTCGGGCTCGAGGCACGGCCCGCCAACCTGGAGGGCACCGGCGCGGTGGTGTTGCGGGACCTGGTGCGGCAGGCACTGCGGATGCGGCCCGACCGGCTCGTCGTCGGCGAGGTGCGTGACGGTGCGGTGGTCGACCTGATGGCCGCGATGAACACCGGCCACGAGGGCGGCTGCGGCACCCTGCACGCCAACTCGGCCGCCGACCTGCCCGCGCGGATCGAGGCGCTCGCGCTCGCGGCCGGTCTGGGTCGCGAGGCGGCGCACAGCCAGCTCGCCTCGGCGCTCGAGGTGGTGCTCCACATGACCCGCGACCGCGACGGACAGCGGCGGCTGAGCGAGGTCGCCGTACTCGAACGGGACCCGGCGGGGCTGGTGCGGACGGTGACGGCCACCCGGATCGACCGGGCCGGCGCGCTCACCGCGGGGCCGGCGGCCGGACGGCTGCTCGACCTGATCGAGTCGCGGAGACGTCGGTGAGCTGGGCGGTGGTCGCCTGCCTGCTGGCCGGATGTACGGCGCTGCTGCTGACTCCGGCTCGGATGGCGCCGGCCGGTCGGACCCGGCAGCGCCGGCTGTCGTCGTACGTCGTCCTCGCGGCGGGTCTCGTCGGCATCGGCTGGTGGCTGGCCGACGAGCCCCGGCTGCTGGTGCTCGGTGCCGTGGGCGGCGGTGCCGCGTTCGCCGCTGCCCGACTGGTCGTCCGGCGTCGCGCCGACCGGGCGGCCGCTGAGGTGCGAGCGCGCGTGGTGGAGCTGTGCGACGGCCTGCAGGCCGAGCTGGCGGCGGGGCAGACCGCGACGACCGCGCTCGAACGGGTGGCCGGCGAGTGGCCGGCCCTGCTGCCGGCGACCCGCTCCGCGGCGGCGGGCGGCGACGTACCGGCCGCGCTGCGCGAGCTCGCCGCCGGCCCGGGTGCCGGCGACCTCCGGGTCGTCGCCGCGGCCTGGCAGGTCGCCCATCGCACCGGCCACGGGCTGGCCGACGCGCTCGCCCGGGTTGCCCAGGAGCTGCGGGACGCCGAGCAGACCCGGCGGGTGGTCACCGGCGAGCTGGCTTCGGCGCGGGCGACCGCGCGGCTGGTGGCGTGCCTGCCGTTGGTAGCACTGCTGATGGGCAGTGGAGCGGGCGCCGACCCGTGGGCCTTCCTGCTCGGTCACCCGGTCGGGCTGGCGTGCCTGGCCGGCGGCGTCGGCTGTGGCATCGCCGGTCTGGCCTGGATCGAGGCGCTCGCCCGTGACGTCGAACGGGGTCGGTGACGTGATCGTCGTCGCGACCGCGCTGGCCGGTCTCGCCGTGGCGCTCGTCGTGCCGGGTGCCGCTCGGCTCTCGGTCGGGAGCGGGCCGCGCGCGACGCCCCGGCCGACGGACACCGGCGGTCTCCGGCGCTGGCGACTTCCCTGCGCGCTCCTCGCCGGCGCGGGCGCTGCCGTCGTCCTCGGCGGCCCGGGCGCGCCGGTCGCCGGCCTGGTCGCGGCCGTCATGACCTGGGTGGCCGCCGGCCGGATCGAACCGCGGGCGGTGCGCCGCCGGCGCGAGGAGGTACGACGCGACCTGCCGCACGTCGTCACCCTGCTCGGGGCGGCGTTGCGATCGGGTGCCGCCCCGGGAGCCGCCATCGACACGGTCTGCCGTGCGTTGCCGGGAGCTGCCGCCGACCTGCTCGGCCCGGTCGCGGCGCGACTGGCGCTCGGCGCCGATCCGCTCGTCGTCTGGGCCGGGCTGGCGGACGACCCGGCGATCGGGCCGCTCGGGCGGACCATGGCACGCGCCCATCGCTCCGGGGCACCGGTCGTCGCCGCCGTCGACCGGTTGTCCGAGGAGCTCGCCCGGCGGTCCCGCGCGGACGTCGAGGACCGTGCGCGAGCGGTCGGAGTGCGGGCCGCGGTCCCGCTCGGGGTGTGCCTGCTGCCGGCCTTCCTGCTCCTCGGGATCGTGCCGCTCGTGGTCGGCCTCGCGCGGTCGATCGCGTGGTGAAGCGCCGACCTTCAGGGTCAGCTCGACCGGCTCAGCGCTGCCTCGTGAACTCAGAGGTCATGTAGAGGCGCGCGCTGGAACACCTCCTCGGGGATGCCCTGGTAGCCCGGCAGAGTCGATCCAGCGAACTGGAGACGGAGCACCTCCCGGTCGACCTCCCAGCGGTAGGTGTTCGATCCGCTGGAGTGGTGGAAGACCACGGTGTCGCCGTCGATCTCGTACTCGGCGTCGTAGTCGATCGGCTCCGGCTGGCCGGCCTTCGTCTTGCCGTAGAGGTCCCACGCACCGTCCTCGATGGTGAGAGTCAGGAGGGTGTCACCGGAGAATGGGGCATTCGCCCGGTAGTCCTCGACCCACCGGCCCAGTCCGTGGCGGCGAATGGTGGCCTCGGACTGCTCGAGCGAGACGGGGCCGGCCTGCCAGGTGCCCTCCAGCGGGGACGCCGCCGGTGCCTCGGACGTGGGGGCGGTCGAGCTTGCGGTGGCAGCGGCCGTGGAAGTGGCGGTGGAAGCGGTGTCCACGACGGCCGGCGACGCTGACTTCGATGTGGGCTCGTCCAAGCCACAGCCGAGCAGCAACACCGAAGCAGCGGTCCCGGCCACCGCGATGGCGCACCTGACGGTCATGCGCGGATGTCTACGGCTTGGAGTGTTCATGGAAGGTCTCCTCTGCGATCTGTGGTGGCGGGCCCGGCGGCGAGTGTCGCGAATCCGAGCCCGGCGGATACGTACGTCCTTGTGGCGTTCCATCCCGACGGAACGACGTTCCGTGGAGGTCGTCGAGAAGGCCCACGAACCGTCCACCGGCGGGTGCGACACGCGGGGGCTCTCCACAGGCCGGCGCTCGTCGTACCTGCTCGGTCGGCCCGGTCCCGCAGTCTCTGTTGCGCGGGCGGGCCGCACCGGGCGGCCCGCCCCGACAGGAGGCGACATGACCCGCACCACGACCTTGCAGCGCCGCACCGAGCAGCGCGGCATCACCACCGCTGAGTACGCCGTCGGTACGGCGGCCGGAGCCGGGCTCGCCGGGCTCCTCTACAAGCTGCTGACCGGAGGCTTCGGCGACCGGATGCTGCGCACGCTCTTCGACCACGTCTTCGGCCTGCTCGGCATCGGATGACGTCGCGGCGCCCGGCGGGCCGGACCGAGCGCGGCGCGGTCACTGCCGAGCTGGCGCTCGGTCTGCCGGTGCTGATGGCGGTCACGATCGGTCTGGTGTGGCTGCTGTCCGTCGGCGCCGCACAGGTCCGGACCGTCGACGCGGCCCGCGAGACCGCGAGAGCGGTCGCGCGCGGTGACGACGAGGGGGCGGCGGTCGCCGTCGGGGAGCGGGTGGCACCTGACGGAGTCCGCGTCTCCGTGGTCGCCGCCGACGGCCGGGTGGTCGTCCGCGCGGCCGGCCACGTCCCCGGACCGGGAGGGCTGTTCGCCTTCCTGCCGGGCGCCGACGTCAGCGCGGAGGCGGTGGCCGTCGCCGAGGGAGAGCCCTGATGGCCGGGCCCCTGGGCCGGCCGCCGAGCGCGGTGCGGCCACCGTGCTCGTCACGGCGTGCCTCGGGGTGCTGCTCCTCGTCGGCTGCGCGCTGGCCGTGGTCGCGGCGATGGTCGCCGCCCATCGCTCCGCGCAGGCAGCCGCCGACCTGGCGGCCCTCGCGGGTGCGACTGCTGCCCGCGACGGAGGCGACCCGTGCGCGACCGCCACCTCGGTCGCCGCTGACAACGGTGCCCGGCTGACCCGATGTTCGACGGCCGGGTCCGAGATCACCGTCGAGGTCGAGGTGCGCGGTCCGCGCTGGCTGGGCCAGACCCACGACCTCGCGGCGGCCGCCCGGGCAGGTCCGGCTGATGTACCGGTCGGATCCGGAGCGGGATAGCCTTCCAATGTCAAGAGCCACGTTACGAGGACCATCCGGACGGGTACGGGGGACTTCATGAGGCGCCTCACCGGCGCGGTTGCAGCAGCGACCGCGACCCTGTTGACGTTGACCGCGTGCAGCGGGTCCGACGACGAGGGAGACAAGAGCGACGACGAACCGTCTCTCGGCTCGCCGACGACGTCGGCGTCGGTGGCTGACGACGAGGCCGAGATCGAGGCGGCGGTCGCTGCCTACGACCGGGCGTTGGTGACCGTCAACCGCGAGCAGGAGGTCACGCCGCAGCTCAGCGCGATCGCGACCGACGCGTGGGCGGAGCAGCTGATCACGACGTACGACGACAACCTCTTCTCCAACGGCCTGACGATGGTCGGCCGGTGGCGCACCAAGGTCGAGACCGTGACCATCGACGGCGACAGCGCCGAGGCCGACGTCTGCAGCGACGGCAACAAGGTCTACGTCGTGGAGGGTGGCGGGTCGATCCCGAGCGGCACCCGCAGCCAGGGCCGGACGCCCGCGACCATCTCGCTGGTCCGTGAGGACGACGGCTGGCAGATCGACGGAAACGCCACCGAGGAGGGCAAGTGCTGACCAGGCTGCTCGCGACACTCCTGATGTCGTTCGGCGCGCTCGCGGCCGTCGGCGCGACTCCGGCCGCCGCCGACCCGAGCTGTACGCCGCCCGCGGTGATCCAGTGGCACCCCAACGGCACCTACTCGTGCGTGGTGGTCGACGACGGCGGCGACCCCGGCGACGACGGTGGCGATGACGATGGCGGCGGCACCACGGAGCCGTCCTGCGAGCTGTGGGGCCAGTTCACCTTCTGCGTCGGCACCACCGCTTGCCGCAACATCCCGTGGCATCCGCCGATGGCGCTGCCCGACGGTCCCAAGCCGCAGCCCGACTCCCAGCCGATGGCCCGCGAGTGCGACTACGGAGTGCCCGGCGGCTACGGCCCCTACGTCGTCACCTACTACTGGTCCGACTCCGGCGATCCGCAGCCGCCCTCGCTCTACGAGCAGGCACTGACCGCCATCGGCGAGATCGACCTCTCGATCCCGACCCTGGAGACCAGCCCGGCCGGTCGCACCCTCGTCTACATCCCGGTCTGGTACTGGCTCGACGGCGGCGCCGGCGACCGCACCGGCTCATCGGCGTTCGGCCTGGTCGCCACCGCGGTCTTCGACCACATCGAGGTCGACCCCGGTGACGGATCGGACGGGGTCGAGTGCCCGTGGGTGACGACCGCCGAGCAGGCCGAGGTGGAGTGCAACCACACCTACGACGTGCCCTCCGACCACGGCACCGCGACGTGGAACGGTCAGCCGGCGTACCTGGCGAGCGTGACCGCCGTCTGGACGTTGTCGTTCGAGATCAACGGCACGCCGGTCACCATCCCCAACGCACCGGCGACACTCACCAGCGAGGCGAGCACCGCACCGGTCCGGGTCTCCGAGCAGGGCAGCGTCGTCACCGAAATCGACTAGCTTTGATGGCGCGAGCGTGTCGCTCGTCCCTCGCGCCACGCTGCCGCGCGCGCAGTTGACGCGGGCACGGGCGGCGGCTGTTTGGCGGCTCACCCGTCGGCGTCGCGAAAGCGCTCGCATCGCTCGCTTCGGTCGCTCGTTCCTCGCTTCCTCCACTCGCTCGCGACCGTTTTCGCGAACAGCCGACGCTAGTTGGCGACGGGGCCGTCCTGATCGTCGTCCCGACGGCGCTCGGCCTTGTCGAGCTTCTCGGACAGCTCGTTGAGCCGCTTCTGCTCCTTGCGCTGCTTCCAGTTCATCTTCGCGCCGAGCTTCACCGCCCAGAGTCCGACGAGGATGAGCGCCGCGGCGATGACGCCGGCGAGGAAGAGGCCCTCCGTCGACAGGTTGACGTTCGCGATCTCGACCGTGGCTTCGTTGTCCTCGAACTTCACCTCGGACGTGAACAGCCCGAGCACCACGATGACGGCGCCGAGCACGACCAGGACCAGACCGAGGATCACCATGGCCGCGAGCCTAAGGCAGGTCGGCCCTGCTCAGCGAGCGAGCAACGCGTCGAGCAGCAGGACCGCTCCGTCCTTGTCGAGCGGGTCGTTGCCGTTGCCGCACTTGGGCGACTGGATGCAGGACGGACAGCCGCTCACGCACTCACACGCGGCGATGGTCGCGCGGGTCGCGGTGAGCCAGTCGCGTGCCGTCGCGTAGCCGCGCTCGGCGAAGCCCGCGCCACCCGGGTGCCCGTCGTGGACGAAGACGGTGAGCACGCCGGTGTCGGGATGGCGAGCGGTCGAGACGCCGCCGATGTCCCACCGGTCGCAGGTCGCGAACAGCGGCAGCAGCCCGATCGAGCAGTGCTCGGCGGCGTGCGCCGCACCCGGCAGGTCGGCGCGATCCAGGCCGGTGTCGGCGAGGACGTCGTCGGGCACCGTCCACCACACCGCGCTGGTGCGCAGCGTGCGAACCGGCAGGTCCAGGGGCGTCTCGTCGATCACCTCGCCGGTGCGGGTGCGGCGGCGGAGGTACGACGTCACCTGGTTGCTCACGTCGACCGACCCGAACGACACCCGGCACCGGCCCCACATCTGGTGGTCGCGCTCGGCGACGATCGTGATGTCCGCGATGTCGCGCGCAGTGGTGGTGTAGTCGACGTCGGCGCGACGGATCTCGGCGACATGCTCGTCGAGGTCGAGGCGCTCGACCTGCCAGGTCTCGCCGCGGTGGACGTAGATCGCGCCGGTGTGGGCGGTGGTGTGGGCCCGGCCGCCGTCGACGGTGCCGACCACGCGCCCGGTCTCCGCCTCGACCAGCTGCACCTGGGCGCCACCGGTCGAGCGGATGTCGGCCAGGTCGGCGGCCCGCCGCCGGTCGGTCCAGTACCAGCCGGACGCCCGGCGGCGCAGCAGGCCGGCCTCGGTCAGGTCGTCGAGAAGGCCGCGGGCGGTGGGCCCGAACAGCGCGAGGTCGGCGATCGTGACCGGCTGCTCCTGCGCAGCTGCGCAGAGGTGCGGACCCAGGACATAAGGATTGTCGGGGTCGAACACCGTGCCCTCGACCGGCTGGCCGAGCAGTGCCTCCGGGTGGTGGACGAGGTAGGTGTCGAGCGGGTCGTCGCGCGCGATGAGCATGCCGAGCGCACCACCGCCGGTCCGGCCGGCCCGCCCGATCTGCTGCCAGAACGCCGCCCGGGTGCCGGGGTATCCGGTCACGAGCACGGCGTCGAGGCCGCTGACGTCGATGCCGAGCTCGAGCGCGTTCGTCGCCGCCATGCCGAGCAGTCGCCCGCTGCGCAGGTCGTCCTCGAGCGCACGCCTCTCCTCCGGCAGGTAGCCGCCGCGGTAGGAGTCGACCCGAGCGGCCAGCGCGGGCTCGACCTCGGCGAGCAGGTCGGACGCGCGCTGCGCCACCTGCTCCACCCCTCGGCGCGACCGCACGAAGGCGAGCGTGCGGACGCCCTCGATCACCAGGTCCGCGAGCAGGTCGGCCGTCTCGGCGGGGGCGGGGCGGCGTACGGGAGCGCCCTGCTCCCCGGTGTACGACGTCAGCGGCGGCTCCCACAGCCCCACCGCGACCTCGCCGCGGGGGGAGTCGTCGTCGGTGACGGCCACGACCTCGAAGCCGGTCAGCCGGCGGGCAGCCACCTCCGGCTCGGCCACGGTGGCCGACGCCAGGACGAACGTCGGGGACGCCCCGTGGGCGGCGCACACCCGGCGGAGCCGGCGCAGCACCTGCGCGACATGGGCGCCGAACACGCCGCGGTAGTGGTGGCACTCGTCGACGACGACGAAGTCGACGGTCGCGAAGAGTCGTGCCCACCGGTCATGGGTCGGCAGCAGCGAGCGATGCAGCATGTCGGGGTTGGTGAGGACGTACTCGGCGTGGTCGCGGGTCCAGTCGCGCTGCTCCTGGGTGCTGTCGCCGTCGTGCGTCGCGACCCGGACGTCGAGCCCGAGCGCGCCGATCGACGCGCGCTGGTCCTGGGCGAGCGCCTTCGTCGGCGCGAGATAGAGCGTGCTCGAGCCACGTTGGCCGCGCGGCCCTCGACCTGCCCGGATCGCGGTGAGCGCCGGAAGCAGGTAGGCGAGCGACTTGCCCGACGCGGTGCCCGTCGAGAGCACGACGTGCTCGCCGGCGTGGGCGTGCTCGGCTGCGCGGACCTGGTGCCGCCAGGGCTGCGTCACTCCCCGCGAGGAGTACGCCGCCACGACCGTCGGGTCCGCCCAGTCCGGCCAGTCCGCGACCATCGCCGGGCGGGCCGGGATCCGCTCGAGGTGGGTCAGTCGGTCGGCCCGGGTCGCCCCGGCCGCGAGCCGCTCCACCAGCGCCACGGGGTCGACGCCTGACCCGGGGGCCGGGCGCGCGACGGCGGCGGAGGCGGTCATGGTTGCCATTCTCCCCGCTCGGGCCGACACAAGGCCGATACTGGAGCCGACAACTGAGCCGATACGGGGCCGACACCGCGCGCTCGTGCGTGGTTGGGTTGGTCATGGTTTGATATCGATGACGAAACTGCGACTACAGGGATGGACACGTGGACCTGACACTTTCGACGCGCGAAGTCGGTGGGCGCACCGTCGTAGCCGTGGGTGGAGAGATCGACGTCTACACCGCGCCGAAGCTGCGCGACACCATCACTGAGCTGGTCGCAGCCGGGAACTACGACATCGTCATCGACATGGAGCGGGTCGAGTTCCTCGACTCCACCGGCCTCGGCGTGCTCGTGGGCGGCCTCAAGAAGGTCCGCGCCCATGACGGCTCACTCCAACTCGTCTGCAACCAGGACCGGCTGCTCAAGATCTTCCGGATCACCGGTCTGGCCAAGGTCTTCACGATCCACGCCTCCGCCGACGCTGCGTTGGCCTGAGACCAACCCGCGAGACCGCGGGGTGATCCCGGTCACACCCGCGGTGTGTTGCGGAACACACCGTGCGTAGACTCCGGCGCGTTCCCTGACGTGGGTCGATCGTCCCACGCCTGAAACTCCCCCTTGGAGGAAACGCATGCCCGGGATTCTTCCCGCTGTCGTGGAGGTCGAAGGCACTGACTTCGCGCTGGTAGCAGTCGTGGCGGTGATCGCGGTCGCCGCACTCGCGATGGCCGTCCTGTTCCGCTCGCAGGTGCTCGCCGCTGGCGAAGGCACCGAGAACATGCGCCGCATCGCGCTGGCCGTGCAGGAAGGCGCCAACGCCTACCTCCAACGCCAGTTCCGGACCCTCGCGATCTTCGCCGCCATCGCCTTCTTCGCCTTGCTGGTCCTGCCCGCCGATGACGCCACCGTCCGGATCTTCCGCTCGGTCTTCTTCCTCGTGGGGGCAGGGTTCTCAGCCGCGATCGGCTACCTGGGCATGTCGCTCGCGGTGCGCGCCAACCTGCGCGTCGCAGCCGCCGCCAACGAGGTCGGGCGCGACCCGGCGATGCACATCGGCTTCCGCACCGGCGCGTTCGTCGGCATGGCGACCGTGGGCCTCGGCCTGCTGGGCGCCAGCGTCGTCGTACTCGCGTTCCAGGACGACGCTCCCCACGTGCTCGAGGGCTTCGGCTTCGGTGCCGCGCTGCTCGCCATGTTCATGAGGGTCGGCGGCGGCATCTTCACCAAGGCCGCCGACGTCGGCGCCGACCTGGTCGGCAAGGTCGAGCAGAACATCCCCGAGGACGACCCGCGCAACGCCGCGACGATCGCCGACAACGTCGGCGACAACGTGGGCGACTGCGCCGGTATGGCGGCCGACCTGTTCGAGTCGTACGCCGTGACCCTCGTCGCCGCGCTGATCCTCGGCTCGCAGGCGTTCGGTGACCAGGGCCTGGTCTTCCCCCTGATCGTCCCCGCGATCGGCGCGCTCTCGGCGATCGCCGGCGTCTACCTCATGCAGGCCCCGACGCCGGTGAGAACGGCCTCACGACGATCAACCGTGCGTTCTACATGTCGGCTGCGGTCGGTGCGGTCGCCAGCGCGATCGCCGCGTTCATCTACCTGCCCAGCAAGTGGAGCGAGTTCGGCACGGGTGTCGAGGCCGACCTGTCGCCCCCGGTGTTCGCATCGGGCGCGGTCGTCATCGGCATCGTGCTCGCTGCCGCGATCCTCGCCCTCACCGGCTACTTCACCGGCACCGACCACCGCCCGGTCAAGGACGTCGCCAAGACCTCCCTCACCGGCCACGCGACCGTCATCCTCTCCGGCATCTCGGTCGGCCTCGAGTCGGCCGTCTACACCGCGATCGTCATCGGCTCCGCGGTCTTCGGGGCGGCGCTCCTGGCGGGTGGTCCGCGGCCTCGCGCTGTTCGCCGTCGCGCTCGCCGGTTGCGGTCTGCTCACCACGGTCGGCGTGATCGTGGCCATGGACACCTTCGGTCCGGTCTCCGACAACGCCCAGGGCATCGCGGAGATGTCCGGCGACGTGAGCGAGGAGGGCGCGCAGATCCTCACCGAGCTCGACGCCGTCGGCAACACCACCAAGGCGATCACCAAGGGCATCGCGATCGCCACCGCGGTGCTCGCGGCGAGCGCGCTGTTCGCGTCGTACACGCAGAGTGCCTTCGAGGAGATCGGCATTGCCAACGCTGAGGAGCTGCTCAGCTCGTTCCTGGTCTACGACGCCAAGCTGATCGTCGGCGCGCTGCTGGGCGCCGGTGCGGTGTTCCTCTTCTCCGGTCTCGCGATCAACGCGGTCGGTCGAGCGGCCGGCGCGGTCGTCATGGAGGTCCGCCGCCAGTTCCGCGAGATCCCCGGGATCATGGAGGGCACCGGTCGTCCGGAGTACGGCAAGGTCGTCGACATCGTGACCCGCGACTCGCTCCGCGAGCTGGCCACGCCCGGCATCCTCGCGATCCTGGCGCCGGTCGCCGTGGGCTTCGGCCTCGGCGTCGGCCCGCTGGCAGGGTTCCTGGTCGGCGCGATCGCGACCGGCACCCTGATGGCGGTCTTCCTCGCCAACTCCGGTGGTGCCTGGGACAACGCCAAGAAGCTGGTCGAGGACGGCCACCACGGCGGCAAGGGATCGGAGGCCCACGCGGCGACGATCACCGGTGACACCGTCGGTGACCCGTTCAAGGACACCGCCGGCCCGTCGATCAACCCGCTCCTCAAGGTGATGAACCTGGTCTCCCTGCTCATCGTCGGCGCCATCGTGAGCCTGTCGTACGGCAAGGACGAGAACGACCCGCTTCGGATCGTCATCGCCGTGGTAGCCGCCGCGTGCATCGCGGTCGCGGTCTACATCTCGAAGCAGCGGGTGTCCTCGATGGGTGACGACGTCGACGCCCCCGCGGCAGCCGGCCGAGACGGTCTGACCCAGGCCACAGCTCAGCGGTTCCGGCCCGGTCCCCGAACGGGGGCCGGGCCGGTGCGTTCTCGGATACGATTCGCAGCCGAGGCGCCTGCGCAGACAGGTGTGGGTCGAGCGGGAGACGGTGAGTGATGAAGGCACGCATGGGGGCGATCCGGATCCTGGGTCTGGGCACGGCGACGCGGTCGTGGCAGCCGGGCTGGGAGTGCTGGCGACGCCTTCGTCGTACGCCGCGGACCCGACCTTCCCGTCGCCGGCCAGCCTCCCGGTGGGTCGGTGTGGCCAAGGCTGCGGCGCCCACTCACCGACGAGGCCGGCGACATCGCGACCACTCACCTCGACCTGACCGCGTCCGGCGGGGCACTCGGTCCGGCGACGGGCTTCGTGTCGGCCGACCTCCAGTACCTCTACTTCCGCATCCACGTCGCGGCGTGCA
The DNA here is from genome assembly GCA_963849765.1 of uncultured Actinomycetota bacterium. Classification (GTDB taxonomy): domain Bacteria; phylum Actinomycetota; class Actinomycetes; order Propionibacteriales; family Nocardioidaceae; genus Nocardioides. Next base: position 347,417 of record CAWKIP010000003.1, read on the forward strand.
CCGGCCGGCCCACGCCACCGGCGGCTACGTCATCCAGCTCGACACCGATGGCAACCTGGCCGGCTGGGAACGGGCGATCCGCTACGACATCGGCGCCGACACGATCGCGATCTTCGGCGCCGACGCGCCCAACAAGGGAGTGAAAGACGCGCGGGACGGTCCTCAGCTCGGTGCCAGCTACCGCGGCCAACGCGACCAGCTACGCCGGCGCCGACGGTGGCGCGCACGTCGCGTTCGCGGTGGCCCGCACCGCTCTCACGACCGCCGGCGTCGACCTGAGCGAGCCGGTCCGGCATCGTGATGGGAACCTCGACCGAAGCCGGAGTGGGACTCAACGCCAGCGGTCTCGATACTCTCGCCGGCGAAGGCCGACGTTCTGGGCACGGGGAAGTTCCCGGTCTTGGTTACGCCCGCATGGAGCACGCTCGCCGCGGACGCCATCGACATCGACAGCGACGGGGACGGTGTCGTCGACCGCGACGACAACTGCCCGCGGGTCGCCAACCCCGGCCAGGAGGACGACGACAAGGCGATCGACAACAGCCTTCCGTCCGGCACGATCGGCAGCCGGACGGGACCGAGGGCAAGGGCAACGTCTGCGACCGACCCCGCGGGGCTACGACCTCGACGGCGACGACGTCGGTCTGCTGGACGACGAGTGCCCCGAGCGGCCAGGTCTGCAGGCCAACGGGTGCGTCGCCCGCTCGTTCACCACCGCGATCCTGCGCTACCTGCCGAGGGCGACGAAGTTCACCGGCGTCGTGCGGTCCGACTACGACGAGTGCGTGCCGCGGCGGGGCGTCTCCGTCTTCAAGTTCGTCCTGGGGGCGCCCGACCGGCTCCTCGGTTCGGTCAAGACCGACGCCGCCGGCAGGTACACCCTCGACCGGCGGAGGCGCGCGGCGAAGGGCAAGTACTACGCCGCAGGTCGACCGGAAGACCAACTTCGCCGTCGGCGTGACCTGCTTCGCCGTGAAGTCACCGAAGATCGAGGTCCGCTGACCCCCTCGCTGGCAGGTCCGCTCCGCGACGCGCTGCTCGCCGCCGACTTCACCTACGACGCGGTTGCCGAGCTGCTCGGTCCGGAGGCGCACGCGGCCCTGTCGCGCAACGAGACCACGCCGGCATTCCGGCGGGTCTCGAGCGGTCGCCACGCGACGCTCCTCGACCACCGAGGCGGGAACCGCTCGCGACGCTGATCCGGCTGTTCCTCCTCCAGCGCCCGGTGCCGATGGCCGACGCGGAGCGGGCGCTCCCCGGGCTGGTCGAGCGGCTCGTCGCCGACGGCATGCTCGCGCAGTCGGTCGGCGAGGTGGCCGCCCGGCTCGACTGCCGTCCCTACGGGACCGCTGAGGCACGACGGCACCGACCTGTGGGTCGTCAGCGACCTGACGCCCGGCCTGGACGGCCGGCCGCAGCAGGTGACCTCCGACTACGTGCTCGGCATCAGCCCCGCTTCCACCTCGCTCGCCCAGCTCACCCTCCGGCACGACGTCGCCACCGCCCTCGACCTCGGCACCGGCTGCGGCGTACAGGCCCTGCACCTCGCCGGTCACGCGGACCGCGTGGTCGCGACCGACGTCAACCAGAGGGCGCTCGACCTGGCCCGCTTCAACGCCGAGCTCAACGAGGTGGCCGACCGGGTCGACGTACGGAACGGGTCGTTCTTCGAGCCCGTCGCCGGCGAGCGCTTCGACCTGATCAGCACCAACCCGCCGTTCGTGATCTCCCCGGCGACCGGCCGCAACGAGCAACGGCTGGTCTACCGCGACTCGGGGATGCCGGGTGACCAGGTGGTCGAGCACATCGTGCGCACGGCGCCCGCGCACCTCAGCCGACGGCGGTTGGTGCCAGGTGCTCGCCAACTGGGCGGTCCTGGCGGACCGGCCGTGGGACGAGCGGCTCGCGGCCTGGCTCCCTGACGAGTGCGACGCGCTCGTCGTCCAACGCGAGGTGATCGACCCGGCGGCCTACGTCGAGCTGTGGCTCAAGGACTCCGGCCACCACCCGTCGACAGGGTCGGGGCAGGCGGCCGACTACACCGAGCGCTACGACACCTGGCTGGCGTGGCTGGAGGAGCAGGGCGTCGTCGGCATCGGCTTCGGCTGGATCAACCTGCACCGCACCGGGGACTCGGCGGGCTCGACCGACGTGAAGCGCGAGCTGCTCGACTGGCCGTACGACGTCGAGCAGCCCATCGCCCCCGCGATCGCGGAGTGGGCTCGCGCCCATGCCGGCGAGGTCGGTCCGGACACGACACTGGTCGTCCGCTCCGACGTACGCCAGGAGACCGTCGGCCCGGTCGGTGCCGAGGATCCGGCGACCATCCTGCTCCGCCAGCAGCGCGGCCTCCGGCGCGCCCGCCAGGTCGACACCGTGGTCGCCGCGGCCGTCGGCGCCTGCGACGGCGAGCTCCCGGTCGGGGCGATCCTCGACGCCGTCGCCCAGCTCCTGGAGCTCGACCGGACGGCGACCCGGGAGCGGTATCTGCCCGAGCTGGCCGCGATGGTGGCCGAGGGATATCTGGAACTCGGCCAGAACACCTCAGGAGGCCGCTGAACAATCCGCCCTACTGCGCGACGCCCCGCGGGCGCTCCGCCGCGTTGCGGCCGCTCGGAGATGGGCCTACACGCCGCGGAGCGCCGCCGCTCGCGACGGCCGGATTGTTCAGCAGACTCCTAGGGCAGACTGGGACTCGTGACCCAAGCCGGCTGGTACCCCGACCCCGCTGGTCAGCCCCAGACCTACCGGTACTGGGACGGCACGTCCTGGAGCCAGGACACGACCAGCGACCCGTACGCACCCCCGCCTGCGCCGCCCGCGCCACCTGGCCCGCCACCGCCGCCGGCGGTGTCGCCCTCGCAGGAGCCGACGACGGTGGTTGCCGGAGGCGTCACCCCGCCGCCGTCGTACGGGCAGGTCCCGCCGCCCCCCGCGTACGGCGGCTTCCCTCCGGCACCACCCAGCGGAGGCTCGCGTGGCTCCGGCCTGACGGTCCTGCTCGTCGTGGTGGCGGTGCTCGTCCTGATCGGGCTCAGCGTCGGCGGGTTCTTCGGCTACCGCGCGCTGGCCGGTGACGATGACGACGACACCGACGCCAGCGACCGCAGCAGCGCGACCGACACCGCGACGACCGAGCCGACGACGGACGCCACCACGCCGACCGACCCGACGACCGCGCCGACCACGCCACCACGCCGACCGACACGACCACGACCGACGACACCGAGGTCACGGACCAGCAGTGCCGAGGCGGCGTGCCCACGCCGTCGGTCACGCCCGGCCCGGACGCGACCGAGATCAGCGGCGGGGCGTTGTCGATCCCGGTCCCGGCCGGCTACAGCGCGGACACGACGTACGCCGCAGCGTTCACGTTCGCCGACAAGTTCACTCCGCTCCAGAAGGTGATCGAGCAGGCCGGCAGCGACTACGGCTGGGTGTCGATCTACGGCGTCGGCGGGCTGCGCAAGGCCAACGGCTTCGACGACCCGGCGCAGGCTGCCGAGGTCGTGATGACCTGCATGTCGCAGTCGACGGAGCTCTACAGCCACTTCACCGGGCGCGAGGACCTGAGCTCCGGCGCACTCACGGTCGACGGCAACGACGCCTTCCAGATCACCTCCGAGCTGAGGGTCGACGACCCCGACCTGAAGGTCGAAGGTGACGTCGCCCAGGTGATCGTCGTCGACATGGGCAACCCCGACATGTTCGGCCTCTACATCACCGTCGTGCCCATCGGAGACCAGAAGCTGATCCGCCAGCAGGAGGCGATGGTCGAGCAAGATCACGGTCGACTGACCGGCATCCGAATTCGGCCCATTCCTGGACCTCGGGGGGTCGGGGGGTAGACAGCACGCGCTACCGTCTTGGCCCGGAACGTCCGGAAGCTCCCATGAGCGCAGTCGAGAAGCCCTTTTCTGAGAAGTAGGTCTGAGTGGCACACAAGTTGGTGATCGTCGAGTCACCGGCCAAGGCCCGCACGATCGGCGGGTACCTCGGCGACGGCTATGTCGTCGAGTCCTCGATCGGTCACATCCGTGACCTCCCGAACAACGCCGCCGACACCCCGGCGAAGATCAAGGACAAGCCGTGGGGGCGGCTGGCGATCGACGTCGACAACGACTTCGTGCCCTACTACGTCGTCCCGCGTGACAAGAAGAGCCACATCTCCAAGCTCAAGGGCCTGCTCAAGGACGCCGACGAGCTCTACCTCGCCACCGATGAGGACCGCGAGGGCGAGGCCATCGCGTGGCACCTGCTCGACGAGCTGAAGCCGAAGAACATCCCCGTGAAGAGGATGGTCTTCCACGAGATCACCAAGGCCGCCATCCAGGAGGCCGCCGCCAACCCGCGCGAGCTCGACATGGACCTCGTCGAGGCGCAGGAGACCCGGCGGATCCTCGACCGCCTCTACGGCTACGAGGTCTCCCCGGTGCTGTGGCGCAAGGTCATGTCCGGCCTGTCCGCCGGCCGCGTCCAGTCGGTGGCGACCCGCCTGGTCGTCGACCGCGAGAAGGAGCGGATGGCGTTCCGCATCGCGTCGTACTGGGACCTCGAGGGCACCTTCGACGCGGGCTCGAAGCACGAGCAGCGGATGTTCCCGGCCAAGCTCTACTCGATCGACGGCACCCGCGTCGCGTCCGGCTCGAACTTCGGTCCCGACGGGCAGCTCAAGGTGTCGACCAGGGGCAGCGCCGACGTCGTCCACCTGGACCGCACCCGCGCCGAGTCGCTGGTGACGGCGCTCGCCGACACGTCGTACGACGTCCGCTCGGTGGAGGCCAAGCCCTACAAGCGGTCGCCGTACGCGCCGTTCCGGACCACGACCCTCCAGCAGGAGGCCAGCCGCAAGCTCGGCATGGGTGCCAGCGTGACCATGTCGGTCGCGCAGCGCCTCTACGAGAACGGCTTCATCACCTACATGCGTACCGACTCGACGACGCTGTCCGGCAGCGCGGTCGAGGCGGCCCGGTCGCAGGTGCGCGAGCTGTACGGCGCGGAGTACCTCCCCGACACCCCGCGGACCTACACCAGCAAGGTCAAGAACGCCCAGGAGGCGCACGAGGCGATCCGGCCCGCCGGCGAGTCGTTCCGCACCCCTGCGCAGACCGGCCTGACCGGCGACCAGTTCCGCCTCTACGAGCTGATCTGGATGCGCACGGTCGCGTCGCAGATGAAGGACGCGGTCGGCCAGTCCGTCTCGGTCCGCATCGGCGGCGCCTCCGCAGCAGGCGAGGACGTCGTCTTCTCGGCGTCCGGCCGGGTGATCACCTTCCACGGCTTCCTCAAGGCGTACGTCGAGGGCACCGACGAGGGTGCTGCCAAGGACGACCAGGAGACCCGGCTGCCGGCGCTCGAGCAGGGCGACCCGGTCTCGGCCGCGTCGATCAGCGCCAACGGCCACGAGACCAAGCCGCCGTCCCGCTACACCGAGGCGACGCTGATCAAGGAGCTCGAGGACCGCCAGATCGGCCGGCCTTCGACGTACGCCTCGATCATCGGCACCATCCTCAACCGCGGCTACGTCTACAAGAAGGGCACCGCCCTGGTGCCGGCGTGGATCGCGTTCTCGGTGGTGCGCCTGCTCGAGGAGCACTTCACCCGGCTCATCGACTACGACTTCACCGCGCTGATGGAGACGGTCCTCGACGACATCGCCGGCGGCGAGAAGGACCGGGTCACCGAGCTCCAGGAGTTCTACTTCGGCTCGGAGCGGCTCGCCGGACTCAAGCCCCTCGTCGACGGCCTCGGCGACATCGACGCCAAGGCGCTCGCGACCTTCCCGATCGGCGACCCGGAGGAGGGCATCGACCTGCGGGTCGGCAAGTACGGCCCCTACCTCGAGGGTCCGGACGACGACGGGACGCCCTCGGCCAAGCGGGCCAACGTGCCCGAGGACCTGCCGCCGGACGAGCTGACGCTGGCCAAGGCGAAGGAGCTGCTGGCCAACCCGGCGGGCGAGGAGATCGAGCTCGGCTCCCACCCGGACACCGGGCTGCGGGTCGTGGCCAAGAACGGCCGGTTCGGTCCGTACGTCACCGAGGAGCTCGCCGAGGACGCGCCCAAGAGTGCGAAGGCGCGCACCGGCTCGCTCTTCGCGTCGATGTCGCTCGACACGATCACCCTCGGCGGACGCGGTCAAGCTGCTGTCGCTGCCGCGGGTGGTCGGCGCCGCCGAGGACGGTGAGGAGATCACCGCCCAGAACGGTCGCTACGGGCCCTACCTCAAGAAGGGCACCGACTCCCGGTCCCTGCAGACCGAGGACCAGCTCTTCACCGTCACCCTCGACGAGGCGCTGGCGATCTACGCCCAGCCCAAGCAGCGCGGCCGGGCGGCCGCGGCGCCACCGCTCAAGGAGCTCGGCGCCGACCCGGTGTCGGGCCAGCCGATCGTGGTGAAGGCCGGCCGGTTCGGCGAGTACGTCACCGACGGTGAGTACAACGCCACCCTCCGCAAGGACGACTCGGTCGAGGCGATCACGCTCGAGCGGGCGGCCGAGCTGCTCGCCGAGCGCCGTGCGAAGGGTCCGGCCAAGAAGGCGGCCAAGCGGGGTGCGACCAAGAAGACGACCAAGAAGGCAGCCGCGAAGAAGACGACCAAGAAGACCGCGGCCAAGAAGAAGTGACGTCGGGCCCGTCGTCTAGGTTTCATTCGTGAGTTCGTCCGCCTGGCCCGGCCGCTACACCGACACCGGTGTCTTCGTGTGTCTCGAGGGTGGCGACGGCTCGGGCAAGTCGACCCAGTCGCAGCTGCTGGGCGACGCCCTCGTCGCCGAGGGCTACGCCGTCCGGCTCACCTTCGAGCCGGGCGACACGACGGTCGGCAAGGAGATGCGCCGGATCGTGCTCAGCCCCGAGACCGGCGAGCTCGACGACCGCACCGAGGCCCTGCTCTACGCCGCCGACAAGGCCGAGCACATCGCCACGGTCGTCCTGCCGGCCCTCGAGCGGGGCGAGGTCGTCATCACCGACCGCTATGTCGACTCCCTGCTGGCCTACCAGGGTGCCGGGCGTTCCCTCGACCCGTCGACGAGCTGGAGTACGTCGCGCGGTGGGCCACCGGCGACCTGCGGCCGCACCTGACGGTGGTGCTCGACCTCGAGCCGGAGGCCGGGCTGGGACGGTTCAGCGAGCGCGACCGGATCGAGGGCGAGTCGCTCGCGTTCCACCAGCGGGCGCGGCAGGAGTTCCTCGACCTGGCCGCCGCCAACCCCGACCACTACCTGGTGCTCGACGCCCGGACCGGTGTCGACGACATCGCGGCCGCGATCCGCGAGCGGGTGGCGCCGCTGCTCGGTCAGGCCGCCGGGGCAGCGCATGACCGTTTGGGACAGCCTGGTCGGCCAGGCTCCGGCGATCGAGGCGCTGCAGACCGCCGCCGGCGGGCACGGCATGAGCCATTCCTGGCTGTTCACCGGTCCGCCGGGGTCGGGCCGTTCCAACGCGGCGGTGGCGTTCGCCGCCGCCCTCCAGTGCGAGCACGGAGGGCTCGGGCCCGAGTGCCCGACGGGCTGCCACGACTGCCGCACCGTGCTCGCCGGCAGCCACGTCGACGTGGCACTCATCCGCACCGAGAAGCTGACGATCGGCGTCAAGGAGGTGCGGGACCTGGTCCGGCGCGCGGCGCTGAGCCCGATGGGCCGGCGCTGGCAGATCCTCATCGTCGAGGACGCCGACCGGCTCACCGAGCAGGCGTGCAACGCGCTGCTCAAGGCCATCGAGGAGCCCAACCCGCGCACGGTCTGGATGCTGTGCACCCCCACCGTCGAGGACGTGCTGCCGACGATCCGGTCGCGGTGCCGGCTGGTGGCGCTGAGCACCCCGACCGCTGCGGAGGTGGCCGGCTTCCTGGAGGGGCTCGGCTGCGAGGCCGGGCGCGCGTCGTACGCCGCCCGCGCCAGCCAGGGCCACATCGGGCGCGCCCGCGCGCTCGCCTTCGACGACGCGGTGCGGGACCGGCGGCAGGACGTGGTCGGGATGCCCGCCCGGCTGACCTCGCTCGGCCACTGCCTGACGGCGGCCGCCCGGCTCGCGGAGGTCTCCAAGGCGGAGGCCGACGAGATCACCGCCGCGCTCGACGCGCGGGAGAAGGCCGACCTCGACACGGCGTACGGCGTCGTCGAGCGCGGTCGCCGGCCGCGGGAGTACGCCCCTGCCCTCCGTGACCTCGAGGGCGCGCAGAAGACCCGGGCCAAGCGGCGCCAGCTCGACGTCGTCGACCGCGGGCTGACCGACCTGGTCTCGGTCTACCGCGACGCGATCGCGATCGCCGCCGGCGCCCCGGGTGCACTGGTCAACGAGGACATCCGGCCCGACGTCGAGCGGATCGTCCAGACGTCGTCGGCCGAGCTGAACCTGCAGCGCATCGGTTGGATCTTCGACGCGCGGGAACAGATGTTGGAGTTCAATGTGCCGATCGCCTTGGCGCTGGAGTCGATGATGGTGGCGCTGCGGGTCCCAGCCCGCGTTGATGTGGCGCACCGGACCTGAGGAGACGCATTCGTGAAGAAGTGGATCGTGGCGATCATCGTCATCTGGGCGCTCGTGATCGCCAGCGGCGTGACGGTCGGGATCATCCTGGTGACCGGCGACGACGACGAGGACGACCCGACGGGGACGCCCTCGCAGACGGCTCCGAGCGCTTCCTCGCCGACCGTGACCGACTCACCCGCCGGGCCGGTCCCGCCGGGTCTCGAGGTCTTCTACGGACAGCAGCTGATCTGGGAGCCGTGCGGCTCCAACCAGTGCAGCGTGCTCGAGGTGCCGCTCGACTACGCCGATCCGTCGAACCAGACGATCGCGATCGCGCTCGAGATGGCGCCGGCGACGCGGCGACCGGATCGGCTCGATGGTGGTCAACCCCGGCGGTCCGGGTGCACCCGGCACCGACACCGCGAAGGACGCCGACTTCTACTTCGCGTCGGACCTTCGGGAGCGCTTCGACATCGTCGGCTTCGACCCTCGCGGCACCGGTGAGTCGAGCCCGATCGACTGCTTCACCGACAGCGAGCTCGATGCCTACGTCGCCGGCGACCCCGATCCCGACAGCCGGGCGGAGACCCTCGGCTTCGTCAGGACCCAGGCCGACTTCTGGTCGGGCTGCGAGGAGAAGTCCGACAACCTCGGCAACCACGTCAGCACGATCGAGGTCGCCCGTGACATGGACGTCCTCCGCGCCGCGCTCGGCGAGGAGAAGCTGCCCTACTTCGGCTTCTCCTACGGCACCCGGCTGGGCGCGACGTACGCCGAGCTCTTCCCCGAGAACGTCGGCCGCTTCGTCCTCGACGGCGCCGTCGACCCGAGCCTCCCGACCCTCGAGGGCTCGCTGAGCCAGGCCGAGGGCTTCGAGACCGCGCTGCGGGCCTACCTGCAGGACTGCGTCGACAAGGGCGACTGCTTCCTCGGTGACTCCGTCGACGAAGGCCTGGAGACCATCTCCGACCTGCTCGCCGAGATCGACGCCGAGCCGCTGCCGACCGACGACGAACGCGATCTCACCGTCGGCAACGCCATCTACGGCGTCATCACGCCGCTCTACGCCGAGGACAACTGGCCGCTACCTCGACCAGGGCCTGCAGGAGGCGCTCGACGGCGAGGGCGACACCCTGTTGCTGTTGTCGGACTTCTACGGCTCTCGTGAGCCCGACGGCAGCTACAGCGACAACAGCCTCGAGGCGATCGGGGTCATCAACTGCCTCGACGACCCCTTCTCGATCCCGGCCAGGAACGTGCCCGACTACTTCGGCGAGTTCGAGAAGGCATCGCCGACCTTCGGCCGGGTCTTCGCATGGGGTCTGGTCGGCTGTCACGGCACCCCGTTCCAGACCACCGAGCCGCCGATCGAGATCGACGGATCCGGCGCCGACCCGATCGTCGTCATCGGTACGACGCGCGACCCGGCGACGCCGTACAAGGAAGCGGTGGCGATGGCCGAGCAGCTCGAGTCGGGCGTCCTGCTCAGCCGCGACGGCGACGGCCACACCGCCTACAACCGCGGCAACGCCTGCATCGACGACACGGTCCACGCCTACTTCATCGACGGCACCGTGCCGACGACGGCAAGGAGTGCTGAGGCTTCGACGCCCGCCGGTCGAGGAGGTCGCGCAGCGACCGTCACGAGACCCGTCGGTTTCGTGTGGCCGCAGGCCCGCCGGTATGCTTCCGCAGGTTGTTGCCCCGGCAGCACGCCGCCTTAGCTCAGTCGGTAGAGCGGCTCACTCGTAATGAGCAGGTCGGGAGTTCGAATCTCCCAGGCGGCTCCAGCCTGTAATTCCATGCTGATGCGATGAAGGGGCGGGGCCTCGCTCCTCGTGCGTCCCCGGCGGATGCTGGGGGTGTACTCACGTCGACGACGAAGGAGGCCCCTCATGTCAGAGTACGCAGGGAAGCAGTTCGTCGGTATCGATCTGCATCGGCGACGCAGTGTGATCGTCAGGACGACCGAGTCCGGAGAAGAGCTGGAGTCGATCCGGATCCTCAACGATGTCGAGAGCCTGGAGCGGGTGATCGCGCGGGGCGGGGAGGATCCGGAGGTGGTCCTCGAGGCCACCTACGGTTGGTACTGGGCGGTCGATGCCCTCCAGGCGGCGGGCGCGAGGGTGCATCTGGCTCACCCGCTGGGGGTGAAGGCGTTTGAGTACCGGCGGGTGAAGAACGACTTCCGTGACGCCACCGACCTGGCCGACCTGCTCCGCATGGGCCGGCTGCCCGAGGCGTGGATCGCGCCACCGGCCACCCGGGAGCTGCGGGAGCTGGTGCGGCACCGGGCCAAGCTGGTCGGGCTCCGCGCGCACTGCAAGGCCGAGGTGCACGCGGTGCTGGCCAAGTGCGGGATCCAGGTGCTGATGACCGACTTGTTCGGCGTCGAGGGCACCGCCTTGTTGGACCGGCTGAAGCTGCCCGCACCGTACGCGGCCCGGATCGCCTCGCTGCGCCGGCTGCTGGAGGACCTGGAGTTCGAGATCGACCTGTTCACCAACCTGGTCCAGGGCCGGCTGCGCACCGACCCGGGCTACACCGCGGTGCAGCAGATCCCCGGGATCGGCCCGGTCCTGGGCGCGGTGTTCGTCGCCGAGGTCGGCGACGTGTCTCGGTTCGCCACCGCGCCGCAGCTGGCCTGTTGGGCCGGGCTCACACCGAAGCACCACGAGTCCGACACCCACGTGCACCGCGGCCGGATCACCAAGCAGGGCTCCCGGCTGGTCCGCTGGGCCGCGGTCGAGTCGGTCCAACTGGTCGGCCCCCGCACCCGGGTCGGCGCGCTGCGGGACCGGGTCGCGGAGCGACGCGGGACCAACATCGGCAAGGTCGCCGCCGCCAGGCTGCAGATGGAGTACGTCTTCTACGCGTTGCGCGACGGCCACGTCCGCGCGCTGCAGCACCCATCGCGGGAGTCGGCATGAGCGGCCACCCCACAGATTCCCGGTCGGTCGCGAGGTCGTGCAGGTCATGACCCCCGTCCGCGGCGCGGTCGACGCACGCTGATTGACCCCGACCGACCGGACTGGCGCACCCCATCATGCCGCCCGGCCACGACCTTGATGGCCGACAACGCGGCGAAGGGATGACCGAGCAGCCACACCGGCCTGCTCCCCACGGCCAAGCACCGTCACTGATGCGAGCCACGTCCACGACTTCAAGCGCTCCGCGAGGAGGCTCCGCCCGTCCCTCGACAACCAAACAGGATGCGCCGAACGGCGTCGTCGTCAAGGCCCTCCGGCCGCTGCGCGGTCGGGCTCCGCCCGAGCCTTGACCACGTCGCCTACATCGACGCGCCAGCAAGGGATGTCGAAGGCCACAAGAACGGCCGGCCCTCACTCTTGACCGGCCCCGCTCCTTCAGGGATGACCTGCACGAACTCCCTCGGACGTGGTCGTCGGTCATTGCTGTAAGCCGTCGTGCGGCGGCGATGCTATTGGTACGGGCCGTGCGCGCATTTAATGCGGCAGAGGGCATACCTAAGCTAAGTCATTCCGGGGACGAGTCTTCAGTTGCTCGTCTGCGGGACGCCAAGCGCGCATGGCTACCGAGGGCAGCAATTGTCGCAAGCCCTGCGGATGAGCCAAGTAGCAGCAGAGCAGCGCCGACCGGCCAGAGGTTCGCTCCGCTCTGGCACGGGTCATCCACTGTCGCCGCATCCAGCGACCAAAAAACGGTCACACCGACGGCGCATGTCGCCGCCGCCAGCCAGGCGTGGCGCTGCCAGGCTGCGACTGCCACGACTAGTACCAGCCCGACGCCTAGAGCGATGGCTTGCCACAGCTCCGTATGGGCCGGTGCATTCACCCCCGCCTGGCGATCGTGCCTTCTCGGCGTTCCACCCCAGGGTGGCGAGATACAGCGCGATGGTCGCGACAACCACGCCGGCGATCCACAACAGACCGTCGTTGCGCGGGGAGTCGGTGGCGCTCATCGCCTAATCATGGGTGCTGCTGACGAGGTGGGCATGAGCACGCAGACTCAAATGGCTGGTCATGCGCCGCAGACGGCGGAGCCGAGCGCTTCGCGGCAGATCGGGCGCCTCGGTGTCAGTGTTCTGGACCGTCGTTTGGGTTGAACGGCGTCTCGCGACCGGTGTGAGGGTCGTAGGCGTACCACTTGCCGCCCGTGATCTTGGGCATCTCGGGTTCCGGGGCCAGTTCGCGGTCGGCGCTGGGTTCCAGGTCGTACTGCCGATACACGAGAAACCCGAACTCGGCAGGCATCGCCGCTAGGCAGTCGGTGACGTAACCGGCGATGTCATCTAGGACCCCGAAGGCCACATACATGTCGTCTAGGTCGTCCGGCGTCATCACCACGGTGACGGTTCGTCCGTCCGCGAAAGTCACTACGAAGTTGTCGCCACCCGGTACAGCCGACTGCGCCCACGAGTCAACCTTGCTCACCAACGTGAGCCAGTCGCGACGAACCGGAGACTCCACGCCGGAAGTCTGCCACGCACGCTAATCGGCATTATGCGGGCACTTCGGGTGGGTGGGCGCGAGTCTCTCGGCGGTCCGGGTCTCAGGGGAACGCTGCATTCTCCTTATTGACTTTGGCCGGCGCGAAAATCTCCTCGCTGAGTGCATTACCGCCCCGAGGAATGCCAAGGCGCTCGTCCATCGGGCTTTTCGGTCCTGCAAGGGGTTCTTCATGGGGACGCGCTGACCCCCGCAGAAGAGTGCGTTTGCGACGATCACGTTGCAGTCGGCAGCTCCTGCGTCATTGGCGGAAAGGACGCACCTTCCGTTCGGTTGCCCTTCGCGCGATCGTGGCGTGTGTGGAGAACGGCATCCCGTCCGAACTGGCAGCGCCATGATCCGGACGGCGAGGGTGAGGTCACAGGTGCTGGCCGACGGAAGGTCACTCCGCGAGTGCGGAGGGTCTTGGTCTCTTTGGTCTCGCCGGGGCGGGTGGACGTCAGGGTTTGCGACCGTGGTGACCGACTCTCCGTCGCACCGATTCAACCAGCGGGCCGAGCATCCCAGCTATGGACGCAGGAAGATCCCGTCGCAGGGCTTCGGCTCGAAGTACGTCGTCTTGGGCGGCATCACCTCGCCACCGTCAGCCACGCCTGATGAGCGCGTCGGCAGAAGGCGGCGCGAGCGTGAACAGGGCACCACCGTCGAGGTCGCACCGCTGGGTGAGCTCGTCGACGGACGTCCGGGGCGGGGATGATCTCGACGGTGTAGGCCGGGCCGGGCGGGAGCCGGACCAGGCGGTCGAGGACCCGGGTCTGGAGGATCGTGACGTCGAGGCCCGAGGGACCGTCGCCGCGAGGTCCCTGGTAGCTCAGCTCGAACCAGCGGCGCCCGACGTACAGCCCGATCGTCCCGTTCGTCGGTGCCGGACGGCCGGAGCGGCCCTGACCTGGAAGTCCGAGGACAGCAGGCCGAGGAGGTCCTCCACGGACACGGGCCGGACAGCCGGCGATGGAACGCCGACAGCTGCAGGCCGTCCAGCGGGTGGATGACGCCGAGCAGACCGGCGTCCGCGGGCTTGCCCGCCGAGCCGCCACTCCTCGAGGGCGGCCGCCGTCCGGTGGTGGCCGTCGGCGATGTAGAAGTCGGCTGCGGCGAGCTCCTCACCAAGCGCGTGCGCGGGCCCCTCGGCCAGCGCGCCACACGGTCTGCTGAAGACCGCGGGGGCCACCGAAGTCCAGCAGCGGCGGGGTGCGCTGGACCTCCTCGATCGTCCGCGTGAAGACCGGACCCGCACGATGCAGCAGCGTGACGAGGGCCGGTGGGGCCTGCGTCGTCTCGCGGTGCCACAACAGGGCCTCGACCCGTTGCGGTGGACCGCCTCGTGCCCGCGAACCCGGCCGTCTGCGATCGCCTGCACGGCGATGTCGCCCACCACGCCGGTGTACGACGCGTCCCCACGGCTCTGGCGGTAGACGTAGAGCGCGACGGGCGACTCGTCGTACGCCGCGGGGTCGAGCTCGACCCCACAGCTCGACACCCGACTCGTCGAGCGAGTCGGACATGGCGGTGACCGTCCGCCGGGCCCACTCCTGCCGGACGACCCGCGCGGGGAAGAGACGGACGCTGCTCACGGCTGTGCTGGGCGCTCTCGCCGAGCGTCACGACGGACACGCCCAGCACGTGGGGGATCGCGCGGAGTGCGGTCAGCAGCTCGTCGGAGGCGGGGTCCGCTACGTCGATGGTCGCGACGGCCGCCTCGCCGCCGCGAAAGACACGGTTGACCATGTGCTCGACGTTGAGGCCCGCGCTGCGGAGCTCTTCGAGTACGTGCGCGAGCACGCCGACGCGGTCGAGGTGACGGACCGTCAGCGTGACCGACCCGAGCCGGTCGGGGGTCGAGGTTCACGCAGTGGCGGGCCTCGCCGGTCATGAAGGCCTCGACGATCTCGGTCACGCCCGCCGCGATCGCGCGTTGGGCCTGCGCGGTGGAGGCGCCGATGTGGTGGGTCGCGACCACGTTGGGGTGCGGGCCGAGTGGCGAGTCCCAGGCGCCCTTCCCGGAGCTCGGCTCGTCGGCGAACACGTCCAAGCCAGCGCGTACGGCGTCCGCGTCGAGCGCCTCGAGCAGGGCGGCTTCGTCGACGACGCCGCCCCGCGAGGTGTTCAGCAGGATGGCGCCCTTCTTCATCCGCGCGAGGAAGCTCCGCGTCGACGAGGTGGCGGGTGTCGTGCCCGCGGGGGCACGTGGAGGTCACGATGTCGCTGGACGACACCAGCTCCTCTCATCGAGTCGCACATCGTGATGCCCAGCTCCTCGGCCCGCGACACGGCGTACGCCGACCGGCCGGGCTTGGCGAGCGACTGCAGGTGGATGCCGAACGCTGCCGCGCGTTCGGCGACGGAGAAGCCGATCGCGCCCAGGCCGATGATCCCCATGGTCGAGCCCAGCAGCCCCTCGGCCTTGCTGTAGCGCTGCTTGTCCCAGTGGCCGGCGCGGAGGTCCGACACGTTGTCGGCGATCCGGCGGTCGAGGGCCAGCAGGAGTCCCATCGTCAGCTCCGCAACGGCGGCCGCGTTGCGGCCGGGCACGTTGGAGACGAACACCCCGCGACTGGCTGCGGCATCGGTGTCGATGGTGTTGGTTCCCGCACCGGCGCGGATCACCAGCACCAAGCGGTCGGCGGCCTCGAACACCGCGCGCTTGACCTTGGTGCTGCGCACCACCAGGGCGTCGAACCCGGCGATCCGGGCCGGGAGGTCGTCGGCATGGAGCCCGGGCTCCATCACGCAGACGTGTCCGCGGGACTCGAGCTCGGTGATCGTCTGCTCGGGGAGCCGGTCGGCGAAAGTAGGCGCATCGCGTGACCTCCGGGCACTTTCGCCGCCGGGGCCGGCGGTCTCCGCGCCACGCTAACCCGTGGACGAGCGGCGGCGCCATTCACGAAGCGTCCAGCTCATTGGTCGCCTTCTGCGAAGCGAGGAGCCTGTTCTCAGCGTCCGGGTCCGGTCAGCACTCATCGGCAGATCTCGAACCTCATCAGCGAATACCGCCACGACCGAACCCTGAATCGAGATGCCGGGCCTCCAGACACATCAAGCATCGTTCTGGGCACGAAGGCTGACGCCGGTCTGAACGCGCACGACCATTTGCAGCGGCGCGCCCGCCCGCGGCAGTAGAGCGTGCTGCTCCGCGAGCACGCCGGGCTGCAATAGCGGTCACGCCTGGCATGCCAGCATGTCTCCGGTGACCGACCGAGAAGTCTTTCGGCAACTGCCGTTCCCCTACGAGGGCGACCGCTTCCCGCCGCAACTTGGAGCACTTGTGCAGCGAACGGTGCTCACCGGAGAACTCCCAGCACGGGGAGGTCATCCACGCCCCCGATGGGTCTTGGATGGTCGGAGATGGCGTGAACGACCCGAACCCGCCTGCCTCATCAGTCGTGACGCACATCGCGCACGCGGTCGATCACAACAGCTCGATCGCAAGTTTGGCCACCATGCCGCCCGGTCACATCGCCAAGCGGGCTGGGCCAGGCGAGCCGTGCAGATCATGCACCTCGTCGGATGGGACGACGAGTAGGCGAAGCCCGCTGCTCGGCAATAGCGGTCACTCCCGCACCTCCGAATGGCCGCGCAAGACGCGCCTAGTCGAATGGTCTCGACTTGGTGACCTCAGTTTGGGCTGTTGGGCTTGATCTGTGCGAGTTGTTGTGTCAGGTAGCTGCGCATCCGATCCCGGAGATCCTGCTCGATTCGCCGCAGTTGTGCGACCTCGGCCTCCAGGGCGGCCTTCTGCTCGGCCAGGTCGGCCAGGACGGTCGTGCGATGCCGGTCGAGCTCGGCGCTCTGCTCTGCCCGCGTCTGCTTCAGTTCGTCGCGCACCCGCTCAGACTCCGAGTGTGCCTCAGCCAGGACTCGGTCGGCCTCTGCGCTGGCAGACGCCTTCAGTCGTTCCGCCAGAGTTTGGCTCGACCCGGTGAGCCGGTCCGCATTGCTCTGCGCCGTGGCCACGATCGAGACTGCCTCGGCTCTCGACTCCGCGAGGAGTTCGTCGGCATTGCGGGCAGCGACCTCAAACAGTCGGGTCGACTGCGCTGGTTTCCGCTTCAACGTCAGCCTGGCGTTCTGTCAACGTCACAGTGCCCCCTAAGGATCAGTTCCACCGTAACGGTGCACACGCGAGGCAAGACAGCGCGGCCACTCCGCCCGTACCGCAACTGACAAGGCTGGTTGCACCAGGAGTCTGCTGCACGAACTGGTGAGTTCGGCTACGCCACCCGGGTGGCGGCCGTCTACTTACCGAACAACGCCAACATCGGGAGGGCGCACTCCCACGCGCTGATCGGCAGAAGAGGGCGGATCGTGGCCCGTCTCTAAGACGGGCGCGCGGCCCCCGGCGGCCCCCCAGGATGAGATCCCTGGGCCCGTGTCCTTGACGCTCAAGCGTGATCGACGCTGACCAACGCAACCAACGAGCGCTGGAGTGCCACTCGTAATGAGCAGGTCGGGAGTTCGAATCTCCCAGGCGGCTCCAACCCTAACTTTTTAGCCCTGACCTGCGGGAATGGCGATCAGCCGGACTCGGAGGACGGGACCGAGTTGACTCCTGCGGCCTCCCAATTCGGCGGCGGTCATCACGGAGGGAGCAGGTCACCCGCGGGCAACTCCCGGCGGCGACCTGGTCAGCGGGCGGTTTCGTCGCGGAGTCTTGTCATCCCCGGCCACTCCTGACCAGTTGTGGTGATCCCCGCTCCCCGGCGTTCGGCGGCTTGTGCGTGTCCCCCGGCGTCGTCAACACGCTCGGCTGCGGCGTCCCCAGTGGTCCGGGACATCGAAACGGTCAAACGGTTCGATCAGGCGCCTGACAAGAGGTCGGGAGCCATGCACGGCGATGAAGGACCGAGCAGCGAGTCACCCACTGCGGATGAGGCCAACCGCGGCCGGCAGGGAAAGGGTAGGTCGAGTCCTACGGAGGGAGCGGAAAGGTGACTGAGACCGCGCGGATGCGGTTCCGACGGGCTGGGGCCATGCGGGTGAGCCACGTCAATCTCGTCGCCGCTGTCGCCTTCATCCTGGGCGGGGCCCTCTTCGCCCTCGGCGCCGTCTTCGCCCAGCTCGGGGTCGGCAGCCGGCGACGGTCAACATCACCTACCTGGTCGGGGGCTTCTTCTTCAGCCTCGGGGGCTACACGTCGATCCTGCTCGTCGTCAACCTGACCAGCGACACCCGGCGGTCGGCTGAAGCCGAGCGGATGCGCTGGTGGAGCTACCGGCCGCACCAGCTCGGCTGGCTGAGCGCGGTCGTGCTGTTCGTCGGGACGCTGCTGTTCGCGGTCAGCCTGGTGGCCGCCTTCGCCGAAGGGCTCACGCCGCGCCAGTCGAACGGATGGATCTGGCTGCCCGACATCCTCGGCTGCGTCTGCTTCCTCGTCTCGGGACACCTCGCGACTGCTCGATGTGTGCGGTGGCCGCGTCGGGGTGCGTGTCCACGACCTCGGCTGGTGGGTGGTGGCGGTCAACCAGTTCGGTTCCGTCCTGTTCTTCCTCGCCGGAGTCGCGGCGTTCACCCGTCCGGCCACCTCCACCGCGCTCGACATCGGACTCGGTCAACTGGGGAACGTTCGCCGGTGCGGTCTGTTTCGCGGTCGGCGGAGTCATGCAGATGTTCGACAAGCCCACTCCGACAAGAACGGTGGTTCAACACACGCCATGACAAAGCTCAGTGCAGCAGAAGCTGAAGCGCTCTTCGGCAATCGGTTCCTGACCGAGGCGGCCCCGTCGACCGTGTTCCCCGACGAGCGGGATGCAGTCCGACCGATGCCATGCGGCTGGTGGGCGAGGACCTCAACCTGGAAGGGGACCCGCAGCGCAACCTGGCCACCTTCGTGACGACCTGGATGGAGCCCGAGGCCCAGCGGATCATCGCCGAGAACCTGCACCGCAACTTCATCGACCATGCCGAGTACCCGATCTCGGCCGAGATCGAGCAGCGCTGCGTACGGATGCTGGCCGACCTGTTCAACGCACCCGGCGAGACCACCGGCTGCCGCACCCAGGGGTCGTCCGAGGCGATCATGCTCGGCGCCCTGTCCTTGAAGTGGAAGTGGAAGGAGCGGCGCCAGGCGGAGAACCTCTCGACGGACAGGCCGAACCTCGTCTTCGGGGGAGACGTCCACGTGGTGTGGGAGAAGTTCTGCCGCTACTTCGACGTCGAGCCACGGATCGTCCCGCTCGAGGAGAACAAGTACACGATCGGGCCCGAGGACGTGGAGCCGCACCTCGACGAGAACACCATCGGCGTCGCGGCCGTGCTCGGCACCACCTTCACCGGGCACATGGACGACATCGTCGGGATCAACGAGCTGCTCCTCGACATCAAGGAGCGACGCGGACCTGGACATCCCGATCCACGTGGACGGCGCCAGCGGCGGCTTCGTGTGGCCGTTCCTCTATCCCGACTCCCACTGGGACTTCCGGCTCGAGCAGGTCCGCTCGATCAACGTGTCCGGCCACAAGTACGGGCTGGTCTATCCCGGAATCGGCTGGCTGGTCTTCCGCGAGGAGTCCGACCTCGCCCAGGACCTCGTCTTCTACGAGAACTACCTCGGCAAGACCGACGCCACCTTCACGCTTGAACTTCTCGACGGGCGCGGCGATGGTGCTGGCCCAGTACTACAACTTCGTCCGGCTCGGCCGCGACGGCTACACCTACGTGATGAAGCAGATGCAGCAGAACGCCCAGGCGCTCGCGGCCAACCTGCGCGACAGCGGCCGGTTCGAGGTGATCGGCGACGACAAGGAGCAGCTTCCGCTGGTGGCCTTCCGGCTCTCGGGCGAGCACACCGCGCTACGACGAGTCCGACATCGCGTGGCAGCTGTCGGCGGAGCGGGGCTGGATGGTGCCGGCGTACACGCTTCCCCCCAATGCCGAGAAGGTGAAGATCATGCGCGCGCTGGTCAAGGAGACGATGAGTCGCGAACAGGTCGAACGGCTGACGCGCGACATCGCGGACGCGTGCGCGACACTCGACCACAAGGGCGGAGCCAGCAGATCGAGCGCGAGCAGACCAAGATGGGCACCGGGTACTGATCACGCTGGTGTGGGCGCGCGGGGGCGCCTCTCTCGGAGCCGCATCCGGTCAACAACGTCGGCACCGTCAACCGTCGAAGAAGCCTGTTTCGAGGTCGTGGATGATCGCGTCAAGCGGGTGCCCGCTCACGACGAGTGGTCCGCGCCACGGCGCCGTGATCGAGAACAGCAGCGCCAAGCTCAAGCCCACGACCATCGCCAGGCCCACGACGAGCAGCGACGTTCGCAGGCGGCTGCGGAAGGTCAGACGCTCCTGCGTTGACGATGAGCGCGAGACCGCTCACCACGAGTGTGCCGACGTAGAGAGCCGGGGATGTCCCGAGACGCTGCCGCGATGCGGTGCGCGACGACTGCTCGTGACGGCGTCCAGGGATCCCAGCAGTTCCGAGCTCGCCGGGCTCCCGAGCTCCGGCCGCGCCGCCTCGGCGCGGACCACCTCCTCCAGCGTGGCGATCGCCCGAGCGGTGGCCGGGTCGTCGCCGCTGGAGCAGCGTCCTCCCCTCCCCACTCTTGGGTGCGCGTGGTCCTCAGAGTAGTCGCGCAGCGCCGAGTGGATCGGCTCCGAGTCCACTCCTGGACTGGTCGCCGCCCAGGCCAGGCGGGAGGAAGCGGCCGCCTCGTCGCTCACCAGGCCCTCAGCTGCGCGCAGGTATCCAGCCTCGCCGGCCAGGGTGAGCGCCGCGAAGATCGCGAAGACAGCGCCGAGGGCGGGCATCAGGGGCGAGGCGATCTGAGGCACGTGGTCCCCCTCGTCGGCCGGCACGAGCGCGCGAACACCGAGCCGCCCGAGGGCAGCGACCAGCAGCGCGAGCCCGAGCCAACCCACGACGAGGACCCCGACCGGCAACGAGCTCAACGAGTTCACCGGGGCCGCCTACAGCGGGTTCCCGCGGGCATCGCAGGGGGGAGACACATCGTCTTCACTGATCTCCAGTTCCTGGTCGATCACCTTCAGCGCCCGTTCCATGGCCACCGGGCGGAGCCCGCCGACGCCGTCGTGGAACGGGTCGTCGAGCATGGTCAGGAGCAGCAGCATCGAGGTGATGACCGAGACCACCGTGCCCATCATGAGTCCCTGGACGACCGCCCGCTCTCCGCTGTCAGCGAAGAAGAGCATGTAGACGAAGATGAGAAGCGACGTGAAGTACAGCACCACCCACAGCGGCGTCGGGATCACGCCGACCGCTCCATGGATGCGGTCGCTGCGGGCCGCTTCGCGGGCCTGTCTCTGGCTCAGCCACGTGTCGAAGGCCGATTGCTCGGTGGGGGAGCGTGGCTCAACGGTCTGCAACGTGCGGAACATCTCGCCGGACCATGGGTTGAGCTCCTCGCCCAGAGTGCCGGCGTCCATCCGGTCCCATTGGACGCCAGCCACCGACCGGGCGTAACAGACGAGCTCACCGGTCAGCTCCCGATCCGCGGGCGCCGGGAAGAACTGGGCGGTCTCGACCTGCTGCGACACGATCAGCGCTTCCTCCTCGGCACCAGACCTGGCGGCGTCGTAGCTGGCGAACGCGAGGAAGACCACGAAGCCGATCAGCACTGCGAACCCGGTCGCCAGCACACCGAATACTCCGGCCGCGCGGTCGCCATCGTGGAAGTAGCTGCCATCGGGTGCGTGGCGGCGCACGACCAACATCGCCGCGATGGCCACTGCGGACACCACGACGACAACCACGGCGGCTATGAGCAGGTTCATCCGTCTGGCGATGGCCGTCCCTGGCCGTGCGCGTCGTTGCCGAAGACGGTCGTCCAGTCGTTGGCCATGCTGACCACGGTCCAGCCCAGGCGCGACCGACGTCGGTGATCGGCTCCGCTTCGGCGAAGGTCTCGGCCGCGCTCACGTAGCGGAACTCGCGGTCGGCGTCGTCGTGGTCGACGAGCAGCGCCAGCCTCGGTCCGTCGCCGGCCGCGGCCCACTCCAGCATCTCTCGGTCGCCCCCGGAGTTCCCCGCCGCGAGGATGGGTCGGCGACCGAGCTGGGTCTGGATGTTGCTCACCTTGACGGCGCCCTCGTTGGCAGCGCCCACAGGCGATCGACCGGCGGAGGACCGGGCGCGTCGTCGTCGCCGCGGCTGATAGTCGTAGTCGATCAGCGTGCCGACGACGGCCTCGGGGGGCACGCCGTACAGGTCCTGGCTGACCGCCCGCACGAACTCGGTGCCGCCACCGGTGACGATGGAGACCGTGAAGTCCCGCCGGCGGAGCTCGTCGATCAGCTCGAGCATCGGCTGGTAGACGTGCTCCGCAGCGGACGGCCGAGCGTCGGGGTGCGTGGCGCTCGCCATGAACTCGCGCACCCGGTGCGGTGAACGCCTCCGGCGGTGATGCCCGCGAACAGGCCGTCAGGGCCATGGCGATGCGCTCGAGGCCGAGCTCGCCCATCGCCGCCGGCGTCGCCGGTCGAGCAGGGCGGCGAACTCCGGCGTCTCGCGCGAAGCCGGGTCCGCGGCCACCGCGTCTCGAGGGCGTCGACGAAGAAGTCGAACTGGACGTAGGTCGGGCTGCTCGCACCACAGGGTGCCGTCGTTGTCGAAGCAGGCGACCCGCTCGCTCGGCGGCACCTCGACGACGCGTCGAGGAACCGAGCAACGGCGTCGCGGGTGGGTCCGGGCCGCCACGACGGCAGGAGGTCGGTCCGGCACTCAGGTCACCTCCTGGGTCGCGTCGTGAGTC
Organism: uncultured Actinomycetota bacterium; assembly: GCA_963849765.1. Lineage (GTDB taxonomy): Bacteria > Actinomycetota > Actinomycetes > Propionibacteriales > Nocardioidaceae > Nocardioides. The sequence goes on from CAWKIP010000003.1 coordinate 370,084, forward strand.
CGGCGTACGCACCGGAAGCCGACGTGGCTCATGCCGGTGTCGATCATCTGTGGTCGGCGGGCGGCGGGCCGGTAGCGCAGGCAGTAGGTGTCGGCGCACAGGTGGGAGCCGCCCTTGATCACCTTGCGCCCGACCCGGAACTGCGGCTGGGCCGGGTCGTAGCTCTGCTCGAGGTCGCCGCCCCGCGGGTTCGTCCGGCGCGCAGCACGGCGAGCCGGCGTCGTCGGGGTGTCGGCTGGTCCACCAGTCGTCGGTCCACTCCCAGACGTTGCCGGCCATGTCGAAAGGCCGAACCCGTTGGCCGGGAAGCTGCCCACGGGCGCGGTCCGCGGACAGCCGCTCTCGCCGGTGCTGCGCCACGGGAAGTCGGGCCCGTCCCAGGTGTTGGCCATGATCCGGCCCCCGGGCCGCGCCTCGTCGCCCCAGGTGAACGTCGCGCCCTCGAGACCGCCGCGGGCGGCGTACTCCCACTCGGCCTCGGTCGGCAGGCGCCGCGCCGGCCCAGGCCGCGTAGGCCGCGGCGTCCTCGTGGGCGACGTGCACGACCGGGTGGTCGGGCCGTCGTCGACGAGCTGCCGGGGCCCTCCGGGTGCTGCCAGCACGCGCCCGGCGTCCAGCGCCACCACTGGCTGAGGTGGCGCAGGTCGACCGGCCCGCGCGTCGGGGTGAAGACCATCGAGCCGGGCTGCAGGTTCTCCGGCGGCGCGCCGGGATAGTCGGCCGGGTCGAGGGCACGCTCGGCCACGGTGACGTAGCCGGTGGCGTCGACGAACGCCGCGAACTCTGCGTTGGTCACCGCGGTCGGCGTCGATGGAGAAGGCGGCGACGCGCACGCGGTGCGTCGGTGCCTCCTCGGGGTAGTGGACGTCGGAGCCCATGCGTGAAGGTCCCGCCCGGGAGGGACGGTACCGCGGCAGATCGCACCTGCACGTCGGTTTCAGCGCTCGCGACACCGGCCTTGAGCTTGGCCATCACCTGGTCGACGCTGAAGCTGGCCGGCTCCTGGCGCGGCCGGGAACTCGCGCGAGCGTCTGGAGCATCTTGGCGACGTAGGCCTGCGCCGGGATCAGCGAGCCAGGCGTGGTCGAGCATCCAGTCGTAGTAGGTGTTCGACGTGATGTCGGCCCGCTCGTACGGGTCGGTCCGCAGGTTGAAGATCTTCGGGCACCCGCAGCTCGATGTACGGCTCGGGCCAGATGCTGCAGCGTGCCGTGCGCGCGCTGCTCGAGGAAGACGAACTTCCAGTTGTCGTAGCGCAGCGCAGTCAGGTCGCCGTCGTCGGAGACGTAGAAGAAGTGCTTGCGCGGGCTCTCGTCGGCCTGCGCCGGTGAGGTAGTCGAGCTGGTTGTGGCCGTCGAGGTGCACCTTGTACGTCGTCCCGGCCAGGTCGGTGCCGGCCTTGAGCCGGTCGGCGACGTCGGTGTCGCCCGCGGCGGCGAGCAGCGTGACGAACCAGTCGTTGTGGCTGACGATCCCGTTGAGCACCTCGCCCGGCCGGGATGTGCCCGGCCAGCGCACCATGGCCGGCACCCGGTAGGCGCCCTCCCAGTTGGAGTTCTTCTCGTTGCGGAACGGCGTCATGCCGGCGTCGGGCCAGCTGTTCATGTGCGGGCCGTTGTCGGTGGAGTACATGACGATCGTGTTGTCGGCCAGGCCGTTCTCGTCGAGGTAGTCGAGCACCGAGCCGACCAGCTCGTCGTGGTCGACCATCGTGTCGTGGTACTCCGACTGCCAGCGGCCGGCCTTGCCGCGGCTGCCGTCCTTGACGTGCGTGCGGAAGTGCATGTGGGTGGTGTTGAGCCACACGAAGAACGGGGTGTCGCTGTCCTTGGCGTCGGTCATGAACCGCAGCGCCTCGGGGACGATCTCGTCGTCGATGGTCTTCATCCGCTCCTTGGTGAGCGGGCCGGTGTCCTCGATGCGCTGGGTGCCGTCGTCGTTGGCCCACGAGTGGATCACGCCGCGCGGTCCGAAGTTCTTCCGGAAGTCGGGGAACTCCTCCTCGGTCGGGTAGTCGTGCTGCTCCGGCTCCTCCTCGGCGTTGAGGTGGTAGAGGTTGCCGAAGAACTCGTCGAAGCCGTGCGCGGTCGGCAGGAACTCGTCGCGGTCGCCGAAGTGGTTCTTGCCGAACTGGCCGGTGGCGTAGCCGAGCGACTTCAGCGCCGTGGCGATGGTCGGGTCCTCCGCCCGCAGGCCGATGTCCGCGCCGGGCATGCCGACCTTGGTCAGGCCGGTGCGGTAGGGGTTCTGGCCGGTGATGAACGCCGCCCGGCCCGCCGTGCAGCTCTGCTCGCCGTAGTAGTCGGTGAACCGGACCCCCTCGGCGGCGATCCGATCGATGTTCGGCGTGCGATAGCCCATCAGCCCGTCGCTGTAGCAGCTCAGGTTGCTGATGCCCGATGTCGTCGCCCCAGATGATCAGGATGTTGGGCTGGTCGGACATGCGTCACTCCCGGTGCCTACGACCGCGACGCGCGGTGGCCTGTCCTCCGACCGTAGCCCCGTTTGTGCTGCTGGCGATCATCCGTCGCGGGTGAGACTCCAAGCCCAAGCGTCAACCGCTCATCGGCATGACCGGACAGCGGGGTGGTCTCAATGGTTCATCGCAACACTTCCTTGATCTGAGGGAGGTTGTGATGGCGCGTGGTTATCAGCGGGTGTCTGCGGCGCTGGAGGATGAGATCTGGAAGCGGCTGCAGTCTGGGTATGCGGCGGAGCCGACGGCGCGGGCGTTGGGGATCTCGACCAGTGGGGTGCATGGCTATCTGGTGCGGTGCGGCGGGATCCGGCCGCCGGTTCGTCGGCGGTCGCCTGGCCGGTTGAGCTTGGCTGAGCGGGAGGAGATCTCCCGGGGTCTGGCAGCGGGGTTGTCGCTGCGGGCGATCGCGGGCGGCCTGGGGCGGGCGCCGTCGACGGTGAGTCGTGAGGTCGCCGGGCATGGGGGTCGGCGTGGGTATCGGGCTGCGAAGGCTGACCAGCTGGCGTGGGCACGGGCCCGACGGCGGAAGGTGTGCAAGCTGGCCACCCGGCCGGTGCTGCGTGACATCGTGGCCGAGAAGCTCTCAGCCCAGTGGTCTCCTGAGCAGATCGCGGGCTGGCTGAAGGCCACCTATCCGAACGACGCGGAGATGCAGGTGTCGCACGAGACGATCTACCGCACCCTGTTCATCCAGTCCCGCGGCGCGCTGCGCAAGGAGCTGACAGCTCATCTGCGCACCGGCCGGGTGATCCGACGCCCGGCGGGAACCCGGCTGCCCGATGGTCGTGGTGGCCGGCCGGGGATCCTCAACATCTCCGAACGACCAGCCGAGGCCGAGGACCGGGCGGTGCCCGGGCACTGGGAGGGCGACCTGGTCTTCGGCAAGCGCATGTCCCCGATCGCCACGTTGGTCGAGCGGTCGACCCGGTTCGTGATGCTGGTGGCGCTGCCCGGTGGCCACAAGGCGGATCTGGTCGCCGACGCGCTGGCGGCGAAGATCACCACCCTGCCCGTGGCGTTGACCCGGACCCTGACCTGGGACCAGGGCCACGAGATGGCCCAACACGTCCGGTTCACCGCGGCCACCGGCGTGGAGGTCTACTTCTGCGATCCCAAGTCCCCCTGGCAGCGCGGCAGCAACGAGAACACCAACGGCCTGCTGCGCCAGTACCTACCCCGCACCCTGGACTTCCGCACCCTCACCCAGGCCGACCTCGACACCATCGCCGACCAGCTCAACGGACGACCTCGACAGACCCTCGGGTTCAAGACACCATCACAAGTCCTGGCCGAGGTGTTGCGATGACCGCCTGAGCCCGCAGGCATGAGCGTGCGTTCGGGATAGGGCGTGCCCGCCGCGCTCGCACCCGTGGGTGTGAGCGTGTCTCACCCGAGGGCGAAACTCGACGGGCACGCACCTGATGCGTACCCGGTCGGGAACGGAGGATGCACCTCATTGCGGCATGAGCGGACGGCGGCTCGGGTCCGAGGAGCCGAGCCGCCGCCCTGGTGTAGGCGAGAGCCGCCGTACTAGCAGAGACCCTTCGCGGCCGCGTTCTTTCCCTGGCCGTCGAGGGCCTTGACGAGCTGTCCGACGTTGTCGAACCCGGGGAGGCCGCCGCTGTTGACGGTATTGTGCACCTGGCCGAAGCAAGCGGCCTCCGCTGGTGCAGCGCTGACCGGGGCGGCGAGGCCGAGCGTTGCAAGAGCGGCGATGGATCCTGCGGCGATAATGCGCCTAGTGTGACTTCCCTCCTCATGTGGGTGCTGGTTCACCCATTCAATCGGGGTTCGACACGCGGAAGCGATCAGATTGGTCCGCACGGAATCCCTAAACACCGCCGGGTCGAACTGCCCGAGGGGGGGGGGCGACTCATCGGCATGACCGACCGCTTCGCAGCATGAGCGGATGCTGTCTGGCAGCATGCATTGCCGGGAGGATCGAAGCATGAACCGAAGTACCCGCGCCGTCTCGACCACGGCATGAGTCGAGGTCAGCATCGGGCAGGGTCGCCGACACACTGGCACGCCGTGACCCAGGCGGCGTCCTCTACGGTGCCGTAGTCACGGCTGGCGTCTTGGCAGCGGTCAGCGCCAACATCTCGCACGTCCACCGGGTTGCGCTCGGCGTGGGGGCTGTGTTGGTTGCCTATTGGTTGGCCCACGTGTACGTCGCGACCCAGGAGATGCTTTTTGAGGGCGACCCCGGCCCTCTCCATCGCCGCATCCCCTCCGCCGCAGTCGAGGAGGGTTCCGTTCTCGTTGGTGGGGTGCCAGCAGTCGTCGTCTACCTGGCCTCTCATGAACTGGCTGGGTTGCCCGCCAGCAGCGCGGCACTTTGGGCGCTGTGGTTTTCCGTTGCGTTCCTCTTCGTGATCGGCTATCTCGGCGCTCACCGGGCGGGCATCACGGGCTGGCGGCTTGCGGTTGAATCGTTCGGTGCGGCCTCACTGGGTTTTCTCGCGGTGCTGGCGAAGTTGTTCCTGCATTGACTCCAGCCGCTCGCTCACCGGCATGAGCGACCTCATCGCGGCATGAGCGGACAGAGAGCGGCTCTGCCCAAGGTTCAGCAGCGACAGCAAGCGGTCGCACCGTGACGGATGGTCCTGTCGCACGCGGGCGAGCCACGTTTCGTCAGGTGTTGTACCTCAGCCAGGTAATCGCCAGGAACACCAGCGCGAGAAGAACGAGTAGGCCCAGAAGCGCCAGCACCGCCGGGGCCTTTCGCCTGGGTTCGGCGTTGAGGGGCTGATTGGTGGTCGGCCGATCGCGATCGTCTTCCATGGTGGTCTCGTGCCCAATTCCGAACCGCGATAATCGGCGCGGGAGTGGGCTGTGATGGCGACGGTCGGCGTGCTGTTGTGTCTACGACCTCGCCCTACACGCCGCCGGTGAGACTCGAGTCGATGCCGGGCACGGCCTTCCTGGTGAACCAGGTTTCTCTTGCCCGGGACCACTGCGTTTGGCGACTCCGTCAACGCGGTGGCGTCCTTCGGCATGGCGGCTCACGAGTCGGCCGAACCAGGCCCCCGTTCGACCTGCTCAGCAATGTCGGCCGGCGTGACGACGACCGCGCCGGGATCAGCCTGGGCGTCGATCTCGGTGACCGGGGCCGGCTCATGGCTCTGGGCGACGACGTCGTCGACCGGGGCGGGCTCCAAGTCGAGCTCCTCGACAACGTTGACGGGCTCCGGCGCCGTCGTCCTCCTCGACCACGTCGACGGGCTCCGGCGCGTCGTCCTCCTCGACCACGTCGACGGGTTCGGGTCCGTCGCCCGCGATGCCCGGGATCCGTCGGAAGACCTGTTCGCCCACGGTGCCCGCGACCGTGAGTCCGAGTTCCGCGGCTCCGCGGACGAGGGAGGTCGCGGTCCCGGTGACGTTCTTGACAAGGCCGAGGGGATTGAGGGTCGGCACGAGGTGCTCTCCATTTCGCAGTGGTCGGTGCGGCATCGATGTCGAACCCGCTCTGTACCCGTTCGCGGCCCGGCCACGCCCGTTCATGGTCGAGATCACACAGCCCGGTAGGGGTCGTGCTCGCTCAGGATCTTGTCGACGCGTGCCTGGCCGAGGCGGGCGTAGACGGCCTGGTTCTCCTGGGAGTAGCGCACATCTTGGCACCCGGTGAGCCAGCTGTCCGGACGACCGCTCATCGGCTACTTAGAGACTTGGCGGAGGATCGGTGTCTGGCCAGACTCGGTCCAGGTGCTCGGCGAGACGCTCTCAATCAGCGGCTGCCCACCGGCGTCATTGGTGTGGCTCTCTCATGGCTTGCGGTCTCGCCGAGCACCGCGCGAGGAGAGGCTCAAAAGGGGATTGTTCTGCTCGAAGTAGCGGTGCCCTCCTTGGTGACAACCCATCCGTTCAGCATTGAGGAGGCACCGATGGCCGTGATCATCGGGATGGATCCACACAAGCGTTCGGCCACGATCGAGGTCGTCGACGAACAAGCCCGGGTACTCGCCGTTGGCAGATTCGGCACCGACAAGGCCGGTTATGCCGAAATGCTCGCCGCCGGCCGGCAGTACCCGGACCGGGTCTGGGCGATTGAGGGCTGTAACGGCATCGGCAAGCACATCGCCCTCCGGCTGGTCCACGACGGCGAGACTGTGCTCGACGTGCCACCGAAACTCTCAGCCCAGGTCCGGGTGTTCGCCAGCGGCAACGGCCGCAAGACCGACCCAGTCGACGCTCACTCGGTGGCCATGGTCGCCTTGCGCTCGGCGAACCTGGTCCGGGTCCAGGTCGACCCCGAGCTGGTGGTGATGGGGATGCTGGTCGACCGCCGCGACGAACTCGGCCGGGCCCGCACCCAGACCATCAACCGGCTGCACCGAGTGCTGCTGGAACTCTTCCCTGGCGGCGCCAAGCAGTTCCTCTCCTCCCACCAGGCCCGCGCACTGATCGCGACCACCAAGCCCCGCGACATCGTCGGCAAGACCCACGCCGGCTCGCGGTCGAGCTGATCGGCGAGCTGGAGTCGATCGACAAGAAGATCAAGACCGCGGAAAGGGACCTCAAGGAACTCGTCATCGCCCGCGACTCCACCCTGATGGACCTCCACGGCATCGGCCCCTCAGGTGCCGCACGACTCCTGGCCGACGTCGGCGACATCCGACGGTTCGCCGACCGGGACCGGTTCGCCCCTGGAACGGCACCGCACCCCTCAAGGCATCCTCCGGAGACCATCAACGCCACCGGCTCTCCCGCGCCGGCAACCGCCGGATCAACCGGACCCTGCACATCATGGCCGTGGTCCAGCTACGAAACCCCACCCAAGGCCGCGCCTACTTCGACACCAAGAAGGCCGCCGGCAAGACCTCGATGGAGTCCATGCGCGCGCTCAAACGACGGCTCTCCAACGTCGTCTACGCGCAGATGGTCCAGGACCAGCGACGGCGTGAGGTGGCAGGCCCGGGAGGGCAACGGGGAAACGACTCTGACTCCGGCGCGACCGGCTCACATCCCCGAACCGGCTCTTCGGACAAGCCACTTCCCGAACCCGCCAAGATCCAGCCTAAGCCCGGCCTCCCCAAGGGTCTTGACACAAAGGGGAGCCATGAGAGTGCGCTTGCGGACGGGGGCCGGGGAGTGGCAGGTGTCTGCGGAGGTCGTACTGTGCAAATCGAAGCTTGAGATGCAACGAGGGCTCCGGCTAAGCCGGAGCCCTCGTTCTCGAACGGTGAGTTCGTGCACAAGTGACTATATGTGACGCCGTCAGCTCGATCTGGCGCCAAGCGAGTCTCTGTGGTGCGGTGCGAGGGCGGTTGGCTGCAGTCGTTTGTGACCGTCGGAGCCCGCTGACAGGAGGGCTCGGAATAGGGCTCGCTTTGATTCGCAAAGGCCCGCAACACTGCTCCGCCCTCCGCAGTCTCCGAGGACGGCATCGCCGCAGGTCAGAGGCCGGTTTCGCCTCCTGAGCGCAGCCGACCGCAAAGGATCGCCTCTACGCTCGTGATCATCGGTGTCTCCCCGATGACGCATCACGTCAAATGCATCGCTTTGCTCACCAGAACCGGTCCTGACCTGCGGTAATGCGATTCCCGCGCAGCAGGTCGAAAGCCGAAGTCTGGCCTTAAGGCTCACTTTGGGGCCCTTATGGCTCGCTTTGAAGCCGCGGAGCGGGCGCTCTACCGGGGGCCGCTATCCAGCCTCCTGGGGGAGTGCAGTCGCGG
>CAWKIP010000004.1:0-23983 GCA_963849765.1 uncultured Actinomycetota bacterium
AAGTAGGCCCTCGGACGGGCCGTTCTTCTGTGGATAAACCGGCGTCTAGCTGTGCAGTTCCTACCTGGTTCTGTGAACGAGCCTGTGGAGAACTACAACCGTGTAACTACTAGATGTAGTGGTGACCTTACGCCCCCACCACTAGGGGTGCAAGCGAACGGCGAAATCTGTTGAGACGAATGTTGCGTAGGTCACGTTTACGCAGGTCAGAGGCCCTATTTCAGGCGGGAGTACGGCGTGTCGCCGGGCGTGGCGTCGTCTCACAACCGTCTCAGATGGGTGCCATTTGCGTTCGATAGGGCGATACGTGGGAAGCCTCTCGTCGCTACCGTTCGACCAGGCCTCGGGGCCGCGCGACTCAACCCCAGTTCGCACTCACATCTGAAAACCTCTGGAGGCCGTCATGCACCTGCCCCTTCGTACCCGCCGCCTGCTCGTCGCCGTACCCACCGCCCTCCTGGCCGTCTCCCTCGTCGGCTGCGGCGAACATCGCCGAGAAGGCCGCCGAGGACGCGCTCAAGGACGAGGGCATCGACGCCGACATCGATGGCAGCGACATCAGCATCGAGGGCACCGACTTCAACGTCACCACCGGCAAGCTGCCGAAGGACTTCCCCGTCGACGAAGTGCCGGTCGTCGACGGCAAGATCCTCCAGGGCTCGTACGCCAAGAACGCCCAGACGCTGGGACACCACGATCGAGGTCGGCCCGGCAGGCGGCGACAAGCAGGCGGCGTACGACGCAGCCGAGGAGAAGCTGGGCGCCGACGTACTCCAGGAGCCCATCGACAATGGCACGGCGATCAGCGGGACCTACGCGACGGACAGCTACACCGTCACCCTCTCCGTCACCGACTCCAACCGGATCATCGTCAACTACCTCGTGGCCCCGAAGTAGGGGACGAACCGTCCGTTTGGCTGATGTCGTCCCGCTTGGCTCGGGCGTAGCGTCGACACAGTCTTCCGGTCCGAGGCCGCTCAGAACTGTGGGGGCAACTGAGCGGCCCCGGGCTGGTTGGCGGGTCCTGGCATCGCGCGCTTGGTGCGTCGGTCAGAATGCACCAGTGAGCGGCGGGAAGCGCGCTGGTACGCGCCACAAGCAGGGTCCATCCGCCCTGTGCTGCTCGTCCTCGCCATCGGCATCACCCTGTGCGTCGTGGCGTGGGGCTACCTGGTGTACGCCGCCATCGACTTCGGCTCCACCGCCCGCCACGACAACGACTCGGACGCCTGGTGGTACCTGGCGGTTGCTGCTGTTGGTGCCGTGGCCTGTCTCTTTCTCGGCTTCATGCTGGTCGCGCGGTTCTCGCGTGCGATGGGGCTGACGGCGTCGCCCGATCCGAAGCCGAAGCGGGACCCGAGCGTGCCGAAGGGTGGCAAGCGCGCCGCTCGGTGAGGGCCTACGGACGGGGCCGTCGATGGCCCGCTCCGTAGGACGTTGTGATGCTCAGGCGGCCAGATCGGCCTGGGCGGAGGCGATAGCTTCGGCGATCTGGGCGAAGAACTCGTCAGGCTCGAGCCTGAGTCCGAGGAGGGGCACCCGCAGGACGGTGTCGCCGGCCAGCGCCAGCGAGTTCTGGCGCAGGGCATCGCCGACGACGTTCTCGGCCCACGCGTGGTGGATGCCGTCGATCTCGACGACCAGCTTGAGCTCGGGCCAGTAGAGGTCCAGGTAGTAGCGACCCTTTCGGTCCTTGCGGAGGACCTGACGCGCGGGCGGCGGGAGCCCTCGACGCCTCAACTCACGCGCGACGTCGAGCTCACCGAGCGCCCGGGCACCGTCGAGCAGGTCGTTGACGACGGCGTGCACGAAGAGTCGCCGGCGGTGGCGCTTGATCCGGAGGAGTTCGACGGCGATATCACTCGGGTGCACCAGGCCCTGTTGGACGACGACCGACAAGAGGTACGCCGCTTCGCGGTCCGTGCGCGCCCAGATCGCCGCCCGTACGGCGGCAACTGATGGCTTCGTGCGGGGAATGCCGCCGCCAGGAGCTCGGTCATCGCGCGACCAGCGTCGGGTCTCGCGGACGTCGTACCGCTCGGTACGCCGGGTGCGGACGCGAGCACCCTTGGGCACCGACACCCGGATCCGGTCGTAGCTGACCCGTTCGAGTCCGGACTCGACGAGCGCCGCCACACCGTCGAGCTGGGCACGCGGCCCCGCGCTGATGACCGCCGCCCACCGATGGCCCCGCTCGCTGACCTCTCCGTTGTGAAGGGCGACGACCTGGTCGCAGACCAGCTGCCATCGGCGCGCGCGTACGTGACCGCGGATCTCATAGCGGGTCACGCCGCACCGATAGAGCTGGCGGCGCGACGCGACACCGCCCTGCTGATCGGCGATCGCGTACGCCGCCGCGATCCGTCGGTCCGAGATCCCATTGCCCATCGCAGGAGTGTGATGAGCGCCTGCTCATTGACGAACGATCTGGGCGGCGCTGTGGACAGCCGGCGCGTTGCTCTCTGTGCGTCCAGCCGTCGTGCCGTAACGTCCTACGGACGGGGCGCCGGCGGCCCCGTCCGTAGGACGTAACGGGTTATCCACAGCGACGGATCGAGGGGTGCCGGCAGCCCGGCGCGATGCGGGATAATTTCGGCGCGCCGTCTGGTCGAGGCGGCTCCATTCTCTCGGGAGGCCCTGATGAAATCGTCGATTCCGCGCGCTCGGCGGCGGCGTGTCGCCGCGTTGTCTGATCGCTGGCTCTGCTGGCCGGCTGCAGTGAACAAGAGCTTCAGACGAAGGTGTCGATGCCGTCGACGTGAGCGTCACTGTCCGTCTCGAGCTCTCGCCGGACCGCTGTGGGAGTCCGCAGCGGCGGCGGGCGCCGAGCTGACGGCGGTCGCGATCGGTGCGCGCATGGATATCTGCGCGGAACGAGGCCTTGGGCACCGGCGACCTGTCGAGCATCGATGCCCTCACCGCGCGCGGAGTGCGACACCTGCAAGCGCCTCCTGTCGGGACGGCCATGGTCGGTCGATGCCGCGCGCGTGTCCCAGCACACCGTCGACTCGGCGACCGTGGTCTGCGCGAGTCACCCAGCGCTCCGCGCAACACCTGGCCTTGGAGTTCAAGGTGAGCGGGTCGCCGGGTCGCCGGTGATCACGGCGATCGCGTCACGCCGTGAGAGTGCAGCTCGTCCACAGGGCGGAATGGAGGGTGTCGGTGCGAGCGAGAATCCGCGGTACTTTCAAGCCCCGCCACCGGGTCTGGGCGGGCGCAATCTCGGGAGGGCCTGAAAATGAGTACGACGCGTGTTTCGCGAGCCGCGGTGGGGGTTGTTGCCCTGCTGCTCGCCGGTGTCCTCGCCGGCTGTGACGACGAGGATCCGCCGGAGCCGCAGGGGCCGATCGAGTCGAGCAGCGAGCCGACTTCGGCTCCGACGAGCGCCACGACCGAGCCCACACCGACGGGGCCGGTTGAGCCGACGCTGCCGGCCGAGGCGGAGGCGACGACAAAGCGCGGGGTCGAGGCATTCGTCGCGTACTACTGGCGCGGTCATCAACTACGCGACGTCGACCGGCGACGTCGGCGACTCTCGAACCTTGACCAGCCGTCGTGCAAAGGATGCAACGGCGGGATCGATTTCGATCGAGCGGGTCTATCGACCGAGGCGGGCGGATCGTCGGCGGCAGATATCGAGTACTCGAGCCTCGATCCTGCCCGGTCGCCGAGCGGAGACTGGTCGGTCATCGTTCGCACGCACGTCGATCGGCCAACGAGTCGTCGGTGCAGGAAGTTCGAACGAGAACTATCCCGGTGGCCGTGCAAAGTGGCTTAGTAGGGCTGACGCGATTCAGCGGCGCTTGGAGCGTCACCACACTGGAGTCCTGTGACGGGCCGGAGCGATCTCATCGTTGCCTCGCCGTTGGCATCGCGCGCTCCGCTGCGCCGTCATCCGATGACGCGGATCGATGACGATGACAACGCACGCTGGTCAGGGCGGCTTTGGTGTGTCGGCCGAGCAGTGGAACCACCGGGTGACAACTCGCTTCGGATCAGACCGATGCCGTCGGCGACGTATCACTCAGAGCCGGCATGCGACGGTGTGTGCTCGGGCGATTCGGACCTGTCCAGACGGGACGATCCAGATCCATTCGTGGATCGAAGCTCCCGAACGGCGAGCGCGTTGGCGACTCGTACTGGTGCCCGTCGGAAGGTGGAGCTCCGGCCGTCACCGGCGGGCTGATCGCGACCGCGTTCCGCCGCATCCCGCTCCCGCCCTCCTCCTTCTCGATCCAACCTCCGGGCGGGCAGACGCTGGTGAACTTCGAGACCAACTTCTTCACCGAGGAGCGCACGCTCGACCGGACGGTCCGGCTGCTCGGGCAGCGGGTGGACCTGCGGATCTGGGCGCACTCCTACACCTGGCACTTCGGCGATGGTGAGGCGATCACGACCAGCAAGCCCGGGGCGCCGTACCCGAAGCTGCTGATCACGCACAACTACCTCGAGAAGGGCGCCTACCGGCCGACGATGGACACGACCTGGGTCGCGGACTACCGGGTCGGCGGGGGTGCGTGGCAGTCGGTACCGGGCAGCGTGACGATCGAAGGCAGCCCGACCAACCTGCAGGCGATCGAAGCCAGGCCGACGCTTGTCGGCTACGGCGGGTAGGTCTCGTGACGGTCGCCAGAGCGACCTCCTCGACCAGCGGTGGTCACGGCGACCTCCTCGACCAGCGGTGGTCAGGCGACCTCATCGACCAACGAAAGCGCGAAGGGCGGACCCGGGGTCTTGGGTCCGCCCTTCGTCTTCCCCTTCGGGCCCGGGCAATGGGCCCTGTCGTCCGCGGGGGTCGAAGCCGCGGACGATGTCTGGTCGCCTTGGTCTCGTGACGGTCGCAGAGCGACCTCCTCGACCAGCGGCGGCTTAATCGGTCGGGATGCGGAGCTCCTGGCCGGCGTAGAGCATGCTCGAGTCGAGGCTGTTCATGTCCTGGATCCGCTCGACCATGTCGCCGACGCTGCCGTCACCGGTCGCGGCCGCGGCGTCGGAGGCGATGTCCCAGAGGGTCTCGCCGGGGGCGACGGTCACGACGTCGACCTGCTCGACGCCGGCCTCGTGGGTGGCGACCGAGCCGGCCGCGAACCACACGCCGAGCGCGAAGGCGAGCAGCACTCCGAAGGCGAAGACCACCAGGCGGCCGCGGCGCGTCAGACGCACCGTGCGGGGCTGGTAGCTGACCTGCGGGGAGAAAGTGATCGTGCTCATCGTGACCTCCGGGGAAGAGTTGGATCTTGGTGTTCGACCGTTTCTATCGAGTACCTCCGACAGAGACCGTTCGATCAACAGTTCGATCGAACACATGTACGACGTTAGATCACTTGTTCGAACGATTCAAGGACCTGTTCGAAACTTTGTTCGACGGCGTGTCGCGACACGCGGGTTCGAACAGATGTTTGAAATCAGGGCGGGATCGGCGTTACCGTCGAGGACATGGCGGACAAGAAGGTCACCGAACTGCCCGACGGGCCTCCGGACGCATCCGGGCTCACCCCGCGGCAGCAGCGCGTGCTGCAGCACATCAAGGACAGCATCGACCAGCGCGGCTATCCGCCGAGCATGCGGGAGATCGGCAAGGCCGTCGGTCTGACCAGCACTTCGAGCGTCGCCCACCAGCTCCGGGTGCTGGAGGAGAAGGGCTTCCTCAAGAAGGACCCCAGCCTCCCCCGCGCCCTCCAGGTCGTGCTGCCCGAGTCGATGCGCGCGCGCAGGTCGATCGGCTCGGCATCGGAGACGTCGTACGACGAAACCGGCTTCGGCGACTCTGCCCCGATCCCCACCAACGTGCCCGTGGTCGGTCGGATCGCGGCCGGTGGTCCGATCCTCGCCGAGGAGCGGATCGAGGACGTCTTCCCGCTCCCCCGGCAGCTCGTCGGTGACGGCCAGCTGTTCCTGCTCGAGGTCAGTGGTGAGTCGATGATCGACGCCGCGATCTGCCACGGCGACTACGTCGTGATCCGCCAGCAGCCGACCGCCGAGAACGGCGAGATCGTCGCCGCGATGATCGACGGCGAGGCGACGGTGAAGACCTTCCAGCGCAAGGCCGGCAAGGTCTGGCTGCTCCCCCACAACGACGCGTTCGAGCCGATCGACGGCACCGACGCGACGATTCTCGGCAAGGTGACGGCGGTCCTGCGGCGCGTGTGACGTGGCGTGCGTCTCGGGGTCTCGTGACGGTCGCTAGCGCGACCTCGACCAACGGCGCGCGACCTCCTCGACCAACGGCGCGCGACCTCCTCGACCCGGCGACGCGACTCGGCACGCGGCCGCCTCGCACCTCGACCACGCGGCGCCCGCTGGCATAGGGTCGGCGCATGCTCGGTCGTGCGCTTGCTCTGCTGTTGTGCTCCGCGGTGCTCGTCGCACCGACGACTCCGGCGGCGGCCGTTCAGCCCGACGACCCCAAGCGAGCAGCCCGCGCCGAGGCCGCGCTCGTCCAGGTCGAGGCGGTCCTCGACCAGCGGGCCGGCGGCAGCGCGACGATGGCGCTGCGCGACCTGGCACTGCTGAAGGACGCGCTGCCGGCGGAGCTCCAGGAGCGCGCGGCGTCGTACCTCTCCCGGCCGACGGCCAACCCGGACCGCTGCCCGGACTACTCCTGCTACACGACCCGGCAGGTCCACCGGGTGTGCTTCGCGGTGGTGTGCGTGCACTACGTCGATCGCGCGGACGACGAGAAGAACGGCGTACCGCCGCGCGACACCGACAGCGACGGACGGCCGGACTTCGTCGAGCACGTGCTGCGGAGCGTGACCCACGTGCACCAGACGTACGTCGACGCCGGCTACCGGCGGCCGGCCCGCGACGGCCGGCGCGGCGGTGATGCGCGACCGGACATCTACCTCGCGCAGATCGGCAACAAGGCGCTCTACGGCTACTGCACGACCGACCAGGCGCGGGTGCCGGACCACGGCTCGGCGTGGGCCTATTGCGTGCTCGACAACGACTACGCGCGGACCGAGTTCCCCGCCCACACGCCGATCGAGAACATGCAGGTGACGGCGGCGCACGAGTACTTCCACGCCGTGCAGTTCGGCTACGACATCGGCGAGGACCCGTGGTTCATGGAGGCCACCGCCACCTGGGTCGAGGACGAGGTCTACGACCGGGTCAACGACAACGTCTACTACCTGCCGGCGGGCCCGGTCGGGCACCCCGGCCTGTCCCTCGACTCGCGCCAGGGCGGCTACTTCTACGGCGCCTGGATCTTCTTCCGCCACGTGACCGAGCGGTTCCGGCAGTCGCAGGCGGGCCTCCCCGTCATCGTCCGCAGGATGTGGCGCCTCGCCGACGCGGCCGGGCCGGACGCGACCAACCTCTACTCGATGGCCGCGGTCGAGCGCGCACTCACCGAGAAGGGGTCGAGCACGCGAGCGCAGCTGCTCCGGATGTCGGCGGCCAACCTCCACCCGAAGCGGTGGTACGACGAGGGCGCGCTCTATCCCGCGTCCAGGGCCACCACCTGGACGCTCGCGCCCGGCCAGGGGCGCGGCGCCGGGTTCTTCCAGGACCACCTGACGTCGGCGTCGTACCGCCTCGAGCCGCGGCGCACCGGACCGCGCTGGCGCCTGGAGGTCGACCTCGACCTCGGTCCGGTCGCGCGCGGCAGCGCCGCGCTCGTGCGGGTGCTTCTCGAGTCGGGGCGCGTCCGCACCACCGTTCCCACGCTGTCGGCGACCGGTGACTACACCGGCACGTTCCTCTTCGGCGCGGGCAAGGTGAGGGCCGTCGAGGTGACCGTCGTCAACGGCAGTGTCCGCTACCACTGCAACGTCTCCACCGGATGGAGCTGCCAGGGCCGCCCGCTCGACCAGAACATCAGCCAGGAGGTCACGTTCGAGCCGGTGCGCGGCTGACGCGCCCATCAGCCGTCCACAAGGCGCAAGCGTGTACTTGACTGTTCCATTTTGAACTAGTACAACTCACTCCCACACCCACTCGGGGTGGTGCTGCATCACTTGGGAGGCAACATGCGTCGTGCGCTCGTTGTGTCAATCCTGGCTTCGGCCGTCGCTCTCGGACTCGCGGAGCCGTCCTCCGCCGTCGCCGAGCCACCGCCCGCACCCGTGCTGGTCACCGGCGAGGTCGCTGGCGGCGCCGACATCACCAACGTGTCGGTGATGATCGATCCCACCGACGACGTGCTGGCCGACCTGGAGATCGGGGAGACCGCGCCACCGTACGTTCAGCCCGACCACGACGACGCTCGTCTCCGGCACTCACTTCGAGGTCCGGCTCGACCCGACGACCGTCCCGCGTACCTACATGAAGTCCGACGGCGTGGTCTTCGTGATGGTGACGGTGACGCGCGATGGCGCAGAGTCGCTGATGACGACGACCAGCGCTCGGGCCGTCGCCGATCCGAGCACGGGAGATGTCGCCTGGGTCGACGCCCTCGAATCGTCGGTCGCAGCCGCGGAGAGCGGCCGCACTCGGGTCGCCGGGCGTCTCCTGCCGGCGGTCGAAGGCGACCCCGACGGCGGTGGCGACGTCTACGAGCCCGAGACCGAGGACGAGGGCATCGAGGTGCAGCCGCGGGAGTACGACCCGATCTTCGGCTCGACCGACCGTGGGGACACACCCGCGGGATGCGGCGACACGAAGCTGGCGGAGCGCGTCCGAAGCGTGACCATCGGCACCAGTTATCCCGTGGGCGGCGACAAGGCGGCGATGACCGTGGACTCGTCGACGGGCGCGTCGTACGGCACTGCGTTCTCGCTCAGGAACTCGGGAGGAACATTCGGAGAGTTCAAGGCGGGCGAGGCCAAGTACACCAGGTCGGGCTGGGGTTTCGCCTGGGCGGGCTCTGCCTCGTCCCGCAGCTATCGCAAGGGCGTCGTCTACGCCAAGTTCCTCCGCAATTGCGTCAGGGGCTGCTACGAGTGCTACCAGTTCTGGAAGCCGATCAGCGAGACGGGTGGCACGGGTAGCAACACGGGCATCACCCGCCCCGACTGGGGACATTGCGTTCACATCGACCACGGCATCTGGTGGCGCGACGACTCCGACGGGAGCAACTACACCTACGGCGGCGCAGTGAAGTTCGCCGAGGTGATCGGCATCGACCTGTCGATCAGTCGGGAGTACAACTCCAGCCAGAAGGTCTGGTATCGCGCAACCACCGACCGCCGCATGTGCGGCAGCAACACCCATCCGTCGAAGGCCGGCAAGGTGATGATGAGGTTCGACAACTGAGCGCGCGAAGCCTGCTCGTTGCGAGCATCGCAGCTGCGACCCTGACGACGGTTTGCATCTCCTGCGAGGGCCCGGGGGGCCGCCGGGCAACCGACGGTCCCCTCGTGTCCGAGGTCGGCAGCGGGGGCAACAGCCTCGACCCCCCGCCTGGGCGCGCTCGGTGGACCGGCACCTTCGGGGGTCTGTTCGTGTGCTCGGAGAACGGCGCCAGCGTAGAGATCGAATCGGTCTCTTACCACTTCGTGGTGCAGCCCGTCGCAATCCGTGCCCTGATCCGTAAGGTCCCGGCTCTGTCCGAGCGCCACGGACCGAGCGGAGGAATGGGCGCCGCTCGGTACGCCTGGCGTCGGGACCGTGCTCAGAGCTGAGCGGATGACGAGATCCTGTCCGCAAGCCTGGAGGCACCCGAAGGCGTCGTACGGTCAGACACGCCGTGCGACATGCCGGGCCCGGACGGCGCCTACACGGAACTGATCACGTCGATGACGGCCGACCGAGCGCGGCGGATGGATCGATGAGGCCACCATCGCGTACACCAGCGGAGGTCATGGCTACGAGCTCGACCATCCCGTGGACCTACATCACCTGCGGCAGCACGATCAATGACAAGTGGACCGAGGAATCGATGCCCCGCCCGTGCTCGTCGCAGCGCCCGTGATCTTCGATCATGCCCGGCCGCCCCGCTGCCGGGCGCTCATCAGCGGGTCGTCGGGGCGGGGGACGGGATCCGGTCGATGATCGTGCCACGCGCGCAGCGGTCGCGGCCCGTGGAAGGCTGTGCCCGGCAGAGAGAGGTGGTCGTGATGGCGACGGAGCCAGGAGTGGGGTTCATCGGCCGGGTGGCCGGAGCGGTCACCGGCCGGGTGGTCGACGCGGTGCCGCCGGAGGTGATCCTCGACCACCTCGACCTCGACGCGTTCCTCGACCGGGTCGACGTCAACCACCTGCTCGACCGGGTCGACCTCGACCGGCTGCTGGCCAGGATCGACGTCAACGCCTTCCTCGCGCGAGTGGATGTCGACTCGCTCCTCAGCGACGTCCAGCTCGCCGAGCTGGTCCGGCGGGCCGGGGTCCCCGACCTGGTCGCCGAAGCCTCCGGCAGGTTCGCCGGCAGCGCGCTGGACTCCGCGCGTCGGCAGCTCGTCGGTGTCGACACCCTGCTCGCGCGGTTCATCGATCGGTTGTTGCGGCGCCAGTCGCGCCAGCCGGCGGCGCCGGCCGCATCCCTCGGGCCCGACGCTTCCCACCGGCAGCAGGTGAGCGGGCGGTACGGCGGTGCCGCCAGTCGCTCGGTCGCGGCGGTCGTCGACCTCGGCGTCATCCTGCTGTCCTCCGCGGTGCTGGTCGGCCTGGGCGAGTACGTCCTCCACGCGTTCTTCGACGTCTCGTTCGACCCGTCGGGGCTCGCCGCGGCGATCGCCCTGGGCGCGTGGGCGTTCGTCTACACCTTCGCGGCCACGACCATCACCGGTCGCACCGTCGGCAAGGCGCTGGTCGGGCTCATGATCGTCGGGCCCGGCTCGTCGCCGCTGTCACCGCCGCGGGCGTTCGTGCGGGCGCTGACCTTCCCGCTGAGCACCTCGTTCTTCGGCGCCGGCCTGCTCCTCATCCTGGTCCCCCCAAGACATCGCGCCCTGCACGACCTGATCGCCGGCACGGCAGTCGTCTACGACTGGGGTGACCGTCCGGCCGAGCTCCCCGCACCGCTGACGGCGTACCTCCGCGACCGCAACCTGGTCTGATTCCGCCGGTCGCCGCCGGCACGAGTCTCAGGCGGGCGTCGCCGACAGCCGGGTCAGCGCCTTGCGGACGACGGCCGGGTCCGTCGTGGTCCACATCGGCGGCAGGCTGGCCTTGAGGAAGCTGCCGTAGCGGGCGGTGACCAACCGCGGATCGAGTACGGCGACGACGCCCTTGTCGGCATGCGTGCGGATCAGCCGGCCGGACCCCTGGGCGAGCAGCAGCGCCGCGTGGGTGGCGGCGACCTGCATGAAGCCGTTGCCACCGGACTGGTCGGCCGCCCGCTGCCGGGCGCTCATCAGCGGGTCGTCGGGCCGGGGGAACGGGATCCGGTCGATGATCACCAGCTGGCAGGTGTCGCCGGGGACGTCGAGGCCCTGCCACAGGCCGAGGGTGCCGAACAGGTTGGTGTGCGGATCGTCGACGAACTGGCGCGCGAGCTCGGGCAGCTGGGCGTCGCCCTGCGCCAGCGTCGTGAGGTGGGGCAGCTTCTCGCGGACGTAGTCGGCAGCGGTCTCCGCCGCGCGCCTGCTCGAGAAGAGGCCGAGGGTGCGGCCGTCGGCGGCGTCGACCAGCTCGGTGATCTCGTCGAGCTGGGCGGTGCCGAGTCCGTCGCGGCCGGGCTGGGGCAGGTGCCGGGCGACGTAGAGGATCGCCTGCTTGCCGTAGTCGAACGGGCTGCCGACATCGAGCCCGACCCACGGCTCGGCGTCGTCGTCCTTCTCTTCGGTGGTCTCGTGACGGTCGCCAGAGCGACCTCCTCGACCAGCGAGGGCGTCCTCGACCAGCGGCGGCCCACTGAGCCGAGCGGCACGCGCTCGCGTCGGCTTGAGGCCGACCGAGGTGGCGACGGAGGTGAAGTCGCCACCCAGCATCAGGGTCGCCGAGGTCATGACGACGGTCTTCTCGGAGAGCAGCTTGTCGCGCAGCGGGCCCCAGACCTGGAGCGGGGCGACGCAGAGCCGGGGCGGCAGCCGGTCGGTGCCCTCGGTCAGCCACAGCACGTCGGAGTCGGCGTTGGCGGCCATCCGGTCGGCGGTCGCGAAGAGCTCCTGCACGTTGCCCTTGGCCTGGGTGAACCCGGCATCGGCCTCGTCGCTCGCGTCGGCCTTCGGGAACGCGCTGACCAGCGCCCGGGCCGCGTCGCGCACCAGCGAGAGGGCGTCGGCGAGGTCGTCGGGTACGGCGTCGAACCGCCCCGGTGAGGCCTCGCCGATCGCGGCGCGGAGCGCGGCAGCCGCGTCCTCGAGGTCACCGGCCGGGTCGCCCTTGTCCGACTTCGTGTGGCGGGCGGACCGACGCGCCGCCCGCTCGACCTCCGAAGCCCAGAGCTCGTCGGTCGCCGCCTGGGTCACCCGGGCGGTGAGCTCGTGCGCCTCGTCGATCACCACGACGTCGTACTCAGGAATCATCGGTACGCCCTCGATCGCGTCGATCGCGAGCAGGCTGTGGTTGGTGATGACGAGGTGCGACTGGTGCGCCTTCTCGCGAGCGCGCTCGGCGAAGCACTCCTCGCCGAACGGGCACTTGGCCGCGCCCAGGCACTCCCGCGCGGTGACGCTGACCTGCCGCCACTCGCGGTCGGTGTGGCGCGGCGCGGCGTCCTTCTCTCCCGAGCCACCGTCCTTGGACTCGCCCTCGGCCCACTCCCGCAGCTCGAGGACCTTCTTGCCCAGCGCCCCGAGCGCGGCCTCCGCCTTGATCAGCTCGCCCTGCTCGTCGGGCACTCCCTCGCGGATCCGGTGGAGGCAGGCGTAGTTGGAGCGCCCCTTGAGCACGGCGTACGTCGTGTCGACCCCCGTCCGGCCGTCGACCGCCTTGGTCAGCCGCGGCAGGTCGCGCTCGACCAGCTGGTGCTGCAGCGCGAGGGTGGCGGTCGCGACGACGACCCGCTTGTTGTGGCGCAGCGCAGGGACGAGATAGCCGAGGGACTTGCCGGTGCCGGTGCCGGCCTGGACGAGCAGGTGCCGGTGCTCGGTCATCGACTCGGCGACGGCCTCGGCCATCGCGATCTGGCCCAGCCGCTCGCTGCCGCCGAGCGCCTCGACGGCCGCGGCGAGCGTGGCGCGCAGCGCGTCGTGGTCGACCCCGGACATGCCCGGAACCCTAGGCCGTGCCGCAGACAGAGAGCGCGCCGCCTCCACAGGGGGCCTTGGTTTCGAGGCTCGGCCGCGGCGGCCTCGCACCTCAACCAGCGGACTGCGCTCGCACCTCAACCAGCGGAGCTCGCAGTCCGCGGCAGCGCGCTCGACGGCGCGGTCGATGGACTCGGGCGCCAGCACGTGCCCGATGGCGAGGGCGGCGGCGCCGATCACGCCGGCCCGCTCCCCCGCTCGCGACGTGACGATGCGGAGGTGCTCGGTCGCCAGCGGCAGCGAACGCTGATAGACGGTCTCGCGGATGCCGGCGAGGAGGCCTTCCCCAGCGGCGGCGAGCGCGCCGCCGATCACGATGACCGACGGGTTCACCAGGTTGACGAGGGTCGCGAGCACCTCGCCGAGGTCCCGGCCGGCCTGGCGCACGGCCTGGATCGCCTGCTGGTCCCCGTGCCGCACCAGCGCGACCACGTCGTGGTCCTGCGGTACGTCGACGCCGCGCGCGGCGGATCGCGTCGGCCAGCGCCGGCACCGCCGCGATCGCCTCGAGGCAGCCCTGGTTGCCGCACCGGCAGGTCACGTCGGCGGCGCGGGGCAGGTGGACGTGGCCGAGGTCGCCGGCGGTGCCCTGAGCACCGCGTTGCAGCGTGCCCCCCGAGATGATGCCGGCGCCGATGCCCGTCGCGACCTTGATGAACACCAGGTCGGACACGTCACGCAGGTGGGCGTGCTGTTCGCCGAGCGCCATGATGTTCACGTCGTTGTCGACGAGCACGGGTACGGCGAACGCCCGCTGCACGTGGCCGGGCACGTCGTACCGGTCCCATCCCGGCATGATCGGCGGGTTGATCGCGCGACCGGTGGAGTGCTCGACCGGACCGGGCAGGCCGATCCCGATCGCGGCCAGCTCGGTGACGTCACGACGTTGGTCGGCGAGCAGCTCGCGGACCACCTCCTCGACCCAGCCGAGCACGCGCTCCGGGCCGAGTGCGATGTCGAGCGGCACCGACCGCTCGGCGAGGATCCGGCCGTCGAGGTCGGCGATCGCGGCGGTCGCGTGGGTGGCGCCCAGGTCGACGCCGACCACCACCCGGGCAGCGGGGTTGAAGGCCAGCAGCGAGGGCGGTCGGCCGCCGGTCGAGACCCCTCCGAACGGCACCACGAGGCCGAGCCTCATCAGTGCTTCCAGCCGGGCGGCGATCGTCGACCTGGCCAGTCCGGTGGCCTCGACGAGCTGCGCCCTCGTGCGCGGCTGACCGTCCCTGAGAAGGTCGAAGACGTCGCTGGGCCGCACGCCAGGAGTCAACCACGACGACTTCCGTA
This sequence comes from uncultured Actinomycetota bacterium, assembly GCA_963849765.1. GTDB lineage: Bacteria > Actinomycetota > Actinomycetes > Propionibacteriales > Nocardioidaceae > Nocardioides. Next base: position 14,358 of record CAWKIP010000004.1, read on the forward strand.
CGTCCAGCAAACAACTTTTGTCGACCTCTCGACAGAAGTGCGTGACGCATGCCACAGTGGCCGAGTGCCGCACCCCGTGGAGACAACCGCCGCGCCGGACCTGAGCGACCAGTCGCCCGTGCTGCTGCGTGCCCGGGGACTCACGAAGAGCTTCGTCGGCAACACGGTGCTGGCCGACGTCGACCTCGACCTGCGCGCCGGCCACGTGCACGGGCTGGTCGGCGAGAACGGCGCGGGCAAGTCGACGCTGATGAAGATCCTCGCCGGCGTCCACACCGCCGACAGCGGCACCGTCGAGCTCGACGGCCACGACGTGACCTTCAACCACCCCCTCCAGGCCCAGCACGCCGGGATCTCCACGGTCTTCCAGGAGTTCAACCTGCTCCCCGAGCGGACCGTCGCCGAGAACGTCTACCTCGGACGCGAGCCTCGACGGTTCGGCCTGGTCGACGTCGACCGCATGCAGCGCGACACCCAGGCGCTGCTCGACGACCTCGGCGTGACCGGCCTCCGCGCACAGCAGCGGGTGCGCAGCCTCTCCGTCGCCGAGCAGCAGGTCGTCGAGATCGCCAAGGCGGTCAGCTTCGACGCGCGGATCATCTCCATGGACGAGCCGACGGCAGCGCTGGCCGACCACGAGGTCGGCCTCCTCTACTCGATCATCCGCGGCCTGACGGCTCGCGGCGTCGCCATCCTCTATGTCTCCCACCGGCTCAAGGAGATCTTCGACCTCTGCGAGACGATCACCGTGCTCAAGGACGGCCGGCACGTCGCCACCCGGCCGGCGTCCGAGGTCGACGGCTCCGAGCTCGTGCGCCTGATGGTCGGCCGGGAGATGTCGTCGTTCTTCCCCGACCCGGTCGCCGGCACTGAGGTCGGTGAGCCCCGCCTCGAGCTCCGCGGCGCCGGCAACGGGTACGTCGACGGCATCGACCTCACCCTCCGCGCCGGCGAGATCGTCGGCGTGGCCGGGCTCCAGGGCTCTGGCCGCACCGAGCTGATGGAGGCGGTCTTCGGCGTCAACCCGTTCACGCGCGGCACCATGACGGTGAACGAACGGGCAGTACGACCCAGGTCCCCGCGCTCCGCCGTCCGGGCAGGGATCGCGATGATCACCGAGGACCGCAAGGCGACCGGTCTCGCGCTCAACCAGTCGATCCTCGACAACGCCCTCGGCCCGGTACGTGCGGTCTTCCCGCGCCGTACCGGCCGCGCCCGGCGCGAGGTGCCCGGCCTGCTGAGCAACCTCGCGGTGGCGGCCCGCGCGCTCGACCAGGAGGTGCAGTTCCTCTCCGGCGGCAACCAGCAGAAGGTCGTGCTCGCCCGCTGGCTCGCCACCCAGCCCAAGGTCGTGCTGATGGACGAGCCGACGCGCGGCATCGACGTGGGCGCGAAGCACGCGATCTACGAGCTGATGCGGGTGCTGGCGAAGGAGGGGGTCGCGATCCTCATGGTCTCCAGCGAGCTGCCGGAGGTGATCGGCATGGCCGACCGGATCCTCGTCATGCGCGACGGCCGCCTCGCCGGCGAGCTGCCTGCCGGTTCCTCGGAGGAGCAGGTCCTGCAGCTGGCGACCGGCGCCGCGACCTCGGAGGGGGACGCCCGATGAGCCGCTTCGCCCGACTCACCTCGACCGGGATCGTGCTGCTGGTGCTGGTCGCCGCCGTGGTCCTGGGCTCCATCCTCACCGCGATCGAGGGCCGCAACTTCTTCAGCACGGGCAACCTGCGGGACATCCTGACCGCCACCAGCATCCTCGGCTTCATCGCCATCGGCCAGACACTGGTCATCCTCTGCGGCAGCCTCGATCTCTCGGTGGGCTTCGTCGCGAGCCTGACCGGCGTGATCGCCGCCGGCATCATGGCCGGCCAGCCGGCCAATGTGCCGTCCGCGGTGCTGACCGCCCTCGCCGTCGCCGCCGTGATCGGGCTCGTCAACGGCATGCTCGTCAGCCTGCTGCACGTCCACGGCTTCATCGCGACGCTCGGCACGGGACTGATCATCAGCGGCTACATCGCCACCAACTACCAGGGCAACCACGGCTCCGCACCGCTGTCGTTCCGCAACATCGGCATCTCCTTCATCGGTCCGGTGCCGGTCTCGACACTGATCATGCTGGGCTGCGCCGGGCTGGCGATCGTCCTGCTGCGGCGTACCCGCACCGGCCACCACATCTACGCCGTCGGCGGCAACGCCGAGGTCGCGCGGCTCTCGGGCATCCGCACGTCGGTGCCGGTCATCACCGCCCACGTGCTCTGCTCGCTCCTCGCCGCGGTCGCCGGTCTGCTCCTCCTGGCCCGGCTCTCGGTCGGCAACCCGACGATCGGCAGCCAGGGCCAGTACGACCTGATGTCGATCGCGGCGGTCGTCCTCGGCGGCACCCTGCTCGCCGGCGGCAAGGGCAACATCACCGGCACCATCGCGGGCGTCGCCATCTTCGCCGTCATGGACAACGTGATGGCGGTCATGCAGACCGACCCGTTCCTCCGCGACGTGGTGCGCGGGGTCGTCATCGTCGCCGCCGTCGCGGTCTACGCCCGGCGCGACGTCGACCGTCGGCCCGCCCGGTTCGAGCGGCCCGGGGTTCTCGACGCGGCCCTCCAGGAGGCGAAGTGAGCACCACCGGTACGACGACGCCGCCGCGCGCCGCGCTTCCCCGCCACTCCCACGGGCTCGCCGGCCGGGCTCTGGTCGCGGTCAGCATGCCGGGCGGCGCGGTGTTCCTGCTCGCGATCGCCCTCCTCGTCGCGACGATCATCGCCAATCCCAACTTCGGCGACCCCGGCGTGATCATCCGCTTCTTCGGCCGCACCGCGCCGATCGCCATCGCCGCCATCGGCCAGTACTACGTGATCGTCTCCGGCGAGTTCGACCTCTCGATGGGCGCGGTGATCGCCGCGCAGGTCGTGATCGCCGGCAACTACATCGGCGACGACACCAGCCGCAACGTGTCCGGGCTCGTGATCATGCTGGGGTTCGGGGCGTTCATCGGCCTGGTCAACGGGCTGGTCACCACGTTGCTCCGCGTGCCGAGCTTCATCGTGACCCTCGCGATGATGCTCGCGTTGACCGGGCTCGTCCGCTACATCTCGGGTGGTGCCGCGGACGCCCCGCCCAACGACGACTTCCGCCAGCTCGGCCGCGGTTTCGTCGAGGACGTCCCCATCGTCGAGGTCATCCCCTATCCGCTGATCGTCCTGGCCGTGCTGTGCGTCGCGGCGGCCTGGCTGATGCGTCTCCCGTTCGGCCGCACCCTCCTCGCCGTCGGCGACAACCCCGAAGCCGCCCACGTCGCCGGCTCCCGCGTGTGGTGGGTCAAGACCCGGGCCTTCATGCTCTCCTCGGTCGCCGCCACCATCTCCGGGGTGCTCCTCGTCGGCTACGCCGGCGTCCACCCCAGCGTCGGCAAGGGCTACGAGTTCGCCGCGATCACCGCCGTCGTGCTCGGCGGCGTCGTCCTCGGCGGCGGACGCGGATGGGTGCTCTCCGCCGCGGCCGGCGCGTTCGCGCTCGAGCTGCTCTTCACACTCCTGACGGTCCTCGAGGTCGAGTCCACGTGGCGCGACACCGTGCAGGGCCTGATCATCATCGCCGCGGTCGCCGTCTCTGCCCGCGCCTGGACCTTCGGCCGCCGGCCGTCGAGCACGCCCGTTGGTCTCGTGACAGTTGCACGAGCAACTTCCTCGACCGACGGACTCCGTACCCACACCGCCCACCCCGGGCACGAACACAGGAGAAGACCGATGAGGAGATCCAAGATCACGGGCGTGCTCGCGGGGGCGGCGGTACTGGCCGTGCTCACTGCGTGCTCGACCGAGGAGCCGACCGACGAGGCCAGCGGCACCGACGAGGAACACGGCGGAGGAGGGCTCGTCCAGCGAGGAGTGGTTCGTCCAGGCGGACTACGACGAGCAGGAAGAGCAGATGTCCGCCACGTTCGAGGGCAATCCCGAAGAGCCGTGGCTGCAGTACATCGACGGGGAGATGACCGACACCTCGGCGTTCGCCACCCAGGAGTCGATGAAGGTGTGCTTCGCCAACGCCTCGATCTCCAACCCGTGGCGCCAGACCGGCTGGATCACCATGAACCAGCAGCTCGAGGTGCTGCAGGAGAGCAAGGTCATCTCCGAGATGGAGACCCGCGACGCCGGTGACGACGACAACACCCAGATCGCCGACATCGACTACTTCATCAGCGAGGGCAACTGCGACGTCTTCATCATCTCGCCGAACTCCACGGCGGCGCTGACCCCTGCGGTCGAGCGGGCGTGCGAGACCGGCAAGCCGGTGATCGTCTTCGACCGCGGAGTCGAGACCGACTGCGCGACCACGTTCATCCACCCGATCGGTGGCTACGCGTGGGGCATCGCGACGGCGAACTTCCTCGTGGACAACCTGGAGGAAGGTGACCGGGTGATCGCGCTGCGCATCCTCCCGGGCGTCGACGTGCTCGAGACCCGCTGGGCCGCCGCGGAGAAGATCTTCGAGGAGAACGGCATCGAGGCGGAGGACCACTTCACCGGCGCCGACCCCGCCGAGATCAAGAAGATCATCACCGACGCACTCGTCCAGGGCGACGTCGACGGAGTCTGGATGGACGCCGGCGACGGCGCCGTCGCGGCGATCGAGGCGTTCGAGGACCAGGGCGTCGACTACCCGGTCATGACCGGCGAGGACGAGATGAGCTTCCTGCGGGCGTGGGAGGAGACCGGGCTGACCGGCCTGGCTCCCGTCTACTCCAACTTCCAGTGGCGCACCCCGCTGCTGGCCGTGGAGAAGATCGCCAAGGGCGAGGAGATCCCCGCCGAGTGGGTGCTCCCGCAGGAGCCGATCACCGAGGACGAGCGGGCGGCGTACCTCGAGGCCAACGACGGCATGCCCGAGGGCCACTACGCCAAGTTCGGCGGCGAGGACCTTCCGGGCTACCCGGAGGTCTGGCAGGAACGCCAGATCCCGTAAGCCCGCAGGTCGAGAGGCCATCGGCTGGATGGCTCCGGAGCAACTCGCGGTGGTGGCGTCACGCGACCCGACGCCTGGTCTCGTGACGGTCGCCAGAGCGACATCCTCGACCAACGCGGTGACCACCGATCCGATCCTCGAAGAAAGGCCTCACTGTGAGAGCCATCGGCGTCAACACGTGGGTGTGGACCTCCCCGCTCACGGACGCGAACCTCCCCGACCTCCTCCGGCACATCGCCGCGCTCGGTTTCGACGCGGTCGAGCTGCCGCTGGAGAACGTCGGCGACATCAGCCCGGGTACGACGCGGGCGGTGCTCGCCGAGACCGGCCTGACGCCGTACGTCGTCGGGGCGATGGCTCCCGGACGCGACCTGGTCGCCACCGATGCCGGGACCGTCGCAGGCACGCAGGACTACCTGCGTGCCTGCGTGGACCTGGCGGAGGCGATCGGGGCGTCGTCGGTGTGCGGGCCCTTCTATGCCCAGACGGGGCGGACCTGGCGACTCGAGGGAGACGCACGCGCGGCGGCGTACGACGAGTGGCGGGCCAACCTCGCACCCGTCGTCTCGTACGCCGCTGCGCGCGGTGTGCGGATCGGGATCGAGCCGCTCAACCGGTACGAGACCTCGCTCGTCAACACCGTCGACCAGGCGCTGGAGGGGCTCGGCCCGCTGCTCGGGCCGGGACTCGGGCTGGCGCTCGACACCTACCACCTCAACATCGAGGAGCGCTCGAGCGCTGACGCCGTCCGGCGCGCGGGCGAGCACCTCGTGCACATCCAGGTCTGCGGCAGCGATCGGGGCGCCCCGGGCGGCGACCAGACCGACTGGCCCGCGTTGCTCTCCGCCTTGGACGAGGTCGGCTACGCCGGCCCCCTGAACATCGAGAGCTTCACCCCCGACAACGCCGCCATCGCCGTGGCCGCGTCGATCTGGCGACCGCTCGCCCCTCCCCCGACGACCTCGCCCGCGACGGCCTCGCGTTCCTGCGCTCCGTCCAGGCCGGCGCACCGACCGGAGGCACCCGATGACCGACCAGCCCTTCGAGACGCCTCGTCCCTCGGCTCCTCAGGACAAGCCCCTCGGCGTCGCCGTCATCGGCTACTCCTTCATGGGCAAGGCCCACTCCAACGCCTGGCGCAACGTGGGCGCGTTCTTCCCGGACACGGCAGGTGTCCGGCAGCAGGTGATCGTCGGGCGGGACGCCGTTGCGGTGAAGGCGGCCGCGACCCGGTTCGGCTGGGCCGATGCCGAGACCGACTGGCGCGCCGCGATCGCCCGCGACGACGTCGACGTGGTCGACATCTGCACGCCCGGCGACACCCACTGCGAGATCGCGCTCGCCGCGCTCGAAGCAGGCAAGCACGTGCTGGTCGAGAAGCCGGTGGCCAACAGCGTCGCCGAGGCCGAGCAGATGGTGGCCGCGGCCGACGCCGCGCGCGAGCGCGGCCAGCGGACGATGGTCGGCTTCAACTACCGGCGGGTGCCGGCGCTCGAGCTCGCCCGACGGCTGGTGGCGGAGGGCCGGATCGGCACCGTGCGGCAGGTGCGGGCGTCGTACCTCCAGGACTGGCTGGCCGATCCTGCTGTGCCGATGACCTGGCGGCTGCGCAAGGAGTCCGCCGGTTCCGGCGTGCTCGGCGATCTCGGCTCGCACGTCGTCGACCAGGTGCAGCACCTGCTCGGCGAGCCCGTGGTGTCGGCGACCGGCCACCTGCGGACGTTCGTGCCGACCCGACCGGGGCCCGACGGCCCGGAGCCGGTCACCGTCGACGACGCCGCGTGGGCGACGCTGGAGACCGCGAACGGTGTGGTGGCGAGCGTCGAGGTCAGCCGGATGGCCACCGGCCGCAAGAACGGCCTCACCCTCGAGGTGTACGGCGACCGCGGGGCGATCACGTTCGACCTGGAGCGGCTCAACGAGCTGCAGGTGCTCGACGCCCCTGGCGGCGACACCGCCGGTGCGCGCCGGGTCGTCGTCACCGAACCGCACCATCCGTGGGTCGGTGCGTGGTGGCCGCCCGGTCACGTGCTCGGATGGGACCACACGTTCACGATCCAGGCGGCCGAGCTGCTGACCGCGATCGCGACCGACACAGGACCCCAGCCCTTCGTTCGCCGAAGGGCTGGCGGTGCAGAAGGTGCTGGCCGCGATCGAGGACTCGGCCGCGCAGCGCGGCGGGCGGGTCGACGTCGTACACACTCAGCCATAGCCGAGCTGACGAGGAGGACCGATGGGCAAGCGCTTCACGCTCTTCACCGGCCAGTGGATCGACCTCACCCTCGAGGAGGTCGCGGAGCTGGCCGCCGGCTGGGGGTACGACGGCCTCGAGATCGCCGTCTCCGGCGAGCACCTCGACGCGTGGCGGGTCGACGAGGAGGGCTACGTCGAGGGGCGGCTGGAGATCCTGCGCCGCCACGGGCTCGAGTGCTGGGCGATCTCCAACCACCTCACCGGGCAGGCGATCTGCGACGACCCGATCGACTTCCGCCACCAGTCGATCGTCCGGGAGCGGGTGTGGGGCGACGGCGATCCCGAGGGCGTGCGGCAGCGCGCCGCGGAGGAGATGCGGCTGACGGCGCGGCTGGCGCAGAAGATGGGGGTCGACACCGTCGTCGGCTTCACCGGGTCGTCGGTCTGGCGGTACGTCGCGATGTTCCCGCCCGTGCCCGCCGACCGGATCGAGGCCGGCTACCAGGACTTCGCCGACCGGTGGAACCCGATCCTCGACGTCTTCGACGAGTGCGGCGTGCGGTTCGCCCACGAGGTCCACCCCAACGAGATGGCCTACGACTACTGGACCACGGTGAGGACGCTCGAGGCGATCGGAAACCGTCCCGCCTTCGGCCTCAACTGGGACCCCAGCCACATGATGTGGCAGGGCCTCGACCCGGTCGCGTTCATCACCGACTTCGCCGACCGGATCTACCACGTGGACTGCAAGGACACCCGGATGCGGATGGGCGGCGGCCGCAACGGCATCCTCTCCTCCCACCTCCCCTGGGGTGATCAGCACCGCGGCTGGGACTTCGTGTCGACCGGCCGCGGCGACGTGCCGTGGGAGGACTGCTTCCGCGCGCTCACCTCGATCGGGTACGACGGCCCGATCTCGGTCGAGTGGGAGGACGCCAAGATGGACCGGCTGCACGGCGCACCCGAGGCGCTGGCGTTCCTCCGGCGGTTCGACTACGACCCGCCGGCAACCGCGTTCGACGCGGCGTTCAGCAAGCAGAGCGACGGCAGCGACTGAGGTCCAAGTTCTCGGTTTCGAGGCTCGTCGCCAGCGCTCCTCGCACCTCAACCAGCGGATGCGCCGGCGAGGAGGAGCGCCCAGCAGAGCAGGCCGAAGGCGGCGAGGTTGAGGACCACCCGCGCCCAGTTCCAGCGCACCCAGGTCGCCTCGTCGAACGCCGACCGGACCGCGGCCGGATCGTCCGGCTCACCCTCGGCGACGGCGGCCTTGAGGGCATCGTTGCGCGGCAGGTGCACGCTGACCGTGATGCCCACCAGGACGGCGTACAGCACCAGCGCGGCGGCGGTGAAGGGGAAGGCGTCCTCCTCCAGCTGCAGCATCGCGGCCGCCGCGGTGAAGATCAGGGCGCCGAAGAAGGCCGACACCATGAAGACCGGGTTGATGATCGCCTTGTCGATCGCACCGAAGGAGGCGACGAAGGTGCTGTCGTCGGTGGTCTTGAGCCCGGGCATGATCGTGTGCCCGTAGAGCAGGAAGACCCCGGCAGACAGGCCCATGGTGATCGTGGCAGCGACGAGAGCGGTGAGCTGGAGGGTCTCGTTCACCCGGTCAACTTAGCCGCGCCGGCGGACACCGCCGCGGCGACACGGTCCCCGAACTCGCGGTGCCCGCCGCGGTCAGGTGCAGGCCGTCGTCGAGGTAGGGCAGGTCGGCGTCGAGCATCGAGAGGTAGCCGACGCCGTACCTGTTGGACAGGCGCGCGAGCTGCGCGTCAACAGCGGGTACGGCGCGCGCCCGGTCCGGCGCCGGTACCGGTCCGACGACCAGCACGTCCCGACCGGCGAGCTCGGCCATCAACGCCGCGAAGCCGTCCCTGATCGCGCGGCGGGGCTGGTTGAAGTCGTTGAGCCCGCCCTCGACGACCACCAGCCCGGGCTCGTCAGGGAGCGAGCGGGCCGCGCGGGCGCCGTACGAGACGTCGCCGCAGCGACTCGCGGCGCGGCTGAACCCGGACCCGGAGAACCCGTCCACGTGCACCCGTCCCGGCAGCCGGGTCGGCCAGCTCTGCTGTGCGGTGACGCCCAGTCCGACCGAGTAGGAGTCGCCGATGACGAGCACTTCGCGCCCGGACCCGGAGACCAGCTCCGCGCGCTCCCTCGCCGCCACGCGGAACTCGGAGCACCGGTCGGTGTCCGCACCAGCACGCGTCACCACGAGCAGACCAGCCGTCGCCACAGCGACGGTCAGGCCGACCGCAACGAACCATGCTCCCCGGATGCGCACCCGGAGATCTTGCGGTGCCTAGCGGCGCTACTGTCCGGCGAATGCCCAAACCGTGACCTCGAACGGGGAGGAAATCGTAGATCGGCGTCGCCGTCAGTTGATCGCGCGCCAGTCGGGCTCGAAACGACGGACCCCGTCGACGCTGGCAGCAGCTTCCTGATCCGCGACCCGTCCAAGCTCGCGACGTGCA
>CAWKIP010000005.1:0-906100 GCA_963849765.1 uncultured Actinomycetota bacterium
TTGGGATTTTGCAGACCCGGAAGGCGAATCGGGGAATAATCGAAATACGGTACACCTTTGCTGTGCAGATGAGCATCTAAATAATTCTGACCTGGCGCAAGCTGCCCCGGCACAAAGTAATAATTAGGGGGAGTTACACAGATAAGCTCAGCTCCGTTTTGCCGGCAGACGGAGATAATGTCATCCAGCAGGGCACAGGTTACCGGGCTTATATTTTCTCCGAACCGCTGAGTAACCATTTTGTCGTGCTCCAGAAGGGTAACCAGGCTATCGCGCGGAGTAGGCGCAAGCTCGGTGTATCCGGTGAGGTCTTTCGCGCCCCGCTGAGTTTTCAGGTAAAAGATCAGCCTGTTCACCACCGAGCCATTGTAGCGATACAGCCGGGAGAGACATTTGAAGGCCTCGAAACGGGAGATCTGATTTACATAATAGGTAACCATCGCGTTCTTGCCGTAATAGAACTTCAGGTGCTGGGCATCGGAGTAGTTGTGCGGGTCGGTTTTATCAAACTGAAAATCCTGCGGCTCTACCAACAGCAATACTTTCTTTCCCAGCTTTTTCTGCTGCGCCAACACGCTAATTAACCCTGCCTGATACGCCAGATCCATCCCGTTCTGCGAGAGGTTGTAGGAGCTTACCGGCAGGCTGTCGGGTATGATGGTATACACGGTGCGGGAGTTGCCCAGAATGGTAATTTCAGGTGGCTCCGGCAGGTTCAGGTAGGTGTTTATTTTTCCTCCGGTTTCGCCTACGCGGGTGTTTTGGTAGAGGTAATTGAAGGCAAGCCCCAGCAACCGATCGGCAGCCGCAATAGCCAGCACCAGCCAAAGCGAGAATACTAAAATCTGTTTCAGGGAGGTGCTCATCTCAGAACTGGAAATAAATGAACTGGCTTCCTTCTGAAACGCCAAATAGCAAGATCAGCACCACACAAACCGAGACCAACGTCAGCTGCCAGGGCATGGTTTTGTCGTGGGCCAGCTGCATAAAACTACTCCTGCGAAGCCACAAATATTCGAAAGCAAGCAGCAGCGCCAGGTTTAGCAGCATGGCTCCGAAAACTGACGTGAGAAGGGTTTGCAGATTGAAAAAGTTATCGGAGAAAAAGATGTGGCGCAGAATATACGTAGCCTGATGAAAGCTCTCGGCCCGGAAGAAAACCCAAGTAAGGCAAATCAGGTGAAAGGTGAAAAAAATACTCACTACCTTGGTGAGCAGGTTTTTATTCAGGTTGAGGCCAGGAATCCGGTAACCATTTTCGATGGCCAGGTAAAGCCCGTTAAGCGCCCCCCAGATCACGAAATTCCAGCTGGCCCCATGCCAGAGGCCGCCCAGCAGAAACGTGATGATCAGGTTTTTATAGGTGTTGAAGCTGCCGTGCCGGTTGCCGCCCAGGGGAATGTAGAGGTAATCGCGGAGCCAGCTGGAAAGCGAGATGTGCCAGCGCCTCCAGAACTCGGTGATGTTCTTGGAAAAGTAGGGCAGGTGGAAGTTCTTGAGCAGGTCGTAGCCCATCATCTTGGCCACGCCCAGGGCAATATCTGAATAGCCCGAAAAGTCGCAGTAGATCTGGAAGGCGAAGATATAGGTGGCAAAAAGCAGCGTAAAGCCCGTGTGCATCTCATAGTTGTTGTACACGGAGTTGACGTAAATGGCCAGCGTATCTGCCACCACTACTTTTTTGAAAAAGCCGAAAGCCGCCTGCAGCATGCCCGCCACGAAGTTGTGGTAGTCTACTTTCTGGTCGTTTTTCTGGAGCTGGGGCAGCAGGTGATTAGCCCGCTCGATAGGCCCGGCCACCAGCAGCGGGAAGAAGGCCACAAACAGCGCGTATTTGCCCCAGTGCTTTTCGGGCTTGATGCGGTGCAGGTAAATGTCTATGATGTAGCTGAGCGAGTGGAACGTGTAAAATGAGATGCCCACCGGCAGCAGCACGCTGATCATGGGTATGTTAAGGTCAAGATCTGCTTTGGAAAGGGTATAGCGCAGCGACTCGTTAAAGAAGTTGAAGTACTTGAAGGCAAAGAGCACTCCCAGGTTAATGATAATGCTCGTCAGGAAGAGGGCTTTTCGCCTGCCGGGATATGTAGTGCGGTAAATGACCAGGCCGAAAACGTAATCGAGTACCGTAGCGAAGCCCAGCAGGAAAATGTAGGAGGGCTCCCAGTACATGTAAAAGAAATAGCTCGCCACGATCAGCAGGAGCCAGCGCCAGCGGGGGGGCAGCAGGTAAAAGCTGATGAAGATAGCCGGGAAGAATACCAGAAACGGGATGGAGTTGAACAGCATAGAGCGGTGGGCTCAGGAGTTGGGGCGCACGGATGCCGCGGCACCGTTTCCTTTCAGGAATTCCTAAAAGCGGTGCAAAATTAGGACTTTTGCCCCCAGTAGCCAAAGCGGGCAGCCGCTGCCGCAACGGCTGCTACAGCATTCGGTACCGGAGGCAGGGCTGACCGGGCATGCGGAACAGCGAAAACCAGCCGCGGAAATACAGTGGTTTTGATTTAGGTCCAAAGCCGAAAGCCGGAGCGGGTGCTTGTAGCTACAGCCCGGGTGAGTCAGGCCGGGCTGCTTTCTCATCTGAATAGAAAGCTTCCGGTATTGCCTACTCTATTTTCTTTCCCTCCATTGCTGCTTTAATGCTGATCTGCATCAGGCGCTCGGCAAAGGGGCGGGTATAGTCCTCAAGCGCGTCTACGGCTTTCAGGATCGTGTCTTTTTCTTTGGTTTCGAGGGCGGCCTGCAGCTCCTGCACCAGCCGGGCGGTGCTTACCAATTCTTCATCTGAAAGGTGCTCCCGGTTTTTAGTCACGAAGCGCTCCACCTGGTAGAGCAGTGCTCGGCAGTGGTGCGGGCTTCTATCACCATGCGGGCAGCCACGTCATCTTTGGCATTGGGTAGCGAAGTCCATCAGCATTTGCTCCACCTGCTCGTCCGTGAGGCCGTACTGTGGCTTTACCTGCACTTCCTGCCGCGTGCCGGAGCGGAGCTCGATGGCCTCTACTTTCAGGATGCCATCTGCGTTCAGGATGAAGTTCACATCCACCTTCGGGAAGCCGGCCGGCATGGCCGGGATGCCGCGCAGGTCAAACTCGGCCAGCTTGCGGTTGTCCTTCACCAGGTCGCGCTCACCCTGGTACACCGAGATCTTCATGTTCACCTGCCCGTCTATGGAAGTGGTGTACTGGCGGCCGGCTTTGGTGGGGATTTTGGAGTTGCGGGGGATGATCGGGTCCATGAGGCCGCCCATGGTTTCGATGCCGAGGGTTAGGGGCGTCACATCGAGCAGGAGCAGGTCTTTGCGGTTTCCGCCCAGGATATCTGCCTGCACGGCTGCGCCTAGCGCCACCACCTCATCGGGGTTCAGCGAGTTGTTGGCGGACTGGTCGAAGAAATCAGAAACGGCCTGGAACACCAGCGGCACGCGCGTGGAGCCGCCTACCATGATCACGGCATCCATCTGCTCGGGCTCCAGCCCGGCATCGGCCAGGGCCTGCGGCAGGCGCTGATAGTACGCTCCACAATGGGGCTGATCAGGCCTTCAAATTCTTCCAGCGTGGTGTGGGTGCTGATGCCATGGATGGCCGCTCGGTATATAGGTGCTTTCCTTGCTCAGGGCTTTCTTGGCTTCTTCGGCTTCCAGGCGCAGCTCCTGCGAGAGCTCTTTGTTTTCGCTCAACAGGCTTCGGCTGTCGCTGCCCGCTGCATCCAGTGCTGCATGAGCGCCCGGTCCATGTCATCGCCGCCCAGGTAGGTATCGCCATTGGTGGAAAGCACTTCGAAAATGCCCTGGTGAATCCGCAGGATCGAGATATCGAACGTGCCTCCGCCCAGGTCATATACGGCCACGGTCTTTTCCTCTTCGGGGTCGATGCCGATGCCATAGGCCAGCGCGGCTGCGGTGGGTTCGTTCACAATGCGCAGCACCTCCAGCCCGGCCAGCTTGCCGGCATCGCGGGTGGCCTGGCGCTGCGAGTCATTGAAGTAAGCCGGCACGGTAATCACTGCCCGGTTCACGGGCGTTTTCAGGCGTGCTCTGCCCGTTTGCGCAGCTCTTTCAGTATCTCCGCGCGACAGCTCGATGGGGGAGTAGAAGCGGTCCTGCACCCGGATACTTCACCAGCCCCTCGGTTTCGTCGTCTATGATCTGGTAGCCGAAATAGCCCTGGTGCTCGCCCAGGTCTTTGTACGATTTGCCCAGCAGGCGCTTTACCGAATAAATGGTGTTGGCCGGGTCGGTGATGAGGTACTCCTTAGCCTCGTTTCCCACCATCACCTCGCCCTGCGGCGTGAAGTGCACCACCGAAGGCACAATGGTGCCCATGCCCTGGTCGTTGATGGCAATGGGCTGTTTGGTATCGGGGTGGATATAGGCGACCAAGCTGTTGGTGGTGCCCAGGTCGATGCCGACAATGATCTCTTCCTGCTGAAGCGAGCCGGTGGTAAGATTTATTGCTACTTTTGCCATGTATAGAAGTAAGGCTCCGGCAGTGGAACAGCCGGAGAGGCCGCAAAGTTACGAAGAACAGGTGGGGAAGGGCCAACTGCCGGACCGGATTTGGTAATGGTAAACAAGTAACCAGCCAGGGCATGGCTAGAGGTATATTTTGGGCAGGCTGTTGTGGTAAGTAAGTATGCCTGGCCCTTTTCCGCATCAGGTTAACAAAAAAGCCGAAGATCTTTACAGATCTCCGGCTCTTGATTTTAGGTTTTACTTAAGTTACTCTGCCTCCAGTTCCATGGTAGAGCCATCACCACCAGTCAGCATCATTTCTTTTTCGGAGAGGCTGGCTACCTGGAAATTCTCCGAAACACCAGCGCCATCAAACTGCAGTGCCAGGTTTTTTCCTCCGGCATCGTAGGTCCAGGTGCCGTTGGCGGTATTGGTGGGCGAGGTCATGGTAAACTTGCCGTTGGCATAAAAAGTAACGCGCTCTTTTTTCTCCGAGCTGTCGAGCTTGTCTTTATCGCCAGCAGCAGTGGTTTCGCGATCGGCCAGCCAGGTTTTGCTACCGGTGCCCGAGATCATGTTCGAGTTGCCGGCTTCGTTTTTGTTGTTGTTGCAGGCCATGGCAAAAGTTAGCATACAGGTAACCAGTGCCAGAAAAGAGATCTTGAAGTTGTTTAGCATGTCAGATAGTTCGTTTCGTGAATGAAAGGTGCTCCCGCCAGACAGGCGGCATGGCTACAGTACGGGTAAACACAGGCATTGGTTAAACCTGCCAGGCCACGGCAGAGTTGAACATTCCGAAGCGGCAGGCGTATGTGGTTTAGGTAGAGGCCGTTTGTAGCCGCTACCCGACTCAATCATTGTTCTACCTAACAACTAGCTAAACCGCATGGGACTTTTTGATTTCTTAAAGAAAGGCGAGGAAAAGCCGGCCCAGCCCAAACCAGGCGCTGCCGGTGGGCCTATGGGCGGAGGCCTGGGCGCGCCCGCTCAGGATCCGAATACCGAATACTACACCGTGAAAAGTGGCGACTCGCTTTCTAAAATTGCCAAAGAGCTGTATGGCGATGCCCAGCAGTGGAAAAAGATACACCAGGCCAACACCGACCAGATCAAGAACCCAGATCTGATACAGCCGGGCTGGAAGCTGAAGATACCCAGATAGGTCAGAAGCAAAACTAAAATTTGTAAAAGCTCCGGACACAAGTCGGGAGCTTTTTTTTGACTGTTGCCGACTTGCGGCAGCGCAAAATACATTTTCAGGCAGATCGCATAAACCACCGCCCGATGCGTTATTTTTGCACCATGCTTCGTAAACCCACTCTTTTATTTGCATTGGCTGCGGCCTTGCTGGCACAGCCGCTGCAGGCCCAGATATCGCCTACTGGCAAACCTAAGGCCCGGCCCGATAAAAACCATGCAGCTTCTTCGGAGCCAAAAAATAAAGGCGAGGGCTCGGCCCGGCTCACAAAAATGGCCGTAACGCCCGAGGTGGAAGTGTACTTACCGGCCAATTTTAAACCTCTTTCCGACCAGGGAATAGCCGACAAATACCCAAGCTGGAAAAAGCCCAAGGCAGTGTACTCCTCGCCCGATGGAACGGCTGATTTTATTGTAACCGAGCGCAGGTCCGATTTTCGGGCAGGCGACACCGAGCTGCTGCAGAAATTCTACAAAGCCTCTATCCTGAACATGTTCAGCGAGGTGGAGTTCCTGAGCGAGAAAACCCAGCGCATAAACGGCCGCGACTACGTGGTGATGGAGTTTCTCTCGAGCATGAACCACGAAGACAAAGACATGAAAATGATGAAGCCGCTGCGCAAGTACACCACCATCATGTACACCGTAGACGAGCCCACGCATAAGATGATTGTGCTTACGCTGCAAACTCCGGCCGAGCTTCGCAGCCAATGGGAGGGGCGCGTACCCGAGATCATGAGTTCGGTAAAGCTGAAGAACATTAGCCCGGTAACCGTTGAGCGTGGCCCTAACCAGAAAAAAGAAGTACCGGTTGGTCAGCCACAGCAGCCAGCGCCACCCAGCAATACCCTTAAGCGCGGGCAATAACAATACGCAGACAGCCTTATCGGCAGGTAGTAAACACTAAGCATGCAGCAGTATAATCTGCCTTCTCTCCCTCCATTTTAAATTCTTCGCATACTACAGATGGCTGATACGTTCTCGGTATTTTCGCACGAGCACTACATGAAAGAGGCCTACAAGCAGGCGCTTTATGCACTGGAAGAAGGCGAGATTCCGGTAGGGGCCGTGGTGGTATCGCGCAACCGAATAATAGCACGGGCCTACAACCAAACCGAAAAGCTGCAGGACGTAACCGCCCATGCCGAGATGCTGGCCGTAACCTCGGCTGCCAATTACCTGGGGAACAAATTCCTGAGCGAGTGCACCCTGTATGTTACCCTCGAGCCCTGCGTAATGTGTGCCGGAGCTTTGTTCTGGTCGCAGCTTGAGCGGGTGGTGTATGGCGCCCCCGACCCCAAGCGCGGCTACCGCAGAGTAGAGCCCAATTTGCTGCACCCTAAAACCGAAATGCTCTCGGGTATAATGGCGCAGGAGTGCAGCCAGCTGGTGAGCAACTTCTTCCGGGAGAAGCGGTAACGGAGAAATGCCTCAAGTTTTCGGAATTGCCTCAGGCCGGGTTTTGTGCAGGCTCAGCGGGGTAAAATCAAAAACAACTCAGCAGGCTAAATTGTAGTATTAGCAAAGCGGGTTGATATTGGCCGCGCTCCTGTATAGGCTGCCCAAGTTGGGCGCTTTCATATGGCTATCGGTGGAGTGCCGCACACTCTTATCAACTCTTCTAT
Source organism: uncultured Actinomycetota bacterium (assembly GCA_963849765.1). Classification (GTDB taxonomy): domain Bacteria; phylum Actinomycetota; class Actinomycetes; order Propionibacteriales; family Nocardioidaceae; genus Nocardioides. Next base: position 7,276 of record CAWKIP010000005.1, read on the forward strand.
ATTTGCAGAAATACTTGTTTCACTAACTATAAACCAAATCACTATGGCTTTCGAACTTCCTTCACTTCCGTATGCTTACGATGCCCTGGAGCCGCATATCGACAAGCAGACCATGGAAATCCACCATACCAAGCACCACCAGGCCTATACCACCAACCTGAACAATGCCCTGCAAGGCACCGGGCACGAAAACAAAAGCATAGAAGAAATTCTGCGTAACATAGGCAGCATGCCGCCAGCCGTGCGCAACAACGGGGGAGGGTACTACAACCACAACCTGTTTTGGGAGATTATGGGCCCCAACGGTGGCGGTGAGCCAACCGGTGAGGTAGCCAATGCCATCAACCAGAAATTCGGCTCGTACGAAAAGTTTAAAGAAGAATTTACTAAAGCAGCCACCACCCGTTTCGGCTCGGGCTGGGCCTGGCTTTGCGCCCTGGAGGGTGGCGGAGTAGATATTTGCTCAACCGCCAACCAGGATAACCCGCTGATGGATGTAGCCGTGGCCCAAACCTGCGGTGGAACCCCAATTCTGGGCCTCGATGTATGGGAGCACGCCTACTACCTGAAATACCAGAATCGCAGACCCGATTACATCAACGCGTTTTTCAACGTGATCAACTGGGATGCCGTAAACCAGCGTTTCGCCCAGGCCCGGAAGTAATCAAATAGTTTGCCTCATCAAACCCGATAAAAGTGGCCTTCAGCAATGGAGGTCACTTTTGGTTTGTAGCACTTATGCTACCTTTAGTTAGGTAGCTGAAAACAGTTAGGGAAAGTTCACGTTTTTGCATTTAATAACCCCTATAAAAATCCAGGCCATTTGCGGAAAAACTTTTTTGATCACCCTGCGGTGCAGCTTCGTATTTTGGCAGAAGTTTTCCGTACAGCCTGATAGCCCGAAATCGAATCCAGTACGTGCGGTACTACGCGCCATTCCGGATCACCACCACCTGAACCTATCTATGAATTACTACTTTATTACCGGACCCAGCAGAGGAATAGGCAAGGCGCTGGCCGAGCAGATCCTGAAAGAAAAGGATAACCACGTAATTGGCATCTCGCGCCACAGCACCATCGGGCACGATCGCTACAATCACATCCCGCTCGACTTATCGGATAGACTTGGCGTAGAGAACAATTTATACAAAGTGTTTCCGCCCATTGCCGAGGCCAGCCGTTTAGTACTGATCAATAATGCGGCTGTGCTGGGCCGGTCGCCAGCTGTCGAGCACGAACTTGGTCGTCAACAGGTCGAGCCGCTCGGGCGAACGCCGCCACTCGAGGATCGACGTGGCCGACTCGAGAGTCGCGTTGGGCAGCTCCTCAGCCACCATCGCGGCGTCGGACGCCGGGTGCAGGACGTCGGCGCGGGTGGCCGATCACCAGCGCGGGTGCGGTGATCCGACGACGCTCGGAGGCCGGCGGCGCCACACGGCCGAAGAAGAGGCCGTGGACGTACGCCGCGAGCGGACCCGGTTTGTGGTCGACGGTGTCGAGCCCGATCCCCAGCCACCACGGAACGACCCCGCGCGGCACCCGGCGGCTGACGAACCGGACACCTGAGAAGGCGAAAAGGATGACCCGCGCGCTGAGCAGCAGCGGGGCGAACGCGACGATCGTCACCTCGAGCGCATTGTCGAGCACCGGCATCTCGACGATCAGGCTGCGGACCCGATCAGGGGCGATCGCCGCCACCTCGAGGGCGACGTTGGCGCCGAGCGACGTACCACCGATGACTGCCTGCGACGCGCCCAGCTCGTCGAGCAGGGCGACGACCTGCCGGGCGAACGCCGTCACCGAGTAGGCGAACGGGTAGTCCGGCGGGTCCGACCGACCATGGCCGAGGAAGTCGAGGGTGACCACGTGCGCCCCGGCGGACGCGAGCGTCCGCGCGAGGTGGTCGTGCATCCGCCGGGGCATCAACAGTGCGGGCAGCAGCACGACCCACGCGTCACCCGTGCCGTACTCGGTGTACTCCAGCCGGTCGCGACCACCGTCGGTCTCGACAAAGAACTGGCCGATCCGCTCGGAGGCGAGGTGTCGTTCGCTCACCTCGAAATCATGACAGGTCGGTCAGCCGACCTGCGGGATCGTCTCCGTTTGCGCCCGGTTGGCGGCGCACACCACCGCACGAAGGGACGCCGTGACGATGTTGTGGTGGATGCCGATGCCCCAGACGATCTCGCCGGCGATCTCGCACTCGACGTACGCCGCCGCGACCGCGTCGCCGCCCGACGAGAGGGCGTGCTCGGCGTAGTCGAGCACCCGGATGTCGGCACCCGCCTGGCGCATGCCGTCGACGAAGGCCGCGACGGGGCCGTTGCCCATGCCGGAGAAGGTCCGCTCCTCACCACGGACGACGAGGTGCACCTCCTGCTGGTCGTCGCCCTCGGCGTCGGTGACGGAGGTCCACCTCTCGAGCGAGTAGGGCTCGGCGCGGTCGAGGTACTCGGCGCGGAAGATCGACCAGATCTCCTCGGGCGTCACCTCGCCGCCCTGGGTGTCGGTGTGCTGCTGGATCACCCGGCTGAACTCGATCTGCGCGCGCCGCGGCAGGTCGAGGGAGTGCTCCGCCTTGAGCACGTAGGCGACGCCGCCCTTGCCGGACTGGCTGTTGACCCGGATGACGGCTTCATAGGTGCGGCCGACATCCTTCGGGTCGATCGGGAGGTACGGCGCCTCCCACGGGATCTCGTTGACCGGCCGGCCCACCTCGGCCGCGATCCGGTCGAGATCCTCCAGGCCCTTCTTGATGGCGTCCTGGTGGGACCCGGAGAACGCCGTGTAGACCAGGTCGCCCGCGTAGGGGTGGCGCGGGTGGACGGGCAGCTGGGTGCAGTACTCCACCGTGCGCCGGACCTCGTCGATGCCTCCATACCAGACAGGTCGACCTGCGGGTCGATGCCCTGGCTGAACAGGTTCATCGCGAGCGTGACCAGGTCGACGTTGCCGGTGCGCTCGCCGTGCCCGAACAGGCAGCCCTCGACCCGGTCGGCACCGGCCATCAGCGCCAGCTCGGTCGCGGCGACCGCCGTACCCCTGTCGTTGTGCGGGTGCAGGCTGATCGCGGTGACGTTGCGGCGGGTCAGGCCGCGGCCGAAGTACTCGATCTGGTCGGCGTAGGTGTTGGGCGTCGACATCTCGACGGTGGCCGGCAGGTTGAGGATGATCTCCCGGCCCGGCTCGGGCTGCCAGATGTCGGAGACCCGCTCGCAGACCTCGAGCGCGAAGTCGGTGGGCGTCTGGGTGAAGATCTCGGGGCTGTACTGGTAGCCGAAGTCGGTGCCGGCGAGCAGGCTCTCGGCGTACTTCATCACCCACTCGGTGCCGCGCGTCGCGATCGCGATGCACTCGGCTTCGGAGACGTTGAAGACGACCCGCTGGAAGAGCGGCGCGGTCGCGTTGTAGAGGTGGACGGTCGCCTTGTCGGCGCCGACCAGCGACTCGACGGTCCGGGCGATCAGGTCCTCGCGGGCCTGGGTCAGCACCGAGACGCGTACGTCGTCCGGGATCTTGTCGCCCTCGACGAGCTGGCGCACGAAGTCGAAGTCGGTCTGGCTCGCCGCCGGGAACCCGACCTCGATCTCCTTGTAGCCCAGTCGGACGAGGAGCTCGAACATCTTCATTTGCGCGACGGGCTCATCGGGTCGATGAGCGCCTGGTTGCCGTCACGCAGATCGGTGGAGAGCCACCGGGGCGCGTGCGTGATCTTGCGGTCCGGCCAGGTGCGGTCCGGGACGGTGACGGGCTCGAACGCGGTGTACCGGTGGAACGGCATCCCACTGGGCTGTTGCGGGGGAATGGTGGTCATGACTTACCTCGAAGGTCGGCGAAGGATGGGCGCCGGTCGCGCAACCGCACTCCGCAGCGAGGGGGTCCGGCTCTCAGACCTCGCTACGGCGACCAAGAAGGAGCGCGCGCGTCATGACGACACAACTCTATCGCACCCGACCGACCCGTCGCAGGGCGATCGATAGCCTTAGCGGATGCCGGCGCTGCTCGTCGTCCACCACTCCCCACCCGCTCGACCCAGGCCCTGCTCGAGTCGGCGTTGGCGGGAGCGCAGGACGACGCGATCGAGGGGGTCGAGGTCGTCGTACGGCCGGCGCTGGAGGCGACGGCGGACGACGTACTCGCCGCCGACGGCTACCTGCTCGGGTCGCCGGTGAACTTCGGCTACATGAGCGGCGCGCTCAAGCACTTCTTCGACTCGACGTTCCTGGCCGTGGGTGGCGCGCTCGACCCGAGCGGCGGGGCGGGTGAGTCCGAGGGCGTTACCAAGGGCCGTCCGTACGGACTCTGGATGCACGGGCGCTACGACCTCACCGGTGGCGTCCGGGCGGTCCAGTCGATCGTCGGGGCGCTCGGCTGGAAGCAGTCGTACGACGTGCTCGAGGTGCTCGGGGAGGTGGGCGAGGAGGAGCGGTCCGGGGCCTACGAACTGGGCGCTACGATCGCCGCACTGCTCAGCAGTTGAGGGACAGGGACACTCGACACGAGGGGGACCGGCGATGACGCATGTTCGCGCGGCGGTCGCCGCCGTGTTCGCCGCTGCCGTCGTCCTCGCCGGATGCTCGGCGGAGCCGCAGGGTGAGAACGTCGATCCCGACCAGGTGGACTCGACCGAGGTCCCCGAGCTCGGCGCGTGCCGGATGCTGACGCCGGCCGACGTCGCGCAGCCCGCCAACGCCACCCGCACCGTCGACTGCGATGACAAGCACACCGCGGAGACCTTCGCGATCGGCGAGCTCCCCAGCGAGTTCGACGACGCCGAGTACGACGACGGCAAGCTGGGTGAGTACGCCTACCGGACCTGCACCCAGAAGTTCGAGAAGTTCCTCGGAGCGACCGACGAGAGCCTGGTGCTCCGCACGATCGTCAGCTGGGCCTGGTTCCGGCCGTCGGAGAAGGCGTGGGACGACGGCGCCCGCTGGTACCGCTGCGACGCGGTCGGCGGCAACGCGACCAGCGACGAGTACCGGCCACTTCCCCCACCGCGAAGGGTCTGCTCGTCGGGCGACCCGACGACCGGTGGCTGATCTGCGCAGCCGGTGAGACGGTGGCCAACGGCGAGAAGGTCCCGTGCTCGCAGGATCACGACTGGCGGGCAGCGACGACGATCAAGCTGGGCGAGCCGGGAGACAAGTACCCCGGCGACGAGGTCGTTGCGAGTCGCACCAAGTCGTTCTGCCTCACCTCGATCAAGGCATGGCTCAACTACCCCGCGCGGTTCGAGTACGCCTACACGCACTTCCACGAGGCCGAGTGGCAGGCAGGCAACCGGCGCTCGGTCTGCTGGGCGAAGACGAGTGAGTGACGGCGCCGTACGACGTCGTACGGCCTCTGCTTTTCTGACGGCCGCCCTCGCGGTGACCGCGCTCGCCGGCTGCTCCGAAGACGAACCGGACGAAACGTCGGCGCCCCCGACGACGGCGAAGCCCACTCCCCCGCCGACGGCCGGTCCGCCGCCCCGGCCTCCCGAGGAGGGCGCGTGCTACGGGCTCAGCTTCCGCCAGGCCCTCGCGCCGACCACCGCCAAGAAGCCGACGCCGTGCGACGGCCCGCACTCGTCGGAGACCTACGCCGTCGGGACGCTCGACACCGTGGTCGACGGGCACCTGCTGGCCGTCGACTCCGACCGGGTCCAGGCGCAGGTCGCCGACACCTGCCCGAAGGCACTGGCCGGGTTCCTCGGCGGCGAACAGGCCGACCTGCGCCTCAGCATGATCCGTCCCGTCTGGTTCACGCCGAGCGTCGCCCAGTCCGACCGGGGCGCCGACTGGTACCGGTGCGACGTCGTGGTCGTCGCCGGCGACGAGGAACTGGCCGAACCGGACGCCAGCCTCGAGGGTGCATTGGAGAAGGAAGCCGAGCGCGACCGCTACGCCATGTGCGGCACCGCCGCTCCCGACGACGAAGACTTCGAGCGGGTGATCTGCTCGGTGGAGCACTCGTGGCGGGCGATCCAGGTCGTGCCCTACGAGCCCGGCAAGTACCCCGGCGAGCAGGCCGTCCGCGACCCGCTGGAGTCGCCGTGCGAGGACGCCGGTCTCGACTTCGCCGACGACCCGCTGGACTACCAGTGGGGCTACGAGTACCCCACCGAGGAGCAGTGGGAGATGGGCCAGACCTGGGGTCTGTGCTGGGCCCCGGAGTAGCCCCGACTGGTAGGTGGCACACGCGCGATTGCCGGGGAGCGGATACCGGGGAGTCTCTGGTCCACCAGGTGAATCGCAGACTCCCCAAACACTGCTCAGGCGCCCGCAGTTGCCGAGAGCGGGCGGGTGATCACCGATAGGCTCATGTCGTGACGCGAGGGGATCTCCAGTCGGCCCGTGACGCCCATGCGGCCCACGACTGGGCCACGGCCTTCGACCTCTTTGCCGCCGTCGCAGACCCGGAGTCCCTCACGGCGAGCGACTGGCACGCCATGGCCGAGTCGGCCTGGTGGCAAGGAAGGATCGATGCCTGCCTGGACGCCTTCGAGAGCGCGTACCGCAGGTTCATGGACGACGGCGAGCCTGCCCACGCCGCACTCTCTGCGTTCTACCTGGCTCTTCACGCGATGGGACGCGGCGATGCGACGCGAGGGAACGCGTGGATGACGCGGGTGCGCCAGCTCACGGCTGACCACCCCGAGAGCTCAGCCCACGGCTATCTGCTCTACTTCGACACCTTCTCCGCACTCGGCGGCGGCGACTTCGAGGCGGCCCTGGATCTCGCCCGGAAGATGGAGTCGCTGGGCCGTCGGCTCCCCGACCCGAACGTCGCCGCGTTGGGAGTCCTGGCGCGCGGAAGGACGCTCGTCAAGAACGGCAGCGTGGACGCCGGGGTGACCTTGCTCGACGAGGCGATGCTCGAGGCCTTGTCGGGAGCGCTCGACCCCGCGTGGTCGGGCGCGATCTACTGCCACCTGATGGACGTGTGCCATGAGCTCGCGGACGTGAGGCGGGCGGTCGAGTGGACCCTTGCCGCGAACTCTTGGTGCGAGGAGATCCCGGACCACAACCTCTACCCCGGGATCTGCCGAGTGCATCGCGCACAGGTGATGCAGATCCGCGGCGACTGGGCTGCAGCAGCCGCCGAGGCCGACCGTGCGTACCGCGACATGCTGGGAGTGCACGTCGGCACTGCTGCCGGCGCCCAGTACGAACTGGCCGAGGTGTCGAGGCTCCGCGGAGACTTCTCGGGCGCTGAGAAGGCGTTCAAGCGGGCGCACGAGCTCGGTCGCGACCCACAGCCCGGGCTGGCGCTCGTGCGGTTGGCGCAGGGCCGCGTCGACGTGGCCTCGGCGTCCATCCGCTCAGCACTCGCCGGTACCACGGCGCAGCTCCAACGCGCTCCGCTGCGGATTGCCCAGGTCGAGATCGCGCTTGCCGCGGGAGACCTCGATGCGGCCGAGGACGCGGCGTCGGAGCTCGAGCGGACAGCCGCGACCTACGCCAGCTCGGGTCTGCAGGCAGCCGCCTACGGCGCGCGCGGCTGCGTTCTCCAGGCCCGCGGGCAGACCGGGGAGGCACTGGTGCAACTGCGAGAGGCGTGTCGCCGGTGGCAGGATATCGAGGCCCCCTACGAGGCCGCCCGGGTCAGGCTGCAGCTCGCCGAGGCGTACCACTTGCTCGGCGACGGCGAGGCGGCCGCCCTCGAGCTCGACGTGGCCGAGAAGGTGTTCGAACGCCTCGGTGCCGCCTGGGACTCGCGCGTCGTCGCGGCGATGCGAGGCGGATCGCGCGCTACGGCGGGGCTCTCGCCGCGTGAGGTCGAGGTCCTGCGACTGATGGCGTCCGGGCACAGCAACCGGGAGATCGCGTCCGAGCTGTTCCTCAGCGAGCGGACCGTCCACCGGCACGTCTCCAACATCTTCGCCAAGCTGGACGTGTCGTCGAGAGCAGCGGCGACAGCCGCCGCCTACGAGAGCGGGCTCGCCAGGCCCGGCAGTGGGTAGGAATACCCACCGCGGACCGGGCTATTTGGCCGGTTCTACCGACGTGCGTCACGCGGGTACGTCCCTAGCGTCCGGAGTGCGCAGAATGCCTGCGGAGAACTCATCAGGAGGCTGTCATGGACCTTTACGCAATCTTCCGCCGGGACGGCTGGGACCCGAGCGAGGTGGAGGAAGCAGATGCCCGATCCAACGCCGAGGCGGAAAAGCTCGGTGGCGACATCCGGAAGATCCGGTCGTACGTCCTCCAGGAACCGAACGGTCGACTGGGAACGATCTGCATGTACGAAGCCGAGAACCCCGAAGCCCTCGTGGATCACGCGAAGGCCGCGGGACTGCCGTGCGACGAAGTGGTGCGGGTGGTCGCAATCGACGTCAAGAATCCCGATCCCGTGCTGGCGACGGCCTGACGGTGGGGACCGGAGGTCTGGTGCCCGAGGGGGCTTGAACCCCCACGCCCCTGATGCGACGCTGCCGCCGCGCGTGCACGAGCCACCCGAGGTGAAAGGGTGACTGCATGAGCGTGACAACGCGCATTGCGAGCGACTCGGACCTGCCGTTCTTGTGCGAGGTCGACAAGCACGTATCCCATGAAGTCCAGGCCGACCTGGTCTCCCTGGGGCGGGTGATGGTGGCCGAGGTCGACGGGGTCACCGTCGGGTGCTTGCGATGGGGCATGTTCTGGGATGAAGTCCCGTTCATGAACCTGCTCTGGGTCATCCCTGAACGTCGTGGCCACGGTGTCGGCACGACGTTGATCGAGGCATGGGAGAAGTCCCAAGTCACGGTTGGCCACAGCATGGTGCTCACGTCGACGGTGTCAGCCGAACGGGCGCAGCATCTCTACCGCCGTCTCGGGTACGTCGACAGCGGCGCTCTGTTCCTTCCCGATGAGCCGACGGAAATCATCCTTCGCAAGCCCCTCGCAAGTGACCGCGCCGAAGATCAGGTCCGCGGGTGGTAGTCCACGGCGGGCCCTGGGTAGAGCTCGCCGGTGATGGTGCCGTCGCGGGCGCGGAGGAGTTCGATCTTGCGGGTGCCGCGGGGGTGACGATCCGGGCGAGGCCGTGGCGGGTGACCCAGCGGTAGACGCCGAGGCCGAGTTGGTCGACGGTGTAGCCGTCGTGGGTCTTCGTCCGCTTGGAGCTGAGCCGGCGGGTGCCGGGCTCGGCCTGGTCGTCGACCAGATCGCCGGGCTTGGGCCGCGACAACCAGACGCCGAGACGGCGTTCGTCCTCGACCAGCCGGGCCCGGTAGCCCTCCGGGTCGGCCTCGATGGTCTTGGCCTCCGCGATCCCCAGCATCCGTCCCGGCGACTCATCGACCGCGGCAGCGAGGGCGGTGTCGACCAGCCCGGCCTGGTCACGGGTCAGGCCCCGGGTCATCGCGGCCACCTTCTGCGCCACCCACGGCTCGACCCACAGCTCCTGGACCAGCGCCCACAGCAACGGGAGCCGGTGCCGCAGGTCCAGGGCCTGTCCGGCCTGGTTGCGCAACGCGACCACACCGGTCTCCAGGGCGATGGCGAGCTCGGCCCAACACAGCTCCGACACCTCGGGGGTGCCCTCGCCGCCGAGCTCGACCAGCCGGTCACCACCCCTGCTCAACGGCACCGCCCCCGGCCGAGCCTGCGGGTCCTCGGAATGCAGGTCCGCCCAATGCAGCAGCAGCTGCAGCCGCTCCACACCCTGCCGGCGACGTGCAGCCACCTCGCGCTCGGCGACAGCCAGCGTGGCCGTCGCGTCCAGGTCGAGGAGCGCGCCGTTCCCGAGTTCCATGCGACCTATTCAACATGGAACATCCGACACAACTAGACGTCCGCAACCACAGCGAGCACCTCCAGCAAACGACGCGCTCGGGCAGGGCCGCGGGGACAGCGCCGCAACCAACGACGGCGTGCCACCACGTCCCTCGTCTCAGGGGACCCAGCCCACCGCGGACCGCAAGCTGCAGGGAGAGGGGTCTCGTGACGGTCGCAGAGCGACCTCCTCGACCAGCGGTGGTCGACGCGACCTCCTCGACCAGCGGTGGTCGACGCGACCTCCTCGACCAGCGGTGGTCGACGCGACCTCCTCGACCAGCGGTGGTCGACGCGACCTCCTCGACCAACGAGAGCTAGAACCCCAGCTTCCGCAGCTGACGGGGGTCGCGCTGCCAGTCCTTGGCGACCTTGACGTGGAGGTCGAGGTAGACCGGGGTGCCGAGGAGCGACTCGATCTGCTTGCGCGCGACCGTGCCGACCTGGCGGAGCCGGACGCCCTTCTTGCCGATCACGATGCCCTTCTGCGAGTCGCGCTCGACGTAGAGGTTGGCGTAGATGTCGAGCAGCGGCTTGTCGTCGGGCCGACCCTCGCGCAGGCCCATCTCCTCGACGACGACCGCGATCGAGTGCGGCAGCTCGTCGTGAACGCCGTCGAGCGCCGCCTCCCGGATCAGCTCCGCCGCGAGCACCTCTTCGGGAGCATCGGTCAGGTCGCCGTCGGGATAGAGGGCAGGTCCCTCCGGCATCAGGCCGACGAGCAGCTCGGCCAGCAGGTCGACCTGGTCCCCCGCGACGGCCGAGACGGGGACGATCTCGGCCCACTCCGTGCCGGTCTCGCGGCCGAGCGCGGCGATGTCGAGCAGGTGGTTCCCGATCCGTTCGGGATCGGCGAGGTCGGTCTTCGTGGCGACCGCGATCTTGGTCGTACGGCGGACCTTGGCCAGCTCATTGACCAGGAACTTGTCGCCCGGGCCGATCTTCTCGTCGCTCGGGAAGCAGACCGCGACCACGTCGACCTCTGACCAGGTGGTCTTCACCAGGTCGTTGAGCCGCTCGCCGAGCAGCGTGCGGGGCTTGTGCAGCCCCGGGGTGTCGACCAGGACCAGCTGGCCGTCCGCACGGTGCACGATCCCGCGGACGACGGTGCGCGTCGTCTGCGGCTTGTCGGAGGTGATGACGATCTTCTGGCCGACGACCGCGTTGGTGAGCGTCGACTTGCCGGCGTTGGGACGGCCGACGAAGCAGGCGAAGCCGCTGCGGAATCCCTCGGTCGCGGTGAAGGTCGGCGGCGCCGGTGCGGGCATGCCGCCGAAGTCCTCGTCGCTCTCTTCGAGCTCGTCGTCGAAGTCGTCGTTCTCGTGGTCGAACTCGCGGCTCACTGTTGCACCTGCTCCTGGCTGGCCGAGTCGTAGTCGGCCCAGATCTCGTCGTCGGACTTGCCGGCCGCCTTGCCCGCGCGCCAGATGGGGCCGGGGTCGACAGGACGGGGCTGCCGGGCGACGACCGCACGCCAGTAGCCCATCACGTCGTACGCCGTCGACGGCAGTCGTCGCTCCCGCATCAGGAACTTGCGGATCGCCCGCATCTGCGCGGACTCACCCGCCATCCAGAAGTAGCCCTCGCCCTCGGGCCAGTCGATCTCCTCGACCACGGCCGCGAGCCGACTGGTCTCGTGATCCGACGAGAGCCAGGTGACATCGGCACCACCGGGCAGGTATCCGGAGAGCTCCTCGAGGTCGGGCACCTCGGCCCAGATCCGGGTGGGCACCCCACCGGCATGCGGTCTCGGCGATCCGGGCCATCGCCGGCAGCGCCGTGAGGTCGCCGACGAGCAGCAGCCAGGCCGCGCCCTCCGGCATCGCGAACGAGCCCTTCGGTTCGGTGATCGTGACCTGGTCGCCCACGCACTCGCCACCGGCCCACTCGGTCACCAGGCCCACGTCGTGGACCACCACGTCGACGACGAGCTCAGCGCCGTCCCACGACCGCACCGTGTAGTAGCGGCTCTGGAACTGCCCGGGCACGACCAGTCCGACCCACTCGTCGGCGATGCCGGTCGACGTGAATCCGGCGAGCCCCGGGCCACCGAGGGCGAGCCGCACCAGGTGGGGCGAGAGCTGCTCGCGACGGAGTACGTCGGCGACGTACTGCTCGGCGCGGGTGCTCACCCGCTCAGGCTATCGACCGGGGTTCGTTCCCACCGCCTCGGCGGCTTAGCAGCCGCTAGAGTGCGAGGCATGGCCACCGTCGAGAAGCCGACCTTCTGCCGGATCTGCGAACCGACGTGCGGCATGATCGCCACGGTCGAGGACGGCCGACTGGTCAAGATCCGGCCCGACAAGGAGCATCCGATCACCGCCGGGTTCTCCTGCCCGAAGGGCCTGGAGTTCCTGCACGTCCACAACGACGAGGACCGCGTCCTGCACCCGCTCCGCCGGCGGCCCGACGGTCAGTTCGAGCAGATCTCGTGGGAGACCGCGCTCAGCGAGATCGGCGCACGGCTGCGGGAGGTCCGCGAGGAGCACGGCGGTGAGTCGATCGGCTGGTACGGCGGCAACCCGACCGCCTTCAGCCACTCCCACGCCTTCTGGCTGAGCGGGTTCATCCGCGCCCTCGGCTCGCGGCACCTCTACACCCCGAACACCCAGGACACGTCGAGCCGGTTCGTCGCCTCGGCGCTGCTGTACGGCAGCCCGGTCGTCGTACCCGTGCCCGACCTCGAGCGGACCGACTTCGCGCTCCTCATCGGCACCAACCCGCTGGTCTCACGCGGCAGCCTGATCAGCGCCGGCAACCTTCGCGAGCGGTTCTCGGAGATCGTCGAGCGCGGCGGTCGCGTCGTCGTGATCGACCCTCGACGGACGGAGACCGCACGGGCGTTCGAGCATGTCGGCGTCCGTCCCGACGGCGACGCCTGGCTGCTGCTCGCCATGCTCAACGTGATCTTCGCCGAGGGCCTTGCCGACGAAGTGGCGATCGCGGCACAGTCCACCGGTGTCGCCGCGCTGCGCGCCGCCGCCCAGGCGGTCTCGCCGGACCTGGCCGAGGAGCGCTGCGGGGTGCCGGCCGAGACGATCCGCACCCTCGCCCGCGACTTCGCGACCGCACGGTCGGCGGCCGCGCACGGGCGGACCGGCGCCTGTCTCGGGGCGCACGCCACCCTCGTCAACGTCCTGATCGACGCCCTGACCATGGTGACCGGCAACCTGGACCGCGAGGGCGGGCTGCTGTTCGGCCGCGGCACCGTGGACTTCACCCGGCTGGCCCACCTGGCCGGCGCCGACACCTACGACACCTTCCGCTCAAGGGTCGGCGACCTGCCGGAGGTCCTCGGCCAGATGCCGGCACCGCTGATGGCGCCGGAGATCGAGACGCCCGGCAAGGGGCAGCTCCGCGCACTGATCGTGTCGGCCGGAAACCCCGTGCTGTCCGTGCCGGGCAGCAATCAGCTTCGAGGCGGCACTCGGAAAGCTCGACCTGCTGGTCGGCATCGACATGTACGTCAACGAGACCCACCGACACGCCGACTACGTGCTGCCCGCTGCGAGCTTCTACGAGCGCGACGACCTGGTGCTCGCTGCCCTCGACCTCCACATCAAGCCTTTCGTGCAGTGGACCGAGGCCGTGGTGCCACCCCAGGGCGAGGCGCGCGCCGACTGGGAGATCATCGACGACCTCGGCCGGGAGCTCGGCTTCGCGCCGATGTCGGCCCCGACCACGAAGCTGTTCGGGACCGGCGCGATCGGCCGCGCCGCCCAGCGGGCAGTGCGGCCGCTGGTGGGACGGCTGACGCCCGCGATGCTGGTCGACCTCCTGATCCGCACCGGCCGCGACGGCGACCGTTTCGGGCTGCGGCGGGGTGGCCTGTCGCTCGCCAAGCTCAAGGCCAACCCGCGCGGCGTCGTACTCGCCGAGCACCTCGACGCCGGCATGCTGAAGCGTCGCGTCTTCCACCGCGGCCACCGGGTGCGCCTCGACGGCGACGTGATCGAGCGCGAGCTCGACCGGCTGCTGGACAGCCCGCCGCCGGACACCGAGTACCCGCTGCTGCTCATCGGCCGCCGCGACGTGCGCTCCCACAACTCCTGGATGCACAACACCCCCAAGCACCGGGACCCCGAGCGCCGTCAGCTGGCGATGGTCCACCCCAAGGACGCCGCCGACATCGGCCTGTCCGACGGCGAAGTGGTGCGGGTGAGCACGGCCAAGGGCTCGATCGACGTCCCGGCCCGGGTCACCGACGAGGTCGTGCAGGGCTGCATCGCCGTTCCTCACGGCTGGGGTCACCGCGACGCAGGCTGGCAGATCGCCAACGCCGCCGGCGGAGCCAACATCAACGAGGTGCTGCCGGCGGAGGCCTCCGACCTGGAGCGCGCATCCGGGATGGCGCACCTCAACGGCGTGCCGGTGCGGATCGAGACAGCGCCGGTCCTAGCCGGCTGAGTGGACGACCGCGGTGTAGGTCCGGCGGTCCGCGTCGGGCACCAGGAACATGGACGTCTTCGCGAATCCGTCGCGACGCAGCGTGTAGGTGCCCTGCTCCGGCCCGGCCGACCGTGAGGTGAAGGTCAGCCGGAAGCTGGTCTCGGATCCCGCCGCCTCGTCGGGAAGGTCGGCGATCTCGGTGAGCCGGACCCGGATCTTCGTCCCTCCGGCTGCCATCGCGAACCCCTTGCCGCGCAGCGCTGCGAACCGCGACCGCCGGTAGAGCTTCTCGGCCGAGGTGTACGTCGGATCGGCGGCATGCGCACCGGCGGCACCGACGAGCTGGCCCCCGACACCCAGGGCACTGGCAGCGATTGCTGCCGCGCCGGCTCCGATCACGCTTCGGCGAGAGACGTCGGTCATGGTGTCCTCCTGGGGTGCAGCGGCCCGGATAGCATCGGCGGGTGGCCGAGACCGCGTGGTTCACGTACGACGAATTCGCCGACCGCGTCGGAGAGGAGTTCCGCGTGCGCGTGCCCGACGAGCACAGACTCACGCTCGTCCTGAGCGAGGTGGAGGCCGGGACACGGGCCGGCGCGGCGCATCCCGACGGCGCGGCACGCCTCAGCAGTTCTCGCTGATCTTCCGCGGTCCGTCCGCCCCGCAGCTGAGCCAAGGAACGTGGGAGCTCGACCACGACGAGATCGGTGAGCTTGCACTGTTCCTGGTGCCGCTGGGTCCCGATGCCGAAGGGCCGCGCTACGAAGCGGCGTTCGCCTGAGTTGGTACAACCCCGGTTGCTCACGGCGCCCGCCACTCCATCAGCCGGTAGACGCCGTCATCCGCGATGAGCTGGAACCCGAGCCGCGCGTACAGCGCCTCGGCACCGTTGCCCATCGCGACGTGCAGGCTCGCAGTGCGTCCGGTGGAGGCACCCTCGTCGAGCAGCTCCTGGATGAGCGCACGGCCGATCCCACCGCCACGAAGTTCGGGCAGCAGCGTGATGTCGATGATCCGGATGTCGCCCGCGGTGCGGTCGACGTACAGGCGCCCGGCTGCGCGGCCGTCGACCTCGACGACGCCGAAGCTGGCGTGGGGACTGGTCTGGCGGTAGTGCACGTCCTGCGCGTGGAACTGCATCCGCACCAGCGCGTCGCGCTGCTCCTCGTCGAGCGGCACCATCGCGAGGTCGGCGCGGGTCGAGCCGTAGAGCGCGACGAGGAACGCGTGGTCGTCGTCGGTCGCCTCCCGCAACGAGACCCGGGTGGACGCGGTCGTCGCACGCCATCGTCACGACCTCGCCGGGAAGATGCCCTGCAGTGCGATGCAGAAGTTCAGGGCCAGGTAGGGCTGCATGTTGTTGTGCGGCAGGCTCCCGCCCGCGAGCGAGAGAGCCTGGAAGGACAGCTGCGTGTTCTGGGAGTCCTGGTAGATCCCGCCGCCCTGGCTGAGCGCCCATGAAGCATCCGGGCTGACCGCCTTGGCGAGCGCCGGGTCCTGGGTCGCGCCGTTCATCGAGTGGGTGTGGACCGGCATCTCGCTCTGAAGCAGGGTGACCGTCTCGCTGCCGCCGACTCCTGCCCGAGGAAGTACTCGCTGAGGCCCGGGCCCTGGCCGGGCTGCAGCGGCGCACTGCCCTGGAGGTCGGGCAGGGCGAAGGTCGACTTGCCGTCGCCGCCGTACGTCGTCCCGAGGAGGGAGAAGAGGGCGGTGTTCTGGGAGATCGGCAGCAGCTGCCCGTTGCAGAAGGCCCAACCTCGCGGCGCGAAGTTGAACGGGAAGATGCGGATCTCGGCCACGAACTGGTCAGACATGTTGCTCCTACGGGCCTCAGGCCGGGCTCGGGAAGACCCCGAACAGCGAGATGATGAAGTTGATGCAGAGGTAGGGCTGCATGTTGTCGTGCGGCTGCGACCCTCCGACGGGCTGGACCGCGGCGGGGTTGAACGGCGCGTCGGGGCTCGTGTTGAGGTACGGCGTGATCGTCACGGAGTTCGCCGGCAGCGCGCCGTCGGCGCTGGTCTGGTCGCCGGTCACTGCTGCCCCGACAGCGGATGGGTGTGGCTCGGGATCTGGTTGACGGTGAGGGTCACGGTCTCCACGCCGCCGGTCTCGCCGAGGATGTACGTCGAGCCGCCCGGGAGGGCGCCTTGGTGGATCGGGATCCGGCTCTGCAGGTTCGGGAGGTTGAAGGTCTCCTCGCCGTCGCCGCCGTACGTCGTGCCGAGCAGCGTGGAACAGGACGTCGTTCTCGGCGATCGGCATCGGCCGCCCGTCGCAGAAGTACCAGCCGACCGGCTCGAAGTTGCCGCGCGAACATCCGGATCTCACCGACATATGGCTGTCCCACGTCGTCCTCCTCAGTTCTGGCTCGGGAAGATGCCTTGGAGCGCGATCCCGAAGGTCAGTGTCAGGAACGGCTGTCTGTTCTCGTGCGGCTGGCTGCCGCCGGCGTTCCCGATCGTCCCCGGATTCATCGTCGTCGGGCTCGCCGGCGTGTGGTAGAGGTTGTTCGCGCTTCCGAGGAAGCGGCCGGCCGGGTTGTCGTTGCCGCCGCTGGCCACCGTTGAGGCGTTCATGAAGTGGAGTGTGCTGCGGCATCGTCTGGGCCGTGATGGTGACCGCCTCCGCACCGGCCGCCTCCCCGAGGGTGTGCCCGTCGCCGAAGTGGATCGGCACCCGTCCGCGCAGGTCGGGCAACGCGAAGGTTGTCTGGCCGTTGCCGCCGTACGTCGTGCCGAGCAGGCTGAACAGTGCCTGGTTCTGGTTGATCGGCAGGAGCTGGCCGTTGCACAGGGCCCAGCCCTTCGGCAGGAAGTTCGTGTTGAACCCGAACATCCTGATCTCGGACAAGAACGGAGTTCCCATCAGGCCTCGTCTCCTTCGGTTCGGCCCAGGTCGGTCAGGGACATGTGGTTCCGGAGCCGGCGAACACTGCCGGCGAGTTCGCGACCGCGGTGCCCTGGGTGCCGCCGCCGATCTGCGAGGCGGCAAAGCTGGCGAACGCGACGGCCGTCGGTGTTGCCGCCGGCGTAGCCGGGCTGTCGGAGGGTGGTGCTCTGGCTTGCCACCAGCCGGAAGTCCTTGTTGGCGGCGTCGCTCGACCCGACGATCGAGTTCGGCCCGAACTTCACGCAGGTGGCGAAGGTGTCGCCGGCAGCGACGCCGCTGTCGACCCGGATGCCCTGGAGCAGCGTGATCAAGGGGTTGGTGCCCGGGTTGGCCACCGCGTTGCCGCTGATGTTCAGGTTGAACTGGCCGGTGCCGACGACGCCCGACCCGGCGACGAACTGGATGCCGCTCGAGTTGTACTGCCGGATGTCGTTGTTGGTGACGGTGAACGTCGCGTTGCCGTCGCCGAACGTGGTGATCTCCATGCCGTCGCCCTCGGTGGATCCGGAGTTGGCGGTGCCGGCCAGGCCGATGTCGTTGTTGTTGATCGACGCGGTCAGGTTGTTGGTGCCGGCGGCGACGTCGCGCGCTCTTGATGATGGTGAGCGCGTTGGTCAGCGAGTCCCGCATCGTGTTGTTGAGCACGTCCATCGTCGCGGCGCCCTTGGCGCCGGCGACGAGTGCGATGCCGCCACCGCCGGTGTTGATGGTCGGCTCGTTGTTGGAGAACGTGTTGCCGGTGAGGTCCAGGTCGCCACCGCCGGTGCCGTCGCCGATGTACTGGAACAGGTCGCCGCTGGCGTCGGTGACCTGGCTGTTCTTGTACTCGACGTCCATGTCGGCGGTGCCGATGCCCTCGAACTGCACCGCGTCGTCGCCGCCGGTGTCGTCCAGCGCGAGGCTGTCGACGTTGTCGAACGTCGCATCCAGGGCGCCGGCCGTGTTGTCGACCATGATGTTGGTGAAGTGGCCGCCGCTCACGGCGGCGTTGGTGACGTCGACCGTGCCGGTCAGCTCCTCGAACCGGAGGCCACCGTCCTTGTTGGCGGTGAGGGCGCTCGTGCCCAGCGCGCCGTTGACGACGCTGTCGGCCAGGGTGAGGCCGGCGACGCTGGTGCCACGGATGCCGTAGTTGGTCGCGCCGTTGATCCGGATCCGCGTGAACGACGGAGCGGTGGTGTTGCGCAGCACGATCGCCGGTGCCGCCTGGGCAGGGTCGCGGCGTCGTCGACGCCGGTCATGTCGGTGAACGTGCCGCCGAACAGCCCGACGTGTCGGCGATGGTGCAGGTACCGCCGCTACCGGTGATGACGAGGTTGCCCGCGCTGCCGGTGGTGTCGAGCACGATGCCCTGGCTGCCGCCGTTCGCGGAGATCCGTTGCAGGGTGACGTCGTCGGCACCGATGTCGGTCGTGACCAGGCTGAGTGCTCGGCCGGTCGTGCTGTCGATCGTGTTGCCGGCGCCCTGCACGGTGACGGTGCCGCTGGCATCGGCGTTGAAGCCGCGCCCGCTGGTCGTGTCGATGTCGAGCCCGCCGCCGGTGAGGTTCAGCGTGTGACCGTCGCTGGAGGTCATCGAGACGGCGTTGGACGCGCCCGTGTTGAGGACCTTCGAGGCGTTGCTGAAGGCCGTCGAGCCACCGGTGTTGCCGGAGAGGGTGATGCCGCCCCCGGCGTCGCCGCCGTCGCCGATCGCGCCGCTCAGCGTGACGATCCGCCGGTGCGACCGGTGATCTCGGCAGTCGCGCCTGTCCCGTCGTTGAGCGCTCCGGGATAGACGACATTGCCGCTGCCGCCGTTGAGGTCGAAGGCGATCCCGGCAGCGCCGGTGATCGAGCCGCTCGAGGCGGAGAACGTCCCCGTCGTCATGCCGTCGAGGTTGATGCCGTCGGTGCTGCTGGCATTCGAGGTGACCTGGTCGAAGCTCAGTACGGCGCCGGGGGCACCGGTCACGTCGACGGCCGGGCCACCGGTCGCGCTCACGTTGGCTGTGCCGGCAGCAGCAACGGTCACCCCGGCCGCGCTGGTGAGCGCGAACGCGGGAGCTGTCCCAGACGTCGTGGTCAGGCTCAAGCCGTCGAAGACCGCGGACCCCGTCGTGCTCGCCAGCGAGACACCACCGGTGCCAGAGCCCGTCACCGTGACGGAGTCGAAGACGCTGGTGGAGAGGTTGGTGCCCGTCAGGTCGAGTGCCTTCGCGCCGCTGGTCGCGACGGTGATCGTGCCGAGAGCCGCGAAGCTCACGGTGCCGGCGCTGTTCAGTCGGATGCCGGTCGCCCCCGCGGTGCTGACCTCGAAGTCCGAGATGTTGAACGTCCCGGACGTGCCGTCGAGCTCCAGCCCCGGCTGCGTGCCCGCGGTGCCGGTGTCGATGATCTCTACGTCCCTGATGGTGCCGCCGGCGTCGCCTGAGCCGCCGGCGATACCGCCCCCGGCCCCGGCCGGATCGATCGTGAGGCCCTGCACGGTGTTTCCGGCAGCAAGATTGACGACGTCCGTCCCGCTTGCGGCGATGGTGGGCACCAGGCCAGCCGAACCGGAGGCCAAGAGGTCCGCGCCGACCTGGAGGTCGGCGACCTCGCCCAGCAGGCGCTGGCCGGCCTTCAACGTGATCCCGGCGTCGTAGCCGACCGTCGTGTTGGTGCCGTCGTAGACGTAGATCGTGTCGTTGGCAGCAGAGGAGGTCTCGGCCTGCGCCAGCGTGTCGAACGGCGCGCTCGACGTACCGGCGTTGCCGGCGGCGTTGTTGTTGACGTACCAGACACAGCCGGCCGTCTCGATCGTGACGACGCCGATGTCGCCGCCGCTGTCGCCGTCGTTGAGGTTGTAGGAGAACGAGTCGCTGTGGTCGGTGCAGCTGGTGCCCGCGGCCGGGGTGTAGACGAAGTCGCCGTCCGCCTCGATGACGGCGGTGCCGCCGTCGGTCGCTGGAGACGGTCTCGGCCGTGATGGTGAGCGGCTCCGGCGCCGTCGACGTCGGTGTCGCCGTCGAGCAGGTCGCCGGTGATGCTCTTGTGCGGCCCGGCCTCGGTCGGCGCCCCGTCGGTCGTGTCGTTGTGCACGAGGACGGTGTTGCCGACCGCCGCGTTGGTGCCGGTGTAGGTCTCGTCGTCGGCGACCGGGGCGTCGTTGACGCAGGTCACGGTGACCTCGACGGTCGCGGTGTCACCGTCCGGGGTCAGCGTGTAGGTGAAGTCGTCCGTCGTCGTCGCCGGCGGGTCGTTGCAGTAGTCGTCGTGCGGCTCGTAGGTCAGGTCGGCACCGGCGTTGGTGATCACGACGGTGCCGTTCGCCGGGTCGGAGGTCACCGAGAGAACCGAGATGGTGCCCGTGTCTCCCTGCGTGTCGTTGGCGAGTACGTCGATCGTTGTCGCCGGGTCGTCCTCATCGACGGTCTCGGCATCGTCGTCCGCGACGGCGGGATCGGACACACAGGTCACGGTGACCTCGACGGTCGCGGTGTCGCCGCCCGTGCATCGTGTAGGTGAAGTCGTCGGTCGGAGAGCCGTCGTTGCAGTAGTTCGGGTCCGGTTCGTAGGTCAGGTCGGCCCCCGCGTTGGTGATCACGACGGTGCCGTTCGTCGGCTGGGAGACGTTGTTGATCGTGAAGGGGTCGCCCTCGGCGTCGACGTCGTTCCCGAGTACGTCGATCGTGGTCGCGGCGTCGTCCTCACCGACCGTGGCGGTGTCGTCCACGGCGTCCGCGGTGTCGTCGAAGCAGGTCACGGTGACTGCGACGGTCGCGGTGTCGTTGCCCGTGATCGTGTAGGTGAAGTCGTCGGTCGGAGAGCCGTCGTTGCAGTAGTCCGCGTCCGGCTCGTAGGTCAGGTCGGCTCCCGCGTTGGTGATCACGACCGTGCCGTTCGTCGGCTGGGTGACCCCGATGATCGCGATGACCTGGCCCTCGTCGTCGTCATTGGCGAGCACGTCGATCGTCGTCGCGGGATCGTCCTCGTCGACCGTCTCGGTGTCGTCCTCCGCCACGGGCACGTCGGCCACGCAGGTGACCGTCATCGCGACGGTCGCGGTGTCCCCTCCCGGCGCCAGGGTGTAGGTGAAGTCGTCGGTCGGCGAGCCGTCGTTGCAGTAGTCCGCGTCCGGCTCGTAGGTCAGGTCGGCCCCCGCGTTCGTGATCACCACGGTGCCGTTGGTCGGCTGGGTGACCGAGTCGATCTTGATCGGGCCCTCGTCGAGGTCGGTGTCGTTCGCGAGCACGTCGACAGTCGTCGCCGCGTCGTCCTCGACGACCGTCTCCGCGTCGTCGACGGCGACGGGGTCCTCGCGGTCGAGGTTCCTGCGCCGCTCGCAGTCGGCGTTCACCGTGTCGTAGAAGTCGACCCTGGCGATGTCCGTGCCGTCGCCGCAGCTCGCGTGGTCGGTGTTCCCGGCGCCGTCACGGTCGTAGATGGTGTCGTCCCCGACCTGCCCGAAGTGGTCGTCGCTCCCGGTGCCGCCCCGCAGGACGTCATTGCCGTCACCGCCGTAGACGACGTCGGCATCTTCCCGGCCGAACACGCGGTCCGCACCGTTGCCGCCCCGCACGACGTCCTCGCCCAGACCGCCGACCACGAGGTCGTCGTCGTTACCGCCCAGCAGGTCGTCGTCACCGTCGTCGCCGTAGATCGCGTCCTCACCCGTCGCTCCGCCGAGGGTGTCCTCGCCCGCTCCGCCGCGCAGGTCGTCGTCACCTGATCCGCCGTCGACCGTGTCGTTGCCGTTGCCGCCGAGGATCAGGTCGTCGCCGCCGAAGCCGTTGATCGTGTCGTCGCCGCCGTTGCCGCAGATGACGTCGCTCCCGGACGTGCCGTTGAGCACGTCAGGGCCCGACGTGCCCTCGATCGTGCACGCACTGCCCAGCGGGGGCGGGTCAGCCCAGCTGACACGCGGGACTGCCGACACCACCAGCGTCGCTGAGGCCACCAGTGCGACGATCGATCCAGTCTTCGACGCGCGTGCAGCGCCCATCAGTCCACTCCCGGAACCTAGGACCGCGCCTTCCCGGAGCGACGCGGCAAGTAACACCCCCCGGTGACGTCACGGACTTTGCCACCCCTGGGTGTTGTCGGATGTGGAATTGGCTGAACTGCCGAGGATATTTTCCCAGCGCTTACCAAGTTGGACGCAAAGGGAACCCGTTGCTGCCGTCGTCGCCCACCTTGGCGGCCAGGATGTGGTGCAGCTGGATCTCGTTGCGCTCGAATGCGAGCCGCGAGCCGGCCATGTAGAGGCCCCACACCCGGCAGGTGTTCTCGCCGACCTCGGCGACGCACTCGTCCCAGTTGGCCTCGAGGTTGGCGCACCATCCGGCCAGCGTTCGCGCGTAGTGGAGCCGGAGGTTCTCGACGTCGTGGACCTCGAGCCCGACGTCGTGCACCGCGCTCACCAGCCGGCCCGGCGCGGCCAGCTCGCCGTCGGGGAAGACATAGCGGTCGATGAACTCGCCGGTCCTCGTCGACTGGGAGTTGTCGGCGCGGGTGATGGAGTGGTTGAGCAGCCGAGCCTCGGGCTTCAGCTTGTCCCTGAGGAAGCCGAAGTACGCCGGGTAGTTGCGCACGCCGATGTGCTCGGTGAGCCCGATCGAGCTCACGGCGTCGAACGGACCCTCCTTGACCAGCCGGTAGTCGAGGTGGCGGACCTCGGCCAGGTCGTCGAGTCCCTGACGCTTGATCTCCTCCTGGGCCCAGTCGGCCTGCTGCCGGGACAAGGTGACACCGAGCGTCTTGACGCCGTACTCCTTGGCGGCGTGGCGCACCATCCCGCCCCAGCCGCAACCGACGTCGAGCAACCGCTGGCCGGACCGGAGGTCGAGCTTGCGGGCGACCAGGTCGTACTTGGCGGCCTGCGCCTCCTCCAACGTCGCGCCCTCATGGGGGAAGACCGCGCAGGTGTAGGTCATCGACGGCCCGAGCACCATCTCGTAGAACCGGTTGGAGACGTCGTAGTGGTGGCTGATCGCCCCGGCGTCGCGGCTCAGGCTGTGCCGGAAGCCCTCGAAGACCCGGCGGACCCGCGACGGTGCCTCCTGGGGCGGAGGAGGCGGCGGCACCAGGTGCGAGATGCCGAGCGAGCGCACCAGCGTCACCAGCTCGGACGGGGTCGGCCGGCGGAACTTGATGCCCTCCTTGAGGACGACGAGTGCGTCGTAGGGGTCGCCGGGGTGGGTGCCGAACAGCTGCAGGTCGCCGGAGACGTAGGCGCGTCCCATGCCGAGGTCGGGGTCGGGCGAGCTCATCAGGTAGTTGAGACCTCGCTCGGTGGCGATGTGGAAGCGGTACGGCGCGTCCTCCGGCCCGGCAGCGCTCCCGTCGTAGGCAGTGATCCGGAGCGGTAGCGGCTCCCGCATCAGGCTGTCGAACGCCTCGGCGATCGAGACTTTGCTCTTGGTGACGGTGTTCTGGGTCATCATCGGCTCCTCACTGCCTTGTCATAGAGAGAGGTCAAACGGTCATCGGGGTCGTAGCGCCGCTTCACGGCGGCGAGGGCGGGCCCGTTGTAGAGCAGGTCGAACGTGTCGGCGTCGTAGAACGCCTCGGAGTAGAGGCTCTTGTGGCCGCCGAGCTCGTGGACCTTCGCCTCGATCGCCCTGTTCTTCGGGGCGTTCACGGCGTCCGGGCCGACATGGACCGTGCCCCAGAAGCCGACGTTGACGTACGTCGCATCCGGCTCGAGCGGGTAGGCCGTCCAGTCGCGGCGGGCGACCAACGGGCACAGCCAGACCGGTCGCATCCCGACCTCGGCATCGAACCAGTCGAGGAACTCGGCCAGTCGCTCCACCGGCACCTCGATGTCCTGGACGACGCGCTCGCGGAGCGGTCGTCCGGCCCGGCGGTCGAGCCGGTCGGCGATGGCGAACTGCCGGTCCAGCTTGAGCAGGCGCATGTAGACGTCGGAGCGGCGCCGACTGGCGGGCCACAGCCGTCGTACGACGGGGTGCTGCGCGCCGAACGCACCGGAGCACCAGAACCAGTCGGTGTCCCAGCGCCAGAGGTAGTCGTAGATCGTGAGCAGGTCGGTGTCCCGCTGCGGGATCGACCGGTAGTAGACCTGCTGGCCGGTGTAGTCGGAGGGGGTCTCGGACCGTCGCCAGAGCGACTCCTCGAGCAGCGATGGGATCGTCGGTCCAGCGCGCCAGGGTCAGGTAGTACTCCCCCGGCGCGAACGCGACTCCGTCGAGGCCGTCGACGGGCTCACCGTCGTACTCCCTCGCCCGGGTGATCTCCTCGATCGTCTTGGCGAGCAGGCCGGGGTCGTCGAAGCGGACATGGCGGAGCGCGACGTACGACGGCACCCGCTCGAGCGCGATCCGGAGGCGGGTCGCGTAGCCGAGGCTGCCGTAGGAGTTGGGGAACGCGTCGAACAGGTCGTCGCCGGGATGTGTCGTGACGATCTCGCCTGACCCGGTGAAGACATCCATCTCGAGCACGGACTCGTGCGGCAGTCCGTTGCGGAAGCTGGTCGACTCGATGCCGAGCCCGGTGACCGCGCCCCCGAGCGTGATGGTGCGCAGCTGCGGCACCACCTGCGGCATGAGTCCGTGAGGGAGGGTCGCATCGACGAGGTCCTCGTAGGTGCACATGCCCTGGACGTCGGCTGTCGGCGGGCCGCCGATCGCAGGGTCGGGGTGCGCGTCGACCTGGATGACGCCGGTCAGCCCGCTCACGTCGAGGCCGGGCGCGGAGCTCGCGGCGCGCGCGCGGAACAGGTTGGTCGTCTGCTTCGCCAACCGGACCGGATCACCCGGCGGGATGGCTGAGTACGACGTCCCGAGCCGCTCGACGGCCCTCCCATGTTCTTCCCAGGCACGGTCTGCCACGCGTCGAAAACTACCGTGCGCCGGCGACAACACGCCTGCCCTTTACGGGGTTTTTCTCGCGACAGTATGTCGCCGAAAGAAATCTGGACCAAAGACGGCAAAGCCTTCTCGAATCCGACCCACGAGGTCCGAGGTCGTGTCAGGATCCGAGCCGTGCACCCGCTCCCCTGGGTTTGCCACCGCCGCGTTCCTGCTCGCGGCCGTTGCTCCCAGTGCAGTCGGCGCCACCGCGGCGAACCCGCCCCTGCACCAGGGGCGGGTCGCCATCATTTCCGGCTCGGTTGCCGCGCTACACGGTGATCGTCGCGGCGATCGCCCCGCGCGGGTCGCCCAGGTGGGCGACGACGCGGGCGCCGCCGGAGAAGTCGCTGAGCACTGCTCGGTCAGGATCGGCGAGTGCGCCGGACTCCCCCAGCACGACCACGGCGTCGATCCCGGTCGATCCCGATGCCACCGCCATGGCGACGCATGCCTGGACCGCGGACAGCCGGAGCGACGGGAGGTCGACGGTCGCGGCGGCATAGGTCCGGCCGTCGGTGTCCCGCACCGCGGCGCCCTCGGCTGCCCCGATCCGGGCACCGGTGGCGCGGGCGAGGGTGACGAGCTTCTTGTCCTCGGCGGAGAGGTCAGACATGTGAATGATTATCGTCGGCCGCCAGTCGGCGTGAGCCGCCGGATCCGCACGGTGCCGACCTTGTTGCGGCGACCGGCGGCTTCCTCCGCCTCGAACCGCAGGCCGTGGCACTCGACCGACGAGCCCGGGATCGGGACCTTGCCGAGGTGCTTGGCCATCAGGCCGCCGATGGAGTCGACGTCCTCCTCCTCGACGTTGAAGCCGAACAGCTCGTCGAGGTCGTCGATCGGGTAGCGGGACGAGACCCGCACCTCGCCGCCGTCGAGCTGCTCGACCTCGACCTCCTCGGTGTCGTACTCGTCGGTGATCTCACCGACGATCTCCTCGAGCAGGTCCTCGATCGTGATCAGGCCGGCGGTGCCGCCGTACTCGTCGACGACGACAGCGATGTGCTGGCGCCGCGCCTGCATCTCGCGCAACAGGTCGTCGACCGGCTTGGAGTCCGGCACCCAGAGGACCGGCCGCATGATCTCCTCGACCCGCTGGGTGAGCTCGACGTCGGGGGCCTCGAAGTCACGGCGGACGACGTCCTTGAGGTAGGCGAAGCCGTGGACGTCGTCGAGGTTCTCTCCGATCACGGGCACCCGCGAGAAGCCGGACCGGAGGAAGAGCGACATCGTCTGCCTCAGGTTCTTGTAGGTCTCGATGTAGACCACGTCTCCACGCGGCACCATCACCTCGCGCACCGTGGTGTCGCCGAGCTCGAAGACAGAGTGGATCATCTTCCGCTCGTCGGACTCGATCACCGCGGAGGCCTCGGCGATGTCGACCAGCTCGCGCAGCTCGGTCTCCGTCGAGAACGGTCCCTCCCGGAAGCCGCGGCCCGGGGTGATCGCGTTGCCGATCAGGATCAGCAGCTTGGGGAACGGCCCGAGGATCCGGGTGAGCGCCCAGAGCGGCCACGCGGACCACAGGGCGACCGCGTCGGCGTGCTGGCGTCCGAGCGTGCGGGGCGCGACGCCGACGACCACGAACGACAGGACGAGCATGGCCCCGGTCGCGATGCCGACCCGCGCCCAGTAGGACCGGTCGACGTACTCCGTGACCAGGACCGTGACCAGCACGATCGCGGCGATCTCACAGAGCATGCGGACGAACAGCGCGGTGTTGAGGTACGTCGGCGCGTCATCGAGCACCACGACCAGTCGCTTCGCGCCGGTCCGCGCCTCGGCCTCGAGCTCGCCCGCGCGAGCGCGGGAGAACCCGCCGACAGCCGCGTCTGCTGCGGCGAAGAGGCCTGCCAGAACGACGAGGACTGCCGCGGTGACGAGCAACCACAGGTCACCGGTCGACATCGCGCCATTCGCCGAGCAACTGGTCCTGGAGACCGAACATCTCCTGGTGCTCCTCCGGCTCCGCGTGGTCGTAGCCGAGAAGGTGGAGGATGCCGTGCACGGTGAGCAGCTCGAGCTCGGCCACGGTGCCGTGGCCGGCCGTCTCGCCCTGCCGCTCGGCGACCGCCGGGCACAGGACGATATCGCCGAGCACGGCAGTGTCACCGGCTTCGGGCTCCTCGGTCACCAGTCCCGGCCGCAGCTCATCCATCGGGAAGGCGAGCACGTCGGTCGGGCCGTCCTTCTCCATCCACTGGCCGTTGAGCTGCGCGATGGTCGCCTCGTCGACGGCCTTGATGCAGAGCTCGGCGAGCGGGTGCACCCGCATCTGGTCCATCACGAACCGGCTCAGCCGGGCCAGGTGCTTCACGTCGATGCCCGCGCCGGACTCGTCGAGAACCTCGATGCTCACGAGAGCATCATCCATCGCGGCGCTTCGGTCGCGCGACCGGGGCGGGGCCGACGTCCGCGCGGGCGTCGTACTCGTCGTAGGCCTCGACGATCCGGCCGACCAGCTTGTGCCGGACCACGTCGGTCGCGGTCAGCCGCACGAAGGTGAGGTCTTCGACGCCGTCGAGGATGCCCTCGACGATCCGGAGGCCCGACGCCGTTCCCGAGGGGAGGTCGACCTGGGTGACGTCGCCGGTGACCACGATCTTGGAACCGAAGCCCAGCCGGGTCAGGAACATCTTCATCTGCTCGGGCGTGGTGTTCTGCGCCTCGTCGAGCACGATGAACGAGTCGTTGAGCGATCGACCGCGGAGGTAGGCCAGCGGCGCCACCTCGATGGTGCCGGCGGCCAGGAGCTTGGGGATCGACTCGGGGTCGATCATGTCGTGGAGCGCGTCGTAGAGCGGCCGCAGGTAGGGGTCGATCTTCTCGCTCAGCGTGCCGGGCAGGAAGCCGAGCTTCTCCCCCGCCTCGACCGCCGGCCGCGACAGGATGATCCGGTTGACCTGCTTGGACTGCAGCGCCTGCACGGCCTTGGCCATCGCCAGGTAGGTCTTGCCGGTGCCGGCCGGGCCGATGCCGAACGTGATCGTGTGCTTGTCGATCGCCTCGACGTAGCGCTTCTGGTTGACCGTCTTGGGGCGGATCGAACGGCCGCGGTTGCTGAGGATGTTGAGGGACAGCACGTCGGCCGGCCGCTCGGTGGTCTCGACCCGGAGCATGCCGGTCACCCGCTCGACGGTCTCGGGCGTCACGCCCTGGCCGGTGCGGATGATCGCGACCAGCTCGTCGAGGAGCCGCTCCGCGAGCGCCACCTCACCGGGGTCGCCGTGCATGGTGATCCGGTTGCCGCGGACGTGGATCTCGCAGCCGAAGCTGCGCTCGATCATGCCGAGGTGCTCGTCGCCGGGGCCGAGCAGGCTGACCATGTCGATGCTGTTGGGCACCACGACGGTGTGACGGGTCTGGTGCGTCGATGAGTTGGTCATCCTTGCCCGAGCTGGGCGGCCTTTCTGGTGGGGCGACAGGGCTGGGTCGTGAAGGGAGCAATGCTACGCCGGATCAACGCGTGGGCCGACCTTGTTTAGTCCCCCAGGAAGTTCACCCAGGCGCGTACCGTGTGCGCATGGCGCACGGCGAGGAGTACGACGACGACGCGATCGAGCTCGTCGACGATCCCGAGCCGTCCTGGTTCCCGGGCAACCACCTGCCCGAGGACGCCCGCCGGCTCGGGCTCACCCACCACGTGCCCGACGGCGCCCTGCTCGACTTCGCCGGCTCGCTCGACGGCGCCAAGCCCTACCACCGGGTGACGGCCTGGTTCCTGCTCGTCGTCTTCGGCCTGCCGGTCCTGTTCGCCGTGATGCGGCTCTTCCAGGCGCTCTGAGGTCCGTGACGGTCGCCAGAGCGACCTCCTCGACCAGCTAGCCGGGCGGCCAGGTCATCGAACGCCCGCCCAGCACGTGCAGGTGCGCGTGGAAGACGGTCTGGTGCGCGGCCGGGCCGGTGTTGAGGACCATCCGGTAGCCCCCGTCAGCGCCGTCCAGCCCCTCCGCCGCGGCGATCTCGCGGGCGGCGTCGAAGAGGTGTGCGGCGGTGGCCGGCTCGCTCTGCGCCAGCGTCGCCGCGTCGGGGTAGTGGCTGCGCGGGATCACCAGCACATGGGTGGGCGCCTGGGGGTTCAGGTCGCGGAACGCGACCGTCGTCTCCGACTCGTGGACGAGCGTCGCAGGGATGTCTCCGGCGACGATCTTGCAGAACAAGCAGTCGGGATCTGTGGGAGAGGTCACCTGCCCACTCTCCCAAATCGGGGCGCGCCGACGTCAACCCGTCTCCGGGGTCGCGCGTGGAACTAGCGTGACCGGTTATGCAGCGATTCCTCGGATCGCGCCGCACCCCACCTGGGGGCTCGGCGTGACCGAGGCACGCCCGGACGTGCCGTCCGACGCCGACGCGGCCATCGAGGAGCTCTACCTCGCGCACTGGGACCAGCTGGTCCGGTTGTCCGTGCTGCTCGTGCGCGACCAGGGCATGGCCGAGGAGATCGTGCAGGACGCGCTGGTCGCCGTGCACCAGAAGTGGGACCGGCTGACGGATCACCACAAGGCGCTGGCCTACCTCCGCCAGGCGGTGGTCAACCGTTCCCGCTCGGCGCTGCGGCACCGCGGGGTGGTCACCCGCTACCTGGCCCGTCAGCAGGCGCCCGAGTCGGCGCCCGGCGCCGACCAGCCGGTGCTCGGCGACAGCCGGCGCCGGATGGTGCTCGACGCGCTGCAGCAGCTTCCCCGGCGGCAGCGCGAGGTGCTGGCGCTGCGCTACTACCTCGACCTGTCCGAGGCCGAGATCGCCGATGCCCTCGGGATCAGCCGGGGCGCGGTGAAGAGCCACGCCTCCCGCGGCTCCGCCGCCCTGCGGCCGATACTCGAAGAGCTCGGCCCGGATCTGAGGACTGACCAATGACTGGCAACCACGGCATGGACGACGAGCGCCTGCGCGCGCTCTTCCACGACGCCGTCTCCGACGTCGAGCCCCACGACGGCCTGGGAGAGGTACGACGCCGCACCCGCGTGCGGCGTACCTCCTCGCGGCGGTGGGCGCCGGTCCTCGTCGGCGCCGGCGCGGTCGCGGCGACCGTGGTGGCCGCGACGTTCGTGGTCAACGGGCTCGACGACGACCCCGACCGCAACGACGACCCGCAGGTCGCGAGCAACGGCCCGAGCTCGGACGACGAAGACCCGATCACCGCGGCCGCCGCGCTCTACTTCGTCGGCGACACCCCGACCGGGCCGCGGCTCTACCGCGAGTTCCAGGCGGTCACCCCGACCACGGACCCGGAGCAGAAGGTGCTGATGGCGCTCCAGCGGCTGACGTTCGGGCCGCGTGATCCCGACTACGGCACCCTCTGGCCGACGGACTCGTTCAGTGCGGTCCAGATCGAGGACGACCGGATCGTCGTCGAGCTCGGGACCGAGGCGGCCCTGGAACCTGCGGGCCCGACCGCGTCGCTCGGCCTGCAGCAGGCGGTCTACACCGCCGAAGGCGCGCTCGGGGACACGCTGCCCCTTGCCTTCCAGCGCAACGGAGAGCCGGTCCGCACCGTGCTCGGCTCCCGGGTCGGCGCCCTGGTCGATCGCAACCGGGGGTTCGACATCACCGCGCCCGTCAACATCACCAATCCGGCCGAGCAGCTGGCCGTCGACGACGGCACGTTGTTGGCCGACGGCACCATGTCGGCCAACGTGCAGAGCGCCGTCACGTGGAGGCTGCTGGACAACGGCGTCGTCGTGCTCGAGGGCGAGACGACGCCCAGCGACACCACCGGGACGGACGCCGGGGCGACCCTGCACGCCCCGGGCTGGGAGACCGGGTGAGATCGACCTCAGCGGGCTGGCACCCGGCGACTACGTCTTCGAGGCGTCCGTCCTCGACGTCGGCCAGACCTCGGACCGGCCCACAGAGTTCAGCGACACGCGGACCATCACCGTCCGCTGACCATCCACCACCGAGAGGATCGAACCATGAAGCGTCACGCCTTCTCCCTCGCCGTCACCGCAACGATCACCGCACTCGTCCTCTCGGGGTGCGGGCGACGACGAGCCCACCAGCAACACCAACGCCGACGACCCGGCGTCGACGCCCGCGTCCGACACCTCGGACCCGACCGACGCGACGACTCCGCCCACCGACGAGCCGACCGAGACGGTGACCACGACCGCCTCGCCGGCAACGGTCTCGGTGCCGGTCTTCTTCGTCGCCGACACCCCGCACGGCCCGGCGCTGTTCGCCGAGCTGCGCGAGGTCGAGGCGGACAACCCGTTGGAGGAGGCGGCGGCGTTGATGACGTCCGGCGACGCGGCGGACCCGGACTACCGCACCGCTCTACCCGTCCGGCACCTTCGACAGCATCGAGTACGACGGCGAGCAGTTCGTCGTGACGACCGCCGACGACGCCTGGAACGGTCGGGCGCCCGGCATGAGCCAGCTCGACGCGAAGCTCGCCGTGCAGCAGCTCGTCTACACCCTCCAGGGCGTCGCAGGGCGAAGAGGCGCCCGTCGTCATCGAGCCCTCGGGTGTCCTGTTCGGCGTCGACAGCGCGATGGCACGCGCGGCCGACGAGCTCGACGTGCGCGGGTTCGCCAACGTCCTGTCGCCCGCCGAGGGCGCGACGGTGAGCGGCTCGTTCACGGCGAGCGGCGAGGCCAGCTCGTTCGAGGCGACCGTGCCGTGGCAGATCCGTGACGAGTCCGGCGAGACCGTGCTCGACGGGTTCGCGACGGCCGAGGGATGGATCGACGGCCTCTACCCGTGGGAGACCGAGGTCGACGTCAGCAGCCTCGCGCCCGGGACCTACACGTTCGTGGCCATGACCGACGACCCGTCGGGCGGCGAGGGCCCCGGCCCGACCGAGGACACCAAGACGATCGTCGTCGAGTAGCCCGCTATGCGTCTGACCCGGCAGCGCCTCAACCGCACCCTGCTCCTCCGCCAGCACCTCCTCGAGCGGGTCACGATGCCGCCGGAGCAGATGGTGCGGCACCTGATCGGGCTCCAGGCCCAGGAGAACCTGCCGCCGTACCTCTCGCTCGCGGCGCGGCTGACGACCCTCGACCCGTACGACGTCAGCCGGCAGCTCGAGGAGCGACAGCTGGTGCGGCTGCTGACGATGCGCGGCACCATCCACCTGCTCGCGCCCGAGGACGCCGCCGTGCTCCGGACGTGGGTGGCGCCGCGGATCGAGCAGGAGGTCCGGGTGAGCCAGTCCATCGGCGACACCCGCGAGATCGAGCGCCCGGCCGCCGAGGCCGCGCTGCGCGAGGTGCTCGCCGACGGGCCGCTGCCGCAGAAGGAGATCGGCCAGGCGCTGGCCGAGCGGTTCCCCTATCCGCCCACCCAGCTCGGCCAGCTCGCGCGGAGCATCGCACCGCTCGCCCAGCTGCCGCCGCGCGGTTGCTGGAAGGCTGCGGGCGGCGTGGTCTACGACTACGTCGACCGCTGGACCGGCGTACCGATGGGCGAGCCCGACGTACCCGAGCTGGTGCGCCGCTACCTGCGGGCGTTCGGCCCGGCGACCGCTGCCGACGTCACCGCGTGGTCGGCGGTGACCCGGCTGGGTCCGGTGCTCAAGGCCATGGACGACCTGGTCCAGCACGAGGACGAGGACGGCCGGGTGCTCTACGACGTCGACGGAGCGCCGATCGCCGACGAGGACGCTCCGGCTCCGGTCCGACTGCTCGGCACCTACGACAACGTGTGGTTGTCCCACGCCGCGCGCGACCGGGTCACCGACCCTGAGGCTCGGAAGTCGTGGATGGGCACCAACGGCGGCGTCGGCAACACCCTGTTCGCGGGCGGCTGGCTCGCCGGCATCTGGCGGATCGTCGACGACCGGGTCGAGATCGACCGGCTCCACCGCGACCTCACCAAGACGGAGAAGGCCGAGCTCGACGAGGAGGTCGCGCGGGTCGAGGCGCTGCTCGCGCTCTGAACGAGGCCTAGCCACCCCAGCGCGGGGTCTGGGCCAGCAGCGCGGCGACGGCGGCGACGCCGGCCGTGGAGGTGCGGAGCACCTCGTCGCCGAGGCGTACGGCGACCGCCCCTGCGGCGACGAAGCCGGCGACCTCGTCGTCGGTGAGGCCACCCTCGGGCCCGACGACGACCAGGATCTCCCCCGCGTCGGGGACGGCGATCGCGCCGAGCGGCTCGGTGGCGTCCTCGTGCAGCACGACCGCGAGGTCGGCACCACCGACGAGTGCTCGGACGTCGACGGTCGACGCGAGGGGTCGGCACCTCCGGGTGCCAGGCCCGCCGTGCCTGCTTGGCCGCCTCGCGCGCGGTGCTCTGCCACTTCGCATGGGACTTCGCGGCCCGCTCGCCCTTCCAGACCGCCACGCTGCGGGCGGCCGCCCACGGGACGATCCGCTGGACGCCGATCTCGGTGAGCACCTCGACGGCGAGCTCGCCCCGCTCGCCCTTGGGCAGCGCCTGCACGACGGTCACCGACGGTGACGGCTCGGCGACCTCGTCGACGCTGGTCACCCGTACGTCGAAGGACCGCTTCGTCGTCGCACTGACCTCGCCGGTGGCCACCAGGCCGAGTCCGTCGGCCAGGGTGACCTGCTCACCGATCCGCAGGCGTCGTACGACGACGGCGTGATGGGCCTCGTCGCCCTCGACCGTGACGATCCCGCCGGGCGTGACCCCGGCGAGCGACGGCACGAGGTGCTGCGGGAGCGTCACGACAAGGTCACTCGGGTCACGTGGTCAGTGCTGGTTGAACGCGTCGCGGAGCCGGCCGAAGACCGACTTCTGGGTCGGCCGCACGTTGCCGGTCGGCTGCTCCTCGCCTCGGATCGCCGCGAGCTCGCGGAGCAGCTCTTCCTGCCGCGGGTCGAGCCGGTGCGGTGTCTCCACGCTGACGGTGACGATCAGGTCGCCGCGTCCGCCACGGAGACCGGGCACGCCCTGACCGCGGACCACGGTCTCAGCGCCGGACTGGGTGCCGGGCTCGACGTCGAGCTGGAAGCTGGTCTGGAGCCCCGAGTCTCCGGCGCCGTCGGCGCCGACCAGGTCGGCCTCGAGCGTGGGCAGTGCCAGCACGGTGCCGAGCGCGGCCGCCGTCATCGGCACGACGACCGTGCAGTGCAGGTCGTTGCCGTGCCGGGTGAAGGTCGGGTGCTGGGCGACCAGGATCTCGACGTAGAGGTCGCCCGGAGGGCCACCGCCGGGGCCGACCTCTCCCTGCTCGCTGAGCTGGACGCGGGTGCCGGTGTCGACGCCGGCCGGGATCTTGACGGTGAGAGTACGACGCGAGCGCACCCGTCCGTCGCCGGCGCACTCGCGGCACGGGTCGGGGATCACGGAGCCGAAGCCGCGGCAGGCCGGGCACGGCCGCAGGGTGCGGATCTCGCCGAGGAACGAGCGCTGGACCTGGGCGATCTCACCGTGGCCGTGGCAGGTATCGCAGGCCACCGGCTCGCTGCCCGGGGCCGCTCCGTCGCCGCCACAGGTCGTGCAGCGGATCGCGGTGTCGACCTTGAGCTCGCGGGACACCCCGAACGCAGCCTCGGCGAGGTCGACCTCGAGCCGGATCAGCGCGTCCTGCCCCCGGCGGGTGCGCTGGCGCGGGCCCCGGGTGCCACCGCCCCCGGCCGCGCCGCCGAAGAACGCGTCCATGATGTCGGTGAAGGAGAAGCCGGCACCCTGGCCGCCGAAACCGCCTCCGAACGGGTCGCCGCCGCGGTCGTAGGCCGCCCGCTTCTGCGGGTCCGACAGGATCTCGTAGGCCGCCGTGACCTGCTTGAACTGCTCCTGCGCCGCGGGATCGGGATTGACGTCGGGGTGGAGCTGTCGGGCGAGGCGCCGGTAGGCCTTCTTGATGGCGTCGGCGTCCGCGTCGCGGGCGACACCGAGGAGGTCGTACAGGTCGTGACTCACGTGCTTCCTTGCTTCTCTGGGACGGGTTGGCTCGGGATGCGGGGCGTCAGCCCTCGTCGAGGATGCGCGAGACGTAGCGGGCGACCGCGCGCACGGCGGCCATCGTGCTCGGATAGTCCATCCGGGTCGGGCCGACGATGCCGAGCGACGCCAGCGCGTCGTCGGGGCCGTAGCCGGTGACGACGACGCTGGTGGACGAGAGCTCCTCGTAGGGACCCTCGGCACCGATCCGAACGGTGACCGCGCCGCCGCCGGCCGCCTCACCGAGGAGCTTGAGCAGCACCACCTGCTCCTCGAGCGCCTCGAGCAGCGGCCGGACCGCGGAGTCGAAGTTGTCGCCGAAGCGGGCGAGGTTCGCCGTACCGCCGACGAGGATGCGTTCGTCGGAGCGGTGGTCGCTCATCGCCTCGACCAGCGTCTCGACCACCGCGACGGTGGCCGCGGACGCCGGCTGGTCACCGGTGATGAGGGCGTCGAGGGCAACGGCTGCGATCGAGATCTGTTCGCCCGTCGCCGCCAGGTTGATCCGCGACCGCAGTGCGGCCAGCTCGTCGTCGGGGAGCTCCTCGGTGACCTCGACCAGCCGCTGCTCCACGCGTCCGGTGCTGAGGATGAGGACGACGAGCAAGCGGTGCGGGCCGATCGACACGATCTCGACGTGCCGGACCGTCGACCGGGACAGCGTGGGGTACTGCACCACCGCGACCTGGCGGGTCAGCTGCGACAGCACCCGGACCGACCGGTGCACGACGTCGTCGAGATCGACGGCGCCGTCGAGGAAGGTGGCGATCGCGCGTCGTTCGGCCGCACTCATCGGCTTGACCGTGGTCAGCCGGTCGACGAACAGCCGGTAGCCCTTGTCGGTCGGCACCCGCCCGGCGCTGGTGTGCGGCTGCGCGAGGTAGCCCTCCTCCTCGAGGGCCGCCATGTCGTTGCGGATGGTCGCCGGAGAGACATTCAGCCCGTGGCGCTCGACCAGGGCCTTCGAGCCGACCGGCTCCTCGGTCGCGACGTAGTCCTCGACGATCGCACGGAGTACGGCGAGCCTGCGGTCCTCCTGCATCTCGCCTCCTCTCACTGGCACTCGGATCCTGGGAGTGCCAACAATACCGGGTAGCGTCCGCACCATGCCGTTCGCCGAGATCGCCGACCGGGTGTGGGTCGCCCGCTATCCCTGGTTCGACGTCAACGTCACCGTGGTGGGTGGCAGCCGCGGCCTGGTCGTGGTCGACACCCACAGCTCCTCCCTCGTCGCCCGGGAGGTCGTCGCCGACGTCCGCGCGATCGGCGTCGGCGAGGTGGTGGCGGTGGTCAACACGCACGAGCACTTCGACCACACGTTCGGCAACGCGACGTTCCGCGAGGAGTACGGCGCGGGCGTGCCCATCCACGCGACCGACGAAGCTGCCGCGCGGACGATCGAGGCCGGCGAGCGGATCAAGCGGGACTACGACGCGGCCACCGACGATCCCCATCGCGACGAGGTGCTCGCGACGACGATCGTGCCGGCCGACCAGGTGTTCTCCTCGGCCTCGGTGATCGACCTCGGCGACCGTGCGGTCGAGCTGGTCCACCCGGGTCGCGGTCACACCGGTGGCGACCTGGTCGTCCGGGTGCCTGATGCCGACGTACTGCTGGCCGGCGACCTGGTCGAGGAGTCCGCACCCCCGGCCTACGGCGCCGACTCGTATCCGCTGGACTGGCCGCTGACCCTCGACCTGGTGCTCAACCTCGCCACGCCGGCCACCGTGTTCGTGCCCGGTCACGGTGCGGTCGTCGACCGGGAGTTCGTGCAGGACCAGCGCGCCGACATCGGCGTGGTGGCCGAGACGATCCGCGACCTCGCCGGGCGCGGGATCCCGGTCGGCGATGCGATCGCCGCTGCGGAGTGGCCGTTCCCGGCGAAGGTGCTGGAGAACGCCGTACGACTGGGCTACGAGCAGCTGCCCCGGTCCCAGAAGCGGCTGCCGCTGATCTGAGACCGTCGGCGCGGTCACCGGCCGAGCGGTGCGAGCGGTCGACGCCGATCGAGCACGCCCCGAGTGTCCCGCAGCCGGAACTAGCGCGCGATCGGCACCGATACGCGTGATCGGTCGTGACCGATCGTTACGGGACCGACGTGCTCGCAGGGGACTGGAAGCAGCCCAAGAACGGCCGCGCCGTGGAGGCGCCGGCCGAGATCGGCGCGGTCGTCGAGGAAGTCACCACCGATTGGTGCGGCGAGATCGTGGCCGTCGACCGCGACCTGGACACGCTCACGCTCGAGGACCGGCGCGGCAAGCGCCGTACCTTCCCGCTCGGGCCCGGGCTTCCTGCTCGAGGGCAAGCCGGTGATCCTGACGGCGCCGGCCCGCCGTACGAGCTGCAGCCGGCGAAGCCGACGCGGACCGCGAGCGGCTCGGTCGCCGTCCACGGCGCCAAGGCCAGGGTCGCGCGCGCCAGCCGGATCTTCGTCGAGGGTCGCCATGATGCGGAGCTGGTCGAGAAGGTCTGGGGCGACGACCTGCGGATCGAGGGCGTGGTCGTGGAGTACCTCGGCGGCGTCGACGACCTCGCCGACCACCTGGTCTCCTTCAAGCCCGGCCCGCAGCGCCGCGTCGGCGTCCTCGTCGACCACCTGGTGCGCGGGTCCAAGGAGTCACGCATCGCCGACGCGATCGTGCGCGGCCCGAACGGCCCGCACGTGCGGATCGTCGGTCACCCGTTCGTCGACATCTGGCAGGCGGTCAAGCCGGAGCGGATCGGGCTCCGGGAATGGCCGACCATCCCCCGCAACGTCGAGTGGAAGAAGGGCGTGTGCCAGCACCTCGGCTGGCCGCACCGTGACCAGGCCGACATCGCCCGCGCGTGGCAGCACATCTTGTCGAAGGTGAGCTCGTTCGCCGACCTCGAGCCGGTCCTGCTCGGGCGGGTCGAGGAGCTGATCGACTTCGTGACGGCTCGAGCCCGGTCGATAGCCAGCCTGCTAGCCCATCTTCATCGGGCGGCCGTGCCCGTCGCGCGGGTTGCCGACGAGGATCAGGATGCCGTCGATGAACGGCCACACGCGAGCCGATGCCGCAGGTGAAGATCGTCACCAGCAGCTGGGCGACGCCGACGCCGGTGTGGCCCATGTACATCCGGCCGATGCCGAGCGGGATCAGGATCTGCAGCAGGCCGGCGACCAGCTTCGACTTGTCGGAGTAGGCAGCCCCGGTCAGCGGGTCCACGCCGTACGGCGCTGCCGGGTTGAACCCGTAGGGAGTCGGCGGCCGACCGTAGAGCGGCGTCTGCCCGTAGGCAGGCGGCTGGTACGGCTGCTCGTACGGCTGCTCGTAGGGCTCGTACTCCGGCGGCTGCTGTCCCACACCGACGATCCTACGGGGGTGCTCAGGGCAGCAGGTCGCGAACCACGAGGTCGGCGAGCAGCCGGCCGCGGCGGGTGAGCACGACCCGGTCCGTCCGCATCCACGCGGCCGGTTCGACGAGCCCGCGCGCGACCAGGTCCGGCACCGCGGCGCGGCCGATGTCGTCGAGAACGCTCCCCTCGAGGCCCTCGCGGATCCGCACCTCGAGCAGCACCCGCTCCACGTGCCGGGTCTCGGCGTCGAGCACCTCGCGCGCGTGCGCGGGGCTGACGCCGGCAGCGAGCCGGTCGCCGTACGCCGCGGGGTGCTTGACGTTCCACCACCGCACGCCACCGACGTGGGAGTGCGCGCCCGGCCCGACACCCCACCAGTCCGCCCCGGTCCAGTAGCCGAGGTTGTGCCGGCACCGGGCCTCCCCGTCGACGCCTTCGCGCGCCCAGTTGGACACCTCGTACCACTCCAGGCCGGAGGCGGCGAGGAGGTCGTCGGCGGCGGCGTACTTGTCCGCGAGGTCGTCCTCGTCCGGCATCGGCAGCTCACCGCGCTTCACGCGCCGGGCGAGTGCGGTGCCCTCCTCCACGATCAGGGAGTACGCCGACACGTGGTCGGGCTCGCACGCGAGAGCTGCCTCGACGGACGTCGCCCAGTCGGCTGCGGTCTCCCCCGGCGTGCCGTAGATGAGGTCCAGGCTGATCTGGTCGAAGCCGGCGGCCCGCGCGTCGGCGACGACGCCCGGCACCCGCTCGGGGTCGTGCGTCCGGTCGAGCGTGGCCAGCACGTGAGGGACGGCCGACTGCATGCCGAACGAGATCCGGGTGTAGCCGGCTGCCCGCAGCCGCTCGAGGTAGGCCAGGTCGACGGAGTCGGGGTTGGCCTCGGTCGTCACCTCGGCACCCGGCGCCAGGCCGAACTCGGCGTCGATCGCGGCGACGACCCGGCCGAGGTCCTCGGGGGGAAGGAGCGTCGGCGTACCGCCGCCGAGGAAGACCGTGGCCACCGGGACGTCTGCGGCGCCGAGCACGGATCGGGCCAGCCGGACCTCGGCGACCGCGTGGTCGACGTACGTCTGCCGGGAGACGCCGCCGCCCAGCTCCTCAGCCGTGTAGGTGTTGAAGTCGCAGTAGCCGCAGCGCACGGTGCAGAACGGCACGTGGACGTAGAACCCGAACGGGCGGCTGCCCAGCGGCGCCAGCGCGCTCGCGGGGAGTGAGCCGTCGCTCGGGGCGGGCTCCCCTTCGGGCAATGCGGACGGCACCCACCGATTGTCCCCTACACAGGGACGTTGAGGGTCACGGTGTAGCCCTCGTCGACCGAGCCGGTCACCTTGGCGAGCTGGAGCGAGTAGCCGTCGGAGAAGATCCCGTCGGTGTCGAGCGTGAGCTGCGCCAGGTTGGTGACGCTCTGCTCGTAGCCCTCGACGTTGTTGTAGACGTCGTCGCAGATCTCCTGCGGGAGGGCGAGCTGGGACGTGCGGATCTTGTTGTTGACGTCGGTGGCCTTGTCGAGGCTCGCGTAGACCTCGAAGTGCATGTGCGGCCAGCGGCCCGAGTAGCAGGCCGGGAAGATCGTCGTGAACTCCATCCAGCCGTCGTCGTCGGCCTCCTGGACGCCGCGCAGGTAGTTCTCCTCGGTGACGCCGTCGGAGTACATCGAGTAGCGGCCCTCGGCGTCGCAGTGCCAGAGGTAGATCGCGCCGCCGGCCATCGGCGTGATGTCGTCGCCGGACAGGTCGTAGAGCCGCAGCCGCACCTTGGTCGGGACACCCGCGGCGACACCGGACGCCGAGCCGAAGCTGGTGGTGATGTCGCTGCGCACGATGCCCGACTCGCTCAGCACGTCGGGCCCGTTGCTGCCGTCGCCCGGGTAGGGACCGGCGGTCTCCTCCGGGATCTCGCCGTCGGCGACCTCGACGTTCGAGTCACCGCCCATGCCTCGGGGAGGAGGACCGCTCGAGCTGCTCGTCGTCGTACCGCTGTCGTCGGCGGCGCAGCCGGCCACCGCGGCGACCCCGAGCCCGCCCATCAGGCCGAGCAGGCCGCGCCGGCCCCAGGCACGGCCGCGCTGCGCCTGTTGTGCAGCGAGCTCGGTCAGGTCGTGCTGGAGGCCGAGGTCGTGGGCCTCGAGCTCTCCGTCGGCATGGTCGTGCGCATCACTGGTCATGACGATCAGTGAAGGCAGCGATCCTGTGCGGCCCCTGTGAGCCGCCGGTGGATCAGCCGTAGAACGAGTCGATCAGGTCCTTGTTGTTGGTCTCGACGACGGCGCGCTTGACCTTGAGCGACGGCGTGAGCTCGCCCGACTCGATGGTCAGGTCGTGGTCGAGCAGCTCCCACTTCTTGATGGTCTCCCAGCGGTTGAGCTGCGAGTTGAGGGTGTCGACGTAGTCGCCGATCATCGCCTTGACCTTGTCGGACCGGACGATGTCGGTGTACGACGATCCGCCCATGCCGTTCTCGGCGGCCCAGCCCGCGACCGCGTCGGGGTCGAGGGTGACCAGTGCGACGACGAAGTTGCGCTCGGCGCCGAACACCATGAACTGGCTGACGTAGGGGCAGAGCGCCTTGAACTTCGCCTCGATCGCCGGGGGCGCGATGTACTTGCCGCCGGAGGTCTTGAAGAGCTCCTTGATCCGTCCGGTGATCTTGAGGAAGCCGTCGGAGTCGAGCTCGCCCTTGTCGCCGGTGCGTAGCCAGCCGTCGTCGGTCATCGCCTCGGCGGTGGCCTCGTCGCGGTTGTGGTAGCCGGCCATCAGGTGCGGGCCCTTGAGCTGGACCTCACCGTCGGAGGCGATCCGCACCTCGGTGCCGGGGAACGGCATGCCGACCGTGCCGAGCTTGTACTGGTCGGGGTGGTTGACCGTGGCGCCGGCGGCGTTCTCGGTCATGCCGTAGCCCTCGAGGATCAGGATGCCGGCGGCGTGGAACCACGCGGCGATCTCGGCATTGAGCGCCGCCGAGCCGGAGATGAAGAACTTCACCCGGCCGCCGAAGCGGTCGCGCACCTTGCTGAAGACCAGCTTGTCGAAGATCCGGTGCTGGACCTTGAGCGGCAGCGGGATCGGCTTGCCGGCGCGGTTGAGCTCGTCCACCTTGAGCCCGACCTCGAAGGCCTTCTTGAAGATCTTCTCCTTGGCGCCGCCCTCGGAGGCCTGCATGGTGACGATCCGGGCGTGGGCCTTCTCGAAGATCCGCGGCGCGGCGCCCATGAAGGTGGGCTTCACGATGCCGAGGTTCTCGACGATCTTGTCGACCCGGCCGTCGATCGCGGTCGCGAAGCCGCAGGCGAGCTGGGTCGAGAGCAGCACCTTGCCGAACGAGTGGGCCATCGGTAGCCACAGGAACTGCAGGTCGTCCTCGCTCAGGATGTTCTGCGCCTTGATCGCCTCGCCCTCGAACACCCACGCCTTGTGGAGGGTGCGCACGCCCTTCGGCTTGCCGGTGGTGCCGGACGTGTAGATGAGGGTCGCGAGGTGATCGGGCTTGATCTCCTTGCTGACCGCCTCGATCGCGTCGGGGTGCTCCGCGAGGTAGGCGTCGCCGAGCTCGGCGAGCGCCTCCATGGTGATCACCCAGTCGCCGTCGGCGACGCTGTCGTCGAAGGAGATCACCTTCCCCAGGTTGGGGAGCTCGTCCTGGTGCGACTTGAGCTTCTCGAGCTGCGTCCCGTCCTCGGCGAAGACGATGCGGCAGTCGGAGTCACCGACGATGTAGGCGGTGTCCTCGGCGCCGGTCGACGGGTAGACCGTCGTCGTCGCTCCCGCGGCACACATGATCGCGAGGTCGGCGAGGATCCACTCGTAGCGGGTCGAGGACGCGATGCCGACGCGCTGCTCGGGCTCGAGTCCGAGGCTCAGCAGTCCGGCCGCGAGGCGTCGTACTCGATCGCCGGCCTGGGCCCAGGTGACGCTCTCCCAGGCGTCACCTCGCGGGAAGCGGAACGCTTCCCTGGTGGCCGAGGTCGCGACCCGATCCATGAACTGGATCGCCACGTTCTGTGGCATGTGGTCGAGGAAACTCGTGTCGTGGGTGATGGGCATGACGCTCCTCATGCGGTTCCGAGACCGACGGGTGAATGACACGTAACCTAGATCACTCGGGCCGCCGTCGGTAGCGGACCCCTAGCCGGCGAGGTAATCCTCGACCTTCTGCCGGATCCTCGGGGCGAGGCCGTCGATCGCCAGCAGCTCCGGAAGTCGGGACCGATCCAGGTTGAGGGCCACGAACAGGTCCCTGACGGTGATGCCGTGGTCGGGCTCGTGGACGACCTCGATCGCGTCGCCGGCGGTGATCGAGCCGGTCGCGAGCACGCG
Organism: uncultured Actinomycetota bacterium; assembly: GCA_963849765.1. GTDB lineage: Bacteria > Actinomycetota > Actinomycetes > Propionibacteriales > Nocardioidaceae > Nocardioides. The sequence continues at coordinate 49,622 of CAWKIP010000005.1, forward strand.
GAGGTAGGGCCCCGGGCGGCGCTCGAGAGTGAACCGCTTGACCCACGCGGTGTTGTCGAAGCCGCTGAGCGCCATCCAGCCCTTGAAGTCGTTGCAGGGCGTCCGGACGCCGGCGATCTCGAGCACCACCTCGCCGATCTGCAGCCGGGTGCCGACCGCGGCGTTGGTGAGGTCGATGCCCTCGGTCGTGAGGTTCTCGGCGAACTGGCCGTCGCGGATCTGCTGGCCCAGCTCGGCCTCCCAGAAGTCGAGGTCCTCGCGAGCGTAGGCGTAGACGGCCTGGTCGATCCCGCCGTGGTGGACGGTGTCGGAGACCTGGTCGCCCATCACCCCCAGCTCGGTCACCGCGACCGGGCCGGTCACCGCCTGCTTGTCGATCGAGGTCCGGCCGATGCCGGCCCAGTCGGCGTCCTTGGGCTGGCCGACATTGATCGAGAGGAGGCGTGGCATGTGCACATCGTCCCAGGCGGATCCGTCAGCGTCGCGTGAATATCCCGTCGCGTCGTACGACGAGGTGGCGCTCCTTGCCCCTCGAGGTGTCGGTCTTCGCCACGCCGATCGGCGCGCCGGCCGTCGCGCGGACGCGCGGCCCGAACGGGGGCAGCCAGTAGTTGAGCTTGGCCCCTCCATCCCACTCGTCGGAGTAGTAGTCGAATGTCGACCCCTGGTCGACGAAGCGGATGGTTTCCGCTGCGACCCGCACCCAGCGCGGGTTCTTCAGACACCTCCGCGGCAGGCTCAGCCGGATCAGGTCGCCTGCGAAGTCGATCTCGTGCTCGACCCGGCACGGGATCCCCTGGCTGACGACCCAGAAGCCCTCACATTCGCCGAGGTCGTCCGGGTCCGGGTAGTTGGGCTCGGTCCACAAGTCGCTGTAGACGTGCCAGGGACCGCTGGACGGCGCCTCTCGGTACAGCTCGAGCTCGTAGCCGCCGGTGGACGAGCGCACGTTGATGGTCATGTTCTGCTCGCGTGCGCTCTTGAGGTCGCGGAAGTGGGTGGTGACGGTGAGCGTGCGCCGGGTGTGTCGCACGCCCAGCCGGGTGATGTCGGAGTTGGTGTCAGCCGACCCGTCAAGATCCGTGATCGTGCCGCACGGCGTTGGTTCTGGGTCGTAGTTGATGCCTTCGACGTCACGTCGGGCATCGGAGCTCCCCCAGTGGTCGGCGTGGGCAGCCGTGGGTGCGAGGAGTGCGAGGGCGAGCGCGGCGATACCGGTCGCGCGGAGGATCCGAGGCATGCGGGCGATTCTGACCTGACTGGTCGTGTCGCGCAGCGAAACGCCCGACCCCGGCGTCAGCGCGTCCTCACCGATCAGAGTCGAGTGGAAGCGGCCGGGAGAGGGTGATGCTGGTCTGGGTGGTGACGTAGCCCAGGTGCTCGTTGAGGCGGGTCATCGACACGTTGCCGAGCTGGGTCCACGTGTAGATCTCGTGCAGGCCGTGGCCGGCGGCCCAGTGGAGGGTGAGCCGCTTCAGGTGCGCGGCAATACCACGGCCGCGCCAGTCCCGACGTACGGCGGTCAGGGCGTTCTCGGCGCGCTCAGGGACATCCTCGTCGAGCATCAGGCCGGCGCAGCCGATCACCTCGTCATCGACCACTGCGAGGAACATGGGATCGCCGCGCCACGTGGTCGCCCACTGCTCGGCGCTGATCTCCAGCGGCGCGTGCACGGCGAAGTCGGAGAGGGCCTCCTGGCCGAAGCGCTCGTAGCACGCGTCCCAGAGCTCGGGGCGATCCGCCAGCGTGACGACCTCGATCCCGTCCGGCAGCGGCGCGGGCGGCTGTTCGTCGCCGACGATGCGGGTCTGCTCGATCTCGCGGTCCACCTCGACGAACCCGAAGCGCTCGGCGAACGCCAGGGCGCCGTCGTCGTCGACCTGGGCGTGGAGCGCGGGCAGGCCCAGCCCCTCGCAGTGCTCGGCCAGTCGCCGCAGGAGCGCCGTGCCGACTCCCCGACGCCGGTACTCCTCGAGGACCCGCGGCGCTACGAACCCGCCGCCCGCTGAGTCCGACACATCCCCCAGGCCGGAGCCGACGACCACGCCTTCGTGCCGCGCGAGCACCAGCAGTCGGCTCGGCGTCTCCTGCTTCCGCATCTCGGCGACCGAGTGGCAGCGCTCCCCGGGCACGACCGCCATCCGCACCGCCCGCCACTCCTCGAGGTCGGCGTCGGTCACGCACGCGGTGATGTCCATGCCGCAAGGTTGCCCCTTGCATGCGGTCCCGTCGAGCGGATATCCGGCGCCCGCGTCAGTGTCCGTCAGTGCGGCTGTGGCTACCCCGTGAAGTGCCGCACCTGCGACCACGCCGGATCAGGCTCCGCAGACACCCTCACGTCTCTGGACCGGGCCCAGCGAGCGATGTCGGCGTCGACGTTCTGGTCCTCACCATCCGTGTAGAGGTGGAAGGTCCGCGACCCGCGGTGCGACTCGTGTCCCACGAGGATCCCCCGAGGCTCGACGAGCGCCTCCAGTTCCGACTCCACCTCGTAGAGCAGGTCGAGCGTCGCCGCGTCGGCGGGCAGGCCGTCGACTCCCGCCTGGTACGAAGCGACGACCTGCTGGTGCCGGTCGAGCGTGGGATGGTCGATCCACCGGAGCCCACGCCGGAAGGTCGCGAGCCCGGGTCCGCGACGCTTGTCCTGCCAGCGGGCCAACGTCCATTGGTCGGGATCCCGCAGCGCGCTGACGGCCTCGACGGCGGTTCGGAGATCCGCGGGGGACGCTGCCGGGGTCGGAGACGCTGCCAGCGCCTCGATGTGGCCCAGCCACCGCTCGACGTCGTCCTCTCCCAGGAGCCAGTCGAGGACGAGGAAGGTGATCTGCTGCCGGACGGGTTCGGGGAGACGGGAGAAGGCCGGGTGGTGCACGCCGACGTGGACGCGAAACTCTTCCTCGACGGTCTCGACACGGAACCGGGTCTCCGCCAAGGCGAGACTCTCGCCGCCGATGTCGAGCCTGTTGTCCAACGCTGACGGATCGGCCGGCTGGCTGCAACGAAACTCCCAGGTGGCGTCGCGGGGCGGCGCGGCTCGCAGCCAGCGCTCGGCCGTCGGTCGTACCTGCGCGACGCCTCCAGCGGACACGGTGAGGCAGTGCTCCGCGTCGCGACCGGCTCCGAAGTGCCAGGCGAGATCCGGGTGGATAGCGCTGACGAGCCGGGTGAGCTCGTCGCTGGCCGCGGTCACGCGATGGGGACTGATCCGGTGGCCGTCGAGCCGCCCACCAGTTCCAGAAGGCTGTGATGGCGTGGGCGCCCAGATCTGGCTCGGACCGGCCTTTGCGGAAGAGTGCCACGGCGGGCATTGTTCCAGCCGCGAAACGCTCGCGGGTCAGTCCTGCACAGCCTTCGCGACCGCGATGCAGCACGTCACCAGGTCCCGCTCGTCCTTCGACAACCCACGTCCGGCACGGACGGCGTCGGCGTGGGCCCAGTGGGTGTTGAGGATGCTGCGCACGATCACCCAGTCCCGGGCCCGCGCCTCGTCGAAGCCCGCGGTGTCGACGAGCGTGTGGAACCGGCGTCGGATGCCGTCGCGAACCGACCCGCCCCCGACAGCACTGCCGTACTCCTCGAAGCGGTTGCGCAGCATCGGCTCGATCTCGAAGTGCGGGTCGCCGTTGGTCGGCTTGGGGTCGATCACCAGCCAGGTCGGCTCGCCGCCGCGTTCTCCGCAGCATGACGTTCTCGTAGTGGAGGTCACCGTGGAGCACGGCGGTCGCGGGCTCGCGGCACAGGTCGCGGGCGAGGGCGACGGTTTGGTCCACGAGGCGTCGCGGCACGGGTACGGCGTGCGCGTCGCGCTCGAGAGCGGCGGTCCAGCGGACGACGTACGACGCCTGCTCGCGCAGCTGGGGCATCGGCGGCACGTGCAGCCGGCCGTAGAGCCGACCGACGATCTCGCACGCCTCCTCGGGTCTCGTGACGCGGCGCATCGAGCCGAAGGCCTCCTCGACCAACGCCCAGGCGACTGAGGTCGATCTGATCGAGGCGTTCGAGCACGAGCGCCCGCCGCGCGGGGTCGGCGCGCAACAGCCGGACGGCGCCCCGACCCCGCCACCGCTGGAGCGCGAGGTGCTCGTGGTCGGACTCCTCGGCATCGGCGTCCGTGTGCAGCTTGAGTACGGCGGCCGCCCCGCTCGGGGTCCGCACCGGGAGCACCAGCGAGCAGAAGCCGTGCATCGGCTCCCCGTCGAGCGTCAGCTCCCACTCGGACAACACGGACTCCGCGAGTGCCGGCAGCCGGTCGAGCCAGGCCTCCCAGTCCGGCCCGAGCAACCGCTGGCTGTCGAGGTCCGGTGGGATGGTCAGTGCCACCCCGTCACCGTAGGGGTCACTTCTTCGGCTTGTCGCCCGCCGGCCCGGATGTCGACAGCGCGGCGACGAAGGCCTCTTGGGGGACCTCGACCCGGCCGACCATCTTCATCCGCTTCTTGCCTTCCTTCTGCTTCTCGAGCAGCTTGCGCTTACGGGTGATGTCACCGCCGTAGCACTTGGCGAGCACGTCCTTGCGGATCGCGCGGATGTTCTCGCGCGCGATCACCCGCGCGCCGATCGCGGCCTGGATCGGCACCTCGAACTGCTGGCGCGGGATCAGCTCCTTGAGCTTCGACGCCATCATCACGCCGTAGGAGTACGCCGCGTCGCGGTGGACGATCGCGCTGAACGCGTCGACCGGCTCGCCCTGCAGCAGGATGTCGACCTTGACCAGGTCGGCTGCCTGCTCGCCGGAACGCTCGTAGTCGAGCGAGGCGTAGCCCTTGGTCCGGCTCTTGAGCTGGTCGAAGAAGTCGAAGACGATCTCGCCCATCGGCAGCGTGTAGCGCATCTCGACCCGGTCCTCGGACAGGTAGTCCATGCCCTGCAGGTTGCCGCGCTTGGTCTGGCAGAGCTCCATGATCGCGCCGATGTAGTCGCTCGGCGAGAGGATGGTCGCCTTGACGACCGGCTCCCGGACCTCGGCGATCTTGCCGTCCGGGTATTCGCTCGGGTTGGTCACCTCGAAGCTCTTGCCGTCCTCCATGACGACCTCGTAGACCACGTTCGGCGCCGTCGAGATGAGGTCGAGGTTGAACTCCCGCTCCAGCCGGTCGCGGGTGATCTCCATGTGGAGCAGGCCCAGGAAGCCGACGCGGAAGCCGAAGCCGAGCGCGCCCGAGGTCTCGGGCTCGTAGGCCAGCGCGGCGTCGTTGAGCTGCAGCTTCTCGAGCGCGTCGCGGAGCACGGGGTAGTCGTCGCCGTCGATGGGATAGAGGCCGGCGTACACCATCGGGTTGGGGTGCTTGTAGCCGCTCAGCGGCTCGGTGGCTCCGTGGTGCTGGGACGTCACCGTGTCGCCGACCCGCGACTGGCGGACGTCCTTCACGCCGGTGATCAGGTAGCCGACCTCACCGACGCCGATCTCCCCCGTCTTCACCGGCTCCGGGCTGATCACTCCGACCTCGAGCATCTCGTGCACGGCGTTGGTCGACATCATCTTGATCCGGTCGCGGTGGGTGAGCTTGCCGTCGATGACGCGGACGTAGGTGACGACGCCGCGGTAGGTGTCGTAGACCGAGTCGAAGATCAGCGCGCGGGCCGGCTTGTCGGCGTCTCCGACCGGGGCGGGGGTCTGCTTCACGATCTCGTTGAGGAGCGCCTCCACGCCGACGCCGGTCTTGGCACTGGTCAGGAGTACGTCGGAGACGTCGCAGCCGACCAGCCCGGCGAGCTCCGCGGCGTACTTCTCCACGTTGGCGCTCGGCAGGTCGATCTTGTTGAGGACCGGGATGATGTGGAGGTCCGCGCCCATGGCGAGGTAGAGGTTCGCCAGCGTCTGCGCCTCGATGCCCTGGGCCGCGTCGACGAGCAGGATCGCCGCCTCGCACGCCTGCAGCGACCGCGAGACCTCGTAGGTGAAGTCGACGTGGCCGGGGGTGTCGATCATGTTGAGGATGTAGGTGCCGGGCTCGGCGCCCGCCTCGTTGCCCTCGGCGACCGTCCACGGCAGCCGGACGGCCTGGCTCTTGATGGTGATGCCGCGCTCGCGCTCGATGTCCATCCGGTCGAGGTACTGCGCGCGGGCGTCACGGTCGCTCACGACGCCGGTCAGCTGGAGCATCCGGTCGGCGAGGGTCGACTTGCCGTGGTCGATGTGGGCGATGATGCAGAAGTTGCGGATGATCGCGGGGTCGGTGTAACCCGGCTTCGGGGCGGCTGCGGACATGGTGCGCTCATTCTCCCCGACACCCGTCGATTCCGCCGAGTCGGCGCGGGAGGATGGGCGCCGTGACCACCGCCCTTCCCACCGGGATCCCCCACGGCCAGACCGCCCGCCGGCTGGAGTGGCGGTTCCTGCCGCCGCACATCCGGGCGGAGGTGGAGGCACGGATCGGGTCACCGGTGACCGATGCGGAGTCGCAGACCGGCGGCTTCACGCCGGGCTTCGCCTCGGTGCTGATCTGCGCGGACGGCAGCCGCCACTTCGTGAAGGCGGCGTCGACGATCGCCCAGCGGATGTTCGCCGACGCCTACCGCGAGGAGGCTCGCAAGCTGGAGATGCTGCCGGCTGGCATCCCGGCACCGCGGCTGCGGTGGCTCCACGATGACGACGACTGGGTCGTCCTCGGTTTCGAGTACGTCGAAGGCCGGGCGCCGCAGCGGCCCTGGGTGCCGGACGAGTTCGAGGCCGCGTCACGGATGGCGATCGCGATCGCCGAGCGGCTGACTCCCGCGCCGGCCGGGATCGACCACGCGGTCCAGGAGTTCGCGACCTGGCCCGCAATGTGGAATGCGGTCGACCACCCGCGGGCCGCGGACTGCCGCGCGCTCGCGGAGCAGTACGCCGACGTCGTCGACGGCGACACCCTCGTCCACATGGACATCCGGGACGACAACCTGCTCGTCCGTCCCGACGGGACGGTCGTCGTCTGCGACTGGAACTGGCCGGTGCGCGGCGCCGACTGGCTCGACTCGCTCTTCCTGCTCATCGGACCGCGCGGGGACGGGCTCGACATGGAGGCGCACATCGCGGCCCACCCGCTGCTCGCCAAGGTCGACCCCGAGCACATCGACATCGTGATCGCGCTCGTGCTCGGCTACTTCGCGGCCTCCGCTGCCCAACCGGTGCCGCCGACCTCTCCCTACCTGCGGCAGGCCCAGGCGTGGCAGCGCGACGTCCTCCACGACTGGCTGGCCGAGCGCAGGGGCTGGGCGCCCCGATGACAGCGCCGCGCGCGGTCGGCGTGCGGGCGCCGTACGACTCGATGCCGGAGGTGGTCCGCGACTGGGTCGACGACACCTTGGGCTCGCCCGTGGTCGAGGCCGTCGACGTCGTCGGCGGGATGTCGCCGGGCTGCGCCACCAGGCTGCGGTGCGCCGACGGCACCCGGGCGTTCGTCAAGGCGGTCGGGACGGACCACAACCCGGACACGCCCACGTTGTTCCGCCGTGAGATCACGGCCCTCACGCTGCTCGGCTCGGATCCGCTCTGGGCCGGCCTGCTGGCGTCGTACGACGACGGCGACCGGGTCGCCCTGCTCCTCGAGGACATCGAGGGCCAGCACCCCGACCTCGCCGACGACGCCACCATGGAGCTTCTCCTGACCGCCACCGACGAGCTCGGCGCGGTGCTGCGCAGCCGCTTCGAGACCTCCGACGTGGAGCATCTCGTCGGAAGCGTGCTGATGGAGCCCGGGCTGACCGATCTGTCGGCTGTGTTCCACCACTGGCTGCCCGCGTTCGACCAGGTGGGCGAGCTGGCGGACGCGCCGGTGCCCGCCGTGGGTCCGCGACGAGGCCATGGTTTGGCAGCAGCGGATGGCCGGGCTCGCGGACGGGCCGGCGGACACGCTCGTGCACTGGGACATCCGGCTCGACAACCTGCTGCAGCGGCCGACCGGGGAGATCGTGTTCCTCGACTGGGGCGCTGCGGGTGTCGGCCGGGCGTGGCTCGACCCGCTCCTCGCGCGGCTCGAGCGGGTCGATCAACCGTGGTTCGACCAGTCGCTGGCCGCGTCACCGGCGCTGGCCGCACTCGGCGACGACGCCGTCACGACCTGGTTGGTCGGCATCGGCACGAACCTCGCCGTACGAGCGGCGACCGCGGTCGACGTCAACCTGCCGACGCTCGCGGACTTCCGGCGTACCGAGTCCGCGCGGTTCCTCGGTGCGGCCGCTCGACGGCTCGGCTTCAGGTCGTGAGCTTGGGATCGATGACGACGGACTCCCGGTCGGTCGGGTCGACCCACACATCGATCTCGGTGTCCGGCTGCACCCTCGGGATCGCCATCTGCGACACCAGGGTCCGGTGCTCCACCTGGTAGGGCTCACCGCCCTCGGGCTGACCTCGAGGACGAAGTCGACGTAGGGGTCGTTGTTGAGCGACCCGTTGTTCGTCGCGCTCACGATCCGCGCCTCGCGAGGTCCCCTCGTCGAGGATCCGCCCGCGCTGAGGGCTGCGCTCCTCCGGACCGCACGCGTGATCAGCACCACGGCGATCACGGCACCGATCGCCAGGGCGATGCCGATGAGGAGGTCACTCTCCTCGACCGCTGCGATGATCACCAGGACCCAGAACACCATCGACCCCAGCGCGATCAACATCGCGGGGATCAGAGACTTCGAAGCGTTCGCCACGGAGCGCAATTTCCCACACCTGCACAGCCTGCGGTCGATTTGGGTGCGCCACGGCTCCGCTGTTAGCCTTGTCCGTCGCGTCTCTGGCGGTTGTTCCTGCCCGGACGCGCTCCGGACCAGTCCAGTTTTTCACCGATCGAAACGACACGAGGCGTAGTAGTGGCGAACATCAAGAGCCAGATCAAGCGGAACAAGCAGAACGAGAAGCGTCACGAGCGCAACAAGGCCGTCAAGACCGGCCTGAAGTCCGCCGTGCGCAAGTTCCGCGAAGCCGCCGAGGCCGGCGACAAGGAGCAGGCAGTCGCGCTGGGTCGCGACGCCGCCAAGAAGCTCGACAAGGCCGCCTCCAAGGGCGTCATCCACAAGAACCAGGCCGCGAACCGCAAGTCCGCGATCATGAAGAAGACCGCCTCTCTCTGAGGCCCCTGGCTCCGGTCCGGAGCACTGATCTTCCACGAAGGCGCCCACCCCGCTCGGGGTCGGGCGCCTTCGTCATCTCCGCAGGACGTCAGTGCGCCTCACGCAGTGCGGCGATGGTCAGGACGAGGCGCTCGAGCGTGTACGACGCGTCGCTCGACGCTCCCTTGAGATCCGCGTCCGCCTTCGCCACCGCGCGGATCGCCCGCGCCAGCCCGGGCGGGCTCCAGCCACGGGCCTGGGCGTTGAGGTTCTTCATCTTCCACGGCGGCATCGCGCCGTCACGGTTGCCGGCCACGTGGTTGGCAAGGGAGCGCAGCTGCGCCGCGACCGCGGACAGGATGTAGACCTCCGAGGTGCCGCCCTCGATGGACCACCGCAGCTCCTGGAGCGCGAGGGCCCGGTTGCCGGCGAGCATCGCGTCGGCGATCTCGTAGTTCTTGACCTCGGCGCGGCCCCCGAAGTAGCGACCGACCTTCTCCTCGTCGATCCGCTCGCCGGGGAAGTCGCTGGTGAGCTGGTCGACGGCGGCAGCGAGTGACCTGAGGTCGTGGCCTACGGCGACCACGAGCACCTCGGCGGCCTGCTTGTCGAGGGTCGTGCCGCGCCGCCGGGCCTCGCTGACCGCGAACCCGCCCATCTCCCACGCCTTGATCTCGCCCGACTTCACCTCGGTCACGGTCGCGAGCTTGCGCAGCTTCGCCAGGACGCCGGAGCCCTTGGGTCCGCCGCCGTGCACGAGCACCAGGCCGACGTCCTCGGCCGGCTCCGCGGCATAGCCCAGCAGCCCGTCGACGGACTCGTCGGGAAGGTCCTCCAGGCCGCGGACGACCACGCACCGCACCGACGAGAACAGCGACGGGGCCGACAGCTCGCCGAGCGTGGCAAGGGTGAGCTCGGAGGCGGCCGCCTCGGAGAGCTCCGACTCGGCGTCGTGAGCCCGGACGACGGCGCGGACCTCCTCGACGGTCCGGGCTCCGAGGAACTCCTCCTTGCCGGTCACCAGGATCACCCGGCCCAGCACGTCCTCCGCCCGCATGTCCTGGAGCCTAGTGGTCAGTCACGACAGTGGGACCGTCCTCCCCCGGCACCACGGCGACGTCGCCGTCCCGGTCGGTGCGGGCAACCACCGCCCCGTCGTCGGCGAGGGCGTCGAGCAGCCGTGGGTCGGGATGGCCGTAGTCGTTGTCCGCGCCGACCGAGACCACCGCGAGCTCGGCATCGAGCGACCGCAGCCAGTCGGTGTCCTGGTAGCGGCTGCCGTGGTGCGGCACCTTCAGCACGTCGAGGTCGAGGCCCGGCAGGCTCCTGGCGAGCCGTGCCTGACCGAGCGGCTCCACGTCTCCGGTCAGCAGCATCCGGATGTCGTGGGACTCGACCAGGAGCACCACGCTCGCGTCGTTGGCGGCGCTGCCGTCGCCCGGTCCGGCGACCGGGGTCGGCAGGTCGGGCCACAGCACCTGGAGCGTGACGTCGCCGTACTGCCGGGTCACGCCGTACGGCGCCGCCGTGACCGGGATCCCGCGCTCCCCCGCCGTCCGCTCGACAGCCTCGACCGCGTCGGGCGGGTCGAGCATCGGGCTGGCCTCGACCGCGCCGACCGTGCGTCCGCGCAGGACACCGGGCAGTCCGGCGACGTGGTCGGCGTGGAAATGGGTCAGCACGAGAAGCGGGACCACCGCGATGCCCAATCGGTCGAGACAGCGGTCGACGAGGTCGGGATCCGGACCTGCGTCGACGACGATCGCGGTCCGCGGCGCGACCGAGACCACCAAGGCGTCTCCCTGTCCGACGTCGCAGACGGCGAGGACCCAGCCGCGCGGCGGCCAGCCGTGGGGCCAGCCGCCCGGGAGCGACGCGATCCGCCCCGGCACACCCAGGACGACGATCAGCGACCCGACGACGAGGGCCACGCCGAGCCCGCGGCGACGCAGCAGCGCCGGCGCGGCGAACCCGACCGCCAGGCACACCACACCCAGTACGGCGAGCGCGAGTGCTCCGGAGCCCCAGCGCATCGACGGCGCCGGCAGGTCCGCGCCCCACTCGGCGACCCGGACGATCCATCCGACACACCACCCGGCCGCAGTGCCCGCGACGCGACCGAGCGGCTCCCACACCAGCCCCGTCAGCCCGCCGGCCAGCCCGAGCACCGTCGCCGGGCCGACGACCGGCGCGACCAGCAGGTTGGCGAGGACGGCCACCAGGCTGACCTCACCCGACAGCGCCGCGATGACCGGCGTGCACGCGAGCTGGGCGGCGAACGGGACCGCGATCGCACCGGCCACCGGCGTCGGGAGCCACCGCCCGAGTGCCGCCTGCACCGGTGGCGCAAGGACGACGATGCCTCCGGTCGCCAGCACCGACAGCGCGAAGCCGGCGGAGACCGCGAGTGCCGGCGTCACGAGCAGCAACCCGGTCACGGCCACGCCGAGCGCCCGCAGACCGCGCCGGCGACCGTCGGTCCCGAGCGCGAACAGCCCCACCGTGCCCATCGCCGCGGCCCGCACGACACTCGGCTCGGTGCGGGCGAGCAGGACGAAGCCGACGATCCCGAGCAGGCCGACCAGGGTGAGCCAGCGCCCGCGCACACCTGCTGAGCGGGCGAGGAGGAGCACGAATCCGACCACCAGGGTCAGGTTGGTGCCACTCACGGCCGTGAGGTGGGTGAGCCCGGTCGTCCGGAAGTCCTGCTCGAGCCCCACCGGCAGGCCTGCGTCGTCGCCGACCACCAGTGCCGGTACCAGCGCGCGCTGCGCCTCCGGCCGCCCGGAGACCGACTCGCGGATCGAGGACCGGACCGCGGCGGCGCCGCGCCACCACACGTCCGGGCCACGGATGCGCACGGGTGGGCGGGTGCCGACGACGAGCGCCGCGACCTCACCCTCGTCCGCCGGTGCCATCCGGCCGACCGCTCGCACCTCGGTGCCGAGCGCGGCTCGCGACCAGGCCGGGTCACCGAGGACGACGACCGTCGCGCCGAGCCGGTAGGTCGCGCCGCGCGCGGTCACCTCGTGCACCCGGAGCCGCACCACCACCTGGCTCCCCCACTGGCCGTCGACCACCACGGGATCGGAGACCACGGTCCCGGTCAGCTCAGCCACCGCACGCTGCTCCGCGAGCTCGCGGAGCGGGCCGTGGCTCACGACCTCGCTCCTCAGCAACGCGCTGGCGACCACTCCGGCCGCGACAAGAGCGCACGCGGCGAGCAGGCGGGCGACGCGAGCCCGCCGCTGCCTCGACGCTGCACCAGCCACGAGGACGAGCACGAACGGCAGCCAGAAGGCGTGCCCGCCGACGCCGTACGCCGCGATGCCGCCCATCCAGCCGACCGCGCCGACCGCCGCCATCCGGAGGTCGTGCGCCGGCGCCCGGTCCGGATCGTCGTCCGTGGCCCGCATCATGCCGGCGAAACTAGGGAGACAGCCCGACGCAGGCCGGTCGGCGCGGACCGTGCTGTGGACGAGCAGGACGCCCCAGATCGCTGTGGACGGCAACGGGCCGGGTCCGGCTCCCTGAGCCGCTACGACCTAGGGTGCCGGGGTGATGCGCTACTCCCCCGCCGAGCTCGCCCGGGGCGCCGCCGGCGCTCTCATCGGTATCGCAGTGGCCGGTGCGACCGCGAAGGTGGTGCCGGGCGGAGCGGAGGCACTTCCGTTCATCGTCGCGCCGATGGGCGCCGCCGCGGTGCTGCTGTTCGCGGTGCCCGCGAGCCCGCTCGCGCAACCGTGGCCGGTCGTGGGCGGCAACATCATCTCCACGCTGGTCGGGCTGACCGCACACTGGCTGGTCGACGACGTGCTGCTCGCCGGCGCGGTCGGCGTCGGCGCCGCGATCGGCGTGATGATGCTGCTGCGCTGCCTGCATCCGCCCGGCGGAGCATGTGCGCTCCTCGCGGCCACCGCCACGCCGGCGATCGACGAACAGGGCATCGCGTTCGCGGCCCTGCCGGTCGCGGTCAACACCGTTGCCCTGCTGCTCGTGGCGATCGCGGTCAACAACCTCACCGGACGCCGCTACCCGCACCGTGCGCCCGCCGCGGCCCCCGCCCCAGGCGCGGCCACCGAGCTCGCGCTCGGCACCGAGGACATCGAGTCCGCGATGGCCCGGCTGTCGCAGCGACTCGACGTGCTGCCCGAGGACGTCATCGCTCTGGTCAGGGACGCCGAGGCGCACGCGCTCGACCGCCGGCTCGGCAGTGTGCCGGTCGAGCGGATCATGCACACCGACGTCACCGCCGTGCAGCCGTTCGAATCGATCTACCGGGCCCGCCACGTCATCGTGCAGCGGGAGGTCAAGACGCTTCCGGTCGTGGATGCCGACCGCCATGTGATCGGGGTCGTGTCGATCATCGACCTGTTCACCCGCGACCTGGTCGAGCTGGAGCCGGTGGAGACGATCATGATCCGCGACGTCACCACGATCCGCGCCCAGACCCCGGTCGCCGACCTGGTGCCGGTGATGACGCAGGACGGCTTCAAGGTCGTGCCCGTGGTGGACGAGCAGGACCGGATGGTCGGGATCGTCACGCGCGGCGACCTGATCGCCGTCCTGCACCGCGCGCTCCTCGAAGACCGCTCCGCCTGAAGGTCGTCGTCAGACAGTGACGTACGGCGTCAGCTTGCCGAGTGTGGCTTCCCCGATCCCATCGACCTCCAGCAGCTCGTCGACGCTGGTGTAGCCGCCGTGCTCGTCGCGCCACGCCAGGATCGCCAGCGCGGTGACCGGCCCCACGTCCGGCAGTGTCTCGAGCTCGGCCTGGGTCGCGGTGTTGAGGTTGACCAGTGCCGTCGGGACGCCGGGCACGGTCGATCCGCTCGGGGCCACCGGCACCGTCGGCTGCGGAGCGCCGACGACGATCTGCTCCCCGTCGACCAGCACCCGGGCCAGGTTGAGGGCGGTCAGGTCGACGCCCCGCACGCTCACCGCCGGCGGCCTTCAGCGCGTCGACCACCCGGGCACCGGTGTCGAGCACGACGATGCCCGGGCGGCGTACCTTGCCGGTCACGTCGACGGTGACCGTGTCGGTCGTGCCCGCCGGGCTCGCACCGCTGCCAGGTGTCGGGGCGACCAGCGGCTGCGCCGACGACGGTGGGGGCGAGGCGGTCGGCGCGACGGGCGCGGCCTGGTCACGCACCACCCACCAGGCAGTGAGCGCCACCGCCGCGGCGACGATCACGGCGAGGACCGCGAGCTGGGAGCGCGCCCAGGCCGGGCAGGCCGGGCACCCGCACCGTGGTCCACGCCGGCCGACGCCGGGACGCGTGTCGGCCCGGGCGCGGCACCATCGGGGGCCCAGCGGCTCTGCCGGATCCGGTGGCGCCACCGGGACGGGCTCCGGCGGCACCGCCCGCCGCGACGGCACGACGCGCGTGAAGTCGCCATCGTCCGGCGGCCACGGGGCGGCATGCGGATCGGGGTCGGTCGCCCCGAGGTCGGCGGCCAGCAACGCGAGCCGGCGCGACGCGGCGTCGGCCCGCTCGGCGCGCGACAGGTCGGTGCCGGACGATCCACGGGTGCTGCGCATGCCGGCACGCTAGGCGCCGCCGCCCGCGCTCCTGGTCGGCCGGCAGGCAGCCTGTGGACGGCCGGCGCACGCCTCCCGGCTGTGGACGGTTGCGGGTGCGGCGGGCGCGGGTCAGAGCCGCGGGTCGAGCGGCGCGACGCAGATCGCGAGCATGCCGGGGCCCACGTGCGCGCCCAGCACCGCGCCCAGCTCCCCGCACCGGATCGGGCGCCACTCGAGCTGCTTCTCGAGCCGCTCGGCGAGGTTGGCCGTCAACACCTCGGCCCGCTCCGCGCTCGCGAGGTGGGCCACGGTGACATCGACCTGCTGGTCGCCCGCGGCGATGACAGCCAGCTCCTCCAGCCGGCTGATCGCCCTACCCGACGTCCGCACCTTCTCGAGGGTCGTGATCACGCCGTTCTGGATGCCGAGGAGCGGCTTCACCGCCAGTGCCCCGCCGAAGACGGCGGCCGCGCCGCCGATCCGGCCGCCACGGCGGAGGTACTCGAGCGTGTCGACGTAGAACACCGACGTGACCGCTGCCGCCCGCTGGCGCGCGGCCTCGGCGGCGTCCGCCCGGCTACCGCCGTCGGCCAGTACGGCGGCCGCGGACTCGACCGCATAACCCGTGCCGAACCCGACCTGCCGGGTGTCCACGCAGGTCACCGGCACCGGCGCGTGCCGCGCCGCCACCTGAGCCGACTCGAGGGTCCCGCTCACCTCGCTCGACAGGTGGACCGAGAGGATCTCGCGCGCCCCCTCGTCCGCCAGCCGGCGGTAGAGGTCCGCGAACACGGCCGGTGCCGGCCGCGACGTACTCACGGAGCGCTTCTCCCGCAGGGCCGCGGCGACGCACGTCGGCGACGCCTCCTCGGCGCCCTCGTCGTACGACACGTCGTCGATGACGACCTGGACCGGCACCACCGAGACCCGGCACTCCTCGGCGACCTCCGGGGGGAGGCTCGCGGTGGAGTCGGTGACGAGCGCGACCGTCATGCGGAGAGGCTAGTGCGATCCGGCGTCAGACGACGATGTTGACCAGCTTGGGAGCGCGCACGATCACCCGTCGTACCTCGCGCCCGTCGATCGCGCGGACCACGTCCGGGTCGGCCAGCGCGGTCGCCTCCAGGTCGGCGTCGGAGACGTCCGGAGCCACCTCCAGCCGCGCCTTCACCTTCCCCTGGATCTGGACCACCGCGGTCACCGTCTCCTCGACCAGCAGCGACTCGTCGACGACCGGCCAGGACGCCTGGGCAACGGAGGGCTCGTGCCCCAGCCGCTCCCACATCTCCTCGGCCGTGTAGGGCGCGACCATCGACAGCACGATCGCGACCGTCTCGGCCGCCTCGCGCACCGCGGGATCGTCCGGACCGCAGCCGGTGTCGATCGCCTTGCGGGTCGCATTGACCAGCTCCATCACCTTGGCGACCATCACGTTGAACCGGTAGCCGTCGACCAGCTTCTCGGCATCGGCGACGGTTCGCGCCGTCACCTTGCGCAGGTCGACGTCGCCGGTGGTGACATCGACGCCGGGCTGCGACGAGACGTCACCCGACAGCCGCCACGCCCGCTGCAGGAACCGCAGCGACCCGGCCGGCGACATGTCCGCCCAGTCGATGTTGTCCTCCGGCGGGCTCGCGAAGACCAGGGTCAGCCGCACCGCGTCGACGCCGAACTGCCGACAGCTGGTCGCCCAGGTCGACGCCGTTGCCCAGCGACTTGCTCATCTTCCGGCCGTTGTTGATGACCTTGCCCTGGGACAGGTACGCCGAGAACGGCTCGTCCCAGGTGATCATGCCCATGTCCCGCAGGGCCTTGGTGAAGAAGCGTGCGTACAGCAGGTGCAGCACCGCGTGCTCGTCGCCGCCCAGGTAGAAGTCGACCGGTCCCCAGGCCTCGGCCAGCGCGGGGTCGAACGCGACGGTGTCGTCGTTCGGCGACAGGAAGCGGAAGAAGTACCACGACGAGTCGACGAACGTGTCCATCGTGTCGGTGTCGCGCTGTCCCGGGCCTCCGCACGACGGGCAGGGGACGTTGACCCACTCGGTCGCGCCACCCAGCGGGGAGACGCCCTTCGGCTTCAGGTCGGCACCGCGCAGCTCGGGCAGTACGACGGGCAGCTGGTCCTCCGGCACCGCCACCTCACCGCAGTCCGGGCAGTGGATGATCGGGATCGGGGCACCCCAGTAGCGCTGGCGCGACAGCAGCCAGTCGCGCAGCCGGAAGTTGATGGTGCCGTTGCCCAGGCCCTTGCTCTCCAGCCAGGCGATGATCGTCGACTTCGCCTCGGGCACGTCCATGCCGTTCAGCGAGATCTCGGCGTTGGCGGAGTTGATGGCCGGACCGGTGCCGACGTACGCCTCGCCCTCCCAGTCCTCCGGCGGCTGCACCGTGCGGACGATCGGCCAGGTCGAACGCCTTCGCGAAGTCGTAGTCGCGCTGGTCCTGCCCGGGCACCGCCATGATCGCGCCCGTGCCGTAGTCGGCCAGCACGTAGTCGGCCGCCCACACCGGGATCCGCTCGCCGTTGACCGGGTTGACGGCGTACCGACCCAGGAAGACGCCGGTCTTCGGCCGCTCGGTCGACAGCCGGTCGATGTCGGACGCCTTGCGGACCTCCTCCAGGTAGGCGTCGAACGCCTCCCGCTGGTCGGGCGTGCAGATCTCGTCGGCCATCTTGGCGTCCGCGGCGACGACGAAGAACGTCGCCCCGAACAGGGTGTCCGGCCGGGTCGTGAAGACGGTGACCGGCCCGTGACCGTCGACCTCGAAGACGACGTGGGCACCCTCGGACCGACCGATCCAGTTGCGCTGGGCGTTGGCGACCTTGCCGATCCAGGAGTCCTGCAGCTCATCCAGGTAGTCGATCAGCTCCTGCGCGTAGTGCGTGGTCTTGAAGTACCACTGCGTCAGCTCCTTCTTGGTGACCACGGCACCGCACCGCTCGCAGGTGCCGTCGGCCAGCACCTGCTCGTTGGCCAGCACCGTCTGGTCACTGGGGCACCAGTTGACCGGGCTGTTCTTGCGGTAGGCCAGCCCCTGCTCGCGCAGCTTCAGGAACAGCCACTGGGTCCACCGGTAGTACTCGGGGTCGGACGTGTGCAGCCGGCGCGACCAGTCGAAGCTCAGGCCGTAGCGCTTCATCGACGCCAGCTGCGTCTCGATGTTGGCGTAGGTGTACGTCGCGGGGTACTCGTTGTTGCGGATCGCCGCGTTCTCCGCGGGCAGGCCGAAGGAGTCCCAGCCCATCGGGTTCAGGACCTCGTAGCCGCGGAACCGCCAGTAGCGGGAGATCACGTCGTGGAGCGCGAACACCTCGGCGTGGCCCATGTGCAGGTCGCCGCTGGGGTAGGGAAACATCGTCAGCGCGTAGCGCTTCTCCCGCTTGCCGGACACGACGGCCTCGTCGTCCGCGCGGAACGGGTCGATCTTGTCCCAGACCGGCAGCCATTTCGCCTCGACGGCATGGACGTCGTACGACGACGCGTTCGGGCTTCTTGCTCGCTCATGGTTCTCTCTCGGTGCTCGTGGGTGGGTGACCTGCTGCTGAAGTGCCCCGGACACAAGAAAGCCCCTCGCGCAGGGAGGGGCAGCCGCGTCGACCCGTCCTGGATCATCGACGCGGCTAGGTAAGAAGCAGGTTCTTCCGCACGGACCCAGCGTACTCCAATTCGAGGCTCAGCTAACGGCGGCTCCCAGCGGGTGCTCTGGAGCCGGAGTCGAGCCGACGCAGCTCGTCGTCGGACAGGCTCAAAGCCGCCGCTGCGACGTTGTCGCGTAGGTGGGTGACGCTCGACGTACCGGGGATGGGAACCACGGGTACGCCGTGCACCTGCTGCTGGTGATGGACCCAGGCAAGTGCGACCTGTCCGGCCGTCACACCCTGCGCGTCGGCGACCTCGACAAGGGCGGAGGTCAGACCGCTCTCGCCCGTCGTGGACGACTCGACGGCCCGGTGCAGAAGTCCATGGCTGGTCGGCGAGTGGGCGACCACGACGATCCCGAGCTCGACCGCGGTCGGCAGCAGCTCGTGCTCGATCTCCCGCTGGTCCAGCGACCACTGCTCCTGCAGCGCAGTGATCGGATGTACGGCGTGCGCGCGGCGTAGGTCCCCTTCCGTCACGTTCGACAGCCCGATGGCACGCACCTTGCCCCGGGCGACGAGCTCGGCCATCGCAGTGACGGTCTCCTCGATCGGTGTGTCCTCGCTGCGATGGTGGAGGTAGTACAGATCGATGACGTCGACGCCGAGCCTTCGCAGGCTCGCTTCGCAGGCGTCCCGCACGTAGGACGGGTCGGCGCGGACCTGGAAGCCGCCGGCCACCGCATCTCGCCAGACCAGCCCGAACTTGGTTGCCAGGAGCACCTCGTCACGACGCCCCCGGATGATCCGACCCACCAGCTCCTCGTTCTGGTAGGCGTCGGCCGTGTCCACCACTCTGATCCCGGCATCCAGCGCGGCGTGGACAACCGCCGCCGGGTCTCGATCAGTGCCGTCGGTCCCGGCGCGGAGTCTCATCGCGCCGAATCCCTGGAGACCGAAGGACTCGCGGTCGACTGCCCGGCCCACGTCCTTGTCGAATGCCATGACAACGACGTTAGATGCTCAACCGCGGTTGAGGTCTAGCCCCCAGGATCAGCGCTGGCGGTAGGCCACGCAGACCGAAGGGCGCGGGAAGTCGTTGGTGTGCGGCCAGGTGCTGGCCGGCTCGTCGAACGTCGAGCCGCTGATCTCACCGGGGTGCTGGGGTGCGAAGAACAGCGACTGGTCGTTGTCGTAGATCAGCGGGCCACAGCACTCCGCGCCCTTGGGCACGGAGAGGAACGCCTTGACGTGGCCGCGCTCGGGGCCGGCGACCGGCACCCGGAACAGGCCGTCGTTCTGGCCCATCGGCGTCGGCGCGCCGTCGGTGGAGATCCACAGGTTGCCGAGGCTGTCGAAGGTGACGTTGTCGGGGCAGCTGATCCGGCTGACCTTGGACTTGTCGTAGCCCGCGAAGTAGGTCTCCGGCGACTCGGGGTCACCGCACACGAGCAGCAGGTCCCAGGTGAAGGTGGTCTTCGCGTGGTCGTCGTCGTCCGGAGTGATCTCGAGGACGTAGCCGTTGCGGTTGCCGCTCTGGTTGACCAGCGGCGCGCCCGGGCTGGTGCGCGTCCCCGAGAGCGTGACCGGGTTGGCCTCGTCGGCGGGGTACGACGACCCGCGGTTGCTGTTGTTGGTCAGCGCGACGTAGACCTTCTTGTTGACCGGGTTGACCTCGACGTCCTCGGGTCGGTCCATCTTGGTCGGCGCCACCAGGTCCGCGGCGTGACGGGTGAAGACGAGCACCTCCTCGACGGTCATGCCGGGCACGAACGACTGGGTGTCGCTGGTCAGCGGGATCCACTCGCCGGTGCCGTCGTACGGCGCGGTGATCGCGCCGCTGTCGGTGCCGGTCAGCTTGGCGACGTAGAGCGTGCCCTTGGTGAGCAGCGTCTTGTTGTGCTTGCGCGCGGCCCTGGTGCCGCGGTCGTCGAAGTCGTCGGCGGAGACGAACTTGTACATGTAGTCGCCGCGCTCGTCGTCGCCGGAGTAGGCGACGGCCTTGCCGTTCGTGGCGATGGTGACGCAGGCGCCCTCGTGCTTGAAGCGGCCGAGCATCGAGTGCTTCTTCGGGCGACTCGGTCGGGTTCATCGGGTCGATCTCGACGACCCACCCGAACCGGTGCACCTCGTTGGGCTCGGCCTCGAGGTCGAACCGGTCGTCGACGGTGTACCACTTGCGCGGGTCGCTGCCGGACTTGGCGATGCCGTAGCGGCTGTAGGCGGTGGTCAGCGGGGTGCCGCTGGTCAGCGTCGGCCCGGCCGGGACCGTCCCGAGCGTGTTGAAGTACTGGTTGAAGTTCTCCTCGCCCGACAGGACCGTGCCCCACGGGGTGGTGCCGCCGGCACAGTTGTTGAGCGTGCCCTTGATCCGGCTGCCGGACGGGTCGGCGGTCGTCTGCAGCAGGGCGTGCCCGGCGGCCGGACCGGTGACGTGGAACTTGGTGTCGGCGTTGATCCGCCGGTTCTTGGTCGCGGCGGCGAGGTTCTTCTCGCGGAACCACGAGCCCGCGACCTGGCCGCGCTTGATGGTCACGACCGAAAGGCCGTGCGAGTAGATGCCGAACCAGGCGATCTGCTCCTGCGTGTACGTTCCCGCGGGATACATCAGCGTCGGGTCGTCGTACTCGTGGTTGACGGTCATCAGTGCGTGCTGGTCGTCGAGCGGCACGACGCTGACGTAGTCGTTGTTGTAGCCGAACGTCTTCTTCACCGCGTCCAGCGTGAGGGCGTACGGCGACCAGCTCGGCGCACCGGCGACGACCGGGTCGCCCCACCGGATGATCACGTTGTGGTCGAAGCCATTGGGTACGACCACCGCGTCCCGACGGTTGGGGGCCACCGGCTGGAAGTTCAGCCTGGCCAGCGGGCCACCAGGGCCGGCGGCGGCGAGCGGCGCGGTGGCGGCGGCGGCGAGGGTGCTGCCGCCGGCCGCGGCGGCGCCGCTGAGGACCAGCGCGCCGGCACCGACGGCGGTGCCACGCAGCACCGAACGACGGCCGACCGCCTTGGCGATCTCGTCCTGGATGTGACCGGTCTCGGTCTGGTTGGGCTCGGCATGGTCGCAGGCGTTGCCGCACTTGAACAGGCAGGTCAGGTAGGAGCGCGTGCCGTGCCGGAACCCCTCACGGTCGACCGGGGTCAGGGACAGGAGCGGGCGTTCCTCGGGGCGGGTGACAGTCATGCGCGGAGCCAACCGAGCACCGCTGAACCCGCGCCGCTCCGACGGTGTCCAGAGGGTGAAGCGTCGTTGAACTGGCTGGGGCGACTAGGCCAGGTCGGCGGCGGTCTTGCCCTTGAGGTCCTTGCGCAGGATCTTGCCGGAGGCCGACTTCGGGATGACCGGGATGAAGTCGACGAGCCGCACCTTCTTGTGCGGCGCGACCTTGTCGCCGACGTACGCCATCACCTCGTCGGCCGTCAGCGACGCACCCTCCTGGAGCACGACGAAGGCGTGCGGGATCTCGCCGGCCTCCTCGTCGGGGTGAGGTACGACGGCCGCGTCCGCGATGTCCGGGTGGGTCAGGAGCACGGCCTCGAGCTCGGCCGGGGGCACCTGGTAGCCCTTGTACTTGATCAGCTCCTTGAGCCGGTCGACGACGTAGACCTCACCCTCCGGCCCGACCTCGACGATGTCGCCGGTGTGCAGGTAGCCGTCCTCGTCGATGGTCTCGCGGGTCGCCTCGTCGTTGCCGAGGTAGCCGACCATCACGCCGGGCCCCTTCACCCAGAGCTCGCCGGGCGCCGTGCGGCCGCCGGGGACCGCCTCGATCTCCTCGCCGGTGCCGGGATCGATGACCTTGAACTCGACGTTGGCGACGGCGAGGCCGACGGAGCCGATCGAGATGTCGTCGCGGTCGAGCGGAAGGGCGTGCGAGACCGGGCTGAGCTCGGTCATGCCGTAGCCCTGGAGCATCCCGCAGCCGAGGCGGGCCTTGACCGCCTCGCCCAGGGCTTCGTCGAGCGGGGCGGCGCCGCTGAGGACGGCGCGCACGCTGGAGGTGTCGATGTTGTCGACGGCGGGGTGCTTGGCGAGCGCCACCGCCATCGGCGGGGCGATGTAGAGGAACGTGATCCCTTGCTCCTCGATCAGCGACAGGAAGGAGTCGAGGTCGAAGCGCGGCATCGTCACCAGCTTGGCGCGAAGCTTGAGCGTGATGCTCATGATCACGTTCATCCCGTAGATGTGGAAGAACGGCAGCACCGCGAGGACGACGTCGTCCGCCCTCTCGGCGATGATCGACATCGACTGCTCGGTGTTGGCGACCAGGTTGCGGTGGGTGAGCATGACGCCCTTGGCCTTGCCGGTGGTGCCCGACGAGTAAGGGAGTACGGCGAGGTGCGTCGCCGGGTCGATGGAGACCTCCGGTGGGGCCGCCCCCTCCGAGAGCAGGTCCATCATCGACTCGTGCCCCTCGGCGCCGTCGAGCACGATCACCTGCTCCGCGCCGAGGCCGACCTCGGCGCAGCCGGCCATCGCGCCCGGCAGCAGCAGCGAGACGGTGACGTAGCGGACGGCGCCGGAGTCGCGGAGCTGGTTGGCGATCTCGGGCGGGGTGTAGAGCGAGTTGATGGTGGTCGCGGTCGCACCGGCGCGCAGGATGCCGTGGAACGCGATGATGAAGGCCGCGGTGTTGGGACAGTGCAGCGCGACGACGTCGCCCGGCTTGATGCCACGGGCCGCCAGCGCACCCGCGAACGCGTCGATCCGGGCGCGCAGGTCGCCGTACGTCGTCTCCGTGCCGGTCGCCGAGTCGAAGACCGCGATGCGGCCCAGGTCGTCCTCGCTGAGGTCCGCGAAGAGGTAGTCGTAGACGCTGACGTCGGGGATCTCGACGTCGGCGAAGGGGCTCTTGAACGGCACGGCGGTGTCCTCTCGGGAAGCACGGATCTTCGTGCACCGAACCGTAGCGCCTCGCAGAGTCCTCCGAACTGTGCGCAGGACTAGTCATATCGGACGGGATTGTGCGCGCCGAACGGGCAGAACTCGGCCCCGGACGGCGGATTGTCGCTCATCGAGCGGCGCGAACGGTCAGCACTGGGCAGAGTGAGGCCGTGGCTGGGGAGCAACCGATCAGGGTGTACCTCGCTGCGCAATACGACATCGTGCGCAGCGGGCTGTCCAGCCTGCTCGAGGCCGAGCGCGACATCGACGTCGTCGGTCAGTCCGGCTTCGCCCTGGTCGCACTTCCCGAGATCCTCGATCTCCGTCCGGACGTCGCCGTCCTCGACGCCCGGCTGCCCGACGGCAGCGGGCTCGGCCTCTGCCGCGCGATGCGCGCGGAGAATCCCACCATCCGGGGCCTGATCCTCGCCGGTCGGCGCGACGACGACGCGGTCGCGACGGCGATGCTCGCCGGCGCCGCCGGCTACATGCTCGAGCAGATCCCCGCCAGCTCGCTCGTCAACGGCATCCGGCTCGTCGCCAGCGGTCACTCAGTGGTCGACTGGTCGGTCCCGGCGAGCGTCGTCGAGCACGTAGCGCTCCACAAGCGGTCGATCCAGGTGATCGCCGAGCTCACGCCGCAGCAGCGCAAGATCCTCTTCCTGATCGCCGAGGGGCTGACCAACCGCGAGATCGCCGAGCGGCTCTTCCTCGCCGAGAAGACGGTCAAGAACCACGTGACGGCGGTGCTCGCCCGGCTCGGCGTCGCGCACCGCACCCAGGCCGCGATGATGGCCGCGACGTGGACCCGCGCCGAGTCGGTGACCAGGACGTACGGCGTTCCCTGAGCTGGTCAGGCCGTCGAACCGCGCTCCTGTGCTGCCTGCCGCTGGGCCCGCTCGGAGACTCGGGTGAAGCGCACCATCATCGCTGCCGAAGGCGTGACCAGACCGTTCACGTAGGTGGACAGCCGGGGCGCGGACGTCCCGCAGAGCGCCGCGAACTGCCGCTGGCTGAGCCCGCTGACTGCTACCAGCCGTCGGATCTCCCGGGCGACGAGCTGCCGGTCGTGCTGCTCGGACAGGTCCCGGTAGTGCTTGACCAGCTCATCGAGTGCGGCGGCGAGCTGTGGGCGACCGCCGTCCACCAACAGCCGGTGCAGCTCTGCCGGGTAGGGCGCCCACGGATTGGCGGCCACGATCGCGATCTGGCCCCGCCAACCGAGGACCCCGCCGTTGTCCGCACACCTGGCGACCTCCTCGACGGTGGTGAGCTCAGGACCGGGAGCGTTCGGATCGACGTCCGTCACGACCAGCCAGAAGCCGCTGCGGTGGCAGCGTCCGCCGACCTCGCGCGCCTTCTCGAGATCGAGACCGCTCGCGACCAGGCCCTCGACGATCTCCGCCGTACGCGCCACCTGCCACGCGAACCGGGTGGACAGCGGCCTGCTGGGCGACGTCCCGAGCACGTCGTCGATCGTGGACTGGACGGACGCGACCGGGCCGTGCCCGTAGCGCTTCACCAGGCGGCTGAGCGTCAGGAAGTCGACCGGCTCCGAGAAGTCGACGACCGCGATCACGTTGGCCATGACGGCGACCGTCATCGGCCACCCGGTCTTGCCGACGATCTCGGCTGCGGCCTCGGGGAACTGCTCCCAGCCGAGGAGCGGCCGCTGCGCCCGGCTCGCGCGATCGAGGAGATCGAGCGTCGCCGCATGGGCGAGCCGGTGGCTCGGGTCGGCGTCCTGGGCGATCGCCGCCCGCAGCGCCGCGAGCCCGGCGACCGTGTCCATGCTGCTTCGCCTCCTCTGCGGGCCGTCGTAGGTGTTCTCGGAACTGATCCCAAAGATAGTGGTCCGGCCCGCATCGGACCGGCGTACGCGGAAACCACGCGACGGAGGTACCCACCCCGGCCACACGCACTACGGTTCGGACATGGCACACAAGATGAGGATCCGCCGCGCGATGGCGCGTGGCGTCCTGCGCGCAACCAGGTGGCGCCTCGTCGGCACGGTGCCGCCCAAGGGGATCCTGGTGGGTGCGCCGCACACCTCGCGGTGGGACTGGGTGGCGATGCTGCTCATCGCCTGGAGCAACAGCGCCCGCCCGCAGGTGCTGATCAAGCACACCTACTTCCGCGGACCGTTCAGCTGGATCCTCCGCACGACCGGTGGCATTCCGCTCGACCGGGAGAACCCTGGAGCGACGATCCGAGCCCTGCTCGAGGACGCCGAGGGGCACGACTCGTTCCTTCTCGTGATCGCGCCCGAGGGCACGAGGGGCGAGACCGAGTACTGGAAGCCGGGCTTCTACCGGATCGCCGGGCAGACCGGGCTCCCGATCGTGCTGGGGTTCATCGACGGCACGACGCGCACGCTCGGCATGGGGCCGTCGTTCGACCCGTCCGGCGACGTCGTGGCCGACATGGATCTCGTCCGCGCGTTCTACGCGGACAAGCGCGGCGTCAACGCCGAGCGTTGGGCCGAGCCGCGGCTGCGCGAGGAGTCGAAGGGCACTCCCCCAGCGACCGCCTAGGCAACTCCCCGCGCGCGGCGACCCGCGTCATTGCGTCTGTCGCGGGCTTGCCCGGCTAGCTCCGACCAAGGTGAAGGCGCACCATCAAGCCGACGCCAGCGCCTTGCTCTTCAGTGCGTTGAACTCGGCTTCGCTGATCGCTCCGGAGTCCAGCAGCGCCTTGGCGTTGGCGATCTGGGCCACCGGGTCGGTCGGGCTGCCGGCAACCTCCTTGATGTACTGCTCCTGGGCGGCCTGCGCCTGTGTCATCGCCGCCATCTGACGTTCCGACATGCTCGGGCCCCGAGCGATGAGGTAGATCAGGACGCCTATCCACGGGATGAAGATCAGCACCATCGCCCACATCGCCTTGCCCCAGCCGCTGAGCGTGTGGTCACCGAACATGTCGAAGAGGCAGCGGACCCACACCATGATCGCTGAGATCCAGATGAAGAACCAGAAGCTCCACAGGAGGACGTCCCAGAAGTCGTTCGAAATTGAGTCCATTGCTCATCCCTTTGATTAGTAGTCGGACAACCTGCCATCGCGACGTTGGTCGCGACGGCTCTCACTCAACCACCCCGCCTGTCCGTGCGGCGGGACGCTCGCCCCTCACGGGGCTGCTGCTGCCGGTGCAGTGGCGAGAATCGGTGAGAACTCGAGGAGCTCCTCGCGGCCGGCCCGGATGACCAGGCACGAGGACTCCGGCACCTCATTCCAGGCTCCGCGCAAGTCCCCGAGCGGCTCGGAGACCACGAGCCGTGCGTCGTCGGAGAGCTCGTGCAGCACCCTGTTGTCGGGGTACTGGAGCTTGAGCGTGGCGATGTCAGTGTTGTGGAACAGGGATCGGGACCTGCCCTCGCTCGAGTAGCGAAAGGCCCACGTGGTCTCTCCGTCCGTGGTGGCTACCGTCATTTGGAGGGGAAACTCGATGCCGTGGCGGCGTCCGGTCTCCTCGATGAGTCCGACCGCTCGGGCGACCGCTGACGGTGGGTCGTCCTGCAGCCCGAAGGTCAGGGCGAGGAAGAAGAAGAGCTCAGAGTCCGTCGACCCTTCGATGTCCGGGAAGAGGGCCGGCTCGACGGCCAGCGTCAGGTCGCGCTTCAACGCCGGGAAGCCCGAGATTGCCCCGTTGTGCATCCAGAGCCAGCGCCCGTGCCGGAAGGGGTGACAATTGGTCTGCTGGACCGCGGTGCCTGTGGTCGCCCGGATGTGGGCGAAGACGCGACCAGCGGCGGCATGGCTGGCGAGCTCCCGCAGGTTCTGGTCGTTCCAGGCGGGCGCGGTGCTGTGGTAGATACCTGGCGTCTCCTGGGCGCCGTACCAACCGACGCCGAAGCCGTCGCCGTTGGTGGTCTCCACACCCAACCGCGAGTGTTTGCTCTGCACGACCAGCGAGTTCTCCGACCTGAACAACAACTCATCCAGAAGCACGGGCGAACCCGAATACGCGAGCCAGCGGCACACTTTTCAACCTCCTCTGGACTGCAGTCAACCGGGGAGAACGTGCCGCCGGATCACCCTCTGCGGATGAGGTTTGCTGCGTTTCCGGTTGAACCGCTGGACGACCTCGACGCCGGATCGGTGGCGCTCATCCTGCCTCAGCCGGCGTCATCAGCCGCCCAACGCTTTGCCGACTCCAGTTCCGCGAGGGGAAATGCGCGCGCCTGTCCGGGCCACAAGACGCTGAAGACCTTGACAGCCGGTCCGGCCCAGCGCGCGTCGGTCACGATCGCGATGCGCTCGAACGACGTCGGGTTGCGGGCGCCGAGCTTGAGGTCCTCCCAGACCGCCTCTCCTTCGTACTCGTCGAACTCCGGGCCGAGGACATAGACGAGGCGAACCTTCCCGTGCTCGGCGATCGCCGTGTTGACCGCGGGCACCAGGACGTCCTCGTAGTCCTCCTTCTCGACATCATCGATCGCCTCGAGCCCGAGGACGCCAGCCGGCATGCCATCGAGTAGCCGGATCATGCGATCACTCTCCCTCCGCCTGACACGTTATCGAGCGCGGGTAACGGGCAGATCATCCGTCGCGGGTGAGTCACTGGGCCGAGACCGGCCGTTGGTGAGTCAAGTCGATGGAGACGAAGATGTGACCATCGAATTTCCAGTGATCGGGTGGAGCTGAGGGGACTCGAACCCCTGACCCTCTGCATGCCATGCAGATGCGCTACCAGCTGCGCCACAGCCCCGTGGTGTTGCCTGAGCAACGCGGAGAACCTTACCGAACGGTGCCGCCTCGGAGAAATCCAGGTCAGGCCGTGCGGTTGTACGCCGCGAGCGCCCAGCGACCGTTGGGCCGCTCCACGAGCTCGACCCAACCGCAGTTCGCGAGCGCCCGGAAGTCGGAGGCCCAGTCGATCGGCCAGCCCAGCCAGTGCGCCATCGCGGTGCGGATCGCGGCACCGTGCGCGACGATCAGCGCAGTCTCGCCGGCATCGAGTGAAGCAGCGGTCTCCTTGAGCACCGCCGTGAACCGCTCGGCCACCTGGGCCTGGGTCTCGGCGCCGGGGATGTCGTCCCAGTCGCCCGCGCGGAAGCGGGCGTACTCCGCGGGGTCGAGCGCGGCGTACTCGTCGTGCGTGAGGCCTTGCCGCTCCCCCAGGTAGCACTCCCGCAGGCGCTCGTCGTACGACGCCGTCAGGCCGGTCGACTGCGCGACGTACTCCGTCGTCTGGCGCGCCCGCTGCAGGTCGGACGAGAGCAGCACCGCCGGCGCGAGCGCCGCAACGGCCGGAGCGACCGCGCGCGCCTGCTCATGACCGAGCTCGTCGAGCGCCGGGTCGAGGTGGCCCTGGATCCGCTGACTGGCGTTCCACTCCGTCCGGCCGTGCCGCAGGAGCACCAGCCGGCGCTCCACCTCAGCCACCCTTGACGGGACCGTGTACCTCGGCCGGCAGCGCGATGATCGGGCAGTCGCGCCAGAGCCGCTCGAGGGCGTAGAACTCCCGCTCCTCGCTGTGCTGCACGTGCACCACGATCTCGCCGTAGTCGATGAGCACCCAGCGCCCGTCACGCTCGCCCTCGCGGCGGATCGGCTTGGAGCCGATCTCGCGGAGCTTGTCCTCGATCTCGTCGACGATCGCCTTGACCTGCCGGTCGTTGGCGCCGCTGGCGAGGAGGAAGGCATCGGTGATGGCGAGCTGCTCGCTCACGTCGAAGGCAAGGAGGTCGGTGGCGAGCTTGTCGGCGGCGGCGCGGGCCGCCGCGTGCACCAGCTCGACGGCGTGCTCGGTCGCGGTCAATTTCACTCCGGTTCTGCGGGGTAGAGGCCGTGCTTGGTGATGTACTGCACGACCCCGTCGGGGACGAGGTACCAGATCGGCTGTCCCGCCGCCTGCCGCTGACGACAGTCGGTGGAGGAGATGGCCAATGCCGGCACCTCCAACATCGTGACACGCTCGGACGGGATCGCCGAAAGCGTCGCGGGGTCCATCTCGGACCCGGGACGGGTGCAGCCGACGAAGTGGGCGAGCTCGAACAGCTCGTCGGCGTCGCGCCAGCTGAAGATGTCGGTGAGCGCGTCGGCTCCGGTGATGAAGAACAGGTCCGCGTCCGGACGGGCGGCGCGGACGTCGCGCAGCGTGTCCTTGGTGTACGTCGGCCCGCCCCGGTCGATGTCGACCCTGCTGACCGTGAACCGCGGGTTCGCCGCCGTCGCGATCACGGTCATCAGGTAACGGTGCTCGGCGGGCGAGACGACGCGGTCGCTCTTCTGCCACGGTTCGCCGGTGGGGACGAAGACGACCTCGTCGAGGTCGAACCAGCCCTGCACCTCGGACGCCGCCACCAGGTGACCGTGGTGGATGGGGTCGAAGGTGCCGCCCATCACCCCGACCCGGGGTGGCCGAGCGGGGTCCGTCATGGAATGACCGTGGGACTCAGCTGTGGTCCCGGCCGCCGCCGAAGGCAATCAGCGCACCGAGCAGGAGGAGCAGGATGAGCAGGGTGCCGCCACCGATGAACCACGGGTTCACGGCGGGTTCGCCGTGCTCCTCCGCGGCCTGGAGTACGGCGAGTGCGGTCTGGCTGATCTGCATGTGCGGATGCTATCGGACGTCGTGGCGCGGCAGCGTGGCGCCGCGGCGAAGCCGCACCGTGCGTCGTCCCGGGCCGAGCTTGCGAGGGTCCGGGCGGCGGCGCACGGTCCGCGACACGCTCGCGAAATTTCAATGATGGCGAAATCCACACCCAGGAAGAGCGTGGTGAACCGGATGGTCCGGCCGATGAAGACGGTCGGGATGAACACCCACATCGGCATCTTGAGCAGGCCGCCGACAGCCGCCATGACCAGCAGCGGCGGGATCCCCACCGACGCGGCGATGAACATGATGCCGGCGGCGTACCAGGGGCGCCCGTGCATCCGGGGACCCACTTCTGGTACCCGGCCCTGACCTTGGGGTTGGAGAGCTTCTTCTGCGCCCACTTCGAGTCGATGCCGAGGCGGGCGGCTTCGTACCAGACGATCTTGCCGATGGTCGCTCCCGCACCAGCGGCGATCCCGAGCGCGATCGCCGTCGGCACACCGGCCGAGGCGGCCCCGGCGCCGAGGATGTAGGCCTCCATCGGGAGGAACGGGAGGAGAGCCGACGCGATGCTGAACACAAACGTCGTCAGCCACAGGATCATGCCGCCGGGACCCTCTCCGGTACGGGCAGTCCGAGCTGCAGGAGCCACCGCAGCGACACGAGCTTGAGCACCAGCAGGCCGATCGCGATGATCAGGCCGAGCCACCACCATCCGGTGGCCAACAGCAGCACCGCGAACAGGCCGGAGTTGGCCGCCTTGCCCAGCCGGGACCAGTTCCACAGGTAGATCCGGCGGTCCACCACGTAGAAGTAGTTGGGGCTGCGGATGGGCCAGGCGAGGTAGGCCAGCGACAGGAACATGTCGATGACCATGAACTCGAAGAGATAGACCGCGATCGGGATCCCGATCAGCTCCATCGGCTCGTCGCTGAAGAAGAACGGCGCCGGCTGCAGCCAGGCGAGCCCGACATAGAAGGCGCCGCAGCTGAGCCGGTCGCTGACCATGTCGATGAGCCCGCCGATCCGGGTCTCACAGTCGAACAGCCGCGCCCACTCCCCGTCGAGCGTGTCGCCGACCCAGTAGACGACGAGGCCGGCCACGAGCAGGGTCAGGTTCTCGTCGTACGCGCCCCACATGCTGAGCACGAGCGTCGCGATCGTGCGGACGAACGTGATCACGGTCGCTCCGGTCAGGAGGCGCTCCGTGGACGCGTCCGCATAGATCCGGTCGGACGCCCCTGCCATGCATCGAACCTATCGCGTGGCCACGTAATAGCTGTTGAACGGGTCGGTCTCGATCTCGTGGACGTCGACCTCGGCGAAGCCGGCGTCGTCGAGCATCTGCAACGCTGTCTGCCGTCCCCACGCGGTCCCGAGACCGTCGCCGCCCTGGGCCAGCGACACGGTCATGCAGTGCATCATCGAGACGGTGTAGAGGAACGTCCCGCCCGGGTGCTCGAGGTTCTCGTGGACGTGGCTGGACGCCTGGATGTCGACCATGAGGAAGGTGCCACCCGGCTTCAGGGAGGTCGCGATGTTGGCGAGCACGCGGGCCGGGTGGGCCTGGTCGTGGATCGCGTCGAAGGCGGTGACCACGTCGTACTCCTCCTCGGTCGTCGATCTCGGCCACGTCGCGGAGGACGAACTCGGTGTTGCTCAGCCCCCACCCGGCCGCCTCCTCGCGCGCGGTCTCGATCGCCTCGAGCGCGAAGTCGTAGCCCACGAACCGGCTGTTCGGGAACGCGCGGGCCAGCAGGTTGATGGCGTGACCCGAGCCGCAGCCGATGTCCGCGACGGTCGCGCCCGCCTCGAGCGTCTCGCCGCAGGCCCGGGACGAGCGGCACGACCAGGTCCAGCAGGCCGGCGTCGTGCGTCGCGGTGCTGTCCTCGGCCATCAGCTGGTGAAATCGGGGAAACGCCTCGTAGCCCACCCCGCCGCCGGTGGTGAAGCAGGCGACGACCTGCTGACTCGACCTCGGCCAGCAGCGGCACGATCTGCATCATCCGCGCGAGGTTCCCCGGCCCGGCAGCCGGTGGTGAGGCTGGCGGCGTGCTCCGCCGGCAGCCAGTACGACGCGCTCCCGGGGTCGTGCTCGACGACCCGGCCAGCCGTCACGCCGCCGAGCCACTCGCGCACGTAGCGCTCGTCGAGGCCCGCGGCGGCGGCGATCTCGGCGCTCGTCGACGGCGGGAGGGTGGACATGGTGTCGAAGAGCCCGACCTGGTGGCCGACGCTCAGCAGCAGGCAGAGCGCGGAGTCGTTGAAGACGCCGAACATCCGCTCGGCGAACTCCTCCGCGGCGCTGGCGTCGACGGTCGGCTCCTGGTCGGTCGTCAGGTTCTCGGTGGTGGTGGTCATGACGTGCTCCTTGTTCGGTCGGAAGGTTCGTCATCGACGCTAGGAGCGCGGCCGGGTGGGTCGCTTCGGGAGAACTGTGCATTCGCGGGTCCCGCGGCTGCACGATTCTGTGCAGGCTCAGCGCGGTTGCTGCTGACGCAGCCCACGCCGCGGCGGCCGTGCGCGACGAGACGCCGACCTTCGCGAAGACGTTGGCGAGGTGCCGCGCGACGGTCTTCTCACTGATGACCAGCCGGGCCGCGACCTCCCGGTTCGACAGGCCTTCCGTCACCGCGCTCAGGATCTCCCACTCGCGAGCGGTCAGCCCGCCCGGGAGGTCGGCCGGCACCGCGGCCGGCTCCGGCTGGAGTGCGCGCCCCAGCAGGGTCCGGGCGACGTTCTCGTCGTACGTCGCCCCCATCGCCCGCCACGCCGCCAGCGCTGCCCGCAGCGGACCGACCGCGGCGGCGGGCGAGCCGCGACCGATGAGGACGGCGCCCCGCGCCGTGTCGGCCCACGCCCGGAAGCCTGCCGAGCCGTAGGTCTCGGCGATCGCCTCCAGCTCGTCCGTCGCGGCCTCGGCCGTGTCGTAGTCCCGGCGCGCGCAGGCGATGTCGACCTGGGCGGTGAGCAGCCGGACCCGGCGGAAGGGGTCACCCTCCTCAGCGAGCGCGCTGCGGATCGACGCGTCCGCGTCGTCCGGCCGGTTCTCCAGGAGCAGGACCAGCGACCGGCCGGGCTCCGGCGTACGGCCGAGCGCCGCCGCGGCGTCGTACGACGTGCGCGCGCCGGCCGAGTCTCCCCGCAGCCGGCGCGCCTCGCCGATCTCGTAGTGGCCCTCGGCGACCGCCTCGACGTTGAGGTCGGCGAGCTCCGCGCACGCTGCCGCCGCGGCCGCCTCCGCGGCGTCGAGGTCGCCCTGGACCCGCATGCAGCTGCGCCCGGTGCACCCGGCAGATGCCCGGTGAACATGACCGCGCTGGACGCCAGGTCGCACCACCGCTCGGTGACCTCGGTCCACCGCCGGGCGCGCGCGACATCCCCCAGGTCCGTGCAGAGCGCGATCATCTGGCAGTAGAGGTTGCCCGACTCCCCCGGCCCGATCCGGCCGGCCAGCACCGGCAGCATCGCCTCGTCCAACAGCTCCCACCCGCGGGCCGGCTCTCCCCCGCGGATCGCGATGACGCCCTGGAGCGCCAGGCCGAAGCAGCCCAGCATGGGGTCCGCGAGGTCGGCGCCCATCCGTTGCAGCTCGACCGCGCCCGCCAGTGCCCCCTCGACGTCGCCGGCGCCGAACCGACCCTGGGAGTCCATCCACAGCAGGTACCCCTGCGCGACGCTCGGGCCCTGCCCGTCGAGCAGGCGGCGCGCCCGGCTCAGCCATCCCGACCCGACCTCGGGCTCGCCGCGCATCATCCAGTGGAAGCCGGTCTCGAGCGCCACCGTCGCTGCCCGGTCGACCCGACCCTCCGCGACGAACCGCTCGTGGCACTCCTCGCAGATCTCGATCGTCTCGCGGATGAGACCGAGCCACCACGCTGCGTCGCCGAGCGCATACAGACCGTCGCTGTCCAGGCTCCCCGCGCGACGCAGCGGCGCGAGCGCGTCGTACGCCGCGGCGTAGTCGCGCCGTTCCAGCGCCTCCTGCCAGGAAGGCCTATCGGACATGGCCGTCGCCGATGACGACGTACTTCGTCGACGTCATCTCCGGCAGCCCCATCGGGCCCCGCGCGTGCAGCTTCTGGGTGCTGATCCCGATCTCGGCGCCGAAGCCGAACTCGCCGCCGTCGGTGAACCTGGTCGACGCGTTGACCAGCACCGCCGCCGAGTCGACCTCGGCCACGAACCGTCGAGCGGCGGCCTGGTCCTCGGTGACGATCGCGTCGGAGTGCTGGCTCGACCAGTGCCGGATGTGCTCGAGCGCAGCATCGAGGTCGGGTACGACGCGGGCGGCGATGTCGAGCGAGAGGTACTCCGTCGCCCAGTCCTCGTCGGTGGCCGGGACCACGTCGTCGTACGCCGCGAACGACTCGTCGCCGTGGAGGGTGACGCCGGCGTCCTGCAGTGCCGCGACCACGCGGGGCAGGAAGGCGTCGGCGACGGCCTCGTGCACCAGCAGCGACTCGGCCGCGTTGCAGACGCTGGTCCGGTGGGTCTTGGAGTTGAGCACGATCGCCAGCGCCCGGTCGAGGTCGGCAGCCGCGTCGACGTAGACGTGGCAGTTGCCGACGCCGGTCTCGATGACGGGGACCGTCGACTCCTCGACGACCGAGCGGATCAGGCCGGCGCCACCGCGCGGGATCAGTACGTCGACGTGACCGCGGGCCCGCATCAGCGCCTTGACGCTCTCGTGGGTGTCGCCCGGCACCAGCTGGACGACGTCGGCCGGGAGCCCGGCTGTCGCTACAGCGTCGCGGAGCACGTCGACGATCGCGGCGTTGCTGGACCGCGCGCTCGAGCTGCCGCGCAGCAGTACCGCGTTGCCGGACTTCAGGCAGATGCCGGCGGCGTCCGCGGTCACGTTGGGGCGGGCTTCGTAGATCATCCCGACCACGCCGAACGGGACGCGCACCTGCCGGAGCTCGAGCCCGTTGGCGAGCACGCCGCCGCGGACGACCTCGCCGACCGGATCCGGCAGGCCGGCGACGTCCCGCAGTCCCTGGGCCATGCCGGCGACCCGGTCCGGGGTGAGCCGCAGCCGATCGATGATGTTGGCCGGCGTACCGCTGTCCTCGGCGCGCCGGACGTCGTCGTCGTTGGCGGCGAGCACCTCGGCCTCGCGCGCCAGCAGCGCGTCCGCCATCGCCATGCAGCGCGGCGTCCTTGGTGGCGCGGGTGGCGAGAGCGAGGTCGCGGCCGGCGACTCGCGCGCGACGGGCAACGCCAATCACGTCCTCGGTGGTGCTCACCTGTGAAAGGTTAGTGCCGCTCGGACGCAACCGTCCGAGCATCTCGGGCGTCTACCAGTTGAGGCGTGCTCCCGCGCCCACGCCCACAGTCCTGCACAGGACGCCTGCTCGAGGAGGAGTTCGTGATCCACCACCTGTCCCCCCGCCGGAAGCGATGGGGCCCTGTTGTCCTGGGCGCCCTCGCGGCCGCCGTGCTCGGCACGCCGCTCATCGCAGCCACCGCCACCAACCCGGCGGCCGGCGCCGAGCCCACCAACCCGGCGATCGAACTCGTCGCTCCGGAGAAGGTGACGGCCTACACCTACGGCGGCGGCATCTACTCCGACCTGGGCTTCCGGCTCGAGGTCGAGGATGCTCCGCTCGAGATCTGGTCGCAGCGCGCGGCCGACTACGAGTCCTTGCCGACCGCGGTCGCGAAGCTCCCCCTTGGCGACGTGACCCTGCCCGCGCAGGAGCAGATCGGTCGAGCTCAAGCGCTTCATCAAGCTCCGCATCGTCGATCACAACAACCCCGACGCCGCCCCGGTCGTGCGATTCCGCAGCACCTGCCTCGGCGAGACGGCTGAGCGGATGGATCCCGACGCGGACTTCAAGAACCCCTACCCGCGCACCTGCTACTACAACTCCTTCGCGCTCGGCTCCGTCTCCGGGATCCCGGCCGGCTGGGCAGCCAGCGTCTTCGGCTACGAGTCCCGCCTGCGCCTCAAGCCCGGCGTCTACGACCTGACTGCGTATGTCACCCAGGAGTACGCCGACGCGCTCGGCCTGTCGCAGGCGGAGCGCTCCGCCACCACCGAGCTCACCGTGCTCAAGGAGGGTGACTGCCGGGGTTGCCGCGGCGACCGGACCAACCCGCGGCTCACGCCCAACCGCCACGAGCCGGACCCCGAAGGCGGCATCGACTCACTCGCCGACCTCCCGCCCGGCACGCCCACGCCCGATCTGCAGTCGCTGCCTGCGTTCAGCATCCAGGTCAACCGCAAGGGCACCCAGCTGCAGTTCGCGGCGAACGTCTGGAACGCCGGCAACTCACCGCTCGTGGTCGACGGCTTCCGCCGCGACGGCCAGGACGTGATGGACGCCTACCAGTACTTCCTCGACGAGAACGGCGACCAGGTGGCCTACCAGCAGGTCGGGACGATGATCTGGCACCCGGCCCCGAGCCACAACCACTGGCACTTCAACGACTTCGCGACGTACGAGCTCCTCAACGCCGACATGACCCGGGCCGTCCGCTCGGGCAAGGAGTCGTTCTGCCTGGCCAACACCGACGCCGTCGACCTGACCGGTGACGGTGCGGCGTGGGAGGCGTACGAGGAGGACCTCGGCAGCGTCTGTGGCGGCTACGAGATCCGTTCGATCCGTGAGGTGCTCTCGGCCGGTTGGGGTGACACCTACGCCCAGTACCGCGCGGGCCAGTCGTTCCCGATCAAGAACCTGGCCGACGGCATCTACTGGGTCCGCGTGCTCGCCAACCCCGACGACACGCTGATCGAGACCGACACCACCAACAACGAGTCGCTCCGCAAGGTGCACATCTACACCAACCGGCACGGTGTCCGGAAGGTGAAGGTCGCCAAGGTCGGGCTGGTCGACGAGACCCACGGGATCTACGGCTTCCGCCGCTGACCCACGGCTCCGACGTACGACGAAGCTCCCGGCACCATCCAGGTGCCGGGAGCTCTGTCGTTGGTTGGTCGAGGAGCTCGCGCAGCGAGCGTCACGAGACCACTCGTGCAGTTGCTACTTGCGCTTCTCAACGCCCTCGGTGGCGGCGGGCAGGACCGAGTGCAGGTCGCCCACGACACCGAAGTCGACCAGCTCGAAGATCGGGGCCTCTTCGTCCTTGTTGACGGCCACGATGGTCTTCGAGGTCTGCATGCCGGCGCGGTGCTGGATCGCACCGGAGATGCCGGCGGCGAGGTAGAGCTGCGGCGACACGGTCTTGCCGGTCTGGCCGACCTGCAGGGCGTGCGGCTGCCAGCCCGAGTCGACCGCGGCCCGCGAGGCGCCGACGGCTGCGCCGAGCGCGTCCGCCAGTGCCTCGACCGGCGCGAAGTCGCCGCCGGTGCCACGACCGCCGGAGACCACGATGGCGGCCTCGGAGAGCTCGGGGCGACCGCTGGCCTTGCGCGGGTTGGAGGCCACGATCCTGGCGGCCTTGGCCGCGTCGGAGATCGTCGCGGAGAACGCCTCGACGGTGCCGGCACCGGCGCCCTCCTCCGCGGAAGCGGAGTTCGGCTTCACGGTGATGATCGGCGTTCCCTGGGTGACCTTCGCCTTGACGGTGTAGTTGCCGGCGAAGACCGACTGGGTGGTGTTGCCGTCACCGTCGACGTCGACGGCATCGGTGATCAGACCCGAGCCCAGCTTGATCGCCAGACGACCGGCGATCTCCTTGCCCTCACCGGAGGACACGATCAGGATCGCCGCAGGCTCAGCCGCCTCGGCGATCTGCTGCAGCACCTCGGCCTTGGGCGCCACCAGGTAGCCCTTCACCTCGGTGTCGTCGACCGTGTAGATCTTCTCCGCGCCCCACTTGGTGAGGTCGGCCGCGGCCGCCTCCGCCTTGTCGGCACCGCCGATGAAGACCGCGGACGGCTCACCGAGGCGCTTGGCGATGGCGAGGAGCTCATAGGTCGGCTTGCGGACCGAACCGTCGACGTGGTCGACGAGAACCAGAACTTCAGACATGTCTACGTATCTCTCTTCCCAGTTTCCGCTCGGTCCTCAGATGAACTTCTTCGAGGCGAGGAACTCGACCAGCGCCGTGGCGCCCGAGCCGTCCTCGTCCTTGACGATCTCGCCGGCAGTCCGCGGCGGCCGCTCGGTGGTCTCCTCGACCGCCGACCACGCAACGGAGAGACCCACGTCGCCGGCGTCGACGCCGAGGTCGCCCAGGCTGTAGGTCTCCAGCGGCTTCTTCTTCGCCGCCATGATGCCCTTGAACGACGGGTAGCGCGCCTCACCGGACTGGTCGGTGACGGAGGCGACCAGCGGCATCGAGCCGATGACGACCTCGGTCGCCGTGTCACCGTCGCGCTGGACGGCGAGCTGGTTCTCCTTGCGCTCGATCCGCGACCCGAGGGTGACCTGGGGCAGCCCGAGCCGCTCGGCGAGCATGGCGGGGACGACGCTCATCGCACCGTCGGTCGAGGCCATGCCGCACAGCACGACGTCGACCGATTCGCCGATCTTCTCAACGGCCTTGGCCAGCACGAGCGAGGTCGCGATCGCGTCCGAACCGGCAATCGCCTCGTCCTGGACGTGGACTCCCTGGTCGGCGCCCATCTGCAGTGCCTTGCGCACCGCGTCGGCCGCCTTCTCGGGGCCGACGGTCAGCGCGGTGACCGTCACCTCCTCCTCGGTGCCCTCCTTGAGCTGGAGAGCCTGCTCGACGGCGTACTCGTCGAGCTCCGACAGGAGACCGTCGACACCCACTCGGTCAACGGTGTTGTCCGACTCGAACCGCGGGTCCGCGGTGGCGTCGGGGACGTGCTTCACACAGACGACAATGTTCATGGTTGTGGCCGGATCGGCCCCTTCCTGCACTCGTGCGACCCTCGAGGGTCGGCATTGGGTCCCGTAAAGGACGGCGCCCGCAGGTTACCGTCCAGTTCGACGGCGCCGGTAACTCGGCGTACGTGGACTACCTCACACGGTATCCGGGCTGTGAACGGCCGGGGAGCGCGTCTTACGGGCGGATGATCCGCTCGAGGAACCGCCCTGCAATGAGATAGATCACGGCGCAGATCCCGTAGTTGAACAGCGCGTTCTTGACGTCGCTGTTGGGCTCCTCGAACTCCTTCACCGGGTTGTCCAGGTCGAAGAAGCCGAGGTCGAAGGCGTTGGCGAGGTCGCGGATGAACTGCACCAGGTCGTTCTTGTCGTTCGCATCGAGCGCGAAGCTGAACGCCGCCGCGGCAAGGATCAGCGCGAGCGTCAGGCAGACCACCCAGACGACGCGCGAGGCGATGGTGCGCACGCGCGCGACCGTCAGCGCGGTGTGGTTGACCGCGTCGTCGCGCGTGGACTTGTCGGACTTGTCCGCCATCCTGCTCATCGTCCCTCGAATCGGGCCTTGCCGGGGCCGTTCTCGATGAAGGATTGCATGCCGATGGCGCGATCCTCGGTTGCAAACACCGATGCGAACTGCTGACGCTCGATCGCCAGGCCGGTCTCGAGATCGGTCTCGATGCCACGGTCCACGCATTCCTTGATCGCGCGGAGTGCGTACGGAGCGGCGTTGCTGAACTTCGAGGCCCAGGCGACGGCCGCGCCGTACACCTGCTCGGCGGGGAAGAGCCGGTCGACGAGCCCGATCGACAGGGCCTCGTCGGCCTTCACGAATCGCCCGGTGTACATCAGCTCCTTGGCCGTCGCCGGACCGACGAGACGGGTGAGCCGCTGGGTGCCACCGGCGCCCGGGATGATCCCGAGCAGCACCTCGGGCTGCCCGAAGACGGCGTCCTCGGCGGCGAACCTGACGTCCGCAGCCATGGCGAGCTCGCAGCCGCCACCGAGTGCGTAGCCGTTGACGGCGGCCACGACCGGCTTGGGGATGCGAGCGATCGCGGTGACGGCACCCTGCACCCGGTCGCCGCGGTCGACCAGGTCGGCGTACGACTTGTCGGCCATCTCCTTGACGTCGTTGCCGGCGGCGAAGACCTTCTCGCCGCCCCAGACCACGACCGCCCGGACGTCGGCGCGCTCGGACGCCTCTGTTGCCGCGGCCAGGAGCTCGTCCTGGACCTGGAAGCTGATGGCGTTCATCTTGGGCCGGTCCAACCGGATCGTTCCGACGCCGTCGGCTACCTCGAGTCGCACGAACTCGCTGGACATCTGGCTCCTCTGGGGTCAGTGATGCGGAAGATGCTCCGACAGCGCATTGTGCCGCTGATCACCAGTCCAGGTCACGTGATCACGTCAGTTGGACATTCGTCACCGCGGACCCGGCAGGATTGGCCCATGACCCCCGGCCTCTGGCGCAGCCTCGGTGACCAAGCTCCCGTATGGCCGGGCCGGAACTGGCCACTCGGCGCGACCTGGACGGCGGAGGCCACGAACTTCGCGGTCTACGCACCGGACGCCACCGAGGTGTGGCTGTGCGTCTTCGACGACCAGGACGACTCGGGCGGTGAGCGTCGCTTCCCCCTCACCGAGCACTCGCTCGGCATCTGGCACGGCGCACTCCCCGACCTGGCTCCCGGAACCTGCTACGGCTACCGCGTCAACGGACCGTGGGATCCCGACAACGGGATGCGCTTCAACCCGCAGCAGCTGCTGCTCGACCCCTACGGCCTCGCGGTCTCCGGGACGATCACCGCCGGCCCCGAGATCCTGGCGTACGACGTCGACGACCCCTCGCAGCCGAGCTCGCTCGACTCCGCGCCCGCGACCGCCCGCAGCGTGGTCGTCGACCCGGCGTTCGACTGGGAGGGCGACCGGCCGATCACGCAGCGGTGGCGCGACACCGTCATCTACGAGCTCCACGTCAAGGGCTTCACCCAGCTCCACGACCGGATCCCGGAGGAGGTGCGCGGGACCTATGCCGGCCTGGGACACCCGGTCGTGACGGACTACCTCAAGGACCTCGGCGTCACCGCGGTCGAGCTGCTTCCGGTGCACCAGTTCTTCTCCGAGCCGGCGTTGCTCGAGCGCGGTCTGACCAACTACTGGGGCTACAACAGCATCGGCTTCTTCGCTCCCAACGCGGACTACAGCTCCTCCGGCGACCGCGGGCAGCAGGTCGCCGAGTTCAAGCAGATGGTGAAGTCGCTGCACCGGGCCGGCCTCGAGGTGATCCTCGACGTCGTCTACAACCACACGGCGGAGGCGGCCGCCCGGGGAGCGTCACTGTCCTTCCGTGGACTGGACGACCGCGGCTTCTACCGCCGGGTGCCGCCAGGGGAAGGAGCACCCGAGGACGCGGAGGGTGAGGCCGACGAGTTCGACGACACCTACTGGGACGTCACCGGCTGCGGCAACACGGTCAACTCCGAGGACCCGTTGGCGCTGCGGCTGATCCTCGACTCGCTGCGCTACTGGGTGACCGAGATGCACGTCGACGGCTTCCGGTTCGACCTGATGTCCGCCCTCACCCGCACCGGGCCCGACATCGACATGTCGTGCAAGCTGCTCATCGCCATGGGCCAGGACCCCGTCCTCCGCCACGTGAAGCTGATCGCCGAGCCGTGGGACGTGTCGATGGGCGGCTACCTGGTCGGCCAGATGCCGCCGCCCTGGGTGGAGTGGAACGACCAGTACCGCGACGCCATCCGCGATTTCTGGCGCGGCCACACCAACGGGATGCACGGGGTGGCGACCCGGCTCGCGGGCTCGTCCGACCTCTACGCCGACGACGGGCGTTCGGCGTACAACTCGGTCAACTTCGTGACGGCGCACGACGGCTTCACCGTGCGGGACATGGTGTCCTACGACCAGAAGCACAACGAGGACAACGGCGAGGACAACCGCGACGGCACCGACAACAACCGTTCGTGGAACCACGGGGTCGAGGGCGAGACCGACGATCCGGAGATCGTCGCCCTGCGCCGGCGGCAGGCGGCGAACCTGATGGCGACGCTCTGTCTCTCCAACGGTGTCCCGATGCTGACCGCCGGCGACGAGCGCGGGCGGACCCAGGGCGGCAACAACAACGCCTACTGCCAGGACAACGAGATCTCGTGGGTCGACTGGCGGGCCGACGACGCGTGGCTCGACGTCTACGACCTCACGAAGACCGCGCTCCGGCTGCGGCGGGAGCACCAGACGCTGCGCCAGCGGCACTGGTTCGAGGGCCGGCCGACCATCGTCGGCGGGCCGAAGGACGTCGCCTGGCTGCACCCGACCGGACGCGAGATGACCGAGGCGGACTGGCACGACACCGGCCTGCGGACGATCGGCATGTTCGTCTCGGGCAAGCCACTGCGCGAGCCCGGCCCCCGCGGCGAGCAGGTGATCGACGCGTCGTTCCTCATGTGGTTCCACGCGGGCTCCGAGCCGTGCTCGGTCTTCCTGCCCGACAACGACTGGGTACGACAGGGGCAGGTCGTCCTCTCGACCGATCCGGACCAGAAGGTCGGGACCCCGGTCGAGGCCGGCGAGGAGCTGCTCATCGGCCCGCGCTGCGTCGTCGTACTCCAGGAATCGGAGTAGCCGCCACGCTGATCAGGCGACGGTGACGACGCCCAGCTCGGCGGGCGCGACCAGCAGCGGGTGGGCCGGTACGACGCGCACGGTGTAGCCGAACGGGCCGCTGCGCGCGAGGCCGACCTCGACGTCGTACCGGTGCCGGCCGCCCTCGTAGGACTCCGTCGGGTGGAGAACCGTGATCGCCGGGTCCACCAGCAGGTCCTCGGCGTCGACCCGCCCGGAGACCAGCTGCACCTCGACGTCGGAGGGGGCGAGGTCGCCGAGCGCGACGTACGACCTGACGGTCATCGGGGCGCCGACGAGCGGCTCGTCACCGACACCGCGCGCCTCGACGTGCTCGACGCGGACCGACGGCCAGGCTCCGCGGACCCTGGCCTTCCACTGCGCGAGGTCACGCGCGCCGGCGTAGTCGCTGTTGAGAGCCCGCGCGTTGGCGGAGGCCGGCGCGTAGAGCTTGCGGACGTAGTCGCTCACCATCCGGGTCGCCAGCACCTTGGGACCGAGCGACTTCCAGGTGTGACGCAGCATCTCGACCCAGCGGACCGGTACGCCGTCGTGGTCGACGTCGTAGAACCGCGGCGCGACCTCGTGCTCGATCAGGTCGTAGAGCGCCGCGGCCTCCAGGTCGTCGCGGTGGTCGATGTCGTCGATGCCGTCGGCCGTCGGGATCGCCCACCCGTTGTCGCCGTCGTACCACTCGTCCCACCAGCCATCGAGCACCGACAGGTTGAGGCCGCCGTTGAGGGCGGCCTTCATGCCCGAGGTGCCGCACGCCTCGTAGGGCCGCAGCGGGTTGTTGAGCCAGACGTCGCAACCCGGGTAGAGCGGCTGCGCCATCGCGATGTCGTAGTTGGGCAGGAACACGATCCGGTGCCGGATGGCGGGGTCGTCGGAGAGCCGCACGATGTCCTGGATCAGCTTCTTGCCGCCGTCGTCGGCCGGGTGCGCCTTGCCTGCGATCACCAGCTGCACCGGGCGTTCGGGGTGCAGCAGCAGGCTCTTGAGCCGCTCCGGGTCGCGCATCATCAGCGTCAGCCGCTTGTACGACGCCGCGCGCCGCGCGAAGCCGATCGTCAGCACGTCGGGGTCGAGCGCGGAGTCGATCCAGCCGAGCTCGGCGCGGGCCGCGCCGCGCTTCTCCCACGAACGGGAGAGCCGCCGGCGGGCGTCCTCGACCAGTCGACTGCGGAGGGCGCGCTTGGTGCTCCACATCTCGCCGGCCGGCACCTTGTCGACCGCCGCCCAGAATCCCTCGGTGTCGTCGCTCTCGGCGTCGGCGCCGTGGGCTGTGGCGAGGGCGATCACCTCACGGGCGACCCACGTGGGTGCGTGCACGCCGTTGGTGATCGACCCGATCGGCACCTCCGCCTCGTCGAAGGCCGGCCACAGTCCGCTGAACATCCCGCGGCTGACCTCGCCGTGAAGCTGCGAGACGCCGTTGGCGCGCTGCGCCAGCCGGAAACCCATCACCGCCATGTTGAAGACGCTCGCGTCTCCACCCTCGTAGTCCTCGGAGCCGAGCGCGAGGATCCGCTCCGCGGGCACCCCGGGAGTCGGTCCTGCGTCGCCGAAGTACTGCTCGACCAGGGTCTCCGGGAACCGGTCGATGCCCGCCGGCACCGGGGTGTGGGTCGTGAACACGGTCGACGCCCGGCCGACCTCGATCGCGGTGTCGAGGTCCAGGTGCGGACCGTGCTCCCCGACCGTGAGCTCGCGGATCCGCTCGATGCCGAGGAAGCCGGCGTGCCCCTCGTTGGTGTGGAACACCTCGGGCTCCGGCGCCCCGGTGATCCGGCAGTAGGTGCGGATCGCGCGCACGCCGCCGACCCCGAGCAGGATCTCCTGCCGCAGCCGGTGCTCGCTGTTGCCGCCGTACAGGCGGTCGGTGATGTCGACGTAGTGCTCGGGGTTGCCCTCGACGTCGGTGTCGAGCATCAGCAGCGGCACCCGCCCGACGCTCGCGACCCAGATCCGGGCCAGCAGGTCGGGGCCGCCGGGGAGCGACAGCGAGATGGCCGCGCGGCTGCCGTCGGGCTCGTGGAGCAGCGAGATCGGCAACCCGTCCGGGTCCAGCACCGGGTAGGTCTCCTGCTGCCACCCCTCGCGGGAGAGCGACTGCTTGAAGTAGCCGTGGCGGTAGAGCAGGCCGACACCGATGATCGGCACGCCGAGGTCGCTGGCCGCCTTGAGGTGGTCGCCGGCGAGGATCCCGAGACCGCCGGAGTACTGCGGGAGTACGGCGGTGATCCCGAACTCCGGCGAGAAGTAGGCGATCTGGCGCGGCCAGGCCACGTCGGGCTCGCGGCCGTCGGACGCCCGCTGGTACCACCGCGGCGCGGTCAGGTAGGACTCGAGATCGGCGCGCACCTCGCCGAGGCGCCGTACGAAGCCCTCGTCGGCAGCGAGCTCGTCCCACCGTTGGGCCGGCACCTCGCCGAGCAGTCGCACCGGGTCGTGGCCGCTGGACGTCCCACAGCTCGGAGTCGACCGCTGCGAAGACGTCCTGGGTCTCGGGGTGCCAGGACCATCTCAGGTTGGCCGCCAGCTCGCCCAGGGGAGCCAGGGTCGGCGGGAGAAGGGGACGGACGGTGAACCGACGTATCGCACGCACGGAACCGACG
Organism: uncultured Actinomycetota bacterium; assembly: GCA_963849765.1. Classification (GTDB taxonomy): domain Bacteria; phylum Actinomycetota; class Actinomycetes; order Propionibacteriales; family Nocardioidaceae; genus Nocardioides. The sequence goes on from CAWKIP010000005.1 coordinate 94,195, forward strand.
TTAGCCGAGGACGACTTGAACGATCCAATGGACGCGACAGGGCATTGCCGCGACAACCTGTCACGAACCGCGTAACCCGGGCAGGCGCAAACGCGTTGTGCGGTCAGGCGACGAGCGGGGTGGAGTCATGGGGGCCGCCCCGCTCGCCGCCGAGACCGATATTCGGTCGCGGCTCCCTAAAGTGGGGCTCGATGTCCACCTCGCACTCCGCGCCGTCGCCGACCACCAGCAGCGCATCGCCGACCTGCTCGGCACCCGCGCGCCGACCCCGGTCCCCCTCGCCGAGGCACACGGCCTGGTGCTGGCCGACGCCGTCGTCGCGGCCGAGGCGTTGCCGTCCTTCGACAACTCGGCCATGGACGGGTACGCCGTGCGGGCAGCCGACATCGCGGGCGCGACCACCGACACGCCGGTCCGGCTGCCGGTCGCCGCCGACATCCCGGCCGGCGCTCCGGTCGGCACGCTCGATCCAGGCACGGCGCACCGGATCATGACCGGCGCCCCGCTCCCCCACGGGGCGGACGCCGTGGTCGAGGTCGAGGCGACCGACGGCGGCACCGAGACCGTCGCCATCACCGGTGCCCGCGAGTCCGGCTCGTTCATCCGCAGCGCAGGCGGCGACGTGGCGCCCGGAACCACCGTGCTCGAGGCCGGCACCGTCATCGGGCCGGCGCAGGTCGGGCTGCTCGCGGCGCTCGGCGTGCGCGAGGTCGTCGTACGGCCGCGGCCGCGGGTGCTCGTCTGCTCCACCGGCTCCGAGCTCACCGACGACCCCGTCCCTGGCGAAGGCCAGATCCGCGACTCGAACAGCCACATGCTCGCCGCGGCGGTCGAGGACGCCGGCGCGATCGCGATCCGGCGGCTGTGGGTCGCCGACGACGTACCGACGTTCCTCAGCACGCTCGACGCCGAGCTCGACGCCGGCGTCGACCTGCTGCTGACGTCCGGCGGCGTCAGCGCCGGCGCCTACGAAGTGGTCAAGGACGCGCTCGGCCCGCGGGGCGTCGAGTTCACCAAGGTCGCGATGCAGCCGGGCATGCCCCAGGGCTCAGGGACGTACGGCGACACCGCCGTCGTGTGTCTCCCCGGCAACCCGGTCAGCTCGCTGGTGTCGTTCGAGGTCTTCGTCCGGCCCGCGCTGCGAGCGTCGTACGGCCATCCGCGGCCGCACCGCCCGGTCGGGCAGGCCACTCTCACCGAATCGGTCACGTCCCCCTCGGGCAAGCGTCAGCTCCGGCGCGGTCGCCGGGATCCGGCCGCGGGAACGGTCGAGCCGTGGGGGCCGCCGGGCTCGGGCTTCCTCGGCTGGCTCGCCGGCGCGGACTGCCTCATCGACCTCCCTGCGGAGGTCACCGAGGTCGCGGCCGGTGAGACGGTCGAGGTGTGGGACTTGACCCGCTGACGGACACCCAGGGCCCGCCGGGCTCCAGGGCTCAGGCGACCAGGGGTGGTGTGGTCTGGCTGGTGTGTAGGTGAACTGGCCGGTGTCGTCGGTGGGTGGTGGTGGGATCCAGACGGGTCGTCGGGTTCGCGGGTCGATCTGCACTTGCCAGGGTGTTTGGTGGGTCAGGGTGTGGTGTTTGCGGCAGAGCAGGATCAGGTTGTCCAGCGATGTGGCGCCTTGGTCGGCCCAGTGGATGATGTGGTGGGCGTCGCAGGCGAGGGGGAGCCGGGTGCAGCCGGGGAAGGCGCAGTGCTGGTCGCGGAGGACCAGGGCGGTCCAGATGCCGGTGGTGACCAGCCGGCTGGTGCGGCCGACGTCAAGGACCTGACCCTGGGTGCCGAGGACGGCGGGGATGATCTCGGCGTCGCAGGCCAGCCGTCGGGCGACGGCGGCGGAGAGGGTTTCTTGGGTGGGGAGCAGTCCGTGGGCGTCGAGCCGGTGACGGAGGTCCTCCAGGCTCATGGTCACGGTCAGGCGGGCCGAGGTGGCGTGGGCGTGGGGCAGGGTGTCGGTGTGCCTGGAGCCGTCGGCAGGCCTCGACCAGGGCGTCCCATAGCCGGACGCCGTGGTCGCGGGTGTCGCGGCCGTCGTGGGCGCAGGTCGGGTCGGGGCAGTCGTGGCGGAGGCGGCGGCCTTGGTCGTCGAACCGGATCTGCCCGATGGTGGTGGGGTCGCCGCCGCAGGCACCGGGTTCGGTCACGACGGGTGCGGTCAGGGTCATCAGGGTGGTCTTGACCAGCTCGGCTTCCTCCAGGCTGGTGTAGCCCTTGATCCGGACCCCGCCCAGTGTGTCGGGGGTCAGGGAGAGGTAGCGGGCGCCGTGGGCGCCGCGTTCTTGGAGGTCCTTGGACAGATCGGTAGCCAGCAGCAGGCCGTCGGTGTCGAGGTCCTTGGCGACGTGGGGGAAGCAGCGGTCCAGGTCGGTGGCGTCGTAGCCGTTGTTGTCGACCAGGTCGAGCAGCGCCGACGCGGTCCGTTCGCGGTACTCGGGGTCGCGGGGCAGGGTGGTGACGCGGCCGCCGATCACCCCGGCCTGGGCCAGCGAGATCGAACCGGCCGCCAGTGCGGCCCGGACCTCGGGCAGGTCGGCGGTGTGCTTGGCGACCCGCACCAGGCCGGCGCCGGCGCCTTTGCGGCCGCCGGTGACGTGGGTGAGGAAGTCCTTGGTGGATGCCCAGCCGATCGCCTCCGCGGAACGGGTCTCCTCGAGCCGTTCGGCCACCGCGACCAGGGCGCCGTCCACGACTGCCTTCAACCGGCCCAGCGCCACGGAGGCCTCGAGCAGGTCGGTGCCCCCGACAGTCGCCCAGTCGACACCGGCGAGCGCGGCAGCGGCGGTGTCGAGCTCGGTGGTGGGTGGACATGGGTTGATTCTATCGAACATGTGTTCGAAATGGAACAGATTCTGCCGAGGATTTTGCCCCACTTTCAGGGGTCTCGTGACGGTCGCTGAGCGACCTCCTCGACCAGCGGCTCGGCGGTGGTCGCCGGGTCTCGTGACGGTCGCTGCGCGACCTCCTCGACCAGCGGCGAGCCCGGCGGCCGGCGACGGCGCGCAACGCCGTACCGCCTCCCTTCGTCCCAAGCCCTGTCGGTCGCCACCACCCGCGGCCCGCAGCTGCTGACACGGGGTCTCGTGACGGTCGCAGAGCGACCTCCTCGACCAGCGGCGAGCCGGCGGTGGTCCTCGGGTCTCGTGACGGTCGCAGAGCGACCTCCTCGACCAACGACCCGCGGCCGCACGGCGACGCGGGATCCGTCACTCCGTCGCCCAAGCCTGTCGGTCGACCAGCCCAGCCCGCACTGCTGCAGGGTTTCGTGACGGTCGCGGAGCGACCTCCTCGACCAGCGGTCCGCCCGCCGGCACAGGGCCGGCACGGAGATGCGTCGCGGCAACCGAGCGGTCCTACCCGATCAGGTCGGATTCACTCGACTCGCACCCTCACCATCGAAGTGGTTGGGTGGAGACATGGTCGGACGCATCCCTGTGATCGACGTGATGCCCCTGGTCGACAACGGCCGACTGCCGGCGAAAGCCACGGTCGGCGAACCGTTCCCGGTCTCGGCGACGGTGTTTCGGGAGGGCCACGATCTCCTCGGCGCCGAGGTGGTGCTGGTGGACCCCGCGGGCGTCAGACGCCCACCGGTCCGCCTCCATCCGCAGCCGGCCGTCGACCGGCACACGGTCGACCGCTACCGCGCCTGGGTGACACCGGACCAGCCCGGCGCGTGGGCGTTCGAGATCCACGCCTGGTCCGACCCGATCGCGACCTGGCAGCACGACGCCGGGATCAAGATCCGCGCGGGCGTCGACGTCGAGCTCATGTTCGCCGAGGGAAAGCTGCTGTTCGAGCGGGTCCTCGCGGGACTCGGCAAGCCGAAGGGCGACCACCACCGCATCCTGAGCGCCGCGATCGAGGCCGCGCAGGACACCAGCCGCCCGGTCGAGGCCAGGCTCGCCCAGCTGGAGTCGCACGAGCTGACCGCCGTACTCCTGACGCATCCGCTGCGCGAGATGGTCACCGTCGAGGGCCCGTACGCGGCGTACGCCGACCGTGAGCGCGCGCTCTTCAGCAGCTGGTACGAGTTCTTCCCCCGGTCCGAGGGCGCCTACCGCGAGACCAAGACCGGCAAGGTCGTCAGCGGCACCTTCGGGACGGCCGCGAAGCGGCTCGAGGCGGTGGCGGCGATGGGCTTCAACGTCATCTACCTGCCGCCGATCCACCCGATCGGCGAGGTCAACCGCAAGGGCCCGAACAACACGCTCACCCCCGGACCCGACGACACCGGGTCGCCGTGGGCGATCGGCAGCCGGCACGGCGGGCACGACGCCGTCCATCCCGATCTCGGCACCCTCGCCGACTTCGACGCGTTCGTGGCGCGCGCGTCCTCGCTCGGGCTCGAGGTCGCGCTCGACCTCGCACTCCAGTGCGCTCCCGACCACCCGTGGGTGACCTCGAACCCGGAGTGGTTCACCACCCGGGCGGACGGGACCATCGCCTTCGCGGAGAACCCGCCCAAGAAGTACCAGGACATCTATCCGCTCAACTTCGACAACGATCCCGAAGGGCTCGCGCAGGAGGTGCTGCGGGTCGTCCGTCACTGGATGGCGCACGGCGTCCGGATCTTCCGCGTCGACAACCCCCACACCAAACCGGTGCCGTTCTGGCAGTGGCTGCTCGCCGAGGTCCGCGCGACCGATCCCGACGTGCTGTTCCTGTCCGAGGCGTTCACGAAGCCGCCGATGCTGCAGACCCTCGGCGCGATCGGCTTCCACCAGAGCTACACCTACTTCACCTGGCGCACGTCCAAGGGCGAGGTCGAGGACTACCTGCGCGAGGTGGCCGGCGAGTCCGACCACCGGGTCCGGCCGAACTTCTTCGTCAACACCCCCGACATCCTCCACGAGTTCCTGCAGTACGGCGGACCCGCGGCGTTCAAGATCCGCGCCGTGCTCGCCGCGATGGGCTCCTCGAGCTGGGGCGTCTACAGCGGCTACGAGCTCTTCGAGCACGTCGCCGTCCGGCCGGGCAGCGAGGAGTACCTCGACTCGGAGAAGTACCAGGTGCGGATCCGCGACTGGGAGGCGGCGGAGGCCGAGGGGAGCTCGCTGGCGCCGTACCTCACCAAGCTCAACGAGCTGCGCAACACGCACCCTGCTCTCCAGCTGCTCCGCAACCTGGTGGTCCATCCCACGGACGACGACGGCATCATCTGCTTCAGCAAGACGGCCGGATCCGACAGGGTGATCATCGTGATCAACCTCGACCCCCATGCGACCCGTGACACCACGGTGCACCTCGACCTCGCCGCGCTCGGCCTCGAGCCCGGCACCAGCTTCCCCGTCCGCGACGAGCTCACCGGCCACGAGTGGCACTGGGGCGCCGACAACTTCGTGCGCCTCGACCCACGCGAGGAGCCGGCGCACGTGCTGACGGTCAGGCTGGTCCCGTGACCCAGGTGCTCAACAACGAGCCCGAATGGTTTCGCACCGCAGTCTTCTACGAGGTGCTGGTCCGCTCGTTCCGTGACTCCAACGCCGACGGCACCGGCGACTTCCTGGGCCTGGCCGAGAAGCTCGACTACCTCGAGTGGCTCGGCGTCGACTGCCTGTGGGTGCCGCCGTTCTTCACCTCACCGCTGCGTGACGGCGGCTACGACGTCGCCGACTACAACGACATCCTCCCGGAGGCCGGCACCGTCGAGGACTTCCACCACTTCCTCGACGAGGCGCACAAGCGCGGCATCCGGGTGATCATCGACTTCGTCATGAACCACACGAGTGACCAGCACCCGTGGTTCCAGGCCTCCCGCAGCGACCCTGACGGGCCGTACGGCGACTTCTACGTCTGGTCCGACACCGACGAGCTCTACGAAGAGGCGCGGATCATCTTCGTCGACACCGAGCCGTCGAACTGGACGTGGGACCCCGTGCGCGGCCAGTACTACTGGCACCGGTTCTTCCACCACCAGCCGGACCTGAACTTCGACAACCCCAAGGTCCTCGAAGCGATGCTGGACGCGATGGACTTCTGGCTCGCGATGGGCCTCGACGGCTTCCGGCTCGACGCCGTGCCGTACCTCTTCGAGCGGCCCGGGACCAACGGCGAGAACCTCCCCGAGACCCATGACGCGCTCAAGGAGGTCCGCAAGTTCGTCGACAACAAGTACCCCGGCACGGTCCTGCTCTGCGAGGCCAACCAGTGGCCGGACGACGTGGTGGAGTACTTCGGCCCAGCCGATGACGGGGTCGGCGGCACCATCAGCACTGAGTGCCACATGGCGTTCCACTTCCCGGTGATGCCGCGCATCTTCATGGCCGTACGACGGGAGTCGCGCTATCCCGTCTCCGAGATCATGGCCGCGACGCCGGAGATCCCCGACGGCTGCCAGTGGGGCATCTTCCTGCGCAACCACGACGAGCTGACTCTCGAGATGGTGACCGACGAGGACCGCGACTACATGTGGGGCGAGTACGCCAAGGACCCGCGGATGAAGGCCAACATCGGCATCCGCCGCCGGCTCGCCACCCTGCTCGACAACGACACCAACCAGATCGAGCTCTTCACCGCGCTGCTGCTCTCGCTGCCCGGCTCGCCGGTCCTCTACTACGGCGACGAGATCGGGATGGGCGACAACATCTGGCTCGGTGACCGCGACGGCGTACGCACGCCGATGCAGTGGACGCCCGACCGAAACGCCGGCTTCTCCTCGGCCACACCAGGCAAGTTGCACCTGCCCGTTATCCAGGACCCCGTCTACGGGTACCAGAGCGTCAATGTCGAAGCACAGCTCGAGAACGCATCATCCCTGCTCCACTGGACCCGGCGGATGATCCACGCCCGCCGCAAGCACCCGGCGTTCGGCCTGGGCACCTTCACGGACCTGGGCGGGTCCAACCCGACCGTGCTGTCCTACGTGCGCGAGCACACGGAGCCCGGCGCCGATGACGGCGACATCATCATGTGCGTCAACAACCTGTCCCGCTTCCCCCAACCGGTCGAGCTCGACCTGCGACGCTACGAGGGACGGGTGCCGGTGGAGATGCTCGGCGGTGTGCCGTTCCCCGCGATCGGCGAGCTCCCCTACTTCCTGACCCTCAGCGGACACGGCTTCTACTGGTTCCGGCTGAGCAACCCCGATACGGACGAGCGGCCGGTGATCTGATGTCCACCCGGGCAGAGTCCCTTCATGCCTACATCAGCGGAGCGCGGTGGTTCGGCGGCAAGGGCCGGACATTCACGGTGTCCGACGTCCTTCGTCTTGGCATGGTCCCGGGCCGCACCGAGCCGGCGCTCGTCATCGACATCGTCGAGCTCACCTTCGAGGATGACGGTTCGACCGAGGACTACCAGCTCCCCCTGGTGCTCGCGGCCGACCCGGACACCCACCTCGACCACGCGTTCGTCGGTTGGTGGGAGGACCCGGACCACGGTTGGGTGCACGCCTACGACGCTGTCCACGACCGCGAGAGCATGTCGCTGGTGCTCAGTGCCATCGCCGCAACCACGGCCACCGACGGCCTCACCTTCGTCCGGCTGCCCGGTCACGAGCTCGACCTCGACGCGACGCCCGCCTTGTTCAGCGGCGAGCAGTCGAACTCGTCGGTGCTCTTCGGCGAGGACTCGGTGCTCAAGGTGTTCCGCAAGATCACCCGGGGCGAGAACCCCGACATCACCACCCACCGGGTGCTGACCGAGGCCGGCTGTCCTCACATCGCCGAGCTCTACGGATGGATCGAGGCGACGACCGAGGACGGAGCGCCGATCCACCTCGCGATGCTCCAGCAGTTCCTCCGCACCGCGAGCGACGGCTGGGAGATCGCGCTCGCCAGCGTCCGCGACCTGTTCTCCGAAGCCGACCTCCATGCCGACGAGGTCGGCGGCGACTTCGCCTCCGAGGCGGCCCGGCTCGGGACCGCCCTCGCCGAGGTGCACGAGCAGCTTCGCGACGCGTTCGGGGTAGGGACGATCGACGCCGCAGTCGTGGCCGACCAGATGAACCTTCGGCTCGACCAGGCCGTCGACGTCGTACCCGAGCTCGGCCGAGCACGCCGACCGGCTCCGCGGGGCCTACGCCGCCCTCGCCGAGCTCGGCGACTTCCCGGTGCAACGGATCCACGCCGACCTCCACCTCGGTCAGACACTGCGCACGATCAAGGGCTGGAAGCTCGTCGACTTCGAGGGCGAGCCGGCGAAGCCGCTGTCCGAACGGCTGCTCCCCGACAGCCCGTGGCGTGATGTGGCCGGGATGCTGCGGTCCTTCGACTACGCCCCCCATGCGATGGCACGCTCGATGCCCGAGGACGACCCCGACGTCGTCGCGCAGCGCGAACACCGCGCCGAGGAGTGGGCGGCCCGCAACAAGGCGGCCTTCCTCGCGGCGTACGCCGGCGATCCCGAGGTCCTCGCCGGTCCCGCGTTGTCGCACGAGGAAGGCGTCCAGGTCGCGGCCTACGTCGCCGACAAGACCGTCTACGAATGCGTCTACGAGGCCCGCAACCGGCCCTCGTGGCTGCCGATCCCGCTCGCAGCCGTGGCCAGGGTCGGTACGCCGTGACGGGGCCGGGCGAGCTCGACCTGCACCTCATCGGCGAGGGCAGGCACGAACAGCTGTGGCAGGTGCTCGGCGCTCATGTCCAGAAGGGTGGGACATCCTTCGCCGTGTGGGCGCCGAACGCTCACGCGGTGAGCGTGGTCGGCGACTTCAACGGCTGGGACGGCAACGCCAACGCCATGGAGGCCGCGCCGTCCGGCGGGATCTGGACCGCGTTCGTGCCCGGCGTCGGCACCGGCGCCTACTACCAGTACCTGGTGCACGGCGCCGACGGCGTCTGGCGGCAGAAGGCCGACCCGATGGCGTTCGCGGCCGAGGCGCCGCCGGCGACCGGGTCGCGGGTGTTCGAGTCGACCCACGTCTGGAAGGACGACGCCTGGCTCGACGAGCGCAGCCGGAAGGTCGCCGTCAACGAGCCGATGTCCGTCTACGAGATGCACCTCGGCTCCTGGAAGCGCCACCCCGACGGCGCCTTCTGGACGTACGACGAGCTCGCGGACCCCGTCGACGGCCTGCCGGCGTACCTCGCCGACCTCGGCTTCACCCACGTCGAGCTGATGCCGGTGATGCAGCACCCGTTCGGCGGGTCCTGGGGCTACCACGTCACGTCGTACTTCGCGCCGGACGCACGGTTCGGCGACCCCGACGGGTTCCGGCGGCTGGTCGACGCCCTGCACCAGGCGGGCGTCGGCGTCATCCTCGACTGGGTTCCCGGCCACTTCGCGACCGATGAGTGGGCCCTCGTGCGGTTCGACGGCACTCCCCTCTACGAGCACCCCGACCCGCTGCGTGGGCTGGCATCCCGAGTGGGGCTCGCACATCTTCGACTTCGGACGCCGCGAGGTCCGCAACTTCCTGTTCGCCAACGCGCTCTACTGGCTCGAGGAGTTCCACGCCGACGGCCTGCGGGTCGATGGCGTCGCCTCGATGCTCTACCTCGACTACGCGCGCAACGACGGCGAGTGGGTGCCCAACAAGTACGGCGGCCACGAGAACCTCGAGGCGGTGCAGTTCCTTCAGGAGCTCAACGCCACCGTCTACAAACGAGTGCCCGGCATCGTGACGATCGCCGAGGAATCCACGTCGTGGCCGGGGGTGACGGGCGCGACGTCGGGCGGCGGACTCGGGTTCGGCTTCAAGTGGAACATGGGCTGGATGCACGACACCCTGGGCTACCTCCAGCGCGATCCCGTGCACCGCGCCTACCACCACGGCGAGCTCACGTTCGCCCTGGTCTACGCCTACTCCGAGAACTACGTGCTGCCGCTGAGCCACGACGAGGTCGTCCACGGGAAGGGCTCACTGCCGCGGAAGATGCCCGGCGATGCCTGGCAGCAGCTGGCCAACCTCCGCGCCTACCTCGCCTACATGTGGGCCCACCCGGGCAAGCCGCTGGTGTTCATGGGCACCGAGTTCGCGCAGATCTCGGAGTGGGCCGAGTCCCGCGAGCTCGACTGGTACCTGCTCGCCGAGTCCGGTCACGCCGGGATGCAGGACATGGTCCGCGACCTCAACCGGAGGTACGTCGAGCTCCCCGCACTCTGGCGTCAGGACCAGGACCCGGCCGGCTTCGCGTGGATCGACGCCAACGACGCCGGCCACAACGTCTTCTCGTTCATCCGCCGGGCCGAGGGCGAGCCCGACCTGGCGTGCGTGACCAACTTCGCCAACAGCGTGCACTCCCACTACCGGCTCGGGCTTCCCGTGGCCGGGCCGTGGACCGAGGTGCTCAACACCGACGCCGCGCTCTACGGCGGCTCGGGCGTGGGCAACCTCGGCGTCGTCACGGCCGAGACGGCGCCCGAGCTCGAGGCTCGCGCCCCCGGCGGCAGCCCGGCGTACGCCGTACTCACGCTGCCGCCGCTGGCCACGGTGTGGCTGCGCGCGCCATCCGCTGGTTGAGGTGTGAGATTCGAGAACGGCTCGCCCTCGACCGCCTCGATCCAAGTCTCCGCGAGCCTCGAAACCAAGGATCGTTAGGGTGACCTCGTGCCCGAGCAGCCCGACACGCATGTCGCAACCGTGTCCGACGGGGTCGCCCGGATCCACTGGTCCGCGGTGCTGACCGAGCGTGGCTGGCAGGCCGCCGTCGACGTCGTACGACGCGACGTGGCTGCCGCTCTCGTCGACCACGGGCGGGTCGAGGCGCTGGTGCCCGCCGACGACGACCAGGGACACCGGATCGCGACCTGGTCGGGATTGCGGCGCGAGGGGGTGCAGCGGCAGCCGAGCGGCGACGTCGTCGTCTACGCCCGGCTGGTCGACGACGTACCGGTGCACGAGCCGGGTGGCTTCCGGGCGCTGCTCAACTCGTTCCTGCCGCGCAAGCGGGCGATCAGCCAGATGCTGATCCGCGACACCTCACCGGAACCCCGGGTGCTGCTGTGCCAGCTGACCTACAAGAACGACTGGGACCTGCCCGGCGGTGTGGTCGAGGTCGGCGAGTCACCCCAGTTGGCGGTCGCCCGCGAGGTCGAGGAGGAGCTCGGGCTGGAGATCGCGGCGGGGCCGCTCGTGCTCACCGACTGGCTACCCCCGTGGGGCGGCTGGGACGACGCGCTCTGCCTGGTCTTCGACGGCGGCGTCCACGATCCGGCCCTCGTCGAGCGGATCGTCCCGCAGGCGCGGGAGATCCGGTCCGCCGAGTTCTGCACGCTCGCCGAGGTGGACAAACGGGCTGCGGACTTCAGTGCCCGCCGGATCCGCGCCGCCCTCGCCAACCTGGGCGGCGGGCCGGCCTACACCGAGTCGGGCCGCTGACGCGGGTCGCAGCGCGACCAGCACGCCGAGCACCAGCACCGCTCCGCCGGCCAGCTCCGCGACCGTCGGCTGCTCCCCCAGGAGCAGCCACGCCGATCCGATCGCGACCGGGGGCACCAGCAGGATCCACGGCACCACCGCGGCCGAAGGGTTGCGGGACAGGAGTCCGTTGAAGATCCCGTAGCCGACGAGGGACGCGAGGCCGGCGGTGTAGGCGGTGGAGACGAGCGCCTCCCAGCCGAAGGCGGCCGCCGCGTCGCCGAACGCCGCCGGACCGTCCAGCGCGAGCGAGAGCGCGGCGAGCGGAGCCGGTACGACGAGCGCCGACCAGACCGTGAGCGAGAGGCCGCCCTTGATCCCCGAAGCCCGGGAGACGACGTTGCCGATCGCCCAGGACAGGGCCGCGAGCAGGCAGAGGGCGAGGGCGAGCAGCGGGATGTGACCACCGCGGCCCAGCCCGACGACGAGCAGCCCGACCACCCCGAGCCCGACCCCGACGGCCTGGGCGCGGGTGGGTCGCTCGCGCAGGACCGTCGCCGCGATCAGGATCGTGAGCACCACCTGCGCCTGGAGCACCAGCCCGGCGAGCCCGGCCGGCATCCCCGCCGCCATCGCCGTGTAGAGGAACCCGAACTGCCCGAGCGACATGAACGCGCCGACCGCCAGGATCGTGCGCCACGGCGCGTCCGGTCGGGGGACGAGCAGGATCGCCGGGACCAGGACGACGAGGAACCGCATGGCGAGGAAGAGGAGCGGCGGCACGTCGCCCATGCCCCACTCGATCACGACGAAGTTGAAGCCCCACAGGCTCGCGACGAAGGCGGCAAGGAGGCTGTCTCGGCGGCTCACGGTCTCGATCCTCGCCGCACGAACCATGAAGCACCAGCGAATACTTGTGGCGCTTTCCATGTAGCATCGCTACATGATTGATCTCGCCGCCCTGACCGGGCTCCGTGCGATCGCCAGCCACGGATCTGTGATCGCGGCTGCCGACGCGACCGGGTTCACGCCGAGCGCGGTCTCGCAGCAGGTCAAGCGGCTCGAGCGGCAGGTCGGCGTACCCCTGCTCGAACGGGTGGGCCGGGGCGTGATGCTGACCAGTCACGGGCGCCACCTCGTCGACGCCGGCGAGCAGGTGCTGGCCGACCTCGAGCGGCTTGAAGCAGAGCTCCAGCACCGCGCGAGCGTCGTCACCGGGTCGGTCCGTCTGGTGGCCTTCTCGACGGCGATGCGCGGCCTGGTCGCGCCGGTCGCCAGGCGGCTGCTCGACGCGCACCCCGACCTGCGGCTGGCTCTCGACGAGCGCGAGCCCTGGGACGCGGTCGACCTGGTCGCGGCCGGTCACTGCGACGTCGGGATCGTCCACCGCTGGGGAGGGGTGGCGTTCGCCGTACCCGACCATGTCGCGAGCACCCGCGTCGCCGACGACGTCGCCGACCTGATCGTGCCGCGCGACCACCCGCTGGCGGGCCGGTCGACGGTGACGCCGCGTGACCTGCTCGACGTCGACTGGATCGCGACACCTGAGGGCACGATCTGCCGGCAGTGGCTGCACCGGATGTACGACGGCACCGGCCGCCCACCGCGCATCGCACACGTGTCGATGGAGTTCGAGTCCCACCTCGCCCTCGTCGCCGCCGGGCTAGGAGTGGCGCTGGTCCCCCGCCTCGGGCGGGGACCGCTCGGGCCGGACGTCGTCGCGGTCGAGGTCACCGACCCGGTGCCGACCCGGCTGGTCGACGCCCTGCACCGACGCACGATGGCCGACTCCCCCGCGGTCACCGCCGTGCTAGACGCGCTCCGCACCGCTGAGTGACTGCGCGTCCAGCACCTCACGCGCCAGCATCGTGGACCCCACCACGGCAGCGGGCATCATCAGCACCGCGCCGAACGGGACCAGGAAGCACAGCTGCACCATGACGCCGAAGCCGAGCATCGCGGGGGCGTGGTCGGCGAGCAGCGCCTTCTGGGCGGCTCGGTCCATGCCCCGGGCCTCGAGCGCACGGGACACCAGCTCACCGGCGAGCAGGCGGCCGGCGATGGTCACGCCGAGCACCGGGCCGAGGATCGGCCCGATGACCGGGACCAGCCCGACGACGAACACCAGGATCGACGTGGCGACACCGAGCAGGACCAGCCCGAACCCGTCGCGCGCTCCCCGGAGCCAGCCGACGCCCTTCTCGGGGATCACGCCGCCGAGCATCAGCTCGGTCTCCTTCCAGATCTTCTCGTAGAAGGGGTCGCCCACGGCGAGGGTCAGACCGGTGAAGGTGACGGCGGAGAGGAACAGCGACCCGATGATCACCGCGACGTAGAGCCCGACCCGCAGCACGCCCTGCCACAGCTCGGACCAGTCGTCGGCGAACGGCGTCGCCCAGTCGATCAGGTCGTCGGCGAGGAAGACCACCGTGACGAGAAGCCCGATCAGGACGATGAGCACCAGCAGGGCCGGCACTATCCCGAGCAGCATCAGCCCCGGCCGCTGTCTCCACATCCTGAGGCCGCGGAACAGGAATCCCGCACCGTGCGTGAATCCCACGTCGTGGCTGCTCAGTACAGTGCCGACGCCAGCGCCTGGCGACCCTTGAGGACCCGGGGGTCCTCGTTGCCGACGGCGGCGAAGAGCCCGATCAGGTGCTCGCGAGCGCGGTCCCGCTCCTTGTCGGAGGTACGGCGCACGAGCTCGACCAGGCGCGCGAACGAGTCCTCGACATGCCCGCCGAGCAGGTCGAGGTCGGCGACCATGATCTGCGCGTCGATGTCGTCGGGCGCCGCGGCCGCGGCCGCTCGGGCCTCGTTGAGGTCGACGCCCTGGGTCCGCTGCAGCACCTTCGCCATCGCCAGCCCGGCAGCCGCCTCGGCGTCGGCCGGGTTGCCGTCGACCAGCTTCTGGTACTCCGCGACGGCGGCGTCGATGTCACCGGAGGCCAGCGCGTCCTGCGCCGGCGCGTAGCGCGGGTCGGGTCCGGGCTCCTCGTCCGCGTCGCCCTCGGCCGGGGCGGCAGTGGCGAGCGGCTGGTGCCGGCCGGTGATGCCCTGGGCGGTGAGCTGCTGGCCGAGCTCGTTGAAGAGGGTGCTCAGCTCCTCGCGCGAGACCATGCCCGGGATCGGCTGAATTGCCGGGCGCCCGTCGAGGAAGACCATCAGCAGCGGCACCGGGAGCTGCGGGAGCTGGCTGGCCTGCGCGATCACCTGGGCGATCTGCGGCACCGCGTCGACGTCGACGAGACCCACCAGGTAGCGGCCGTCGTACTGCCCGACGATGTCGGCGACGTCCGCGGCCATCTGGGTGCTCTCGGGCGCCTGCGACGGCGAGTGGAAGACGAGGACCACGGGCGCGGTGGTCGACGACTGCAGCACCGACTGGAAGTTCTGGTCGTCGACGGCGACGGCGTACGGCGACCCGGTCGATCCCGCCGCGCCGGTCATGGTGTCACCGCCGCCCGCGGGCGGGGCTTGCTGGGGCGCGGGGCGCTTGAGGGCGGAGAGGTCGATCGCTCCCCGGCCGGCGAACGGCTGCTGCGTCATGCCCCGAGTCTCGTAGGAGTCGCACGCAGAGTCTAGGAGGGTACGGTCTCGAAGTCCCCCGCCGCGGCCCGGACCGGCCGCAGCAGCTCGGAGAGCTCGCGCATCTGGTTCTCGTCGACCCCGTCGAGCGCGAAGCCCGCGGCGACCAGGTCGGCGGTGGCCAGTTCGACGAGCTCCCGGCCGGCCGGCGTGATCTCGGCGAGCACGGCCCGGCCGTCGACCGGGTGGGGCGTTCGCACGATCAGGCCGCGCGCCTCGAGGCGCCGGACGATGGACGTGACCGACGTCGGGTGCACCTGCAGCCGCTCCCCCATCTTGCCGAGCGGGAGCGAGCCCCGGGAGGAGAAGACCAGCAGCACCAGCGCCTCGTAGCCGGCGAAGCTCAGCCCGTGGGGCCGGAGCAGCGCGTCGAGCCGCCCGAGCACCAGCTGCTGGACCCGCATCAGCGACGTCACCGCGTGCATCGCGGGCACGGCGCCCCAGCGCAGCCCCCACTGCCGGGCCGCCTCGTCGATCGGGTCGAAGGGAAGCAAGTGGTCATCAGTTGGGCACCCGCGGTCCGCGCAGGCCGGCGCGCTGGACGACCCGCTGGATGGAGAGGTCGCGCTCGTCGGGCCGGCCGACGTACTTGATGTCGCGCAAGCCCTGCTCCTGTGCGGCCGACTCGAAGCAGAAGTGACCGAAGCCCAGCATCCGGCCGTGGAGCGGCTTCTTCACCGAGATGTCGAGGATCCGGCTGAGCGGCATCGTCGCCAGGTGGGTGGACAGCACGCCGTGCACGCGGAACACCCGCATGTTGGTGATGACGAACCGGTCGCGGACCTCGCGCACGGTGCACCAGGTGGCGTGCAGGGCCAGCAGCAACGCGGCGATGAGGAAGAACCACGCCACGTTGACGTGCACGAACGGCGACGGCGGCGAGCAGCAGTACGACGCCGACGGTCTCGAGCGTCGGCCGCACGTAGGCGACCCAGTGGTGGCGGACCTCGTCCACGACGACCTCGCCCTCCTCACGGAGGAGGTGCTTGCCGATATCGGGGTCCCCGACCCAGGCGAAGAACCCCACCGGCGAGTCCTAGCGCCTCACAGCGCGCCGACGAAGTCGATCACGCCGGTGAAGAGCTTCTCGGTCACGCTCCAGCCCTCGCTAGCGGCGTCCTTCGCGGTTTCGGCGAGACCGTTCGGGTCCTGAAGCATCCAGAAGCCGAGGAAGACGACGACCACGCCAGCGATCAGCTTCTTGGCGTCCATCTAAGAGTTCTCCGTCCGAGGCAGGCGGGCATACGTCGACTCATTCGTATCAGGAGTCACGTCTCCGGCAATGGAGGCGCGCGGTCAGACCTTCCCCGTCTAAAGGCCGTATGCCGCCGTGTTCGGCGGCTTCTGGCCGGACCGCAGCCAGCCCTCGAAGAAGGCGTCGAGCTGCTCGCCCGAGATGGTCTCCGCCAGCTGCTCGAACTGCTCCGAGGTGACGTTGCCGCCCTCGTGGACCGCGGCCCAGCGACGCAGCAGCCGCCGGAAGTCGGCGTTGCCGATCCGGTTGCGGAGTGCGGCGAGGGTCATGGCGCCCCGGTCGTAGACGGCACCGTTGAACAGGAGATGGAACGAGCAGGGAGTCCCGGAGCTGCACGGGTCGGCGATGTCGAGCTCCCAGAAGTCGGAAGCACCGGAGATGGACGAGTACGCGCCGTGCAGCCATCGGCTGGTGGAGCGGCCGCCTTGCGCCTCTGCATACCGCCTCTCCATGTAGGTCGCGAAGCCCTCGTTGAGCCAGATGTCCTGCCACCGCGCCACCGACAACGAGTCGCCGAACCACTGGTGGGCGAGCTCGTGCACGACGACCGAGCGGTAGATCCACGGCGGGTAGGTCGGCCGGGTCTGGTTCTCGAGCGCGAATCCCGGGTCGAAGCTCGTGACCAGGCCGCCCGTGGTCGCGAACGGGTAGTCACCCAGCTCGTCCTCCAGCCAGGCGGTGACGCGCGCCGACCTGCGCAGCTGGTTGAGGGCGCGGGTCTCCTCGTAGGCACCGAGTCGCTTCGACACGGCGTTGAAGTAGGTCTGGCCGTGGGCACGACCACGCTCGATCGTGAAGTCGCCCGCGGCGAAGAACGCGAGGTACGTCGCCATCGGGTCGGCCATCCGCCAGTGCGTGGTCGCCTGCCGCGGATACTCCCGCCGACCGACGCGGACGCCGTTGCTGATCACCTCGCGGTCCTTGCCCGTGGTGATCCGGATGTCGAACCGCGCCTTGTCGCTCGGGTGGTCGTTGCTGGGGAACCACCACGCCGCCATGTGCGGCTCGTTCATGGTCACGACCTCGTGGTCGTTGGCCAGCCAGTTCTTCTCGCCCTGCCAGCTGATCCGGTTGGGGAAGCCGTGATAGCGGACGCGGACGTCGACGGGCTCCCCGGCCGGGAGGGGCGTTGTCGGCGTGATCGCGAGCTCGTGGGCGTCGGGCTTCGAGAAGTTCACCCCCTGGCCGTTGATCCGCACCCAGTCGGCCTTGAGCAGCAGGTCGAGGCTGAAGGTCGTCAGTTCCTGCGTCGGCACGAGACGCACCGTCGTCACGCCGTTGAGGTGCCCGTCGCCGAACCGGTAGCGGTCCTTGATGTCGTAGTGGCGCACGTCGTACCCGACATTGCCGTCCGCCGGGAAGTAGGGGTCCGGCACCTGCGGGGCGGCCGCCGGAGCTGCCACCGACCCGGATGCGAGGGCGCCGACGAGGGCGACGGCGAGAAGGGGGGCGATCCGAGGACGACGCAGCACCCGCACAACCTAGCCCGCGGGGTGAATGGCCAAAAAGGTGCATCGCGGAAAATGCGTTGCGCACCCGGTGGGGAGACCGTGACGATGGCACCCACGACCTGCGAGCGTCGCCGGTCCGAGTCGAGAGGAGCGTGACATGTCTACGACTGTCCTTGGCCTGTCCGCAGACCAACCCCTTGTGGGACACAGCCTCTCGACCCGGAGCAACCACCATGCACCTGGAGCTTCCCTCCACACCGGCTGACGCCGGCACCGCTTCACCCGACCCGCTCGACCCTGAGTTCGTCTTCGACTTCGTCGCGTACGACGACCTCGACGACGACCAGCGCTGGACCACCTGGCTCGACGTCGAGCCGCTGAGCCGCGGCCCCGAACCCCGCCCGGACTGGGTGGTCACCTCGCAGGGTGCCATCGACACCGAGCTCGGCATCCTCAAGACCGGCAAGGAAGCCGATGTCTTCCTGCTCGATCGCACCGACCCCCATGATCCCGAGCAGTCGGTCATCATGGCCGCCAAGCGCTACCGGTCGCCCGAGCACCGGTCGTTCCAGCGGTCCGCGACCTACACCGAGGGCCGCAGCATGAAGCGGTCGCGCGACGAACGGGCGATCAAGCGCAAGAGCACGTTCGGCCGCGAGATCGCCGCCGGCGAGTGGGCGATCTCAGAATGGTCCGCGCTGGTGCGCTGCTGGGGGCTCGGCCTGCCCGTGCCCTACCCGGTGCAGATCGACGGCACCGAGCTGTTGATGGAGTGGATCACCTTCGACGGAGAGACGGCCCCGCGTCTCGCGCAGACCAGGCCGAGCAAGGACCTGCTCGCGTCGTACTTCGAGCAGCTCCGCGACTCGCTCGCCACGTTGGTGCAGGCCGGCCTGGTCCACGGCGACCTGTCGCCGTACAACATCCTGGCGGCGGGCGACCGGCTGGTGATCATCGACCTGCCCCAGATCGTCGACCTGGTCGGCAACGCTGCCGGCTTCGACTTCCTGCTGCGGGACTGCACGAACGTGTGCGACTGGTTCGCGCGGCGTGGGCTCGAGGTCGACGGGCAGGAGCTGTTCTCCGACCTCATGGCCCACGCGTTCTGACCGGATCAGGCGAGGATTCCGGGCAGGCCCAGCTCGTGCCGGCCGGTCTCGACGAGGGTGGCCTCGGGCGTCAGCGGGTGGAACTTGACCGCGCGGATGTCGCGGTAGGCCCGCTCGATGACCGATCCCTTGAAGAACGCGGGACCGCCGGCGACGTCCATCGCCAGGTCGCAGACCTCGATGCCGGCCTCGGCCACCTCGGCCTTGGCCATCATCACGGCGAGGTAGGCCTCGTGCGACGGCGTCACGTCCTCGTCACCAAGACTGGCGATGGCACCGTCGAGCGCCCACGACGCAACCCGCAGCCGGTGCTGCATCCGGCCGATCTGACGCTGCACGAGCGGACTCTCGGCCTTGGGGGCAGCGGCGGCGAGCGCGGCGTCGTACGCCGCCTCGGCGATGCCGAGGTAGGCCCCCGAGACGATCGGGAACGCGACCTGCGAGATCACCTGCAGCGGCGGGTCGACGACGCCGTACGGCCGGTTGGCCAGCACCCGCTCGTCGGGCACGAAGACGTCCTCCACCACGATGTCGTGGCTCGCGGTGCCGCGCATGCCGAGGGTGTCCCAGTTGTCCGCGACCGTGACGCCCTCAGCGGCGATCGGGACCGCCACGTTGAGCACCCGCCGGCCCTCGGCCGGGTCGTCGTAGACGAACATCGTCGACATCACGTTGGCGTTGCCGGACTGGCTGGCGAAGCGCTTGTGTCCCGACACCCGGTAGCCGCCGTCGACCTTGACCGCGTCGCCGCGGGGGTGCGTGTAGTCGCCACCGCCGGTCGAGACGAGCAGGATGCCTTCGTCGGCGACCCGGCGGAGGGTGGCCTCGGCTCCCGGCAGCCCGCGGCGGTAGCGCCAGGCGGTGAACGCCACGACGTGCTGGTGCATCGAGCTCGCGAGTGCGGTCGATCCGCAGTAGTGGGCGAGCTCGCGCTGGAGCGCGGTCAGCTCGGCGACGGTGGCGCCGTCGCCGCCCAGCTCGGTCGGGCACGGCCGCCTTCAGGAGGCCGGCGTCGCGGAGGGCGTCGTACGCCTCGGTGACGAAGGTGCCGTCGATGTCGTGCCGGGCCGCGTGCTCGGCGATCGCGGGTCCGATGGCGGCGGCGCGCTCGGCCGGCGTGGCCTTGATCTCGGTGGTCTGGATGTGCAGGAGAAGCAGGTGCGGTAGTGGTCATGAGAGCAATGTGCGCCTCCACCGGCTCCGCAACTAGTCCAGGATCGTGACCTAGCCGGTACAGATTCGCGACTACCGAGCGGTCGAGGCGCGGTGTCATCCTGAGGACATGCCCGATTACGGTGACTACTGCCCCGTCCAGATGGCCTCCGAGGTCATCGCGGACCGTTGGACGCCGTTGATCATCCGCGAGCTGGTGCTCGGCAACACCCGGTTCAACGACATCGCCCGGGCCATGCCCGGCATCTCGCGCTCCCTGCTCGTGCAGCGGTTGCGCCACCTGGAGAACAAGGGCGTGCTCGAGACCTGGCCGGCGCCGACCGGTCGCGGCAGCGAGTACCACCTCACCCCGGCCGGCAAGGACCTGATGCAGGTGATCGACAGCCTGGGCCGCTGGGCGATCGAGTGGCTGTTCGACGACCTGCGGCCGCACGACGTGCCGCCGACGACCCTGATGTGGTGGATGCACCGGCGGGTCGAACACCGACGCGCTGCCGCCCGTCCGGACGGTGCGTGGAGTTCCGGCACACCGCACCGAAGCCGCAGACGATCTGGCTGGTGCTCGACCGCGGCGACGTCTCGGTCTGCCACCAGCACCCGGGCTTCGAGGTCGACGTGGTCGCCACCGCGACCACGGCAGACTTCGCCGACGTGTTCCAGGGCTACCGCACCTGGCAGGAAGCCGTCGCCGACGGCCGGATCGACGTCGCCGGACCGCCGCGGCTGGCGTCGGCGCTCCCGCGCTGGTTCCTGTGGAGCCCGTGGGCCGAGGTCACCCGGGAGCGGGCCGACCGGGCGCGCGCGTGAGGGAGCTGCCGGAGCGGGTCGTCGTCGTCCGCGACAGCTCGCCGGCGGATCCCGGTCGGGACGGGCTCTACTCCCCCGACGAGCTGTACGACGCGACGCCCTACGCCGAGTCCCTCGATGCCCGCGCCTACGCCTGGGCGCTCGAGCACCGCTCGCCCGAGTCCCTGTTGAGCCGCGCCCTGCACGACGAAGGGATCGACCAGGCACTCGGGCGCTGGTGCGCGTCACGCGACCTGGTCGGCGTGATGGGTGGACACGCGGCGCCACGCGGCTGCCAGGAGTACGGCGACGCGGCCCGCCTCGGGCGGCTGCTCGGTGTCGAGCACACCGTCGCCACCGGCGGCGGCCCGGGCGCGATGGAGGCGGCCAACCTCGGCGGGTCGCTCGCGCATGCGGAGAGTGCGGTGCTCGACGAGGCGCTCGCCGTACTCGCGGAAGTGCCGACGTTCCGGCCGTCGATCGACGACTGGGTCGCCAGCGCCCGCCGCGCCCGCGAGCTGTGGCCGGAACCGAGCCCGAGCCTGGGCGTGCCGACCTGGCACTACGGCCACGAGCCGCCCAACCTGCTCGCGACGGCGATCGCGAAGTACTTCCGCAACGCCCAGCGCGAGGCGATCCTGCTCCAGATCTGCGACGCCGGGATCGTGTTCCTCCCGGGCGCCGGCGGGACTGTGCAGGAGGTCTTCCAGGACGCGTGCGAGAACTACTACGCGGACGACGACAAGGTCGCGCCGATGGTGCTCGTCGGTGCGCAGTACTGGACCGAGACGCTCCCCGCGTGGCCGCTGCTGACCGCGCTCGCCCGCGGCCGCGCCATGGAGGCGCACGTCCACCTCGTCGACACGATCGACGAAGCCGCCGCGCTGTTCGGTGGTTGAGGTGCGAGACCGGCACGCGACCACCGCTGAGCTGCTGCAGGCGGGAGGAGCCTCGAAACCCGGTCCCCTCAGCCGGCGAGCAGCTCGACCCGGTCCGTGATGACCGCGCGGTAGTGGCCGATCAGCTGCGCGTTGATCGCCTGCCACGACCGCTCCTGCACGCTGCGGACCGCGGCCGCGCGCAGCCGATCCCGGGTGGCGCGGTCGCTCACCAGCAGGTCGACGGCCGCGGCGAGCGCCGCCCCGTCACCGGGCCGGTAGAGCAGGCCGGTGACGCCGTCGCAGACGACATCGATCGGACCGCCCTGCGCCGGCGCGACGACCGGTACGGCGGACGCGAGCGCCTCCTGCGCGGACTGGCAGAACGTCTCGTGGCGACCGGTGTGCACGAAGATGTCGAGCGAGGCATACGGCCCGGCTCAGGTCGTCGCCGTGCAGCAGACCCAGGAAGTGGGCCCTGGGCAGCAGGCCGCGGAGCCGCTGCTCCTCGGGACCGGCACCGACGATCACCAGCTCGAAGCGGTGGTCGCCGGAGAGGTGCGTCAACAGCTCGAGCTCCTTCTCGGCCGCGAGGCGACCGACGTACCCGACGAGCAGCCGGCCTTCGGGCGAGATCGAGCGCCGGAACCGCTCGTCGCGGTGCCTGGGGTGGAACGCGTCGAGGTCGACGCCGCGACCCCACCGCGCCAGGCCTGGGACGCCGAGCTCCTCGAGCTGGGCGAGGCTGGCGGTCGACGGCGCGAGCGTGAGGTCGACCTGGCTGTGGATCTTGCGGGTCAGCGCCGCGGCGGCGCGGGCGCCACCGGGGACGTCGTACCGCTCGGCGAAGCCGACCAGGTCGGTCTGGTAGATCGCGACCGTCGGGATCCCGAGCTCGCCGGCGGCCCGCGCCGCCTGGTAGCCGAGGGTGGCCGGCGAGGCGATGTGGACCACGTCGGGGCGGAAGCGCAGCATCGCGGCGCGCAGCCGGCGACGGGTCTCGAGGCCGAGCCGGAAGTCCTTGTAGAAGGGCAGGTTCGCACCCCGTGCGCGGCGTACCCGGAAGCCGGCGTACAGGTCCGGACCGGTGGGTGCGATGAGCTCGGCGTGGTGGCCCTCGGCGGCCAGGTGCTCGAGCACCCGCCGCACGGAGTTGGTCACGCCGTTGATCTGCGGGAGGAACGACTCGGTGACGACCAGGACCCTCATGGCGCTGACGCTAGGGAGGAACGGCCAACGAACGGGCAAACCGACACGATCCGGGCATGACCTGCGGGTGAACGAGCGGTCTAGATTGACAGCGTGACCCCGGTCACTGCCCGTTCGTTACATCCGCCGTGAAGCTGTCACGTCGCGACCTTTTCCGTGCCGGTCTGATCGCAGGAGGGGTGGCAGCCGCCGGTCGTATCGTCGCGCCGACGCTTGTCCCACGCCGCGGTCCTCGCCCGCACCACGCTCAACCGCACGCTCGAACCCGGTGCCCCCAACGCTCTCGGTTACTCCAAGATCGTGGCCGGTCCGGGCGAGGTGCGCCAGGTGCGCACCGACCTCGGCGTCGCGGCGCAGGCGGGACGCACCGGCCGGCGCGTCGGCCTCCAGGCGTTCGTCCAGTTCAGCGACATCCACATCGTCGACCACCAGTCGCCGGCGCGGGTGGAGTGGCTCGACCGGTTCGAGACGCCCGGGCTGCTGTCCTCGTCGTACCGACCCCAGGAGATGCTCTCCGCGCAGGTGGCCGACGCGATGGTGCAGGCCGTCAACGCCCAGAAGAAGGGCCCGGCCACCGGCGTCCCCTTCTCGTTCGCGATCGAGACCGGCGACAACTCGGACAACTGCCAGTACAACGAGACCCGCTGGTACATCGACGTCCTCGACGGCGGGGTCAGTCCGCCCCGACAGCGGCAACCTGGCGACCTACGAGGGCGTCATGGACAACAACGCGACCTACTACGACCGGCACTACTGGCACCCGCACGCGGTGCCGGCCGAAGAAGACCGCTGACAAGTACAAGGCGGAGCACGGGTTCCCGACCGTCCCCAACCTGCTCAACGCGGCCCGCCGGCCGTTCACCGCGGCCGGGCTGGACTTCCCCTGGTACTCCGTCTTCGGCAACCACGACGGCCTCGTGCAGGGCAACTTCCCGCACACGCTCCAGCTGTCGACCCTCGCCGTCGCCCGCTCAAGGTCATCTCCCCGCCGCTCGGCATCAGCGACGCCGACGTGAGTCGACGCGCTCACGAACCTGGACCCGCTCAGCCTCGTCGGCGACCTCGTGGTCTCGCCGTACGTCCGGGTGGTGACGCCCGACCCGAAGCGGCGCAGCGTCACCCGCAAGCAGATCGTCGAGGAGCACTTCAACACCACCGGTCTCCCGGTCGGCCACGGCTTCACGGCCGCCAACCGCACCGACGGCACGGCGTACTACTACTTCGACGAGGGCAGCTTCCGCCACGTCGTCATGGACTCGGTCAACCCGAACGGGTACGCCGACGGGTCGCTCGACCAGGCGCAGTTCGACTGGATCAAGGCCACCATCGAGGGCGCCACCGGCAAGGCCGTGCTCGTCTACAGCCACCACACCAGCGCGACGATGTCGAACCCGCTCATCCTCACCGGCGGCGACCCGCAGCTGCCCCGGGTGCTCGGCGGCACCAGTCGTCGAGCTACCTGCTGACCCAGCCGCACGTGATCGCGTGGGTCAACGGTCACACCCACCACAACGCGATCACCCCGCACCTGCGCGCCGACGGCAGCGGCGGGCTTCTGGGAGATCAACACCGCCTCCCACATCGACTACCCGCAGCAGGCGCGGATCATCGAGATCGCCGACAACGTCGACGGCTCCTGGTCGATCATCACCACGATCCTCGACCACGCCGGCCCGCCGAGCTACGGCGGCGACCTCGGCAACACCCTTACGCTGGCCGAGCCTCAGCCGCGAGCTGTCGGCCAACGACCCGCAGAACAACCTGGCCGGCTCGACGGGCACGCCGCTCGACCGCAACACCGAGCTGCTGATCGACAACCCGCTGGCGTAGTGACGCCGCTGGTCGAGGAAGTCGCTCTGGCGACTGTCACGCCGCTGGTCGAGGAAGTCGCTCTGGCGACTGTCTCGAGACCGAGGCGTCACTCAGGGGCAGCGGCGAGCTGCCCGCACGCGCCGTCGATCTCGCGGCCGCGGGTGTCACGCACGGTCGTCGGCACCCCACGGGCCTCGAGGCGTCGTACGAACTCGCGCTCGTCGGCGGGATCGGACGCGGTCCACTTCGACCCCGGCGTGGGGTTGAGCGGGATCAGGTTGACGTGGACCCAGCCCCAGTCGCCGTACGACGTGAGCACGTCGGCGAGCAGGTCTGCCCGCCACGCCTGGTCGTTGATGCCGCGCATCATGGCGTACTCGATCGAGACCCGGCGCTTGGTCTTGTCGGCGTAGCTCCACGCCGCCTCGACGGTCTCGGCGACGGAGAAGCGGGTGTTGATCGGCACCAGCTCGTTGCGCAGCTCGTCGTCGGGCGCGTGCAGGCTGAGCGCGAGCGTCACGGGGATGCCCTCGTCGGCCAGCTGCCGCATCCGGGGCACCAGGCCGACGGTCGACACGGTGATGCCACGCGCCGACATGCCGAGGCCGTCGGGGGCGGGATCGGTGAGCCGGCGTACGGCGCCGAGCACGGCCTTGTAGTTGGCCATCGGCTCGCCCATGCCCATGAACACCACGTTGGAGACGCGTCCGGGGCCGCCGGGAACCTCGTCCCGCGCGAGCGCGCGGGCGCCGGCGACGACCTGCTCGACGATCTCGGCGGTCGACATGTTGCGCTGGAGACCGCCCTGGCCGGTCGCGCAGAACGGGCACGCCATCCCGCAGCCGGCCTGGCTGGAGACGCACATGGTGACCCGGCCGGGATAGCGCATCAGCACGGACTCGACGAGAGCCCCGTCGAACAGCCGCCAGAGGGTCTTCCGGGTCGTGCCGCGGTCGGCCTCGAGGGTGCGCAACGGCGTCATCAGCTCGGGCAGGAGCGCGGCAACCAGCTCCTCGCGCTGCAGCGCCGGCAGGTCGGTCATGGCGGCGGGGTCGTCGACGAGGCGGGCGAAGTAGTGGGTCGAGAGCTGCTTGGCCCGGAATCCCGGCAACCCGAGCTCGACCAGCCGCTCCTTGCGCTCGTCGGGAGCGAGGTCCGCCAGGTGCTGGGGAGGCTTCTTGCGCCCCCGCGGCTCCGCGAAGACGAGGGGCAGCGGCTTCGGCGCAGTGGGCTCGGTCAATTTCAGCTCAGCCGTCGCGGTTGAAGAGGAACCAGAGCACGCCGAGCGCGACGCCGACCACGACCAGTGCGGTCGCGACGACGCCGAACAGCATGTAGCGGCCGAACTTGCGCGTGTGATGCGGCACCAGCAGCGAGATCGGGACCACGAGCGTGAGCAGCACGAACGGGAAGAGGTCCTCTGCGCGCTCATAGCCGACCAGGGACTTCAGCACTGCCGCGTAGGTGCCGGGCACCAGGATGATGAACGCCATGCCGGTGAAGAACCCGGCCAGCGGCACGAACACCGGGTGGTCACGGTGCCACCAGTCAGGGAGCTGCCAGCGCTTGCGGGCCGGCTCCTGGTCGGGGTCGGGGTCTGCGGGCGCAGGATCCAACGCCGCGGCGTCCCGGGTGGGGTCGGTCGCGGTGGGCCCCGGGGTCTCCACAGCTTGATCCATCACCGTCGATCGTAACCGCCCCACGGGTGTGGAGCGTGATCCTCGCGTACCTTGGGTACCAGGCCGGGGGAACGCCTCGGGAGCGGCCTTAGGGGGTGGCGCCATGAGTGACGGCGTGGACATCGCGCGGTTCGCTGCTGCCGCCTTCGACGTGCCGGGCCAGGCAGCATGGAGGGCCCGGGTGGGAGGCCGCTACGTCCTCACGACCGGCGGGCTCGCGCCGGAGCACGGCGCCCTCGACCTGCTCGAGGCGCACGCCACCATGGTGCAGGAACACGCCGCGCTGGCCGACGTACGCGTCGTGATCACCGGCGACGACGCGGACGTCGACGCGGACCACGTGGCCGCGTTCACGGAGCGTGCCGACGAGCTCGGTGCCGCTCCGATCCTGCTCGGGCCCGTGCCTGAGGCGGAGTTCCCGTCCCTGGTCGCGGGTGCGTCGGCGTACTGCTATCTGCCGACCCGGGAGGCGTCGTGCGTCAGCGCGCTCGAGGCGCTGGCGGCGGGCGTCCCCGTGATCGCGCGCGACCTCCCCGAGGTGCGCGCCGTCCTGCTGGACGTCGTGGTGTACGGCGACACGGCCCTCTCGATCGCCGACGCGCTCGTCGACGTGCTCACCGACCCGCCGGAGCCCGAGCCGGGGGTCGCGCTCGCCGATGTCGTACGCCTAGAAGACGGCGTAGTGGAGCAGCAGCCAGATCGGGGCGATGGTCGCGAGCAGTGAGTCGAGCCGGTCCATCAGGCCACCGTGGCCGGGGATCACCTGGCTCATGTCCTTGATGCCGAGATCGCGCTTGATCACCGACTCGCAGAGGTCGCCGAGCGTGGCCATCACGACGGCGATCACACCGAGGCAGAGACCGACCCACCAGTCGCCGTCGAGCAGGTAGACCACCAGCGCCCAGCCCACGCCGAGGCACGCGAGGAGCGACCCGGCGAAGCCCTCCCACGACTTCTTCGGGCGAGATCACCGGCGCCATCGGGTGCTTGCCGAAGAGCACGCCGGCGACGTAGCCGCCGATGTCGGAGGCGATCGTCACCACGATGAACGTGATGATGCCGGCCACGCCGTCGTCGTCGAGCCCGCCGCCGGTCCAGGTGTCGCCGCCCTCGGCGAGCATCAGCGCCACGAACGAGCCCAGGAACGGCAGGTAGATGAGCGTGAACACCGACGCGGTGGCGTTCTTGACGTAGCCGTCGATGCCGCGCCGCAGCAGCCACAGCATGATCACGAGCGCGGTCACCGCCGTCGCCGTGACCAGTGCCTCCGCGCTCGAGACGTAGGCGACGACCACCATCACGACGCCGCCGATCATCAGCGGCTGCTCGGGCAGGTCGATGTCCTTGGCGAGCATGCCCTTGCGGAGCTCCCAGACCGCCACCACGACGGCGGCGGCGACGATCAGCATGAACGCCGGCTTCCAGAAGTACAGCGAGGCGCCGATCGCGCTCAGCAGCACGACCGCGGAGGCCACCGCCGCCTTCAGGTCGCGGCCCGCGCGGCCGTGATCCTTCGTCGGCGGGGCAGCGTCGGCCGGCGGAAGCGCGTCGGTCATCGAGGTGTCGTCGTCGTCCGTCGAGGCTCAGACCTCGAGGAGCTCGGCTTCCTTGTTCTTGAGCATCTCGTCGATGGCGTCGGTGTGCTGCTTGGTGATGCCGTCGAGCCGCTTCTCGGCGCCGGTGACGTCGTCCTTGCCGACCTCGCCGTCCTTCTCGAGCCGCTCGAGGTTCTGCTTGGCCTTCTGGCGCACCTGGCGGACAGCAACCCGGCCACCCTCGGCCTTCTCCCTGGCGAGCTTGACGAACTCCTTGCGGCGGTCCTCGGTGAGCTCGGGGAAGACGCAGCGCAGCACCTTGCCGTCATTGGCCGGGTTGACGCCGAGGTCGGAGTCGCGGATCGCCTTCTCGACGTTCGCCATGGCACCCACGTCGAAGGGCTGGACCAGGATCATCCGGGCCTCGGGTGCCGTGAACGACGCG
The DNA here is from genome assembly GCA_963849765.1 of uncultured Actinomycetota bacterium. Taxonomy (GTDB): domain Bacteria; phylum Actinomycetota; class Actinomycetes; order Propionibacteriales; family Nocardioidaceae; genus Nocardioides. Next base: position 122,354 of record CAWKIP010000005.1, read on the forward strand.
AGCTGCTGGATCGGCGTGGGAGTGCCGTAGTAGTCGACCATGATCTTGCTGAACATGCTCGGCTGCGCGCGGCCGGCCCGGATGGTCGCGAACTCCTCGCGGGTCGCGGCGACCGACTTGTCCATCTTGCCGTCGGCCTCGTTGAGGATGTCGTTGATCACCTGTGCTCCTAAGTGGGTCTTCTGGACTCAGCCGGCGCTGACCAGCGTGCCGATCTTCTCACCTTGGACGACCCGCAGGATGTTGCCCTCGGTCGAGAGGTTGAAGAACACCATGTCCATCCGGTTGTCCCTGGCCATCGCGATGCCGGTCGCGTCGGCGACCTTCAGGTTCCTGGCGAGGTACTCGTCGTAGGTGAGGCGGTCGAACATGACAGCCGACGGGTTCTGGTGCGGGTCGGAGTCGTAGACACCGTCGACGCCCTGCTTGCCCATCAGGATGACCTCGCACCGCGTCTCCAGCGCGCGCTGCGCCGCGACCGTGTCCGTGGAGAAGAACGGCATGCCCGCGCCGGCGCCGAAGATGACGACCCGGCCCTTCTCCATGTGCCTGATCGCGCGCCGCGGGATGTAGGGCTCGGCGACCTGGCCCATGGTGATCGCGGTCTGGACCCGGGTCTCGACGCCGTGCTTCTCGGTGAGGTCCTGGAGCGCCAGGCAGTTCATCACCGTGCCGAGCATGCCCATGTAGTCCGCTCGGGCGCGCTCCATGCCGCGCTGCTGCAGCTCGGCGCCGCGGAAGAAGTTGCCACCACCGACGACGATGCCGACCTGGACGCCGGTCTTGGCGACGTCGGCCACCTCCACCGCGATCCGGTTGATCACGTCGAGGTCCAGGCCGACCTCACCTCCGCCGAAAACCTCACCGGAGAGCTTGATCAGCACTCGCTTGTAGCCGGTCAATCGGGACTCCCGTTCATCCGTCGCTGCTGGTGGTCATGCGAAGAGGCCGGTTGCGATGATCAAGTCTGCTGTCATCGCACCGGCCTCCTCGGAACTTTACGAAACCCTATCGGGTCAGGCACCGACCTCGAAACGAGCGAACCGCTTCACGGTCGTGCCGGCGGCGTCGAGGACGGCCTTGACCGTCTTCTTCGACTCGGTCACCGACTCCTGCTCGAGCAGGACGACCTCCTTGAAGAAGCCACCCAGGCGACCCTCGACGATCTTCTCGACCGCCGCTTCGGGCTTGCCCTCCTCGAGCGTCTTCTTGACGAGGACGTCCTTCTCGGCCGCCACGATGTCCGCGGGGACCTCGTCGCGGGTGAGGTACTGCGCCTTGAGCGCGGCGACCTGCATCGCGGCACCCCGGGCAGCGGTCTCGTCGCCGTCGTACTCGACGAGCACACCGACGGCCGGCGGCAGGTCCGCAGCACGCTTGTGCAGGTAGACCGTGGTCGGGCCCTCGAAGTAGGCGACCTGACCGAGCTCGATCTTCTCGCCGATGGTGATCGCGAGGTTCTGGACCACCTCGCCGACGGTGCTGTCGCCGAGCGGCAGCGCCTTGGCGGCCTCTGCGTCGCCCGCCTTCGCGGCGTCGACGGCCTCGGCGATCTGCTGCGCGGTCGTGACGAACTCGTCGTTCTTGGCGACGAAGTCGGTCTCCGACTTGAGCTCGATCAGCGCACCACCCGAGGCAGCGACCAGACCGGCCGACGCCTCGCGCTCGGCGCCGCGCTTGGCCGCCTTCGCGGCGCCCTTCACGCGGAGCAGCTCGACTGCCTTGTCGAAGTCGCCGTCGGTCTCGTCGAGCGCCTTCTTGCAGTCCATCATCCCGGCCTGGGTCAGCTCACGGAGCTTCTTGACGTCGGCAGCGGTGAATGCCATGGATCCTCCCTCGGATCTACGTGGTGGGTGAGTAAGGAACGGCCGGGCTCAGGCCTCGGCGGGAGCCTCGACCTCGGCCTCGGCCTCGGCCTCGACGGGGGTCTCCTCGACCGGAGCCTCGTCGGCAACCGGCGCCTCGTCAGCAGCGGGGGCCTCGTCAGCAACCGGCGCCTCGTCAGCAACCGGCGCCTCGTCAGCAACCGGCGCCGCGTCGACCGGCGGCCTCGTCGGCAACGGGGGCCTCGTCGACCTTGGCCTGGACCTCGTCGGCCTCGGCGCCCTCAACGGACGCGCCGGTGGCCTCGGACGCCGGCTCGTCGGCAGCAGCCTCGCCACCGGTCGCCTCGACGGCAACCTCAGCGGCCTCGCCACCGAGCAGCTCGCGCTCCCACTCGGCCAGCGGCTCCTCGGCGGCCACGGTCTCGCCCTCGCCCTTGGCGCCGGAGCGGGCCATGAGGCCCTCGGCCACGGCGTCGGCGATCACGCGGGTCAGCAGGCCGACCGCACGGATGGCGTCGTCGTTGCCCGGGATCGGGAAGTCGACGTCGTCGGGGTCGCAGTTGGAGTCCAGGATCGCGATGATCGGGATCCGCAGCTTGCGGGCCTCCTCGACGGCCAGGTGCTCCTTGTTGGTGTCGACGATCCAGACGGCGGACGGGGTGCGACCCATCTCGCGGATGCCGCCGAGCGACTTGTTGAGCTTGTCGCGCTCGCGACGCATCTGCAGCAGCTCCTTCTTGGTGCGGCTGCTGCCGGCGACGTCGTCGAAGTCGACGTCGTCGAGCTCCTTGAGGCGGTTGATCCGCTGGTGCACGGTCTGGAAGTTGGTGAGCATGCCGCCGAGCCAGCGCTGGTTGACGTAGGGCATGCCGACGCGGGTCGCCTGCTCGGCGATCGCCTCCTGGGCCTGCTTCTTGGTGCCGACGAACATGATCGTCCCGCCCTTGGCCACGGTCTCCTTGATGAAGGCGTAGCTGCGGTCGATGTAGGCCAGCGACTGCTGCAGGTCGATGATGTAGATGCCGTTGCGCTCGGTCATGATGAAGCGCTTCATCTTGGGGTTCCAGCGCCGGGTCTGGTGCCCGAAGTGGACGCCGCTCTCGAGGAGCTGGCGCATGGTCACGACAGCCATGATGGTGTCTCCTATTGGGTTGTTTTCAGTTGGGCCTGACGCCTGCGTGCGGCCCGACCCGACTGCTCGGGACTGAGGACCTGCACCCACGGGCGGCCGGCACTCGGAGTGAGCACCGTCGTGGTCTGCTGACGTGCGAATTCCGGCTCAGTTGCGTCCGCGGGGCATGCCCCGCGGACGGTCCTGGAACCGGTCCGCTCAGAGTACCGGCCGGACCGGCTCGGCGGCCAATCGGAGAGAGCGGTCCAGGAACCGTCCACACGCCCGCGATCGCCGTGGATCGTCCACAGGCCCGCGGCGCCAGGAGGGTCCCTCGTCGGCGGGCCGCGCGAAGGTCGCTCCATGCGAATGCTGAACCGTCTGCTGCAGGGCCTCTGGCCCGCCCTGGTGCTGGTGCTGGCGCTGCCCGTGGCGTCGGTCGCCGGCGAGGACGACCCCGTCGGCGTCTGGCCGCTCCGGCCCGAGCCGGAGGTCGTCGCGCGCTTCGATCCGCCGACGTCGCCGTACGGTCCGGGGCACAGGGGCGTCGACCTGCTCGGCCAAGGGGGCCAGTCGGTGCACGCCGCCCTCGCCGGCACGGTGGCGTACGCCGGTCCGCTGGCCGGCCGGGGCGTGGTCGTGGTGAGCCACGGCGACACCCGGACGACCTACGAACCGGTCTCCGCCGCGGTGTCCGTGGGCGAGGCCGTCGACCAGGGCGCCGTCCTCGGGAGCCTGCAGGTCTTCGGCTCCCACTGCGCGCCCCGGGTGTGCCTGCACTGGGGCTGGTTGCGGGGCGAGACCTACCTCGATCCGCTGCGGCTCGTGGGGGTCGGGCCGATCCGGCTGCTTCCCCTGTGGCGGGACGAGCCCGTCTGGTGACCCCGGCGGGTCAGGCCCGCGGGTGAGCCTGTCGGTAGGCCTTGCGCAGGCGGTCCGTCGTGACGTGGGTGTAGCGCTGCGTCGTGGCGAGCGAGGCGTGACCGAGCAGCTCCTGGACCGAGCGGAGGTCGGCGCCACCCTCCAGCAGATGAGTCGCCGCAGTGTGGCGCAGGCCGTGCGGGCCCATTTCGGGAGCCCCTGGCACGTCCGCGATCCGGCGGTGCACGAGCGTGCGTACGGCGCGCTGGTCGATCCGCCCGCCGCGGGCGCCGAGGAAGAGCGCGGCCCCTGAACCCGGGCGGGCGAGCTGGCCGCGTCCGCGTCCGAGCCAGGTGTCGATCGCGGCGGCTGCCGGGAGCCCGAACGGCACAGTGCGCTCCTTACGCCCCTTGCCGAAGACCCGGACGACGTTGCGGTCCCGGTCGACGTCGTCGACGTCGAGCCCGCAGAGCTCGCCCACCCGCATGCCCGTGGCATAGAGCAGCTCGAGCATCGCGATGTCGCGGAGGCCCGTCGGGCTGCCGTCGTCGGCGAGCGCGGTCGCCGCGCGCGATCAGGTCGTGCGCCTCGTCGACCCGCAGCACGCTCGGCAACGTCTGGTGCGGCTTCGGCGATCCGAGCGCCGAGCCGACGTCGGTCGGCGTCCGACCGGTGCGGGCCAACCAGCCGGTGAAGACCCGAGCGGCGGTGGCCCGCCGGGCGAGCGTGGTCCGCGAACGCCCCATCGTCTGCTGCTTCGCCAACCAGCTGCGCAGCGTCCTCAGGTCGAGCTCTCCGACGTCGGCGAAGCCCAATCGACGCGCATGCTCCAGCAGCGCCGCGATGTCACCGATGTAGGCCTTGACGGTGTGCGGCGTGAGGTTGCGCTCGGACGCCAGGTGCCGCTCGTAGTCACCGAGCACCCGGGCGAGGGTCTCCGGGAGCCCGTCCTCCGGAGTCGTCTCAGCAGGGTCAGCGGACACGGTCCGAGTCTAGGAAGCGGGACGTCCCTCAACCGGGAGGCACGACCTGGGGGCGCGCTGCGGCGCCCAACCGCCATCCGTCTCCGTCGTTCTCCACGAAGTCCTGGTCGGCAGCCGACCGAGAGCCTTGCGTACCTCGACGATCCCGAGCCCCGCCACCTTGGCGATCGAGACCGCGGGGGCGCCGCTGGCGGCCGGGACTGCGTCGAGCACCTGCCGCTGCCGCAGCGAGAGCCGGTCGCGGGGCGTCTCCGGCCCCCGCGGGTCGGCGGTCAGGTGCTCGCCGGCACCGCCGGTCAGCTCGAGGACGTCGGCTCCAGAGGTGACCAAGGTCGCCGCGCCGGAACGCACCAGGAAGTGGCAGCCGGCCGACGTCGCCACCGTCACGGGCCCCGGCACCGCCATCGTGACCCGGTGCAGGCGCTGCGCCCAGTTGGCGGTGTTGAGCGCGCCGCTGCGGGCCGCGGCTTCGACGACGACGGTGCCGCGCGTGAGTGCGGCGATCAGCCTGTTGCGCGCGAGGAACCGGACGCGCTGAGGGGCCGCCCCGAGCGGGGCCTCGGACACCACGGCGTGCTCGTTCGCCAGATGCTCGATCATCCGTCGGTGCGCGGCCGGGTAGGCCCGGTCCGCACCCGAGGCGAGCACGGCGACCGTCGGCGCGTTGACACTGACCGCACCGCGGTGGGCGGCGTAGTCGATGCCGAACGCCGCGCCGGAGACCACCGGTCGCCCCGCCAGTCCGATCTCGGCTGCGATGTCGGCGGCGATCTGCTCGCCGTAGCTGCTGGACGACCGGGAGCCGACCAGCGCGACCGCGTCGCCGAGGGAGTCCAGACGGAGCGGCCCCCTCACCCACAGCCCGATGGGCACGCCCGAGCGCTCGTGGAGCGGCTCGATGCCGTGCAGGTCGTCGAGCTGGGACGGCCACTCGTCGTCGCCGGGGATCAGGAAGCGCACACCGAGCCGCGCTGCGTGCTCCAGCGTCGCGTCGACGTCGACCGCGGAGAGCCGCGCCGCCGCAGCCGTCAGCAGCTCGTGCCGCTCGGGATCGGTCCGCAGGGAGGCGAGCAGCTCGCGGCCCCCGAGCTCGTGGGCGAGCGTGGCGAAGCCCCAGTCCCCCGGCTCGCTGACCAGGCTCAGCGTCAGACGCGCGCCGTCGTTCGTCCTCGTGCTCCTCGCTCATCCGACCTGCTCCAGCCGGGCGAGCCGCATGTCGAGCGGGTCGCCGGCACGGAGGCGGAGTGCGAGAGCGACCTCGTCGACGCCCGGGACGACGTCCACACCCGAGCGCACCGACGCGAGGTCGGCGATGCTCCACGCGAGCCGGGCAACCCGGACCGCACCCCGAGCCGTCAGCCGACCGCGGTAGCAAGCCTCGTCGACCAGGCGCTGCGCATCGCGCGTGACCGGCCAGGTGTCCTTGAGCCGCGCGCCCGGGATCTGGCTGTTGAGCCGCCAGCTGCGCTCAGCGAACCGCTCGGTCTGACGCGCGCGGGCCGCGGCGACCCGCTCCCGGACGTCCGCGGACGTCTCGGTCGCCCGCCACGGGTCATCCCGCGCGCCTCGCACCGGGACGAGGTGCCGATTGATGTCGATCCGATCCGTCACCGGACCCGACACCCTGGCGCGGTAGCGCCGGCGCACCGACTCCAGGCACTCGCAACGGTCCTCGCCGACCCTCGTCGAGTAGTTCCCGCACGGGCACGGATTGGCGGCCAGGACGAGCATCATGCGCGCGGGCAGCGTCACTGACTCCTCGCGACGGGCCACGGTGATGTCGCCGCTCTCCAACGGTTGGCGCAGCGCGTCGATGACGTCGCTGTGGAACAAGGGAAACTCGTCGAGGAAGAGGACGCCGCAGTGCGTGCGACTGATCTCGCCGGGCCGGACCTGGCCCGCGCCGCCGCCGACGATGCTGGCCTTGCTCGCGTCGTGATGAGGAGCGGAGTACGGCGGCTCGGTGATCATGCCGTGGGCGGGGTTCAGCGTGCCCGCGAGCGAGTGGACGGCGGTCAGCTCCAGGGACTCCTCGGCGGTCAAGGCCGGAAGGATCGTCGGGATCCGCTCGGCGATGCTGGTCTTGCCGGCGCCCTTCGGGCCCGGAAAGAAGCAGCGAGTGCCCACCCGTGGCGGCGACCTCGACGGCGTACTTCACCTCGTCGAGGCCGTCGAGGTCGGCAAGGTCCACCTCATCGAGGCGCTCCGCGCCGCGCCAGCCGAGCAGCTGGGTGCCGGAGGCCGCCGCCACCGGCGGAGCGTCGGGCAGCCGGTCGTCCATGGTGAGAACGGCGACGACCTGCGCGAGGGAGCGGACGCCGATCACCTCCATCCCCGGCACCATCCGTGCCTCCGGCTCCTGGGGCTCGGGCACGAACACCCGGCCGATGCCCCGCTCGGCGGCGGCTAGCACCATCGGCAGGACCCCGACCGCGGGGCGGAGTCCGCCGGAGAGCGTCAGCTCGCCGACGAAGGCCGCGCGGTCCAATGACGACGGCTGCACGCGTCTCCGCGGCCGCCAGCACCGCAACCGCGATCGCAAGGTCGAAGTGCGTCCCCGACTTCGGCAGGTCTGCCGGCGACAGCAGGATCGTGGTCCGTTTGGTGGTCGGCCACCTCAGCTCGCTGTTGATCACCGCCATCCGCACCCGCTCCTGACCTTCGCGGAGGGCGGCATCAGCGCGGCCGACCACCGTCACCCCGGCCAGCCCCGGCGAGACGTCGGCCTGCACGTCGATCAGATGCCCGAGCGCGCCGTTGAGCGCGACCGTGTGGGCGGTGGCGAACGGCATCAGAACAGCCCCGTCACGTGGTCGATCACGGCAGGCCCGCGCCGCGGTCGGAGTACGGCGACCAGATCGACGCGGGTGCCGTCCGGCCGCACTCCACGCTCGGCCGCCCACCGCTCCCCCAGCCGCTTCAGCCGGGCCAGCTTGGCGTCGGTGATCGCCTCATGGGGCGTGCCGACGTCGAGGCTGGTGCGGGTCTTGACCTCGCACACCACCAGCGTGGCGCCCTCCCGCAGGACGAGGTCGATCTCGCCCTCGTCACACCGCCAGTTGCGCTCGAGCAGCACCAACCCCTGCTCGACCAGGTGGCGCGCTGCCACGTCCTCGCCGTAGCGCCCGAGCGCCTGCCGGGCAGCCGCCGACGTCGTCGTCCCCGTTGTTGACTCTGTCATGTCCGCCAGCGTGGCGGGAGGTGCGGACGCATGGTGCCGGCCCGGGCCGACGCTGTGGAGAGACGTTGGCCCGAGCCGGAGCTGTGGACGGAAGGTGGGCTAACCCACCAGCGACGGTTCGCTGCAGAACGGCCGCTGGCCGAACACGTCGGTGCCGCCGACCTCCACGCCGAGCGCGTCGAGCAGCGGGCGCAGGATGTTGGTGTCGAGCGCAGTGACCAGCGGGTTCATCACGTCGCTGGTGATCGACGAGATCAGGTTGGTGATGATCCCCGAGGGACTGCGTGGCGTTGAGCGACACGTCCAGCCCAAGGAAGTTCTTCGCCGTGACGGTCAGCGTGTTGGTCGTCGTGGTGACGCTCGCCGTGTTGATGCCGATGTCGCCCGAGCCGACCGAGACCGGGTCACTCCAGTCCGCCGGGTTGTTCGGGACCCGGATCTGGGCGTCCTTGACCGTCGAGGGGTCGCCGGTCTCGACCTTGAGCCCGATCGACCCGTGGATCTCGATCGAGGCGATCCGGTTGAGCCCGAGCAGGTTCAGGAGCGAGGTGATGCCGCCGATGAGGCCGCCCACGTTGCCGGAGCTGTTGGTGGTGGCGTTGATGGTCAGGTTCACCTCGGCCGACGCACCGACCAGCCCGCTCGTCACCTGGACGTCCTCACCGCTCGGGTCGGCCGCCGTCTCGCTGCCGCAGATGATGTCGGTGAGCGTGCCCCGAGCGCCGGCGACGTTCGCGCGGATCGCGGTCGTGCCGTTGACCGGCAGCCCCAGGACGCTCGTCGACGAGAGGAGGGTCCCGTCGATCGCGAGGGCCACCTGGGCCGTCTCGGCTTGCGAGCCACGCTTGCCGCACTTCGTCCGGGCCTTCTCGATGATCGAGAGGCTCGTGGTCAGGCCGGTGCCGGAGAGCGGCAGGCTGGCGGTCAGTCCCGGGATGGCGATCGCGTTGGTCCCGTTCGCCAGCAGCACCGTGCCGGCGAGCAGGTCGAGCGCATTGATCGTGACCGTTTGGGCCGCGCCGGATCCGGGGTCGGCGTCGATCAGGTCGGCGATGTTGATCGTGAGGCCGCCGAGGCTCGCCCCGACCACGTTGAGGATGTTGGCGTGGGACGTGCCGTCGGCCTGCAGCACGTTGGCCGCGGCGATCAGCAGGTTGCCCGCATTGACGCTGGTGCCGAGCAGCTCGTCGACGGACCCGAGGCCGAGCTCGAGGGCGATGTCGAGCAGGCTCACATTCGCGTTGACCAGACCGGTGTAGCTCAGGACGTCGAGGTTGGCCCCACCACCGAGGATGCCTTCCAGGATCCCGTCGAGAAGCACCGAGCTGCTGGTGTTGAGGCGCGCGGCGTACGAACCGAGGCTGAAGCAGGCGCTCTCCTCGGCCAGCGCGACCGCGCGGCGCTCGACGTCGCCGCTCGCGACTCCGGTGATGGCGGCGAAGCCGAAGCCCACGTCGGTCGCGGCCCGTACGACGACGCCGGTCGGCGACTCGCCGGACCCGACCTCGACGGGCACGCCGCCGGACTGCGCGTAGGAGCCGTCGGTCTCCAGCTCGACCCAGTACGCCGTCACCGACGGCGATTCGCCGATGGTGTCGTCGTCGTTGTTCGAGACGCTCCAGCTCAGCTGCGACGAAGCCGAGGGCTTGTCGCCGCTGCCGGCCTCGATCTGGGCGCGGGTGCGCCCGTCGACCAGCCGGCCCATGTCGAGCGCGACCAGGTCGGCGAGCGCCTGCATGTCGCGCCGACCGGCACGCTGCATGCCCAGGTCGATGGCGAAGGCCGCGACCATGAGGAGCACCAGGCTCATCAGAAGCGCGATGACCAACGCGGTCGCCCCGCGCTCGTCACGCTCCGGGCGCCGCGCCCACCGGGGGCGCCGGCTCAACTGACCCTGACCTCGGCGGTGTAGACGAGGTTGTCGGGCAGGAGCGCGTTGACCCCGAGACCGGGGATCAGGGAGTTGTCGCTGTACGGGTAGTCGAGGGTGACCTTGGCGCACTGCGCACCGGTCGGGCCGGAGGTACAGGCGCCGATCACGATGGTGCAGGTGCCGCTCGCGCCACCGGAGTGGGTCAGGGCGCTCGCCGTTGCACTCCACGCCGTACGAGTCGAGGGCGTCGTTGATCGCGGCTCGGGCAGCCGCGATCCGGACGCTGTTGGCCGTCCCGCTGATCTGGACCGCCGCAGCCCGCCCGCCCTCGGCCGCGGCCTGGCTCATCCCTTGGCGGAAGCTCAGCATGTAGCCGAATGCGATGACGCCGAACACCAGCATCACCAGGATCGGCAGGATCAGACCGAACTCCAGGGCGGCTGCCCCCCGGTCCTCGCGACCGGTTCGGCGACAGCCCGATCCACTCCGCAGCGCACGACGCATGGCCCCTCCACCTTCGCTCCCTGGTGCTCCCTCAAGCACCGGTCGGGCAGCAAGGCCGCCCTTCTCGGACAGTAGCGGCGCCCATCGCGGACGTCACCGGTTCTGACACCATTCGGGCCGCTCGGGGTTTGAGGTCCTAGCCCGTTGGGACTAGGGCCGACCCCGAAGGGTCATCCCGCGAGCGTGGGATCCGCGCACGCGGCGCCGACGGCGTACACGTCGGCGCCTCCGAAGCGGAGCCCGACCATCCGTGCCACCGGCCCGATGAAATCGTTGTTGATGTTGTTGATGAGCGGCAGGAGGGTCTTCGCCACGAACCCGTTGTTGGCGGAGAGCAGCTCGTTGATGATCAGGTTCGTCAGCGGCCCCGCCTGCGCGATCGGTGCGACCTTGTTGTCGATCAGGACACGAGTGATCGTGGGCACGATGTTGGTCGGCAGGATGACGCTGGTGCCGGTCTGGTACGGCGTGACGTCGTTCGGCGGGAGACTCAGGTTCGCGGTGGAGGTACCGGCGGCGGAGCTCGTAGCCACAGTGAGGGCCACGTCGACCTCGATGTCCACCTTGCGCGTTGTTCAGCAAATTGACGATGCCGAGCTGCGTCAGCAGGCCGGTCAACCCGATCCCCGCGAGGTCGGTCAGCTTCACCTGACCGGTGACGGTCAGGTCGGACCTGAGCGAGTACGACGCCAGCTCTGTCTCCACGTTGACGGAGTAGCGGTGCGGGTCGCCTACCGTACCGTTGCCGCAGTAGACCTCCGGTGGCTCGACCAGCCTCCCGGTCCCGTCCGCGATGTCGACGACGAGAGAGCCGTCGCCCTTCGAGGTCAAGAGGGTCGAGAACCCGGGGATGCTGAGGCTCGGCAGGTTGATGAACTCGATCCCGAGAGTGCCCTCGAGCTGCGCGTTCCGGGCCACGCTCTCCGGGGAGTTCGGCTTGCCGCAGGCGAGCTGGGCGGCCGAGATGAGCGTCAGCCCGCCGGTGAACTGCGAACCGATGCCCGGCACGCTCCCGTTGATGTTCGGCACCTCGACGAAATGCTCGCCGTTCGCGAGCCGGGCGGAGCCGACGATGTCCAGCACGTTCAGATTCATCAGGAGCGCCGCCTTGTCCGTGGGCGACACGTGCATGACGTTGCCGAGATTGATCGAACCCACGGCCGCCGACGCCCCGAGGATGTTGCCGAGCGCGCTGACTGCCGCCGAGTTCGTCGAACCCGGCTTGTTGGACAGCACCTCGATCAGGGCCTGGATGAGGTTGGAGTAGGTCACCGACCCGGTCAGCAGCTGGCTGGGGCTCCCGATCGCCGAGGTGGCCGCGAGCTCCCCGAGCGTGACGGTCGCGCCGGCCAGCGCCTGGTAGCCCACCAGGGTGAGGTTGACGTCGAACAGGTCGTTGAGCGGTCCGAGCACGGTGCTGTCAGCCGCCTTGACTGCGGCGACGAACGACCCGAGGCTGGTAGCACGCGGAGCTCGCCGCGGTGGCGTACGCCGTCCGGGTGACGGCCCCCGAGCCATCCACCACGGCGTAGTCGGTGTTCGCGCTCGCGATCACGCGGACCGCCGAGGGCGGGTCGGTCGCGGTGTTCCACGTGCCGTCGTAGGAACCCCAGTCCACCTGGATCGCCAGGTCGTCGCCGAGGACGCCGGCGTTGCGGCTGACGCTCTTGCTCGCGGCGCTCGCCGGGTTGGAGGTGTCGCCCACCGGGGCGAGGGCGGCCTGCGTCCGGCTGCCACGGATCTCACGGGCCAGGTCCAACGCCACCAAATCGGCGGCGGCCTGCAGGTCGGACCGGGTCACCCGCTCCATGCCGAGGTCGATGACGACCGCGGTGATGCCCATGAGGACGACCAGCACCAGCGCCATGAACACTGCCACGGCGCCACGTTCATTCTTCCTACGGCTATGGAACATGTGATCGCCCTCCCAGACCGTTCACCGTCGCTTGCGTCGACGCGACCGAGAATGTGACCGTATGTGACAACACGGTGCTTCCTCAGCCACGAACGGAAACTGCTCGGGAAGTTCAGCCGATCGGACAACGGGGTCCCCTCCGTGGGGACCAGGCCGGGCTAGTCACGGACCGGGACAAGTCCCGGTTTCAAGCCTTGGGAGGCTCGATGTCCGACGTCGCGAGCTCCTCGACGTTGACGTCCTTGAACGTCAGCACCTTCACGTTCTTCGCGAAGCGGGCGGGACGGTACATGTCCCACACCCAGGCGTCGCTGATCGTGACCTCGAAGAACACCTCGCCGGCCTCGGTGCGTGCCTTCACGTCGACGGAGTTGCAGAGGTAGAAGCGCCGATCGGTCTCCACGACGTACTTGAAGATCTTCACCACGTCGCGGTACTCGCGGTAGAGCGTCAGCTCCTGCTCGGTCTCGTACTTCTCGAGCTCCTCGGCACTCACGGCACCGACTCTATATTGACGGTTGCGCTGTAGCCCTCAGACCCGCGGCTCGCCGCACGTTCACGAACCGCATCCGATGAATGGGCGACGGACCGTGCTCGTCCAGCGCCGCCGTGTGGTCCGGCGTGATGTAGCCCTTGTGGGTGCGGAAGTCGTAGACCGGCCACTCCTCGTCGAGCTCGTCCATCAGCCGGTCACGGGTGACCTTCGCGATCACCGACGCGGCGGCGACGCAGGCGGCGACCCGGTCGCCCTTCCAGACCGCGAGGCCGGGGGCACCGAGACCGTCGACGGGGAACCCGTCGGTGAGGACGTACGACGGCGCGACGTCGAGCTTGGCGACCGCGCGGCGCAGCGCCTCGACGTTGGCGACATGCATGCCGAGCCGGTCGCACTCCTCGTGCGACATCACCACGACCGACCAGGCGACCGCGCGCCGCACGACCTGCTCGTAGCAGCGGTCGCGCGCCTTGGGCGTGAGCAGCTTGGAGTCCGCGAGCCCGGGAACGATCCCGGCCTTCCCCGACGGCAGGATCGCGGCCCCGGCCACCAACGGACCGGCGCACGCTCCGCGCCCGGCTTCGTCGACGCCCGCGATCGGCTCGATGCCATGGCGACGCAGGACGCGCTCGTAGCCGTAGAGGCCGGCGTCCCGTCGTACCGTCAATCCTCGCGGCAGCGTCGACATGGCAGGTCCAGGTTAGTCGGGTAACTCAGCGGCCGGCGGGTCGTCGGGCACGTCGTCGAAGACACCGGGGTTGCTGATCCAGTCCCAGCGGTCCCGCGGCCAGACCAACGCGAAGACCTTGCCGACCACGAGGTCGGTGTCGACCCACGGGCTCTTCGTGCAGTTCTCGACGCCCTCCTGGCACATGTGTGCCCGGGAGTCTGCGGACGCACCTCGGTTGTCGCCGAGCACGAACAGCTTGCCGTCGGGCACCACCGTCGGGGTCGTCCAGTCGCACCCGAAACCGGTGCCGGCGCCCGCGCAGGTCTTGCGCTCGGCGATGTAGGACGACTCGTCGATGGGCTCGCCGTTGACCATGATCCGGCCCTCGTCGTCGCAACACGTGATGATGTCGCCCTCGATGCCGATGACGCGCTTCACCAGGTGTCCGCCGGTCGGGTAGAGCCCGATCTTCGACAGCACGTTGGCGAGGCCGGTCGGCGCCGGCTCCTCGCCGGTCAGCCAGCCGCCGGGATCCTCGAAGACGACGACGTCGCCGCGGGACGGGTCGCCGCCGAACCAGTAGGAGACCTTCTGGACCAGGATCCGGTCGTTGCGGATCAGGCCGGGCTCCATCGACTCCGAGGGGATGTAGAACGCCTGGACGAAGAACGTCTTGATGACGATCGCGAGCACGAGCGCGATGCCGAGCAGCAGGACGCTCTCCTGCCACACCGGAAGGTGCTTGCGCTCGCCGCCGTCGTCGCGCTTCTTGCTCACCGGTGCGGCTGCCTCGTCGGAGTTGTCCGAGGCCTCAGCCTCCGGGACCTCATCAACGGCTTCGGGGTCCCGTGGGGCGTCGGTCGTCACGAGTACTGACTCTAGCCAGTGCCCGATCAGGCCTCGCGGCGCTCCTTGATCTTGGCGGCCTTGCCCCGCAGGTTGCGCAGGTAGTAGAGCTTCGCGCGGCGCACGTCACCGCGGGTGACGATCTCGATCTGCTCGAAGATCGGCGAGTGGAGCGGGAAGGTCCGCTCGACACCGACGCCGAAGGAGACCTTGCGGACGGTGAAGGTGCGGCCGACGCCGCTGCCGTGGATGCGGATCACGACACCCTGGAAGACCTGGACCCGGGACCGGTTGCCCTCGACGACCTTCACGTGCACCTTGACGGTGTCACCCGCGCGGAAGTCGGGGATGTCGTCGCGCTTCGCGGCGTTGCCGAGCTCGGCGACGATGGACGGGCTGCCGAACTTGTGGCTGGTGGTGTTGCTCATGATGGCTCCTCGCGAGTGCACACAGGTCAGCCGCGGACAGATATCGGGGTCGTGATCTTCAAGGTGGTGACGCGGTGTGACGGTTCCCCTGTGGCAGAACCAGATCAACGCAGAAGCGTTCGCATCGCCGACGGACGATCATCGCATAGGACCAGTGACGGTCGGTAATCCGGAGCAGGGATCAGGAGTCGTGCGGCGGGCCCGGGGAAGGCCTCGTCTGCTGGTCCGGAGGCGGTGCGGCGCGGGCGGCGAGGGCGGCGCGGGACGCTGCCGTGGCACCACCGGCGGTGCCTGCTGCCAGGCAACGCGAGGCTGGGGCGGTGGTTGGGCCGGCGGCACGAACGGCGCCGGTGTCGGCTGCTGCTGCGGCGGCTGCTGCGGCTGCTGCGGCTGGTACGGCTGCGGCTGCTGGTACTGCTGCGGTTGGCCGTACGCCGTGTTGTACGGCGTCGGCTTCCGCTTGCGCCCGGCCCCGCTGAACAGCACGACCAGCCACGCGAGCAACGGCAGCACCGCAGTCGTCAGCGGCAGCGCGGTGAGGAAGGCCCTGCCTTCGTTCGGCCCTCGGCTGTCGAAGGTGATCCGATCGACGTACGAATCCGCCTGGTCGCCCAGGTCGACCGGCAGACCGAGGTCGGAGAAGTAGTTGACCTGGACGACGTTCGCCGCCACCTCGAGACCGACAGCGACCAGGAGCGTCAATCCGCCGAGGTGCAGCGGCGGCCGCCAGGCCAGGCCGAAGAGACCCCAGACGGCGACCCAGGCCCCGCTGGCCGCCGCGGCGAGGTAGAGGACGACGTACGTCCAGACCTCACCGTCGGCGTTCTCGTCGGGCCAGCCGAAGTCGTCGTAGTTCATGAACTGCACGACGAGGCACGCGATCGAGGCGGCTCCCCACGCGACCATCAGCAGCGCGCAGATCACCGCCACTGGGCGGAGCCGTCGACCGGCGGGAGAAGCCATGCCTGTTCCTACCGCACAACGGGTTGCCCGGTGAAGGAATTCTGGACCGGCCACCCGCCCCTGGGAGGATGGCGCGGTGACCGACGTCGAGCCGGTGCGCGACTGGGCGCCCCACACCTTCGAGGTGCGCCCCTACCGCCAGCGCGTGGCCCGCGGCCCGCGCGCGGATCGCCAGCTCCGCGAGATCACCGTCGCGCTGCCACCGTTCATCCGCGATCGCGACTACCCGATCGACAGGCCGCTGGCCGCCATGACGACGGCCAGCGCGGGCGACCTCGGTCACCTCGACCTGGTGCACGGCCGCACCCTCAGGGCGCTGAACCACCTCCAGCTGCGCGCCGAGGCCGTCGACTCGTCCAAGATCGAGAACGTCGACGCCAGCCTCGCCGACTACGGCCGCGCGCTGCTCGGCGTCGGCGCCAACGCATCAGCGGTCTCCATGGCGTCGGCGACGGCCGCGCTCACCCGGATGATCCGCGACGCGGAGACGACCCGGCAGATCAGGCCGGAGGCGATCCTCCGCGCGCACGAGGACCTGTTCCGACGCCACCCCGACGAGGCACACCGGGCGGGCACCTTCCGCACCACCCAGAACTGGGTCGGCGGCAGCGACTACTCCCCCGTCGGCGCCCTCCACGTGCCGCCGCCGCCCGAGACCCTGCCCGACTACCTCGAGGACCTGTTCGCGTTCGCCAACCGCGACGACGTACCGACGCTGGTGCAGACGGCGATCGTGCACGCCCAGTTCGAGTCGATCCACCCGTTCATCGACGGCAACGGCCGGATCGGGCGCGCGCTGATCCACGCCGTACTCCGTCGCCGCCGGGCCGCCCGGCACCTCACCGTGCCCATCGCGTCCGCGCTCGTGGCCCACCGGGAGCGCTACTTCGGCGCTCTCAACGCCTACCGGTCCGGGTCCGCGGCCCCGCTGATCGCGATGCTCGCGTCGGCGACCAGCACCGCCACCGCGGAGTCGTGGAGTACGGCGGCGCACCTCAAGGACCTGCGCGCGGAGTGGCACGACAGCGTCGGCGGCTCACGACCCGGTACGGCGCTGCACCGGCTGCTCGACCTGCTCACCGAGGAGCCGATCGTCAACGTCGCACTGGTGATGGAGCGCGTCGACACCTCGGAGTCGACCGCCCGCGCGGCCATCGGGACTCTCGAGGACGCCCAGGTGCTCGCCAGGGCGCCGCGCTCCCGGCGGGCGCCGGTGTGGCTCGCGACCTCGGTGCTCGACGAGGTCGAGGACCTCAGCTTCCGGATCCAGCAGGCGAGCCACCGGCTGCGGGACGGATAGGCACCGGCGCCGGCCAGGACGACCGCAGGCCCGCCCCGGACGAACCGGGACGGGCCTGCGAGCCTGGAGCGGACCAGCGATCAGATCGCGTAGCCCTCGCCGTGGAGCACCAGGTCGATACCGGCGATCTCGTCCTCCTCCTTGGCGCGGAAGCCGATCGTCTTGTCGATCAGCGTGCCCAGGATGAAAGCGACGATGAACGAGTAGGCCATGATCGTGAAGGCCGGGATGGCCTGGACCACGAGCTGCTCGTAGTTGCCGCCGGTGAACATGCCGGTGTCGATGGCGAAGAAGCCCAGGTAGAGCGTGCCGATGAAGCCGGCGACCAGGTGGATGCCGACGACGTCGAGGGTGTCGTCGACGCCGATCTTGTACTTGAGCTCGATCGCGTAGGCGCACACGGCACCGGCGATGAGACCGAGGACGATCGCCCAGATCGGCGTCAGGTTGGCGCATGACGGGGTGATCGCGACCAGACCGGCCACGATGCCCGAGGCCGCACCGACCGCGGTCGGCTTGCCCTCCTTGAAGTGCTCGACCACGATCCAGCCGACCAGCGCGGCCGCCGGGCAGACCAGGGTGTTGACGAAGATCAGGCCGACCTGGCCGTCAGCGATGGCGGCGCCACCGTTGAAGCCGAACCAGCCGAACCACAGGATCGCGGCACCGATGAGCACCAGCGGGACGTTGTGCGGGCTGCGCCTCCTCCTTGGAGAAGCCGACCTTGCGCTTGCCGAGGACGAGCGCGAGAGCGAGCGCCGCGGCGCCGGCGTTGATGTGCACCGCGGTGCCGCCGGCGAAGTCGATGGTGCCGGCGGTGTAGCCGAGGTTCTCGTCGAGCTTGTTGACCCAGCCGGTGAAGTCGCCGGTCGCGTCGAACGCGAAGACCCACGATGCGACGGGGAAGTAGACCAGCGTGGCGAACAGGCCGGCGAACAGCATCCACGGCCAGAACCGCGCGCGGTCCGCGATGGCGCCGGAGACCAGCGCCACCGTGATGATGGCGAAGGTCGCGCCGAAGATGGCGCTGGCCATGACGAGCCCCGAGCCCTCGGGTTGGCGAACGCAGCCTTAGCGGCGTCCTGAGAGACCGAAGTCGGAGAACGGGTCGCCCAGCACGCGGGGGATCCAGTCGTTCTCCGAACCGTCGACGTAGGCCTGGTTGAAGCCGTAGAGGATCCACAGCACACTGACCACGCCGATGCTGCCGAAGCTGAGCATCATCATCGAGATGACGCTCTTGGACTTCACCAGCCCGCCGTAGAAGAACGCCAAGCCAGGCGTCATGAAGAGGACAAGGGCTGCGCGTGATCAGCAGCCACAGAACTGCAAGGTCCATCGAAATACTCCTCGGGAGGTTCGGGTCCGACCTCGACCCGGACAGAGGGCCGACTCCATTGCCAGCCGCACGTTTCGCCAGATACTGGCGAGCGGTCGTTTCGCCTCACGACCGAACGTGTTTCGCCGGTGTTACAGGTTTCGGGGCCCTGTTTCCGAGGTTCAGGCGCGGCGCGGCTTGGTCAGCAGGACCGCGCCAGGCGGCGACGGAAGGTCGGCGCGGAGCCGGAATCCGGCCTTCTTGTACATCCGGATGTTGCGCTCGCTGCCCGCACCGGTGAAGAGGACGTACGACGTCGCCTCGTCCGGCGCGACGGTCTGGATGTGCTCGAGCAGCGCGCGGCCGATCCCCTCGCCCTGCACGTCGGGCGCGACCATGATCCGACCGATGTCCCAGGCGGTGCGGTCGGCGTCGTCGAGACGGCCGCGGACGGCAGCGACCAGTCGCCCGGCGCGGCGCACGACGTACGTGTCCCACTCGGTCATCCAGGCGCGTACGTCGTCGAGGGACTCGTGCAGCGCGGGGATGTGCACGCCAGGGTTCGCGAGAGCCTCCTGGACCCAGCACGCGCGCTGCAGGGTCAGCAGCTCCGGTGCGTCGGAGGGCACCGCTCGCTCGATCGGCGAGCCGTCGTCGAGGGCCGACGCGGCGAGCAGGTCGGGCCGGCGCTCCGCCGTACGACGTCGCGCCTGCTCGTGGCGCCACCGGGCGATCGCGCCGTGGTCGCCGGACCGCAGTACGTCGGGGACCTCGCGGCCCTCCCAGACCGGTGGCTTGGTGTAGACGGGGTACTCCAAGAGGCCGCCCGAGCTGCCCGAGTGGGACTCCTCGACCAGGGACTCCGCGTTGCCCATGAAGCCCGGCAGCAGCCGGACCACGGCTTCGGTGATCGCCAGCGCGGCGACCTCGCCCCCGTTGAGCACGTAGTCGCCGAGGCTGATCTCCTCGACCTTCGCGATCTCCCGCGCCCGCTCGAGCACCCGCTGGTCGATGCCCTCGTAGCGCCCGCACGCGAAGATCAACCGCGACCGGGCCGACAGCTCCTCCGCCTTGCGCTGGTCGAACCGATCCCCGGACGGGGTGGTGAAGACGATGGTGTCGCTGGCGTCGATGTCGAGGGCGGCGAAGGCCTCGCCCCACGGCTCCGGCTTCATCACCATGCCGGCACCGCCGCCGTAGGGGGTGTCGTCGACGGTGTGGTGCCGGTCGTGGGTCCAGCTGCGGAGGTCGTGCACGTGCACCTCGAGCAACCCGCTCTCGACAGCCTTGCCGGGCAGCGAGAGGCTGGAGCGGCGCGAGGTAGTCCGGGAAGATCGTGAGGTAGTCCAGCCGCATCAGGGCGCGTCCTCGAGCTTCTCGTCGTCCTCGGCTTCCTCGGCGTCATCGGGCAGCGGCTGGACCAGACCCGGCCGGTCGGCGATCACGACCCGACCGCCGGCGATGTCGACCTCGGGCACCAGCGCGGCGACGAACGGCACCAGCGCCTCGCGGCCGTCGATCGTGCGCACGCGCAGCAGGTCCTGGGCTCCGTGCACGAGACCGGCGATCTCGCCGAGGTGGGCGCCGTCGACGTCGTACGCCGCCAGTCCCTCGAGCTGGTGGTCGTAGAACTCGTCGGGGTCCTCAGGAGTCTCGTCGGCCGCGACCGTGGCGCGCAGCACGACGCCGCGGGCGGTCTCGGCGGCGTTGCGGTCGGAGAGCTCGTCGAACGTCACGAGCAGCGTGGTCTGGTGCCAGCGCGCGCGCTGGACCGTCAGCGTGCTGCGGGCGAACGCCGAGCCGCGGGGCGGCTCGGTCATCAGTCGGGCGCCGGGCTGGAAGCGGCGGTCCGGCTCGTCGGAGCGGACATCGACAGTCACCTCACCGCGGATGCCGTGCGGCTTGCCGATCCGGCCGACCACGACCTCGATGCTGTCCACTCGTTACCTCTCGTCGGTCCTCGGAAAAGGCGAAGACGGGCGCCGCCATCATGGCAGCGCCCGTCTCTCGTCGGTGGTCGAGGAGCTCGCTCAGCGAGCGTCTCGAGACCCCTCAGTGGCGGCCGGGCCGGTCGACGTCGACGAAGTCGATCCGGGTGCCGCCGTTGCCGGCGATCGCCGAGATCACGGTGCGGAAGGCGGTCGCCGTACGACCGCCGCGACCGATCACCTTGCCGAGGTCGTCGGGGTGGACCCGGACCTCGAGCACCGAACCACGGCGCAGCTGCTTGTCGCTCACGACGACGTCATCGGGGTGGTCGACCACTCCGCGGACGAGGTGCTCCAGCGCGTCGGCGAGCATCGGCTCAGGCCTCTTCCGTCGACTCAGCGTCCGTCGCCTCGGCGGCGGGCTCCTCGGCGGCCGGCTCCTCGGCGGGGGTCTCCTCGACGGGGGCTGCCTCGGCGGCGGGCTCCTCGACCTTGGGCTCCTCGACCGGGGCTGCCTCAGCGGCAGGCTCCTCGACCTTGGGCTCCTCGGCCTTCGGCTCCTCGACCTTCGGCTCGGCCTTCTTCTTGGCGGTCACCGCGGAGCCCTTGGGCTCGTTGGCGGCCTCCTTGAGGGCCTCGTTGAAGATCTCGAGCTTGTCGCGCTTCGGCTCCTTGACCTTCAGGGTGCCCTCGGTGCCGGACTCACCCTTGAACTTCTGCCAGTCGCCGGTGATCTTGAGGAGGACCTCGACGGCCTCGGTCGGCTGCGCGCCGACTCCGAGCCAGTACTGGGCCCGGTCGGAGGTGATGTCGATGTACGACGGGTCCTCCTTGGGGTGGTACTTGCCGATCTCCTCGATCACCTTGCCGTCGCGCTTCTTGCGCGAGTCGACGATGACGACGCGGTACTGCGGTACCCGGACCTTGCCCAGGCGCTTCAAACGGATCTTGACGGCCACGTTTGTGGTGTCTCCTTGAGAACTTGTGATGGGTGATCCGCTCCGACCAGGTGGGGAACACTCGGCGGGGCGGGTCGAGGGCGCCGCGCCTACCGGTTGAGAGGGACCGGACGGCACAGAACTCAGCCTCCAAGTCTGCCAGAGACCCCCGGTGCCTCACCAATCGCGCCGCCTCCCCCGCCGACCCGCGGCTCTCCCTAGTCCGGCGTGACTAGCCGGGGATGGCCGCGAGGCCGGTGCGAGGACCGCTGTCGGGGAGCAGGATCACACGCTACGACCCGCACCAGAGCCCGGAAGGAACCGAGCGATGACCACACTCCAGCACCACGTCTCGGCGCCGCTCGGCGCGCCGCGCCTCCCGGAGCCGCAAGCGATCGACAACTACGTCCTGGCGACGAGGGTCGTCCACCGGGCGGAGACGCTTCTCGAGGCCGCCGAGGGCTATCCCGACGCGCTGATCTACATCGAGGCCGGGTTCGCCGCCGCCTTGGCGCTCAACTCGCACAGCACCTGGGCCGACGTACGCATCGCCCGGCAGTACCTCGACTCCGCGCAGGACGAGCTCGACCGGTGCGGGTACCGACTCGGTTGAGGGACGCCCTCAGCTGAAGGACCGGCCGCGGAGCACGACGTACGACGGTCGCGCCAGCACCGTCAGGTCGTCGACCGGGTTGCTCGGGTAGACGACGAAGTCGGCCGGGTCGCCCTCGTCGAGGCCGGGGTTCCAGCCGAGCCAGGCCCGTGCGCGCCACGAGGCGGCGCCGAGGACGTACGACGCGGGCAGGCCCATCTCGGCCATCGCGATGATCTCCTCGTGCAGGCAGCCGTGGCGGGTGCTGCCGCCTCCGTCGCTGCCGACATAGAGGTCGACGCCGGCGTCGTACGCCGCCATCAGTACGTCGCGCCGGCTGCGGTGCAGCGCCTCCATGGTCGAGGCGTACGCCGGGAACTTGTCGCGGGCGGCGTCGACGTACTCGGGGAACTTGTCGGTCTGCAGCACCGTCGGCACCAGCGCGACGCCGTTGGCGACCATCTGCTCGAGGTGGTGCTCCTGGAGCCCGGTGCCGTGCTCGATGCAGTCGATGCCGGCGTCGAGAAGCGGTGACAGCGACGCGGAGCCGAAGCAGTGCGCGGTGACCCGGGCGCCGAGCGCGTGGGCGGTGCCGATCGCGGCGGCGACCGCGTCGTCGGGGAACGACGGGGTGAGGTCGCCGGCGTCCCGTCGGATATCCAGTCGCCGACCAGCTTGATCCAGCCCTCGCCCGCCGCGGCCTCCTCGACGACGCTGTCGACCAGCGCCTCGGGCTCGACCTCGACGCCGTAGTCGCGGAGGTAGCGACGGGTGCGGGCGATGTGCCGGCCGGCGCGGATCAGCCGCGGCAGGTCGTCGCGGTCGTGCACCCAACGGGTGTCGGCCGGGGAGCCGCAGTCCCGGAGGAGGAGCACGCCGTTGTCGCGGTCGGCGAGGGCCTGGCGCTCGGTCTCTGCGTCGTCGACCGCTCCCCCGTCCTCGAGCCCGAGGTGGTTGTGGGCGTCGACCAGGCCCGGCACGATCCAGCCCTCGGCGGCGGTCTCGGCGCCCGGTTGCGGTTCGTAGGTCACCCGTCCATCGACGACGTACAGCTCGCGTCGCTCGCCGTCGGGAAGCACCGGACCTGAGAACCGCAGTACTGGCGTGGTCACCCTCCGAACCTACCGATCACGCGGACGGCCCGCAGACCCAGATCGCTCCCGAGCCGGAGCCGCGCGACGACGAGTGCTGTCGCTCACCGGCGTTCGGTCAAGCCTATTGCGGAGCGCGGTTTGACGCCCGGCCCGTGGAGATCGTCGAGGGCCACCACCTGCCCGGCCAGTGCCATTGCGAAGCGCCTCGCTGGGTCCGTTGATCGCCTCACCCTCGCCCCACGACCATTCCTGATCGTCCGCCATCAACTGGAGTCCTGCTGCGCGCCGCTTGAGAACCAGACCAGCGCTACCCCGGAGGGAAGCCAGTCGAGCACCGTCCGCCAGTCGTCGAGGGTCAACGTCGATCGGAAGACCCGAAAGGTGCGCGCGCAGTCGGCGGAAGGCAGGCAGCTCGTCAGCCATCTGTCGCATCGGCCCTACCCCCGGGGCCTTCCGTGTTGATCGCGCGCGGTCTCGGAGCAACGCGGTCAACTCCCTGACCGGACGCCGGGACAGTGCTCTGGCGACCGCCTCGCTGGCCCGGTCGAGCGAGCCCCGTGCTCTGACCAGTTGCGCCATGAACCCGCCCAGGCTCCCCGTCAGCGGCATCACCAGATGGCTCGAGGACTTCGCGCACCGTCCAGGCGTCGCAGCAGCGCTCCGGGCCTGGAGTTGGTCATCGTCGAGACCATCGAAGAAGTCGAGCCACACATCCGGCGGTACGCTGCCGTCTCCATTCCGAGAGGCGCGACCGGGCGATCATAGGAACCACCCCACGGTCCGGCTGGCAGGCAGTCGGTTATCTGCGGCGGTGGAAGCGGAGGTCGCCGTTGGGCAGGAGTCTCGTGGTTTCGTAGCGTGGGTCGTGGGCGCGGTGGTGGTGGAAGTTGCAGGCGAGGATGCCGTCGTCGAGGTCGGTGTTGCCGCCTGTGGTCCAGGGTTTGAGGTGGTGGGCTTCGCACCAGGCGGCGGGGATGGTGCAGCCTTCGGCGCGGCAGCGTTGGTCGCGGAGTCGCATGGCTTTGCGTTGGGCAGGCGTGAAGAGGCGGCGGGTGCGGCCGAGGTCGAGGATCTCGCCGTTGCCGCCGAGGACGACGGGGATGATGGCGGCTTCGCAGGCCAGCCGGCGGATCGCGGTGGCCGAGAGGGGTTCGCCGCCGACGATGGTGCCGGTGCCGAGCTCACTTGCGCAGTGAGTCCAGGTCGATGGTGACCATCAGCGTGGTGGCGTCCCCGCCATGGGCGGGGAGCTTGGCGGGGTCGAGGTGCTCCAGCAAGGCGCCGAAGGCTTGGCCGAGTAGTCGGTGGTGGGGGATCCGGTCTTCCTCGCCACCGATCGCGTCGTGGTGCTTCCTGGGTGAGGTGTAGGACTCCAGGTAGGTCAGCAGCCGGTCGCGGTCGAGGACGGGGTGCACGATCGTGGTCCTGGCCAGGCCGTCGCCGATGATGCCGGGAGCGGAGGCTGGTCTTCTCCCGGGCCCGCTGTTCTTGGTTCTCGAGTCGTTTGGCTTCCTCGGCCTCGGCGATCTCGGGTGCGACGACCTCGAGCAGGTGCCGGCCCAGCCGGCGGAGCTCGCTGGGCCGGAACTGGCCGCACAGGGTGACCATCTCGGTCTCGGCCTGCGCGAGGAGCTCGGGGTCGAGGTGGTCGGGCAGGTCATCGAGCACCTGGACCACGACGGTGGCTTGGGCCGGGGAGACGAGGCCGTCGGCCATCCCGGCCGCGACCCGGGCTCCAGCGCCGGTCCAGCGCCTCGGCGAGGCGGCCTTGGGCGCGGCCGGCGGGGAAGTCGGCGCGGGTCACCGAGGCCCACCAGGCGCCGTTGTCGCGGGCACCCGCATCGGCTGGCGGCATCATCGGCGGCGGCGACGACCCGGAGCTTCAGCTCCGCGGCCATCGCCTCCAGCCGGGCGATCTCGGCGACCGCGGTCTCTTTCTCGGCCGGGATCAGGAACACCGGCTGGGCATCGCGCACCGACGTCAACGCGTCCTGTGCACCTGGATCGCACCCAGGATCGGGTGCGGTGCGGGCATCAGCTGGGCGACCATCGGGACCCCCTTTCGGCTGCACACGGATGCGGATCCGGTGGCCTGGTGCCGGGGTGTCCTAGAGCTGAATCTCGGGGACGACTGGTCGCTGTGGCGACGTACGTCGATCGTACACCAGTTCGAACACAAGAGTAAAGAGAAATCGAGTCCAGAGTTGCCTTGGTTTCGAGGCTCTGGCTGCGCTCGTCGCACCTCAACCAGCGGCTCGACACCCTGGCCGGCCGCGGCGCGCAACCCTGCCCCTCCTCCCCGTCGATGCCTTTCGGTCGCCACCACCCACGGCCCGCAAGCTGCTGGCACAGGCGTGGTCCTCGTGACGGTCGCAGAGCGACCTCCTCGACCAACGGCAGCGAGGAGCGACCTCAGAGCAGGTCGAGCAGCCAGCTCGGCCGCACCGTGGTCGCCCCGACCCCGGCCACCCGAGCATCCAGCGCCCGGTCGGCCGTCACCACGGTGACGCGGTCGCCGCGGTCAGCAGCAGCTCGCGCCTCGGCGACGATGGTCGCGTCGCCGTCCTTGGCGGCGTGGACGGTGCGCACGTGCGCGTCGCGCCCGGGTCGTACGCCGCCCTTCGCCCCGCCCTCGAGCACGAGCACGACGACGTCCTGGGGCACGTCGGCGACGAGCAGCTGCTCGTGCAGCCGCTGTGCCGCACCGGCGCGGTCCTTCCACCACCCGTCCGGGCGGGAGCCGACCACATTGGCCGCGTCGACGATCAGGACTGATGCCACGAGATCAACGCTATAGGCCCGAATACAGTGGGCTCTGTCCGCCACCTGTGGGCCGTCTGCGTCGGCGCGCTTCCTGAACGGACGATTGCGAGAGCTGGTGGCGCGTATTGCGTCGAGACGGGTGGGTAACAAGCAAGCCGCGAGGATGGCTCACTGGGGGAAGGCGGGGGCCAGGCCCTCCTCGCATCTCAGGGCAGCCCTCCAAGGTCGTCGTCTCCCATGGACCTTGGAGGGCTGCTCCTCTTGCGTCCAGACGTCGCTCATCTCTGATCTGGTTCCCGCAGGCCGCTGACGGTGGATGGTCGGTCCGACGGCGGGGTATCGCCACGGAAGCCGCTCTCGGGACCTCCATCCCCTCCCGAGCGGTTAGGTCCCTGCCGGGGTGGGGGCACCGAACCGGCGGGGACCGCTTTCGCTGATACGCCTACTTGAGGAACTCGGAGAGTAGGCGGCGGTGAGCGCTGTGCGGTTCACGGTGAACGGGCGTCACGCGACACAACACTTGGTCGAACTGGGGATCGCGGGAACTCGACGCACCAAGTCCGGCTCGAGTTCGGGACCCTGGACGACGACTACCGGACACGTTCCGGTACGCCCGCGACGGCGAGGAGGTGCGGGCGCTGCGCGACGCGATCGAGGCGCTGACGGCCCTCAGTGACTGACGGGCGGCCATGACCGGCGAACCCGACGGAGCGGCATCATGATCGACCTCGAGTTCCGTCTGAGCACGGTCTGGCTTGCCGGCCTGGGCATGCTGACACGCGGCTACAGATCGGGGGCTGGTGGTTGCCGTTCCTAGGGTGGGCGGCCGTTCTCGCCGGGCAGGGATGCTCGGCGTCGCGGGCTGGCGGCTGTTCGCCCGGCATGCTCGCATGATCCGCGCCGGCTTGGAAGACGTAGAAAGTAGCAGCGCATCCCCCGGTGGCGCTTCGCAGGTAGGCGCGATCGACGAGACGACACGGAGGCTAAGAGGTTTGGGTCGGTGTATCGAGGGCCAGAATCGGTACCAATCCGTTCGGCAGAGCCCGCCGAATGGTCATGGGGACCAGAGATCGCCCCACCGGGCGCGTCCAGGCCGGGTGGGGCGATTGCCATCGGGTATGGCCCACTTAGCCGACCTCGCCTCTGGACCAGTCGTGGTCGGTGAGGCCCCGTCGGTCAAGCAGATGCCGGCCGGGGCCGCCCGGGGTCACAGACAGGCCCCATCCGATCCCAGAGAGCGGGTGGGGGTGACCGGATGGGGCCGTCTCCCGAGGTGCCGACGCTATGGGCAGCACCCGAGCACCATGCGCAGAACGGGAAACAGCGGGTGTCACATCTGCTATCGCTGCGAGCGGTACGGGTTGGTCATCGCGTGAGGTCTCGGAAGCCGCCCCGCCGCGGCAGGCGGTCGGTCCACTCATGGGGGACGCGCGCCGCCAAACGCTCCTGGACGGCGTGACGAGGAACGATGAGTGCTGGCCGGCAACGATATGAGGGGAAGAGCTCACGATGAAGACAAGGACAGGATTAGACACTCACGGCGGCAGCATCTCTTCGGTCTCGGGCTTGTGGCGTCGCCGGCAAGTGCCGCCACCCGGGACACGATCGACTTCACCGACCACAGGGTCGGGTTCGGGGGGAGTTCGTTGGTGACCACCGACCTGGAGGAATGCCCGACGGCGGTCGCAGTCGATCTGAGGGGCAAGTTTGTAGACGACGCGACCTGAGCACGGGGTCTTCATCGGCATCCGGGACTTCCAGTGCGGCGACGGGTCCGGTTTCGTGGTCAGGCTGACCGCGAACGTCGGAGTCGGTCCCGGGTCACTCGGGTCGTGGTCGATCGTCGACTCCTATGGCGCTCTCGAAGGAATGCGAGGCTCCGGCAAGCTCGTCGGCACATTGTTCGACATCGACGGAGACGACGAGCCCGACGGCATCGACGACCACTACACCGGCATGGTCACCCTGCCCGAGTGAGTTCGGCACCCTCCATCAGGTCGTCAGCAACTCGCAGCGGCGGCGGTCCCAGATCGGCGGCCACGAGCGTCGCCAAGTCGTTGGCCGCCGCTCCGGTCGTCGCGAATGATGGTGTCGTCCCATCCACTCACTCCGCCGCCTACTTCAGGAACTTGGAGAAGTCCTTGGGCAGGTCGAGGTTCGCGGCGGCCGCCTCGTAGTCGATGTCCTCGGCCGGCACCCCGAACGGGTTGGCTGCCTGCTGCTCGGCCTTCGCCTTGGCGGCGGCGGCCTCCTGCGCGGCCTTGGCCGGGTTGCCGGACTTCCGCTGGCCGCCCTTGGCCTTGGACTTCTGCGCCTGCTTGGCCTTCGCCCGCTTGCCGCCGCCCGGCCCGCCCATCCCAGGCACGCCTGGCATTCCCGGCACGCCGGCGAAGCCGCCGCCCTTGGCCATCTGCATCATCATCTTGCGCGCCTCGAAGAAGCGGTCGACGAGCCCGTTGACGTCGGCGACGGTGCGGCCGGAGCCCTTCGCGATCCGGGCCCGACGGGACCCGTCGATGATCTTGGGGTTGTCCCGCTCGGCCGGCGTCATCGAGCGGATGACTGCTTCGACCCGGTCGATCTCACGCTCGTCGAAGTTCTCGAGCTGCTCGCGGATCTGACCCGCGCCCGGCAGCATCTTGAGGATCTTCGTCATCGAGCCGAGCTTCTTGATCTGCTGCATCTGCTCGAGGAAGTCGTCGAGCGTGAACTCGCCGCCCTGGCCGCTCAGCTTCTGCGCCGCCTTGAGCGCCTGGTCCTGGTCGAAGGCCTTCTCGGCCTGCTCGATCAGGGTCATGACGTCGCCCATGTCGAGGATGCGCGAGGCCATCCGGTCGGGGTGGAAGACGTCGAAGTCGGTCATCTTCTCGCCGGACGACGCGAACATGACGGGCTTGCCGGTGACCTGGCGGATCGACAGCGCGGCACCACCGCGGGCGTCGCCGTCGAGCTTGGTGAGTACGACGCCGTCGTACCCGACCCCGTCGAGGAACGCCTGCGCCGTCGTCAGCGCGTCCTGGCCGATCATCGCGTCGACGACGAACAGCACCTCGTCGGGCTGCACCGCGTCACGGATGGCCGCGGCCTGGGACATCATCTCGGTGTCGACGCCGAGCCGGCCCGCGGTGTCGACGATGACGACGTCGAACAGCCGGCGCTTGGCCTCCTCGAGCGATGCGCGCGCAACGCCGACCGGGTCACCGGTGCCGTTGCCGGGCTCCGGCGCGAAGACCGGGACGCCGACCTTGTCGCCGTTGACCTGGAGCTGCTGGACCGCGTTGGGGCGCTGGAGGTCGCACGCGACCAGCAGCGGCGACTTGCCCTGCTCCTTCAGCCACGCCGCGAGCTTGGCCGCGAGCGTCGTCTTTCCGGCACCCTGCAGGCCGGCCAGCATGATGACGGTCGGGCCGGTCTTCGCGTAGCGGAGCCGCCGGGTCTCGCCACCGAGGATCGTGACCAGCTCTTCGTTGACGATCTTGATGACCTGCTGGGCGGGGTTCAGCGCCTGGCTGACCTCCTCGCCCCGGGCGCGCTCCTTGACCGCCGCGACGAAGTCCTTGACCACCGGCAGCGCGACGTCGGCCTCGAGCAGGGCGATCCGGATCTCGCGAGCGGTCGCGTCGATGTCGGCCTCGGAGAGCCGGCCCTTGCCGCGGAGGTTCTTGAAGGTCTCGGCAAGGCGGTCGGACAGGGTGGCGAACAAGGGGGATTCCTCAAGGACAGACGTACAGGGCGTGCAGGGGTTCGAAGGGCAACTCTAAGCGGTCGAAGGCGGCTGAGCGGCCCGCCTGACTCAGGCATACAGTGAGGAAGTGATGTACGTCGTGATCGGTGCCGCGGGAGTGGTGGTCCTGCTTCTCGTGGTCTGGGCCGGTCACCGGATGCTGCGCAACCCGACCGGCACCGGCGCGGGCGCCGCTGACGGCATGGGCGTCTTCATCGACGTGTTCGACCCGGGCCGAGCCCGCGCCGACCGGGACCTGAAGTCGAAGGACAACGAGACCCAAGTGGTCCCCTCCCCCAGCGACGAGGACCACCCGATCCAGATCGACCACTGGCCATGCAGGCCCGGATCAGGCGTCCGAAGCCTCCGGCGGGCCGGCGGAGGACTGAGCCGCTCGCGGATCGCCGTCGCTGCCGCCGCTGCCCGCGGGCCCGGCAGCGCCTCGCCCTCGGCGTCCTGGACGTAGAACACGTCGACGGCCTGCGGCCCCAGCGTCGAGATGTGGGCCGACCGGACCGACAGCCCGAGCTCCGCGAGGACGGCGCTGACCAGGTAGACCACGCCCAGCCGGTCCGCCGCGCGCACCTCGATCACGGTCGCCTGGTCGCTGGCCTCGGGCCGGAGGACGACCGTGGGTGCGAGGTCGTGCCCGGAACCGTTGGCGCGCGGACCCAGCCGCGCTGCGGGATCGACCCTGCGTTCGGCGACCGAGTCGAACATGTTGCGCAACCGCCCCGCGTCCAGGTGGTCGTCGGCCACGTCCCACACGGCGACGCCGTACTCCCCCTGCGCCCAGATCCGCGCGGCACGCACCTGGAGGCGCTGCAGTGCGAACGTCGCGGCGCAATCGGCGAGCAGTCCGACGCGGTCCGTGGACACCGTCGTGACGCGGGAGCCGTCGTCGACCGCCTCGACCGTGATCGCGAGCGAGCCGGCACGCGCGGCAGCAGGGATCTCGATCTCGTCCACGGCGATCGCGGCCGCCACGCTGCCCCGTTCGAGGGCAACGCCCGTACGGCGGGACAGGTCGCGGATCAGGCCGGCCCGCCACGACGACCACGCCTTGCCCGAGGTCGCCTTCGCGTCCGCCTCGGTGAGGGCGGTCAGCAGGGCGAGCGCCTCGGGTGTCGGGACGTGCTCGGTGAGCAGCTCGACCGTCGCCGGGTCCTCCGGGTCGCGGGTGGTCGCCGTGGTCGCCAGCAGCAGGTGCCACCGCACCAGCTGCGCGATCAGGTCGACGGCGGCCGGATCGAAACCCATCCGGGTCGCGATCGCCCGGGCGATCGGCTCGCCGGCGACGCTGTGCTCGACCTCGCCGCCCTTGCCGATGTCGTGGAGCAGCGCCGACACCAGCAGTACGTCGGGGCGCGACACCTCCCGGATCAGCGCGGATGCCTCGATGCAGGTCTCGACGACGTGCCGGTCGACGGTGAACCGATGGATCACCGACGCGTGCGGCAGCAACCGGATCCGCTCCCACTCCGGGAGGATCCGCTCCAGCGCACCGGTCTCCTCGAGGGTCTCCCACACGGCGAGGAGCCCCGGCCCGGCCGCGAGCAGGCGCACCATCTCGTGACGTGCCTCCTCGGGCCACGGGTCCGGCAGCGGCGGGCACTCACGCACCAGCCGGGCGGCAGTCGGCGGCGCGAGGACGACGTTGCGACGGGCGGCCTCCGCCGCCGCGCGCAGCAGCAGCACCGCGTCCGACCCGGGCTTGGCGCCCCGGTCGAGCACGACCTCGCCCATCGAGAGCGCAACGCCGGGTGCGATCCGTTCGAGGTCGGGGCGTCGCGGTTTGCCCGCGGGAGCACGGCGCAGCGCGTCGTCGGCCCGACGCCAGACCAGCCGCGACAGGTGGGTGATCCGGCGGCCCAGCTCGCGGACCTGGCGCTGGGCAGCGCGGTCGTCCGGCAGCCCCATCGCCTCGGCGAGCGGCGACCACTGCTCGGGCGCGATCCGGTCGCTCGCCCGGCCCGCGGCCGCATGGAGCAGGTCGCGTACGTCGAGCAGCTGCTGCCGCGACCGCTCCAGGTCGGCCGCGGGGATGTCGACCATCCAGGTCGCGGTGAGGCTCTTGAGCACGGTCGCGTCGCGGATGCCGCCCTCCGCCTCCTTGAGGTCCGGGCACCGACATGTGCGCGAGCTCGCCGATCAGCCGGTGCCGGCTGCGCACCAGCTCGTGCAGCTCGGGCAGCCGCTGCCGGGCGTCGCGGCGCCAGTGCGCCAGCACGTTCGTCCGCAACCGGATCGTCAGGCTCGGATCGCCCGCGATGTGCCGCACGTCGAGCAGCCCGGACGCGACCCGCACGTCCGTCGCGGCGGCCTCGAGCATCTCCCCCAGCGACCGCACCGAGTGGTCGAGCTTCGACCCCGAGTCCCAGATCGGGTACCAGACCTGCTGCGCGAGCTCCCCGAGCTCGACGCCCTCGTCGGCGACGAGCACCACGTCGAGGTCGGAGTACGGCGCGAGCTCGCCCCTGCCGTAGCCACCGACCGCCACCAGGGCCACGCCCGAGTCCGGCCCGCCCGCGGCGTCGTACGCCCCGATGCAGAGGTGGTCGGCCGCGTCGGTGCGCTCGGCCCTCTCAGCTGCAGTCATCCCGCGAAGTGTCCCGCGTTGCGTCGGTCGAAGTCGCACGGTTCGGCCGTCGAGGTGTCACACCTCGCGGACGCCAACATCGGACACTTCGCGCGGCCAGGACTCGACACTTCGCGGGACCGAAGCGTGACGACTTCGCGCGGGTCAGAGGGCTGCGCTGTCCTTGTCGCCAGTACGAACGCGGATCACGGTCTCGATCGGGCTCACCCAGACCTTGCCGTCGCCGATCCGGCCGGTCTGCGCGGTCTTGGTGATGATCCCGACGATGTCCTCGGTGTCGCCGTCGTCGACGACGATCTCGATCCGGATCTTGGGTACGAGCGCGATGTCGTACTCGGCGCCGCGGTAGACCTCGGTGTGGCCCTTCTGACGGCCGTAGCCGCTGACCTCACTGACCGTCATGCCGGTGACGCCGAACGTCTCGAGTGCCTCCCGGACGTCCTCCCACTTGTGCGGCTTGATCACAGCCGTGACGAGCTTCATGCACGTGCTCCTTCTGCAGTCGGGGAGGTACGCTGTCGAGGTGAGGACCGAGGTGCGCCGGGCGCCGCCGCCCGTGCTCAGATCGTAGGCCGACTCGCCGTGCTCGACGAAGTCGATCCCTTCGACCTCGTCCTCGGGGTCGAGGCGGAGGCCGATCGTGTACTTGATGGCCAGACCGATGATGAGGGTGGCGACCGCCGACCAGAGCACCGCGAACAGCGCCACGACGACCTGGATGAGCAGCTGCTTGCCGTTGCCGCCGGTCAGCAGGCCGAGGTCGTTGGACGCGAGGAAGCCGACACCGATGGTGCCCACGAGGCCGCCGACCAGGTGGACGCCGACGACGTCGAGCGAGTCGTCGTACCCGAACCGGTACTTGAGCCCGACCGCGAGCGCGCAGAGGCCGCCGGCCACGAGGCCGAGCACGATGGCGCTCCACGGCACGAGGTTGCCGCAGGCCGGAGTGATCGCGACCAGGCCGGCCACGACACCGGACGCGGCACCGAGCGAGGTGCCCTTGCCGTCGCGGATCTTCTCGATCAGCAGCCAGCCCATCATCGCGGCGCAGGTCGCCAACGTGGTGTTGAGCCAGACCAGGCCGGTCTCGGTCTCGTAGGCGTCGAGGTTGACGATGGAGCCCACGTTGAACCCGAACCACCCGAACCACAGCAGTCCGGCGCCGATCATCGTGAGCGTCAGGTTGTGCGGCTTCATCGGCTCCTTGCCGAAGCCGAGCCGGCGGCCGAGGAGGATCGCCAGGACCAGGCCCGCCACACCGGCGTTGATGTGGACGACGGTGCCGCCTGCGTAGTCGATCGGAGCGATCTCGGCCAGGGTCACGCCGTCGGCGGTCACGTTGCCGAGCAGCAGCGACGACAGCCCGTCCTCGACGCCGCTGAGGAAGCCGCCGCCCCACACCATGTGGGCCAGCGGGAAGTAGGAGAGCGTCACCCAGACGGGCAGGAACACCAGCCACGCCGAGAACTTGAGGCGGTCGGCGACCGCGCCGCTGATCAGCGCTGCGGTGATGACCGCGAAGGTGAGCTGGAACGCCACGAACACGTAGTTGGCCGGGTCGGTCGTCTCGAGCCCGAACTGCTTGAACGGGTTGGAGAAGAGCTTGCCGATCTCCTTGCCCGCCTCGCCGTCAGCGGTCAGGAAGGTCGTGCTGTAGGACATCGACCAGCCCCACAGGGCATAGACGATGCCGACCACGCCGATCGCCGTGAACGACATCATCATCATGTTGAGCACCGACTTGCTCCGGCTCATGCCGCCGTAGAACAGGGCGAGGCCGGGGGCAGTCATCAGCAGCACGAGCGATGCCGAGACCAGCATCCAGGTGTAGTAGCCGTCCATGGCCCACACCTTGGTGCGACGAGGTTTCGACGCCCGCCGCGACTTGTTTCAGGAGTGAAACGAGTTCCGCCCGGGTGTTACGGGCGTGTTTCGGGTCCGTCCGACAATCAGCCCAGCAGGGCGTCGACGAACGCCGCAGCGTCGAACGGCGCCAGGTCGTCCGGGCCCTCACCGAGGCCGACGAGCTTGACCGGTACGCCGAGCTGACGCTGTACGGCGACCACGATCCCGCCCTTCGCCGACCCGTCGAGCTTGGTCAGCGCGATGCCGGTGACGTCGACGACCTCGGAGAACACCTTCGCCTGGATCAGGCCGTTCTGGCCGGTGGTGGCATCGAGCACCAGCAGCACCTCGGTGACCGGGCTCTGCTTCTCGATGACCCGCTTGACCTTGCCGAGCTCGTCCATCAGGCCCTGCTTGTTCTGCAGCCGGCCGGCGGTGTCGACGACGACGGTGTCGATGCCGCGGTCCACGCCCTCCTTGACCGCGTCGAACGCGACGCTCGCGGGGTCGCCGCCCTCCGGGCCGCGGACGACCTCGACGCCGACCCGCTCGCCCCAGGTGCCGAGCTGGTCGGCCGCAGCGGCGCGGAACGTGTCGGCGGCGGCCAGCAGGACGGAGCGGTCCTCGGCGACGAGGATCCGGGCGATCTTGCCGACGGTGGTGGTCTTGCCGGTGCCGTTGACGCCGACGACGAGGACGACGCCCGGGTTGCCGTCGGCGCCGGTGACGTGGAGTGCCCGGTCCATCGACGGGTCGACGAGGTTGATCAGCTCCTCACGGAGCACGTTGCGTGCGTCGGCGGGAGCGCCACCCTCGACACGCATCCGGGTGCGCAGCCGCTCGACGAGCTCCTGCGTCGGCTGGACGCCGATGTCGGCACCGAGCAGCAGGTCCTCGATCGCCTCCCAGGTGTCCTCGTCGAGCTGGTCGCTGCTGAGGAGTCCGAGCAGGCCGCGCCCGAGGGTGCCCGAGCCGGCGAGGCGCTGCCGGAGCCGGACCAGCCGCGAGGCCGGGCGCTCGGGGCGCTCGAGGGTGGGGGTGACCGTCCCCGGAGGGATCTCGACGCCGGGCTCGGCCTCGGTGACCCCCGTCTCCGGGGGAGCCAGGACGTCGTCGGACACGGTACGGCGCCGACACGCTGAAGCTTCGCCGACCGGGCAGCACTCCGGCCAGCAAGGCGCCGAAGACGACGAGTGCGAGTACGGCGATCCCGATGACGAGGTAGAGCCACTCCATGGGGCTCATCCTCGCAGGGAAGGGCGCTGCTCCTCACCCGGCGCCGTCGCGAGCGGTGTTCACGGCCGATCTGGCAAGGCGGCGGAGATTCAGGCGGCGGGTGAGGAGCAGCGTCCTCAGGATGTGCGGCTGTGCAGGAGGTCTGCCTCGTCCTCGTCGAGCACGGGAGCGGCGTCGGCGGCCTTTCCGAGCGCCTCGCCGAACCACGGGACCGCGGGCATCTTCTCCCCGCGGTGGGGATAGGCGACGTAGACGACGACAAGACCGGAAACGACCAGGCAGACCAGCATCGCGATCACGATGAAAAGCACGGCGTTCGACTCCTCCGAGACGGGCAACGGCGTCCGCATGGGCGCCACTTCGACGTTACCCCGTCCCGCCGTCGATACCCGACTTGAAGCGTCCGCGACCGAGCATCGCGTGCGTCACACCCGGTGGCGCACTAGCGGTCGCGCTCCTGCCACCAGGCGAAGTCGAGCAGCTCGCTCGGCCGGGTGAGCACGCTGCGCGCACGCGCCTGGACGTACTGCGAACCCTCGCGCCGGCGCTTGAAGTGGATCGTCTCCGGGACCACCCGGTGCACGTAGCCGGTGAGGTAGGTCTCGAGCATCCAGTGCCAGTCCTCGTAGGCGTATCCGTCCGCGACCGCCCGCTTGGCGAACGGGTGCTCGACGTACGCCGTCCGCGGCGCCAGGCAGAGGGCGTCCCACGGGTTGGCGATCCGGAGCAACGCGGGGTCGAACGCCGGGTCGGTCTGGTCGGGCAGGAAGTAGAGGTTCTGCTGGTTCTCGAAGAACCAGTTGAGCTCGGGGTGGCCGATCACCCGGTCCCCGTCGGCACTGTCCGCGCACATCCGGTAGGCGTCGACCAGCCAGTTCTCGCTCCACAGGTCGTCCCCGTCGAGGAACGCGACGTGACCCGCGGAGACCAGGCCGACGGCGTGGTTGCGGACCTTGCCCTGGTCGGCGTACGACACCTCGGCGACAGCGGCACCGTGCTCGCCGGCCTCGGCGAACGCCGCACGCGTCGCGTCGGTCGGGTTGTCGAGCACGACGAGCACCTCGACGTCGATGCCCTCGGCGCGCGCGACGGCGACGGCGTCGAGGAGGCTGCGGAACGACAGCCCGGCCATCACGCCCTCGGCGTGCGCGGTGATGATCGCGGCGATCTGAGGTGCGGCGTCAGGCATGGCGCTCCCCCGCGAGTGACGCGAGGCCACCCGCCGCGCAGTCGGCAGGGCTCAGCACCCGGGCCCGGGATGCGGCGGGCAGCAGGTAGCGCGCCGCCAGGTCGTCGCGCTGCTCGTCGGTGTCCGTGACCACCCAGTCGAGCCGGTCGAAGCAGCCCTGGAAGTCGCCGCCGTCCGCGTCGTCCTCGCCGGGTTCGGTGAGTACGGCGGCGAGCGACATCTCGTGCCGCAACGTCGGGCCGTACGTCGACAGCAGCCGCCAGCCCACGTCGCTGCCGGCGACGACCACCCGCCGCGGACGGACCCCGCGCACCACGTCCAGCAGGCCGAGCAGGCGACGGGCCTCCGTGGAGCCGGACCACGGGACGGCGAGGTCGAGCGGCACCGTCCCTTCGTCGAGGGCCGGCTGCTCCGGGTCGTCGGTCGTCGCGACCAGGACGGTCGCGTCGGGCTCGAGTGCTCGCAGCGCGGCCACCGCGGCCGTGAGCCCGGGCCCGGCGGCGCCGCCTGGTACGACGACCACCGTGTCCACGCTCGCGAGCCCGAGCGTGCGCCGTACCTCCTCCGCACGCGCGGTCGGCATCAGCATCGGATGCGTGTGGGGCGGCCAGCTGACCCACCGCTCGCGCGGCGTCTGCGCGATCAGCGGCTCGATCGCAGCGGCCTTGGCCACCAGGCCGCGCATCCGTTCGGTGTCCAGCGCGGCCAGCTTCGCCGCTCCGAGCGTCACGCCCTGCTCGAGCCAGCTGGTCCGGGTGAGGTCGTAGTCGTCCGCCCGGTGCAGCAGGCCGGTGACGAGGGGCGGGTCCTGGCGCTCTCGCGCGTCCGGTGCCGGCACGCCGCCGTAGTTGGGCCCGAACGGCGTCGGCGGGCGGTTGGGGGCGTAGCAGCCCGCCCGGAGGTACTGCGCGAACGCCCAGTCGGGGCCACTCGTGACGTCCGGGTGGCGAGCGACGTAGAAGTCCTCGTCGAACAGGATCGTCGGCACCACCCGCTCGTCCCAGCCGACCGAGAGCCAGTGGAGGAAGGGATGAACCCCGGGTTCGATCTCCAGACCCCGGTCGGCGAGCCGCTGCTCGTAGATGTCGGCGTTGAAGAGACCGCTGATCCGAGCGCCGTCTCCCAGCCCGCAGGCCACGAAGTGAGCGATGGCCGCCTCGACGTCGTCAGCGAGCGCTGCCTCGCCGACCTGGGCGGCGTAGAAGCGTGGGTGCGTCGCGCTCCGGAGCCGCCGCGAGAGCGCCGGCCGCTCGACCCGGTGGCGGTGGTCCGCCGGCAGCAGCGCCCGGGGGATGTCGATCTCGGTCGGCGCGGGGCCGTCAGCGGGGTCGGAGTCCGATCCGGGGGAAGCAGAGGCCCCGTCAGGGCGTCGGCGGAGCCGGATCGACCTCATCGGCAGTTCCCCCTTTGAGGTGGTCGACGGCGCGGGCGATGCTAGCATCGCCAACTGGATCCGCTCAGGGACGAGCGTCCTCTTCCCCCCGTGCTTGGAGGCATCTCCCCTTGGATTACAGCGACGCTCTCGATGAGACGCTCGCGCTGCTGAGGACGATCGAGCGCGACTGGGCACCCGCCGCCCTCGCCAACGCGTTCGGGCCCGAAGCGATGGTCATGACCGACCTGATCGCCCGCCACGACCTCGACATCGAGATCTTCAGCATCGACACCGGTCGGCTGCCGGAGGAGACCCACGCGCTCGCGCACAGCGTGCACCGTCGGTACGGCGGGATCATCAAGATGATCTCCCCCGACCCCGAGGACGTGCAGGCATGGGTGCGGGAGAACGGCCAGAACGGCTTCTACGAGAGCGTCGTGCTCCGCGAGGGCTGCTGCGCCGTCCGCAAGGTGGCGCCGCTCCGGCGGGTGCTCACCGGCAAGCGGGCCTGGATCGCCGGCCTGCGCCGCGAGCACAGCGAGACCCGTCGCGACCTCGACGTGACGGCATGGGACGAGGTCAACGGCCTCCAGAAGTTCAATCCGATGCTGGATTGGACCACCGAGCAGGTCTGGGGCTACATCCGGGACTTCTCGGTGCCCTACAACGAGCTCTACGACAGGGGTTACACCAGCATCGGGTGCGCTCCCTGCACGCGGGCGATCAGCCCCGGCGAGGAGCAGCGCGCCGGCCGTTGGTGGTGGGAGGTCGACACCATCAAGGAGTGCGGCATCCACCTCAATCCGGTGACGGGGCGCTACGAACGCGCCACGGCGACCCCTTTGTCAGACAACGAACAGCCCGTGGCGCAGAATGGTCGGGCCCCGGGACAGCGGGAAGCTGTCAGCACCACCCATCAAGTGATGAACGACGGAGGAAAAGCAATGCGGGTACTGATCCTTGGGGGGGACGGGTTCTGCGGCTGGCCGACGGCGTTGCACCTCTCAGCTCTTGGCTATGAGGTAGCGATCGTCGACAACCTGTCCCGTCGCAAGATCGACATCGAGCTCGAGGTCTCCTCGCTGACGCCGATTCGACCCATGGGTGAGCGGCTTCGCGCGTGGAAGGAGGTGTCCGGCCAGGACATCGCGTTCCACGACATCGACGTGGCGGTCAACTACCAGCGCCTGCTCGACCTGCTCGAGGACTGGCAGCCCGAGGCGGTCGTGCACTTCGCCGAGCAGCGGGCAGCGCCGTACTCCATGAAGTCCAGCCGTCACAAGCGCTACACGGTCAGCAACAACCTCAACGCGACCAACAACCTGCTGGCCGCGGTGGTGGAGTCCGGGCTCGACATCCACGTCGTGCACCTCGGCACCATGGGCGTCTACGGCTACGGCACTGCCGGCATGCAGATCCCCGAGGGCTACCTGAAGGTCAAGGTCGACGCGGGCGAGAACGGCCTGGTCGAGCAGGAGATCCTCTACCCCGCCAACCCCGGGTCGATCTACCACATGACGAAGACCCAGGACCAGCTCCTCTTCGCCTACTACGCCAAGAACGACCACGTCCGGGCGACCGACCTCCACCAGGGCATCGTGTGGGGCACGCAGACCAAGGAGACCCGTCAGGACGAGCGGTTGATCAACCGCTTCGACTACGACGGCGACTACGGCACCGTGCTCAACCGGTTCCTCATGCAGGCGGCCATCGGCTACCCGCTGACGGTCCACGGCACGGGCGGCCAGACCCGCGCGTTCATCCACATCCAGGACACGGTCAAGTGCATCCAGCTGGCGATCGAGAACCCGCCGGCCCGCGGTGACCGGGTGTCGGTCTTCAACCAGATGACCGAGACGCACCGCGTCCGCGACCTGGCGAAGATGATCTCCGACCGCACGGGCGCCGAGATGGCGCTCCTGCCCAACCCGCGCAACGAGGCCGACGAGAACGAGCTGCACGTCGCCAACGAGCGCTTCCTGCACCTCGGCCTCACCCCCATCACCCTCAGCGAGGGCTTGATGGAGGAGGTCACCGAGATCACCAAGAAGTACGCCGACCGCTGCGACGAGGACAAGATCCCCTGCATCTCGGTGTGGAGCTCGGAGGCCGCTGCGGCGAAGGCCGGGCTCACCTCGGCCGAGCGGGTCAGCGAAGCGTTCGAGGACGTCGTCGTCGGAAGTTGACGGTTTCCGGCACCACCCGGTGCCGGAGACCCGCGGCGAGCGTGGCGGTGCTCCAGTCCCAGTCGAGCTGACCGGGCACCGCCTGCTCGCCGATCTCCGCGAACGGAACGTCGCGGTAGACGGACGCAGCGGCCATCGCCTGCGCGTCCCAGCAGTTGCCGAAACGCAGGACAGCGGGGTCGAAGCCCGGCTCGTCCTGGTCGGGCGGGAAGTAGAGCTCGCGGCCCTGCTCGAAGAACCAGTGGATCTCCGGGTGGGCGATCAGCCGGCCCGGTTCGGTGGCGCAGAGGGCATGGGCGGCGGCCAGCCAGTTCTCCGACCACACGGAGTCGCCGTCGAGGAGCGCGACGTACTCCCCTGTCGCCGCGGCCACTGCCGCGTTGCGTACGGCGCCCGGATCGCCTGATCTGCCGGCGTCGACCGTCAGCAGCCGGACCCCGTGCGACTCGGCGCCGTCGAGCGCCCACCGGGTGGCCGCCGACGCATCGGCCAGCACCACCAACTGCTCGACGTCGAGACCCGCGTCCCGCGCCGCGCGGGCGGAGTCGAGCAGGCTGTGCAGCGCGATGCCGATCCGCGGACCTTCGTCACGGGCGATGAGGACGGCGGTGATGTCGGGGCCGCTCACGACGGGTCCCCGCTCCCCAGGAGCCGCGCGATCGTGGCGCGGTAGGCGTCGGCGTCGAAGAGCTGGTGCACCTGCTCGCGCAGCAGGGTGGACCGCCGGGTGGCCGCCGCGGGATCGGCGAGCAGCTCCTCGATCGCGGCGACGTACGCCGCCGGCTCGTCGGTGTCGACCACCGGGTAGCCGGTCTCGGGCGTCACCACCTCCGGCACTCCACCGACGGCGCTCGCGACGATCGGCAGGCCGCTCTGCGCACCCTCGAGCACGACGTTGGGGATGCCGTCCCAGCCCGAGGTGTAGAGGAGGAAGTCGACGTCGTCCAGCGGGAGCTGGTCGAACCCGTCGTACACCCCCATCAACCGGATGTTCGGCGGCAGGTCGTCGAGGTCGAGATCGATGTCCTTCAGGACCGGCTTCCCCCACGCGCAGATCTCGAGATCGGGCAGCAGCCGGGCGATCGCGACGACCAGGTCGAACCGCTTCTGCCGGTCGAAGCGACCGGCCCACAGCGCACGGAGAGGCAGCCCGGTCTCGCGTCGCCGCTCGAAGACCCCCGTCACGTCGACCGACCACTCCGCCACCGGGTTGCGGAGGAAGACCATCCGGGCGCTGGCCTCCTCGTGCATCAGGAAGCGATCGACCAGCTCCGAGCGCATCCGCTCGCTGTCGAACAGCACCCACGCGAGGTGCTCGAGGCTCTGCCGGAACGGCCCGACCGGATAGCCGTAGGGGTGCCCGTGCTCGTCGAGCTCCCAGGTGAACAGGTAGGCGCCCACGTCCATGACCTCGGCGAGCTGGTCGCCGAGCTCCGACACCAGCTGCCAGCCGAGCAGGCTGTTGATGAGGACGATCCGGCGTGGCCGCAGCCCGCGGAGGACCTCGTGCAGCACATCGCGTCGCGCGGGTTGCGCCATCCCCGCGACGTGCCCGGCGAGGTCGAGCACCCGCACGTCTGCGGGGAACAGGTTCGGCCGCTCGAAGACCGGCAGGTCGGTGGCGATGACGGCGACGCTGTCGGGGCCGCCGGCCGCACGGGCGGCGTCGGTGAAGAGACCGGCGACGCGGGCGGCGCCGCTCATCCGGCAGTGCGGCACCAGAACGATGGTGTCCACCTGGTCGAGGCCCAGCGCAGCCCGCGCCGCGGCGGCTTCGTCGGCCATCCGGGTGCCGGGGTGGGCGTGCGGCGGCGCGATCGTCGGGAGCTCGGCGCGCAGCGGAGCGTGGAGGCCGGGCTCGAGCGCGGCGGCCTTCGCGATCTGCTCGCGAAGCGCGCTCGTCTCGAGCCGCCGGCGCTTCGCGAGTACGGCGGCCACCCCCTCCTCGAGCCAGCTGGTGCGGCGCAGGTCGTGCTCGTCGGCACGGTGCAGCAGCTCCGGCAGCAGCAGCGGGTCCTGGCGCGCGGCCGCCTCGTCGTCCGGCGCTCCCCCGTGGTGCCGGCCGGCCGGGCTGGGCAGGAACTGCGGCTGGTAGCAGCCGCGGGTGAGGTAGTGGTGGAAGATCCAGCGCGGGTGCGACTGCAACGCCGGGTGGTGCTCGAGGTACCAGTCGGCGTCGAACAGCGGGGTCGGGACCACCTTCCGCTCCCAGCCGACGGTGAGCCAGTGCAGGAACGGCACCTCCCCGTCCGGCACCGCCAGGCCGAGCTCGGCCAGGCGCTCGTCGTACCACTGCGGGTTGAAGAACGCGCTGACCCGCAGGCCGGCGGCCGCGCCGCGGTCCAGGAAGTGCTCGACCACCGCGTCGACGCCCGCGTCGTCACCCAGCTCGGCGCGCTCCGCCTCGGTGAGCTGGGCGAGGTAGAGGCGAGGGTGGGCGCACCACTGCAGCCGCTCGAGGACGGCGGGCGCGACGTCCTGTCTGTCGGCAACGGCATCCGGACGGGCCCGGTCCGTCCACTGCCTCAGTCGCCTCACGCGGGAAACACTAGGGCGTCGGGATTGCCGATCCGCGCGAGGTCCTGCACCCGGTCGATCGCCATCGCCGGAAGCTTGCGGACGATCGAGCGCCGGTTGCTGCTCTCCTGCCCGAGCGACGCGTCGCGGCGACGCTTGAAGATGATCGTGTCCCGCACCAGGACGTGCTCCCAGCCGGCCGCCATCGACTCGATCGAGAACTGCCAGTCCTGGAACGACAGTCCGTTCGGGATGTCCCGCGAGACGTACGGGATGGCCAGGTGCGCCTCGCGCGGCGTCATGCAGAGCGAGTCGTGGTAGTTGCGCACGTAGGCGAAGTACGGCGTGAACAGCGGCGAGCTCTGGTCGATGTGGACGAGCACGGAGTTGCCGCCGTCGAACATCACGTTGAGCTCGGGGTGCGCGATGACCCGTCGTCCTTCCCGCTCGGCCTCGTCGAGCACGGCGACGCCCTCGGCCAGCCAGTTCTCGCTGAACAGGTCGTCGGCGTCGAGGAAGGCGAGGTGGCGGCCGCTCGAACGAGCAACGGCCGCGTTGCGGACCCGACCCAGGTCGCCCTCGTCGAACTCCCACCGTTGCCAGTGGTCGAAGCGCGGCTGCGCGAAGAAGGCACGTGTCGCATCCGTCGCCTGGTCCAACGCCACGACCGTCTCGACGACGTAGCCCTGCTCCCGCGCGGCCTCCACCGCCAGGTCCGCCGACCGCATCGTGGGTCCGCACACCACCGTCTCGCTGTGGGCGGTGACCACGACCGTCAGGTCAGGCTGGTCAGGCTGGGTCATCGGCCCGCTCCTCGAGCAGTCGGTGGACGATCTCGGCCAGCACCCGGTCGTCGGCGATCGACCGGATCTTCACGGCGACGTCGTCGGGGAGCTGGTAGTCCTCGATCAGGCGTACGGCGGTCGCCGGCGCGTCCACGAGCACCCCGTCGACCAGCTCGACGTGGCGGTAGAAGTAGCGCACCGATCCCCCGACCTCCTGGCCCAGCTTGCCGCGTCGCAGCCCGGCGAAGCCGAGGTAGACCCGCTCGGACGCCCGCAGCGCGCGGCCGTACGGCGTCAGCGCGTCGAGGAACAGCCGCGACCCGACGCCGACGATCGCGTCCGCGCACAACGACCGGAGCAGCTCGATCAGCACCTGCTGGGCCATCAGCGGGCCGAGGCCTCTGGCGGTCTCCGCGAAGTCGACCCGGCGCACGCCCGGCGGGGTCGCTGCCGAGGGCACGGCGCCAGACGTCGTCACGACGACGATGTCGTGCGGCTCGATCTCGGCCTGCAACGCGTCCAGCAGTCGAGGGACCAGGACGTGCCCGGGGTCCTCGACCACCAGGACGATCCGGGCACGCGCGAAACCGAGGGCTTCCTGGCTCGCGTACAGCGCTCCGAGCTGATCGGCCACGACCAGCCACGGGATCGGCATCATCCGGGGGCGGGCGATCTCGGGCCAGAGGTCGCCGATCAGCGGCTCGACCTCGGTCGCCTTGGCAAACATCTCGCCGAGCTTTCCGTGGTGGAGCCTGCGGTGTACGTCGGACCGCCGTGCCGCGAGGTGCGTCACGACCTCGTCGTTGGTCACCCCGAGCACCCTGGCGAGCTTCTCGGTGCCCATGACGGGCTCGGCGACCTCGCCCTCATCGCGGCCCTCGGCCAGCCACGCCGCGTAGGGATGGACGTCGCCGTCCCTGCGCTTCGGATGCCGCTTGAGGTAGGACTCGGTCGAGAAGTTGGGGTCGGGGGTGAACCGCGCCGCGGGGCCCTGGCGCAGGAAGTGCCGCACCGGGTCGATCGCGGGGTCGTCCATGACGCCGGGCGCCTGGAGGAGGTAGTGGGCGATGTCGAAGTGGTCGCGCACCAGGTCGTACTCGGGGTCCTCGCCGGCGGGCGGCTGGTGGCGGAGCGCCTGACCGACGCGCTCGTCGAAGGCCGGGCCGAGGTTGCTCGGCACCACCGACGGCGCACTTCCGTTGCCGTTGGAGGACTCCCAGGGGTCGGAGGAGCCGTTGCGATCATTCCGACGCAAGAGATGGCGTCGGAGTCGACCGGGCGCGGCTTCCGTCACGGGGGCTACTTCCTCTCGCTCTGGGCGAGGAACCACGCCCAGGTCTTGCTGATGCCTTCGTCGAGCGAGGTGGTCGGGTCGAACCCGAAGCCGCGGCGCGCCTTGTCGATCTCGCACCAGGTCTGCACGACCTCACCGGCCCGGAAGTCTTCGTACTGGACGTCGAGGTCGCGGCCGGTCGCACTGCGGATCAGCTCGAGGAGCTCGTTGACGGTCGTGGGCTTGCCGCTGCCGAGCTGGAACGCCCCGACGGAGCCGCCGTCGACCGCGACCCGGATGCCCTCGACCAGGTCGCCGACGTAGAGGAAGTCGCGCGCCTG
Organism: uncultured Actinomycetota bacterium; assembly: GCA_963849765.1. Lineage (GTDB taxonomy): Bacteria > Actinomycetota > Actinomycetes > Propionibacteriales > Nocardioidaceae > Nocardioides. The sequence goes on from CAWKIP010000005.1 coordinate 167,014, forward strand.
GCTGCCGTCGCCGTAGACGACGAGCGGCTCGCCGGACAGGATCTGCTTGAAGAAGTGGGCGACGACGGAGCCCTTGTGGAAGGACCGCGGCCCATAGATGTTCGAGAACCGCAGCGCGCAGCCGCGCATGCCGTAGGAGCCCGAGTAGGCGCTCAGGTAGCCCTCGAGCATCAGCTTGGAGGCGCCGTACGGCGATGTCGGCTGCGCCGCCATCCGCTCGTGCACCGGCGGGGGTACGTCGCCGACGATCGCGCCACCCGTCGACGCGGCGACGATCCGGTTGACCCCGAGGTCGCGGCACTCCTCGAGCAGGTTGAAGGTGCCGATGACGTTGTTCTCGAAGTTGTGGGCCGGGTTCTCGATGCTGGGGATCACCCGCGTGTCGGCCGCCAGGTGGACAACAGCGTCCTGACCCTTCGAGCGCGGCCCGGAGGTCGCTGCGACTGCGCAGGTCACCGAGGACGAACGTCACCTGGTCGTTGTCGATGTTGGCGCGGTTGCCGAGCGACTCATTGTCGAGCACCGTCACGTCGTAGCCACCCGACTGCGTGAGGTGATCGGCGAGGTGAACGCCGATGAAGCCAGCACCCCCCGTGATGAGCACGCGCTTCATCCGAATCCCTTCTGTCGTCAGGCAGCGGGACACCTTAACAATCGGCGCCGCCTCCCACGCTAACTACCGGCCACCGTGAGAGGAGAGGTTTCCGGCAAAGATCAAGACAACCGGGCACCGTGCTCGGCGGTCGTCAGCCCAGGCTGCGCAGTGCGAACCCGATCCGGGCCTCGCGCCTCTCGCCCGCGCAGCCGATCCTGCGTCGATGCGAAGTGGCTGTTCTTCTGGCGGTCGTAGCACCGGTAGACCGGCACGCTGGCGACCCGGTCTTCGTCGGGTGGACGAAGCCGACCCGGCGGACAGGGCTCCAGCCGGTGCGGCACTGCGTCGCGTAGAGGGCGTGGTCGCCCCTGCGGGTGCAGTCGAAGACCTGCTTCCAGCCGGCCTTCCCGTGGCCGAGGAGGTAGCCGGTCGGGCCGACGCGTCGGAACGACTTGTCCTTGGGTGCCTCCGTCGACGAGAAGCGCTTGCCCCTACCGTTCTTGTACGTCGTCAGCTCGACCCGGTTGAGCGCGGTGCTGTTCGGGAAGACCGTGACCTTCCGGCGGAACAGGTAGCGGTGGGTGAACTTGTCGCCCGGGAACAGCTTCACGTAGTAGACGTAGAAGGTGTTGCCGGTGAGCCAGCTGCTGCCGTCAGCACCGCCGATCGACGGGTAGGCGTAGAGCTGCTTCGACCTGCGGCTGCGGATGTCGCCGCCCCACTGGTCGACGTACTTGTCGGTCGCCGTCGAGACCAACGGGTAGGTGTCGGTCCAGTTCATCCACCGCTTGGGGTTGCCGTCACCGTCGAACAGCGCGTCGCTGCTGGCGGACCGCCGCCGTGGCGCCAGCGCCGACCTCGGAGGCGAACAGCCGGAAGCCGCGCTTGCCCGACGCGTCGAAGCCGATCCAGCGGTTGAGGGCCGAGTTCCACGCGATGTAACGCGCCTTCTCGCTGATCCCGCCGATCTGGGTGGACTTGCCGCCGATGCCAGGCTCGTCGAACGCGCAGTACGCCGGCTCGAGCAGCGTCGCGGGGTGGCAGTAGTACTTCTTCCACGAGCCGGGCGCACCCTCGGAGCTGACGGACGCACGCGCGACCTGGATGCCCGACGGTCCCGGATTGGGGCCGTGCGCGGTCTTGAAGAACATGTACAGGTAGTTGCCGACCTTGACCACGCGACCGGTGCCGGCGTTGGTGTTGCCGGTGCTGGCCGTCGCCCCCACCCCGGCGACCACGACGTTGTTCGGGTAGCCGGGGCGTGTCCAGGTCCTGCCGCCGTTGGTGGACACCGCTCTCGCCATCCGCCACACCGTGGTGTCGCCGTAGTGGTCGCAGTCGTCCGAGCCGGGTCCCTTGCCCTCGGCGTGGTAGAACGCGACCCACTTGTCGGAGTACTTCTGGATGGTGCCCTGCATCCAGGCGCCGCACTCGTCGAACTTCCCGGCCCCGCCCCGGTTGAGGACGATCCGCGAATTGGAGAGCCGCCCGTTGGCGAACCGCCACTCGATGGTCCGGCTGGTGCCGAAGTAGGCGTACAGCTTGCCGCCCCTGACCTCGGCGAAGAACGGGTTGTCGCCCTGGTCGGTCGGGCCGGTGATCCGCTGCTCGGGGCCGAGCTGGACCGCGAACCCGAGGGAGTCGGCCCGTGCTGCGACCTCGGCGGACGTCGACGCGGTGGCTGCGGGCGCCGGCGCGGTGGCGCCGACCTCGGAGGACGGCAGCAGGGTCACCGACAGGGTTGCCGCGGTCAGCGCAACGAGGCCGAGCCGCCAATTCGGTCGGCGAAGAACAGCGTTCACGGCGCGCGGATACATGACTTCTCCCCTGGATGTCCCATCACCGCGGACTGCGGCCGGGCTCAGTCTAAAGCACACGCCAACGCGTCCGGAGGCGAAATCGACGGCCTCTGACCGATCGGACCCGGGGTAGTCCGTTGTGGTTACATGACGGCGTGGAGGACGCGGCGCGATCGGAGCGACCGACGCCCGACGACACGGTCGACCGAGCTCGCCAGATCGTCCTCCACCTGGGCGCCGGCAAGACCGGGACGTCGTCGCTCCAGTACCGACTCGCGGCCAATCGCGACGTCCTCGCCGCGCACGGCACGCTCTACCCGCGCACGCCCGGGGGCGCCCGCCATACCCGCCTCGGCATGTTCGCCAAGTCCGACGAAGAGCTGGTTCGCACCGGTGCGTGGCGTCGGATGGGCCGGCCCGACCCGCGGCGGTTCCGTCGCCGGTTCCGCCGGCGCCTGCTGCAGGAGATCGCCGACGCCGACGCCGGTCGGGTGCTCTTCTCCGACGAGGCCCTCTTCGGACTGCCCGACGACGCGATCCGGCGGTTGAGAAAGCTGACCCGGGCCATCGGCGGCGACGTCCGGGCGGTGGTCTATCTCCGTCGGCAGGACGAGCGGCTGGTCAGCCAGTACCAACAGGAGGTGAAGACGGGCGGCGTCAGGACCCTGGCCGAGTGGGCGGCGTCCGGCTACGGCGCCCACCTCCATGACTACTACCAGCGGCTCACGACGTGGCGCGACGCGCTCGGGCCGTCGGCAGTCGTCGTACGGCGTTTCGAGCGCAGCGCGTTCGTCAACGGCTCGCTCTACGACGACTTCCTCGACGCTGCCGGCATCGAGCTGTCCGCCGACCAGCTCACTCCGGTCGAGACCCGCAACGAGAGCCTGGACGCCGAGTCCCTCGAGTTCCTCCGGCTGCTCAACCTGGACCGCGTCGATCACGAGGCTGCCGAGCCCGGCTACATCGACAACACGGCCGTGGTCGACCGACTGCGAGAGCACGAGCCGGGTGCGATGCTCACCCTTCCGGACGCCGTACTCGACCGCGAGATGGAGCGCTGGGAGCAGTCGAACCGGGCGACGGCGCAGGAGTTCCTCGGCGACGCCGACGGCGTGCTGTTCCGGGAGCCACGGCGCGAGGGCAACACCACGACGGAGCAGCGGCTCGACCCGGCCCGCCTCGACCATTTCGCCGACCTCGTCGACCTCACTCGCGAGGTTCGGGGCCGGCTGCGGATCATCGCCGAGGCCGCCCGCGGCTGACCCTGCGGGCAGGTGCTTGAATCGTCCCATGCCCCGAACCGTCGACGTCGTACTCCATATCGGGACGGGCAAGACGGGCACGACGACCATCCAGGGCGTGCTCGGCCGCAGCCGTGCCGCGCTCGCCGCCGGCGGCACGCTGTACCCGCGGGCGTTCGGGCGTCGGCGACACCTGGGGTTCGGGTTCCTCGTCCAGCCCGACCCGCAGCTGGTGCGCTCGCCGGAGTGGCTTCGCGCCGGCAACGCCGACCTGGACCCGGAGGAGTTCCGACGGAAGGCCCGGCGACGGCTGCGGCGCGAGATCACGCCCGACGTACGCCGGGTGCTCATCTCCGAGGAGAGCCTCTACCGCCGCAACGCGACGGCCGTCACCCGAGTTCGTGAGTTCGCGGAGGCTCGGGGCGGGGCCACCCGCGTCGTGATCTACCTGCGTCGGCAGGACGACCATCTGCCGAGCAACTACCAACAGGTCGTCAAGGGCGGTGCGATCGCACGGATCGCCGAGTGGGCGGGCACCGACCTGCATCAGATGTACGACTACCACCGTCACCTCGTCCGCTGGCGCGACCATCTCGGGCCGGCGACGTTCGTCGTGCGGACGTTCGAACCCGAGCGGTTCCTGCGTGGTTCGCTCGTGGCCGACTTCCTCGATGCGGCGGGGCTCGATGTCGACGAGTCAGAACTCGCGTCCGCCGAGCGCCGCAACGAGAGCCTGTGCGCGGAGGCGGTGGAGGTCCTCCGACTGCTCAACCTGCACCGCGTGGAGAACGAGGGGGCGCGGGCGGGGCTCATCATCAACCGGGACCTCATCCAACGGTTGCAGGGGGTCGCCGGGCCCACTCTCACCCTGCCCGCCTCGGCTCTCGACCGCTTCCAGGACCGGTGGGAGGCGAGCAACCAGGCAGTGGCCCGCGAGTTCCTGGCCGACCCGGACGGCGAGCTCTTCCGGTCGACGAGGCGGGACGACGGTACGACGACCGAGCAGATCCTCGACCCGGCGCGCCTCGACCACTACCTCGAGATCCTCGAGGTTCCCGAGCAGCAGCACGCCGCCCTACGACGGATCGCCGAGCGCGAGGCGATGACCGCGGCGTCCGCGGGCACCGGGTGATTCCATGGCCGACGTGACCACCTCGACCGGCACAGTCCGGCCAGACGTCATCCTGCATCTCGGCATCGGCAAGACGGGCACGACGACCATCCAGCACTCCATGCGGTTGAGTCGCCCCGCGTTGGCCGAGCGTGGATACCTCTACCCCCGCACCCCGGGCCCGGTCCGGCACGCCAAGTTCGGCCTCTACTTCCGCTCCGACGAGGAGCTCGACTCCATGCCGGCCTGGCACCAGCTGCGTGCGCAGTCGCCGGAGCGGTTCCGTCGGCGGTTCCGGCGCCGGCTGATGGCAGAGATCGCCGATGCACGGCCGGACTGCGTGGTGTTCTCGGACGAAGCACTGTACGGGCTGTCCAGGCCGAGCGTGGCGCGCCTGCGTGACTTCGTCGACGAGCTCGGCGGAGATGTCCGGCTAGTCGTCTACGTGCGGCGCCAGGACGAGCACCTCACCAGCTACTACCAGCAGCACGTCAAGATCGGCGAGACCCGTCGGTTGGCCGAATGGGCCGCCGACGACCGCGCATCGACCTACGACTACGCGCGCCGGCTCGCGCGATGGGAGGCGTCGATGGCACCTGCGTCGCTCGTCGTACGACGGTTCGAGCGCCGCGCCTTCACGGGCGGGTCCCTCGAAGCGGACTTCCTCGACGCGGCAGGGATCGCCGGGATACCGCCCGTCACGGTGCCGCGGGCGAACGAGAGCCTCGACGCGGAGACGGTCGAGTTCCTCCGTGTGTACAACATCTACCTGGTTCGTCACGCCGGGGAGACCGCCGGGCTGATCGACCACCGCGAGCTGGTCCGCCGGCTCCAGGACCACGGCGCCGGCCCGACCCTGACCCTGCCGGACCGCCAGCTCGAGGAGTTCCTGGCGCGCTGGCAGCCCTCGAACGCCGAGGTGGCGTCGAAGTACTTCGGGGAGGCCGAGCTGTTCGCGGGCGGACGCAAGGATGGGACCACCGCGGTGCAGCACCTCGACCCGGCCCGGGTGGACCACTACCTGGAGATCGGCGAGCTGCCGCGCACCGTTCGTGACGAGGTGCACCGGATCGCCGTTGCCGAGGACTCCTAGAGGACGACGAGTGGTTCGACTGCCGCGCGGACCTCGGGCGGCAGCGGCGTCACCGGCCGCGCCGGGTCGGTGTTGTCGACGTAGACGTGGACGAAGCGGCCCTCGGCCGCCGCCAGCGCGCCGTCACCGTCGGGGTCGCCCTGGAAGATCCCGACCCGGTAGACGATCGAGGACGTGCCGAGCCGCTCGACGCTGATCCCGAGGTCGAGCGACCCGGGGTAGGTGACCTCGGCGAAGTAGCGGCACGACACCTCGGCGACCACGCCGATCGCCGGGAGCTCCCGGATGTCAGTGCCGACGGCCGCCGCGAGCTGGTCGTTGACCACGGTGTCGATGATCTCGAAGTAGCGCGCGTTGTTCATGTGGCCGTAGACGTCGATGTCCGCCCATCGCAGGGTGGCGCGGTCCCAGGCGACGTACGACGACCGCGGGTCGTTCTGCGGCCATCAGGCCATGTCTCCCCGGGCAACGCCGTCGCGAGCGGCGTTCGCGGCCGATCTGGCAAGGCGGCGGAGCGCTGGCATGCTGGGTCGCACGTCGAGCGACGCCAACGCCGCCGGATCGAGTCGGAAACGTCGCGCAGCAGGCGCTGTCCGTGGAGTCATGGCCTTTAGGCGCTTTCCTGGCGCAGCCGCTGGCTGATGACGGTCGAGACGCCGTCGCCGCGCATGGTCACGCCGTAGAGCGCGTCGCCGACCTCCATCGTGCGCTTCTGGTGGGTGATCACGAGCAGCTGGGAGTTCTCCCGCAGCTCCTCGTAGATCTCCAGGAGCCGCCCGAGGTTGACGTCGTCGAGGGCCGCCTCGACCTCGTCGAGGATGTAGAACGGCGACGGGCGGGCCTTGAACAGCGCGACCAGGAACGCGACCGCGACCAGCGATCGCTCACCACCCGAGAGCAGGGACAGCCGCTTGATCTTCTTGCCCGGCGGCCGGGCCTCGACCTCGATGCCGGTCGTGAGCATGTTCGACGGGTCGGTGAGCACCAGCCGGCCCTCACCGCCGGGGAACAGCCGGGCGAAGGTCTGGTCGAACGCCGCGCTGACGTCGGCGTAGGCCTCGGTGAAGACCTGCTCGACCCGGGCGTCGACGTCCTTGACGATGTCGAGCAGGTCCTTGCGGGTCGCCCTGAGGTCCTCGAGCTGCTCGGTGAGGAACTTGTGCCGCTCCTCCATCGCGGTGAACTCCTCGAGCGCGAGCGGGTTGACCTTGCCGAGCATCGTGAGCGCCCGATCTGCCGACCGCAGCCGCTTGACCTGCTCCTCGCGCACGTAGGGAACCGTCTCTGGCTCCGCGTCGGCGTCGTTCGCGCTCGTCACCCTCGTCGCCCTGATCGCCGTGGTCGCCCTGATCGGCCGCGACGGGCTCGTCGGTGGGGATCGGCCCACACCGGCACCGGCTGGTCGGGACCGTACTCGGCGATCAACGCCTCGGCCTCGATGCCGAGCTCGTCGAGGGCCTTGGCCTCGATCTGCTCGATCCGCATCCGCTGCTGGGCACGGGCCAGCTCGTCGCGGTGCACCGAGTTGACCAGCTCGTCGTGCTCGCCGCCGAGCTCGCGGAGCCGGCCGCGGACGGTCATCAGGTCCTGCTCGCGACCGCGGCGGGACTCCTCGACGTCCTCGCGGGCGCGCATCGCCCGGTCGATGGACACCTCGAGCCGACCGAGCACGTAGGACACCGCCGTCGCGACCGCTCGGCCCGCACGCCCCTCGCGCAGCAGCCGCTCGCGCCGCTCGGCCGCGCGCGCCCGTGCCTGCCGCTCCGACTCGGCGGCCTTGCGGATCTGGTCGACCCGGCCGTGCAGCGCGCGCCCGCGCTCCTCCGAGGTGCGCAACGCGAGCCGCGCCTCCATCTCGGTCTGCCGGGCGGTCCGGGTGGCCTGCACAAGCCGCTCCTGCTCTGCGGTGTCCGGCTCCTCGTCGCCGGTCTCCTCGGCGGAGGCCAGTCGCTCCTCCAGCTCGACGATCCCCGTGGCGGCGTGCGCTCGAGCGGTCTCGGCCTGGGCGATCGCCTCGGCCAGTCGCTCCGCCTCGGCGCGCGCCGAGCGGGCGAGCGAGCCGTGCTGGCCCAGCTCCTCGGCGACCGCGGCCAGGGTCGCGTCGGACTCGTGCAGCTTGGCCAGCGCGACGTCGGCGCGGCGCTTGGTCTGCTCGCGCTCGCCCTCGAGCCGGACCAGGTCGAACCCGAGCCGCTCGCTGGCCGCCACGGCTTCGGCAAGTGCGGAGGCGGCCTCGTCAACGGCGGCCTGGATCTCGATCAGGCTCTGCTGGGCGTTGGAGCCACCGGCCGCGAAGTGGGCGCCGAGGAGGTCGCCGTCACGAGTGACCGCCATGACGTCGGGATAGTCGGAGACCAGGCTCCGGGCAGCCGCGAGGTCCTCGACGACGACGGTCTTGTGGAGCAGGCGGGTCAGCGCGGGACGCACCTCGGTGGGGCAGTCGACGACGTCGGCGGCGTACGACGTGCCGCCGGGCAGGTCGGGCCACCCGCTCCGGTCCGCCGATCCCCCGCCGAGCAGGAGGCCGGCGCGGCCGAGGTCGTCGGTCTTGAGGTGGCTGATCGCGTCGAGCGCGGCGTCGGCGTCGGTGACAGCGACCGCGTCGGCAGCCGCGCCGAGCGCGCTGGCGACGGCTGACTCGTAGCCGGACCGGACGTTCACCAGCGCGGCGACGGAGCCGAGCAGGCCGGAGAGCGTGTCGGAGGCGGCGAGCAGGGCACCGGCGCCGTCCTTGCGGGCGAGGCCGAGTTCGAGCGCCTCCTTGCGGGCGCCGAGCGCCGACCGGTCGCGATCGGCCTGCTGGGCCTCCTCGCGGGTCTTGGCGAGCCGTTCGTCGATGTCCTCGAGGGCGGCGACGGCGGCTTCGTGCTCGGCGTCGAGACCCTCCTCGCCGGCGTCGAGGCCGGCGACCTTGGTCTCGAGGGCGGTGAAGTCGTGGTGGGCACGCTCGGCGCGGGCGATGGCGTCGGCGCGGGCGGACTCGAGCCGGCCCTTCTCCTCCTCCGCCGCGGTCGCCCGGGTGCGCAGGGCGTTGACCTGGCCGTGCAGGCGGGCGAGGCCCTCCCGGCGGTCGGCGGCCGCGCGGAGCAGGCCGGCGACGCGGCGCTCCTCGTGGGCGGCGGCGTCCTCGGCGGCCTTGCGTGCGGTGACGGCGTCCTCGAGCGCGGTCTGGTGCTCGGCGACCAGGGCGAGGATCTCGGCTTCCTGAGCGGCCAGCCGGTCGGCCTCGGCATCGAGCTCGGCCGGATCCCGCCCGTGCTCGGCCTCGGTCTCCTGGATGCCGGCTGCGTTGCGGACCCGCTCGGCGGCGAGGCTCTGCGTGCCGCGGAGCCGCTCCCGGAGGGCTCCCAGGGACGAGAGGGTCTCCTGTGCGGCGGAGAGGGCGGGCAGGTCCTCACGCAGCGCCGCCTCGAGGGCGGCCTCGCGCTCGCGGCCGGCGGCCAGCGCCTGCTCGACCTCCTCGCGGCGGGCGACCAGCACGCTCTCGTCGGCGAGCTCCTGCTCCAGGGAGCTCCGCGCCGCGACCAGGTCGTCGGCGAGGATCCGGGCCTTGGCATCACGGACGTCGGCCTGCACGGTCGCCGCACGACGGGCGACCTCGGCCTGCCGACCGAGCGGCTTGAGCTGGCGGCGGATCTCGCTCAGCAGGTCGGTGAGCCGGGTCAGGTTGCCCTCGGTGGAGTCGAGCTTGCGGAGCGCCTTCTCCTTGCGCTTGCGGTGCTTGAGGACGCCGGCGGCCTCCTCGATGAACCCGCGCCTGTCCTCGGGCGTCGCATGCAGGATCGTGTCGAGCTGGCCCTGGCCCACGATGACGTGCATCTCGCGGCCGATACCGGAGTCGCTGAGCAGCTCCTGGACGTCGAGCAGCCGGCACGGGGTGCCGTTGATGGCGTACTCGGAGCCACCGGTCCGGAACATCGTCCGGCTGATGGTGACCTCGGAGTAGTCGATGGGCAGCGCGCCGTCGGTGTTGTCGATGGTCAGCATCACCTCGGCGCGGCCGAGGGGCGGTCGGCCCGCCGTACCGGCGAAGATGACGTCCTCCATCTTGCCGCCGCGAAGGCTCTTGACGCCCTGCTCGCCCATCACCCAGGCCAACGCGTCGACGACGTTGGACTTGCCGGAGCCGTTGGGACCGACGACGCAGGTGATGCCGGGCTCCAGCTGGAGCGTGGTCGCCGACGCGAAGGACTTGAACCCCTTGAGGGTCAGGCTCTTCAGGTACACCCAGGCTCCCTTGCTCAGACTTGGTAGGACGACGCGAACGGCGCCGATCCTGTCAGGTAGACCGGGGCGCGCCGTCGCGGGGGAAGCTCGGCGCGGCCCACCCTACCGGCCGGCGAGCGAAGACCAGGGGAACTCAGCCGCGTGGCCGGACGGCCAGATCCCGGGCTCGCTCCTGAGGAAGTCGAGGAACGAGTCCCGGACCGCGGCGGCCCGGTCGTCGCTGATGATCTTGGTCAGCTTGCGGGTGACGACCTCGCGCCGTACTTCGAAACCCTGGGCGCGGGCAGTCGCGACCAGGGCCTGCGTGGTCGCGTCGACGTCGCGCGTCAGGCCCTCGTAGGTCAGCATCAGCCCGAGGTCGGCGTGCTCGGCGTGAACGGCTGTGCAGGATCTGCTGGTTGCGCACGATGAGGCTGAGGTGGTGCAGGATCCGTCGGTTGAGGTCGTCGTCCTCGGGGCCTACCTCGGTGGCACCGCCCGCGAACCTCGGGTCGGTGGAGTGGAAGACGCCGGTCTGCTTCGCGATGGCGCTGGAGATCGCCTGGTCGAGGGCGTTCCGCACGAGGAACACGAGCAGCACCCGGTCGAAGCGCTCCCGCGCCCAGGCGACGATCCGGGACATCGCCTCTCCTGGACGCAGCCTGCTGACCGCTGATCGCCCGGTAGGTCGGCGCGGCCTGGGGAACCATCAGCTTGAGAGCCGCCACCCCGGGCGCGGCCTTCCGCGCCCCGCGCGCGACGCGGTCGAGCACGTCGGCCTCGGTCACCGACCCCCAGTCCGCCGCCGCACCGAAACCCTTCATGTACTCCCGGGGGAACCCGAGCCCACCGAGGCTCGCGATGTCGTGGCACAACAGGGTGGAACCGGAGCGTGCCGAGGACATCACGAGCGTCAGCGAGTGCGAGGCGGTCGGGGCTCACTTCCGTCATGTGCTGGCTGTCGCCGGTCTAGTCGTCGAGGGCGTCCGCGCGTGGGCGGGAAGCGTCGAGGTCGCCCGGAACCACCCCGGTCTCGTTCTTGAGGTACTCGAGGAAGTTCTCACGGATCTCGGTGGACCGCTCGGCGCTGATCACCTTCTCCAGCTTGCGGGTCGAGGTGTCCCGCTGGACATCGATGCCCGCCTTGCGCGCATGCGCCGCCAGCTTGCTCGCGGTCTCGGCCGGCTGGCGGCTCAGCTCGTCGTAGGTCAGCAGCAGGCCGATGTCGGCGAACTGCGCGTGCACCTCGAGCATGATGTTGCGGTCACGGACGACGCGGCCGAGGTTGTCCAGGATCCGCTGGTTGATGTCCGGGATCTCGAGCGGGGCCGACGCAAGCTCGCCGAACTCCTTGTTGGAGGAGTGGAAGACACCGGTCGCGTCCGCGACGACACGGGAGATCGCCTGGTCGATGGCGTTGCGAACCAGGAACACCACGAACAGGTGCTCGAAGCGCTCCTTGGCCCAGTTGATCACGCCCGGAAGGGCTTCGATCGAGGGGATCCGCTTTCCGTAGAGCGCCTCGTAGGTGACGGGCGTCTGGGGCACCATCAGCTTGACGGACGCGACATGGGGGGCGTCCTCCCGGACACCCATCGCGACCCTCTCCATGACGTCGGTCTCCGTCGCCGTCGTCGCGCGCGGCTCCGTCCGGAGCCCGCGCAGATACTCCTTCGGCATCCCGAGGCCACCCAGGCTTGCGATGTCGTGACACAGCAGCGTCGATCCCGAACGCGCGGAGGACAACACCAGGGTGAGGGAGTTCAGATCCTCGAGGCTCGTACCCAGAGCAGGGTCCGACTGCGACACAGATTTCTCCTCTTTCGAGTCGCCGCCGGCGATGGCGCAGCGGTTCGGCTGGTCAGCCTATAGTTCCGCGTCCAGCGGGGGCGGCCGATCCTCCGTAGTTCGGCGGATCTCCTCGTCGGCATGGGCGATGTGCGCGATCTGACGCCACACCAGCGCGAGCGTGATGCCCGAGCCGACGAACGCGAACCAGAACGGCGCCACCAGCCCGGCGTACTCGGCGATCAGCCCTCCGAGCCCGGCGCCGACCACGATTCCGCCGTACACGCCGACGCCGTAGACGGAGCCGACCCGGCCCTTGGAACTCCGTCGGCACCGCGCGCTGCCGCACCGCCGCCGAGAGCGCTCCCCAGATGAACGCGTACATGCCGAAACCGAACAGGATGACCATGGCGACCCAGGCCTCGCGGGTCAGGGCGAGGGCCAGGTGCATGAAGACCTCGAGCACGAGACACGTGCGCATCAGGGTCGCCAGCGGGACACGTCTCTCCAGCCAGCCGAACCAGGGCGTCGACACCAGCCCGCCCAGCGCCGCCATCGTGGTCAGCAGGCCGTAGCCGACCGGACCCATGTCGAGGACGTCGAGCGAGTAGAGCACCAGCACCGACCAGGCCGCGGCCCAGGTGACGTTGAAGGTCACGATCACGAGCGCCAGCGTGCGGATCGGCGGGTGGTCGAGCAGCCAGCGCACACCCTCGGCGATGTCGCGGCGGACGTGGGTGTCGACCGGCGTCCCGGACGGGCCCGGGAGGCAGGGCGATGCGCGACCACGAGGACGGAGGCGAGCAGCACGGTCAGGATCTGAACCCCGAACGGCGCGGCCCGGCCCATGGCGAACAGGGCCGCCCGATCGGCGCCCCGGCCAGCTGGTTGAGCGTGATGAACCCGGTCTGGAGCCGCGCCTGGCCGACGCCGAGGTCGCGCTTGTTCACGAGCATCGGCATCAGCGTCCCGGCCGCGGTGTCGACGAACACCTCGGCCGTGCCGATCGAGGAACAGGGCTCCGAGCACCACGGCGATGTTGACGACGCCGGTGAGGATCGTCGCGCAGAGCGCGACCAGTACGACGCCGCGGAGCAGGTTGGCGACGACGACGAGGCGGAGCCGGTCGACGCGGTCGGCGATCGCGCCGGCGTGGAGGCCGAACAGCAGCCACGGCAGCTGCTGGAGCAGCACCGCCATCGAGACCAGGACCGGGGAACGCGTCTCGGACGCGACCAGCAGCGGGCCCGGCCGCGAGGGCGATGCCGTCACCGAGGTTGGACGTCCAGCTGGACGCCAGCAACCACCGGAAGCGCGTCCCGAGGCGCACCGGTACGACGACGTCGAGGATGCGGCCCACGTGCGGGGACGCTACGCAGCAGCCCCGTCAGGGCGCCAGCGATTTCCGCCGAGTAGCGACGGGATGATGCTCCGGCGTCAGGCCGGCTGCATCTCCTGTGCGTCGACGGTGAGGATCTCGGCGGCCCGAGCCGACATCAGCTTGTCGTTCTCCTCGCTGAGACGGAGGACGAGAGACTCCAGCTCGGCCACCCGGTTGCGCAGTCGAGCATTCTCGACGGCGAGGCGGGGGTCGCGGAGGTCGCTGTTCAGGTGCCCGATCAGCGCCTTGGCCATGTAAAAGCCTTCCGTGGGGAAACGCGTGGACCCGGGTCCCGGGCCGTCTCCAAGAGTCCCACTTCCCGGCGCAGGGGTCAAACCTCCGGGGCCAGCGATTGCGAGCCTGCGAGCAGGCGCGGCGCGTCAAGCCCAGTCGTGCCGGGCGGCGTACCAGCCCAGCTGCATGCGGCTGTGGACGCCGGCGAGGTCCTGGAGATGGCGCAGCCGTCGCTGCACGCTCCGCAGGGAGAGGTCGAGCTGGCTGGCGACGGCCTGATCGGTGAGACCGGCGAGCATCAGCGCCAGGATCCGCCGGTCCGACGCCGTCGGGCCTTCCGTCTCGCTGCCGGAGATCGGTACCTCGCCACTCTCGAGACTCGTGAAGCTCGAGGGGGTGGGCCCGATGCCACACGGCGTCGAAGAGTGCTTCAAGAGCGGCGAGGAGACCGCTGCGCTGGATGAGTACGGCGCCCGGCTCGGCGCCGGACGCCGTCTCGAGCGGGACCAGGGCGAGGTCGGCGTCGGCCAGCACCAGCTTGATGGGGAGCGTGCTCGGCCACGCGCAGCTCGAGGCCGCGGCGCAGCGAGTCCACTGCCTCCGCGACGGCCCCGGGCTCGCTGAGGGCTTCGCGCTCCACCACCGCCCGGATAGCGGACGCCGCGCTCGACCGCGGCGGGCTCGGCGGTGTTCTCCCCGGACGCACCGCCACGAACGGCGCGGTGATGAACATCCGCATCTGGTGCGTCCGCCGCCTGTTGCACCTGCTGGAAACGATGACGGACCGCGTCGACGCCGCTCACCACTTCGATCAGGTCGCTGATGGTGCTGACCGGCGACCGCCGACCGGTGCTCCTCGGCGAGCGTGGCGAGCGCCTGCTCCGCCAGGCGCAGCCCCTGGCGTTGCTCGGTGATCAGGGCGCCGAGTGCCACGGCCGGCGGCGCCCCGACGTACAACGCGTCGTCCGGTCGGAGTGACGAGGCCGACCTGGACGAGCGTGGCCAGCGCCTCCTCGACCTCGAGAGCCGGCAGGTCGCAGTGCGTCCGCCAGTCCTGCTGGAGTCGCATTGGGTGATCCGAGCGAGCGCACGGTAGACGACCTCGACGTCGGGCGGGATGCCCAGCGACTCGAGCATCGGCAGCGCCTCTCTCACCTTCCGTAGGCGGGGAGAGTATGCGCCCGGCCACGGGCCCTGGGAAGGCGGGGGGACGGGCCCCGGGAAGTCACCTTCCCGGAGCCCGTCGAGACTGCCTCATCGCAGGCCGTAGGCCCTGATGATCTCCTGCTTGATGCTGTAGTCGCTTGCGGTCCTCGGCACTGGCGCGGACCGACACGAAGCCCGCCTTGGCAGGGGCCGTGAACGTGCCCTCGCCACCAGCCCCGGGCCGCTGGGTCAGAGTCGACCTTCCGCCAGGTGGTGCCACCGTCGTAGCGAGATGTCGAGGGTCACCTTGGTGACCTTCTCGGTCGCGGCGTGCCGTCGTGTGACGGCACCGGCCTGTAGGCGATCTCTGGTGCGGCTTCCCGCTCTGACGTTGCCGCACAGGTTGGTCTCGAGGTCGTAGTCGAGCTGGAGGACCGAGAAGTCCTCGAAGTAGTCCGAGTCGATGGTGTCGGAGATGAACGTCCACTCGGTGTGGGTGCGAGTCGACAGCCGGAACACGCTCGCCGGCCGCGATGCGTCGTGGACGACGCGGTAGGGCAGGTTGCCGGCAGGGACGGGCTCCCACTGCATGTCGGAGCTGTGCACGTTGTCGTGGATCAGGGTGTCGCCCTGGTAGACCCGCGTGCGGGTCGGCGTCTCCCCCAGGGCAGATAGCCGCCGAGGTCGAGCACGCTGTCGGACGAGCTCCACGACTGCGACGTTCCAGGTCATGAAGTCCTGCCGCGACGAGCCGCACCGCGAACGCGTCGGCCGAAGGCGGGGCGGATCGCGGGCGGAACCAGTCGAGCCGGGTGGTGCGTACCCCTGGCGAAGGTGTTGAGCCCGGACACCATTTGCCACGGAAGCGCACCAGCGATGTTCTGCGCGTGCGACTCGACCCACACCTGCTGCGGCGTCACCCACTCGATGCGGGTGCCCGGGTGTCGCTCCCGCTCCGGGGAGCCCAGGGTCGGAGTGAGCGTGAGGTCGCCGCGGTAACCGGCGGCCTCGCCCTTCTTGACGCCGTAGTAGTGCGCGTCGATCCGAGCGAGCTGGCTCAGGTCGGGCGGTAGACCAGCGGGCGATCCGGGACCTGGTCCGGGTAGTCGCGGGTCAGGTCGTAGATGTAGTCCGTGTACGGGTCCTGGTTCACGCTCAGCCTCGAGGCCGGCCTTCGCCAGAGGGATCAGCGCCTAGCCCTGCTTCGCGGTGCACGGTCGCGACCGGGATCGACGAGTCTCCGACGTGCTCGACGAGCCCGCCGACGCCGTCGTTGACCACGATCAGAGCCAGCGCGCCGGCGGCGCGCGGCAGCGGCGCCCGCTCTCCGGCCCGACCTCGTCACTCCGGCTGGCCACGACGACCTTGCCTGGCGTGGACGTTCCGCGTAGTCGGCGGCCGCGCCGCGCCCGACGTACGCCGTGGGCACGGTGCGCCTCGACGTCGTGAGCGCGCTGCCCGGCTGCACGATCGTCTCGAACCGAATCCTGCCGTCGGCAGTGCGTGAGGCCGAGCATGCGGTTCGCCCTTGCGCCATCGGGTGGTCAGGATGAACGAGCCTTCCGTCATCGGCTCGGTCGGCGAGACGTAGACGTCGTCGTAGCGTCGGCGCACGGGGTAGAGCACTGCGGACCTCTAGCTCCGAAGCTGTCGATCGACGCTGAAGTCGACCTTGCGCTGCCGATCCTCGGTCAGCTCCGGCGCCTCGGTCTGCAGCAGCCGGGCTTGCGGGCGTCGAGAACCACCTCGGCGGTCGCGGTCGAGGACGGTCTCGGGATCGACGAGCACGGCGAGGCCGGACCGGTCGGCCCCCTCGCCCTGCACGTCGAGGTACGGCCACGACACGGGTAGGTGCCCGGCCGGCATGCCGCATGGTGGTCTCGCCGTCGACGTACGCCGACCACGGCCAGAAGTCGCCCGCCTTCGTGATCCCGACCCACCCCGAGGCGGGTGCTCCTTCACGGTCGACCAGCTTGATGGTCAGGTCGTAGCGCTCGTCCTCCTTGACCAGGCCGAGCGAGGTCCGCGTGATCGCCTTTCCGGTCGCGGAGTCGGTGCCGACGACGTAGCCGACGTACCGTCCGAAGTCGACCGCGGTCGGGTCGCCGGTGATGGGGACCGACGCCGTACGTCCCGCCGGACCGTGACGGTGGACGCCCCGAGGGCGAACGCGTCGTCGTTCTGGGTCAGCACCAGGTCGAGCGTGACGTCCACGTCGCCGGTGTTGGTGAACCTGACCTTCTTGGTGACGGCCGCGTCGTCGGGTCGTGCGGCCAGTCGAAGTTGCCGAAGACAGCCGAGCCGGTGCTGCGCACCGCGGTGTTGATCGCAGCGGCGACGTCGACGCGACCGGTGCCGACCTCGTACGGCGAGTACGAGTCGGACAGCCCGTGCGCGGTGCTCATCAGGTGCTCCTTGAGCTGCGCGCCGGTCCAGCCCGGGTGCTGCTGGGCGAGGATCGCCGCGGCGCCGGACGACGTGCGGCGTGGCCATCGAGGTGCCGCTCATGGTGCTGGTAGAAGCCATAGCCGCGTCGGGATCTGCCTGCGACCGCGGCGGCGGTGATGTCGACGCCGGGGGCGGAGATGTCGGGCTTGAGCGCGCCGGACCGGAACAGCGGCCCGGTGCTCGAGAAGTCCGGCCAGCTGGTCCTGCTTGTCGACGGCCCCCACGGTCAGTGCCGACTCGGCCGCACCCGGCGTGGAGATGATCTCCGGGCCCGGAGTTGCCGGCGGCGATCACGAACAGCGTGCCGTACTGCGCGGAGAGAGCGTCGACAGCCTGCGACATCGGGTCGGTGCCGTCCGAGGGCATCGCGTCGCCGAGGCTCATGCTGACGACGTCGGCGCCCGACTCGGCGGCCCACTCCATGCCGGCGATGCACCCAGGAGTCCTGGCCGTAACCGGCGGGACCGCCGAGCACCTTGCCGACGATCAGGTCAGCACCTGGGGCAACGCCCTGTGTTGTCGCCGTCGGAGGCCGCGCCGGTGCCGGCGATCGTGCCGGCGACGTGGGTGCCGTGGCCGTTGATGTCGGTGACGCGCCTCGCCCGGGGACGAAGCTGGCAGTCTCGTCGATCTGGTCGACCAGGTCGGGGTGGTTGACGTCGATGCCTGTGTCGAGCACCGCGACCGTGACGCCGGTGCCGTCGTAGCCCGGCGGCCCACGCTTCGGGCGCACCGATCTGCGGCACGCTCTCCTTGAGGGTCGCCGTCACCCGGCCGTCGAGCCAGACCTTCTCAACTCCGGCGTCCAGTGTCGGCGTGGGGTCGGTCAGGTCCATCTCCGGCGCGAGCGCGTCCCAGAAGGTGCGCACGTCGGCCTTGTCCGCGACGAGCGCAGCGCCGTCGATCGACGGGAGGCGGCGCACGACCCGGCCGCCGGCCGGAGCATCCGGCCGGGCGACGCGGCGGCCGTCGACGGGTGCGTAGGTGACGATCAGTCGGCACCCGCTCGAGGCTCGCGTCGTCGTACCCCATCGCGATCAGGTCGGTCACGTTGAAGAGGCGCGGGTCCAGCCGGTCGGCCCCGAGGAGCGGGACGGCCTCGTCGGGGATGACGAACAGGTCGCCGCCCACCTCCTGCATGCGGAAGCTGCCCGCCGCGCCCTCGGGCCGCTCGACGTCGGTGATCTGGCTGCCGTCGGCCAGCGTCCGCACGGTCACGACATCGCCGGTGACGAGGGTGACCTTGACCGACGAGGCGGGCTGCGCGCGACGGGTCGGCTGGGCAGCCTGGGACGGGTCGGCTTGGGTCTGGTCGGCCAGCGCCGGGGTCTGCAGGACGGCCGTGGCGGTCGCGAGGGCCGCCAGCGTGGTGACAGCACGTGTGATGCGGCTGCGACGGGCGCGGGATGAGGACGCGGGATTGGGCATGGTCCGGTGTCTACCGTTCCGTTGCCCTCCGCCGACAGAGGTGCCGCTGACGGACTGGCGCCATGGCGGAAACCCGCCACGAGCAGTTCTACGAGGCGGCGATCCTCGGGCGCTTCTGGCAGCGTGGGCAGAAGTACGACGAGCGGTTCATGAAGGCGATCCGGCGGATCGGCGTACCGCACCGCCCGCAGGGCTCGCCCTCCTGGCCGTAGGCCGCCAGCGACCGGTCGAAGTAGCCCGACTCGCCGTTCACGTTGACGTAGAGCGCGTCGAACGACGTGCCGCCCTGGGCCAGTGCCTCACCGAGCACCTCGCGCACGTGACCGAGCAGCTCGACGACCTGGGCGCGCCGCAGCCGGTCGCCGGCCCGGTCGCCGTGCAGCCGGGCCCGCCAGAGCGCCTCGTCGGCGTAGATGTTGCCGACGCCCGAGATCAGGCCCTGGTCGAGGAGGAGGCGCTTGACCCCGGACGTACGGCGCCGCACCCGGGCCACGAACGCGTCGTCGTCGAACTCGGGGTCGATGGGGTCGCGCGCGATGTGGGCGATCTCGGGCGGCAGCTCCGCTCCCCCGGCCGACACCAGGAGGCCGCCGAACATCCGCTGGTCGACGAAGCGGAGCTCGGGCGGTGCAGGAATCCCCGGTCGACCGGGGATTCCTGCACTTGTCGGCCGTTGCAAACCCCGACAAGCGCCAGGAAACCCCGACAAGTCCAGCTCGAACCGCACGCGGAGGTGGCGTTCGTCCTCGGCAGCCCGTCGGCTGGACCAGCATCTGGCCGCTCATGCCGAGGTGCCCGAGCATGGCGTCGCCGTTGTCGAGCGACGAGCCAGAAGTACTTGCCGCGGCGGCGGGCGGCCTCGACCCGTCGGCCGGTCAGCGCGGTGGCGAAGCCGGCCGGCCCGCGCGGGTCGCGACGGACCGGGCGGGGGTGCAGGACCTCGACGGCTCCGAGCCGGGTGCCGACCACGTGGCGCTCGAGGCCGGCGCGGACCACCTCGACCTCGGGGAGCTCGGGCACGGCGGAGTCGTTCCTGGCGCCGGTCAGTCGTTGGCGTCCGCGACCGCGGACATCGAGGCGAGGATCTCGCCGTACGCCGTCTCGGCGGCGCCTTGCTCGGCTTCCTTCTTGGACCGGCCGGTGCCGTTGCCGTAGAGCGTCTCGGCGACCCGGACCTGGGCGGTGAAGGTCTTGGCGTGGTCGGGGCCCTCGTCCTGGATGACGTACTCGGGCACGCCGAGGCTGTGCTCGGCGGCGAGCTCCTGGAGGGAGGTCTTCCAGTCGAGCCCGGCGCCCATCGCCGATGCGGCCTCGATGAGCGGGTCGAAGAGCAGGTGGACGACGGCGGCGGAGGTCTCGATGCCGGAGCTGAGGTGGACCGCGCCGATCACGGCCTCGACGGTGTCGGACAGGATCGACGCCTTGTCGCGACCGCCGGTGGTCTCCTCGCCGCGACCGAGCTTGATGTACTGGCCGAGGCCGATCACGCGGGCGACCTCGGCGAGCGCGCGGGCGTTGACGACGGCGGCGCGAAGCTTGGCCAGCCGGCCCTCGGAGAGGTCGGGGTGGAGCAGGTAGAGCGTCTCGGTGACGACGACGCCGAGCACGGAGTCGCCGAGGAACTCGAGGCGCTCGTTGGTCGGCAGCCCGCCGTTCTCGTAGGCGTACGAGCGGTGCGTCAGGGCGCGGTCGAGCAGCTCGGGGTCGAGGTCAGGATCCCCAAGCGCACGACGCAGTTCGTCGTAGACGCTGATGGCCGGATGCCTGGATCAGCCGTGCGGGATCAGAGGACCTGGCGGCGGTCGGCCTTGGCGCCGTACTGGCCGCACGTGCCGCACGCGCGGTGCGGGAGGTGCTTCGCACCGCAGGCCGGGTTGGCGCAGGTCACCAGCGTGGGGGCGACAGCCTTCCACTGCGAGCGACGGTGCCGCGTGTTGCTGCGCGACATCTTCCGCTTCGGAACAGCCACTGTCTTCTCCTCGTTAGTTCTGGTCTTCTTCGGTGAGCTCGGCCAGCACGGCCCAGCGGGGATCTACGGCAACCTCATGTGCGTGGTCCGGATCATCGGCGAGCCGCGCCCCACAATCGGGACACAGTCCGGGACAGTCCGGCTGGCACAGCGGTTGGAACGGTAGTGCAAGCACCACCGCCTCCCGCAGGAGCGGCTCGAGGTCGAGCAGGTCGTCCTCGAGTCTGCTGGTCTCGTCGTCCTCCTCGGAGTCGCCCCGCTCACGGTGTCGAGTGTCGTCGTACTCGTACAGCTCCTGGAACGTCACCTCGATGTCCTCGTGGATCGGTCCCAGGCACCGCACGCACTCGCCCTCGACCACGGCTGTCGCCGTGCCCGTGACCAGGACGCCCTCCATGACCGCCTCGAGCCGCAGGTCGATGTCGACCGGCGAACCCTCGGTGACCGAGAGGACTTCGATGCCCAGATCTGCCGGAGCCTGGGCCGTGAGCGTCACTTCCCGCTGGGACCCCGGGCGGCGGCCGAGCTCGCGAGTATCGAGCACGAGCGGCGCCCTCGGGTCCAGGCTGGTCATGTGATCACTCCCGGTCCGGACACAAACAGATCAGCGAGAATCGTATCGGTCGGCGCACGAGTGACCAAAATCTGCCATTCAGGCACCGGCTTGACGCTCGGCGAGCCGGGCGGTGAGCCGCTCGAAGACGGCGGGAGGGACGAGGCCGGACACGTCGCCGCCGAAGGACGCGACCTCCTTGACCAGGCTCGACGAGACGAACGACATGCTCGGATCGGTCATCAGGAAGACGGTCTCCACGTCGGTGAGATGGGCGTTCATCTGCGCCATCTGCAGCTCGTAGTCGTAGTCGCCGGATCCGCGCAGGCCCTTCACGATCGCCTGCGCTCCGATGTCGCGGCAGAAGTCCGTGACGAGGCCGGTGAAGCCCTGGACCTTGACGTTCTCCCACGGGCTGACCGCGTCGGCGATCATCTCCATCCGCTCGTCCGACGTGAACAGCCGGCTGGAGGTGGCGGACTTCGACTTGTTGACGCCGACCGCGACCACGACCTCGTCGAAAAGGGCAGCGGCTCGACCGAAGATGTCGAGGTGACCGTTGGTCACCGGGTCGAACGAGCCGGGGCAGACAGCGCGTCGCATGCCGTCACCGTAGTGGCTCGGGCACCTCATCCTCGCCCGCGGTGGCGTACCAGAGCTTGGTCTCGCCGTATTTCTTCATCCGTCGCTTGCCCGCAAGAGGCGTGATTCCGGTCGGCCAGGTGGGTTCGGGGCTGCGGGATCCGCGCTCGACGACCACCAGGGCCTCGTCCGCGAGCCACCCGTGCTCGACCAGGAGGGCCAGGTCGTGGGCGAGCTCGGCCTCGGACAGCGGGTAGGGCGGGTCGAGGAACACCAGGTCGACCCGGGTCCACGCCGGCTGGGCGAGGAACCGCGCCACCGGCTGGGCGACCGTCTCGACCACCGAGTCGAGCGCCGTCGCGTTGCGCTCGATCACCTTCGCGGTCGACCGGTCCGCCTCGACGGCGACGACGTACGACGCACCGCGGGACGCCGCTTCCAGGCCGATCGCACCCGAGCCCGCGTAGAGGTCGAGGACCCCCAGCCGGTCGAACACGCCGAAGTGCGCTTGAAGCGTCGAGAACAGCGCCTCCCGGACCCGGTCGCTCGTGGGCCGGGTGGCGTCGCCCTTCGGCGTCTCGATCCGCCGGCCGCCGGCGCTGCCGCCGATGATTCGCGTCATCTTTTGGGGTCCCCGCGGCGTTGTTCGTTGGAGGACAGAACGTGCGAGTCCGCTGCCGGGTGCAGACCGCCTGGGGGAAACGAAGAACGTCGTGGGGTAATCATGTCTTCTCGATGAAGTCGCCCTGCTGGGACCGCTCGAGATCGGCGACGGCGTCGGCCAGCAGCGGAGCCTCGTCGAGACCGGGATCGCGGCCGAGCAGCCCCTCGGCCGCCTCGCGGGCGGCGACGATGGTGTCCTCGTCGCGGAGCACCCGGAGATTCGCGAGACCCGACCGGCGCCCGGCCTGCGAGGCGCCGAGCACGTCGCCCTCGCGCCGCTGCTCGAGGTCGATCCGGCTCAGCACGAAGCCGTCGGTGGTGCCGGCCACCGCGTCGAGTCGCTCCCGGGCCGGGGAGGTCGGGTCCTCGGCGTGGGTCACCAGGAGGCAGAGGCCGGGCAGGCCGCCCCGGCCGACCCGGCCGCGGAGCTGGTGGAGCTGCGAGACGCCGAACCGGTCGGCGTCGAGGATCACCATCATCGTCGCGTTGGCGACGTCGACGCCGACCTCGATCACCGTCGTGGACACGAGTACGTCGATCTCGTGACGGGCGAAGGCGCGCATGGTCGCGTCCTTCTCGTCGGCGGGGAGCTTGCCGTGGAGGCGGGCGACCCGGAGCCCGTCGAGCGGGCCGGCGGCGAGGTGCTGGACGACCTCCTCGACCGCGGCGAGGGAGGCAGCGACGGGGAGCGGGTTGCCCTCCTCGTCGACGTCGACCACGTCCTCCTGGTCGGCCTCGGCGTCGTCGCCCGCGATCCGTGGGCAGACGACGTAGACCTGGTGGCCCTTCTCGACCTCCTCGCGCACGCGTGCCCAGGCCCGGTCGATCCACGTCGGCTGCTCGGCCAGCGGGACCACGTTGGTCTGGATCGGCGCGCGGCCGGCCGGCAGCTCGCGCAGCGTCGACACCTCGAGGTCGCCGAAGACGGTCATCGCGACCGTGCGCGGGATCGGGGTCGCCGTCATCACCAGCACGTGCGGCGGCACCTTGGCCTTGTCGATGAGGGCAGCGCGCTGCTCGACGCCGAACCGGTGCTGCTCGTCGACGACCACCAGGCCGAGGTCGGCGAACTGCACCTTCTCCTCGAGCAGCGCGTGGGTGCCGATCACGATCCCGGCCTCGCCGCTCGCCGCCCTCGACATCGGCTCGGTGCGCTGGGTCTTCGTCATCGAGCCGGTGAGCAGGTCGACCCGGGTCCCCTCCCCCGAGCCGAAGATGGTGCCGCCGTCAGCGAGCTCGCCCAGCATGGTCACGATCGAGCGGTAGTGCTGCTGCGCGAGCACCTCGGTCGGCGCGAGCAGCGCGGCCTGCCCGCCGGAGTCGACCACGCGCAACATCGCCCGCAGCGCGACGAGCGTCTTGCCGGAGCCGACCTCGCCCTGGAGCAGCCGGTTCATCGGGTGTGGCTGGGCGAGGTCGTGGGCGATCTGCTCGCCGATCTCGCGCTGGCCGTCGGTGAGCGTGAACGGCAGCCGCTCGTCGAACGCCAGCTGGAGCGCCCCGTCTCCGCCGGTGCGCGCGGTCGCGCCGAGCTCGCGGAGCGTCCGCCGTCGGCGGGCGAGGACGAGCTGGGTGACCAGGGCCTCCTCGAACCGGAACCGGTGCTGCGCGCGGGCGACCTGGTCGCGCCGGTCCGGCGCGTGGATCCAGTCGAGAGCCGTGAGCACGTCGAGCACGTCGTACTCCTCCCGGACCGCGGCGGGCAGCAGCTCGGGGAGCTCCGTCACCTGGCCACGCGCTGCCCGCACGGCCCGGCTGACGTCCCACGTCTCGACGCCCTTGGTGAGCGGGTAGATCGGGTAGAGCCCGCCGATCTGGTCGACGATGCTCTCCTCCTCGTCGGCGAGGCCGAAGATCGTCATCGCCGGGTTGGTCAGCTGCCACGTGTCCCGGAACCGGTCGGCCCGTCCCAGGAAGACCCCGCGGCGGCCGGTCGCGACCCGGCGCGCGTGCCAGTCGGACATGTGCTTGTTCTTCGCGAAGAACGTCATCTTCAGCTTGGGGCCGTCGGTGCTGAGCACCGCTTCGACGCGGTAGGCCAGACGGCCGGTGCGGCGGTCCTTGTAGGTGTGCTCCTTGCACTCGGTGATCTCGCCGACGACGCAGAGGAGCTGACCGATCTTGAGGTCGTGGACCTTGGTGAGGGAGCCGGTCTCCAGGTAGCGCCGCGGGAAGTGCCGCAGCAGGTCGCCCACCGTCCGCAGGCCGAGGCCCTCCTCGAACTTCTTGCGCTTCGCGGGCGTCACCTTGCCCAGCACCGCGGCGATCGGTGAGTCCAGGGTGGTGGTCACGAGGGCGTAGCTCCTTGCTCGGCGGCGTCGCGAGCGGCGTTTCCGGCCGATCTGGCAAGGCGGCGGAGCGCTGGCATGCTGGGTCGCACGTCGAGCGACGCCGACGCAGCCAGATCGAGTCGGAAACGTCGCGCAGCAGGCGCCGAGCAAGGAGCCACGCCCTTCAGCCTCTCACTCGACGGACATCAGGAGCGGGTAGCGCTCCTGGCCACCGTCGTACACCACGACGTCGACATGGGCGTGGTGCTCCTCCACCCAGGCCTCCGCGCGATCGGTGACGTCACCGGCGTCCTCGCCACGGACCAGGGTGACCAGCTCGCCACCGGCCGCCAGCAGCCGGTCGAGTACGGCGACCGCGACCTCGCCGAGGTCGTCACCGATGACCGCGAAGTCCCCTGCGATCACGCCGAGGACGTCGCCCGGGCTGCACGGACCGGCGGAGGTCATCGCCTCCTTCACGGCGACCGTGACGGCGCCGTGCTTCACGTGGCGTGCGGTCGCGGTCATCTCGGTGACGTCATGGTCGAAGGTCCGGCCGGGCTCGTGGACGGCGATCGCGGCCAGGCCCTGGACCTGCGCCTCGGTGGGGATGACCGAGATCCGCAGCGAGTGCCCGACCCCGTCGGACTCCGCCGTACTCGCGGCGACGCGGGCGGCGCGTACCGAGTCGGGGTCGTTGGGGAGGATGACGATCTCCTGCGCCCCGCTGGCGGCGATCGCGTCGAGCAGCTGGCCGGTCGACGGTCGCCGGCCGGGTCCGCCTTCGACGACCAGCGCGCCCGCGTCGGCGTAGAGCGCGGCGAGGCCGGGGCCGGCCGCGACGGCGATCACGGTGCGGCCGGCGCGGGCCGGGATCGCGCTCCCGCTGGAGCCGTCGCCGGCCGCAGCTGCGACCTGCTCGGCGAAGTGCGTGACCCGGATCCGGTGCGGCCTGCCGATGGCGAGTCCGGCCTCGATCGCCGCGCCGACGTCGTCGACGTGGACGTGCACGTTCCAGAGACCGTCGCCCCCGACGACCACGACCGAGTCGCCGAGCTCGCCCAGCTGGGCGCGCAACGGCGGGATCTCGCCGTCCTGGGTGTCGAGCAGGTACATCACCTCGTACGACGGGCCCTCGCTGCTGAGGTCGCCCGCGCCCGCCGGCGCCAGCTGCGGCACCGGGATCGCGTGCTGGCCGAGCGGCTGGGTGACCGGCACCGGGCGCCGGCCCGTGAGGACCGTCTCGGCCGCATCCAGGATCACGCAGATCCCGCGGCCACCCGCGTCGACCACGCCTGCGCGGGCGAGCACCTCGAGCTGCTCCGGGGTGCGACCGAGGGCTTCCCGTGCGGCGGCAGCGGCGGCCCGGAGGACGTCACTCGTCCGGGCTGCCGGGTCCTTGACGGCCGCGACCGCGGCGTCGGACGCCGCCCGGGCGACGGTGAGCATGGTGCCCTCGACCGGCTCCCCCACGGCCGCGTAGCTCGCCTCGGTCGCCTGCCGCAGCGCTTCCGCCATGACCTCGGCGTTGCGGTCCTCGCCCGTCGCCGACGAGATCCGGCGCGCGATCGCCCCGAGCATCTCGCTGAGGATCACGCCCGAGTTGCCGCGGGCGCCGAGCAGCGCGCCGCGCGAGAACGCCGCCAACGCCGCCCGCTTCGGTGCGCCCGGGATCTCCCGGATCGCGTCCCGGGCGGCCGCGATGGTGAGGTACATGTTGGTGCCGGTGTCGCCGTCGGGCACCGGATAGACGTTGAGGGCGTCGATCTCCTCACGGGCCTCGGACAACGCGTCGACGGCGATGTCGACGAACCGCAGCACGGTGTCGAGCTCGATGCCGCCAGCCATGGGGTCAATCTAGAGGCTCGACGGGCCGCCTCCGACGATTTCGGGCTGCCGTGGTCCTTCGGCTAATCTAATCCGGTTGCCCTCTCATCGGGGCGACCCATGAACTTGATTCAGATTCCCGATCCGTAGGAGCAAACCCGTGGCTGCCGTGTGCGACATCTGCGCGAAGAAGCCGACCTTCGGCAACAACCGGCCGTGGTCGCGCAAGATCACCAAGCGTCGCTTCAACCCGAACATCCAGCGCGTCCGCGCCAAGGTCAACGGCACCCCGAAGCGCCTCAACGTCTGCACCGGCTGCATCAAGGCCGGCAAGGTCACACGCTGACCGCAGTCTGAAACGGATCGGCCGCCACACTCGTGGCGGCCGTTCTTGTTTTTCCGCGAGTCGGCGCGTCTGACCCGTCGTACGACGTCGAGTCGGCGCGTCTGACCCGTCGTACGACGCCGGTCGGCGCGAACTCATAAGAGCCGACTCGCGTCCGTTGCACAGGACAGAAGAGCCGGGTCGGCGACTCAGAAGTGGGTCCAGCCGGTGGGGCCGTCGTACGGGGCGCCGTCGACCGTCACCCCGGGCCCGTCCGACCCCGGCTCGGTGACGATGCCGATCCGCACCCAGTCCTCGGGCAGCGCGGTGTTGGCGGGGAAGGTCGCCAGCAGTGAGTGGTCGTCGCCGCCGCCGAGCACGAACGACAGCGGGTCGGCGCCGGTCGCACTTCCCACGGCGACGAGGGGCTCGGGAACCTCGAGCGTGGCCGACGTGATGTCGATGCAGACGCCGCTCGCCTGCGCGACGTGGGCGGCGTCGGCGAGGAGTCCGTCGGAGACGTCGATCATCGCGGTCGCACCGGCTTGGGCGGCGACCGCGCCCGCGTCGTACGGCGGCTGCGGCCTGCGGTAGGCGTCCACCAGCACCCGCGGCGAGCGGAACCCGCGCCCCAGCACCGCCAATCCTCCGGCCGCCCAGCCCTGCCGTCCGCGGAGCGCGACGACGTCGCCCGCCTGTGCGCCGGAGCGCAGCACCGGGGACACGGTGCACGCGCCGAGCACGGTGACCGCGATCGCGATCTTCTCCGAGCTCGTGACGTCGCCGCCGACGATGCCCGCACCGACCTCGGCGCACTCCTCGGCGAACCCGCGGACGAAGTCGAGGGCCCAGCGCGCCGGCAGCGTCGGCGGCCCGGCGAACCCGACGGTCAGCCACGTAGCCCGGCCGCCCATGGCGTTGATGTCGGAGAGGTTCTGCGCGGCGGCCCGGTGGCCGACGTCGACCGCGTCGGCCCAGTCCTTGCGGAAGTGCCGGCCCTCGACCATCAGGTCGGTCGAGACCACGACATGGCCCTTGCGGACCCTCAGCACGGCCGCGTCGTCGCCAGGACCGACCAGCACGTCCTCGCCGGGCGCGACCTCCTTGACGATCCGGGCGAGGTGGTCGATGAGACCGAACTCACCGAGGTCGGCGAGGGTCACGTCAGGGGCGGGGAGGGCGGCGGGCACGGACCCATCCCACCAGATCTGGCGTCGCCGCGAAGAGACGGTCGCGGCCTTCGCGGGGTAGGTTGCGTCGTGACCGTCGTGGCGACGGTCACCGTCCGTCGACCTCGACCTCCCAGGGAGTGCAACCAATGGTGGTGCAGGCCTACATCTTGATCCAGACCGACGTCGGCAAGGCCGCTGAGGTTGCCAAAGCGATCGCCGAGGTCAAGGGCGTCACGCTCGCCGAGGACGTCACCGGTCCCTACGACGTGATCGTCCGCGCGGAGGCCCGCAACGTCGACGAGCTCGGCAAGCTGGTCGTCTCGAAGGTGCAGAACCTCGACGGCATCACCCGCACTCTCACCTGCCCCGTGGTCCACATCTGACGGTGTGGGGCCTGGGGTGTCGTGACGGTCGCAGAGCGACCTCCTCGACCATCGGGGTGCTGCTGTTGTTCACCGCCTGTGGCGGACCGGTCGAGGTCGACGTACCCGATCTCGACGCTGCGGACGCGGCCGCGTGCGAGGCGTTCGCGGACGACCTGCCGGACACCCTGGCCGACGAGGAGCGCGTCGACATCGAGCCGGACGACGCCCCGGCGGCGGCGTACGGCGATCCTGCGATCGTCGTGACCTGCGGCGTCGACCGCCCGGAGGGCTTCGGGCAGGGCGCCCAGTGCGAGCTGGTCAACGACGTGCCGTGGTACATCCCGTCGGAGCAGTACGACGACCTCGACCTCGACCTGGTGGTCACGTCCGCGTGGCACGAGCCGCGCGTGCAGGTCGTGATGCCGGAGGACTACCGGGGCAGCGGACTCGAGGCCGGGATCATGGCCAAGCTGTCCCCCCTCGTCGCAGACCACCTGCGCGAGACGGGGACCTGCGACCTGTGACCTCCCGGACGCCTAACGCCCGCCGCTGACGTCGAGGAATCCTCCGGTCGTGAACGACGACTGCGGCGACAACAGCCAGCAGATCGCGGCCGCCACCTCCTCGGCACGCCCCGCTCGTCCCATCGGCACCGACGGGGCGACCCGCTCGAGCCGGCCCGGAGCATGGATCCCCGTGTCGATGTAGCCCGGCCGCACACCGTTGACGCGGATCCCCCGTCCTGCCACCTCCAGTGCAAGCCCCGTCGTGAGCGCGTCGAGGGCCGCCTTGGACGCGGCGTAGTCGACGTACTCCCCCGGCGAGCCGAGCACCGCCGCTCGGGACGAGACGTTCACGATCGATCCGCCGTCGGACATCCGACGTACGGCCTCCCGGGCGCACAGGAACGCTCCGAGCACGTTCACCTCCAGCAGCCGACGGATCCTGTCGGCGTCCAGGTCGACGACGCTCGCGGCGGGAGCGACGATCCCGGCGTTGTTGACGAAGCCGCGCAGTGGACCGGCGCCGTCCGGGAGCGAGCCGAACAGCTCGACGACGTCGGCCTCCTGCGTCACGTCGACCCGCTCTGCGTCGGCCTGTCTGCCCAGCGCTCTGCACTCCTCCACGACGCCCTGTGCCTCGTCCTCTCCTGTCCGGTAGGTGATCCGTACGTTCCAGCCCTCCGTGGCCGCCCGACGCGCGGTGGCCGCTCCGATCCCCCGGCTCCCGCCGGTGATGACCACCAGCCCGGACACCTGCTCCACGCGTCCTCCCGACGTCATCGCACCGCCCGTAGCTGCGCTGCATCGCCAGCGCCACCAGCCGGTCGACCAGCGCCGGGTAGTCGAGCCCGGTCGCGGCCCACATCCGCGGGAACATCGACAGCGGGGTGAAGCCGGGCATCGTGTTGAGCTCGTTGACGATCAGCGACCCGTCGGGCATCAGGAAGAAGTCGACCCGCGCGAGGCCCTCGCAGCCGACCGCCCGGAACGCCCGTGCTGCCTGCGCCCGCACCTCCTCCGCCGTGGCTTCAGGCACTTGGGCCGGTACGTCGAGCTCGGTGGCCTCCTCGGGGAGGTACTTGGCCTCGAAGTCGTAGAACTCGTGGTCACCGGTGATCCGGATCTCGGCGGGCACGGTCGTCTCGACGCGGCCGTCGAGCGTCTCGAGAACGCCGCACTCGACCTCGCGGGCGCCCTCGGCCGACACCTCGACGAGGACCTTCGGGTCGTGCCGAAGGGCACCTTCGATCGCGGCGTCGAGCTCGTCGGCGTCGTGCGCCTTGCCGATCCCGATGCTCGATCCCCCGCGCGCCGGCTTCGCGAACGCGGGATAGCCGAGTGCGGCGACGCGGGCCCGCACCGCGGCCGGGTCCTCCGCCCACTCGCGGGCCGTGACTGTGGTCGACGGCAGCACCGGCAGACCGGCCGCGGCGAGCACGACCTTCATGTAGGCCTTGTCCATCCCGACGGCGGACGCGAGCACACCGGCGCCGACGTACCGCACCCCGGCCATCTCGAGCAGGCCCTGGATCGTGCCGTCCTCACCCCACGGGCCGTGCAGGAGCGGGAAGACCACGTCGACGTCACCGAGCTCGCGCGGCGGCGAGGACGGTTCGCTGACGACCAGTCCGGCGCCGCTTCCGGTGCGGGTGAGGGTGACCGGCGCTCGTCCGGCATCCACGGCCGGCAGCTGGTCGGGTCCCTCGATCGCGAGCCGGTCGGGATCGTCCGCCTCGAGCACCCAGCGGCCGTCCGGAGCGATGCCGATCGGGATCACGTCGTACCGCTCGCGGTCGAGTGCCTTGAGCACGCTGCCGGCGGTGACGCACGAGATCGCGTGCTCAGAGGAACGTCCGCCGAAGACGACGGCGACACGGGTACGGCGACCGGTGGGCTCGTTCATCGGCGACGACACTACCGTCGTCCCATGCCTCCACCAGTTGACCAGCCTGCTCACGACCTACGGCCCGCGACGATCACCGTGACGGCCGGGCGCCCGGCCCACGAGCCCGATGCCCCGCTCAACCCGCCGATCACGATGGCGTCGACGTACGTCGCCACCGGCGACCTCGAGTACGGCCGCTACGGCAACCCCACCTGGTCCGCGTTCGAGGAGGTGCTCGGCACGCTGGAGGGCGGGCGCGCGCTGGCCTTCGCATCAGGGATGGCGGCCGCGACCACGGTGCTCGACCTGGTCGGTCAGGACGGCGGGGTCGTGGGTCCGCGCCACGCCTACAGCGGGACGGTGATGGCGCTGGCCGACCTCGAGTCGCGGGGGCGCGTGCGCAGCCGGCTGGTCGACATCGCCGACACCGACGCGGTGATCGCGGCGATGAAGGCCGACGAGGACTGCGCCCTGCTCTGGATCGAGTCGCCGACGAACCCGGCACTCGAGCTCGCGGACATCCCCACCCTCGCCGATGCTGCGCACGAGCTCGGGGTGCGGGTGGTGGTCGACAACACGTTCGCCACTCCCCTGCTCCAGCAGCCGCTCTCGCTCGGTGCCGACATCGTCGTCCACTCGGCGACGAAGTACCTCGCCGGGCACAGCGACGTCCAGCTCGGTGCCCTTGTCGTCGACGACGACGAGGTGTTCGCCGCGCTCAAGGGGCGGCGCGACCTGGTCGGCGCGATCCCCGGTCCGTTCGAGACCTGGCTCGCCCTCCGTGGGATGCGCACCCTGCACGTGCGCCTCGAGCGCGCACAGGCCAACGCCGCGGAGCTCGCGCGCCGGCTCGGCGAGCACCCTGCGATCGAGGAGGTCCGCTACCCGGGCTTCGGCGCGATCGTCGCGGCAGTGGTGGCCGGAGGCGCCCCCGCCGCCGACCTGCTCGCGCGCGACGTACGCCTGTGGGTCCACGCGACCTCGCTCGGCGGCGTCGAGTCGACCCTCGAGCGCCGCCGGCGCTGGAAGGCCGAGGCCGCCACCATCCCCGAAGGCCTGGTGCGGCTGTCCGTCGGCATCGAGGACGTCGAGGACCTGTGGGCCGATCTGGCGCAGGCGCTCGACGGGCTCGCTCCCTCGAACGGATAACTGCCGGCCTATCGCGAAAACCCGGTCGGCGAGGCGTAGAGAGCGAGGAACGAGCGACCGGAGCCGCAGCCCGGGCGGGCTTTCGCGATGCCGGCCGGTGAGACGCCAAGCAGCCGCAAGCCGTGTCTACGTCAACTGCGCGCGCGGCAGCGCGGCGCGACGAAGGAGCGACGCGCTCGCGCAATCCAGCTAGTCCATCTCAGCCTTGGGGTCGCGGCTGATGAAGGCGTTCATCATCTCCGCGGTGGTCATCCGGCCGGCCAGCACCTCGTCGACGTGCTCGACGATGGGCGCCTGGACCCCGGCCTTCTCCGCGAGGGCGCGGATGGATGAGCACGACTTCGCGCCTTCGGCGACCTGCCGGGTGGAGGCGATGACCTCGTCGACCGTCATGCCGAGGCCGAGCTTCTCGCCGAACGTCCGGTTGCGGGACAGCGGGGAGGAGCAGGTGGCGACGAGGTCGCCGAGACCGGCGAGCCCCATCAGGGTCAGCGGGTTGGCGCCCAACCGCATCGCGAGCCGCGCCGTCTCGGCCAGGCCCCGGGTGATCAGCGACGCCGTGGTGTTGTCCCCGAATCCGAGGCCGACCGCCATGCCGACGCAGAGCGCGACGACGTTCTTGTAGGCGCCACCGAGCTCACAGCCGAGCACGTCGACGCTCGTGTAAGGCCGGAAGGCCGGCGAGTGGCAGCGCTTCTGCAGCATCGTCACGACGTCCTCTTCGACGCACGCGACGACCGAGGCCGCGGGCTCGCGGCGCGCGATCTCCTTGGCCAGGTTGGGTCCGCTGACGACGGCGATCCGACCGGCGTCGACGTCGGCGACCTCGTGGATCACCTCGCTCATCCGCTCCAGGGTCCCGAGCTCGATGCCCTTCATCAGCGACACCAGGACAGCGTCGGGCTCGAGGTAGGGCAGGAACATCGGCAGGTTGTCGCGCAGCGACTGCGACGGCACGGCAAGTACGACGACGTCCGCACCCGCCAGCGCCTGCTCCGGATCGGCGGTCGCGTTGACCGTGCGCGGGAGCTCGATACCCGCGAGGTAGTCGGTGTTCTCCCGGCGCTCGGTGATGGAGGCGGCGACCTCCTCGCGGCGCGCCCAGATCATGACGTCGTTCCCGGCGTCGGCGAGGACCATCGAGAACGCGGTGCCCCACGACCCCGCACCCAGCACTGCGACCTTGCTCATTTCGGGGTCCCCGCGCGATTGTTCGCTGGGGGATAGAAGGTTGGGAGAGCTGAGATGTGCGGGCCGCTTGGAGGAAGCGAAGAATCGCGTGGGGTGAGTTCATGAGGCGTTCTTTCGTTTGAAGCGGTCACCATGGATGCGCATGTCATAGCGCTCGTCGGGTGCTTCCATACCGCGGATCTGCTCGATCTCGGCCGTGATCGCGGCCATGATCCGGTCCGTCGCCTCGGCGATGATCTCCGGAGTCCGGGGTTGCTTGGCGGCGAGGTCGGACAGGTCGACCGGCGGCCCGACGCGCGCGACGATCTTCTTGCGGGGAAAGAGAAGCGGCTTCTTCGTGTACGGCGGCAGGATCTCCTGCGCTCCCCACTGACCGATCGGGACCACCGGACAACCCGTCTCCAGCGCGATCCTCGCGGCGCCGGACTTGCCGCGCATCGGCCACAGGTCCGGGTCGCGGGTGATCGTCGCCTCGGGGTAGATGATCACGCACTCGCCGCGTCGTACGGCTTCGACCGCGGCGGAGTAGGCGCCCGCCGCGCCGGCTGTCTCCCGGTAGACCGGGATCTGTCCCGCCGAGCGCAGGAAGAAGCCGAGGACCTTGTTGTTGAACAGCCCGGACTTGGCCAGGTAGCGCGGGATCCGGCCGTGGTCGTAGACGACGAGGGCCGTGGTCAGCGGGTCGAGGTGGGAGAGGTGGTTGAGCGCGATCACGAAGCCACCGTCGGCGGGGAAGTTCTTGTCGCCGTTGAGCCACTCACGCTTGGTGGTGGCGAGCAGGGTGGGCTTGATGATCACGACGGCGACGCCGATCGCCCAGTTGCGCTTCTCCTGCACCTTCCGCACCTTCACGAGGGGCAGGCTACCGGCCCGTGGCCGCTGTCAGCGGGTAGGAGTGTGCCGGCGCGAAGCTCGGTGGACCACCTGACAGGATCGACCCGTGGTTGCGGACGGGACACAGCACGTCGTCGTGATCCCCGTGAAGCCCCCGGGGGTCGGCAAGACGCGGCTGGTCGGCGTGCCGGCGGAGCAGCGGGTCGCGCTCGCCAGCGCCTTTGCGATCGACACCGTGACCGCGTGCCTCGCGACCGCCGGTGTCGCGCAGGTTCTCGTCACCACCGACGACGCCCACTTCGCCGCGACCCTCACCGCGTTGGGGGCCGAGGCCTGCCCCGACGGCGGCAGCGGCCTCAACCAGGCCCTGGTCCAGGCGGCCGCCGAGGCCGCTCGCAGGTGGCCGGGGCTGCGACCGGTCGCGCTCTGCGCCGACCTGCCGGCACTCCGCACGGAGGACCTCGGCTCGGCACTGGCGTCCGTGACCGGTCGCACGTCGTACGTCGTCGACGCCGAAGGCACCGGCACCACGCTCTACACCGCGCCGTACGACGACTTTGCCCCGCGGTTCGGTGTCGACTCGGCGGCTGCGCACGCGGCCACCGGCGCCACTCCGATCGCGGGGGCGCTGCCCGGCCTGCGTCAGGACGTCGACGACCTCGCCAGCCTTCGGGCCGCAATCGCACTCGGAGTCGGGACGGCCACCCGGCATGCTCTCGACGCGGTCGGTCTCACGACCCCCGACAAAAACAGCGACGGGCCGCCCTCGTCGTGAGGACGGCCCGTCGCCGCTGAGTCAGTTCACTTCTTCTTGGCAGTCTTCTTTGCCGGTGCCTTCTTCGCGGGCGCCTTCTTGGCAGGTGCCTTCTTCGCAGGTGCCTTCTTGGCAGGTGCCTTCTTCGCGGGCGCCTTCTTCGCGGGCGCCTTCTTCGCAGGTGCCTTCTTCGCAGGTGCCTTCTTCGCCGGTGCCTTCTTCGCGGGCGCCTTCTTCGGCCGGGCGCCTTCTTCGCCGGAGCCGCCTTCTTCGCGGGCGCCTTCTTGGCCGGAGCCGCCTTCTTCGCCGAAGCAACGGCCTTCTTCGCCGCGGCCTTCGCCGGAGCTGCAGCCTTCTTGGCAGGAGCAGCGGCCTTCTTCACGGCCGGGAGCTTCTTGGCGCCGGAGATGACGTTCTTGAGGTCAGCGCCTGCGGAGAACTTCGGCACCGCCTTCTTCTTCGTCTTGATCCTTGCGCCGGTCTGCGGGTTGCGCACCCAGCGCGCGTTGCGCACTGTCTTCTCGAACGACCCGAAGCCGGTAATGGCGACCTTCTCGCCCTTGGCGACCTGGCGGGTGATCGTGTCGAGCACGGAGTCGAGTGCGTGCGAGGCAGCCTTGCGGTTCCCGTCGTAACGCTCCGCGAGTGCATCGATGAACTGTGACTTGTTCACTACTTGTCCTTCCGCCGGGCCGGCCGTTGAGCCGCCCCTGAGCTATAGAGTGCCGGGCCCCCGCCCGGCTTCCTTGTTCGGCACGCTAGGCATTAGTGGCCGACCTCACAATCACCACGCCGTGATTCACGTGGGTTTTTTGGTCCAGATGGCCCGAATTGGCCGAATTCACGCCACTTTCGTCACATTGGCACGAATCGGGCGACGTTAGTCCGCAGCACCCGGCCACAGCTGATCGACGGCATAACGCTCGCCGATCGAGAAGTCGTACTGCACCAATCGCATGTCGTCGAGCAGCTGGGACGATCGCGGATCAAGCGAATCTTCGGGGGTTTCGGCGCCGTCGCTGGTGATGATCCGGCCTTGTTGCATCGCACTGATGTGGTCGTGCAGTCGATCGAGCAGCGCGAGGTACGGCGGCACCGGTGCGTTGGCGACGCGATAGACCAACGGGAGGAAGAACGCGGGGCTGGTGAGTGGCGTCGGCCGGTGCTCGTTGCCCTCGCTGTTCCACACGAAGAACGGCGTCTCGTAGAGCCCGAGCCCGTCGTCGTTGGCGTTCTTCACCTCGGAGTCGTAGATGCCCGGCAGGTGGTCACCGAAGAAGAGGACGACCGACTTCTCGTCGCTGGCCTCGAGGTCGTGGAGGAAGTCAGTCAGCGCGGCGTCGGTGTGCTCGAGACCCCGTGCGTACTGGCCGATCCGGTCGCCCTGGTCACCGCCGATGCCGTCGACCTCCAAGGGATCGTCGTAGTTGCCGTCGACCGGGATGTGGTTCTGCATGGTGACGAGGTTGATCATCAGCGGATCGTCGTTGTCGTCGATCTGATGGATCACCTCGTCGAACGCGGCAGCGTCGTCGATGTAGGGGTTGTCGTCGATCGTCTCCTGCGACTGCATCGACGTGTCGTGGATGAACTCCTCGAAGCCGAGCGTCCTGTAGACCTGCTCGCGCTTGTAGAGGCCCACCATGTAGGGGTGGATCGCGATCGCCTTGTGGCCCTGCGACTTGAACCACCCGACCGCCGACGGATAGCTCGCGTAGTCGGAGACCAGCATCTGGTAGGGCGAGACCATCTGCGGCCGGAACAGCGCGATCGACTGACCGGTCAGCGTCTCGAACTCCATGTTGGCCGTGCCGCCGCCGTACAGCTGGGCGAGCATCGTGCCCGACGTCGTCTCGGCCATCGTGGCGCGGGTCTGCGGGATCGGGTCGCGCTCGAGGTCGAAGCCGTCGAGCTGCGTGGGATCCGTGAACGACTCGCTCAGGACGAGCACGACGTTGACGTCGTCAAGGCTTCCGGTGCGGGTCTGGTTGATGCGGTCCGCCGCCTCGGCGTAGCGATCCGCGACCTGCTCCATCGCGGCCTGGCTGTAGCCCGGTGGCTTCGCCATCGCGGAGATCGGCATGTTGTAGAGGAAGCCGCCGCCGAACCCGTTGCTGCGGTAGTTGGTCTTCTGGTTCCAGTAACGCCAGTGCTCGCCGCGGATCTCGTAGGCCTTGCGCCACAGGTTGCCCGGCTCGTTGAACTTGGTCGTCTGGAACAGCAGCGTCGCCGTCACCACGAGTACGCCGACGCGGAGCACTCCCAACCAGATCGCCTGTCGTCGTGGCAGCTTGCGCAGGGACGGCCGCGGGTAGCGGCGGCCGAGCCGGTGACCGACCAGGACGCACGCGGCCACGAGGACGACGAGGGCGAGCACCAGCAGCACGGCCTTCGTCGGTGAGATGAAGGCGCTGAGGAACCCCGGCTCGGTCAGGAAGTCGGTGTCGCTCGGATAGATCGGTTCCTCGCGCAGGTTGATCTTGATCCGGTTGGCAGCCGCGATCGGGATCACGACCGCCGACAGCAGCCCGATCGACCACCACAGCCGGCCGATCACCGACCAGAGGAAGAGGAGCAGCAGCCACACGAGGATCGTGTCCAGGTAGAACCCCACACCGGTGACGAACTGGTCGCCGATCCACCGCGGGTCGCCCCGCCACAGCGTCGAGACCTCGAGAGCGAGGGTCAGGACGACGGCGACCAGCAACGAGAGCGCGGTTCCGCGACGGAGTACGACGGCGAGCCGATGGGGCTCGGAGGCCGCCGACGCGTCGCGTTCTTCGTCTGTCGTGGCCGCCTGGTCCTCCCCCTCGTCCCCGCCCGCCGACGTCGGCGGGTCGACGACGGAGGAGTTGGACACGTGGTTGATCGTAAGTTGCCACAGGGTGACGCACCTACACGGCGACGCCGGGCGCGCCGGTCGCCGTACGACCTCGAAACGTCAGGAAGCCTGCGCCGCTCCGTACTCCCCGGCCCGCGCCACCAGTGCCGCGTGCAGCTCGCGCACCTGGAGCGAGACCGGCAGGCTGGTGCGCTGCCGAAGAACGAGCGTCACCAGTGTGGAATCGCCGGCGATCGGACGGGTGACGATCAGCCCTGATCGGTGGAGCAGGTCCCCGATCACGCTGTAGTCCGGGAGCACCGTGACGCCCAGCCCCTCGGCGACCAGCGCCTTGCCCGTCTCCGCCCCGTCGGCACTGTGGCACGCCTGAGGAAGGTCGGACCCGAAGATCCGGTGCACGTAGCGGTGCATCAGGTAGCCGGAGCGCATCATCACGAACCGCTGGCGGCGCAGGTCCTCGACGGTCACCTGCGCGAGTGCCGCGAGCGGGTGGTCTGCCGGGAGCACGGCCACCGGGCGTCCGTGCAGCAGGTCGGTCCCGACCAGCCCGGCCGGCGGGTCGTCGCCGTTGAGCACGTTGACCAGCCCGAGGTCGAGGGTGCCCTCCGCGAGACCCTCGTCGATCTGCGCCTGCTGGAGGGTGAGCACCTCCACCGTGGCCGCCGGCCGGCTCCCCTGGAACGCGCGCAGCGCGGGGACGAGAAGGGTCGCCGTCGCCGCGTGCACGGTGCCGAGGCGGATCAACCGCGCGTCAGCGCGCTGGTCACCGGCTGCCGCCCGCAGCCGGTCGACAGCGGCCAGCACCTCCTCCATGTAGGGCAGCAGCTCGCGGCCCTCCCTGCTGATCCGGGCGCCGGTCCGGCGCCGGTCGAGGAGGGTCACCTTGAGCTCGCGCTCGAGCTTGGTCACCGACTCGCTCAGAGCCGGCTGGGAGAGATGGAGTCTCTCGCTGGCGCGACGGAGTGACCCGTGCTGGGTCACCGCCGCGAGGTACTCGAGCTGTTCGATCCGCATGCTGTGCCGCCTTTTGTCCCGGGGTGAGTGACAGGCCCGCCCGATCGACTGATCCGGGACACCTGCCAGCGATTCCTTGTGTCGCACCTTAAGACTAGTAAGTTGGTAGACAAAGGACAAACAACGCGCCGAGAGCAGGAGCAACGAATGACCCAGAATCCGCCCGTGGACCCCGAGTCCTTCGCAACCCGGATGCTCGAGTACAAGCGGCGCGGCGTGAACCTCTTCCTGCTCGGCTTCCTGAACTACCTCGAGGACGTCGAGTACTTCGGTCGTGAAGTGCTCCCGATCGTCCGGCACCTCGAGGCGGCAGAGCTGGAGCGCGTCTGATGACCGCACTCCACGAAGTCCACGAGCTCGCCGAGCCGCTCGCGGCTGACCGTCCCGCGGTCCCCGTGCTCGGCCCGAACAAGGCGCTCGAGGTGGCGGGCGAGCTCGGTGCCCGGTTCGCTGCCGGAGCCTCGGAGCGTGACCGGCGGCGGATCCTGCCGACCGAGCAGCTCGAGCAGCTCTCTTCGTCCGGCCTTCTCGCGGTCACCGTGCCGAGGGAGTACGGCGGCGCCGACCTCTCCGCTGAGAAGCTGTCCGAGGTCGTGCGGCTGATCGCCGCAGGCGACCCGAACGTCGCCCAGATCCCGCACAGCCACTTCGTCTACGTCAACGTGCTGCGCGAGCAGGGCACCGCTGCCCAGAAGGAGCGGCTCTTCGGTGAGGTGATGGCCGGCGCCCGGTTCGGCAACGCACAGTCGGAGATCCGCAGCAAGCACGTCCGCGACCATGCGACGACGCTGCGACCGCTCGGCCCTCGGATCGGTTCCGGGCCGGCCCGCGCCGCCGAGTGGGTGCTCGACGGCACCAAGGGCTACTGCACGGGCGCGCTCTTCGCGCACTGGATCCCGGTGCTCGCCCACCTCGACGACGACGGTCCGCTCTACGTCGCGTGGGTCGAGCGCAATGCGCCCGGCGTCACGGTGATCGACGACTGGGACGGCTTCGGGCAGCGAACGACGGCGAGCGGCACCGTGCGGCTCGACCAGGTCCTGGTGCCGTGGGACCTGATCACGCCGTACCACCTCACCTTCGAGCGGCCGCAGACGTTCGGCGCGTTCGCCCAGCTGCTGCACGCGGCGATCGACGTCGGCATCGCCCGCGCGGCGCTCGCGGATGCCGCCGAGTTCGTGACCACCAAGAGCCGTCCCTACCCGGACGCCGAGGTCGAACGCGCGGCCGAGGATCCGCTGGTCGTGCACGCGTTCGGCGAGATCGAGCTCCAGGTCCGCGCCGCCGAGGCACTCCTCGGCGAGGCCGGGCGATCGGTCGACCAGGCGAACGACGACCTCAACGAGTCGACGCGGCGCGGGCCAGTCTCGCGGTGGCCGCCGCGCGGGCGGCGGCAACGACAGCCTCCGTCGACGCCGGCAGCCGGCTGTTCGAGGTGTGTGGCACCCGGTCCGCACTCGCCTCGCTCGTCCTCGACCGGCACTGGCGCAACGCGCGGACCCACACGCTCCACGACCCTGCCGCGTGGAAGGTCCAGCACCTCGGTCGCTACGCGATCGACGGCAGCCTTCCCCCGCGCAACGGACAGCTCTAGGTCTCGATATGCCCTCGCCTAGCGGCTCGGGCTACTCGACCACCGAAAGGACGAGATGACTCTCGACTTCCACTGGTTCCTGCCGACGAACGGCGGGGACGGACGGCACGTCGTCGGGGGCGGCCACGGGATCTCCCCCGGCCGATCCGGCCGCCCCGGCGACGTCGCCTACCTCACCCAGGTCGCGCGGGCCGCCGAGGACAACGGGTTCGACGCGGCGCTCACTCCCACCGGCGCATGGTGCGAGGACGCCTGGCTGTCGACGGCGATGCTCAGCCAGACTTCGGAGCGGCTGAAGTTCCTCGTCGCGTTCCGGCCCGGCCTGATCGCGCCGTTCCTCGCGGCGCAGATGGCGGGGACGTTCCAGAACCTCAGTGGCGGACGCCTGCTGCTCAACGTCGTCACCGGGGGCGAGCCTCACGAGCAGCGCATGTATGGCGACTTCCTGGACAAGGACGGCCGTTACGCACGGTGCGACGAGTTCCTGGAAGTCGTACGCCGGCTCTGGGCCGGGGAGATCGTCGACTTCGACGGCGAGCACATCGCCGTCACCGGCGCGTCGCTCGACCAGATCCCCGACCCAGTGCCGGCGATCTACTTCGGCGGCTCCTCCCCCACCGCAGGAAGGGTGGCCGCTCGCCACGCCGACGTCTACCTCACCTGGGGCGAGCCTCCGGAGGCGGTCGCCGAGAAGATCGCGTGGATCCGGAAGCTCGCCGCCGAGGAAGGCCGCGACGAGACGCGCCCGATCCGGTTCGGCATCCGGATGCACACGATCACCCGCGACACGGCCACCGCGGCCTGGACGGAGGCCGACCGGCTGCTCGCCCAGATCCCCGACGACGCGATCCAGCGGGTCCAGGATGGCCTGCGCCGCAGCGAGTCCGAGGGACAGCGGCGGATGCTCGAGCTGCACGGCGGGAGCTCGGACAACCTCGAGATCTATCCGAACGTCTGGGCCGGCATCGGCCTGGTGCGTGGCGGCGCGGGCACCGCGCTCGTCGGCAGCCACGAAGAGGTCGCCGACCGGATCGAGGAGTACGCCGCGCTCGGGATCGACGAGTTCATCCTGTCCGCCTACCCCCACCTCGAGGGCGCCTACTGGTTCGGCGAGGGCGTGCTCCCGATCCTGGCCGAGCGCGGCCTCTGGAAGGATCCCCGGCCCCACCGGCACCACAACGTGGCGGTGCCGTTCGCGACCGCCGGACGGGCCGCGTCGTGAAACCCTCTCCCCCTCCGACCTGGTCGTCGATCTCGCGACATCGTCCGATCTCTGAACTGCACCTCTGCCTCAACGACCTGCCGCGATCCGCCGACTTCTTCCTCCCCCTACCACCAACCAGGACCTCGACCCGGCACGGCTCCGCGAGGCGTTCGGCAGCTTCCCGAGCGGGGTGGTCGCGGTGGCGGCGGAGGTCGACGGGGCGCTGGTCGGGCTCGCGGCGAGCTCCTTCACCTCGGTGAGCCTCGACCCGCCGCTGGTGTCCGTGTCCGTCGCGAACACGTCGAAGACCTGGCCGGACCTCCGCCGGGCGGACCGGCTCGGCCTGACCGTGCTCGCCGAGCACCACGGCGAGGTCTGCCGGCAGCTGGCCGGCCCGGTCGCCCGTCGGTTCGACGACGTGCCCGTCACGGTGATCGAGTCCGGCGCGGTGACGCTCGACGAGGGCCTGGCGCGGTTCGACTGCTCGGTCTACCGCGAGGTCGAGGCCGGCGACCACACGATCATCCTGTTGCTGCTGCACGCCGTCGAGCACGCTGCCGCCCCGGCCGACGGGGCGCTCGGCGCTCCGCTCGTCTTCCACCGCAGCGCCTTCGGCCGGATGGCCGTCTGACGGGCCCTACGCGCGCTGGGTCTGGGGCTTCCAGCTCGGCCGGGTGCTCTCGTACGCCGCGATGGTGGCGTCGTGGCCCAGGGTGATCCCGATGTCGTCGAGACCCTCGAGCAGCCGCCAGCGGGTGTAGTCGTCGATGTCGAAGGAGTCCTGCACCTCGCCGCCGGGCGTGCTCACCGTCTTGGCCTCGAGGTCGACGGTGATCTCGCCGCCCGGGTTGTCGTCGAGGTAGTCCCAGAGCGCCTGGATCACCTTCTCGTCGACCTGCGCCGTGAGCAGCCCGGCCTTGCCGGAGTTGCTGCGGAAGATGTCGGCGAAGCGGGCCGAGAGCACGACCCTGAAGCCGTAGTTCTCCAGCGCCCAGACGGCGTGCTCCCGGGATGAGCCGGTGCCGAAGTCGGGGCCGGCGACCAGCACCGAGCCGGCGGCGTACTCCGGCTTGTTCAGCACGAAGTCCGGGTCGTTGCGCCAGGCCGCGAAGAGCCCGTCCTCGAAACCGGTGCGCGTCACCCGCTTGAGGTAGACCGCCGGGATGATCTGGTCGGTGTCGACGTTGCTGCGCTTGAGCGGTACGCCGACGCCGGTGTGGCTGGTGAACTTCTCCATGACTCAGGCCTCCTGGCGGACGAGGTCGGCGGGCGAGGACAGCGTGCCGCGCACGGCGGTCGCCGCGGCGACCGGGACGGACACCAGGTGGGTGCGACCACCCTTGCCCTGCCGGCCCTCGAAGTTGCGGTTGGAGGTCGACGCGCTGCGCTCCTGCGGGGCGAGCTGGTCGGGGTTCATGCCGAGGCACATCGAGCACCCGGCGCCGCGCCACTCCGCGCCGGCTTCGATGAAGACCTTGTCGAGGCCCTCTTCGATCGCCTGGTTGCGCACCCGGACGGAGCCCGGCACGACCAGCAGCCGGGTGCCGTCGGCGACCTTGTGTCCCTGGATGATCTCGGCCGCGAGACGGAGGTCCTCGATCCGGCCGTTGGTGCACGACCCGACGAAGACGGTGTCGACCTTGATGTCGCGCATCGGAGTGCCGGCCTCGAGGCCCATGTACTCGAGCGCCTTCTCGGTGGCGATCCTGTCGTTCGGCTCGTCGAAGTCGTCGGGGCTCGGGACGTTCGCACCCAGCGGCACGCCCTGGCCGGGGTTGGTGCCCCAGGTGACGAACGGCGTCATCGTCGACGCGTCGAGCACGATCTCCTTGTCGTACTCCGCGTCCGCGTCGGTGACGAGGGTCTTCCAGTGCTCGACCGCGGCGTCCCAGTCGGCGCCCTTCGGCGCCTCGGGCTTGCCCTCGATGTAGTCGAAGGTCGTCTGGTCGGGGGCGATCAGGCCGGCCTTCGCGCCCCACTCGATCGACATGTTGCAGACCGTCATCCGGCCCTCCATCGAGAGCTCCTCGATGGCCTGGCCGCGGTACTCGACGATGTAGCCCTGCCCACCGCCCGTGCCGGTGTGGGCGATCAGGGTGAGGACGAGGTCCTTGGAGGTGACGCCCGGCGGCAGGCTGCCGTTGACGGTGACCGCCATCGTCTTGGGCTTCGCCTGCATCAGCGTCTGCGTCGCGAGGACGTGCTCGACCTCGGACGTGCCGATGCCGAACGCGATGGCGCCGAACGCGCCGTGCGTGCTGGTGTGGCTGTCGCCGCACACGATGGTCATGCCGGGCTGGGTCAGGCCGAGCTGCGGGCCGACGACGTGCACGATGCCCTGCTCGACGTCGCCGAGCGGATGGAGGCGTACGCCGAAGTCGGCGGCGTTCTTGCGCAGGGTGTCGACCTGGGTCTTGCTCACCGGGTCGGCGATCGGCTTGTCCCAGTCCAGGGTCGGGACGTTGTGGTCCTCGGTCGCGAGCGTGAGGTCAGGGCGTCGTACCTTGCGGTTCGCCAGCCGGAGACCGTCGAACGCCTGCGGGCTGGTCACCTCGTGGATGAGGTGGAGGTCGATGTAGAGGAGGTCAGGTTCCCCCGGGTTCGACCGGACGACGTGCTCGTCCCACACCTTCTCCGCCAGGGTCTTGCCCATGACTCGCTCCTCGCCGTTCGTTTCGACTGTCTTCCCGGGCCGGTGCGGCGGATCGCGCCACCCGTCCCGAACTACGTGACGAAGCCTACGCTTGCATCCCATGATCTGAGACGATAGTCTTGCCATATGGACAACTCGAGCGGCGTGGGCGTGCTGGACAAAGCCGCCCTGGTTCTCACGGCCCTGGAGTCCGGGCCCGCCACCCTGGCCGGCCTGGTCGCCGGCACCGGTCTGGCGCGACCGACCGCGCACCGGCTGGCCGTCGCACTGGAGCACCACCGGCTGGTCGCCCGCGACATGCAGGGCCGGTTCGTGCTCGGCCCGCGACTGGCCGAGCTGTCTGCCGCCGCAGGTGAGGACCGGCTGCTGGCCACTGCCGGCCCGGTGCTCGCCCGACTGCGCGACATCACCGGCGAGTCCGCCCAGCTGTGGCGGCGCCAGGGCGACCACCGCGTCTGCGTGGCGGCCGCCGAGCGGCCCTCCGGCCTGCGCGACACCATTCCTGTCGGCTCGCAGCTGACCATGCGGGCCGGTTCCGCGGCCCAGGTCCTCCTCGCGTGGGACGACCCCGACCGCATCCACCGTGGTCTCCAGAACGCCGCGTTCTCCGCGGCCGAGCTCTCCGCCATCCGGCGCCGGGGCTGGGCCCAGTCCGTCGGCGAGCGCGAGCAGGGCGTGGCATCGGTCTCCGCCCCGGTCCGCTCCCCCGGCGGCAAGGTGATCGCCGCGGTCTCGGTCTCCGGCCCGCTCGAGCGACTCTCGCGCCAGCCGGGCCGGAT
The DNA here is from genome assembly GCA_963849765.1 of uncultured Actinomycetota bacterium. Taxonomy (GTDB): domain Bacteria; phylum Actinomycetota; class Actinomycetes; order Propionibacteriales; family Nocardioidaceae; genus Nocardioides. The sequence continues at coordinate 211,612 of CAWKIP010000005.1, forward strand.
GCACGCCCCCGCCGTACTCGCGGCCGCGGAGCGGCTCTCCGAGTCGCTGCGTCGGGCTGCGCCGAATAGCCCACGAAGTAGCACACTCGCTGCCGAAGTCGCACACTTCGCCGACGAGGGCGCACAGTTCGCCGAACCGTGCGACTTCGTGGCCGAACAGTGCGTCTTCGTCAGAAACGTCTGCTCCAGCTCGAGCAGGGTCTGCTTGCGCTCGAGGCCGCCGGCGTAGCCGGTGAGGGTGCCGTTGGCGCCGATCACGCGGTGGCACGGGATGACGATCGGGATGGGGTTGGCGCCGTTGGCGAGCCCGACCGCGCGGGACGCGGCGTTGGACTTGCCGAGCCGGGCGGCGATCTGGCCGTACGACGCGGTCTCGCCGTAGCTGATCTTCGTGAGCTGGTCCCACACCAGCTGCTGGAACGCGCTGCCCACGGGGGCCAGCGGCAGGTCGAAGTCCTTGAGGTCACCGGCGAAGTACGCGCGCAGCTGCCGCTCCGCTTCGAGCAGGACCGGGTCGTCGTCGACCCGGTCGCCCTTCGGCCGGCCGTCGGAGTCGCGGAACGGCGAGAACTCGATCTGGGTCAGCGCGCCATCGCGCGCCACCAGCCGCAGGTCGCCGATCGGTGAGTCGATCACGGTCCAGGTCATGAGTTCTCCTCCAGTGAGGTCCACAGGTGTAGCAGGGCATAGGAGCGCCAGGGCGCCCAGCCGATCGAGATCGTCGGATCGGCGCCGGAGGCACCGAGCGCATTGAGTGCGTTGCGCACACCGACGTCGGTCGGCAGGTAGATGTCGGGATGGCCGAGGGCCCGCAGGGCGATGTAGTCGGCCGTCCAGGGGCCGATGCCGGGCAGCGCCAGCAGCGCCCGTCGTACGGCGTCGCGGTCGGGGCCGCGGTCAAGGGCGACGTCGCCGGCGGCCAGGGCCGCGGCGAGGCCGGTCAGGGCGCGACCACGGGCTCGCGGCATCGGCAGCTGCTCCGGGTCGAGAGCCGCGACCGTCGCGGCGTCGGGGAACAGGTGGGTCAGCCCGGGGATGTCGGTGGCGAACGGCCGCCCGTGCTCGGCGACGAGCCGCCCCGCCACCGTGCGGGCGCCGGCCACGCTGACCTGCTGGCCGAGCACCGCCCGGACTGCGATCTCGTCGCCGGCGACATGGCCGGGGACGCGCAGGCCGGGGCGGCGTCGTACGAGCGGACCGATCAGCGGGTCGCCGGTGAAGTGGTCGGCCACGGCGATCGGGTCGCAGTCGCCGTCGAGCAGCCGCCGGACGCGCGCCACCGCGGCGCTCGTGTCGCGCAGGTCGTCGAGGACGAACCGAGCCGGGACCAAGGCCGTCTGACCCGGGTCGAGCACGTCGGCGAGATCGATCCGCACCGTGCCGGGACCGTGAGGGAGGTCGAGGGTGCGGGCGTACCAACCGTCGCCCGCGACCTCGACACCTTCCACCGCACGGACGGCGAGGAAGCGCAGCAGCTCGGAGCCGGCGAACGGCGTGCGTACGGCGAGCCGGAGCTCGATCGCTCCGGGCGTCCGCGCGCCGCCCCGGCGGCCGCGCAGCTGCGTCGGCGTCGCGGCGTAGACCTCACGCACGGTGTCGTTGAACTGGCGGACGCTCGCGAAGCCCGACGCGAACGCGATGTCCGCGAACGACAGGTCGGTCGTCTCCACCAGCACCCGGGCGGTCTGCGCCCGCTGGGCGCGGGCCAGCGCGAGCGGCCCCGCGCCGAGCTCTGCCGCGAGCACCCGGGACAGGTGCCGCGTCGTGTAGCCGAGGCGCTGCGCCAGTCCGTCGACACCGTCCCGGTCGACGACACCGTCGGCGATCAGCCGCATCGCGCGTCCCGCGACGGTTGCCGCGGCGTCCCAGTCGGGACTACCCGGCGTCGCGTCCGGCAGGCAGCGCTTGCACGCGCGGTAGCCGGCGGCCTGGGCGGCGGCCGCACTGCGGTGGAAGGTCACGTTGTGCAGCGCCGGCGTGCGGGCCGGGCAGGACGGCCGGCAGTAGATGCCGGTGGTCCGCACCGCGATGTAGAACACCCCGTCGAACCGACGGTCGCGCGACTTCACCGCGGAGTAGCAGGACTCGGTGTCGAGCCCCGGGATCCCTGCCATGGTCGTCGTCATGCGTCCATTCTGTACGGCGCCGCCGACAACTTCTCGCGGGAATCGGACATGGCCATCCTGGGCCCGCCGGCAGAGCCGGGCTAGCGCGCGTGCCGCCCCGTGGTAGGCCTTGTTCCTGCCCGTGCGCACCGGCTCGGGCTCGTCCTCGCCGTGGTGTTCGCCGTGGCCCTCGCCGTTCTCCTCGCGTCGTGCGAGCACGCTGTGCCAGCGGCCGTAACCGAAGTAGAGCACCAGGCCGATCGCCGTCCAGACCGCGAAGTTTCGCCACGTGACCGTGGTGAGGTTCAGGCCCAGCCAGGCCGTGGCCAGGGCCCCGAGCGCCGGCACCAGCGGCGCCCAGGCCACCCGGAACCCACGCTCGAGGTCGGGCTGGCTGCGACGCAGCACGATGACACCCACCGAGCACGAGAAGAACGCGGCCAACGACCCGATCACCAGCAGCTGCTCGAGGGACCCGACCTTCGGGTACAGCGCAAGCGCGGTCGCGGCCAGGCCCGCGGTGGCGGCGGCCAGCGACGGCGACTGGAAGCCGGGGCTGACCCGCCCCAACCACGAGGGCAGCAGCCCGTCACGACCCATCGCGAACAGCACCCGGCTCTGCGCGATCAGCACCACCATGATCACCGTGGTGAAGGCCAACAGCCCACCGAGGTTGACCACGTCGGCGACCCAGCCGACGCCGGCGGCGGCGAGCGCGTCGGAGACCGGGGCTCCGGTCCCGAGCTCCTCGAACGGCCGCAGACCGACGAGTACGACGGCCATCGCGACGTAGAGGAGCGTCACCAGTCCGAGGCTGATCAGCATCGCCTTGGGGATCGAGCGCCGCGGCTCGTGGGCGTCCTCCGCCGCGGTCGCGATCAGGTCGAAACCGATGTAGGCGAACGTGATCACGCTTGCTGCGGCAAAGACGCCATAGATCCCGTAGACCGTGCCCGATGACCCGGTGAGGACCTGCAGCACGGTCGAGGTCGTTGCGTCGTCCGGAGCCGACCGCGACTCCGGTACGAACGGCTTGTAGTTCGCGGCGTCGACGTACCGGCTGCCGACGACGATCACGAGCAGGATCACCGCGACCTTGGCGACCACCGCGACGGTGAGGACCCGGGCAGACAGCTTCGTGCCGGTCACGACCAGCAACGTCAGGACGAGGAGGACGGCCGGCGCGATCAGGTTGACGTCGGCGTCGAACGCGCCGTACTCGGACAGCCAGTCCGGTACGGCGACGCCGAACCCGTCCAGCGTGGCCAGCGAGTAGGCCGACCAAGCGCGGGACACGACCGCCGCGGCGACCACCAGCTCGAGGATCAGGGCCCATCCGACCAACCAGCCCCAGAGCTCGCCGAACGCCACGTAGCTGAAGGTGTAGACGCTGCCCGCGACCGGGATCGTCGAGGACAGCTCGGCGTAGGACAGCGCGGCCACGAAGCAGACCAGCGCCGCGATCACGAAGGAAACGACCACGGCCGGGCCTGCGTTGCTGGCGGCTTGACCTCCGGACAGGGAGAAGATGCCCGCGCCGATCATCACGCCGAGCCCGAGGACCACCAGCGCGGAGGTACCGAACACGCGAGGTAGGCGGTGGCGCGCATTGCTGACCCGGTGCATGGCCAGGTCGACCGGGAGTCTCCGAGACTGCACCGGCCAGAACCTACCCTGTCGAACCCCCGTTGCCGAGGGTCGACGACGAGGGAGTCGTGGACCCCTGCCGCGCGCTTCTCCCAAGCCGAGGAAATCCAGCAAGGGTTAGCCGGCGTCAGCGCACCCGTTGCGGAGGACTGACCTTGCTGTAGTAGCCCGAGTGCGCCGCGCGGACGGCCTCGTTCCACTGGTCGCAAACGTGGTCCGGCGCGTCCCGGAGCTGCTGCGCTCGTGAGGGCAACCCGGACCAACCGCAGGTCATGGTCGAGCGCGTCGACCGCTCCCGCCGGGATGAGCCGCCGGCCGTCGAAGACCCCCGAGGTGTCCACCACGAGGTAGGCGCCGAGGGCACCGGTCACCGCGCGCACGACCGTGCCGATGCGCCCCTCCGGCACCTCGACGTCGTAGCCCACGAGGTCGCCATCGACGGTCCATGTGGACTCGCGGTAGTCCCACACGCACGCACGGTAGTCCCAGAGATTGCTCATGAGGCCTCACCGCCGACACCCGGGTAGGTGGGGTCGACATCCGTTTCCGAGATCACGTGTGCTCCTTACCCATGATTTGGCCTTTCAACGGACAACTCCGACGACGGTCACGCCCGGTACCCGTTTCGAGACCAAGCGACAGACTCACGCGCCTGACCTGTGAGGGCGTCCCGTTCGTCGCGTCGTCGGCGCCTCCGAGGGGTCGTGATCGTCGTACGACGCCACGTAGCGGCCTCCGAGCGGGCCGGCGGAGACCCCGTGGAGCACCACGCTCAACAACACGGTCGCGGCGACCACCGACACGGCCTGCCCTACCAGCCGCGATTCGCCGAGCTCCTCGACCGCCAGCAGTGCGAACACGACGGAGGCCAGACCCCTCGGTCCGAACCAGCCGACGAACAGGACTGTGGACCTGTCCATGCCCGCACCCACGAGCGAGATGCCGACGGGGACCATGCGGATCACCGTCAGGCTGAGCAACGCGTAGACCAGGACGGACACGGAGAAGTAGTCGAGAGCCAACGGGAGGAGGGCAGCGCCGAAGAGAAACCACACGGCCAGCGCCAGGAATTCGCCGATGAGCTCTGGCAGTTCCCCGACCTCGTCGATCGGAGCCACGTCTGCAGGCAGACGAGCTCCGAAAGCGATCCCGGCGACGAACGCCGCGATGAACCCGTTGCCGTCGAGGGCCACCGCGAGAGCGAAGCTGGCGAGCGCGGCGGCAAGCGTCGCCAGACGCCGGCCGCCGTGGACGATCCAATGCCGTCTCGAGCCGAGTCCGATCAGGGCAGCGCTGCCGAGCCCGATCACCAGCCCGACGCCGAGGCCGTAGGCGAGCTCGAGGAGCGCGCGGCCCTCCGGTGCGTCGCCGTGATGGCCCAGCCCGAGGTCGGTCGCGACCACCACCAGCATGAACGCGACGATCGGTGTGACGATGCCGTCGTTGAGACCGCTCTCCACGTTGAGAACCCGGCGCAATCGCATCGGGATCCGTTCGTCGTTGATGACCTGGGCGCTCAAGGCGGCGTCCGTCGGAGCCAGCGTGGCTCCTACGAAGCCGGCCAGCGCCCACGAGAAGTCGTCAAACATCCAGGCGGCGGCAAGGGAGCCCAAGACGATGGACAGCGGAAGGCCGATAGCCAGGAGCCGTGTCGGGAAGTAGACGTCGCGTCGCAACTGCGAGACGTCGACCCTCGCAGCGTCAGCGAACAGCAGGAGTGCCAACGTCAGCTCAGCGAGGACGTGCATCGCCGGAGTCGTGACGTCGATGGTGAGCAGCCCCCACGTCGGGTTGCCCAACGTGTAGCCGGCTATCAGGAAGATGAGCGCGCCCGTGAGGTTGACGCGCGCGAGGAGGTGGGACACCACTGCCCACGCCAGCACGAGGAGCGCCAGAACGGCGAAGGCGGCCTCACTCACAGTTCGGTCCTCCCGGTGCTGGAACTGGACGACAGCTGGCCGCGGTCGGTGGCCAGCATCGCTCGAACGGAACATTGCTCCGGTCGCCGGCGGTGGCGCCTCACCCAGGTCGGATGAGGGCACGGCCGTCGCGTCGGCCCGAGGTTCACCCGTTCAAGGTGACGTCGCCATCTCCCACGGCTCCTAGGTTGAGCTGTTGGCCCACCAGGTCCGACCGGTCCGACCGGTCCGACCGACTACCGAGGAGTCCTCATGCTCAAGCAACTGATCATCGTCTGGTTGGTCGTGGCGGCCGCGATCGCCATCACCGCTGGCCTGCTCTCCTCGGTGGAGATCGATGGCGGCTTCCTCGGTGATTCTCTGGGTCGCCCTCCTGTTCGGCCTGGTCAATGCCCTCATCGGGCCGCTGCTGCGGTTGATCTCGCTCCCGCTCAACGTGATCACGTTCGGACTGTTCGCGCTCGTCGTCAATGCGGCCCTGCTGGGTATCACCGCCGGCTTGACGGACTCGCTCGATGTCGGTGGCTTCTTCTCGACCGTGCTTGCCGCGATCGTCATCTCAGTCGTGACCGCTGTCCTGGTGTTCGTCGTCGACCGCCTGTTGCCGACGCCCGAGCCCCGCTTGACGTGCGGCGGTGTCACCCGACATGGGTGAACCGCCACCCGCTTTGACAGGCGCACCCTGAAGGCCCAGCCCGCGTCGAGGAATCGAGACGTTCATGTCGAGAGCCGCCTACGAGATCCGCGCGGTCGGCGAGGTTCCTCGCGAGCTGATCGACGACTTCGACGGGATGACGGTCTCCGTCAACCCCGCGGGAAGCACGATCCATGTGGTGCTCGCGGACGAAGCGGAGCTGCACGGCCTGCTCGAGGCGCTCGATCGCGGGGGTTTCCTCATCGTCGACGTTCACAGGGAGCCGGACATCGCGCCTGACCAGGACTAGCGTCGATCGCTGAATGAGCGCCTTCGCAGGCGCAGAACCGTATAGTCAGTTGGACGACGGTGTTAGCGAGATGACGATGACGAGCACTCCCGGGGAGGACCCTCTCAGTCGTACTGTCGCTCCCCGAGCATCGATCGACCACTTCCTCGAGGCGAAGCTCCATCGCCCTTCCAGACGCGACAGTTGGGTCCAGCGTTCTCGCCTGGTCGAAGCAATGGATCGGTCGACACGTCTGCCGGTGACCCTCGTGGCCGCGCCGGCCGGCTATGGCAAGACCACGGTGGTCGCCCAGTGGCTCCATGCGGCCGCTCCGCCGACGACGGCCTGGGTCACTCTGGACCAGGGTGACAACGATCCCGACCGGTTGTGGACGCACGTCGCTGCTGCGTTGGAGCGAGCAGGCTGCCCCCTTCCTACTGACGAGCCGTCCCGTGTCTATGGTCGCCGCTCGACAGACGCTCCGAGCGCAGTGCTACCAGCCATCGTCAACGCCCTCGCGGCGCTGCCGGACGACCTCGTCCTCATCCTTGACGACTTCCAGTTCATCCAAGCGCCGGACTGCCACGAACAGGTGGAATTCCTGGTCGGGAACCTTCCGGCCCAGGCGCACCTGGTGATCATCACCCGGTCCGACCCCGGGCTGCGTCTCGGACGCCTCCGGGTGTCCAACAACCTCGCCGAGCTTCGTGCCGAGGACCTTGCCTTCACGCCGCAGGAGGCAACTCAGCTTCTTGCGCGTGAAGGCGTGCAGCTGTCGGCCGACGCACTCTCCCAGCTCATGGAGCGGACCGAGGGCTGGCCGGCGGCGCTCTACCTGGCGACCTTGTCCCTGGCCGGCCGGGCCGATCCGGACGATTTCGTACGACGCTTCACCGGGGGCAACCGCTTCATCGGCGACTACCTGACCGAGGAGGTGCTCAGCCGCCTGCCCGAACGCGTTCGCGAGTTCATCGCGGCCCTCTCGATACTGGATCGGTTCTCGGCTTCCTTGTGCGATCACGTCGTGGGCGTGAGTGACAGCGCTGCGATCCTTCATGAGCTGGAACGGACCAACCTGTTCGTGGTTCCTCTCGAGGATGAGCGCGAGTGGTTCCGCTTCCACCACATGTTCGCGTCGGTGGCCCGCAGCGAGCTGGCGTTCACCTACCCGGACCGCGTGGAGTCTCTCCACGCTCGGGCCGCCGAGTGGTTCTCTTCGCACGGCCACGTTTCAGAGGCAGTCGAACACTCGTTGGCGGCTGGGCTCGCCGACGAGGCGGCACTGCTCATCCAGGCCAACTGGTTGCACTATGCGGACGCGGGACGCGAGGCAACCGTGATCGGGTGGTTGGAGTCCCTCGGGGAATCCGCCGCCACCACAACCCCAGCCGCCCGCGTGACGTCAGCCTGGATGTCCGCGATGGCGGGCGACGAAGCATCTCTAGCCGAACATCTTGCCGCCCTCGAGGAGTTCGTCGACTACGGTCCGCTGCCCGACGGCACCCGCTCGATCGAGTCCGCGGTTGCGTTGATCGGCGGCCTCTTCGGCTACGGCGGGCCGCCGGAGATCCTGGCGGCGGCGCAACGCGCCCTCGACCTCGAGACGGACAGCCAGTCGCCGTACCATGCGATCGCCCAGTGCTCCCTCGGCCATGCGTACTACGTGCTGGGCGACCTGGAGCGGGCAATGACGCCGATCCGAGCGGTCTCCCGCATCGACCGCGCTCCGGGCATCATCCGCGTCCTCGCGCTGAGCCTCCAGTCTTTCGTCGAGAGCGAGCGGGGCGACACGGCGCGGAGTCGTGAGAGCGCGGAGCTGGCGATGGCCGTGGTCGAAGCCCGGGGCCTCCGAAGCGCGCCTCAAGCGTCCTTGGCCTTCGCCGCGCTCGGGCAGGCGCAAGCCGCGGCCGGCAAGGTCGACGACGCGAAGGCCACCCTCGAGCTGGGCCTCACCCTGCGGCGCCAGAGCAACGCCCAAGGGGTGTGGGGTCCGATCCATCACTTGCTGGTCACCGCCCGGGCGGCCGCTGAGATCGGCGCAGCCCCGCTGGCACACGAAGTGCTGCCCGAGCTCGCTGAGCGAATGAGCCGCTTCTCGGAGGGCATGACGGCGATGCACGCGAGAGTGGACGCGATCCATCGCCGCCTGAGCGATCAGACGGCCGCGGAAACGCTCGGCGACCCACTGACCGGTCGCGAGCTCGACGTGCTCCGGCTGCTCCAGGGCACTCTCAGCCTGCACGAGATCTCGGCGCACCTGTTCCTTTCCGCCAACACGGTGAAGACGCATGCGAGAGCGGTGTACCGAAAGCTCGGTGCGCATTCACGGGCGGAGGCCGTGCAGATCGCGCGTCGTCAGTCGTTGATCTGATCACCTGCCTCGGGCCCGGCGGGATCTCACCCGGGTGAGATCCCGAACCGGGTGAGTCGGTCTCACCCCGGAGGGTGGGTTCATGGGCGAAAAGCCGCATTGCCGACGACGGGAGTCCCCATGTCCCTCGATGTCACCTCCTCACGTCCGGACACCGAGTCGGTCTCGCCTGCTGCCTGGGGCTGGGCCGTCGTGGAGATCCGACCCGACGGGACCTGGGGCCGGCCGCACGTGGTCCGAGGCCCTGCCCCCGTCGACGCGACCGCTGCCGCCGCCGCAACGTGTGTCACCGGGAACCTGCACGAGCTCAGTCCGACGCTCCGGGCGCATCTCGGATCGCTCCACGTGGCGAACGGGGAGCTGCGCACGGCGCAGGTCGTGCTGGCCAAGGGTGCCGCAGCGAGGACCTGGTCGGAGGCGCGCGACGACTGCCTCGGAGCTCTGGCCCACGTCGAGGCACTTCGAGGCGACTTACGCCGCGCGGACCAACACGCCCGTCACGTAAGGAAGCACGACGCCCACCACCCGGCCCGGGATCGTGCACGCTCAGCTGGCCCGGGCCTGGGTCGCCCTGGAACAAGGTGAGTTCGCAAAGGCGCGTCGTCGCGTCGCTATCGTCGGGAAGCTGCTGCTGTCCCTACCTTCGACAGACCACGACTCCTGGATCGGCACGAGTCACCTGCTGGTCGAGGCGAAGCTGCTCATCGCAACGGGACAGCCCGAGGCAGCGACCCGTCTCCTCGCTGACAGCGGCAACCCCGCAGCGTCCGGTCCGGAGGCGGATTGGCTCCGCGATCTCGTGACGATCGTCCGGGCCGAGGCCCTGCTCGCGGCTGGGGAACCGCAGCGCGCCCTCGCCACCGTGACGCCCATGCCTCGACGAGCGATTGCCGAGGCCGCAGTCGTCACCGCGGCCGCCCGTCGGAGTGTCGGCGATGTCCGTGGCGCCCAGGCTGTCCTCAGTCGGGCGGTGGTGGATCTCGAGCAGGCTCCACTCGTCCTCCAGATCGAAGCTTGGCTGCTCGAGTGCACGCTTGCGGAGGACCGGGGAGACCATGAGCGGGCCCGTCTGGTGATGGACCGCGCATTGCGCTCGGCCGCGCACGAGCAGATGAGGCGGGCATTGGTTCGTGACTGGCACTGGATGCGTGCCTTTCTCGATCGAGACCCAGCGCTGTCGCGGTCCCACCGGGACTTTCTCGCTACGGTCCGCGCCGAGGAGGACCTACCCGCGCGGAAGACAACTCAGCGCCGGCCGACCGAGCTCGTCTGCGCCCAGTTGACCGAACGCGAGGGTCAGGTTCTCGACCTTCTGGCCCAGATGTACTCCACGGAGGAGATCGCTGCGGCACTCTACGTTTCGTCCAACACGGTGAAGACCCACCTCAAGGGAATCTTCGGCAAGCTGTGCGTGAATCGCCGGGTGGAAGCAGTGCGCCGCGGTCGCCAGCTCGGGCTCTGCTGAGCGGGCAGGCTCAGGCGCCGAGCACCTGGTCTCGCTCCTGTGGTCGGCGCGGCGCTGTTCCGACGCGCCGGACGTCCGTGATGGCCAGGCCGCAATTCGTACACGCTCGCAGGAAGCGCGCCAGGTCCGCGGAGCCGAAGGTGAGCCGCACGAGCGTCTGTTCGGGAACCGCATAGTGCGTGCAACGGAGGGAGTGCAGCAGCCGATCCCCTATCGCTCCTGCTACTCGGACCTCATAGGTGACGGATTGCGATGTCTCCTGGCTCGGCCGACTGCCTTGGACTTCGGACGGCCCGTCGCTGACATCGTTCGCTTCGAGGTCAGCTGGCGAGACCAGGTGGACGTCCGTCAGGACGAGTCCCACTGCAGACAGGTCACGCAACAGCGAGGTGAGCTGGCCGGGCCCGTTGACCTTCCGCCGCAGCGCGGTCTGCGCACCCGCTCGCAGCAACGGTCATCGACGGAAACTGCCGGCGCAGGGACTCCGGCGGGCTCTGACTCAGGTGGATGTCGTACATCGCCTCCGCATCGCGCTCGACGCCGCCTGGATCCACCATGGAGACAAGGTCGCCCCTGAATGACGTGTCCGCGTCACCCACCGAGGGTGAGACAGGTCGTCGTGGGTTGCGCGACCACTCCATCTCACCCTTCGCGGGTGAGCCCGCTGGAGAGGTGCGCCGACAGGGTGATTCCCAGGGGGGCCGTCAGCAGCCGTCCCTGTCAGGACCTACGAAGGAGCACCGCATGGATGATTTCGGTTTGTGGGAAGTCTTCATCTCGATCTTCTGGTTCACGCTGCTACTGGCGTGGTTCGCGCTGGTCATTCGTGTCCTCGTGGATGTCTTCCGGGACCGCACTCTCGGTGGCTTTGCCAAGGCCATGTGGGTGCTGTTCATCCTGGTGATTCCGTGGCTGGGCGTGCTGATCTACATCGTCGCGCGCGGTGACTCGATGAACGAGCGCAACCACGAAGCCATGCTCGCAGAACAGGAACGCATGCGCGCCTACGTGGGCGCCCCTGCCGGTTCCAACGTCGCCGACGAGCTGAAAGGGCTCGCCGAGCTCCGTGACAGCGGTGTTCTCACCCCGGAGGAGTACGACCGGGCCAAGGCCAAGATCCTCGGCTGACCAGCCCCGCCGGGCCGGCGTGACGCCTGAAGGGAGCAACCGGGTGACCACCTCTCTTCACGCCTCGTCCCCCGACAGCAGTCGTACGTCGGCACCGAGCGGGCGCGGTGTTCGCTTCTCGGACGCGATCAGGCTGCTCGTGACGTGGGTCTTGACGTTCCTCTCCCTGTTGCTGACAGCCAACCTGCTCCCCGGATTCACCTACACGTCGTGGTGGCCCTTGGCGGCCGCTGCCGCGGTGGCCGGGCTGGTCGGCATGGTGGTACGACCGGTCCTCGTCCACCTCGCGGCCGCCATCGGGTGGATCGCGGTTGCCGTCGCGACCTTGGTCGGGCAAGCCGTCGTGATGCAGATCGCCATGGACATCGTCCCCGGTGCGTCGTTCGAGACGTTCGGGACCGCCGTTGCGGCGGCGTGGTTGACAGCTGCGTTCGCCACCCTGCTCGTGTGGCTCGCCAGCGCCGGCACCGACGAGTCCTTCGCAATCAGCCTGCTGCGGATCAAGCCGGGCAGGATCCCGGACCCCGAGGTGGACGGCGTGGTGTTCGTCCAGCTCGACGGCGTGTCCTTCCCCGTCATGCAATGGGTCATGCACTCGGGGACGATGCCGACGCTTCGGCGCTGGGTGGACGACGGCAGCCATGCCCTCCACGAGTGGACCGTTCAGCTGCCGTGCACGACCCCCGCCAGCCAGCAGGCGATCCTGCATGGCAGCGCCGACGGGGTCCCGGCCTTCCGGTGGTACGACCGTGACCTCGGGCGAGTCCTGGTAGCGAACCGGCCCGCGGACGCCTCGATCATCGAGTCGCGCGCGAGCACCGGGCACGGCCTCCTCGCGGACGACGGAGTCTCCGTCTCCAACCTCTTCACCGGAGACGCCCCGAAGGCCGCGATGACCATGAGCCGGCTCGAGGTGACTCGCGGGTCACGCCGCACCCGTGAGGTGTTCGCACGTTTCCTCATCCGGCCGGACGGTCTGGTGCGCAGCTTCTCCCGGACGATCGCGGAGATCGTCCGGGAGCGCTTCCAGGCGGTCCGTCAGCGACGGATGGACGTGCACCCGCGGGTGCACCGCTCCTGGACATTCGCCGGTCTCAGAGCGTTCAGCAACGGTCTGCTGCGCGACCTCAACACGGCCGTGGTGAGCGAGGAGATGATGCGCGGCGCGCGCAGCATCTATGTCGACTATGTCGACTACGACGAGATCGCGCACCACGCCGGGGGAACGCGGATCGAATCGCTCGCCTCGCTCGTGGCCGTCGACCAGGTGCTGGCCATCCTGGAGAAGGTGGCGCAACGAGCCCCCCGGAACTACCACCTGGTGCTCCTCAGCGACCACGGTCAGTCGCAGGGCGAGCCGTTCGCCTCCCGGTACGGCGTCGACCTCAGCGACCTGTGCCGATCGCTGACCCACTCCGAGACGACGGGGATCGAGGGCAGCATCGAGGGCTGGGGCAGGGTCGACTCGGTGCTCGAAGACCTGGGCGGGGCGGGCACCAAGGGCGCGCAGCAGGCAGCGTCGCGCCGGGTCGACCGGGTCCTCAAGCCGGAGGGCTCGGACGCAACGGATGCCGAGCTCATCGTCCTGGCGAGCGGCAACCTCGGGCTCGTCTATGCGCCCGTCCCGGAACGGCTGCTGCTCGAGGAGATCGAAAGCCGGTGGCCGGACCTGATCCCCGGTCTCGTGGCGCACCCGGGCGTGGGATTCGTCAGCGCGCTCAGCGCCACGGGGCCGGTCGCGATCGGTGGCTCTGGCCGGCATCACCTGTCCACCGGCGTCGTCGAGGGCGTCGATCCGATGCTCACCTTCGGTGACCACGCCCCGGAGATGCTCGCTGCCGCAACCCTGATGGAACGAGCGCCGGAGCTGTACGTCAACAGTCTGTTCGAACTCGACACGATGGACGTAGCAGCCTTCGAACCACTGGTCGGGTGCCACGGCGGCCTCGGTGGATGGCAGGACCGCGGATTCGTGTTGGCGCCGCCCGACCTGCTCGCCCCGCCCCGGCCGATCGTCGGTGGCGACGAGCTGCACCAGTACCTCGTCGCCATCCTGACGGCGTTGGGTCACCGGACCGACCTCCAGAGGAGCACCCCGTGACAGCGACTGCAACCAGGATCTCGTCCCGCACCACCAGCCTGCTCATCGCGAGTGCCGCGATCGTCATCGTGGTTGCAGGGATCAAGGCCGCCAACCACATCGTCGCACCGGTGATGTTCGCCCTGGCGCTGACCATCGTCTTCTACCCGCTGCGCGCCAGGCTCGAGCGGCGGATGCCGGGATGGGTCGCCTCGGTGATCCTGCTGCTCGCCGCCATCGTGCTGCTCCTGGTCATGTCGCTCGCCATCGTCGTGTCGATCGGTCGCCTGGCCCAGCTCATCCCGACCTACGCTTCTGACCTCGACGACATCGTCGCTGACATCGGTGGCGGCCTCACCAACATGGGCGTCGGGACCGAGCAGAGTGACGCGATGGTCGACGCAGCGAACCCCGATCAGCTGACTGAGCTGGCCACCGCCATCCTCTCGAGCATCCTGGAGCTGCTGTCCAACCTGTTCTTCCTCGTGACGCTGCTGGTCTTCCTCGCCTTCGACTCCTCGACGGTAGGGCGCCTGGCCGACGGCGCGCGCACGCCACCGTCCGGACATGGTCGACGCGTTGATCTCGTTCGCCTCGGGAACCCGCAGGTATCTCGGCGTCTCTGCCGTCTTCGGACTGATCGTGGCCGTGATCGACGCCGCGCTGCTGTACGCGCTGGGCGTGCCGGGTGCCTTCGTCTGGGGGGTCTTGGCCTTCGTCACCAATTTCATCCCCAACATCGGCTTCATCATCGGCATCATCCCGCCCGCCTTGATCGGGCTCCTGGAGGGCGGCCCGAGCATGATGCTCGCGGTGATCGTGCTGTACTGCTTGGTCAACCTGGTGATCCAGTCCTTCATCCAGCCCCGCTACGTCGGCGAGGCCGTCGGTCTCTCGACCAGCCTGACCTTCCTCTCGTTGGTGTTCTGGACCTGGGTTCTCGGCCCTGTCGGCGCCCTGCTGGCCGTACCGATGAGCCTGCTCTTCCGGGCGATCCTCGTCGAGGCCGATCCCGACGGCCGATGGCGGTTGCCTCTGATCAGCGGTGATCCCGACGAGCCGCGGGACGAGCCGACGGTCGCGTGAGATGAGCGCTCGGTCCACTTCCTGGTTGCGTCCGGTCTGGACCTTCGTCGGGCCTGCTGGTCGCCTACTACGCGTTTCCGCTGAAATGGACCGGTGGCTCTCCTGTGGTCGTCGTCCTGAGCCTGCTCGGGACGGTGGGAGCGCTCGCACTCGTCGGGACGGTGATGGTCCAGGAGCTGGGCTACGTCCGCAGAGGAGTGCCGGGGCGCGGCGTGCGGGTGCTGGCGATGTTGCTGATCCTGCTGGTCATGGCGTCCTCGCTCACCTTCTTCCTGCTCAACCAGATCCGCCCGGAGGAGATCACCGGTCTGGAGACACGGACCGATGCTCTCTACTTCACGCTGAGCACCATGGCCACCGTCGGGTACGGCGACGTGCACGCCGAGGGCCAGATTGCCCGGGCGTTGGTGTGCGCGATGATCGTCTTCAACGTCGTGGTGGTGGCGTCGCTCATCCGAGCCAAGACGCGGCCACCGCACGCCTAGGGCAACGAAGCGCCGCCGGATCGCGACCGCCAGTCATACACAACGCGGGTGCGCAGCACCAGGTCCTGCACGGAGCGACGCCGGCCGTCGACGGCGCACCACAACAGCCCGACCGGAAAAACAGCGCACAGCACCGCACGGGCGAATGCCCGGAGGATCGGCACCCGACCTGCACCGCGCCTGACCACCCGGATGCCCATGACATGGTCGCCGAGGGTGCGACCGCCGATCCACCAGGCCGCGGTCAGGTAGACCACCAGGAACGAGAAGTAGACGAGAGCCAGTACGAGGAGCGAGGGAGCCGGCGCCCGGAAGTCCCGCGGGGCCACGACAAAGAGAACCGCGGCGTAGCAGACGTACCCGCCGATCAACGCCGCAGTGACGACGAGCCCGTCGACCGTGTTGGCAACGACCCGGGTGACCACTCCGGCCGTGGTGCCTTGATAGGGCCTGGCCTCCAGCGGAACTGTCGACAGCTCGGCCTCGTTCACTCGGGGTCCGCCGTCGATGCCGGTGCGTGGCGGCGCCGAAGGACAAGTCGCTCGAGGCTCCGACTGATGGCGTCGTCAGCGGAGATTCCTGTCATCCGCGCGCTCCGGACGGTCTCCGATGTCAGCGAACCGGTCGAGTCCCGGATGATGGCGGGCAGGTCGATGGCCGCCAACACCTCTTCGACGACGGCGACGAGATCGACCTGGTCGAGGACGGCCTGGACGTCCACCGCGCGCACCACCTTGTCGAGATCGACGTAGCGAGTGACGATCGCCGCCAGATCAAGCCGGGCCATGGCCCGATCGACGGCGTGTGCGACCTGCACGCGATGAGCAGCGCCTCGTGAGCGCGATCGCGTCGATGACCGTGGCCGGTTGCCAACGAGCGGGGACGAACCACGGCCGCAACACGACGGACGAGCCGAGCACGAGCAACCTCGCCGGCGGTCGCACCAACGCCACGCCGGTGCCGACGGCCGTCCCGACCACCGCCAGCACGAGGTCGAGCGCGAGCTCCACGTCGGTGCGTTGCGCGTGCGTTTCCGGCCCCAGCGCGTCCTCGCTGGGGTCTGCGGGCGTCTCCCGGCTAATGGAGCAGCTCCTTGTCGGGCTCGGTCTCTCCCATGTCCGTGAGTGCCGACCTGAGGAAGAAGGGGCCGATGGCCTCGTTGAGAACGACGGTGCCGATCACCACCGTGGCGAAGACCTCCCCGAGCGTCGGGTACGTCTCGGCGACCGTCGCTGCCAACGCGAGAGCGATGCCGGCTTGCGGCACATAGGCCTTCCAGGCCACGCGTCGTACTTGCTCGGACTCGCCCGCGAGCCCCATCGCGGCGGCGGACCCAACCCACAGCCGCCGCCTCGGACGACCCACAGCAGGACTGCGGGCGCGGCGGCAGCGAGCAGGGCGTCCAGGTGCAGCCCCAGGCCGGTCAACGTGAAGAACACGACGTAGACGGGCGGAGCCAACCGCTCGAGGAGATGGTGCAGCTGCTCGCTGGCCGGGGCGTTGGCCACGATCACACCCGCGATCATGGCGACCAGCAGCGACTCGACCTCCGCGTGGACGTCGAGGCGCTCCTCTGCCCACTGCACCGCTACGACGGCCAGCCAGACGCTGATGCCGGCCGTCACCACGACCAGTGTTGCCGCGACGGCATAGGTGCCGATGCGGCGAACGACGAGGTAGAGCAGCCCACCGACCACGATTCCCGCGGCCGCGGAGAGCAACAGCCCCGTGCCGATCCCGGCCACGAGGTCGCCGAACGACCCGCCCTCACCCAGCAGCGAGGCGGTCACCGTCATCGCCACCGAGAAGGCGACGACGACGACGACATCCATCACGACCGTCGCCCCGAGCACGAGCTGGGTGAACGGGCCGGAGGCCCGATACTCGGAGATGATCGCGATCGCCTCCGGCGGCGACAGCGCGAGCATCACCGTCCCGACCAGGACCGCGGTCGAGATGGCGACCGAGGTCTGCTCGTCGCGCAGCACGAACAAGATGACCGTGCAGGTCAGCAGCGGCACGGCCACGCTCATCCCGACGACCTGGAAAGCGATCGCACGGAGATGAGGGCGGATGGTCGGCCATACGAGGTGGCTACCCGCCACGAACCCGATCACGCCCAGCGCCACCGAGGACACGTGTGGGAATGCGACCTGCGCGTCGTCACGGAGGTTGGAGATCACCAGTCCCGCGACAGCCCCGACCGCTAGGTACACGGGGAGCCGCGGGACATGGCGCTTGGCCAACGCCTCGCCGGCGACGTAGGACACCGCACAGATGGCGACCAGGATCGCGATCCGAGCGACGTCCATCTTGCCTCCTCAGACAGGGTGCCCCAAGGCGACGGTCATCCGTTCCCGCCCTCCAGCGACCGGCGGCGCGCTCAACCGTTGAGGATGCGGTCCTTCTGCTGCTCGAACTCCTGATCGCTCAGCACGCCTGCCTGCTTGAGCTCACCCAGGTCCTTGAGCTGCGCCAGCTTCGCGTCCATGTCGCTGGCAGGTGCCGCGGGCGCCGCGGGCGCCGGGGGCGCCGGCTCGTAGTACTGCTGCGGCTGAGCCTGCTGTTCCTGAGCGGCCCAGCGCCCTGCCTGACGTCGGGAGACCCGGTTGGACACCGCAGTCGCCGTACCGGCGATCGCTGCGGTCCGCGCTACTCCGCGCAGAAGACCTGGCATGACTGTTCCTCTCTCTCGTGACTCATACCGCGGTGTCGGCGGCGTCGGCCGCCTCGACGGCCGCGAGCAACGCCTGGACAGGGATACGGCCACTCGCCACGAGCTGTCCGCCGCCACGGCGCAGCGCACGGGCGAAGGGCGCCGCCCAGAGGTTCTCGTAGACGAGGATGCCCGCCGAGCTGCCGGGCTCGAGCACGGTGCCGGCCTCCTCGATGTCGTCCTCACCGACCAGTCCGGAGGACGCTCCTTCGAACACGGCGAGGTCGAGCTCACCATCACCGTCGAGGTCGGCGATCGCGATTCCTTGGACCGACCCGTCGAGTCCCTTCGTGACGAACACCAGGTCGAGGATTCGGATGATGCCGTTGCTGACGAGGTCGAGGAGAATCGGAAAGCCCTCGCCGGTCATCTTGCTTCCCGGGAACTCCACGACGAGGTAGTCGACCGGCCCCATCTGGTCGAGCTCAGCGGTGTCCGCTTGATCAAGGTCGCCCATGCCGGTCTCCTCCAGGTCTGGTCAGCGCTCAGGGTTCACCACCCCGCTAACCGGAGGGTAGGCAGGCGACACAGCCGCTCGCCTCACCCGCAGCGGATGAGGTTGGCTGGGCCGAGCGTCTGGTGGCTCCCTGACGGACCATCGGGACGCCTCACCCGCGAGGGATGACGACACCGACGCAGGAGCAGCCGACGATCGACGACGTCTCGACCCGTGCGCGGCGGCTCGGACGCGCAAGCGGCAAAGGCGGGTGGCAGGTGGTCGACAGCGGCGGTAGCGGGCAGCGCCGGCTCGCGGCGGTGACCTGAATGCCCTGGCTTCCCTCAGAGCGCTCGAACGACGTCACAGCGCTGTCGCAACGAGTCAGGACCTCCTTCCTCGGCCAATGTGTCCTCCGCTTCGTCAGGATGGAGGGGTTCGACCGCTGCATCGTCATCTCCGCCCAAGCCTTCACCGCGCTCATCCCTCTGTTCATCGTCGTGGCCAGCGCGGCGCCCGCCGGTGAGGAGGACGCGGTCAGCGAGTCGATCATCGATCGGCTCGCGCTCACCGGCGAAGCGGCCGATGCGGTGGAGCAGCTCTTCACGACGCCCCCGGACGCTTCGAGCGGAACAACCGTCTTCAGCGCCCTCCTGCTGCTCTACGCCGGGGTGGCCTTCACGCGACGCCTGCAACGGATGTATCGGGCGGGATGGGGACAGGAGAAGGCCGGCATCCGCAGCACCCTGTTCGCCACACTCGGGCTCGCGGCACTGGTTGCCGAGGTGTTCGTCGCCTACGTCATTCGCGACGTCGCCAGCCGTTTCCCGCTCGATTGGCTCTGGACGATCCCGCTCTCACTCGCTACCGGTCTGGTGCTGTGGACGTCGATCCCCTACCTGTTGCTGGACCGACAGGTGCACTGGCGGCGGCTGCTCGCGGCGGGCGGCACGTCCGCGCTCGGGATGACTGCCTTCGCGATCGCCACGCCGATCTACATGCCCGGCATCATGACGCGCTCGACCGCAGGAGTTCGGACTGTTCGGCATCACGATCTCGCTGATCGGTTGGCTCCTGGCTGCCGCCTTCATCCTCGTCGCCTGCACGACCATCGGTGCCGAGTTCGACGCGTCGGACGCGGCGTGGGTGCTGCGGTTCAAGGCAGCGCTCGGACTTCACGCGGATGAAGAGGTCCAGGTCAAGACGGCGTCGGCGGATCGACGAGGACTCACGAACAACGACCTGCTGGCGCTGATCCGGGTCCTGACGAACTGGGCGATCATGACGGGTGCCGTCTGGATCGCGACAGCAGTGCTCCCGGGCATCGACGTCAGCGGTGGTCTGGGGACCTACCTCCTCATCTCTCTGATCTTCGGCCTGGTCAACGCCGTGCTGGGTCCGGTGCTGTACTGGCTCGCCGGATCACAGTCCTGGATCCGCCTGGGTGGCTCAGCGGTTCTCGTCAACGGAGTTCTCTTCGCCGTCACCGCAGGCGTGAGCCCGCAGATGGACATCGACGGGCTCGGGACTGCCGTGCTGGGTGCGCTGGCGATAGCGGTCGCCGGGACCTTGCTCGAAATGGTCGTGCGTCCCATCCCGCCGACGGAGCCAGCCCGGTCCGAGGATTCCGTATGACGCCGTCCACCTCGCCCTAGGGCGAGGTGGTGGGTGCGAGAGCCTCCTCGGGCTCCGCCTCGTCAGCCGCCAGGACGGCGAGCACGAGCAGCACTGCCGCCGTCACCAGCACGAAGGTCAATGCGGTGCCACTGGTGGGGTGGTCCTGCATCAGGTAGCCGACGGCCGCGAGGCCCACGACGACGACGCTGATCGGGCTCCTGTACTCCGCAAGGAGGACGCCGAATCGTCCTGTCTGGAGACCGGTCCGTGCGGTACCGCGCCGAAGGAGGCCGATTCCTCGAACGAGGCCGGCCCGGGCAGCTGCCCCAGGTCCTCGAGAGGCACTGAACCACGCCACGACGGCAACCGTCAGCGCCACGACCAGCACGGCTCGCAGCGCCACCCGGATGAAGGAGACGAGCTGGTCATAGACCGCGCCGGCGGCGGCTGCGGAACTGCTCGCAGGCAGGGCGTCGAGGTAGAACGGCCGGATCGCGTTGAGGGTGCCTCCCAGCAGCACCATCGATCCCGCGACTGCCAAGCCGGACACGAGCACCATCCGGCGACGGTCGCGGGCGATCGCTACCGCGGCACCGATCAACGCGAGTCCAACCACGGGCAGCCAGGTGCTCAGTCCGTCCAAGAACCCCAACAGGCGTTGCACCTTCGCCAGGTCGTCGGACTGCAGGAGGACGAATGTCGCCTCGACCTCCGGGATCCGCTCTGCGAAGCCGAAGCCGGCGTCCACCAGCTGCCCCTTGACGGCGTTGATGAGCGTCGCGAGGTCCACGCTGACGGTGCCCCTGTCGACCTCGACGGTGCCCCCGGTTTCCCCCGTCAGCGCCGCCACCAGCTCCTCGTGCGCCGTGCGGTTGGCCGCGATCCAGGCATCCTCGAAGGCGTCGGACGCCACGAGGGCGTCGATGCGATCCCGGACGAAGCTCTGGATGCTGGACGCGAGTGTGCCAGAAAGGGCCTCCAAGGTCGCGACGGCTCGGTCGGGAATGCCCGCGGTCTCCAACCCCGCCACGACTTCGTCTATCGCCGCATCGACATCGAGATAGCTGAAGATGACCTGCTCCATCCTGGTGGCGACCGCCTCCTGGATATCGGGGTGGCTTGCCAACGGTCCGACCGTCGCGAGGTACCTGTCGGTGTCCTGGATCTGGCCGCTCGCCCAGGTCGAGAGGACCGACAGGGGCGCGATGAGTGCGGCCAGCGCCACGAGTGCGCCGGCCACGACCGGACGCCACCAACCTCGTCGCCCACCGGGGGCGGGTTGGCTCTTCGACGCCTTCAGAGCCGCGATTTCCTCCTGGAGCCTGGCCACCTCGTCCGCGGTCGGATCGGATGACGAGGAAGTCCGGTCAGAACTGGTCATGGTTCACCTTGCGACCGGAGCGCGGCGGTGACGTCACCCTTCATGGGTGAGGTACGGCGGCCCACGCCTCTCCATGCTGGCGCGAGGAGCAGCACCAACGAGGAAGGACGATCATGTCAACAGGTGTCCCCGCAGACCGGACAAACACCCATCTGACGGATACATCCGACGGGTGGTACGGATGGATCGCCTTCGCCGGCGTCATGATGGTTATCCTCGGGTCCTTCCACGCGGTGGCGGGACTCATCGGGGTGTTCAAGGAGGAGTACTACCTGGTCGGCAAGAGCAGTCTCGTGGTGACGGTCGACTACACGACGTGGGGATGGGTCCATCTCATCCTGGGCGTGATCGTTGCGGCTGCCGGCGTCGCCCTTACCAGAGGAGCGACCTGGGCAAGGGTCGTCGCGGTTCTGACGGCATTCGTGAGCTCGCTCGTCAATCTCGCGTTCATGCCTGCGTATCCGTTGTGGTCGGTCATCATGATCGCGATCGACTTCATCGTCATCTACGCCGTCATCGCCCACGGCGACCGCCGCTCCATGCGTGTGAACTGACGACCATGGGTGCGAACGAGCGAGACGTCGAACGCATCTACTCGACTGCCGATGTGGTGACGAAGCTCCGTCGGCTGGCCGACGCCCTCGAGGGGGACAAGACCTTCCGCATCCAGGTCGCCGGCGAGCGGATCCGGGTGCCGCGACGGGCGCAGCTGTCGATCGAGCACGAGCGGGGCGAAGGCGAGGAGGAGATCGAGTTCCAGCTCAAGTGGTCTCTGGACGACGAGGACGACGAGGACGAGGACGCAGAAGAAGACGACGACTGACCGTCCCACGACCGGCGAGGACGTCAGCCGTCCGGCTCGGCGTCGACGTTCTGCGGGGCCCAGCTGGAAAGCCCTTCACTGACGATCATCGCGGTGACGACGGCCAGGATCACCACGGGCATCTGACTGGCTGCTGCGTCGCCGAGGAGGAGCACGACCAGGACGACGCTGGTGACGGGCAACCCGGTCACGGCCGCGCCGGCGGCCATGCCGATCGCTGTCGCGGGCAGCATCGTCATGCCTGGCACCCAGACGTCGGCAAGAGCTCCGCAGGCCGCTCCGAGCAGAACCGCGGGAAAGATCGGGCCGCCGCGAAAGGCGCCGATCGAAACGCCGTACGCCAAAGCCTTGAACACGAGCAGCGCCACCAGCGCCCCGGTCGACCAGGCCGACGGATCGGTGACCAGCGCCGGCAGGAGGGCCTGCCCCGACAGCGCCACGTCTGCCGGCGAGTGCCCGGTCAGCCAGGCGTAGCCACAAGCCGCGCCGCCGGCGACCAGACCCGCCGCGACGGTCGTCGAGACGGGGCTGGAAGCGGCCACGCGGGCGACCCGACGACCGAGGAAGAACATCGCCCAGATGAGCGCCGCAACCGCGGCAGCCAGCAGCGGGGACCACGCCACGTCAGCCACGGCGAGGCGGGCCGGCGCGAGGTCGGGAATGGAGAGCTCGCCGATCTCCAGCCCGGTCCAGCGACCCATCCCGGTGAACAGGAGGGCGCCGATGCCGCTCGAGACCAGGCAGGGCAGGACGACGAGCATCATCCGTCTGCGACCCAGATCCAGGATCTCGAGGAAGATCACCACAGCAACGAGTGGATTGCCGAAGATCGCCGACACCGCAGCCGCCGCGCCCGCGGCGGCGACGATGGTGCTCGTGCCGGAATCGTCGCCCATCCGGGTGCGACGTACAGCCAGGAACGCAAGACCGCCGCCGATCGCGATCAGGGGCGCCTCGGGTCCGACGACTGCGCCGCCCACGAGGCTTGCTGCGGCCGCCAGCACCACGCCCGGCAGCATGTTCGGCTGCGCGGCTTCCCCGCCGAAGCCGCCAACGGGGACGTGACCGCCGTGACCGGGCAGATACTTGACGGTCAGGCCGACGATCGCCCCGGCCACCGTGATCGTGAGGATCGGCCACCAGTTCGGCAGCTCGCCGTACCCCAGGGCCGACGGCAGCGACTCCCACACCACGTGTTCGAGCTCGTGGACGGCGACCAGGAAGCCGAACGCCGCCAGCGAGAGGGGGATGCCGAGCAAGGCCACGACCAGCAACAACATCAGGTAGTCGCGTTCGTGCAGCGCCGGCGATGGCGTGGCGACGAGCGGCTGCGGCTCGTGTGCGCCGCCTGCCTCGCTGCTCATCTGGGGAGACTACTGGGGTCGGAGCTCATGCGGCGCCTACTGAAGCGCCGCCGTGAGGCGCATCGTGTTGTCGAGGTACCGCTGGACCTTCGACCGCTGTCGCCACTCGTCGAGCGTCAGCTCGCGCGACAGGGCGCGGTAGTCGTCCTCGACCTTGCGGAACCGGGCCACGATGTCGCCACCCGTGAGCATCATCGAGACCTCGTAGTTGAGCGCGAAGGACCGCATGTCCATGTTGCTCGACCCGATCACCGCGATGTCGTCGTCGATCGTGAAGTGCTTGGAGTGCAGTACGGCGGGCGCCGGGTAGAGGTGGATCCGTACGCCTGCCTCGAGCAGCGCTTGGTAGTAGGAGCACTGCGCGTGGTAGACCATGAACTGGTCACCCTCCTCGCTGACGAAGAGCTCGACCTCCACGCCACGTCGCGCGGCCGTGGTCACGGCGTACAGCAATGGCTCGTCGGGCACGAAGTACGGACTCGTCAGCGAGACCCGCCTCTGCGCGGAGTAGATGAGGGCGGTGAAGAGTCGCAGGTTGTTCTCGGTGACGTAGCCAGGGCCGCTGGGCACCACCTGTGCCGCCACACCGTCGGCATGGTTCGCCGGTACGGACCGCGAGATCTCGTCCGCCATGACTTCTTGCGTCTCGATGTACCAGTCCTTGCCGAACACCGCTCGAAGCGCAGCGACCGCCGGCCCGTCGATGCGCGCGACCAGCTCCACCCACTCCCGGCCGGCGGCGTGGTTCTTCGGCTTGTTGTAGCCCGGTTCGATGAGGTTCTGCGAACCCATGAAACCGATGCGGCCGTCGACGACCATGATCTTGCGGTGGTTGCGCAGGTCAGGACGCTGGAACTGACCCTTGAGCAGTCGAACCGGCAACATCGGGCGCCATTCGATACCTGAGCCGTCCAGCCGCTTCTCGAACTCGTCATAGCCCGGGATGCCGCGCGACCCCATGTGGTCGAACAACAGGCGTACCTTCACGCCGCGAGCTGCGGCTGCCGCAAGCGCCTCGAAGAACGGGGCGGTGACGTCGTCCCACGCAGAGATGTAGAACTCCACCTCGACGCTCTCCGTCGCGCCGGACACCGCCGTAGTCATCGCGGCGATCGCATCGTGGTAGCCCGGGATCAGGTCCACCCGGTTGCCCGTCTGGAGGGGCAGGGAGCCGAGGTTGAGGTTGAGCGTCGCCATCGAGCCCAGGTACGTCGGACCCGCCACGGCGACGGTCGGCAGCTGGTCGGTGGCCGCCCGGACCGCTTGGTCGGCCTCCCGTTGGCGGGCGAGCCGATGCCGGCCGAGGTTGGTCCGACCCAGGAGCAGGAAGATCGCGAAGCCCGCGAAGGGGATGATCAGGATCAGGATCAGCCACGCCATGGCGGATGACGGCTTGCGGTTGTGGGGCAGCACCCCGATCGCCAGGAACTTGATCACGTAGTCCGCGACGACCAGAGCGGCTCCGGCAATGACAAGGAGAGAGTCCATCACGAGCTCCTGGTTCGGGCCCAGGCGGTCGGGACGTCGGCGCCACCCTCCTCCGACACTCGGTCGCCCATCTGCACGTAGGCGCCGCCCTGGGGGAAGATCCGGCCGCCGACGAGTGCCTGCCCCAGCCCGAACGACGGTGCTCCGTCCATCAGGCCGGATGGCACGAAGGAGAACATCCGGCTGAGGTCCGCCACGTCCGCGTTGGAGTTCATCCGCATCAGCAGCAGGTTGTCGCACTGCGACACCACGTTCTCGTGCACCTTGTCGGGTCGCTGTGTCGAGACGAGGAGGTAGATCCCGTACTTGCGCCCTTCGGCCGCGATCTGGATGGCCCGCTCGGTGGAGATCGCGCTCACCGGGTTCGACGGGTCGGCCGAGCAGATGTTGTGGGCCTCGTCGATCACCACCAGCACCGGCTCTCGGGCCCTCCGCAAGCTCCAGAGCGACGCCAGGACCGCGTCCGCGACCATGCGTTGCTCCTCGAGCGTCTCCAGCGAGCCGAGGTCCACGACCAGGCAGCGGCTGGTCGGCTCCTTCAGCTCCTGGAGGAGCGACGGCGCCTCGGGGCTCCACACGGTCCAGTCGAGCACGCCGAGGTTGAGCGCGCGCATGCCCAGGTGCTGGGCGCTCGGGTTCGGCGAGCCGATCAGCTGGTCGAGACCGGTGATCAAGGGGATGCCCGCCTCGGTGTCGCGAAGAAGATCGGTGAGTACGGCGTACTCGTCCCTGTCTGCGATCGGATCCAGGCCCAGGATCGCGCCCTGGGTGCGCGTGTCGAGCTCGGCGAAGCGAAGTCTCAGCAGTCGCTCGGAGCCGGGTTCATTGCTCCACACCGCGACGTCGTCAGGAACGGACCGATATGCCGCCGCGCGTTCGGGGTCAGCGTCTGGGCGGATCCGCCCGAGCCCGACGTAGTCGGAGTTCGGATCGAGGATGACGACCCGGAGTGTCGTGTCGGCAAGCACGCGCTCGAGCAACAGCCCGAGCGAGTAGGTCTTGCCCGAGCCTGACTGGCCGCACATGAATGTGTGCCGGTTGAGCCCACCGCTGTCGAGCGCGGCGGGGACACCTGGTGCCATCAGCAGCTCCCCGACGACGAGACTGGCCCGGTCCCGACGTCTGGCACCGTCGAGCCACTCGCGCACCTCGTCGGGAAGGGCGGGCCGGACCAGCGCGTCGTGGAACGGTTCGCCCTGATCCAGGAGGAGGCCGTCCCCGACCGCCGCCCGAATCCGCACGGTGGAGGTCGAGCCGTCGACGCCGGGCATCTCAACGTCAGCCGAGTGACGCGCCAGATCAGTGATCTGGCCGAACCGCCGCCCACCCGCGTGCTCGAGCACGACGTACGCACCTCGTCTCAGCGCGAGTCCGTGGAGCGAGGCCTGCAGCTCGAACGTGCGACCGTCGACCGACGTCGCCAGCGCAAGCATGTCCTTCTCGATGCGCTCGCGGGTGTCGCGGTAGCGGGTGATCTGCTCGGCCAGCGGGTCGCTCGGTTCGAGGGCAGTGTCCACAGGCCGAGTTTCCGACCCGGCCTACGCCTGCGTATCCCCCGCAACGAGTGAGGCCGGAGCCTCCTCAGTCGCCGGCGTCGCCGACTGTGGGGATGGTGACCGATCCACCGATGTCCAGCTCTATCGCCCGGCAGCCGTTCGCCTCGCGCGCCAAGGCATCCACGAACCGCGGGCCAGCCACGTCCATCCAGCCCCGGGGCAGCATCTCGCCGGCAGGCACGTGCAACGTCTTCCAATGGACCGGAACCGCGTGCCGAGCGGCGCTCAGCCGGCATGCCTCGGCCGCCTCCTCCGGCCCCATGTGACCCGGTGAGAGACGAGGTCCCCATCCACCAATCGGCACGAGGGCGACATCGATCGCGGCTCCGGCCAGGTCGGGCAACGCGGCCATCTCCGGGTAGAGATCAGTGTCCCCCGCCAGCCAGGCGACGCCGGAGGGCCCCCGGACGAGGTGGCCGTTCGCAGCGTTCGGCCGGTGGGGCATCGGCCGCGAATGGTGGATCGCTCCCACGAGCCGCACCTCGACCTGGCCGTCAGCGCCCACGGGGAACCATTCGTCATCGGCCAGCCCCCGGCCGTCGAGCCCCTTGCGCCTCACCCACTTCGCGTTGGCGGGCGCCGTGAGGATCGGCACGCCCGGGAAGCGCTTGAGAGAGGGGACCTCGGCGTGGTCGTGGTGCAGGTGGGAGAGCACGACGGCGTCCGCCCCCTCCCATGCGGCTCGGACCGGCCGCTCCCCGCGCCGGCGCAGGATGCCGTTGTTGCGCCTCACGAGCGGGTCAGCGACGATCCTCACGCCGTCGAGATCTACGACGGCCGTGGAGTGACCGAGCCATGTGACGTCAATGCCCAACGCGTCGTTCCCCTCGTCGCGGATCTTTCGCGTGCGGTGCGCCTATCCACGTTGGGGGCACGACCGGCCCGTGTCCTCATCCGTCGTGGGTGATCGGGCTACGCAGTAGCGCCTCTGCTCCGGCGCTTGAACGAGAGCCAGCCGGCGGTCACGATCACTG
Organism: uncultured Actinomycetota bacterium; assembly: GCA_963849765.1. Classification (GTDB taxonomy): domain Bacteria; phylum Actinomycetota; class Actinomycetes; order Propionibacteriales; family Nocardioidaceae; genus Nocardioides. The sequence continues at coordinate 239,176 of CAWKIP010000005.1, forward strand.
CACCGACGATCGAGCCGATGATGCCGCTGGGCCGGAGGTCCAGACCGTCGCCGGCGAGCAGGCTGACCAGAAGGCCCCCGACGAAGGAGCCCACCAACCCGGCGCCGAAAGCCAGGCTCCAGTCGATGCCGCCAGCGGGCTTGCCCAGCAGGAGTTGGGCAGCGGCACCGGTGATCATGCCGAAGAGGATGATTGCGATGATCAACATGGCCGGAGCCTAACCGCACGAGCTGTCGGACCGCTTCCAGGTCCCGCGCAACCCGGCCTGTGACGCTCGCGCCTACGTAGGATGGGGCGAGCGCTGACAAGGGGCGGACATGGCGAACACCACTGAGGGTTGAGACCGGCGTGACCCACCGGATCGCCATGTGGTCGGGGCCGCGCAACCTGTCGACCGCGATGATGCGCAGCTTCGGCAACCGCTCGGACTGCACCGTGGTCGACGAACCGCTGTACGCCGCGTACCTCGCCGCGACCGGACTCGATCACCCGGGCCGCGAAGAGGTGATCGCGTCGCAGCCGACCGACTGGCGGGTGGTGTGCGCGGATCTCACCTCGGGCCCGGTCGCGACCGAGGTGCAGTACCAGAAGCACATGACCCACCACCTGCTGGCCGGCATCGATCGGGAGGCCCTGGCCGGCTTGCACCACGCGTTCCTGGTGCGTGACCCCGAGCGGGTGCTCACGTCGTACGCGAAGGTCCGGGACGAGCCGACGCTGGAGGACCTCGGACTTCCCCAGCAGGTCGAGCTGTTCGAGCGGTACGGCGGCCCGGTCGTCGACGCCGCCGACGTGCTGCGCGACCCGCGCACGACGCTCTCCGCCCTCTGCAGCGGCGCTCGGCATCGACTTCGACGACGCGATGCTGGCATGGCCGCCCGGGCCGCGCGACACCGACGGGGTGTGGGCGCAACACTGGTACGCCGGCGTCGAGGCCTCGACGGGCTTCGCGCCGTACTCCCCCGGCAGCGGAGACCCGCTGCCCGATCACCTCCAACCCCTGCTGGAGCGGTGCCGGCCCTACTACGACGCGGTGGCGGCCTATCGGCTGCTGCCGGAGGAGAACTGATGCAGCAGAGCTACGACGCCCGCAACCGCGACCTGATGGTCTCGATCAACGGCGAGCTCCGCCACCGCGACGAGGCCGGGATCAGCCCGTTCGACTCGGTGGTCCAGGGCGGGGACGCGGTGTGGGAGGGACTGCGCTTGTACGGCGGCCGGATCTTCCGGCTCGACGAGCACCTGGCCCGGCTGCGCCGGTCAGCGATCGCGCTGGGTTTCACCGAGATCCCAGGCGCCGAGGAGATCACCACGCGGATCCGGGAGACCCTGGCCGCCAACGACATGCACGACGACGTGCACATCCGGCTCACCCTCACCCGCGGCGTGAAGATCACCAGCGGGATGGACCCGCGGCTCAACCAGGCCGGGCCCACGTTGATCGTGCTGGCGGAGTTCAAGTCGCCGGTCTACGACGATCGTGGGATCAGCCTGGTCACCTCGTCCGTACGTCGGCACCGAGCCGACTCGCTCGACCCCAAGATCCATCACAACAACCTGCTCACCTCGATCCTCGCCAAGATCGAGGCCAACGTCGCGGGCGCCGACGACGCGCTGATGCTCGACGACGCGGGCTTCATCGCCGAGACCAATGCGACCCACGTCTTCTTCGTTGCCGACGAGGTGGTGCGCACCTCGACCACCAAGGCCTGCCCGGAGGGCATCACCCGGGCGGCGGTCATCGAGCTGTGTGAGGAGCTCGGCATCCGTGCTGAGGTCGGGGACTTCTCGACCACCCAGCTCTACACCGCCGACGAGGCATTCGTGACCGGCACCATGGGCGGCCTGACGCCGGTGGTCTCCGTCGACGGGCGGACGATCGGCACCGGCGAGCGCGGGCCGATCACCTCTCGCCTGGCCGACGGCTACGCGAAGCTCACCGCGAGCTCGGGGACAGTCGTCGCCTAGGGGCCTGACGGGACACTAGGCACCGGGCAACGAGAAAGGCCCGGATCTCCGAGGAGATCCGGGCCTGACTTGTACCCCCGACCGGATTTGAACCGGCGTTACCGCCGTGAGAGGGCGACGTCCTAGGCCGCTAGACGACGGGGGCAACTTGTTGTCCGGCCTCGCGGCCTTCGCAACGCAGAGAACTTTAGCGATCGTCCGCATTCCGGGCCAAATCGGCCCCTCGCGCGGGCGGCTGTGCTGTTCTCGCTGGTCTACTAGGACTCGAACCTAGACTAACTGGACCAGAACCAGTCGTGCTGCCAATTACACCATAGACCACTGTTCTTGCCGGCTCGGGAGCCGACGAGAAACCTTACACGCGGGGTCGTTTCGGCTCCAAAACGACCTCCTTGGTCGAGGTGTCGAGATGGCGCCGACGCGCCACCCACGCCACCAGCGCGAGGTAGCCGAGCGACTGGGTCAGGGTCCCGGGCAGCAGCCACCAGGTCCCGGCCACCGGTGCCAGCGCTTCGTCGATGTCACCGAACGCGATCGCGAGGCCGAAGAAGACCCAGTTGTTGAGCACGTGCAGCGCGATCCCGGCCTCGAGGCCGCCGGTCACGATGACCAGCACGCCGGCGACCAGCCCGAACGCGAACCGGTCGATGAAGACCGGGGCGTCCTGTGCGCCATGAGCGAGCGCGAACAGCAGCGCGGGTACGACGACCGCGACCGCCACACCGACCCGGCCGGGCAACAGACCGCCGACGGCCTGGGTCAGGTAGCCACGGAAGGCGTACTCCTCCCCCGCGGCTTGCAGTGGGATCAGCAACAACACGATCAGTGCGAAGGCGACGCGTCCGGTCGGTCAGCTCGTTGGCCGAGCCCTCGACGGTCGCGCCGCCGTGTTCGGGAAGCACGCAGCGCGAGCAGGAGCGCAGCGCCCAGCGCGAGCGCCGCGAACCCGACACACGAGACCAGCCACCGCCACCGGAACCGCCCGACCACGGACACGATCCAGCCGGCCGGGAGCTTGCTGCGCCAGCCTCGTCGTCAGGATCACGACCGGTATCGCCGAGGCCAGGCTCAGGAGGACGACCGCCAGGCCGACGGGTGTGAGCGGGTCGACGCTGATCTCGCCGAAGGGCTCACCCATCACGGAGTACGCGCCGGTGAGGAAACCGGGGATGACGATCAGCAGCGCTGCGACCAGGGCAAGGACGCCGAGCAGCGCCGACACCCAGCCGGACCTGCCGAGCCGGTGCAGCTGGTGGTAGCGAAGCCCCGGCGCGCCCCCGCCGGAAGTGCCGTCAGCCGAGGGCACGCTGCAGGCGCCCCAGGCTGCGGTCGCGGCCCAACAGCTCCATCGACTCGAACAGCGGAGGCGAGATCCGCTTGCCCGTCACGGCGACCCGGACCGGACCGAACGCGACCCGCGGCTTCAGCTCGAGGTCCTCGACCAGCGCCTGCTGGAGGGCGGACTGGATCGCGTCGGTGGACCAGGGGTGCAGGTCGACGAGTGCGTCGTACGCCGCCTTCACGACGCCCTTGCCGGCCTCGTCGAGCAGCTTCTCGGCGTCCGTCGGGTCGACGCTGAACGCGTCCTCGTCGACGAACAGGAACGCGAGCAGGCCCGAGGCCTCGCTCAGCTTGTTGATCCGCTCGGCGACGAGCGGCATCGCCAGCTCGAGCAGCTGGGCGTCGGAGTCGTGCACCGGGTCACCGACGACGCCGTCGCGCTTGAGGAACGGCAGCACCCGATGCGTGATGTCCTCGATCGAAAGGAGCCGCATGTGGGAGGCGTTGATGGCCTCCGCCTTCTTGAGGTCGAAGCGTGCCGGGTTGGGGTTGACGTCGCCGATCTCGAACGCGTCGACCATCTCCGCCACGGAGAAGACGTCGCGGTCGGCGGCGATCGCCCAGCCGAGCAGGGCGAGGTAGTTGAGCAGACCCTCCGGCAGGAAGCCGTTGTCGCGGTAGGCCAGCGCGTGCGCCTGCGGGTCGCGCTTGGAGAGCTTCTTGTTGCCCTCGCCCATGACGTAGGGCAGGTGACCGAAGCGCGGCGTGAAGTCGGTGAGGCCGAGCTCGATGAGCGCGTCGTACAAGGCGATCTGCCGCGGCGTCGACGACAGCAGGTCCTCGCCGCGCAGCACGTGGGTGATGCCCATCAGCGCGTCGTCGACCGGGTTGACCAGCGTGTAGAGCGGCTCACCGTTGGCCCGGCACAGGGCGTAGTCGGGCACGAACTGGGTCTCGAAGCTGATGTCGCCGCGCACCAGGTCGTCCCAGGTGATGGTGCCGTCCGGCATCCGGAACCGTACGACGGGCCGGCGGCCGTCGGCCTCGAAGGCGGCGACCTGGTCGCTCGTGAGCTCGCGGCAGAAGCCGTCGTAGCCCATGACCTTGGAGCCGGACGCCTTGCGCCGGGCGTCGACCTCCTCGTTGCGTGCAGTAGCACTCGTAGGTGTACGACGACGCCCGCAGCCGGTCGAGCGCATCGGTGTAGAAGTCGCCGCGCTCGCTCTGGCGGTACGGCGCGAACGGGCCTCCGACCTCCGGGCCCTCGTCCCAGTCGAGCCCGAGCCAGTGCATCAGCTCGATGAGCGAGGAGTAGGACTCCTCGGTGTTGCGCGCGACATCGGTGTCCTCGATGCGGAACACGAACGTGCCGCCGTGGTGGCGGGCGAACGCCCAGTTGTAGAGGGCGGTGCGGACCAGCCCGACGTGCGGGCTTCCGGTCGGGGAAGGTGCCATCCGGACCCGGACGGGTCGGTTGTCGACGGGTGCGTCGGTCAAAGTTCCACTCTCAGTTCGGTTCGGTTCGGATCAGCACTGGATCGTCCTAGCGTCGCGCGACGGTGTTGGTGAGCGCGCCGAGCCCCTCGACGAAGACCTCGACCTCGTCGCCGGGCTCCATCGGACCGACGCCCTCGGGCGTGCCGGTCAGGATGACGTCGCCGGGGAGGAGGGTCATCGCCGCGGAGATGTAGGCGATCAGGTGGGGGATGTCCCAGCTCATGTCGGCGGTGGTGCCGTCCTGGACGACATCGCCGTTGAGGAACGTCTGCACCTTGCGGCCGTCGATGAACGCCTGCGGGTCGAGGTCGTCCTCGATCCACGGGCCGAGCGGGCAGAACGTGTCCATGCCCTTCGCGCGCGCCCATTGGTTGTCGGTCTTCTGCAGGTCCCGTGCGGTCACGTCGTTGGCGATCGTGTAGCCGAAGATGACGTCGGTCGCCTGCTCCGGCGGTACGTCGCGGCAGATCCTGCCGATGACGACCGCGAGCTCGCCCTCGTAGCTGAGGTGCGAGGTCTGCTGCGGGTAGAGGATCGCGTCGTTCGGCCCGATCACGCTGGTGTTCGGCTTGAGGAAGAGCAGCGGGTCGGCGGGCTGGTCACCGCCCATCTCGGCGGCGTGGGCGGCGTAGTTCTTGCCGACGCCGACGATCTTGCTGCGCGGGAGGACCGGAGCGAGCAGCTTCACGTCCGCCAGCCGGTGCTCCTTCTCGAGCAGCCGGATGCCGGCGTACAACGGGTCGCCCGCCAGCTCCACGACCACCGCATCCTCGGCCGGCTGGCCGAACTGGTCGAGGTCGCCGACGACGACGCCGTACGACGGCTCGTCGCCTGTGGTGAATCTCGCGATGCGCACCCGGCGAGCCTATCCATTCGGCTCGGCGGGTGCGCGCCGGGTGCGCCATCCCGTCAGTACCCCGGCGTCAGGCTGGACGTGAAGGACAGGTCGATCTCGTCCTTGAAGGCGGTGAACTCCGCGTTGCCGCCGACCACCTTCACGCTGGGGCCGACCCGCCAGCCGGTGTCGACGAGCTCGCCCTGCTGGTTGACCTTGACGTAGATGCCGGACTTGAAGCCCGCGTCCACGACGTTGCCGACCTTGCCGCCGCCCTTCGAGCCCGCCCAGAAGGACACGTTGCCCGTGCGGAAGTCGAACTTGACGTCCACGAACACGTGCAGCAGCGGGATGATCTCCGCCGAGAACGACTGCTCGATCCGCTCGCAGCTGACCTTGAGCGACGTCGGCCCGAGCGACGCCTTCAGCGACAGGTTCTTCAGCCCCGCCTCACAGGCCCCCGGTGACTGCACGTCGACGTTGGCCGGCGGGTTGAGCACCTCGGCCGGGAGCGGCTCGACGCAGTGGTCCCTGTAGAGGTTGACGTTGTGCGACCAGAACTGGGCCTGCTGGACCAGCAGCGCGTAGACGCTGCGCTCGAGACCGTCGATGTGGTTGAGCGCGAGCTGGTGCGCCTCCTCGTCGATCAGGTTCGCGGCGTACCCGGTCATCAGCTTCGACCAGATCTCGAAGTACCGGTTGGCGCGATCCTGCGCCGCGAGGATCCTCGTCCGCCACGCGATGTGCGCGGAGTTCAGTGCCGGGCGGCACGTCTTGTTGATCTCGATCTCGAAGCAGTTGGGGATCGTCGGAGCCCTCGCAGGCGGCCCAGGCGTCCTCGGCGAGCGTCTGGTAGGTGTAGTCGACCTCACCGGTGCCGCCGCCCCAGAACTCCTCATCGATCTCGGTCAGCTTGTCGATCTGGCGGTAGAGCGCCGCTTGGGCGTTCTCGACGTCGCCGTCGAGGTGCGTCCGGTAGAGCAGCACCAGGATCGAGTCACGGCGGTCCTTCTCGGCGCGCGTGCGCGCGTCGTCGGTGTCGCGCAGGTGCTGCTCGAGCCGGTTGGCCTCGTCGATGTTGGCCTGGATCTCGGCCTGGAAACCGTTGGCGATGCCCCAGTAGACCGGTCGCATGTCCGCTGCCTGGACGGGCGTCTCCGCGATCGGCAGCTGCCGGAGCGGTACGGCCTCGCCGCGGGTGAGGTCGATGTCGGGCTCGGGCTGCACCGGGTCCTCGGTCGGCGGGGTCGGCGGGACGGGCACGTCCGTGCGCACCCGGCTGCGGGCGATGTAGCGCTTCGCGACCGCGTCCTGGCCCTTGCACGCGGCGACCGTGGCCAAGCCGGCGTCCGCCTCGGTGAGCAGCGGGGCGAGCTGCTTGGCGCTCGCGAAGAGCTTCTGCGCGGCGTCGGAGCGACCGGTCATCACGAGCGCCTGGCCACGGATGACGGCGGCGGTCGCCTCGTGCGGGATCCCGAGCGGCGCCCGGAGGAACTCGCGACCGATGGCAGCGTCGAGGAACGCGATCGCCTCGTTGGGGAGCCCGACCGAGGTCGCGAGCGCGGCAGCGTTGACCAGGTGGGTCCCGCGCGACGGCTGGAGCCGGTGCGCCTCGAGCAGCGCCGCGAGGGCGAGCCCGGGCGAACCCGCGGCAAGCGCAGCGGCGGCGGTGTTCTGCGCGGCTTCCGGCGTGTCCGCCTCACCCGAGGCCTTCAGGTCGGCGATGCCGCCGGGCGCGTTGGCCTCGAGGTATGCGCGGACGCTCGTGAGCGCCCCGGCGAGGGTGTACGACTTCACCGGGTAGGTGCTGTTGCAGAAGATCTTGAGGAACTGGAGGGACGAGTTCTCGTTGTCCGGCCACTGCTCGGTCTCGTCGAACGTCTGGACCGAGAGGTCGTCGGTGCGCGCGGCCTCGGTGACCGTCGAGCGCGGTCGCGGCGGCCTTGCAGTTGTTGCCCTCCTCCGACTCCTGACCTTGCCGTAGTCGTCGGCGCAGACCAGGACCCGGTAGGTCACCGGCCGGGATGCCGGCGGGCACCGTGAACCTGATGGCGCCGATCGAGCGAGTGGCGCCGGCTGGCGACGTCGTCACGGCCGCTGTTCCGACCAGCCGGAGGTCGGTCAGCGCCGACCGCGGGTTGGTGCGGCTCGTGCGCCGCTCCTCCAGGCTGGCGGCGACGTTCTTCGTCAGGTAGACGCGGGTCGTGGACGGCCCGGCATCGCCGCTGCCGAAGTTCTTCACGACGTGGGTGACGGTGATCTTGGCGCCCTCGACGACGGTCGTCTTGTCGACGGTCGCCGCTGGTGACGCGGAGGTCGGCGGTGCGCGGCAGCCTCGGCCGGCGTGGGGGCGAGCGCCAGCAGGGTGCCGGCGAGGGCGGTGACGATGCCGGTGGCGAGGGCTGCGCGGTGGCGCGGCGCTCCGGCGGCGAGGGTGTTCATCGGTGCGATCTCCAGGGGTGACGGAAACGGGTGCGCCCGTCACCGAGTCGGGCACAGGCGAGAGAAAACCAGATTTCAGGCGCGGCTGCATCTGAAACCGGCGTGCTCAGGCGGGCGGGCCCGCGAACTTTCATCCCTGGGAACGATCCGGGCCCCGGACGATCGGCACCTAGGCTTGGTGCTCATGGAGACGGCCGCCGAGCAGGTGCTGGCGCGGGAGGCGTGGGAGGCCGAGGCGGCCGCGCACGCCGCCCGCGTCGATCGCTACCTGGTGCCGCACCTCGACCGCCGGGAGGCCCGGGTCAAGCACCCGGTCTTCGACTTCCTCTTCACCTACTACTCGTTCCGGCCGGCGCAGCTGCGGCGCTGGCACCCGGGGTACGGCGTCGCGCTGGCCGATGCCGGTGAGTACGCCGGCCTCAAGGGGTACGGGGTCGAGACGCCTCGCCGGCGGCCGGGCTACTCGAAACCACCGGTGTCGGACGGCACGTCGAGTCCCAGCGGCCGCTGCTGGAGGCGCTGCACCGGCTGCTCACCGCGACCGCCGGGAGGGACGGCAGCTTCGGGTGCTTCGGCCTCCACGAGTGGGCCATGGTCTACCGGCTCGACGAGGACGAGACCCGTCATGCGGACTGGCCGCTCCGGCTCGGCCCGGCCGGCACCGATGCGGTCGTCGAGTCGCACCGGATCGCCTGCTCGCACTTCGACGCCTACCGCTTCTTCACATCACCGGCCCGTCCGCTCAACACCCTCTCCCCCGGCCGCGAGGACCGTCCGGCGTACGAGCAGCCGGCCTGCCTGCACGCCGGGATGGACCTCTACAAGCACGCGTTCCGGCTCTCACCGATGGTCCCCTCGGACCTGGTCGCCGACTGCTTCGAGCTGGCGTGGGACATCCGGGTGATGGACATGCGCGCGGCGCCGTACGACCTGGCCGGGCTCGGCTTCGACCCCGTGCGGATCGAGACGCCGGACGGCAAGGCGGAGTACGTCGCAGCGCAGCGGATGTTCGCCGAACGCGGCGCGCCGCTCCGGCAGCGGCTGATCGAGGAGTGCGAGCGACTCCTCAGTGTTCGGGGCCGCAAGACCCGACCACGGTCGGATTCCGCCGCCTCCCCCACGTCCTAGGCTCACGCTCATGAGTCACGTTCACGACGCGGTGATCGTCGGTGCCGGCTTCGGCGGCATGGGAGCAGCGATCCAGCTTCGCCGGATGGGGTACGACGACCTGCTGATCCTCGAGCGCGAGGACGACCTCGGTGGCACCTGGCACGTCAACCGCTACCCCGGGCTCGCCGTCGACATCCCGTCCGCGACGTACTCCTACTCCTTCGAGCCCAACCCGCACTGGTCGCGACTCTTCGCCCCCGGACCGGAGCTGAAGGCCTACGCCGGCCATGTCGCCGACAAGTACGACCTCCGGCAGCACATGCGCTTCGGCGTCGTCGTCGAGGGCGCCCGGTGGGACGAGGACGCGTCCTGCTGGGAGGTCACCCTGGAGAACGGTACGAAGGAGCGCGGTCGCTACCTGCTGACCGCGACCGGGTTCCTCTCCCAGCCGAAGATGCCGGACATCCCCGGTATCGAGGACTTCACCGGAGACGTCATCCACACGACCCGCTGGGACGACGACGTCGAGCTCGAGGGCAAGCGGATCGGAATCATCGGCACCGGCGCCACCGCCGTCAGCTGATCCCGAAGCTGGCGAACGCAGCCGGTCACCTCACCGTGTACCAACGCACGCCGATCTACGTGAGCCCCAAGATCGACGGAAAGGTGCCGGGACCGGTCCGCGGCGCGTTCGCCAAGGTCCCCTTCACCCAGCGGGCCACGCGACTGGTCGGCGCCTCGATCCTCGAGGTGATGATGGTGGCCGGCGTGCTGCACTACAAGAACCTCCCGTGGGCCAATGCGGTCGGCAAGGCGGTCTGCGAGCGGCACCTCGGGAGCCAGGTCAAGGACCCGGACCTGCGGGCGAAGCTGACGCCCGACTACGACTTCGGGTGCAAGCGGCCGACGTTCTCCAACACCTACTACCCGACCTTCACCAAGCCGCACGTCGACCTCGAGACCGACCACGATCGATCACGTCGACGGGGCCGGGATCGTGACCAGGGACGGCCGTCGGGCCGACCTCGACGTACTCGTGCTGGCCACCGGCTTCAACCTGTGGGACGCCAACTTCCCGGCCATCCGGGTGATCGGCCGCGACGACCGCGACCTCGGCAAGTGGTGGCGCGACAACCGGTTCTGCGCCTACGAAGGCATCACGGTGCCGAAGTTCCCGAACTTCCTCTCGCTCAACAGCCCCTACTCCTACTCGGGGCTCTCGTACTTCACGACCATCGAGACCCAGATGGCCCACATGGAGCGGCTGTTCACGGCCATGAAGAAGAAGGACGTCGACGTGTTCGAGGTGCGCGAGGAGGCCAACGACGCCTTCCTCGACCGGATGACCGAGCTCCTCGGCAACTCGGTCTTCAACGCCGGGAGCTGCGCGACCGCGCGGAGCTACTACTTCAACCAGCACGGCGAGGCGGTGCTGCTGCGGCCGACCTCCACCATCAACGCGCACCGCGACGCCGTGCGGTTCCCGATCGACGACTACAGCTACGACGCCAGCAGGACCTCCACGGTGGCGATCTGACGTTTGCAATGTCAGTTTCCGACATGCGTGAGCTCCGGCGCTGCCAGAGTGGCTGCCGTGGACATCGACGCACCCACCCCCTGGCAGCGGATCCTGCTGTTCGCAGCGGTGCCGATAGCCGTGACAACCTCTCTGTTGATCGTCCTCTCGGCCCCCGAGAAGGAGGTGCCGCCGGTCAAGGGCGGGCACCCCGGCACGTTCGCGGCGCCGTGGCTCGACACACCGCCGATCGAGGTGACCAGGTCACCTGAGACCGACGGCGTCCAGGAGGTCCGCGTCACCGTCGTGGTCAACCAACAGGTCGACGGCAATTGGAAGACCGTGCGCAAGGTCCCGGTGGCCGGCACGATCGAGGCAGGTGCAGCGTCGACACCTGTCCAGCCGGCGGGGCTGGATGACCTGCCCACCACCGGGATATTCGAGGTCGGCACGGTGGTCGAGTGGTTCTCGGGCTCGACCAGACTGGGCTGGACCTCGGTCGGTCTGGCCGACCCGTCGAGCGTGGTGGAATGACGTTCAAGCGCCGGCGGCGTTCGGGTCGCGCCAGACCCGCTCGAACGGCAGCCGCCAGGCGTACGGCGCCACCAGCTGGTGGATCTGGTTAGGTCCCCAGCTGCCCTGGCGGTAGGGCCGCACGATGGGCGGGTTCTCGAGCAGCGGGGTCGAGATCTCCCACAACCGCTCGATCCCCTCGGCAGAGCTGAACAGCGTCTGGTCGCCGCGGGCCGCGTCGTAGATCAGCCGCTCGTAGGCCTCGAGCACCGAGCCCGCCCAGGTGGTGTCCCCCATCGCGAACTGCATCGAAAGCTTGTCGAGTCGCATGCCCGGGCCCGGACGCTTGCCGTAGAAGGACAGCGACATCTTCGCCTTGTCGGCGAGGTCGAAGGTGAGGTGGTCGGGGCCGTGGTCACCGACGCCGGAGTTCTTCGGGAACATCGACCGCGGCGGCTCCTTGAACGCGATCGAGATGATCCGCGCCCCCTCGGCCAGCCGCTTTCCCGTGCGCAGGTAGAACGGGACGCCGGCCCAGCGCCAGTTGTCGATGTAGCACTTGAGCGCGATGAACGTCTCGGTCTCCGAGTCGTGCGCGACGCCTTCGATGTCGCGATAGCCCTGGTACTGGCCGCGGACCACGTCGGCCGGGTCGATCGGCAGGATCGACCGGAAGACCTTGTTCTTCTCCTCGTTGATCGCGTCGGGCGAGAGCGAGGTCGGCGGCTCGAGCGCGATGAACGCGAGCACCTGGAACAGGTGGGTGACGACCATGTCCTTGTAGGCGCCGGTCGCCTCGTAGAAGCTCGCGCGCTGCTCGAGGCCGAGCTCCTCGGGCACGTCGATCTGGACGTGGTCGATGTTGTTGCGGTGCCAGATCGGCTCGAACAGGCCGTTGCCGAACCGGAACGCCAGGATGTTCTGCGCGGCTTCCTTCCCGAGGAAGTGGTCGATCCGGTAGATCTGCGACTCGTCGAAGACCATGTGCAGCTTGCCGTTGAGGTCCTTGGCGCTCCGCAGGTCGACTCCGAACGGCTTCTCCATGATGATCCGGCTGCCCTTGGCCAGGTCGGCCTCCTCGAGCGTCTTGACGACGGCGAGCGCCGCCTTCGGCGGGACACTCAGGTAGTGCAGCCGGGTGCGCTCGCCCTCGGACGCCGCTTCTGCCTTCTCGACCGCAGCCCGCAGGCCGGCGGGCCCCTCGGCCCCGGGCGCCCAGTGCAGCCGCTTGGCGAACTCGGGCCAGGCAGTCATGTCGGCGTCGTTGCCCGAGAACTCCGCGACCGCTTCATGCACGAAGTCGATGAACGACGCCTCGGTGTGCTCGTCGAGTGAGGTGCCGATGATCTGCAGGTCAGGGATCAGCTCGGTCTCGAAGAGGTGCAGCAGTCCGGGCAACAGCTTGCGTCGCGCCAGGTCACCCGTCGCACCGAACAGCACGACCGTCACCGGTTTCATCGCCATGTCGTCCACTGTGCCTCCCGGATGTTTCAGGACCGTGACTCCATCGAACCACGCGCCGGTGGCCAAATCTTCGCGTCGGCGAGGAGTACGGCACCTTCACACCGACGTCGTGAGCCGGTGGCGTAGCCCGTCCAGGACCAGGCCCAACCCCAGGCTGAAGTCCTCGGCGTCGTCGTCCTCGTGAGCGAGCACGAACCGCACCAGGCTCCGGGCCCCCACCCGCGCGAGGCGCTGATCCGCGCCGCCACGCTCGAGCGCCGACCGCATCGGTCGCTCGAGCGCCTCGGCGTCGGACCGGTGCACCTGGGCGATCAGCGCGGCGCCGTCGCGGTGCCGCCGCATCGCGTCGCGCAGCCCGACGCAGAGCAGGTGCAGCTCGGCGTCCCAGGCGACGACCTCGGCGGGCCGGCGGCCGCGGCGCAGGATCTCGTCGGCCACCGCCGCGAGCAGGGCAGCCTTGTTGTCGAAATGGTGGTAGAGCGCGCCCACCTGGACGCCGAGATCGGCAGCGAGCCTGCGCATCGAGAGCGCCTCGAGGCCGGTCTCGTCGAGGACGCCGATCGCTCGCTCGACGACCTCCGCACGGTGGTAGCCCACGTGACACCCCCTGCCCGACCGTCTATCGTGACCACCTGAACAGTGTTCAACTTGGGTTCAACTTACCGTGTCTAGGAGTGCCATGAGCGCGCAGTTCGACCAGATCGCCACTCGAATCCTCGACGGTGGTGCCGCCACCGAGGCCGACGCGCTCGCCGTACTCCGGGCCGACGACGCCGAGCTGATGTCCGTCGTCGCCGCCGCCGGCCGGCTGCGCCGCGCGCACTTCGGCAACACGGTCAAGGTCAACTACCTGGTCAACCTCAAGTCCGGTCTGTGCCCCGAGAACTGCAACTACTGCAGCCAGGCGCTGGGCTCGCAGGCGCCGATCCTCAAGTACTCCTGGCTGTCGAAGGACGAGACCCTCAAGCAGGCCGGCGCCGGCCTCGCGGGCGGCGCGACCCGGGTCTGCATGGTGTCCTCCGGCCGCGGCCCGTCCGACCGCGACATCGACAAGGTCACCGAGATGACCGAGGCCCTCAAGGACGAGTACCCCGACGTCGAGGTCTGCGCGTGCCTGGGCCTGCTCAAGGACGGCCAGGCCGAGCGGCTCAAGGCTGCGGGCGTCGATGCCTACAACCACAACATCAACACCGCCGAGTCCCACCACGACAACATCGTCCAGACGCACACGTACGACGACCGCGTCGACACCATCGGCAAGGCCAAGACGGCCGGGCTCTCTCCCTGCTCGGGCCTGATCGCCGGTCTGGGCGAGTCCGACGAGCAGCTGGTCGAGGCGCTCTTCGCCCTCAAGGAGCTCGAGTCCGACTCGATCCCGGTCAACTTCCTGATGCCGTTCGACGGCACGCCGTACGAGAACACCTGGGAGCTCTCCCCCAGCCGCTGCGTCAAGATCCTCGCGATGGCGCGCTTCGTGTGCCCCGACAAGGAGGTCCGGATCGCCGGTGGCCGCGAGATGCACCTGCGGTCGCTGCAGGCGCTGGCGCTGCAGGTGGCCAACTCGCTCTTCCTGGGCGACTACCTCACCTCGGAGGGCCAGGACGCCAGGTCCGACATCGAGATGATCCGCGACAACGGCTTCGTGATCCTGGGCGCCGAGGACGCGTTCGACGGCGACGACCACGGCCACGACCCGGCCATCCGCCACCGCGGCGCCGGCACCGAGGTCCCCGCGAACGCATGAATACCCCACCAGCATGATGCCGGGGCCGGTCCTCGACGAGGACGCGCTGCTCGCGTACGACCGCGAGCACCTCTGGCACCCCTACACCTCGATGACCGCGCCGACGCCGGTGCGGCTGGTGACCGGCGCGTCGGGGTGCGAGCTCGAGCTCGGCGACGGCTCGCGGGTCGTCGACGGGATGTCGTCATGGTGGGCGGCGATCCACGGCTACCGGCACCCGGTGCTCGACGCGGCGCTGGCCGCGCAGGCCGGCGAGTTCGCGCACGTGATGTTCGGCGGGCTCACCCACGCGCCGGCGATCCGGCTGGCCGAGCGGCTCGTCGAGATCACCCCCGACGGGCTCGACCACGTCTTCCTCGCCGACTCCGGCTCGGTCTCGGTCGAGGTGGCGATCAAGATGGTGCTCCAGCACCAGCGAGGCATCGGCGCGGCCAAGGAGCGCACCCGGCTGCTGACCGTGCGCGGTGGCTACCACGGCGACACGTTCGGGTGCATGAGCGTGTGCGACCCCGTCGGCGGGATGCACTCGATGTTCGCCGAGGTGCTCCCCCAGCACGTCTTCGCCGACCGACCACCCCGCTGGTCGAGGAAGTGGTCTCGAGACGGTCGCTAGAGCGACCTCCTCGACCAGGCTCGGCGACAGTCACGAGACCCGACGTCGACACCTGGGCGGACCAAGTGCGCCACCTCGCGGCGACCCACGCGCACGAGCTGGCGGGGATCATCGTCGAGCCGCTGCTGCAGGGGGCCGGCGGCATGCACGCCTACCCCGCCGAGTGTCTGCGCGTGCTCCGCGAGGTCGCCGACGAGCACGGCCTGGTGCTGGTCTTCGACGAGATCGCGACCGGCTTCGGGCGCACGGGCACCTTGTTCGCGGCCGACGCAGCCGGGGTGACGCCCGACGTGATGTGCCTGGGCAAGGCACTGACCGGCGGCTACCTGACGCTCGCCGCGGTGCTCTGCACCGGTGAGATCGGGCGCGGCCTGTCCGCCTCCGAGAGCGGGGTCCTCATGCACGGGCCGACCTACATGGGCAACCCGCTCGCCTGCGCGGTGGCGCTCGCCTCCATCGACCTGCTGCTCGCCGGCGACTGGCAGGACCGGGTCCGCCACATCAACCACCGGCTCACGACCGGGCTGGCTCCGCTACGGGGCGTGCCGGGCGTGGCCGACGTACGGACGATCGGTGCGGTCGGGGTGGTCCAGCTCGACCACCCGGTCGACGTGGTCGCCGCGACCGACGCCGCGGTGGCGGCAGGCGTGTGGCTGCGCCCGTTCCGGGACCTGATCTACACGATGCCGCCGTACGTCATCAGCGACGGCGAGCTCGACCGCCTGCTCGGCGGCATCGCCGAGGCGGTGAAGGCAGGATGGACACTGGAACCAGTGGCTCGCCGAGCAGGCCACCGCGCGCGAGGAGGCGGGGCTGACCCGCCGGCTGCAGGCCCGTGGCGCAGACGACCCGACGCTCGACCTCGCGGGCAACGACTACCTCGGGCTCTCCCGCGACCCGGCCGTCCGACAGGCCGCCGCGGACGCCGCTCTCGCCTGGGGCGGCGGTGCCGGTGCGTCGCGGTTGGTCACCGGCACCCTCGACCTCCACGCCGAGCTCGAGGCGGAGCTCGCCGACTACCTCGGGCAGCCCTCGGCGCTGGTGCTGTCGTCCGGGTACGCCGCCAACCTCGCCCTGGTCACCGCGCTGGTCGACCGCGGGGCGCACGTCATCTCCGACGCCCACATCCATGCGTCCCTCGTCGACGCCGCCCGGCTCTCGCGGGCCCGGCTGACCGTCGTCCCGCACAGCGACGTCGACGCGGTCCGTGCGGCGCTCGCGGGTCTCGTGACCGTCGCAGAGCGACTTCCTCGACCGACGGGGCTGAGCGCACGCTGGTGCTGGCCGAGTCCGTCTACTCGGTCCTCGGCGACGCGGCTCCGCTGACGGAGCTGGCCGACCTGTGCGCGTCGTACGACGCCCTGCTCGTGGTCGACGAGGCGCACGGCGTCGGCGTCCACGGTCCCGGCCTGGTGGCGCGGTCCGGGCTCGCCGGGCACCCCAACGTCGTCGTGACCGCGACCTTGTCGAAGTCGCTCGGCAGCCAGGGCGGCGCGGTGCTCGGTACGCCGGCGCTGCGCGAGCACCTGGTCAACCGGGCGCGTCCGTTCATCTTCGACACCGCGCTGGCGCCGGCGTCGACGGCTGCCGCACTGGCCGCGCTCCGCGTGCTGCGCGCCCGGCCCGAGCTGTCCGACCTGGTCCGCGACCGGGTGCGCACGCTGGCCGACGCCCTCGGTGTGGTGACGCCTGACGGCGCGGTGCTGTCGATCCCGATGCCGTCGCCGCAGGCGGCCGTCGCAGCGCAGGCCGCGGCCCTGGCCGAGGGCATCCGGGTGGGCTGCTTCCGTCCCCCGTCGGTGCCCGACGGCATCTCCCGCCTGCGGGTCACGGCGAGCGCCGGCATCGCAGGCCCGGACTGGGAGCGCGCGGTCGACGTGCTCGTCACCATCGCCAAGGAGCACCAGTGACCCCACGTCGGGTCGTCGTGGTCACGGGCACCGACACCGGGGTGGGCAAGACGATCGCGACCGCGGCACTCGCGGCGACGGCGGCCGGCGACGTGGTCGTCGTGAAGCCGGTGCAGACCGGGATCGCCGAGGACCCCGATCGCGACGTGAGCGTCGTGGAGCGGCTGACCGGTCGACCGGTGCAGGAGTTCACCGCGCTCGACGACCCGCTCGCGCCCGACACCGCTGCCCGGCGGCAGGGCGTGCCCATCCCTCGGGTCGAGGAGTACGTCGACCGGATCCTCGCGCTCTCCGAACAGCACGACACCGTGCTCGTCGAAGGTGCGGGCGGGCTGCTGGTGCGCCTCGACACGGACGGCGGCACCCTCCTCGACCTCGCCTCCGCGCTGGCAGCAGGACTGCCCGACGGCGTCCGGCTCGAGGTCGTGGTGGTCAGTCGCGCTGGTCTCGGCACCCTCAACCACACCGAGCTCACCGTCGGCGCGCTCCGGGCGCGCGGGCTGGAGCCGGCGGGCCTCGTGATCGGGTCCTGGCCGGCCGCTCCGGGGCTGGCCGAGCGCTGCAACCGGGACGACCTGCCGCGGGTGACCGATCTGCCGGTGCTCGCCGTACTCCCGGAGGGTGCGGGTGCGCTCAGCCGCGAGGAATTCCTCGCCGCCGCCCCCGACTGGTTCGCCGGCGCCTGAGCGCCGCGTGCTTAGGCGATTGAACGGGCAATCCGTCCGATGACCCTTCAACGACCCACACGGGCTGCCTAACGTTCTCCGGGTGGTGGGGGCACCACACATCGCAGGACCCGGTCGTGACGCCCGCTCTGTGGGGAAGTGAGCGCCACGACCGGGCCGCGGCGCTTTTAGGGGGTTTCCCCGCGCAGGATGGCGAACGCGCTCTCCCGGTCGGTGACCCGGAGCTTCTTCAACGTCGACGAGACGTGGACGCGGATCGTCGACCGCGACAGGAAGAGCCGCCGCGCGACCTGGTCGGTCGTCAGGCCCGCACCCAGCAGCTCCATCACCTGCCACTCGCGTGCCGTGAGCTTGGCGGCAGCGGGGCTGGTCTTCACGAACCGCGGCGATGCCGGCGAACGAAGCTCCTCGGCCAGCCGGCGGACCAGCTGCCGCGGGATCGCCGCCTCGCCGTTGAGGACACCCCGCAGCGCGAAGCCCAGCCGTGCCGGATCGGTGTCCTTGAGCAGGTAGCCCGATGCTCCGGCCCGCAGCGAGTCCAGCAGGTCGTCGTCGTCCGCAGTCGCCGCGAACATCACGATCGCGGTGGTCGGCAGCCGGCGCGCGAGCTCGCGCGCAGCGGTGATCCCGTTGCCCGGCAGCCCGACGTCGAGGAGTACGACGTCCGGCCGCTCCTCGACCGTGACGGCGATGGCGGCGTCGGCCGTCGCGGCCTCACCGCAGACCTCGCACCCGTTGCCCTGGAGCGCGGCCACGACTTCGGCCCGAGCGGCGTCGTCGCCCTCGGCCACGATCACTCGAATTACTTGATCCCCCGATGACACCGTCACATGACACCACGCGGACCGGAGCGCCGTGCGTAGGTTGGCTAAACGCGTTACCAGATCTGCGGATGACGATCCCGCCACGGCTGAGCGGCCTCGACCTGGGCGGCCAGGGACAGCAGCAGCTCCTCCTCGGCCGGTCGCGCCGCGAGCATGACCCCGACCGGCAGCCCGTCTGCCGTCCAGTGCAGCGGTAAGGAGATCGCCGGCATCCCGGTGACGTTCCAGGCCGAGGTCCACGGCGTGAAGCGCTTCTGCGCCTCGAAGTCGGCGGCCGGATCGGCGTCGTTGCGGATCGCGCCGACCGGCAGCGGCGGCGTGGCGAGGGTGGGCGTGAGGATGGCGTCGTACGGCGCCAGCCCGATCAGCGCGTCGGCGGCGTACTGCCGCAGCCGGCCGATCGCGAGCCCGAACTCGGGCCCGCTGACTGCCTCACCGCGCTCCCCCAGCCAGCGCGTGAGCGGCCGCAGCTGCTCGCGCTGCTCGGGCGCGAGCGGCGTCACCGAGAGTCCCGTGAGGACGGCCCAGCAGGTCTCGAAGGTGGCCACCGCCTCGGGCGGCAGGGGCACCGGGCACGTCCTCGATGAAGTGTCCGAGGTCGGCGAGCAGCCGCGAGGCGTCGTCATAGGCCTGCCGGCTCTCGGCGCTCACCTCGACGTCGGCGATCACCGGCTGCACGAACCGGGCGATCCGCAGCCGGCCGGGCTCGCGCAGGGTCGCCGCGAGGAACGTGCCGGAGGGCTCTGGCGCCCAGAAGGGATCGCTCGCGCGCCGCCCGGCGAGCACGTCGAGCAGCGCTGCGGCGTCACCGACCGTCCGCGCGATCGAGCCGGACGTGGCGAGGCCGATCGGGTCGCCGTACATCGGGAAGCCGCTGATCCGGCCGCGGGTGGGCTTGAGCCCCACCAGACCGCAGCACGACGCCGGGATCCGGATCGATCCGCCGCCGTCGGAGCCCTGCGCCGCCGGCACCAGGCCGGCCGCCACGGCGGCGGCCGCGCCACCCGAGGAGCCGCCGGCCATCCGGGTGGTGTCCCACGGCGTCACCGCGGGCGGGCGACCCTCGGGCTCGGTGTAGCAGGGCGACCCGAACTCCGGCGTGCTCGTCTTGCCGAGGCTCACCAGCCCGGCCGCCTCCATCGCCAGGGTGACCGCGTCCGAGACCTCCGGGACGTGGCCCGCGAAGACCGGCGACCCGAACGCCGTCGGGACGCCCGCCGTCAGGTTGAGGTCCTTGATCGCCGTCGGGGTGCCGGCGAGCGGCGAAGCACCGTCGCCGACCGGGCCGACCGCGGCGACCTCGCGCGCCCGGGCCCGCGCCAGGTCGGGGTCCAGGAACGCGAACGCGCCGGCCACGAAGTCCCCATGTTCGCGGTCGGCGCGTTCGATGCGAGCCAGGTAGTGGTCGGTCAGCTCGACGGCGCTGGTCTCACCGGACCGGACCAGGGCGCCCTGCTCGAGGGCGCTGAGGTCGTGCAGTTCTGTCACACAGGCAACTTAGCGGCGTCGCTAGTGGAGGAGGTCGCGCAGCGACCGTCACGAGACCTCAGGCAGCGCGACGATGGCGGCGTCGTACGACGCGAGGTCGGTCACGGCGGCGAGGAACTTCTCCACCGTGTCGGCCTCGGCGGCCGGGTCGCTGCCCCACGCGTGCGCGTGCGAGAGCGTGATGCCCTCGACGACGGCGGCACCGGCCACGCGCGCGGACTTGCGGGCGTCGTCGTGGGCCCACTGGCCGCCGTACTGCCCGACGGCGGTGCCGACGACAGCGAGCGGCTTGCCCTTGATGGCGCCGGCGCCGAACGGGCGGGACGCCCAGTCGATCGCGTTGTTGAGGACGGCGGGCATGGTGCCGTTGTACTCCGGCGTCAGGACGAGGAGCCGGTCGGCGGCGCCGACCTGCTCCCGGAAGCGGACGACCGCCGCGGGAGTCTGCTCGCCGTCGATGTCCTCGTTGTAGAACGGGAGGTCGCCGAGGCTGGCGGCGATGTCGACGGTGACGCCGGCGGGCGCCTGCTCACGGATCGCTTCGGCGATCTTGCGGTTGTGCGAGTCGGCGCGGAGGCTGCCGACGAGGACGAGTACGCGAGTGTCAGTCATGACAGTCGAAACGGACTGTGGTCCGGTTCCATTCCCGAGATCCTGGAAAACCTCGAGAAGTACGTCGGCCCCTCGCCCTAGAGTGACCAGCGCCATGCCGAAGCCACTCCCTCTCCTCACCTCGCCGCCGCCCGAGCGGCGCGACGCGGCGCGCAACCGCGAGGCGCTGATGACGGCGGCTGCTGCGCTGGTCGAGGAGGTCGGCGTGCGCGGCGTGACCATGGATGCCCTGGCCTGTCGCGCCGGTGTCGGCAAGGGGACGGTGTTCCGGCGGTTCGGGAGCCGCGAGGGGCTGATGGGGACGCTGCTCAACCACTCCGAGACGGAGTGGCAGGCGGCCGTGATGGGCGGCCCGCCGCCGCTCGGTCCGGACGCGCCGCCGCTGGAGCGGCTGCTGGCGTTCGGTGAGTCCCGGATGCTCCTCAACCTGCGGCATGCCGAGCTGATCGAGGCGGCCGGCAATCCGGGCGCCCGCAGCGTCGGCGCGTTGTCGTTCACGACGATGCACGTGCGCTACCTGCTCGGCCAGCTCGGAGTGGGCGGCGACCTCGCCTACCTCGCGACTGCCCTGGTCGCGCCGCTCGAGATCATCGTCCTTCGAGAGCAGGTCGACCGGGCCGACGTACCGATGGACCGGCTGGTCGCCGGGTGGTCCGACCTGGTGCGCCGGCGTGGTCGCGACCTGATCACTCCACGTGGTGGCGCACCAGCCCGTAGGTCAGCCCGTCGACCAGCGCCTCCCACGACGCCTCGATCACGTTCGCGCCGACGCCGACGGTGACCCACGACGACTCGCCGTCGCTGGTCTCGATGAGGACGCGGGTGATCGCGTCGGTGCCGTGGCCCTGGTCGAGGATGCGGACCTTGAAGTCGATCAGCTCGAACTTCGCGATCGCCGGGTAGGCCTGGACGATCGCGGTCCGGAGCGCCTGGTCGAGCGCGTTGACCGGACCGTTGCCCTCGCCGGTCACGACGTAGCGCACGCCTGCGGCCAGGACCTTGACGGTCGCCTCGGAGACCGCCTCCTCCCCGGGACGGGCGTGGGTGAGCGTCTCCGTGATCACGCGCCACGACTCGACGTCGAAGTACGACGGACGCCTCCCCTCGGCCTCCTCCATGAGCAGCAGCTCGAACGTCGCGTCCGCCGCCTCGAACGTGTAGCCGCCCTGCTCCAGCTCCTTGACGCGAGCGGTCACCCGGGTGACCACGTCGGGGTTCTCGGAGAGGTCGAAGCCGAGCTCCTTGCCCTTGAGCTCGATCGACGCACGGCCGGCCATCTCGGAGACCAGCAGCCGCATGTCGTTGCCGACGCCGGCCGGGTCCATGTGCTGATAGAGATTCGGGTCGATCTTGATGGCAGAGGCGTGCAGGCCGGCCTTGTGCGCGAACGCCGAGACGCCGACGTACGGCTGCCGTGAAGCCGGCGGCACGTTGGTCACCTCGGCGACCGCGTGCGCGATCCGGGTGGCCTCGCCGAGCAGCCCGGGCGGCAGCACCTGCCGGTCCAGCTTGAGCTCCAGGTTGGCGACGACGTTGACGAGGTCGGCGTTGCCGGTGCGCTCGCCGTACCCGTTGATGCAGCCCTGCACGTGCGTCGCGCCGGCGTCGACCGCAGCGAGGGTGTTGGCGACCGCGCAGCCGGTGTCGTTGTGGCAGTGGATGCCGACCCGGACCCCGGTCGTCTGCACCACGTCGTGGACGACGTCGGCGACCCAGCCGGGCAGCATGCCGCCGTTGGTGTCGCAGAGGGCGACGACATCGGCCCCGGCGT
Source organism: uncultured Actinomycetota bacterium (assembly GCA_963849765.1). GTDB lineage: Bacteria > Actinomycetota > Actinomycetes > Propionibacteriales > Nocardioidaceae > Nocardioides. The sequence continues at coordinate 261,450 of CAWKIP010000005.1, forward strand.
CGTACGCCGTCCGCAGCACCTCGAGCGCGTAGGCCCGGTCCAGGCGGTAGCCGTCGAAGAAGTGCTCGGCGTCGAGGAAGACCTGCTGGCCCTCGGCGCGGAGGTGGCTGACGGTGTCGCGCACCATCGCGAGGTTCTCCTCGAGCGTGGTGCGCAGCGCCTTCTCGACATGGCCGGCATGGGACTTGGCGACCAGGGTGACGACGCCGGCCCCGCTGTCCCGCAAGGCCGCGATCAACGGGTCGTCGGCCGCGTTGACGCCCGCCCTCCGGGTCGCGCCGAAGGCCGCGAGCTTCGCGTGCTGGAGGTCGAGCTCGACCGCTGCCCTGCGGAAGAACTCGGTGTCCTTGGGGTTGGCGCCCGGCCAGCCGCCCTCGATGTAGCCCACGCCCAGACCGTCCAGCTGCCGCGCGATCGCCAGCTTGTCCGCGACCGTCGGGTTGAGCCCCTCCTGCTGCATGCCGTCCCGCAGGGTGGTGTCGTAGACGTGGAACGCGCCGTGCAGATCCAGTGGCTGATCGAGCGCGTCGGCTGGCTGGTTCATCGGTGTCTCTCGGGTCGGGGATGTCCGGGCAAAAGAAAAACCTCTCGGAGACGAGAGGTTGGCGCGTCGAGGGGCTCGACGCGCTAGCTAATGATGATGGTGCGCTGCTGCACGCCTCCAGTCTGCCACAAGCGCGGGTCACCCTGCATGATCTGTCCATGCCTTCGCGTTGGTCGATCCGCTCCCACAACAGTGTCCTGAGCATCTGCTCCAGCGAGTCGGTGCTCTCGATCGGATCGACCGGGTCGGTGGCCTCGATCGGATCCGCCGGCTCGTTCGCGTCCCTCGGCTCCCTCGGCTCGGCGATGTCGATGCTGTCGACCGGCTCGTACCAAGCGCGCTGGTCGCTGCTCTCGGGCCAGTCCGACGGGTCGGTGCTGTCGTGGCAGAGCCAAGGGACGGTACGGCGCAGCCAGGCCAGGTCTGGCTCCGAGCCGGCCGTCCCGACGGCCGCCCTGATCGGGGTCGCCGTGGTCGGTTCGGCCACGGTGGCTGCGATCAGGTGGGTCGCGATCCGCGGCGTCGTCAGAACGGCGGGCCGGACGCCGGCAGCCAGTTGACGCCCTGGCTCGCGACGACCAGGCCGAGCACGGCTGCGACGAGGAGCAGCCCACCGCACATCGCCAGCCAGTGAGCCCAGTCCTGCAGAGCGGATGGACGATCCGCGCGAGCGGCGAGCGGAACCGGCTGGCGCCCGGCCCGGACCACAGCGCGACGCCGAGCGTGGTGCCGCCGGCGAAGAGCGTCGCCTCACCGCCGAGCGCCGCGGCGTAGCAGAGCAGCGCGGCCGCGAGGGCGAGCCCCAGGCTCCAGAGCAGCAGGACGACGGTGCCCGTGATCGCCCGCAGCGAGTGCCAGGGGGTGGTGAACGCGAGCTGCGGTGCGTCGTACCACTTGCTGCCGCGGGTCGTACGGCGATCCGCGCCTGCCGACGCCGCGAGCGAGCCCGTGCGCAACAGCCAGACGCCGAGGAGTACCGCCACGCCCGTGACGTACGGCGCGACGGCAGTCGCCGCGCCGAGGACGACTCCCCCGCACCCGACCGCAGCACCGCGGCGGAGCCGCTCGCTCAGCGGCACCTTCGGCGGGGTCAGGAGTCGGGCGTCCCAGTCCTGCTCCCACTGGATCACCGCCGCGGGCGGCCCGATCGTCGGCGCCGCGTGCAGCGATGGCGGGGGCGGAGGCGGGACCGGGGTGGTCAGCACCCGGGTCACCGGCCGCGGCTCGGGCACGGTCGCAGCGGTGCGCGCCTCGAGACCACCGTTCGCCAGCGCTACCGGCAGCGTGAACTCGTCCTCCTCGACCTGGTCCGCGACCGGCGGCGGCACCGGCGGTGCGGACGGCTGCGTGCTGAGTGGCCGCAGCCACGCGAGCAGCTCGTTGAGGGTCGGCCGGGCCAGCGGGTCGGGATCGAGCGCGGCGTCGAGAACGGCGGCGAGCGGTCCCTCGATGCCGGTGAGGTCGTGCTCGCCACGGCGGGCCCGGTCCATGATCGCCATCGACGGTCCGCGCCCGTACGGCGGACGCCCGGTCGCGCCGTACGCCACCGTTGCGGCCCAGGCGTGGATGTCCGCCGCAGCCGTCGCGTCGTCGCCGTACAGGATCTCGGGCGCGAGATAGCCGGGCGTGCCGAGCAGCCAGCCGGTCTGGGTGAGCCGCGGGTCGTCGGTGACGCGGGCGAGGCCGAAGTCGATGAGGATCGGCGTACGGCCCTCCATCAGCACGTTCGACGGCTTGATGTCGCGGTGGAGCACGTCGGCCTGGTGGACCGCGGCGATGCCCTCGGCGAGGCAGCCGGCGAGCCAGTACAGGTCGCGGTCCTCGATCGGTCCTTCCTCGACCACGTGGTCGTGCAGCGAGAGACCCGGCACGTAGCGGGTGATGACGTAAGGGATCTCCGCCCACGGGTCGGCGTCGAGGAACTCGGCGATCCAGGGACTGCGCACCCGCATGAGGGTGCTGACCTCGCGCGCGAGTCGTGCCCGCGCCTCCTCGTCGCCCACGATGTGCGGACGCAGCACCTTGAGCGCGACCCGGCGGCCGTCGGTGCTGCGAGCGAGGTGGACGATGCCCATGCCGCCCTCACCGAGCCGGGTCAGCAGCGTGTAGTCGCCCACCCGCGTGGGCGACTCGCCCTGCGGTTGGGTCGTCACGATGAGAGGCTACCCAGCGCGAGGTCGTACGACGCGTAGGTCGGGCCCGAATTCGCAGTTCTGATGGGGGTTCGCGGTACCGTGAAAGCCGACTGCACGACCGACTCGGGAAGGTCTGGCACTTGTCCGCTGCACCCACGAACCCCCACGACGCCGGCTACCTCTACCTGACGCAGCTGCTCGCGCACCGCGCCCGCAAGCTGCCTCGGGAGCTGGTCAGCGAGCGCGTCGAACAGGCGTTCCGTGACCTGTGCATCGAGCTCGCCCCGACCGTCAGCCTCGAGGTCGGAGCCCACGAGGCGGCGTTCAGCCGGTGGCTCAAGTCCGAGCTGCCCAGCGCCCACTGCGTGGCGTTCGAGGCCAACCCCTACGTGCACGACAAGTTCGCCGACGGCCTCGACGGCACCGGCGTCGACTACCACCACCTGGCAGTCTCGGAGACCAACGGCACCGTCGACCTCGGCATCCCCCGCCGGTTCCACAACCCGCTGCTCGGGAGGCGTTTCGGCAAGCGGCGCACGAGTCGGATGGCGAGCCTGGCGCGCCACCGCTACGCCGAGAGGACCGAGACCGTGCCGGTGCCGTCGGTGACCCTCGACGACTTCGTGAGCGTCAACGACGACGACGTCGTAGTCGCGTGGATCGACGTCGAAGGTGCGTCGGGGGCGGTTCTGACCTCGGGCAAGAAGGTCCTGTCCCACGCCTCAGCTCGTCTACATCGAGGTCGAGAACGAGCAGGTGTGGCGGGGCCAGTGGCTCGATGTCGACGTAGCCCGCTACCTCGCCGACTGCGACCTGGTGCCGGTCCTGCGCGACATCCAGCGCCCGCATCAGTACAACGTTGTCTTCGCCAGCGCAGCGCTGGCCGCGACGCCCCGGATGGCGCGCCTGTGCGACGCGGTCTACCGCCCGGCCGAAGACTGACCACCGGCCCGAGCCGGTGTCCGACACGTCACGTGCAGGCTGCTACCGCGTCCGGGAATGCTGCGTCGATCGCGTCGAAGTCAAGGTGACTGATCGCCTTGTTGCCGCCGCTGCCGCCTGCCATCACTGCGCGAGCGTGGATCGGTGTGCCCGTGGTGACGCCGGCCGCGTCGGCCAGCACCTCGATGCCGGCTGGGCACAGGCCGGTGAACTGGAACGCGACCTCGCCGAAGGTCACGAAACCCTGCGATCGCGCCATGCCCGCTGCCGCTTGGGGCGTGAGCTTGTTCTTGTAGCAGAAGTGCGCGTCTGCCGGAACCGCGGTGACGAGTAGCGCAGCGACCGCCGCGACTCCGCTGATGAGCTATCCGCCGGTAGGTCATGCCAGCTCCCTCTCTTACCCGAGACGGAAAATCGAACTCTCCGACACTAAGCACGCGTGTCGCCGATGCACGGGCTGGGCAGCGACCGCTACCAGAACCGCAAACGCCGCGGGGCGATGACTTCCCGGCATGACCCGGTCGGTCTTGGCAGCGACCCTCAACGGGAGGGTCCGCGGGCACGAGGAACGGCGATGACATCCGTACGCACCCAGGGCCCACTTGCGGCGAGGTCCTGCCGCTCTGGAGTGTCGCTCAGCGCGAATGAAGACTGCGACCCGGCAGTGAAGGACCGAGAAGGCTACCTCTCTGTCTGACCGGCCGAGCGAGCCGTGGGCGCTGGGCCAGCGTCCCCGGCACAGGAGCATCGCGCGCGAGCCGCTGCGCTCGCATCGAAGAACTCAGACGATCCGGCTGCATCCAGCCGAACGTGTCGTCGGCCCGCCCGAACTGGACGTCGACCAGCGCTTGCGGATCTGCATCGTCAGCTCGGAACCGGCCGGAGCGGGGCGTGACGCCGTCCTTGGTGCGCAGCTCGCCGACCGGGAGTGACGACCGCGGCGGTGCCGCAGGCGAAGATCTCGACGATCCGGCCGTCCTCGACACCCCGACGCCACTCGTCGATACCGAACTTGCGCTCGGTGACGTGGTGGCCCATCTTGCCCGCGAGCTCCATGACGCTGGCGCGGGTGATGCCCTCGAGGATGGTGCCGGTCTCGGGGGTGACGATGGAGCCGTCGTCGTAGACGAAGTACATGTTCATGCCGCCGAGCTCTTCGACGTACTTGCCCTCTTCGGCGTCGAGGAAGACCACCTGGTCGCAGCCGTTGGCGTAGGCCTCCTGCTGCGCGATCAGGGAGCTGGCGTAGTTGCCGCCGGTCTTGGCCGCGCCCATGCCGCCGCGGCCGGCCCGGGTGTACTCCTCGGTGAGCCACAGGTTGACCGGCCTGGCGCCGCCCTTGAAGTAGGCGCCGGCCGGGCTGGCGATCACCATGTAGGTGACGTGCTCGGCCGGCCGAACGCCCAGGAACTTCTCCGAGGCGAACATGTAGGGCCGCACGTAGAGGCTCTTCTCGCCGCCCTCCTCGTTGGTGGGCACCCAGCGCTGGTCGACCTCGACCAGGGCAGAGACCGCCTGCACGAAGTCGGGCACCTCGAGCACCGGCAGCGCGAGCCGGTGGCAGGAGCGGACCATCCGCTCGGCGTTGGCCTCGGGCCGGAACATCCAAACCGAGCCGTCGGCATGGCGGTAGGCCTTCATCCCCTCGAAGATCTCCTGCGCGTAGTGCAGGACGGCGGCGGCCGGGTCGAGGGTGATGGGGCCGTACGGCGTGATCCGCGCGTCGTGCCAGCCGTCGGCCGGGGTCCACTCGACCGTGAACATGTGGTCGGTGAAGTTGGTGCCGAAACCGGGGTTCGCGAGGATCTCGGCCAGGCGCGCGTCATCGGTTGGAGACGACGTGAGCGTGGTGGTGATCTGCATGTCAGACAAGATAGTCGAACGTCCTAGTAGTTGGGAAAAGTCGTCTGCTGAGCGGCCTGGAGGGCCGCCGGACTACCCCGCTACTCGAGCAGCGATCGCGTCGCCCACCTCGGGCGTCGACCGCTTCTGGCCCGGCGTCCGGGCGGCAAGATCATCGATGACGGCGGTCTCGATCCGGGCGGCCGCGTCGGGGTGGCCGAGGTGGTCGAGCAGCAGCGCGCCACTGAGGATCGCCGCGGTCGGGTCCGCGACCAGCTGGCCGGCGATGTCGGGCGCCGAGCCGTGCACCGGCTCGAACATCGACGGCGCCGTGCGGTCGGGGTTGACGTTGCCCGAGGCCGCGAGGCCGATGCCGCCGGTGATCGCGGCGGCGAGGTCGGTGACGATGTCACCGAACAGGTTGTCGGTCACGATCACGTCGAACCGCTGCGGGTCCGTGGCGAGGAAGATCATCACCGCATCGATGTGGCAGTAGTCGGTCGTGACGTCGGGGTGCTCCGCCGCCACCTCCTCGAACAGCCGCCACCACAGCGATCCCGCGTTGACCAGCACGTTGGTCTTGTGGACCAGGGTGAGCTTCTTGCGCGGACGGCGCTGGGCACGCGCGAAGGCGTCGCGGATGACCCGCTCCACGCCGTACGCCGTGTTCACCGAGACCTCCGTGGCGATCTCGGCCGGGGTGCCGACCCGGAGCGCGCCACCGTTGCCGGTGTAGGGACCCTCGGTGCCCTCGCGGACGACCACGAAGTCGACCTCGCCCTTGCCGAGGACCGCGTCCGAGAGCGGCGAGACCGCTCCGGGGTAGATCCGCGACGGGCGCAGGTTGACGTAGTGGTCGAGCTCGAAGCGCAGCCGCAGCAGCAGCCCGCGCTCGAGGATCCCCGGCGGCAGGTTCGGGTCGTTCGGCTTGCCGCCGACCGCTCCCAACAGGATCGCGTCGTGCTCCCGGATCTCGGCGAGCACGGAGTCGGGCAACACCTCATGGGTGGCGAGGTACTGCTCGGCGCCTAGGGAGTAGCGAGTCTGTTCGAACTTCACAGCGGTGTCCGAGAGGGAAGCTGCAACCTCCAGCACCTTCAGCGCCTCGGCCGTCACCTCGGGTCCGATGCCGTCACCGGGGACGACAGCCAGTGCCACACTCCCGTCGGCGGGCGTGACAGTGGACGCGGTGCTGGTCGCAGAGGTCATGGGCGAAGACGTTAGTTGTCGTCAGGACGCGGCTCGTCCTCGTCTCGCAGGGCAGTCCCTGCGGACGGGTTGAACGCACCCTGCAGGGCGTCGCTGTGGGTGTTGCGGTGCAGCGGATGGTCGGGGTCGTGCTTCGCCGGGCCCCAGTCCGGATACATGTCGTACATGATCGTGCTCGCCTTTCAGGCAATGGACTTCTATCGAGTGTGATCGAGAAGCCCACGCAGGCGCGGGATGCACGCCGCAGTCACCGCGGCGAGGTGGCCTCTCTCAGGCCCCGCCGCGGCGCACGATAAGTACGAAGAACTGCCGCATGGTGAGAACAAGCCTACGGCGTCCGCGAACCGATGTCCTCGCATTTCGCTCCTTGTTCGGATGCCGAGACGTTGGTACCAGGATGAAAGACTCGTTCCATGAGCGCGCCCCCCGATCGACCTGATGTGGTCAACCGCGCGTTCGACGTGTCCCGACGCGCGGGCTACGTCTCGTTCTGCCGCAACGAGACGGGCCGGCTGCTGGCGGCACTCGCCGCGACCCGCACCGGGACCATGGCCGAGTTCGGCACCGGCTGCGGCATCGGCACTGCCTGGCTGCGGTCGGGCGTCCGCGACAGCCAGGCGCGGATCCTCACCGCCGAGCGCGACCCCAAGCTCGCCAGCGCGGCCGCCGAGATCTTCGACGACGACCCGCTCGTCGACGTACTGACGGCGGACTGGTCCACGTTGATGGACAAGGGTCCCTACTCGCTGCTCTACCTCGACTCCGAGCAGCCGGACGAGGTCGGCGTCGACGCGATCGCCGACCTGGTCGAGCCGGGCGGGATCGTCGTGCTCGGCGACTTCTGGCCCGGCGAGCAGTGGCCGCCGCTCAACGGCGGCCGGGTCGACACCCTGCGCGAGCAATGGCTCATCGACGAGCGGTTCACCGCCGTCGAGGTGATGGTCGCGACCGACTCCTCGGTCGTCCTCGCCACCCGCCGCTAACGCATCGAAGTTGCACAGATCGGTGTCGACAGTCGCACACTGCCGGCGCCGAGGGTGACAGTTCGGCGAACGGTGTGCGATTCGTCGGCGAACCGTGCGATTCGCGGGCGAACCGGCGAGTTCGCGGTTACGCGATCTCGCCGGGGGCGGCCTTCCGGATCACGATCCGGCTCCAGGCGCCCAGGTAGACCCGCTCGTCGGGGGCGATCTCGCGCTTCTCCCCCGGCGACAGCGGCGTGGTCGGCAGCGGGCCGATCGGACCGCCGACGTAGGTGCCGTTGGACGAGCCGAGGTCCTCGACGAACCAGCGGCTGCCGTCGGTCGTGAGCTGGCAGTGGCGCCGGCTGATGCCGTTGTCGGTGGTCAGGTCGATGTCGGGGTGGATGTTGCGGCTGCGCGAGGTCCGGCCGACGAGGATGGACATCGTCTTCAGAGGTACGACGACCGGCACTCCTGCGGAGGGCAGCGGGTCGGACGAGTCCTGGTCGGCGTACCAGTCCGGGTCGATCCACACCTCCGCCACCCACGCGTCGGCGAGCGGCGGCGCGATCGAGCGCTGCGCCTCGGAGGTCGGCGGGTCGCTGACGGCCGGGGTGTCCTCGGTCGGCGGCGTGGCCGGCGTCGACGTGTCCGGCGGCGCACTCGGCGCATCCAGGTCGAGCGCCGACGGGGTGCGCGGCGCCTGCCCGGTCGTGAAGTCGTAGCCGCACGCCTCGCAGAAGAGGGCGTTCTCCGGGTTGAGCGCCGAGCAGTTCGGGCAGGTCGCGCCGGCGGGCACGGCCGGCGTCGGCACGTCCGTCTCCGGCGGTGGAGCCGGTGCGTCGCCGGCAGGTGTCGGCGTGGGGCCGGCGTCGGTGATCGGCAGGCCGCAGACGTCGCAGTAGTCGTCGGCGGTCGAGTCGTGGCCCGAGGGACAGGTAGGCAACGTCAGCTCCCGGCCGGGTCCTTGCGGACCCGGGTCGTCTTGGTCGATGCGGTGTCGAGCGCCATCTCGTCGGCCTTGTCGACTGCCCGCTTGAGCCGCACCGTGCCGTCGGCCTCGTTCTCGACGTCGACGACCTTCTTCAGCTTGGACGTCGCCTCGTCGTTGCCCGTCTCCGCGGCGAGCTGCACCGCGCGACCGAGCTTGGTCGTCGCGGTCGCCTCGTCGCCTGCGGCCTTGGCGGCCAGGCCCTCCTGGATCATGGCGGCGAGCTCGGTCTGGCCCGTGTAGTGGGCCACCTGCTTGTCGATCCGGGTGGTGAGCTCGGAGTTGTTGGACCAGGTCGCCTTCACCAGACCCTGGGTCACGACGTTCTCCCCGAGCGCGAGCTGGACCCGCGCGGCGAGCTGCTCCTGCCCGAGCGCCTTCGCCGCCACCCGGATCGCGACGTGGTAGTCGCGGGACTCGTCGGCCCACGCGCCCGTCGGGAAGTCGCGGGTCAGCGGGTTGACCGCCACCCCGCGGTCGGTGAGGTCCTCGAGCGTCGGCGCGACCTGGCGCACGAACAGCACCTGGGCGCCCTGCGGCGTCCACACGCGGAGCTTGGCGTCAGCGACACCGCGGGCCATCGACGCCCGCATGATCTCCTGGAACTGCGCCCGCATCTCGTCGGGCCTCGGGATGATGTCGACGGTGCCGAGCAGCGCCTGCGCGATCCGCCGGATCTCGGCGACCTGCCAGTCGGTGCCCGCGCCGCGGCAGTCGCACTGGAAGTAGCCGGTGGCACGGTTGATCGACTCGTCCAGCCGGCCCGGGCGCTCGCGGTTCTCACCGTCGGTGAGCAGCAGTGCGTGGCGCTGGGTCACCTGCGGGACGGACGCGAAGATCTGGCCGGCGAGGTCGAGCCAGGTGGAGATCGCCGTACCGCCGCTGCCGACGAAGCGCCCGATCGCGGCGGACCCCTCCTGCCGGGTCTGCGGGTTCATCTGCACCAGGGCGGGACCACTGGTCACCGGCGGGTAGGCCAGCATCGCGCGGTCCGCACCGGCGACGATGGCGAACCAGGTGCCGTCGACGATCTCCGACAACGCCGCCTGCGCGGCGTCCTTGGCGGCGGCCATCGTCGCGGGCCCCATCGAGCCGGACGTGTCGACGATGATGATCTCGCCGGCGTCGCCGGAGCCGGACTGGCCGGCAGTGCCGGCCCCCTTGCAGGCGATGGTGACGATCGCGTTGACGTCGGTCCCGCCGTCCGGCAGGAACTCGTTCTGGAAGACGGCGGTGGTGAACTCAGCCATCGGTCGGGGCTCCCTCTCCTGCTGCCTCGGTCTGTCCGGTCGGGGGTTCGGTCGGCGTACCGGCATTCTGCACCGGCGGCGGTGGCGGTGGTACGGCGCCCGCGTGGGTCGGTCGGCGTGGCGGCCGGTGTGGCGGTCGGCGGGGCGGCCGGCGGAGGCGGCAGCGGGGGCGCCAGTGGGGGCGGTGGCGGAGGCACGTCCGCGGCCGTCTCTGCCGGAGGCGATGGGGCCGCCGCGAGCGGTCCCACGCGGGCCAGCGCGGCGGTGATGTTGTCATGACCGCCTGCCGCATTGGCGAACGCCACCAGCTCGAGCGCGATCCCTTCGGGGTCGGTCGCGGTGGCCGCCTGCACCTGCGCCTGGATCGCGCTCGGCGCGGATGCGTAGTTCCACAGCCCGTCCGAGCAGGCGAGCAGCCAGCCCGATCCGGTGACCTCGAGGCTGCCGACGGCCGGGACGATGTCCTGCGAGTCCCGCCCGAGCCACTTGGTGATGGCGTGCGCGAACTCCCCGGTCTCGGCGACCTCCTTGGCCACCCCGCTGGCGATCTGGCTCTGGGCCACCGAGTCGTCGACCGTGAGCTGCACCGGCTCGCCCTCGTCGGGCAGCCAGTAGCAGCGGGAGTCGCCGATGTTGGCGTGGCTGATCCGGGTGCCCTCGAGCACGGCCACCGTGAACGTCGCCGACGCCGGGTTGGGCTCGTCGGGGTCGGTGATCGCGACGATCGCCGTGTTCGCCGCTGCTGCGGCGTCGGCGAAGACCTTGGCCACCGCCGCGTCCTTGCTCTGCGGCGTGCCCATCCCGGCCGGCAGCGGCGTCCGCAGCACCTCGCGGGCCGCGCGGGCGCCGGCGAGGGAAGCGACGTCGGAGTCGACCAGGTTGGAGACGCCGTCGAGGACCACCAGGACGGCGCGCGAGCCGGGCTGCTCGCCGGCGAGCAACGCCATGGCGTCCTCGTTGCGGCTCTTCTTCGCGCCCTTGTCGCACACCCCGGCCACCCAGACCGCCGGGGTCTCCCGGAAGTGGTCGCGCTCGCTGGGCGCCTTGGTCCCGCACGACAGGCAGTAGAGATCGGGCCCGACCTCTCCCCCGCAGTTGCCGCACGGACGACGGCCGGGGTCGGGGGGCGGGTCCGCCAGCGCGTGCGCCGGGCGGCGGGTGGGCGCACTGATCGGAGCGTCGCCGAGGTCGTCGGCAGGCACCATCTCCGGCGGCGTCAACGGGGTCACGGCGGCGTCGCCGATCTGGGCCCCGCACGACTCACAGAACCGGGCACCCTCGGGCACGCCGACACCGCAGGCCGGGCACGCCGTCTCCGGCGCGCTGGTCGACCCCGTGGTGGACTCCGTCATGTAAGGCTCCAGTTCCGTACGGCGTTCGCCTGGTTGACCAGGTCCACGCGCTCGTCGAGGTCGTGGGCGTCGCGGGCCAGCAGGCGCAGCGCATTCTCCAGGCCGGCCCTGATGTGCGTCTCGGACGCCTGGACCGAGCCGATGCTGATGCCCTTGCGCGGCGGGTTCTTGGCGACGACGGGCAGCGCCTCCTTGAGGATCCGCACGGTGTAGCGCTGGCGGGTCGGGCCGTCGACGGAGGAGCTCTCGATCGTCCTCAGCGCCTGGTCGAGCACCGCAAGATCCATCGCGCTTCCGGCGAGCAGCACCTCGGCGCGCTGCTGGCGGCTCTCCGTGTAGCCCCGGCTGGTGTTCGGCACCAGGTCGAGCGCGGCAACGGCACCGGGCGTGTCCTTGCGGTCCGCGCGCACCCGGGCCATCCCGAACGCGGACGGAGCGACGTACGTCGCGTCCGTCGCGGCGCAGGTCTGGTAGAGGCCCTCGGCGACCTCCGGCTGCCCACCCTTCTCGCAGGCGAACGCCAGCGCCAGCTTGGGCGCGAGCTCACCGGGCACCTGCTGGTAGACGGCGTTGAAGGACGCCTTCGCGGTCTCCCAGTCGTCCTGCTGTACGGCGGCAAGGCCTTCCATCCACAGCGCCCGCCACTCCCACGGGTCGTCAGCCAGCAGGTTGCCGGCATAGCTCTTGGCGGCCGCCGACTCACCGAGCTCCAGGGCAGCCCGGCAGCGGGCCAGCCACACCTCGGCGCTGTCCTCGGGAGCCGCGTCGAGGTCCCTCAGCCGCTGGCGCGGCTCCTCGGTGCCGATCGTCGACAGCCACCCGTACTGCGGGTCGGTCGTGTCCTCGCGCAGCTTGGGGAGGTGGTCCCAGCTGGAGATCGCGCGCGCGACCGCCGGCGACTCGAAGAGGACGGATGCGGCGGAGGTGAGCGCCGTACCCTTCCGGGTCCGTGCGACGACCTCACGCAGCACGCCGAGCAGCTGGGTGCGCAGCTCGTCGACGGACGCGAACCGGTCGGCCGGATCGGCCGCACAGCACTTGGCCACCAGGTGGTAGAGCGAGTCCTGCTGCTGGAACAGGGGCGTCTGGTCGACCGGTGGCAGGCTGTGGAGGTAGGTGCCCTGGTAGCCGCGGAACTCCATCGTGAGCACCAGCAGGGTGCGGCCGATCGTGTAGATGTCGGAGGCGACCGTCGGCCCCACCTCCGCCACCTCGGGCGCCTGGTAGCCCACCGTGCCGTAGATCGCCGACTCCTGGTCGTCCACCCGGCGGACGCCGCCGAGGTCGATCAGCTTCATCGCGTCGCCGACCTGGATCATGTTGTCGGGCTTGAAGTCGCAGTAGATCAGGCCGAGGTCGTGGAGGTACTGGAACGCCGGCAGCAGCTCGAGGATGTAGGCCAGCGCCTGGTCGACCGGCAGCGGGTCGTAGGCGCCGTTGTTGGCCCGCATCCGGTCCTTGAGGATCTGCTTGAGCGACTTGCCGCCGACGTACTCCATGACGATGTAGCCGGCGCCTTCGTGCGTCACGAAGTTGTAGATCTCGACGATCGCCGGGTGCTCGACCTGCGCGAGGAACTGCTGCTCGGCGATCGCCGCGGCCAGCGCGTCGGGGTCACCGGAGTTGAGCAGGCCCTTGAGCACCACCCATCGGTTGGACACGTTGCGGTCGCGGGCGAGGTAGATCCAGCCGAGGCCACCGTGCGCGAGCGCGCCGGCGACCTCGTACTGACCGCCGACCAGGTCGCCCTGCTGCAGCTTCGCCGTGAACGAGAACGCCTGGCCGCAGTTGGCGCAGAAGCCCTCGGGGCGACCGGGCTTGCCGTCGATGCTGCGGCCGACCTTGTTGCCGCACTTCGAGCAATGACGCTTGTCCTCGGGGACCTCTGCGTGCGCCATGATCGCCTTGGCGGCGTCGACGGGCGGCGCTGGCGGGACCGACGTCAGGCCGGCGCCGAGCCGGGCGGCGCGCATCCGCTGGCTTCCGCTGCGGGTACGGCGGGTGACGCCGGTGCCCGTGCTGCCGGCGCGCTTGGAGCCGATGGCCGCGGACTGCACGCGGCTGGCGGAGGTGGCGACGGAGCCTGCGAAGTCGGAGACCGGCTCGGCCTGCCGTGACGGGCGCGTCGGCCGCCGTACCGCACACGTCGCAGTAGCCATCGAGGATCTTGCCGCCGCAGCCGGGCTGCGCGCAGGGTGTGCCGTTGGCGACGGGCGGGGCCGGGGTGGTGCCCGTCGCGGGTGCGCCGACCGTGGCCGTCGGGACGTTGCTCGAGGCCGTCGCGGCCGCGCCGGCTGCATCAACGGGGCCCGGGGAACCGCAGACGTCGCAGTAGCCGTCGAGGATGCTGCCGGTGCAACCCGGCTGGGTGCAGCTGCTCACTGGTGCATCATGACTGGGCGGTCTCCTTCTGAAGCCACGTCTGGTAGGTCGCGACCATCTGCTGGGCGACGGACATCGGGGCCGGGGTGCGGGCGAGTACGGCGCGCGCCTGCCGCTCACTCTCGACCAGGTCGGGACTGCCGGCCACCCCTTGGGCCTTGGCCTTGGCGACGTAGGCGTCGAGCAGCGCCACCAGGTCGGTGTGCTGCGCGAGCGCGTCGGCGTACTTGTGCTGGGCGAACTCGAGCGCCTGCGAGACCCGGTCGAGCTTCTCCAGGTAGGCGTCGATCTCGTCGGGCGTCACCGGCACCGGGCCGAGCGCCTCGACATCGGGTACGGCGTACCTCGGCGCGGTGTCGACCGTCGCCACGCACTGGGCCGCGAGCTTCTCGACAGCCTGCGCGCGGGCCTCGAGGTCGGCGCGCAGCTCGCGCGCGGAGAGCACCTTGGAGCGGGCGTCGCGGCGCCGGGCATTGCCGACGATGAGGTCGCGCTCGAAGGTCGTCGCCTCGACCTCGAGCGGTGCGAGCATGCCGCCGACGTCGGCCCCGCGATCGGCGCGGTCGCTGATCTGCTCCATCCGCGCCATCAGTCCGGCGAGCGTGTTGACGGACTTGTCGCGGGTCGTCGCGGGCTCGAGCCCGACCTGGTCGCGGATCCGCTCCAGCTGGGCGCGTACCTCGCGGATCCGGGCCACCTGCTCGGTCGCGTCGTAGGCCAGCGCCAGCTTGGTGCGCAGCTGGCCGGTGAGCGCGTCGTTGAGGCGGCACGCCTCCGGCAGCGAGACCGCCAGCCCACCCGGCATCCCGGACGCCCCGTCGAGCCGGCCCCAGATCAGGGCCGAGATCCGCTCCCGCTCCTGCTGGAGCACCCGGCCGCCGTCCCAGGTCGCGAACACCAGCTGGTAGCGGTCGTGGATCGCCTTCCACATCGCCAGCGTGAGCCCCATGTCGCCGGCCAGCTCCTGCCCGCGGTTGGCAGCCAGCGCCGCGCGGTCGAGCTCGTCGAGCTCGTCGCTGCGGGTGCGCAGCCAGGCGTCCAGCTCGTCGAGGTAGCGCTGGATGAGCGCCGGCTCGATGGCTTCGCCGAGCTTGCCTGGGGCGGTGGGAGCGGTGGGTCATGGGCAGCGGTCACCGTCCGCGAGTACGGGCTGATCGGCGGGGCTGGCGGGCTCGGCATCGCCGAGCGGCTGCTTGAGCCAGGCGTTGTAGGCACGCTGCCAGTCGTTGGTCCTCGATCATCTGCTCGAGGACGCAGTTGACGAAGCGCACCAGGTCGATCGTCGTCCTGGTTGAGCGCCGATGCCGTAGGGCTCGTCGGTTCGAACGGAGTCCTGCTCGGGCACGACGGCGTAGGGGTCCTGGGCGGCGAGACCGGCCAGCACCGTGTCGTCGCCGGTGATCGCGTCGACCTCGCCGCGCTGGAACTTGATCAGGCAGCCCGTGTGGTTGGTGGCCGGCACGATCTCGCTTCCGGCTCCGCCTCTCGATGTTGACCAGGCTGGTCGAGCCGTGGGCGCGCAGACCCGCTGGCCCGCCAGGTCCGCGGGCCCGTGTACGGCCCTCGCCCGTCGCTTCGCGGACGCGACCAGCACCTTCTGGGTCGCGTGTGTAGTAGACCGGCCGAGAAGGCGATCTCCTCCCAGCGGTCGCAGTTGATCGTGAAGTTGCGAATGACGAGGTCGCAGCTCTCTGCTCGGCGTCTGGCCGCCGAGCAACGGGATCCGGTCGGCTGCGGTGATCACCCGGAACTGGAGGTCGTGTCGACGGTTGAAGCCCGGATGTCCGAAGATCGCCTCGCCGATCGCCTTGGCGAACTCGATGTCGAAGCCCTCGATCCGGTTGGTCTGCCGGGTTGCGCGAGCCCATCAGGTAGGTGTCGGCCGAGACCCCGACGATCGAGCTCGCCGTCCTCGCGGATCCGGTCGACCGTGCTGCCCGGCGGGACGGTGCCGTCAGCCGGGCTCGTAGGACGCCAGGGTCGGTTGATCGGTGGTGCAGTCCGACGCCGCGGCCGGGGTGTAGGCGGGCTCGGCCCGGCTTCTCGGGCACCGGCGTGTCGTCGTAGCCGCAGCCGCCAAGGACCGAGCAGCGGCGATCGTGGACGCGACCGCGAACCGCGATCTGGCGCCTCATGCGTACTCCTTCCGCCGGTCGCCGATACCTCGAGCGACCGAGACCGCGGCGACGAAGCCGAGCACGCAAGGTCAGCAGGCTCCCGATCAGCGCCAGCGTGCGGCCCGCGCGGAGCTCGTCGGTCGGTGGTCGTCGCCGTTCTCGTCGCCAGCGCCTGGGTCGCGTCGTCGAACCGGTCGAAGTTCGGCGGTCGGTGCTTCGTCGCCGTCATCGATGGCGATCTCCTTCGCCGTCGAACCACCGGTCCTGGTCGTCGAGCTCGACGATCTGCTGGTGCCCGTCGGCATAGGCGTCCCACTCGTCGAGGACCGTGCCGTCGGCCTTGTCCTCGACGATCGCGGCGGCCGCCTCCCACTGCGGCTCGTAGGTCGGCGCCGGAGCCGCGCTTGATGAGCCGCAGGCTCTCGTAGGCCTTGGCGTCGTTGCCGGCGGTGCGAGCGGCGGACTGGTCGATCGCCACCCGCAGCTCGTTCTCGAGCAGGTCGTCGTTCTGGTTGTCCCCGCGCCAGGCCGCGATCGAGGCGACGAGGGTCGTCACGACCACGATGACCACGGCGACGGCGATGCCGACGTTGACGTAGCGCCGGAACCGCTGGGCGAGCATCAGGCTCACCCACACGAGCACGGCCGAAGCGGCGATCCCGATCAGGAGCAGCCAGAACGGGTGCTGGCCAGCCATCGAGTCCTCGGCCCGCTCGGTGTTCGCCTCGACCAGGTTGCGAGGATCGGCTGCGCGTCGGTCCGCGCCGAGCGCGCTGGCGCCGCTGAGGTATCCGCCCCGACCGGGCAACCCTGGCGACTGTTGACCCGGGCTTCGGCGACGCCGTCGCGTAGCTCGTTGACCTCGACGATCGAGCGCCTCGAGCGCCTCTCGGTCGGCGGGCTGGGCCTCGGCCGCCGCCGCGATCTGCTCGAGCAGGTCCTCGATCGATGGTCGTCGTACTCCGCCGCTTGTCCGGGTCACCGTCGCCGCCGATCGAGGAACTCGTTGGTCGCGAGCGCGTCGGCGCGCAGGAGCGACGACTGGATCTCCTGGACCCGCAGCAACTGCTCGGTGTCGTCCGCAGCGCGACCGTCGGACTGGTAGGAGAGGAACTGCACGAGCCCGCTGGCGAGGCCGAACAGCAGTACTGCTGCCATGCCGATGATCTGGAGTCGGTTGAGCAGACTCGGGGTGTCCTCCACACCTGCGCCCACCGGCTTTCCGGTGGGCGCGGGCCAGAATCCCTTGCGCGACTTGGCGGGCGGCGCGGGCTGCGCCGGCGCTGGCTGCGCCGCGGGAGCCGGTGGCGCGGCCGCGGATTGAGTCATGTCTGCTCCTGCCCTTCAGCCGGCTCAGTGGGCTTCACTGTCTCGACGGTCGGCTCCGTGGCTTCGGTCGGCGCTACTTCGGTCGGCGCTACTTCCGTCGGCCCGGTTTCGATCGGCCCGGCCCCTGGGGATCCAACGCGTCGACCACCTCGGGAGTCTCGGCGTCGGCCGGCGGCAGCAGCGTGCCGTCCTCGGCGACGACCGGCTCCTCGGACTCGTCGTCGTCCGGCGCGACCAGGTCGTCCGCCTCGAGCGAGCGGAGCTGCTCGAGCGTGGGCTCGGTGATGTCGCGCAGCCGCCAGGCGTGGTGGCCGATGGCGGCTTCGAGCATGTTGCGGACGTAGCGCGCGTTGCCGAACGACGGGCCCACGCGGCGCCTCGGCCAGGAGCTCGCGGAGCCGCGCGACGACGGGCTCACCCGCGTCGTAGTCGGCGCCCTCGGCCATCTGCGCGAAGATCGCGGCCAGCTCGTCGTCGGTGTAGTTCGGGAACTCGATGTGGGTGCGGAACCGGCTCTCGAGGCCCGGGTTCTCGGAGATGAAGATCGCCATCGGCAGCGGGTAGCCGGCGACGATCACGACCAGGTCGTCGCGCTTGTCCTCCATCTCCTTGACCAGCGTGTCGATGGCTTCCTTGCCGTACTGGTCGCCGGAGAGCGAGTAGGCCTCGTCGATGAACAGCACGCCGCCCTCGGCGGACTTCACGACGTCGGCAGTCTTCTGCGCGGTCTGCCCGAGGTAGCCGGCCACCAGCTCCGACCGGTCGCACTCGACCAGCTGGCCCTTCGACAACAGCCCGAGCGCGCGGTAGATCCCGGCCACCAGCCGGGCGACCGTGGTCTTGCCGGTGCCGGGGTTGCCGTTGAAGACGAGGTGCCGGGTGATGGTCGGGCTCTCGAGCCCGGCCTTCTTGCGCAGCCCTTCGACGCGAAGTACGGCGGCCTGCCGGTGGATCTCGCCCTTGACGTTCTCGAGCCCGATCATCGCGTCCAGCTCGGCCAGCAGCTCTTCGACGGTCTTGGTCGGCTCTTCGGGCTTCGGCTCCTCGGCGACCGGCTTGTCCGGCTCGGCGGCCTGTGTCTGTGGTCTCGGCGGTCGGCGCGCCGCGCAGCCTCGAGCGGCGTATCGAGACTCGCCGGTCGGCGTCGGCAGGCGGGAGTCCGGTGCGGTCGATGCGTCAGGCACGGGCGCGAGGCCGGGACCAACCCCGCGGTTCATCGCCTCGAGCTGGCGCTGCACCTGGTCACCCATGCGCCGTACCTGGTCGAGCAGCTCGTCGCCCACACCGGGCACCGGTTCCCGCCCTGGGAGGTCGAACGCTCCTCCTGCCGGTGGCCGGGCCGCTACTCCCGACTGGGCAGCCAGGATCGTCGCGGCCGCTCCCCGCGCATCCGGACCGGTTTGACCGAGTTCCTGCGCGGCCATCGCGACGTCGGACAGGGCCGCGGCGTAGTCGGCCGAGTGCGACGACTTCTCCAGCAGCAGCTGGTTCATGAGCGGCGTCGGGCCGCCACGGAACCGGT
The DNA here is from genome assembly GCA_963849765.1 of uncultured Actinomycetota bacterium. GTDB lineage: Bacteria > Actinomycetota > Actinomycetes > Propionibacteriales > Nocardioidaceae > Nocardioides. The sequence continues at coordinate 280,027 of CAWKIP010000005.1, forward strand.
TGCCCTGCTTCGCGGCCATGAAGAACTCCTCGGCCCCGCCGGGCCGGCCGGTCTGCTCGGCCCATTCGACGAACGCGCCCTTGGAGCGTTCGGAGACGGTGGCGGCCAGGGCCTCGCCCTCGGCCCGCGCCGTCGTCTCGTCGACGCCTGCGCTTCGGGCGACAGCCACGAGCGCGTCGAGAGTGTCCGCCAAAGAGTCGCTCATGGTGCACCCAGGGTGAGGTCGGGGCCACCCGTCGAGGAGTGGCCGAACTTGGCTTCGAGGAACCGCCCGTGGGCGATCAGCGCCTGCGCGTCGGCCCGGTTGGCGGCGTCGAAGATCTTGTCCATCGTCACTCCCAGCAGCTCGAGCTGCTCGATCAGGACCATGAGCGAGGTCTTGTTGCCGTCGATCGGCCGGGTGTCGGCCCACTCCCGCGGCAGCCGCAGATAGCCGCCGACCGCCTCGGGGAGGTAGTCGGTGGCGGTCGCCATCAGCGAGTAGCCGTCCTGGCTGCCCAGGCCCAGGTCGTTGAGCCGGGGCAGGGTCTGGTGGATGGTGCGCGCGATCCGCACCACCCGCGAGATCACCACCGGTGGTGCGTTGCCCTCACGCAGCATCGCGTTGACGCGGTTGAGCGCCGCCAGGATGTCCTTGTCGGTCGGCAGTGGCGGAGCGACGTACTCCGCGGCGTTGTCGTTGTCGTCCTTGCCGCGAATCTTCCGGAACCACGACCCCAAGCCCACCCGTCAGGCCTTGATGTCGAGGGTGCCGGCGGCGTTGCGCTGGTCGTGCTTCTGGACGCGCTCGAGGTAGGACTTGGACTTCTCGACCTCGGTCTCGAGGACGCCGATGGTGGTCGACATGTTGTCGAGCGCCTTGAGCTTGAACTCGTCGATGGAGTCCATGGTCGCGTAGATGTTGGCGAACGCGGCCTGCAGCTGCTCCATGCCGATCGTCGACGAAGCGGCCTGCTCCTGGATCTTCGCGGAGTTCTCCTTGAGCATCTCCGAGGTCTTCTGGATCATCGTCGACGTCGTGGTGTTGAGCGCCGTGATCTGGTCGAGCACCAGCTTCTGGTTGCTCAGCGCCTGGGCGACGATGACGGCCGTCCGCAGCGCGGACATGGTCGTCGTGGTCGCTCGGTCGACACCCTTGATGAGCTCGATGTTGTTCTTGATGATGATGTCGATCGCGAGGTAGGCCTGGATCGACACCGCGAGCTGGGTCAGCAGGTCCTGGTGCTTCTGCCGCACGTAGAAGAGCACGTCCTGGCTGAGCGTCTTGGCGCCCTCGGGGTCGGTCAGCTCCATCTCGGCGATCTTGCGCCGCGAGCTTCGAGTCGAGCCGCTCGGCGACGTAGATGTACTGGTTGAGACGGCCCATGACCTGCCACAGGTTGGTCTTCTCCAGGTTGAGCGCGACGTTGTCCTTGGTCAGCTCGTCCTGGCCGCTGCGCAGGCTGTGCAGGATGCCGTTGAGCTGGCTCTGCGAGGACTGGTACTTGCGGAAGTAGTCCTCGATCTTGTCGTTGAAGGGGAGCATGTCCCAGAACTTCTTGGCGCCCGTCGCCTGACCGGGGTCGAGATCCTCGACCGTACGGCGCAGCGCGAGCAGCGTCTTGCCGACATCGGAGCTCCCGGAGATGCCGCCCGACTTGAGAGCGGTCACCGGCTTGTCGAGCATCCGGTTGGACGTCTCGGCGGCGCGCCGGATGTCGGCGTCGCCCATCGTGCGGACGTTCTCGGCCTGGGCCGCGAATCCCGGGCTGCCGATCGCCTCGTTGGTGAGGGCGGTGAGGAAGCTGTCGACCTTGGAGTCGAGCTCGGGCACCATCTCGGCGGCGACCTGGGGCGCCATCTTGGGTGCGGCCGTCTCGGTCACGGGCTTGGGAGCTTCGGGGGCCGTGAGGGTCAGCACGGCTTCGGGGGGAGCAAGCGGGCTGGGCTCGGGCGCAGCAGCGGAACCATCGGTGGTCATGGGCTGAGCCTAACCAGTTGCACCACGCCGCACACCGGGGAAAACCAGGACCTTCACCCCGAGAGATTCACCGGTCTAGACCACGAGCCCAGTTCCGCGTGTCGAGACCGTGTCTCGACGCGGCCGGCGGACGGAAGTCAGGAGGCACGAATCGCGAACGCGGGACCTCCCGCGGGCGGTCGAGCCAGGCCAGCACACGATCGATCATGACGGGACCTCCATCTCGGACGGGGTGGGCAGGGTGACCAGGCACCAGGGCAGGAACAGCTGGGTGAGCGGGCCGATCGTGAGGGCGTAGAGGACGGTGCCGGCGCCCAGCACTCCACCCAGCGCCAACCCGACCAGGACCACCGCAACCTCGAGCAGGGTGCGGACCAGCCGGAGGGAGAGGCCGGTACGACGGTGCAGGCCGGTCATCAGCCCGTCCCGGGGGCCGCGGCCGAGCTGCGCGCCGATGTAGAGGCCCGAAGCGATGCCGCACAGGACGACGCCTCCGACCATCAGCGCGACCTTCGCCGCGAGCGCACGCGGCTCGTCGAGCACCCACAGGGTGGCGTCGGCGGCGATCCCGACCAGCACCGCGTTGGCGACGGTGCCGATGCCGGGCTGCTCCTTCAGCGGTATCCACAGCACGAGCACCACGAAGCTCATGAGAACGACGGCCTGGCCCAACGTCATCGGCACGTGCTGGATGAGGCCCGAGTGCAGGACATCCCAGGGCGCCAGGCCGATGCTGCCGCGCACCATGAGCGCGATGCTGACGCCGTACAGCACCAGGCCGATGGCCAGCTGCGGCAACCGTCGGCCGAGCTGCCCTGCGCGGAGCTGGGCGACCGGGCCCAGATCGACGAGGGTCGGGGCCATCGCGGTGGCGGCGGGCGCTGGTGGTCATGAGACAAGCCTGACCAGTAGTGGCCTGGTTTCAAATAGCCACTTGTGATCTACTGGCCTGCATGTCGCAGTCCATTTCCGCCGCGCCGGGTCGCCGCCCTGATCGGAAACTTCGACCGCTCCCCTGCCTACGTCGGTCTCGCGGACGCGCTCCGCGAGCTGATCGGCGACGGGCGGATCGGCTACGGCACCCGGCTGCCCAGCGAGCGCGACCTGACCGCCACGCTCGGCGTCTCCCGCACCACCGTCACGCGGGCCTACGCAGTGCTCAGGGACACCGGCTACGCCGAGGCGCAGCACGGCTCGGGCACGTTCACCCGGCTGCCCGGCGGACCGGTGCGGGCCCTCGACCGCGCGCTCTGGCCGACCAACGTCAGCGCCGGCGTCATCGACCTGGTCTGCGCGGCCGCGAGCGCCCCACCGGGCATCGCCGCGGCGTACGCCGACGCTGCCGCTGCGCTGCCGGCCCACCTCGGCGGGCACGGCTACTACCCCGCCGGCCTGCCGGACCTGCAGGCGCGGATCGCCGCGTCGTACGACGACCGCGGCCTGCCGACCTCTCCCGACCAGATCATCGTCACCACCGGCGCCCTCGCCGCGAGCGCCATCGTCGGCAGTGCGCTGGCGGGCCCGCGCGACCGGGTCCTGATGGAGTCGCCGACCTATCCCAACGCCGTCCAGGCGCTGCGCGCGGGCGGGGGCCGGCTCGTCACCATGCCGCTCGACCCCGAGGGCTGGGACCTCGACGCCATCGGCGGCGTCCTCGCCAAGCGGTCGCCGCGGCTCGTGCACGTGATGCCCGACCACCACAACCCGACCGGCCTGGTGATGCCGGACCGGGAACGGGCGGCCTACGCCCGGCTCCTGGCCAAGCACGGCGCCACGGCGGTCGTCGACGAGGCCCACCACACGCTGCGGCTCGACGGCGCCCCGGCGCAGCGGCCGTTCGCCTCCTTCGCCAAGGACGCGGTCACCGTCGGCAGCGCCAGCAAGAGCGTGTGGGGCGGCCTCCGGCTCGGCTGGATCCGGGCGCCGCACAGCCTGATCGACCAGCTGATCCGCGCCCGGGTGGGCATGGACCTCGGCGCCCCGGTGCTGGAGCAGCTGGTGCTGATCCGGCTGGTCACCGGCGAGTTCGACGCCGTACTGGCTGCCCACCGCGAGCGCCTCCGCTCCCAGCGCGACGCGCTCATGGCCGCGCTCGCCGAGGAGCTTCCGGACTGGACCTTCCGCAAGCCCGCCGGCGGCATGGCGCTGTGGTGCCGGCTGCCCGCCGCGGGCGCGACCGCGCTGTCGATCGAGGCCGAGCGGCACGGCGTGCTGCTCGCGCCCGGCCCGTCGTTCGCGCCCGAGGGCGGCCTCGACCGCTACCTCCGGATCCCCTACACCGTCCCCGTCCACGACCTCGAGGAGGCCGTACGACGGATCGCCGCCGCCTGGCGGGTGGTCACCGCATCCGGCCCGTCAGCCGAACCGCCCCGAGACCGCCGTACCAGCGTCCTCGTCGCCTGACGCCTGGCGAAGTCGCACGGTTCGTCCGCGAAGTTGCTGGGTTCGGGCGCGAAGTCGCAGGGTTCGGGCGCGAAGGAGCCGACTTCGCCAACGGATCGTGCGACTTCGCCGACGAACCGTGCGACTTCGCGGGTCAGACGAGATCGACCGCGCGGATGGAGGTGGCGGAGATGGCCGAGGCGATCTCGGACAGGGTGTCGGCGGGGATGGCCGAGTCGACCGAGAGGGCGACCAGGGCCTGACCGCCCTTCGTGTCGCGGGACACCTGCATGCCGGCGATGTTGATCTGGGCGTCACCGAGGATCTGGCCGACGGTGCCGACCATGCCCGGGCGGTCGTCGTAGGTGAGCAGCGCGAGGTGGTCGGTCGGCTCGATGTCGATGTCGTAGCCGTTGACCTCGACGATCCGCTCCTTCTGGTGGATGCCGACGAGGGTGCCGCTGACCGAGACCTGCGAGCCGTCGGCGAGGGTGCCGCGGATCGTGATCAGGTTGCGGTGGTCGGGGCTCTCCGGGTCGATGACCAGGCGTACGGCGGTGCCGCGCTCGGCCGCGAGCAGCGGCGCGTTGACGTAGGACACCTGGTCCTCGACGACGCTGCTGAACACGCCCTTGAGCGCAGCGAGCTCGAGCACCTTGACGTCGTGCTCGGTGATCTCGCCGCGGACCTCGACGTCGAGCTGCTGGGCGACCTCGCCGGCGACACCGGTGAAGATCTGACCGAGCTTCTCGGTGAGCGGGATCCCGGGCCGCACGTCCTCGGCGATCACGCCGCCCTGGACGTTCACCGCGTCGGGCACGAGCTCGCCGGCGAGCGCGAGGCGCACCGACCGGGCGACCGCGATGCCGGCCTTCTCCTGGGCCTCGTCGGTCGACGCGCCGAGGTGCGGGGTGGCGACGACGTTCTCCAGCTCGAAGAGCGGGCTGTCGGTGCACGGCTCCTTGGCGAACACGTCGAGGCCGGCGGCCGCGATCCGGCCGGTCTTCAGTGCGTCGAAGAGCGCCGCCTCGTCGACGATGCCACCGCGAGCGGCGTTGACGAGCACCAGCGAGGACTTGGCCTTCGCGAGCTGGTCGGCGCCGATCAGACCAGAGGTCTCGGGCGTCTTGGGGAGGTGCACCGACATGAAGTCGGACTCGGTGAGCAGTGTGTCGAGGTCGACCAGGCGGACACCCATCTGCGCGGCGCGGCCGGCCTGCACGTAGGGGTCGTAGGCGATGACGCTCATGCCGAACGCGCTCAGCCGCTGCGCGACGAGCACACCGATCCGGCCGAGGCCGACGATGCCGACGGTCTTCTCGTAGAGCTCGATGCCGCTGTACTTCGACCGCTTCCACTCGCCGTTCTTGAGCGCGGCGTGAGCCGGAGCGATGTTGCGGGCGGCGGCGAGCATCAGCGCGACGGCGAGCTCGGCCGCGGAGACGATGTTGGAGGTCGGCGCGTTGACGACCATGACGCCGGCCTGGGTCGCGGCCTTCACGTCGACGTTGTCGAGGCCGACACCGGCGCGGGCGATGACCTTGAGCCGGTGGGCGGCGGCCAGCGCCTCGGCGTCCACCTTGGTCGCGGAGCGCACCAGGATCGCGTCGACGTCGGCGATCGCGGGCAGCAGCTCCGCGCGGTCGGCGCCGTTGCAGTGTCGGATCTCGAAGTCCGGGCCGAGCGCCTCGACGGTGGCGGGGCTCAGCTCTTCGGCGATGAGAACGACGGGGCGGTCAGTCACAGCGGGTGTCCTTCGAAGGATCGTGCGGGGTGATGGTCGTGCACGTCGCTGTGCCGGCACTCACGGTACCGGACGCCAGTTCGCGCTACGAACGCGTGTCAGGCCTCGAAGACGCCCTCTCCGTCCACAGTCGGATGCCGATCCGCGCTCGGGCGACTAGCGTCTGAGCATGGGGACCAACTCCCGGAACCCTTCACTGGCGCTCGGCGCTCTCGTGCTGCTGTTGTGCGCCCTGGTCGGTCCGCCACCTTCGGCGGGCCCGCGGCGGACCGCCGGGCGGTGACGGGAGTCGGCCGCCCGGGCGACCAGCCCGCGGCGGAGCCGGACGACGCGACCGCAGCAGAGCGTCGCGGATCCGCAGGACACGACGAGCCGTGGCCGCCGTCGTCGAGGTCGCGGAGGAGTGGGGCGAGCCGCCGGCGCTGATCGTGGGCATCACGCTGGCGCTGGTCGGCGCGCTCCCCTGGCTCGCCGCCCGCCAGGCCCGCTGACATCGAATCCGGCCCGATCCCCCGCGAATCGCGGAGAGATCCGGACAGAGACCGCCGGCTTCGGTCCGGATCTTGGCGGATTCGCGGATCAGATCGGGACAGCCGTCGGGTCCGCACGCCTCGGCGCCCGCCGCGCTCGGGACCGTTTCGAGGACGGGTCGCCCTTCGGACCAGGCCCGCTCGAGGAGCTGCGCGAAGAGCTCGGTCGGCTGGGCGCCGGAGACGCCGTACTTCTCGTCGACGACGAAGAACGGAACACCGGTCGCGCCGTAGGCGCGCGCCTGCGCAACGTCAGAGGCGACGTCGCCGGCGAACTCATCGCCGGCCAGGACCTCGTCCACCCGGACGGCGTCGAGGCCGACCCCGGTCGCGACCTCGCGCAGCACGGCGTGGTCGGCCACGTTGCGCGCGTCGCCGAAGTACGCCTGGAGCAGGGCGTCCTTGAGCTCGGCCTGCCGGGCCGGACCGCCCTCGGCGAGTGCGAGATGGAGCAGACGGTGGGCGTCGACCGTTCCGACGTGAGGAGACTCGTGGTGTCGGCCCCAGTCCATGCCCAGCTCGGCGGCCACCCCGATCACCGCGGACTGCTTCTCGGCGGCCTCGGCCAGGGTCATGCCGTACTTGCGGGCGAGCATCTCCTGGGCGGTGCCCATCGGCTCGGTGGGGGCGCCCGGGTCGAGCAGGAACGAGTGGTAGACCACCTCGACCTGATCGCGGTGGGGGAAGTCGGCCAGTGCCCGCTCGAGACGCCGTTTCCCGATGGAGCACCAGGGGCAGACCACGTCGGACCAGATGTCGATGCGCATGTAGTTGAAACCGCAAGCACCTTCGTTGTGTTCCCCTGCCACGCTGGTTCTGTGCAGATCCTGGAGACCGAACGCCTGATCCTCCGGCCCTGGCGCCACGACGAGGCACCCCGGCTGCTCGACATCATGAGCCGGATCGAGGTGATGAAGTGGCTCGGCGACGACGAGCCGAAGCTCATGAAGGACCTCGACGAGGCGCACCAGCGGATCGACAGGTTCGCCGAGCGGTCGGCCGAGCCGCCGCGCGGGATCTGGGCGATCGAGCCGAAGGCGGGCGGTGAGCCGCGCGGCACGGTGCTGCTCGTGACCCTCCCCAACGCCGAGGACGGTGAGGTCGAGATCGGCTGGCACCTGCACCCGGACTCGTGGGGTCACGGCTACGCCAGCGAGGCCGCCGGCGCGGTGCTCGCGCACGGCTTCGCCGCCGGGCTGCCCGAGATCCTGGCCGTGACCCACCTCGGCAACGACGCGTCCCAGAAGGTCTGCCGCCGGATCGGCATGCGCCACCAGGGCGTGGTCGAGAAGTGGTACGACCTCCCCTCCGAGCTGTTCCGGATCACGTCCGAGGAGTGGCTCGAGGGTCGGCAACCCTAGGGCGGCGACGTACGCCCCCTGGGGTGGCTCGGGGTCGGCTCAGGGGTGGTTCCGGGGGTATGCCCGACGCGCGGGCGTGCCTCCGGACGGGAGGCTGACGGACATGATCACCATCGAGTCCCTGACCAAGAGGTACGGCACCTTCACCGCCGTCAACGAGGTGTCGTTCACGGCCCAGCCCGGTCGGGTGACCGGCTTCCTCGGCCCCAACGGCGCCGGCAAGTCGACCACCATGCGCGTCATGGTCGGCCTCACCGAGCCCACGTCCGGCCACGTGCACGTCCTCGGGCGTCCGTTCGCCGCGCTGCCCAACCCCGGCCGCGAGGTGGGCGTCCTCCTGGACGCCTCCGCCCAGCACGCCGGCCGTACCGGCCGCGAGATCCTCACGATCGCCGCCCGCACGATGGGCCTGCCGAAGCAGCGCGTCGACGAGATGCTCGACCGCGTCAGCCTCACCGAGGAGGAGTCGGGCCGCCGCGTCCGCAACTACTCCCTCGGCATGCGGCAGCGGCTCGGCATCGCCACCGCCCTGCTCGGTGACCCCGAGGTGCTGATCCTCGACGAGCCGGCCAACGGGCTGGACCCGGCCGGCATCCGCTGGATGCGCGACCTGCTCCGCGAGTTCGGCGACCAGGGCGGCACCGTGCTGCTCTCCAGCCACCTGCTGCACGAGATCGAGGTCATCGCCGACGACATCGTCGTGATCGGCAACGGCCGGATCGTCGCCGGCGGCACCAAGGAGGAGCTGCTGGCCTCCACCGGCACCCTCGTCCGCGCTGCCGACCCGACGGGCCTGAGCCACGCGCTCGAGACCGCCGGCATCGTCACGTCGATCGCCGACGGCGCCGTCTTCGCCGACGCGGACCTGACCACGGTCGGCCGTACGGCGTTCGCCGCCGGCATCGCCCTGACTGAGCTCCGGACGGCGGATGGCGCCGGCCTGGAGGAGATGTTCCTCGAGCTGACCGCTGAGAGTCAGCGCGACCACCTGGAAGGAGACGCGGCATGAGCACCGCGACCATCACCCCGTCGAGCGTCGACGGTCCCGCCGTGGCCACCCGGCCGCGCGAGCGGGAAGTACCCGCTCCCATCCCGTTCGGCCGGATCCTCGGCGTCGAGCTGCGCAAGATGTTCGACACCCGCTCGGGCTTCTGGCTGATGGCCAGCATCGTCATCACCTCGGGCATCGCGACCGTGCTCACCGTCCTGCTGAGCGATCGCGACGAGCTCACCTTCGACTCGTTCGCCGCGTCCGTGGGCAGCCCGATGTCGATCATCCTCCCGATCATCGGCGTCCTGGCGGTCACCAGTGAGTGGACCCAGCGCACGGCGCTGACGACGTTCACGCTGGTGCCCAGTCGCGGCAGAGTGATCGGCGCCAAGCTGGTCGACGTGCTGGTCATCGGTGCCGTGTCGATGGTGATCGCCCTCGGGGTCGGCGCCGCCGGCAACCTGGTGAACTCCGCGATCACCGGGAACGACGCGGTCTGGGACATCCCGGCCTGGACGTTCGCGCAGATCGTGCTGGCCAACGAGCTCGGCATGCTGCTCGGCTTTGCGCTCGGGCTGCTGTTCCGCAGCTCGCCCGCGGCGATCGTCGGCTACTTCGTGGTCAACCTGGTGCTGCCCGGCATCTCCGGTGCGCTGGCCGAGGCGCAGACAGTGGTGGGCCGACAACGCCGGCTGGTTCGACGTGAACCAGACCCGCTTCCTGCTGTTCGACTCGAAGCTGACCTCCGAGGAATGGCTGCAGCTCGGCCTCACGTCGTCGATCTGGATCCTGCTGCCCTTCGCGATCGGCCTCGCCCTCGTCATGCGATCCGAGGTCAAGTAGGTCAGAGACGTAGGCGTCGCGATTGCCCGGACCGCCTAGTCCTTTCGGACCAGGTGGTCCGGGCAATCGCATGATGTGGCAGGCCCCGGGCTCGGGGCAGCCTGAGCACTGACAGACGAAGGAGGGCTGACGATGCTTCTCACCTACTTGCCGGACATGCCGGACGCGAAGCCGGTCTCCCGTCCGACGCCTACCCAGACCCAGGCGGCCTGGGCGACGGTCATCTTGTTCCTCATCGCGTTCTGGTACGGCGTCGGAGTCGGCGCCAACGCGCTGTGGAACGTCGCCTTCTGATCCGCCCTCGGCTGATCCGCACTCAGCTCTGACGCGGGATCGCCATCCACTCCGCCCAGGAGAGGTCGCGGCCGACGTACCTCGGCGACGACAGCGGCCAGTCCCGCGCGATCCAGGCGGGCACCAGCGCATCGAGCGCTTCCTCGACCTCCGTGCCGACGTACTCGTCGCGCACCCACCACGAGATGTCGGCGTCGGCGCCCGCCTTGTCGGTCGGGTCGATGTAGACACAGCCGATGAGCTCGGTCTCGCCCGCGTCGAACAGCGCGAAGTTGAAGGACTCGTTGGCCTGCATCTCGTCCCAGTGGTGCTGGAGGTCCTCCCGGTCCTGCTCGGCGGTCATGTCCGCCGGCGGCCAGCCCCACGCCTCGCCGTAGATCGACCACAGCCGCTCGCGTGAGCCCATGACCGCGGGCATGTCGAGCTCGGTGTCGTCGGCGTGGATGGGCCGGAGATGGTGTCCGGTCGGCAGCTCGACTCTTGTGGGGTGCTGCCAGTCCACGGGCAGCCAGGGCGTCTGGTCGTTGCTCACCGCGGCACCCTACGCGCGCACGGCCCGCGGCGCGCCGGATTTTCAGTGCTTCAGCGACGGGTCCCAACGGTTCGCCAGCAGCGTGAAGCTGGGCGTGTCGTCGAGCGAGGTCATCGCCTCGTAGATGCGCTCGTACGACGTCGCGGCGATCCGCCAGCTGCCGTCGGTGTCGCGGCGGTACTCGTCGTTGTAGTAGCCGGCGCCGCGGATGAGGACCTTCATCTCCGGCACGATCACGGTGTCCTCGAAGGCCCAGGAACCGGTCGCGGTGCTGCCGTCGACCTCGATCTCGGGGTGGTTGGCGATGTGGACGGTCACCACGCCGCGGGCCCAGGTTCTTGACCATGAACCCGACCACGTCGTCACGGCTGTCGTAGTGGACCGGCTCGCCCATGGCCTGGGTGCCGTACCGGGCGTAGACATCGGCCGTCAGGCAGTCGCCGAAGGTCGGCCAGTCCTTGAGGTCGAGGGAGCGGAAGTAGCGGTGCTTGAGGCGCTTGATCTCTTCGACTGCAATGAGGTCCACGGCGGGAGCCTAACCCAGACCTAGAACCTGTTCTAGGTGGGCGCGGCAGTCGGCTGCCGCACCGCCTACAGTGGCACGATCAGTGCCCATGGCTCGTTGTCTCCTCGTCCTCGGTGTCGCGCTCGCGACTGCTCTCGGCCTGCTGGCCGGGCCGGCCAGGGCCGCCGCGCCGGAGCCGGCTGTGGTCACGGTCGTCGCGCCGGCCGTGCACGCAGGTGAGGTCACGACGGTGACGGTCACCGTGACCGCCCAGGGCGCGCCCGTCGTCGGCGGGCAGGTCGTCATCGAGCGGAGCCGGGACGGCGCCTGGGTGCCGGTCGCGGAAGTCGTCACCGACGAGGCCGGCCGGGCGCACGGCGAGCGTCACGCTGCTGCGGGACCCGCTCAACAACCAGGTGCGCGCGACGGTCGCCGCGACCGACCAGTACGGCGCTGGGACCGCGACGTACGGCATGCCCCTCCGCAAGTACGACGGATTGATCACCCTGCGCGGACCCGATGCCTTCGTCGATGAGACGTCAGCGACCCTCACCGTGCGGTGGCGGGCCGAGGGGGCGGGACCGGTCAGCGGCAAGGTCCAGCTGACCCGCCGGCTCGCCGGCGAGCGCGAGTGGCGTCGCGTCGCCGTACTCTCCACCGGCAACGACGGGGTGGCCACGATCAAGGTGTCACCGCGGGTCGACTCCCGCTGGCGGGTCTTCGCTCCCCCGCTGCCGTGGGTGCAGCGCGGGCGGAGCGAGGTGCACGCCGCTCGACAACCGGCCACCCGTCGCGCCGGTGGTCATGCCGCGCGGGGCACCGAAGCCGCGCCGCTCCCTGCCACCGCAGCGTCGCGCGATCGGCGACGGCGCGAACGTGAAGATCCGCCGGATCCCCAACGGGGTGTGGCGGCAGATGACCGGCCGCAGCTGGCACGCCGGATGTCCGGTCGGGCGCGGCGGGCTGCGGCTCGTCGGCATCAACTACTGGGACTACACCGGCTACCGCCGACGCGGCCAGCTCGTGGTCGCGACCGGCGCCGCTCGCCAGATCGCGGGCGCGCTGCGCGACATGTACGCCGCCGAGCTGCCGATCCGCTCGATGTACCGCGTCGACCGGTTCGGCTGGTCGGACGCGACTCCACGGGGCCGACGACTACGCGTCGATGGCGGCCGGCAACACCTCGGCCTTCAACTGCCGTGACGTCGTCGGGCCGTCCCGGCATCCGGTCACCGCACGCCTACGGTCGCGCCCTCGACCTGAACACGTGGGAGAACCCCTACCGCTCGCCCCAGGGTGTCTACCCCAACACCTGGTGGCTCGGCCGGTCACACCCGCGGATCGCCTGGCGGTCCCGCAGCCACCGGGTCGTGCAGATCATGGCCCGGCACGGCCTGCGGTGGACCTACGGCGTGACCGACAGCCAGCACTTCGACGCCGTACGACGAGGCGGTCGCGTGCTCCGGGTCCGCGGCTGCGACCTCACCGTCTGCCACTGACCCGGCTCGAACTACCCCGAAAAACACGCCGACCCGTCACCAAGTTGGCGACGGGTCGGCGGTGTTGATCAGCGGGCGGCCGAACCCTCGGTGTAGTCGGAGTCTTCCTGCTTCCACGCGAAGTGGGAGCGCAGCAGCTTGCCGGTCGCCTCGATCGGGTGCCCGGCCTCCTTCTCCCGCAGCTCGAGGAACTCCTTGCCGCCGTTGTCCTGGTCGCCGATGAACCGGGCCGCGAACGAGCCGTCCTGGATCTCGCTCAGGATGCCCTGCATCGACTTCTTCACGTTGTCGTCGATGACCCGCGGGCCGGAGACGTAGTCGCCGTACTCGGCGGTGTCGGAGACCGACCAGCGCTGCTTGGCGATGCCGCCCTCCCACATCAGGTCCACGATCAGCTTGAGCTCGTGGAGCACCTCGAAGTAGGCGATCTCCGGCTGGTAGCCGGCCTCCATCAGGGTCTCGAAGCCGGCCTGGACCAGGTGCGAGATGCCGCCGCAGAGGACGGCCTGCTCGCCGAACAGGTCGGTCTCGGTCTCCTCGGCGAAGGTGGTCTTGATGACGCCGGCGCGGGTGCCGCCGATGGCCTTGGCGTAGGACTTCGCGAGGTCCCAGGCGGCGCCGGAGGCGTCCTGCTCGACCGCGATGATGTCCGGGATGCCGCGGCCGGCGACGTACTCACGACGCACCGTGTGACCCGGCGCCTTCGGGGCGACCAGGATGACGTCGACGCCCTCAGGGACCTCGATGTAGCCGAACCGGATGTTGAAGCCGTGGCCGAAGACCAGGGTGTCACCGGGGGCGATCGCCGGCGCGATCTCGTCGCGGTAGAGGTGCCGCTGCACCTGGTCGGGCGCGAGGATGACGATGACGTCGGACTCCTCGGCCGCCTCCCGCGGCGTGAGGACGCGCAGGCCCTGCTCCTCGGCCTTCGCCCGGCTCTTCGAGCCCTCGAGCAGGCCGACGCGGACGTCGACGCCCGAGTCGCGGAGGTTCAGCGCGTGGGCGTGGCCCTGGCTGCCGTAACCGATGACGGCCACGTGCTTGCCCTGGATCAGGGACAGGTCGGCGTCGTCGTCGTAGTAGATCTCAGCCACTGGGGGCTCTCCTTCGATTTCGTACTGGTGGTGGTGGTTCTGCTCAGCTGTTGGCGGCCGCGGGCGGCGGCACGGGTACGGCGACCGGCTTGCCGCGCTCGGAGATCGACCGCGGGCCGCGGCCGATCGCGATGGCTCCGGACTGCACCAGCTCGCGGATGCCGAACGGCTCGAGCACCCGGAGGAAGTCGGCGATCTTGCCGGCGTTGCCGATCGTCTGGATGGTCACCGCGTCCGCCGCGACGTCGACCACCTTGGCACGGAAGAGCTGGACGGCGTCGAGCACCTGGCCCCGCATCTCGGGCGTCGCGCCGACCTTGACCAGCACCAGCTCGCGCTGGACCGACGCGTTGGGGTCGAGCTCGACGATCTTGATCACCTCGACCAGCTTGTTGAGCTGCTTGGTGACCTGCTCGAGCGGGCTGTCCTCGACGTTGACGACGATCGTCATCCGCGACATCTCGTCGTGCTCGGTCGGCCCGACCGCGAGCGACTCGATGTTGAAGCCGCGGCGGCTGAAGAGGGCAGCGATCCGGGCCAGGACACCCGGCTTGTTCTCGACCAGGACCGACAGGGTGTGCTTCGCCATCAGATGCTTTCCGTTCGCTCGCAGCGAACCCGCAGGGTCACCGCTTGTGGTGCTGGTCGCCGCCCCAGCGGCTGCGCGCGTCGCTCACAGATCATCCTCGTCGAACTGGGGAGCCAGGTCCCGCGCGTACTTGATGTCGTCGTTGCTGGTGCCGGCGGCGACCATCGGCCACACCATCGCGTCGCGGTGCACCCGGAAGTCGACCACGACGGGGACGTCGTTGATCTCCATCGCCTTGGCGATGGTCGCGTCGACGTCGTCGGGCGACTCGCAGGCCAGGCCGACGCAGCCGTAGGCGTCGGCGAGCTTCACGAAGTCGGGGATCCGCACCTCGGGGCCGGTGTGCAGGTCGGTGTTCGAGTAGCGCGAGTTGTAGAACAGCGTCTGCCACTGGCGCACCATGCCGAGCGACTCGTTGTTGATGACCGCGACCTTGATCGGGATGTTGTTGATCGCGCAGGTCGCGAGCTCCTGGTTGGTCATCTGGAAGCAACCGTCGCCGTCGACCGCCCACACCGGGTTGTCCGGCATGCCGACCTTCGCGCCCATGGCCGCGGGCACCGCGAAGCCCATGGTGCCGAGGCCACCCGAGTTGATCCACGTGTTCGGGCGCTCGTAGGGGATGTAGTGCGCCGCCCACATCTGGTGCTGGCCGACGCCGGCCGTGTAGATCGTGTCGGGGCCGGTGAGCGCGCCGAGCCGCTCGAGGACGTACTGCGGGGAGAGGCCACCGTCGGCCGGCTTGTCGTAGCCGAGCGGGTACTTCAGCTTCACGCCGGCGAGGAACTGGACCCAGCCCTCGTAGTCGCCGGTGTTGCCGGCCTCGGACTCGGTGCGGAGCGTGGTGATCAGGTCGACCAGGACCTCGCGGACGTCACCGACGATCGGGACGTCGGCATGGCGGTTCTTGCCGATCTCGGCCGGGTCGATGTCGGCGTGGATCACCTTGGCGCCGGGCGCGAACGAGTCGAGGTTGCCCGTCACGCGGTCGTCGAAGCGGGCGCCCAGGCTGATGATCAGGTCGCTCTTCTGCAACGCCGCGACGGCGGCGACGGTGCCGTGCATGCCGGGCATGCCGAGGTGCTGCGGGTGGCTGTCGGGGAACGCGCCGCGCGCCATCAGCGTGGTGATGACGGGCATCCCGGTCAGCTCGGCGAGGGTGATCAGCTCCTTGGAGGCACCCGAGCGGATGGTGCCGCCGCCGACGTAGAGCACCGGCTTGCGCGCGTCGAGCATCAGCCGCGCGGCCTCGCGGATCTGCTTGGCGTGCGGCCGGGTCACCGGACGGTAGCCGGGGAGGAAGATCTCGGTCGGCCAGTCGAACGTCGTCATCGCCTGCAGGGCGGACTTCGCGACGTCGACGAGCACCGGACCCGGGCGGCCGGTCGAGGCGATGTGGAAGGCCTCCGCGATCGTGCGCGGGATCTCGGCGGGGTCGGTGACCAGGAAGTTGTGCTTGGTGATCGGCATCGTGATGCCGCGGATGTCCGCCTCCTGGAAGGCGTCGGTGCCGATCGCGGCCGCGGGGACCTGGCCGGTGACGGCGACCATCGGGACCGAGTCCATGTGGGCGTCGGCGAGCGGCGTCACCAGGTTGGTGGCACCCGGGCCGGACGTGGCCATGCAGACACCCACCCGGCCGGACGCGGCGGCGTACCCCTGCGCGGCGTGGCCGGCGCCCTGCTCGTGCCGGACCAGGATGTGCCGGATCGGGCTGTCCATCAGCGGGTCGTAGGCCGGCAGGATCGCGCCGCCGGGGATGCCGAAGATGTCGGTCACGCCGGCCGCCTCGAGGGACTTCACCAGGCTCTGGGCTCCGGTGACCGCCGCCGCACCGGGCTGCTGCTGCTCACTCATCCGACTTCTCGTTCCTTCGATCTCGTGGTGCCTCACGGTCACCCGGCACACCGTCGTACTCAACAAAAACCCCTCGGTTGCCAGGCAACGAGGGGCGGACGCGCAGGGCTCGTATCAGCCGGCGCGTCCGGTGCGTACGAGGATGAGGTCCTGGCGCATGCGCCCAGAGTACGCCGTCGCACGGTGTGCCGTGCGCCCAGCCTCCCACGCGTCCCAAATGACAAGACGCGCGTCTCATGTTTGCGGGGTGACCGGCGCCGTGCGAACGCCGGCCACCCCGCAGGCTGGTGGGCAGTGGTGGGACCTGTCAGATCACTCCGAGACCGAGGCCTTGAAGGACCCCGAGCCCGAGTAGGCCGTCACCCGGAGCCGGTAGGTGCCGGCCGTGTTGTTGTAGGTGAACGACTCGTCCGCCGCCGAGGTGATCCCCTGCGCGACCGTCACCCACGACCCGGAGTACGACTTCTGGAGGTAGACGTCGAAGTCGGTCCCGGTCGGTCCGTCGAGGCAGATCCTCAGAACGCCCGCGTCGGAGTCGGTGAACGAGGACAGGTTCGTGGACTGCCCGGAGCTCAGCGTGCCGTTGTAGTTCAGCGCGCCGTTGCACGTGCTGCCGCCACCCGACGGGTTGACGGTCCAGGTGAACGTCGCGGTGCCGGTCTTGGCCGCGGCGTCGGTCGCCTTGACGGTGACCGAGAACGTGCCCGCCGTGGTCGGCGTGCCGGAGATGACACCGCCGCTGCTCACCGTCAGGCCGCCCGGCAGCCCGGTCGCCGACCAGGTGTACGGCGTGGTCCCGCCGGTGGCGGACTGAGCGTCAGGTTGGAGATCGCCGTACCGACGGTCGACGTCTTGTTGCCCGGGTTGGTCACGGTCGGGCTGCCCGTCGGAGGCGTGCTCGTGCACGTCGCGGTTCCGGAGGCGACCGAGATCGCACTGAAGGCGGCGGCGATACCGGCGCAGACCGACGGGTCGCTCGGGTAGAGGTCGTTGGCCGACTTGATCGCGCCGTTGCGGGCAGCGGCGTAGTTGCTGTTGGAGGTCAGGTAGACCGAGAGGGTCCGGTACCAGATCTTCTCGACCTTGGCGCGGCCGATGCCGGTGACCGTCGAGCTGTTGCAGGTCGGGCTGTTGTAGGAGACCCCGTTGATCGTCTTGGCGCCCGAGCCCTCCGAGGCCAGGTAGAACCAGTGGTTCAGCGGGCCGGAGGAGTAGTGCGGGTCGAGGTTGCCGAGCGTCGACGACCAGCAGTCGCGGGACGCGCCGTCCTTCGACGGCTTGTCCATGTAGCGCAGCGGGGTGCCGTTGCCGCGGATGTCGATCTCCTCGCCGATGAGGTAGTCGCCACGTCCGCGGAGTTGTTGGCATAGAACTCGACCGCGGTGCCGAAGATGTCGGACGTTGCCTCGTTGAGACCGCCCGCGTCGCCGCTGTAGACCAGACCGGCGGTGTTCTCGGTGACGCCGTGCGACATCTCGTGGCCGGCCACGTCGAGCGCGGTCAGCGGGGCGGCGTTGTTCGCACCGTCGCCGTACGACATCTGGGTGCCGTCCCAGAAGGCGTTGGACATCTCGTCGGCGAAGTGGACCCGCGACCGCGCGCCGCGGCCGTCGTTCCAGATGCCCGCGCGTCCGAGCACGTTGTTGTAGTAGTCGTAGGTCTTCTCGGCGCCGTACTGGGCGTCGACCGCGGCCGACGCCCGGTCGGTGTAGGAGCCATTGCCCCAGACGTTGTCCGAGTCGACGAAGATGTCGCCCGCCGGGCCCTGCCCGGTGTTGGGGTCGCCCTGGTTGTGCACGTCGGTGGCGTAGTTGCCGTGGGAGTCGCGGATCTCGTAGCCGCCGCCCGTGTGGGCCTGGGTGCCGATCGTCACGTCACCGACGTAGATCCCGTGACCGTCGCCGGTCTGGATCTCGTCGAACGACGTGAGCGTGGCACCGGTGTGCGCGTCGACGTAGGTGTGCAGGCGCGACGGCACGCCGTCGTCGCGAACGCCTTCGGTGAGTACGTCGTAGGCGAGCACCTGGCGCTCGCCGTCGGAGAACACCACGAGTTGGCTGCTCTGATCGTCCTGCGTCGCGTCCTGACGGCGGAACTCCGTCGTCGCCTTGGTGGCGGCCTTGTCGCGAGAGATCGAGGGCTGGATCGAGCGCACGCCGATCGTCCGCGCGGCGTTCCACGTCGTACCGACCCGCTTGCCGGAGGGGCTGAAGTGGACCACGAGGTCGCCGCCGACGACCGGCAGGCCACGGAAGGTGCGGTCGTACCGCACGTGCGTGGCACCGCTGCGATCCCGGACCACGTCCTTGACGATCAGCCGCTGGTCGGACGAGAGCCCGAGCGCGGTCCGAACCGCGTCGGCCTGCTCGCGCGCCTCGGCGAGCTGGTGGGCGCGCTCCTTGGCCGGGTTGGTCTGAGCACTGGAGACTGCGGTCGGCACGTCGCCACCGACGGCGTCGGCGGCCGGTAGGCCTCCGACGGCGCCCGAGACGGCGAGCAAGGCGGCGACGACGCCACCAACGGCAAGACGATTCACGAGGGCTCCTCCCGATTCGTGGAGGCACCCGTGGCCTCCATCGCCTCCCAAGCCCAGGAAGGCTTGCTGATCGTTGCCGCGGCGATCAGAGCCGGTCAATCACTCTCGGTGGCCGGTTCCCGACACTGTCCGGAACTGGCCTCGCAGAGCCTCGTCGAGGTGGTCAGAGCCAGCCGTGCCGGGCGGCCTGGAGCCCGAGCTGGAACCGGCTCGCGGCTCCGAGAATCTCCTCGAGGCGCGCGACACGACGCCCCACCGTGCGCTCACTGACGCCGAGCTCGCGGGCGATCGCGTCGTCGGTCAGTCCCGCGGCGAGCAGGCTCAGCAGGTCGCGCCAGGCGTCGTACGGCACGTCGCCGTCGAGGATCACCGGCTCGGCGGTGAGGGGTGTCGCGATCCGCCAGTAGGACTCGAAGATCGCGATCAGCACGTCGAGCAGGCCGGACGGGCGGACGATGATCATGTCGCGCCGGCGGTCCGCGCACCCGGGCACCGACAGGAGGGCGAGTCGGCGGTCGGCGATGGTGAGGTTGACCGGGACGTCGGGGCACACCCGCGCCTGTTCGCCCGCCTCGATGCACGACCGCACCGCCGCGAGGCCGGCGGCGTCGCGGAGCACGGTCCCGCTGTAGACCGCCTGGTAGCGGACGCCGCGGGCGATCGACTCGAAGAAACCATCCACCACCTTCGGCGGCGGCCGGGTGCTCGCGTCGCCGACCGGACCGATGCTGAGCGCACAGACCTCTTCGAGCGCGCCGTCGGTGAGTGCGCTCTGGGCCGACTCGCAGGCTTCCTCGGCCTGGATGATCTCGAGGTACGTCGCGCCCCTGGTGTGCTGGCTCCACAGGTCCGAGAACGACTGGGCCAGCTCCCGTGCCCGGGCGGCCTCGCGCGCCCGGCGGTTGGCGATCGCCTCCATCGCCGGGTAGGGCGGACGCGGCACCGCCTTGCCGTCCAGCCACTCGGCCAGCTCGAGCTCCTCGAGCAGCATGATGGAGGCCTTGACCTCGTCGGCGTCCCGGTCAGCCGCGCAGGCCAGGTCCTCCGGCGAGAGCGCTCCCCGTCGTACCAACGCGCGGTAGACCGCCTCGGCGGCAGGCGTGAAGATGGCCGGCGCGTCACCGACCAGCCCGACCCGTGGCTCGTCGATCGCTCCCGAATTCGTCACCCGAGGACCCTTTCGAAGGCGCGCGCATCGCGCGCGCCCGTCACTCTCCCACGGGACCGGGTCAGTCGGGAAGGACCAGCTGGCCGATCGGCCCGGGGTTGTAGGCGATCTCCCACCGGTAGCCGTCGGGGTCGCCGAAGTAGCCGGTGTAGCCACCCCATTCGCGCTCGACCGGCGTCGGCCACCGGGTCGGCGCCGGCCCGGCGGGCGGTCGCGAGCACGGTGTCGACGGCCTCCTTGGTCGCGAGGTTGTGGGCGAGGGTGATCGGTGCGATGCCGCTCATCGTCGGCTCCCCCACCTCCGCCGCGAAGTGGGAG
Source organism: uncultured Actinomycetota bacterium (assembly GCA_963849765.1). GTDB lineage: Bacteria > Actinomycetota > Actinomycetes > Propionibacteriales > Nocardioidaceae > Nocardioides. The sequence goes on from CAWKIP010000005.1 coordinate 300,230, forward strand.
CGTTCCCACAACGACAGCACGAGGTGCTCCCCCGTGCGGAACATCAGCACCTCCCCCGGCACGTCGAGCTCGGGCTGCCACCCGAGCCCTTCGACGTAGAACCTCCGAGTGGCGTCGAGGTCGGCCACGGCGAGCGTCACGAAGCTGATCCTTGGGTCCATTTCTTCACCCTGCCACGCGCTTCGGACAGTCAGCGGGCACGCAGCTCGGCCAGCACGTCCGGCACTGCGGCGATGGCCGCATCGGCTGCCTTCTCGGCGGCCTCGACCAGGGAGACGTACGACGCCCGCACGCCGGCGTCGGCCGGCAGAGCCCGACGCACGTGGTCGGCCAGCAGCAGCGCGTCACGGTGGTCGCCGAGCAGGGACTGCACCCGCGATCCGATCTCACCGAGCGCGGCCGCGTCCGATCCGAGCACGGCGGCCGGCGGCCTGGTGATGGCGTCGGCGGTGTGCCGTAGCCGGCGGCTCGCCTTGCGCAGCGCGTGTGCCGCCTCGAGATCGGTTTGGTAGCCGGTCGCGTGGTCGAGGACCCGCTCGACCTGTGCTGCCAGCACCTCGCGCGCGACCGCCGACGCCGGGCGGGCGGTGCCGTTGGCCAGTGCGGGCGCCTCGACCAACTGGGACAGGGCCGCGGCGAGCGGCTCCGCGTCCGGTGAGCCGGCCCAGGCGACCAGCGCGGCATGCGCCCGTGCGTGCTCCTCCAGCAGGGGCGCGACGAGGCCCTCGCGCAGCTCGTCGCCCAGACCGACCTCCGTCGCGAAGCGCTCGCACCACGCCGCCCGTACCTCGAGGTCCCGCGCCAGGCCGAGCCGGTCGCTGTACTCCGCCAGCCGGGCACGGAGCCCACCGACCACGGACGGCTCGACGTACTGGGAGAACGCGGCCAGCACGTTGCGCAGTCTCCGGACCGCCGTGCGCAGCTGGTGCACGCCGTCGGGCTCGTCGTCGAGGGCCGCCGGGGTCTTCGCGCCGATCCTCGCGACGAGGTCGCTGACGACCTCCGCGAGCATCTCGCCCGCGGTCGCCTCCCGCCCGCCCATGCCTGGAACTCTGCCATGAACGGGTGACCACTCCCCCTACTCAAAGAAAACTCGAAGGCGGGGCGCGCACCCTACGGTCGTGGGTTCACTCCAGCATCTCGCACCCCGGCGCGCGTCCGGTCGGGGCAGCCTGGCCACCCTGGCGAGCAGCGTCGACGAGCGCCGCTACGTCTGCCCGGAGCAGCTCGGGCGCCGGCTCGACCAGCTGCTCGAGGACGGCGGCGACTCCCGGCTGCTGATGCTGAGCGGTGTCGGTGGCTCGGGCAAGAGTGCCGCGCTGCGCGAGGCGGCACGCCGCGGCGAGCGCCTCGGCTACCACGTGATCGCGCTCGACGGCCGCCAGCTGGTCGCCGCCGGGCCGCGACTCGCCGACCTGTTCGCCGACCTTCCGGACGGCGACCTGCTGGTGCTGGTCGACGAGCTGGGCCACCTCGGCGCGCGCGCCCACGCACTGGGGCGCATCCTGGCCAACCTTCCCGGCACCACCTGCGTGGTCACCGCGGCCACCGACTATCCGCACGACTGGCTCCCGGCCGAGCTGCAGCCGCTGGTCGCCGGGCTCCGGATGCCGGCGCTCGACGCAGAGGTCTCCCACCAGGTGCTCGGCAACCACGGTGTCGACAACGCCTGCGCGCGCTCGGCGATCAGCAGCTGGGCGTGCGGGCTGCCGCTCGCGCTGGTGCTCGGCGCGGCCGCGTGGATCGAGCACGGTGCGGCCGCGATCCAGCCCGGCGGCGCGGTGCTGGCCGCGACCGCGGACGACCTGGTCGGTCACCTGTCGGGCCTCGCCCTGGACCAGCTCGACACCGAGCTGCTCGAGGTGGCGGCGGTCGCCGGCTGGGTGGACGACCGGCTGCTGGCCGACGTGATGCCCGACCGCGACTGCCACGAGGCCCTGGCCATGCTGGCGTCGTACTCCTTCGTCGAGCGCAGCGGCTGCGGCGTCACGCTGCACCCGCTGGTGGCGCACGCGGTGGCCGAGCGGGTCCGGCACGACGGACGGCGCATCTCGGACCTGGTCCTGCGGATCGCGTCGCACCTTCGGGACCGGGCGATCCTCGGCGACGCCCGGGCGCTGCACCAGCTCGCCGCCCTCTCCGAGGACCCGAAGCTCCGCGCCGGGATGGCGCCCGCGCACAGCGCGACGTTGTACGGCGACGACGTGCGCGCCGGCGAGGACGACGAGATCGTGCGCTGGGCTCCCGAGGGGATGGCGGACGCCGTACGACCCTGGCTGCAGCCGCAGCCCGCTTCGTCGTGGCGGACGCCGACCCAGGTGGTGCGGCACACCGACGGCCGGGTTGTCGCCGCGGCGGTCGCGCTGCCGCTCGCCGAAGCAGCCGCTCTCGTCCGGGGCGAGGACCCGCGCGGCCGAGCTGGTCGCGCCGCTGCTCGACCACGCCGCCCGCAACGGGTGGGGCGACCGGGTCGTGATCAGCCCGTTCCAGCTGATGGCGCCGGGCGCGGCCGAGGAGGACCCCAACGTCATGGCGCCTGCGCAACGGCCACACGCTGCGCCGCTGCCGGGTGCCCAATCCTCGCTTCGACCTCGTCAACGAGTTCGGCTGGTCCGACTTCGAACGCGCGGTCGTCGCCGACTGCGGCTACGTGGAGGTGCCCGAGCTGCGCCGCGAGGTCAACGGGCACGAGGTCCGGACCTGGGTCGTCGACGTCGGCCCGTGCGGCCTGGTCGGCCTGCTCTTTCGCGGGGTCGCCGGCGAGCACGGCATCACGCTCCCGGACCCGCAGACCCGGGGCGAGCTGGTGCTGGCCGCGCTCGACGACTTCCACGACGACGGGGTGCTCGCGGCACTGCCCTGCGCACCGCTCGGGCACGACCTCCGGCACGCGGCCGACCAGGTCCGGACGTGGGTACGCCGCACCATGATGGCCGCGCTCCACGACCAGCCCGACCTCGCCGACCTGCTCGAGCAGCGCTACCTGGAGCCGGCCGCCACCCACGACCAGGTGATGCGGGCGACGTTCCTCAGCCGGGCGACGTACTTCCGCCGGCTCCGCACCGCCCGCGAGCTGGTCGCCGCGGCCGCCGACCGGGTCGGCGCGCCGCTGTAGCCGTCGCAGGATCTGGCGAAGTCAACCGCCGTGGAGGGCAGCTCCGCGCGATGTCCCGAGCGGCAGTTCCGCCGTCACCGTGCTGCCCGTCGGCGTCCCGCGGTAGGTGACGGTGCCGCCCAGCTCGCTGGCCCGCTCCCTCATCGAGGTCAGGCCGATGCCAGGCACCCACTCACCTCCGGCGTTCCCGTTGTCCGAGATGTCGATCGCGAGGCAGTCGTCCCCCACGCGCAGTGCAACCTCGGCCCGCGTCGCGCCGCTGTGCCTCACGACGTTGGTGAGCGCCTCCATGACGATCCTGTAGGCCGCGACCTCGACGGCCGCGGGCAGCGCCGGAAGATCGCCCGCCTCGACGTCGATCGGAAGGCCTTGAAGCGTGTCGGTCTTCACCTTGATGGCACCCAGAAGGCCAAGCTCGTCGAGGGCCGGCGGACGCAAGCCATAGGCCAGCTCGCGGATCTCGTTGATCGCCAGCTCTGCCTCATGGCGGATGCGGTCCAGCATCGGGGTCGTCGCGTCATTCGTCGCTGCCAGTCTGGCGGCGTCTGCCGTGAAGGCGATTCCAGTGAGCCGAGGCCCGAGGCCGTCATGGAGGTCGCGACGCAGTCGACGCCGTTCCTCCTCGCGCGCCGACGCACTCGCCACCCGTGCTCGTTGGAGGCTCGCGGCCTGGGACCGAGCCTTGATCGTCTGCACCAGCATCGGGAGGGAGAGGGTGAGTACCCGCTCGTCGTCGCGGGACAGCCCGAGGTCGCCAGGGCGTATCCCGACGACCAGATCACCGATGTGTTCGTTGTTGAAGTCGATGGGGAAGATGCGTCGATGTTCGGAGGGAGTGCCGACCTCGATCGGGTCTTCGCCGGCCAGTGCGAGCGCGGCGTAAGGCAGCACCAGGCCCTCCTGGATCGCTCGGATGGCGGCCGTCGGATCGTCGCCGATGCTGACCGCCACCCGCTGAGCTGCGGTCAGTGCGTCCGGCCGGAATCCGAACAAGACACCGTCGGAGACTCTCTGGATGACTCTGAGCAGTGGGTTCCAGAGGATTCCGCACACGACGGTCGCGACCGCCATCGAGACGATTCCGGGCGCTGAGTCGGAGCGCCAGTCGATGAGGGTGAAGATGAGCGTCGCGGTTGCGAAGACACACGCGATGGAGAAGAACCAGGCGGCGGCACGCGACGCCAACCAGCGACCGTCGAGCGTGCCGTGTCGATCGGCACCAAGCAGGGCCGCAACGCCGATCAGCCCCAGGCTTGCGTAGACGACGGTAGCGAGGCCGGTGGGGGTTCCGGCCAACGTCACGATACCGACGAGGAACAGAGTGACGCCGCTGGTGCTGAGCACCCAGAGCAAGGAGTTCCGTGTCTCTGCGGGTGCGGTTTCCAGCCGCCACCACAGATGGCTCGTGCCGACCGTGGCGAGGGCAAAGGCGATCCACGCGATGTCGCCGACGCTGAGTCCGTCGACTCGTTCCAGCTGCCACGCGAGTACGGGTGTGCCCAGGACGGCCCCTGCCAGCGTCAGTGCAGTGGCGAGGTCCCACGTGAAGCGTGGATACGTCGCGATCGCCGCTGTCAGCATGGCCATTGCCGCGACTCCGGCGTGGGCCGCATCCACCTCGGTGGGGTTGAACCTGGCGAGGATGAGGAGAGCCCCGGTGGCGGCGAAGAGACCACCCGACGGATAGGCCTTGGCACGGAGGCAGAGTCCGAGACCCGACGCCACGAAGAGCACGCCGGCGACGGCCCAGCCGACATCGACGGCGTCCGACGTCATCGGAACGGGAGCCCCTGTTCGCGGGCGAGCAGGATCGCCTCGGTGCGGTCCGCTACGCCGAGCTTCCCGTAGATCGAGGTGAGCTGGTTGCTCACTGTCTTCGGGCGAGACGAACAATGCCGCCGCGATCTCGCTCGTCCGCTTGCCGGCCACCAGGAGGTCCAGCACCTCGCGTTCGCGTTCGGACAGCTTGGGGAAGGGATAGTCCCGGGTAGGCCCAGCGGTGCCGATCTGTGCCAGGAGCACGTCGGCCACCCCTTGTCCGAAGATGGCCTGACCCGCGACGACGGCGTGCAACGCCGCCGCCACCTCGGCGTGACCTGCTCCCTTGAGCAGGTACCCCCGAGCCCCGGCGCGCATGGCACCGACCGCTGCGGCCTCGTCGCTGTACATCGACAGCATGAGTACGGCGACGCTGGGGACGAGGTCGGTGATCCGACGGGTCGCTTCGACGCCGTCGAGGCCGGGCATCTGGACGTCCATCAAGATGACGTCCGGCTTGAGGATCACGGCCTGCTTGACCGCGTCGTCCCCGGTGGCCGCTTCGCCCACGACCTCGAAGCCGTCCAGCTGGCTCAGCACCAGGGAGAGCCCGTCTCGCACGACGGCGTGGTCGTCAGCGATCAGGACCCGGATGGACATGCCTCATCCTCTCCCATGCAATTGCCTATTGCCGTAGGCAATCGTGCCCGGATGATCGGGAGACTTCCCGATCGCTACGGGATGTGCTTCGCCCGCAGGGTGGTGGTGTCAGATCGAGCGAAAGGGCAACATCATGTCAATCACCACACAGTCCAGCACCAAGGTCAGGTTCTCCGTCGCCAACCACATCGGGCACGGGTTGGGAGTGCTGCATCTCCGCCGGCAACGTGCTCGTGGGGATCTCGCCCGAGGCCCGCGAGGGTGACGGCTACAGCGGCAACATCTGGATCGCCTTCGTTGTCTTCGGTGCCATCGGCGTCGTGGCCCTGCTTGCCTCGTGGATCACCAAGGCGAGCGCCCCCCGCCGCATCGGCGGCGTCGCCCTGGTTCTCGTGGGTGTGGCAAGTCTCGGAATCCTGTTCGTCCCGGACATCGGTACGGCGGGTCGCATCGCCAACTCTGTCGGTGCCTTGCTGCAGTTCGGTGCAGCGGCATTGGTCCTTCTTCCTTCGCGCAGGAGCGCGTAGGCCTTCTGGAGGTCGTGACTCGCATCGCGCCGGTCTAGGCGGCGCTCGCGCCGACCGACGACGCGATCCGGTCCCGGCGTCGACTCCGCACCCAGTGGCCGAGGCTCGCCAGGCCGAGGCCGGCGAGGAAGATCGCCAGGGTGACCAGCCCGTACGACAGCGGGAACTCACCCGCCTCGAACGCCGGCGCGCTGCCACCGCCGAGGGAGTCGAGCAGCAGGTAGAGCGTCTGGAAGACGAACGCCCACAGATAGGCGATGGAGTACGTCGTCAGCGCGGCCAGGCGGTTGCGCATGAGGTACCCGAGGGGGAAGGCGATCAGGACGCAGACGATCGCGATCATCGGAAAGCCCTCAATCCGTCACGACGGTCGGCCGGCGGTCGCCGGAGAACATGAGGACCACGGCAGCCAGCGTGATCAGCACGCTGGAGCCGACCAGCGCCTTGATCGCGAGCGGCACGTCGACGAAGAACGCAGGAAGAGCGCTGAGAGTGACCAGGATGATCGCGCCTGCCGCGATCCTCAGTGCGACGCGGTTGCCCCGCCAGGCGAGAACGACCGAGACGAGACCGATGACGCCGAGGATGGTGCCGATGGCCAGGATCACCATGGGCGGACCCTCCTCGCCCTCGGGCGTGCCGAAGAGCACGCTCGGAATGTTCGTGAACGAGTAGAGGCCGGCGATCACGAGGCCGACCTTCTGCCGGGTGTTCGGCAGGTGCGCTGCCGTACCTGAGGATGCTGACGCTACTGAGTGGGTGGACATCGGGGCTCCTTGCGTGTGGTGGTTGGTGCTCCCAGGCTCCGACCGGAGCACCTCCCGACTCCCAGAGCATGCGCTCCCGGGGTCGTTCCCGGAAGTGCCCGGAACGAGCGGGAAGGATTTCCCGGTTCCTCGGGCTCGGGGAGCGCGAGAATGACCAGGTGCCAGTGATCCGCGTACTCATCGCCGACGACCACCCCGTCGTCCGCCGCGGCCTGACGCGCGCTCCTGGGCACGCTGGAGGACTTCGAGGTGGTGGGCGAGGCGGTCGACGGCGACAGTGCGGCGCGAGAGACCCAGCTGCTGAAGCCCGACGTCGTGCTGATGGACGTGCGGATGCCCGGGACCGACGGCGTCGAGGCGACCCGTCGGATCCACGCGGCCGCCCCGGACACAGCGGTGCTGATCCTCACGATGCACGACGAGGACGCGACCGTCTTCACCGCGATGCGGGCCGGTGCCCGTGGCTACCTGCTGAAGGGGGCCGATCAGGACGAGATCGCCGGGGCGATCCGCGCCGTCGCGGCAGGCCATGCGATCTTCGGGCCCGGGGATCGCGGCGCGGCTGCTCGACCACTTCGCGGGCTCGCCGCCGCAGCCCGACACCGCCGACCCGTTCCCGGAGCTGTCGCCTCGCGAGCGGGAGATCCTCCAGCTGTTGGCGCAGGGACGGCGTACGGCGGACATCGCTGCCTCGCTCCACATCTCCCCGAAGACCGTCAGCAACAACCTCACGACCATCTTCGGCAAGCTCCAGGTGGCGGACCGTACCGCGGCGATCATCCGGGCCCGCGAGCACGGCCTGGGCGGCTGAGTCGTGCAGGCGCTGGCACTGGGGCTGGCGATCGCGTCGGTCGCGACCGCGGTCAGCGGAGCGGCCCTGCTGCTGCGAGGAAGGGCGCGCGTCGCGGGCACGTTCCTGCTACTGGCGGGAACATGCGGCGTCGCGTCCGCGGTGATGCTCGCGGCAGGCCACGACCGTGCCGGCCACGCTGCGGTCGCGGTGGCGGCCGCGCTGCTGGCCCCGTTGGCGCTCGCCACCTACCCCGTGGGCGGCTGGCGGCACCCCGTCGACTACGTCTCGCTGGTCGCGGTCGGCGGGTGCGGCCTGGCGACGGTCGGCTATCGGACGGCGGAGGTGGCTGGTCTGATGGGTGTGGTCCAGGCGTGCGTGCTTGTCGCCTACACCTGGTGGCGGATCGAGGTCGCGGACGGCTGGCAGCGGCGGGCACTGGCCTGGATGGTCACTCTCGACCGCGGCGGCGCTGACGGTCTTCTTCTTCGCGGCCTTCTCGGCCGAGGGCGCCGCCGACACCTCCGTGCCGGAGCTCGCGGTCGCGGTGTTCGCGATCGTCGGCCCGGCCTTGTACGTCGGCGCCACGCTGACCGACGTCGTCGACGTGCGCGGGCTGGTCGTGACAGTCGTGGTCGCCACGGTGGGCCTGATCACCGTGATGTCGGTGTTCGTGCTCGGAGTCGCGTTGCTCGACGCGCTGGGAGCGGCGGATCCCACCGTCGGGACCCTGGCGTTGATCGCGGCCCTGGCGGCCGTGGTGCTCCAGCCGACGCGCGTGCTGCTGCGCGGGGTGTTCGACCAGTTGCTGTTCGGGGAGCGGCCCAACCCGCTGGGCGCCGCCTCGCGCGTGGCCGACAACGTCGGCGACGATCCCACGCTCGCATTGCGGGCGATCCGCGAGGCGCTCGTCGTCCCTTACGCAGCGCTGCTCGTGGACGGAGAGCCGGTGGCCGTGTCGGGCACGGCGACGACCCACACCCACACCCTGGAGCTGGACCGTGCGGGCCGCCTCGTGGTCGGACTTCGTCCGGGAGACCTGGCGTTCTCGGCAGCCGACGAGCAGGTCCTCCGCCTGGTCGTCCCTCTGCTCGCGCAGGGCCTCCGGGCCCGTGCGCTGGCGGCCGACCTGCTGGAGTCGCGGGGGCAGACCATCGCCGCCGTCGAGGAGGAACGGCGGCGGTTGCGGCGCGACCTCCACGATGGTCTCGGTCCGCGCCTGACCGGCGTGGCCTTCACCTCCGACGCAGCCCGCAACCTGGTCCGCACCGACCCTGCGGCAGCCGAGGAGCTGCTCGCCACCTTGCGCTCGGACACGGTCACGGCGATCGAGGAGATCCGGCGGATGGTCTACGCGATGCGCCCGCCGGCGCTCGACGAGCTCGGCCTGGTGCCGGCCCTCCGCCAGCAGGCGACGGGCCTCCGCAACCAGGAGGGGAACGACGTCGCAGTCGAGATCACCGCTCCCGACGACTTCCCGGACCTGCCGGCCGCGGTGGAGGTGGCGGCGTACCGGATCGTCACGGAGGCTCTCACCAATGTCGCCCGCCACAGCGACAGCCCGTCAGCCCAGGTGCGGCTCTCGACCGGGACCGACGGGCTGCGGGTCGAGGTGACGCGACCGCGGCCGGAGCACCGGCTGGGTCGCCGGCGTCGGCCTGTCCTCCATGCGGGAGCGCGCCGAAGAGCTCGGCGGCACCCTCGCCGCCGCGCCCGGTCCGGATGGCGGGCGGGTGACCGCGGTGCTGCCTCTCTGAGCGCGTAACGAGATCCGTCGGGGCGATCTACGTCAGCAAGTCCGACAGCCGCACCCGCTGCCGGCCGTCGTCGTCGAAGTTGTCCGGATCGAGCCACGCCTCGTGCGCGGCGCAGACCGCCGGCCACTCCTCCGCCGTCACCGAGAACCAGTCGGTGTCGCGGTTGCGGCCCTGCGTGACCATGTGGTTGCGGAACCGGCCCTCGTAGACGAAGCCCAGCCGCCGCGCCGCCCGCCTCGACGGCTCGTTGAGGCTGTCGCACTTCCACTCGAACCGGCGGTAGCCGAGGTCCTCGAACGCGTACCGCATCAGGAGGTGGATCGACTCGGTCGCGGCCCGGGTCCGCCTCAGCACACTTCCGAAGAGGACGCCCGCCACCTCGACCTGGCCGGTCCGTGGGTCGATCCGGAAGTACGACGCGATGCCGCTCGCGCGGTCCGCACCTTCGCCCTCGGTCGGGACCAGCGCGAAGGTGAGGTCGACCGGCGACTCCACGAGCCCGGCCAGGTGCATCCACAGGTCGGCGAGCGCCGTGGGCCTCGCGATCGGCCGGTAGGTCCAGAGCGCGTCGTCGTCAGGACCGCACACCGCGGCGAACAGGTCGGAGTAGTGCACCGAGCTGAGCGGTACGACGCGCACGTAGCGGCCCTGGAGCGTGACCGGCTCGGGCGCGGGACGGGTCTCCCACCCGGGCACGACGTCGCCGACGTACTGGTCGTGGGGGTTGAGCTCGGGCACGGCGACGAGCCTAGTCCAGGCCTAGGGGTCAGCCGCCGACCACGAGCTCGGCGTACCGACGCACCACGTCGAGGCGCGGGTCCGGCTCGGTCTCGTCGCGGTGGACCACCGACAGCTCCTGCCACAGCGGCGGGTCGAGGCTGCGGACCCTGACGTCGCCGGGCGGGAGCCAGCGGGAGTCGAGGCTGTGCCAGAGGCACGACGCCAGGCCGTGCCGGACGGCCTCCATCCACACGCTCCGCTCGTCGCTCTCGACGGCGACGAAGGGATCGACGCCGAGCGCCGCGTAGAACGCGTCGAGGGCAGCGCGGCGGTCGCTCCCCATCGTCGGCAGCACGAGGGGGACGCCGGCGAGGTCGGAGAGCGGCAACGGGTCCGGCAGCACGAGCGCGGCCGGGGACACGAACTGCACCTCGACCTTGCCGACCGGGATCACCACCAGGTCGGTCTCCAGGGTCTGGTCGCAGATGCCGAGGTCCGCCCGACCGGTCCGCACCAGCTCGTGGACGTGGGCCGCTCCCCCGGCGCCGAGCAGCCGGCCCGACGTCGCGTAGCCGTGGTCGCCGAGCGCCCGCAGGATCGGGATGGCCAGCGCCGCCTGGAGGGTGGGCGATGCGGCGATCGTGAACGGCGACTCGCGCTCACCGGCGTCCCGCGCCTGCTGGAGCGCGGCCAGGCTGCGCAGCACCCGTCGTGCCCGCGCCACGACCACCTCGCCCGCAGGCGTCAGCCGGGCACCGCGCGACGACCGGTCGAACACCGTCACGCCCAGCTCGCGTTCGAGGGAGCGCACCGCCCGGCTCAGCGCGGGCTGGGCGACGTACAGGCTCGCGGCCGCGGCGGTCATGGTGCCCTCGTCCGCCGTCGCGATCAGGTACTTCAGCTGCTGGATGTTCATGGTCCTCGCCGGTGGTCATGCCGAACGGGTCTTGGACCGCGTCCGCCTGCGCACCCGAACCTGGGCCGTGTCCCGATCCCTGAGGAGAACCATGACATCGATCCCGTTCCGACACCGCTCCCGGTCGGCGCGTGCCCTGCTCGCCGCCACCGCCTTCACCCTGGCGCTCGCCGCCATGGCACCGGCCGTCCTCACCGGCGGTCCGAGCGCCGCGCAGGCCGCATCGCCACCGCCGACGCTCGCCGGCCTCCGCGTCCTGCTCACCAACGACGACAGCGCCCGGGGAGCCGACACCAACTTCGGCACCGACGGCAAGGGGCTCTACGAGCTGCGCAAGGCGCTGTGCGCCGCCGGCGCGGACGTGCTCACCGTCGCCCCGTGGGCCCAGCAGAGCGGCGCGGGCGCGCGGATGACCACACCCGGCTTCGCGCCGGTGCCGCTGACGGTCCAGGCCGTCAACGTGCCGGCGACGTACGCCGGCGACTGCTCCTCCGCCCCGAGCGCCGGGGCAGTGTTCGGCGTCTGCCAGAGCGCGGGCCCCTGCTCCTCGACCACGCCGTCGGCATCTCCGGCCGACGCCGTCAACGTCGCGCTCAGCCGGTTCGCCGCCAACTACTGGGACACCGCTCCCGACGTGGTTCTCTCCGGCACGAACTTCGGCCAGAACGTCGGCACCACGCTCAACCACTCGGGCACGGTCGGTGCCGTCGTCACGGCCCATGAGTACGGCGTGCCGGCGATTGCCTTCAGCGCCGAGGTGCCGCGCGACCTGGCCCAGATCCCCTTGGTGCCGTTCGCGGACACCGCGGCTTTCGCCGTTCGCCTCCTCAAGGAGCTGAAGGCGGCTCGCGGCCTCACAGCCGACCTGGTGCTCAACGTGAACCACCCGTTCGTCACCGGTGGCGGGCCTGCCGGAGCGCCGGTCGCGACCGTCGCCGGCACGTCCAGCGACCTCGGCCTCACCTTCAACGGCGACGTCCCGGCGACGGGCGGCACCTACCAGCTCGTCGTCGGCGCGCCGGCGCCGGAGAAGCGTCAGCGTGCCGACACCACGGCGCTGGCGGCCGACAAGATCTCGGTGAGCCGGCTCGATGGCGACTGGACGCTGGTCGCGCCCGGGCCGAAGCTCAACACCGTGCTCTGGCGACTGAGGTGAGCTGAGGGCTCCGGCTCGGCGCCGAGGAGGGCGGCGTCGAGCCGGTTCCGAGCGACAGCCGGGAACCGAAGGGCCGGGCGCGGTGTAATACGAGCACCACCCACAGCGATCCGGAGTGACTGACGGACGAGGCGGAGACCGTACGACGGGCCCAGGCGGGTGACCGGGACGCGTTCGCGCAGCTGGTCGCCCTGCATGGTGCTGCCGCGACCCGGGCCGCGGCGTGGTTCGGAGCGGGTCCCGATGCGGACGATGTGGTGCAGGAGGCGTTCGTGAAGGCGTGGCAGGCACTCGACCGGTTCCGTCCGGAGGCGCCGTTCCGGCCCTGGCTGATCCGGATCGTGGCCAACCAGACCCGCAACACGGTGCGCGGTCGGCGGCGGCGCGACGCGCTCGCCGTCCGCGCCCTCGAGCTGCACGACGGGCCGGACCCGGCACTGGACGCGCTCGCCGCCGAGCGCCAGCGGGCCCTGCTGACGGCGGTCCGCTCACTGCGCGCGGCCGAGCGCGACGTCGTGGTGTGCCGGTGGCTGCTCGGGTTCGACGAGGCGGAGACCGCGGCCGCCTTGGACATTCCGCGCGGCACGGCCAAGTCCCGCGCGTCCCGGGCGCTGGCCCGGCTGCGGATCGCGCTGGCCGACCTGGAGGTGAGCCATGATCGAGCGTGAGCTGACCGCGCTCGCGGACCGGGTCGCACCACCCACGCGGCCGGACCTGCCGGACCGGGTGCTGGCCCGGATCGACGACCTCGATCCGCGCGGCGACCGCGGGCCGAAGCGGGTGCGCGCCCTGGTGGCTGCCGGATTGGCTGCGCTCGTCGCCGCGTCGTTCCTCTCGCCGCAGGTGCGGGCCGCGGCCGCGGACCTGCTGGGCGTGGCCGGCATCGAGTTCTCCTCGGACACCCCCGACGCGCCGCCGGAGCCCCGGGCGCCCCTCCCCGACTCGCAGGAGACCCCGCTCGAGGAGGCCCAGGCGCAGGTCGACTTCCCGATCAGCGTGCCGTCCCGGCTGGGTACGCCGGACGAGGTGCTCGTCTCCGACGCCGGCCGGGTCGTGACCATGACCTGGCGCGACGGCCGCGTGCTGCTCGACCAGTTCGACGGGGAGCTGGGTCCGGTCTTCACCAAGAGCATCGGAGTCGTGGACACCGAGGTCGTCCGCGATCCGCGGCGCCGAGGCCTGGTGGATCGGCGCTCCGCACGACCTGACCTACGTCGACCGGGGGGGCCGCGAGATCACGGCGACGGCCCGGCTGGCCGGGCGCACCCTGGTGTGGGACGCCGGCGCGGGCGTGACGTTCCGGCTCGAGGGCGAGCGGCTGGACCGGGCGGAGGCCGTCGCGATCGCAAGGTCGGTGCGCTGACCGGGAACCGACGGCTCGCCCGGCGGGGTACTCGTGACATGAAGACATTCGCCCGCATCACCTGCGTCGTCGTACTCGCCGTCCTGGCGCTGGCCGGGATCGTCCCCACCGGCCAGGCCAAGGGCCCGACCGACGTCGTGGCCTCCGGGCCCGGGGTCGACGACGTGCACCTGACTTACACCGCGCGCACCGACGACGTCGACGCGGGCACCCTGGGTGACGCCTCCCGTCTGTACGACATGTGGAGTCCCGGTCGACTGGGGCCTCCGCCGGGCATGTCCGCGGACGAGCTCGGACCGAGGTACGTCCTCACCTGGTCGGGAGACGCGCACGGCACTGGGGAGGACGTCGTCGTCCAGCACGCCTACCCGTTCGCCGAGGGTGGCGGCTGGGTCGAGTTCCTCCCCGATCAGGAGATGTACGGCGCACCCATCGCGGAAGGGTGGGTCCAGACACCTCGACTGCGGAGAGAGCTGGTCGAGCTCGGCGCGGTCGCGGAGACTCCGCAACCTGCCCTGGCTGAGGCAGACCCCTCGGCCACCGCCGCCGACGTACCCGCGTCGTCGTCGGCGCCGGACGAGGACGACTCGTGGTCGACGTACCGCGTCGTCGTACCGGCCGGGGTGCTGCTCGCCGGTGTCCTGGTGGCCGCCGTACTCATCGCCCGGAGGCGCCGGCTAGCTGGGTAAGTCCTCGGACTTCCCCATCTATAGCTCGTGACGGCCCCGACCGCCGCCGACTGCACCGTCTTGGCGTACTTCCCGAGCACGCCGCGGGTGTACTTCGGCGCCAGCGGCTCCCAGCCCTCCTTGCGGCGCTCCAGCTCCTCGGGCTCGACGTGGAGCTCGAGCGTCCGGTTGGCGACGTCGAGGGTGATCGGGTCGCCGTCCCGCACGAACGCGATCGGCCCGGCGTCGACCGCCTCGGGGGCGATGTGGCCGACGCAGAGGCCGGTGGTGCCGCCGGAGAACCGGCCGTCGGTGACCAGCAGGACGTCCTTGCCGAGGCCGGCGCCCTTGATCGCACCCGTGATGGCGAGCATCTCGCGCATGCCGGGACCGCCCTTGGGGCCCTCGTAGCGGATCACGACCACGTCGCGGGGCTGGATCGTGCCGTGCTCGAGCGCGTCCATCGCCGCCCGCTCGCCGTCGAAGACGCGGGCGGTGCCCTCGAAGACCGACTCGTCGAAGCCGGCGCTCTTCACGACCGCGCCCTCGGGGGCCAGGGTGCCCTTGAGGATGGTGAGACCGCCGGTCTTGTGGATCGGCTTGTCGAGGGTCCGGATGATGTCGCCGTCGACCGCGGGCGGGGCGATGTCGGCGAGGTTCTCCGCCATCGTCCTGCCGGTCACGGTGAGGCAGTCGCCGTGCAGCAGCCCGGCGTCGAGCAGCGCCTTCATCACCACGGGGATGCCGCCGACCTTGTCGACGTCGTTCATGACGTAGCGGCCGAACGGCTTGAGGTCGCCGAGGTGCGGCACCTTGTCGCCGATCCGGTTGAAGTCGTCGAGGTGGAGGTCGACGTCGGCCTCGCGGGCGATCGCGAGCAGGTGGAGTACGGCGTTCGTCGAGCCGCCGAGCGCCATGGTGACGGCGATGGCGTTCTCGAACGCCTCCTTGGTCATGATCTGGCGTGCGGTGATGCCCTTGCGCAGCATCTCGACGACGGCCTCGCCCGACTTGTGGGCGTATCCGTCGCGACGCCGGTCGACCGCCGGGGGCGCTGCCGAGCCCGGCAGTGACATGCCGAGCGCCTCACCGATCGAGGCCATCGTGTTGGCGGTGTACATGCCGCCGCACGCGCCCTCACCCGGGCAGATCGCCCGCTCGATGCGGTCGACCTCCTCGCGGGTGATCTTGCCGGCCAGGCAGGCGCCGACCGCCTCGAACGCGTCGATGATCGTCACGTCGCGACCGTCCACGTTGCCCGGCATGATCGAGCCGGCGTAGAGGAAGACCGAGGCCAGGTCGAGCCGCGCGGCGGCCATCAGCATGCCCGGCAGCGACTTGTCGCAGCCGGCGAGCAGCACCGAGCCGTCGAGGCGCTCGGCCATCATCACCGTCTCGACGGAGTCGGCGATCACCTCACGGGAGACGAGCGAGAAGTGCATGCCCTCGTGGCCCATCGAGATGCCGTCGGAGACGGAGATGGTGCCGAACTCCAGCGGGTAGCCGCCGGCGGCGTGCACGCCGTTCTTGACCGCCTTCGCGAGCCGGTCGAGCGACAGGTTGCACGGGGTGATCTCGTTCCAGCTCGAAGCGACGCCGATCTGGGGCTTGGCGAAGTCGTCGTCGCCCATGCCGACGGCGCGCAGCATGCCGCGGGCCGCGGCCCGCTCGAGGCCGTCCGTGACGTCGCGCGAGCGAGGCTTGATGTCGGGGGCGTCGGTCATGGCTCAAGGCTAGTCGGGCGCACCGGCGCGACCTCGACGAGACCGGACCCTGGATCGACGTCGGCCGTCCCGCGGCGCCACTCGGCAGCGATGTGGGCGCGCAACCAGAACGCGATGTGCAGGGCGGCGAGCACCGTCACGACACCGACCACCGCGAAGATCACCCGGTAGTCCCACACCACGACGAGCAGCGAGCCGAGCGCCAAGCGAGATCGCCTGCGGCGTGGCCAGCACCACCTCGGCCGCCGTCGACGCCCGGCCCATGATCGCCTGCGGCGTGCGCCGCTGCAGCAGGGTGAGGTAGCCGATGATCATGAGCGGAAGCCCGGCACCGCTCACCGCGGCGAACACCAGGACGACCGTCATCGAGGGAGCCGCGGCGATGCCGCCCACCGCGATCGCGAACAGGAGGAGACCGGCGACGATCCCGCTCACCTCGCCGGCGCGGCGCACCACCCGGGAGGCGACCAGTCCGCAGGCGATCGCGCCGACCCCCATCGCCGCGACGAACACACCGGCGTACGTCGGCGGCCGGTCGAACGCGTCGAGCAGCGCGTAGATCGAGGCCTCCACGAAGCCGATCACGAGGAGCGACAGACCGACCCCGATGAGGGTGTGACCGAGCACCCGGTCGGTCACCAGGTGCCGCATCCCGGCGCTGATCTGGCGCAGGATCGGCTCCTCGGAGCGCTCCGGCACCTCCTCCGCGACCCGGATCGACCCGATCGCCAGTGCGGCGACCACGAACGAGGCGGCGTCGATGACGGCGACCGACCAGCCGCCGAGCCAGGCGAAGAGCGCTGCGCCGAGCAACGGCCCGAAGAGCCGGTAGGCCTCTTTCGTCGTCTGCAGCGCGGAGTTGGCCTCGACCAGGAGGTCGTCCGGCACCATCTCCTTGAGCAGGCCGTTGAGCGCGGCGGGGAGCACCACGAAGCTGAGGCCGTAGCCGAACGCCACCAGCCAGATGATCCAGACGTCCCCGGCGTCGCGCACCAGGACGAGCGGCAGCACCACCAGCGCGGATGCCAGGTTGCCCGCCACCAGCATGGGCTTGCGGCGGACCCGGTCGATCAGCACGCCGAGGAGTGGCGCGGCGAGGGATGGGATGACCATGAACAGGAACGTCAGCCCGGCGAGGGCGTTGGACCCGGTCAGCGTCTTCACCCAGATGCTGAGGACGAGCAGCATCATCGAGTCGCCGAGCATCGAGGCGGCCAGTCCGCCGTACAGACGGCCGAAGCCGGCCTGACCGAAGGCCCGCCTCATGACGGCGGCCCGTCGAACGAGACCGGCACGCCCCAGGCGACGAACTCGCACAGCCGCGCGCCCTCGGGACGCAGGGACGGATCGGTGATCCGGTCGAGGTCGCGCATCAGGATCGCGTCGATCTCCGCATTGCGCGCGGCGAGCTCCTCGTCGGTCAGCCAGGTCGCCGACTGGGTCACTCCCATGGCCTTCCGCCACTCCGGCGGCTCCTCCGGCGTGCGCACGCGCGCAGCGTGGAGCCGGTCGAGGTTCCGCTCGAGCATCATCTCGGAGAGGCTCAGCGAGACCTGGTGGTCGCTCGCCGTCGGCGACGCCTCCGAGTCCCAGCTCAGGCCGAGCTCGGTGACCCGCCACGGCCGGCGGCGGCCCTGACCGTCGCCGGTCTCCTCCACGAAGGTGAACTCGGCCAGCTTGCGAAGGTGCCAGCTGCAGTTCGCCGGCGACTCCCCGAGGCGGGCGGCCAGCTCCGTCGCCGTCTGCGGCCCCTCCAGCGAGAGCAGCTCCATGATCGCGATCCGGACCGGGTGGGCGAGGGCGACGAGCTCCCGCGGATTGGTGAGGCGGCGCATGTATGGAAAGTACTCTTTCGAAAGAGTCCTTTCAATAGAAATCTGGTTGATTCTTGTATCGGTAGTCGCCACGGATGTACGACGCCTGCGCTGCCGCCAGTCTGAGAGTGCACATCCGGGGACAAGTGCACATCCAGCTCCAAGACCTGTGGGGGTCCGCGCCGTGACGACACTGCTGATCAGCCTTGATCTCGATCCCGAGCGCGCCGACGAGGTGATCCGGCTGTTGCGGGTCGAGATGGCGCCCTGGATGCGCCAGCAGCAAGGCTTCGTGTCGAGCCACTGGTTCCTCGCCGAGGATCGTCAGCACTGCACGATCACGGTCGAGTTCGAGACCGAGCCGGAGGCCGCCGCGGTCGCCCGCGCCACCCTCGCCCTACCGTCCAACCCGGCTCGCTCCTGGAACGTGGGACGGGTCGAGACCGTCGCCGACCTCGACTTCGCGCCGCGGCCGGGGTTGCGGCTGGACGGGTAGTCCCTGGCGGATAGTCCCTGACGAAAAGCACCTGGATGAGCGGGATTCGGGTGCTTTTCGTCAGGGAGTATCGCGCTTTCAGCCCGTCAGGTGCGCAGCGAGGGCTCCCCGGTCAGGCGCACCGGTGCGCTGGAGCAGCCGGGCCACGTGGGTCTCGACGGTTCGGACCGAGAGGAACAACCGATCGGCGATCACCTTGTTGGGCATCCCGTCGACGACCATCTCGAGCACGTCGTACTCACGCGCGGTGACGCCGATCCGCTGGAGGTGCGCGGGGACGCGGTCGCTGCCGACGGCGCGGCGGGGTACGGCGATCCCGGCCTCCCGCATCGCGACCCGGCACGCCGAGGCCGCCTCGGTCTGCCCGTAGTCGACCAGCGCGTCGAGCGCCTGCCGGAACGACGGCTCGGGTGCACAGCCGTCGGCGGCGGCGGCCGGGCGACGAGGACGCGGGCGTGCACCTCCATCCATGGTTCCCGCCCTGGGAACGGCCACTCGGCGTCGGCGAACACCTGCTCCGCGTGCTCCTTGTCCCTCGCGCGGCCGTGAGCGACCGCATCGGCGTACCGCAGCACGAAGCGGTTGTAGGGCGAGCTGGCCTGCGGACCGGTGCGGATCTCCTCCCGCGCCGCCGCACCGCCGTCGCCGGAGGTGTCGAGGACCGTCTCCAGCAGTGCCCACAGGCCGCGGGTGGAGAACGGGAAGGACGGGTACTGCTCGGCGGCCGCCACGGCCTTCGTCCAGTGCTCGTGGGCCTCGTCGTAGCGACCTCGGGTGAGGGCGACCGGACCGAGGACGTGGCCCGGTACGGCGACCGCGAGCATCGCCGCGTCGTGCGGGACCGTCACGCACTCGTCGAGGTCGGCGGCCATGGCGTCGTCCTGGCCCATCAGCCCGTGCGTCAGTGCGCGGACCAACAGGGCGACCGACAGGTCGGGCAGCCGCAGCCGGGTCATCATCTCGACGGCGTTCTCGATCGCCGCCATCGCCTCGTCGAGCTCGAAGTAGCGGGTCCGCAGCATGTTGAGGTCGAGCTCGACGCGCGCCGCGGTGGCGATCGCGCCCGCCGCGAGCGCGCCTTGCGGGCGGCCAGCAGCCGCTCGTCGCTGGGCCGGCGCTGGACGATGTCGAGCGCGCCGAGCGCGGCCAGGAGGCGACAGCGCCAGAGGACGAGCCCGGACCGGTCGGCGAGCCGGAAGCCCTCCTCCAACGCGTTCTCGGCCTCGATCACGTCGCGACCGCGGGCGGCGCTGCCGAGGACCTCCCACGCTTCGCACGCGACCGCCGGCCGGTCGTCGCCGACTTCCTCGAGCGCAGCCCGCGCCCGTTCCACCGCGAGGTCGCCCTGCTGCCTCCCGAGCGCCAGCCGGGCGGACAGCACGTGCACGAGCGCCGGGTCGCCGGCGGCCTGCTCGAGGGTCGCCTCGGCCTCGTCCAGACGCCCGCCGGCCGACAGCGCACGGGCCAGGCGCAGGCGGAGCCGCCCCAGCCGCTCCTCCTCACCGTCCAGCGTGACGAGCTCCTCGACGAGGGCTTCGCCCGACGCGACCGCCTTCGGGATGTCGCCGGCGAGGGCGTGCATCTCCACCTCCGCCTCGCGGATGTCGAGGTCGAGTCCGGCGTCGGGCTGCGCGGCCGCGCGGGTCAGCGCGTCGTGGGCGCTGGTCAGTGCGCCCCGGGCGATCGCGCCCCGCGCCGCACCCAGCCAGTGTCCCGCCGCCCGCCGCGAGTCTCCGGCCGCCTCGAAGAGCTCGGCGAGCGCCTGCTCGGAGCTTCCGTCGCGGTCGTCGACCCGCTCCTCCATGGCTTCGGCGAGTGCCATCGCCAGCCGTCTCCGGTCGGGGGGGAGCACGGTCGCGAGCACCGCTTCGCGGGTGAGTGCGTGGCGGAGGACGAACCCCTCGTCGTCGGCGACCACCAGTCGCTCTGCGCGAAGCTCCCGGATCGCGCCGGAGGTCGTGCGATCGTCCAGGCCGAGCGCGGCGCCGACGACCTGCCAGTCGAAGTCCGTGCCGAGCAGGGCGGCCGCCTCGATCACCTCGAGCGCGGCAGGCGACAGCGCGCCGAGCCGGGTCTCCACCGACCGCGCGAACGACGGCGGCACCGTCGCCGACAGCTCCGCCGCGATCCGCCAGCCGTCGTCGTCCTCGTGCACGAGCGCCCCGGAGCTCTGCAGGTCCGCCAGCACTTCTTCGACCAACAGCGGGAAGCCTGCCGAGAACCGCAGCGCCCACGCGGCGAGCCCGTCCGGCGCTTTCCCCGTGAGGCACGCGTCGAGCATGGCGGCCACGTCACCTTCGTCGAGTGGCTCCAGTGACAACACTTCGGCGGCACCCCGCGTGTGCAGCGCGTCGAGCAGCTCGGCGACCACGGGCGCGTCGTGCGGACGGGTGGTGGCGACGACGACCAAGGGGACGTCGCGCGCGTTGTCGGCGACGTACTCGAGCACGCCGAGAGTCTCCGGGTCGGCCCAGTGCAGGTCCTCCACCACCAGCAGCACGCCCGGCCCGTCGAGGGCCGTTGCCAGCCGCAGCAGACCCTCGCCGATCAACATCACCGACGAGCCGCCGTCGTCCGGCGGCGTGCCGAGCTGCGGCGCGAGTCGTCCGAGAGCCGGGAGGTACGGCGCGAGCCGGGTGTCGTCCGGTACCGAACCGGTGCGGAGCCATCCCAGGAGCGCCTCACCCAGTGGCCGCATCGCCGTCGGCGCCGCGGACCGCACCGCCCGGCCGGCCAGTACCGCCATGCCCGCCTGCTCCGCCTCTTCGAGCACGGTCGCCGCGAGCCGGGACTTGCCGACGCCCGGCTCACCACGGAGCACGAACACCCCGCCGTGGCCGGAGGTGGGCAGCGCAAGCGCGTCCCGGAGACGTGCCATCTCGTCCGCCCGGGAGACGAGGACCGGACAACGCACGCGCTGATCGTAGACGGGCAGGCGCGAGGGGGCGTGCAAGCGAGCCGGTCGAGCGGCGATGCGCAAGGCGAGGAGGCCGGGACGGAGCCCGGCGCTCGGGTCTGCCCGTCTGGGTGAGGCCGACAACGGAGATGTGGGAGGTGAATACGTACTGACGCGCCTTGAGTGCGTAGTCGGCGCGGATGTGGCGCACCTCCGCCCCGGACGAGTCTTGGGTCATCTCCCAGGGCACCGATGCCCACGATGAAAGGCACACCGATGCGTCAGCAGATTACTCGGAACGACCGCCGCCATCCTCGGCGCCAGCGTTCTCTCGATCGGCCTCCCCTCCGCCCCCACCCATGGTGCGGCCTGGAAGCCGAGCACGCAGATCCCCGTTCCCCGCCGGTCAGGTGACCGATGTCGAGGTCGTCTCGACCGGTCCCGGTGACGCAGTGGCGGCCGCCATCATCAGCGGCGCGGTGCACGCCTACACCGCGGTCAACGGGGTGTGGACCGGTCACGACCAGGTCCGCTCCGATGTCGACGCCACCGGACTGGTGCTCGCCGCGAACGAGACCGGTGACGCTGTGCGTGGGTTGGCAGGAGAACATCTCCGGGGACAGCCGACTGCGGGTCAGCCGTCAGCTCACCGCCACCAGCTGGACGGGCCTGCAGCTGCTGACCCCCGCCGGCACGGACATCAGCGGCAGCGCCGACCTGGGGATCGCCGGCAACGGCCTCGTCATCGCCACCGCGAGCGTCGAGGAGGACGGCACCCAGAACAAGCTGCTCGTCACCGAGTGGGCCGAGGGACAGCTGCCCGGACCTCCCGAGGTCCTGTCCCCGGCGGACTCGTGGGGCGCGTCGCTCGACGTGAACACCAAGGGCGAGGCCCTCGTCGCCTACGCCTACAGCGGTCTCGCCACCGACGTGGTGACCGTGAGCCGGCGGACGGCGGGCGGGAGCTGGAGCCTCGGCGACAGCACCAGCAACGCCGGCGACGTCGCCGCGACGCCCGACGTGGCGCTCAGCGACAACGGTCAGGGCCAGGTCATCTACGCCGACGTCAGCAACGGCTTCTACGTCGCCCGCACCAGCCGCGTCCTGAAGGACGGTTCGGCGATGCCGGACGAGACGGTCGGGCCCGCGGACGAGTACGTCTACGAGACCAGCGTCGACATCAACGCCACCGGTTCCGCCCTGTTCAGCTGGGTCTCGAAGAAGAACGGGGCCACCCGCGTCCTCACGGCGAGTGCCGCCAACGAGGCCTACCCCGGCACGCCCGCCGCATTGACCGGCTCGCTGCCGGACGCGGTCGACCCGACCGCGCGGATCAGCGACAGCGGCCTGAAGGTCGTCCAGCACAGCGGCAACGGCCAGGTCGTGACCCACACCCGCACCGGCGGCATCAACCCGTTCGCCCCCGTCTACACCGGTGCCGGCTTCCACGCCGACGAGGCGGTCGACGTCGACCGCGAGGGCAACGCCGTCCAGGTCGCGTTCAAGCCCGGCGGCGGGATTCACGGCCGGTTCTTCGACGCCGCGGGCCCGACGGTGAACCTGCCCGCGCTGCCGCTCAACACCCTCGACACGACCATCCCGGTCGAGTGGACGATGCACGACTCCCTGTCGACGATCCCGAACACCGACATCTACGCGACGAAGGCGGCCTGGAACCAGGCCGGGCACAGCGCCCCGTCCGTCATCGCCGACAACGTCGTCGGCAAGCAGGCCGACGTGCCGGCCGTCCCGGGCACCAGCTACTGCGTCCAGGTCCGGCCTACCGACGCGGCCGGCAACTCCACCACCACGGAGGAGCGGTGCACGACGGTTCCGCTGGACGACCGGGCGCTGAACGGTGACGGCTGGAACGAGGCCGGCGAGACCGGCAACTTCCGCAACACGCTCACCACCACGAGCGTGAAGGGCCGCACCCTGAGCCGCGCCAACGTCAAGGCCAAGCGCCTGGCCTTGGTCGTCCGGAAGGCCAGCAACGGTGGCACGGTCAAGGTCACCTTCGCCGGCGATGTCCTGGGCAGCTACAGCCTCGACGGCACCGGCAAGAAGAAGGTCATCAAGCTCAAGACCTTCCCGACGGTGAAGACCGGCACGCTGACGATCAAGGTCACCAGCGCCACCGGCAAGGTCGTCAAGATCGACGGCGTCGTCATCGCCAAGTGATCGTGCAGTAGCTCGGCCACATGGAAGCTGTGGGGGTCGTGTGGCCGGTCGTCAGACCGGCCACACGACTCTCTGCGTGCGGTCAGGTCTGCTCGGCAGCGGCCTTGAGCGCGACCAGTCCCTTGTCGAAGTCCTTGCGGATCGCGTTGTCGAAGAACAGCTTGCCCATCACGGCGAACGCCAGGTTGCGCTCGCCGGCCATCGACCACGCGATCTCGGTCCGGTCGCCCTGGGGCTTGAGCTCGAACACGATCTTGTTGGTGGCCTTGAAGGGCTTCTCGAAGACCAGGTCGATGTCGATCTGCTCCGGTGCGATCGCCGTCATGGTCATCGAGCCCTGGCCGGCCTTCTTGTTGCCGGACCAGGCGTAGTGGGCGCCGACACCCTCGCCGGTGTAGGTGCGCTGGAGGTCGGGATCGAGACCCTCCCACGGCGACCACTGCACCCAGGCCCTGAAGTCGGTGATCAGCGGGGTGATTGCCGACGGTGGCGCGTCGACCACGATGGTGCGGGTGCTCGAGAACTCAGGCATGGCCCGTCCTACCCGTCCACGCCGACCTTGACCGACATCACGTCGGGCAGGTCGCTGACGATCTGGCGCCAGGTCTCGCCGTCGTCCTTCGACGCCCACACGGCTCCGTTGCGGCCACCGATGTAGAGACCCGGCCGGGTCGTGGGTGTCGGCGCACATGGCATCGCGCATCACCGCGACGTAGAACGGGTCCGGCAGGCCGTCGTCGTACGACGTCCAGGACTCCCCTGCGTCGTCGGACCGCCAGATCCGTGCCTTCCCCTCGGGCGGGTAGCGGCCGTCGCCGCCGCCGAGCGGGAAGACGTAGATCGTGTCCGGCCGGTGCGGGTGCACCACGACCGGGAACCCGAAGTCGCTCGGCAGGTCGTCGCCGATGGAGGTCCACGACCCGCCCTCGTCGTCGGAGCGGTAGACACCGCCGTGGTTCTGCGCGAACAACCGCTCGGGCCGGGCCGGGTGGCGGGTCACCTTGTGCACGCACTGCCCGAACTCGGGATAGCGCTGGTCCTCGGGGAGGAAGTCGGCGCGGATGCCCTGGTTGCGCGGCGCCCACGAGGCTCCGCCGTCCGTGGTCTGGTAGACGCCGCCGGTCGAGATCGCCACCGTGACCGAGTCGGGGTCGGTCGGGTGCGGAAGGATCGTGTGGAACGCCTGGCCTCCGAAGCCGGCGCCCCACTCGGGCTTCTGCGGGTGGTTCCACAACGCCTCTTCGAGCGCGAAGTTCTCACCGCCGTCGACGGACTTCCACACCGCACCCGGCTCGGTGCCGGCGTAGACGACACCGTCAGCAGCGCCCGGCACGAGCTGCCAGATCCGCTCGACCGTGGCACCGCTGCCCTCGGGGAACCTGATCCCTCCGCCGGGTGTCTCCTGCCAGGTCTCGCCGAGGTCGTCGGACCAGCGCACCTGTGGGCCGAGCCAGCTCGAGGAGGCACCGGCGAACAACCGTGGGGTCGCGCCCCTGGTGTCGACCAGGCCGGAGTAGACCTCCTCCATGTCGTGGTGCGGACCGCTCCACGACCAGTCCTCGCGGTCCTCGGACCGACCGATCCACAGTCCCTTGCGGGTGCCGACCATCAGGATGGTGCTCATGCGTCCTCCTCGCGGGCAGGGCCGGGCGGCGTCATCCGTCCGGCTACTCCTACCTTGACCCGCCGACAGGCCACGATGTCATCGGTCACCGACACATCGATCTCACCCGCGCGGAAAAGTGCCGATGGCGGGCGACCTGTCGGCCGCCCGCCATCGATTGAGCTTCGTCAGACGCAGACCGCCGTTGCGCATCAGGCTGAAGAAGGCCGCGACGGTGCTGTTGACCCGCGTTCCGTGGTTGTTCGTCGAGTGTGGGCTCGACCCGTGCGGAAGCCATAGGCGTGGATGCCGATGGCGTAGCAGCAGACGCGAGGACACCGTTGTGAACAGCGGCGAGCCACTCTGACCACCCGCGGTGTCGTTCTTGTAGAACAGCTGCTCGAGGAGGTCGCTGCGATCGTGCACTGCACGAAGCTCGTGCCCGTGTTCGTCGAGCAGTTGTCCGCGTCCCACTGGGTGCCGCTGGGCTTGTCACCCGGGTAGCCCTGGGTGTCGACCGCGTTGCCGATGGCGTGGCCGACGATGGTCCATCCGAAGTAGCCGGTCGTGTTGCCGATGGAGCAGCTCAGCGTGATGGCGCCGTAGTCGTTGGTCTCAGTGCCGGAGCTGTTCCAGGTGGCGTTGGTCCACAGTTGCTCCGCCCTGGCCACTGTGCTGCCCGGGCAGAGGTACGGCGAGGACTGAGCCGTTGCGGCCGGGGTAGATCCGGAAGCTGGACTTCTGGAAGAAGCCGGTGCCACCCGACGTGCCGAAGTTGACGCAGTGGCCGGCCGTCGCGACGACGTTCGGGGCGATCATGAAGCCCGTGCACGACCAACCGGTGCTGGTCGACGACTTGTTGAACGTGATCCAGACGGTCGCCCGGGCCGGGTAGGTCGTCGTCGCCGTGACCTGGACCCGCCGGTCGGGTGCGATCGGGGTCTCGGCGGCACTTCCACCACCCGCGCCCGTCGTGTCCGGCGTCGCGCGCTTGGCCGTGTAGATCCGCTTGTTCGTCCCGCGGTACGACGGCGCGGAGCTCGACCCGAGCTCCCTCGCGACCTGACGGGCGTCGACGACCTTGCCGCTGCTGCTCACGAACTTCTCGCTGGCCGCGACCCGCTTGCTCGGCCGGAGCCGGCTGCGCGGTCGCCGAGGTCGCCAACGGAGTGGCGACCGGGACTGCAATGACACCGAGTACCACCATGCGACTCAGTAGTCGCCTACCACCATTCATTGTCGACTCCCTTCAGCCGGCCAGGTTGTTCGGGCAGCACCGAATCGCGGGGATGTGACCCCGAGACGCGATATCGAGTGACCAGCTCCGGCGCTCGGCCGGAGGTGTCCCCCAGTTGGTACTGCCCCCATGGTTCGTGCGGCGTCCATCGCCGCTGGGCTACGACGCTAGACCTGTTCGCGCATCCGGGAATCCGCCGATTGGATGAATAGGGCACCTTCCCTGTTGACCAACCTGGCTGTGCCTCCTAGATTGGCCGCGTGACGCCCACCGCACCTGGCCGGGGAACGGCGATCGGCCTGGTGCTCGTCGGCATCGCCTCGGTCCAGCTCGGGGCCGGTGTCGCGAAGAACCTCTTCGACGAGATCAGCCCCACCGGG
Organism: uncultured Actinomycetota bacterium; assembly: GCA_963849765.1. Classification (GTDB taxonomy): domain Bacteria; phylum Actinomycetota; class Actinomycetes; order Propionibacteriales; family Nocardioidaceae; genus Nocardioides. Next base: position 326,758 of record CAWKIP010000005.1, read on the forward strand.
CTGGTGTGGATCCGGCTCGCGTCGAGCTCCCTCGTGCTGCTGGCGATCGCCCGGCCACGGCTCAGCGGGCGTGACCGCACGGACTGGATGACCGTGCTCGGCTTCGGACTGACGCTCGGCCTGATGAACTGGTCGATCTACCAGTCCTTCAGCCGGATCCCGATCGGGATCGCGGTCACGATCGAGTTCATCGGCCCGCTGACCCTGGCGATCATCGGTTCGCGCCGGCCGCGCGACCTGGTGTGGGCCGGGCTCGCCGCGGCCGGCGTGCTCCTGCTCGGCGCCGAGCGCGGCGACCTCGACCCGGTGGGCGTCGCGTTCGCGTTGGTCGCGGGCGGGTCCTGGGCCGCCTACATCCTGTTGAGCGGGCACACGGGCCGGCGGTGGGAAGGCCTGGACGGGCTCGCGATCGCCAGCGTCGTCGCCGTACTCCTGCTCACGCCGACGCTCGCCGGCATCGACGCCGACCCCCTCGTCGACCCGCGGATCGTGCTGCTCGGCACCGCGGTCGGACTGCTCAGCTCGGTGGTCCCCTACAGCTGCGAGCTGGTTGCGCTGCGCCGGCTGCGGCCGGCCCTGTTCGGGATCCTGATGAGCCTGGAGCCCGCGGCCGCCGCTCTGGCCGGACTGCTCGTCGTCGGCGAGCACCTCAGCGCCGTGCAGTGGCTCGCGGTCGCGTGCGTGATCGCGGCGAGCGTCGGGGCGACCAGGGTTGCCGCTCCGACCGAGCCGACACCACCGCCTGCCGCGGGATAGCCAGGATTGGCTGGATAGGCAGGGCCTCGCACTCAGGATCTTTTCACCGAGATGTCACATTCCCTTGATGCGCACCGGCCGGATCCGGGACTACCTTGGGCGCTACCCCATCCCCATCGGAGCGATGCCATGTTTCCCCCCATGCGCCCTCTCGTCCAGCTCGGCCAGACGATCACCGAATGGCCGGTCGCATCCCAGCAGCAAGCCCGCCGCAACGCCATGGTCGCCCTCACCGCCTGCGCGCAGCGTCGCGCGGAACGCGAGGACGTGGCGTCGTACCTCGCCGAGCGATCCAGCCCGGAGCGCCGAACCGGCGACCTCCGTCAGCCCTGACCCGGGGGTTGCCGTCCACGTCTGAGCGAGGGTGATGTGCGGCACGGCACACTCGGGAACGGTGCGCGCTCGGGCAGAATCTGGGCATGCCCACCTCCACACCGGACATGACCTCGACGCCCGTGGTGTCGTTCCACGACATCCTGTCCGACGACGGCACCCACGTCCGGGCCTGGACCAACGACCCCGAGGGCGTGATCGACGGCCCGACCGTCGTCCTGTGCAACGGGCTCGGCACCAACGCCTACATGTGGCCCGCGCTGCTGGACCCCGACTGCGGTGTCCGGGTCGTCTCGTGGAACCACCGCGGTGTCGGTGGCTCCGAGCGCCCGGCCGACAAGCGGCACGTCGAGATCGAGCACTTCGTCCAGGACGGCCTGTCCGTCATGGACCACTTCGGCATCGACCGCGCGGTGCTCATGGGCTGGTCGATGGGCGTGAACACCATGTTCGAGCTCGCCGTCACGGCACCCCGAGCGCGTGGCCGGCCTGTTCGCGGTCGCCGGTGTCCCGGGCGACACCTTCCGCACCATGCTGGCGCCGTTCCGGCTCCCCCACCCCGTCGCCCGGATGCTCACCGTCAGCGTCTGCCGGCTGGGCAAGCTCACCGGCTGGGCGGTCAGCCCGATCACGACCCGGATCCCGATCGGCCCGCGGGCGATGGCGCTGATCACGCACAGCGGCTTCATGTTCCCGGTCGCGGACCCCGAGCTCGCTGCCATCGGCATCGAGGAGTTCATCAAGACGCCGGTGCAGTGGTACGCCCACATCGCCCTCGGCACCTCCAAGCACGCCCGGGTCTCGCTGAGCGGCATCGAGGTGCCCGCCCGGTTCGTCGCGGCGTCGTACGACCTCCTCGCCGGGTCCCGTGACATGGCGAGCGCGGCCGAGCGGCTGCGGGACGCCGAGTACATCGAGCTGCGCGGATCGCACTTCATCCAGCTCGAGAAGCCCGACGAGGTGCACGGGCTGCTGCTCGACTTCCTCCAGAAGGTCGGGGTCACCGCGGCCGCGTAGGGTCGGGGAATGAGCGCCCGTCGCACGGCCGTCGCCCTGGTCGCCTCTGCGGCGCTGCTCGTCGGCTGCGGCGAGGACGAACCGTCCGACCCCGAGACCAGCGAGTCGCCGACCGCCAGCGACTCGCCGACCGACGGGGAGCGCGGCCGAGCGACGACCCCACCACGGAGCCGACGACCGCTCCGAACGACGAGACCGAGGTCGTCGGCACCGTCGCCAGCGGCCTCGCGGTGCCCTGGGGGATCGACTTCCTGCCGGACGGCCGCGCCGTGGTGACCGAGCGCGACACCGCGCGGGTGCTGGTCATCACGCCCGCGGAAGGTGCCGGCGAGGGTGAGGTGGTCGAGGTCGGCCGGATCCCCGAGACCGCCCCGCAGGGTGAGGCCGGGCTGCTGGGTGTGGCCGTCTCCCCTGACTTCGACCGCGACCACCTGCTCTACTTCTACGTCTGCACGGCCGAGGACAACCGGGTGGTGCGTGCCGAGCTCGACGGCAACCAGCTCGGGGAGACCGAGCCGATCCTGACCGGCATCCCGGGCGGGTTCATCCACGACGGCGGGCGGTTGGAGTTCGGTCCGGACGGCTTCCTCTACGTGTCCACCGGCGAGACCGGGGAGGACCAGCTGGCGCGCGAGCGCACCGGGTACTCCGGCAAGATCCTGCGCATCACCACCTCGGGCGACCCCGCACCGGACAACCCCTTCGACGACGAGGTGTGGTCGTGGGGCCACCGCAACGTGCAGGGGCTGGCGTTCGACGACGACGGCCGGCTGTGGGCGAGCGAGTTCGGCTCCGACTCGTTCGACGAGCTCAACCTGATCGAGCCCGGCGACGACTACGGCTGGCCGATCGTCGAGGGCACCGGCGGCGAGCCGGACTTCCACGACCCCGAGCTCACCTGGCCGACCGACGAGGCGTCGCCCTCCGGCCTCGCCTACCTCGACGGCGAGCTCTGGATGGCGGCGCTCCGGGGTCAGCGCCTCTGGCAGATCCCCGTCGACGGCGCCGGGGCGGGCGAGCCCACGCCGTACTTCGCTGGGGAGTACGGCCGCCTCCGTACCGTCGTCGTCGCCCCCGACGGCCGGCTCTGGCTCACCACCAGCAACCTCGACGGGCGCGGGGAACCGGCTGCCGAGGATGACCGGATCCTCATCGTCCGGCCTTAGCCATGTCCAGAGCGCTAGAGGTCGGTGAGCGGGTCCCGCGGCTCGTGCGACTCGGCGTTGGTGTTGAAGTCGGAGTCCTTGCGGCTGATGATCTCGCGCCGCTCCTCGGGTGAGAGCGCCTCCAGCAGGCTTCTGACGTTCGCCGGTTGGCCACTCACCTCGGGCGCCTCGGGGATCGGGATGACGGTGTGCACGATGCGGTCGTCGTAGACGTGCACCGTGTTGAACGCCTGATGGCCGTCGACGCCGGAGATCAGCCGGTCGACCGGCGCCGGGTCGGTCGTGTAGCAGCTCGCCGAGGCGACCGAGACGGGGACGCCGGCGAACGTCGAGTACGAGGTGTAGTGGTAGTGGCCGCCGAGGATCTGGCGCACGTCGCTGCCCTCGATCACGGCGGCGAGCCGGTCCTGGTCGAGCAGCTCGATGATCGCGGCCGGCTCGATGGTCGGCATCGGGATCGGCGGATGGTGCATCGCGAGGATGGTCCCGTGCTCGGCGCGCGTGCTGAGCACGTCCCGCAGCCAGTCGAGCTGGTCGTCGGTCAGGTCGCCGTGGTGGTACTCCGGCACGCTCGTGTCGAGGGCGACGATCCGCAACCCGCCGAGGTCGTAGACCCGGTCCTGCGGTCCGTCGTCGTCGGAGTCGAAGAGCCCCCGCGCGTACGGCGCGCGCTCGTCGTGGTTGCCGATCACCCACACGACCTGGGCGCCCATCGCGGCCGCGGCCGGCTCGACGAGTGCGCGCAACCGGGCGTACGCCTCGGGCTGCGCCTTGTCCGCGAGATCGCCGGTGAACACGAGTGCCTGCGGCACGGGGTCGAGCCGGCTCAGCCGCTCGAGAGCGAGCACGCAGCCCGTCCTCCGGCACGACGACGCCGTACTGCTTCGCGCCGTGCGCGAGCAGGTGGACGTCACTGAGATGGGCGACGGTGAACCGGGGGCTGGGGTACTGGCCGTACTGCACAGAGGAGACGTAGCGCTAGCGCCGCTCCACCCGCGCCCGCCTGGCGGCGCGCCGCAGCGTGGTGAGGACGGCGGGCCCGAGCAGGGCGATCGCCAGCGCATTGGTGATGGCCCGGCCGGTGTCCCAGCCGAGGGTGGACGTGAACAGCGTGTACAGGAAGAAGCGTTGGAGGTTCTCCAGCACGGGTGCGCCGGGGACGTAGGACAGGTCGGTCGAGTCCTGACCGGGGACCTGGATGCCGAGGATGAACGGCCAGCCCCACAGGTTCATCATCAGTCCGTAGGCGTAGGCCGCGAACACGCCGTACACGACCAGCATCACGATCTCCCGGCGACCGGACACCCGTCGCGGGAGCAGGCCGGCGAACATGCCGACCCAGCCGGCCACGAGCATCTGGAACGGGAGCCAGGGGCCGACGCCGGCGGTCATCAGCGCGGAGGCGAACAGGGAGGTGCAGCCGAGCACGAAGCCGAAGCCGGGCCCGAAGACCCGCCCGCCGAGGATCAACAGGAAGAACACCAGCTCCAGACCGGCCGTGCCGGCGCTGGCGGCGCGCAGCACCGCGTTGATCGCGCTGAGCACGCCGAGGATGGCGAGCACGCGCGCGTCCATGCCGCCTTCACCGATCTCGGCGAGCACGACGGCCAGGATCACCGGCAACAGCAGGAGGAAGAAGAACGGCGGATCCACCCGCTGCGTCGAGTCGGCATTCAGCAGCAGTGGCCAGCCGAGCATCATCAGCCCGATCAGCGACGCCAGGCCGAGGACGACGGCCGTCCGCAGGCGGATGGGTACGGCGACCCGGTGCCCCTCGCGGACCACGGCGCTCACGTTTTTCGGGTCCCCGCTGGGTTGTTCGCTGGAGGAGCGAAGCGGGGGAAGCGAAGAACCCGGTGGGGTATTCACGACGGCACCTCGGCCCTGGTCGGCCTGTCCGAGGCGAGGGCGGCCGCCACTTCGTCGACCCGCAGCCAACCCGGCCCGAGCACCTTGGTCACCTGCGGGGCGAACGCCGGCGACTCGGCGACCACCTGGCGGACCGGTCCGCTGGACACCACCTCGCCCTCGGCGAGCACCACCACCTCGTCGGCGGCCTGGGCGGCGAACTCGACGTCGTGGGTGGCGACCAGGATCGCCCGTCCATCGGCGGCGAGGTCACGCAGGATCTCGGCCAGCACGCGCTTGCCCGGGTAGTCGAGGCCACGCGTCGGCTCGTCGAGCAGCAGAACCGGGGGGCCCGCGGTGAGGACGATCGCGACGGCGAGCGCCAGCCGCTGGCCCTCGGACAGGTCGCGCGGATGTCCGGCAGGGTCGATGCCGGGTGCGAGCCGCTCGAGGAGCCCGGCGCAGGTGCCGGAGGCCGCGGCCGCCGTACGGTCCGCCGTTGCGCACTCCTCCGCCACCGTCTCCAGGTAGAGCAGGTCGGCGGGACTCTGCGGCACCAGTCCGGCCAGCCGCCGGCGGGCCTCCGGCTTGAGCCGGTGCGGGTCGTCGCCGGAGACGCGCACGCTGCCACGGATAGCGGCGTACCTGCCCTGGATCGCCCACAACAGCGTCGACTTGCCGGCCCCGTTGCGTCCCATCAGCGCGGTCACCGTGCCCGGCCGCAGCTCGAGGTCGACGTCCAGCAGCGCCGGCACCGACCCATGGGCAACCAGGAGCCTTCGTACCTCGACCAGTGTGGTTTCGAGGCTCGGCCGCGAGCGGCCTCGCACCTCAACCACCGGGCTCGCCGCTGGTTGAGGTGCAGAGTGCACCGAGCCTCGAGACCAGGTCGGCACCACGACGACGCGCGTCCCGCACCGTGAGCGGCAGCGGCGACCAGCCCGCGAGCCGGCCGAGCTCGACAATGGGCGGGGCGATCGGGGAGTCGATGAGCAGCTCGGCGGGATCACCGACGCGAGCGTGGCCGTCCGAGCCCAGCAGGCAGAGCCGGTCGGCGAACGGCACCACCCGTTCGAGCCGGTGCTCGGCGACCAGCACCGAGACCCCGAGGTCATGGACCAGCCGGGTCAGCGTGGCGAGCACGTCCTCGGCGGCCGTCGGGTCGAGCGCGGAGGTCGGCTCGTCGAGCACCAGGAGCCGCGGGTGCGTCGTGAGGACGGAGCCGATCGCGACCCGCTGCTGCTGCCCGCCGGACAGGGTGCGCAGGTCGCGGTGGCGGAGGTCGGCGATGCCGAGCAGGTCGAGCGTCTCCTCGACCCGGCGACGCATCGTCGGTGCGGCGAGCCCGAGCTGCTCCATGCCGAACGCGAGCTCCTCCTCGACCGTGTCGGTGACGAACCACGCGGGCGGGTTCTGCCCGACGTACCCGACGACGTGCGCGCGCTCCCGCGCCGGCCGGTGGAGCACGCTCTGGCCGTCGATGACGACGTCGCCGGTCAGGGTGCCGCCGGTGAAGGCCGGCACCAGGCCGGCGACCACACCCAGCAGGGTCGACTTGCCGACCCCGGTGGGGCCGGCGAGCAGCATCAGCTCGCCCTGGTCGATGACCAGGTCGACGTGGTCGAGGACCGCTCCCTCGCCGTAGCGGAAGGTGACGTCGCGCAGCTCGAACATGTCAGACGACCACCTTCGTCGGACTCCGCGACGGGCTCCGGAAGGATCGGGGCGCGGTTCTGCGCGGTCAGCGGCGGCGGGGCGACGAAGACGGGTGCGATACCGACGAGGATGGCGACGATCGCGCCCAGGCTCAGTCCGGGTACGACGAGCACGCCCGGGTGCGCGACCGACGGGTCAGCACGCTGCACCAGCCACATCCCCGCCCCGACGACGGCGCCCGACAGTGCGACGAGCACCTCGGCGACGTGCCAGCGCTGGGGCCGGTACTGCGTCCGCTGCACCCGGCGGCCGGCGAGCGCGAAGCCCCCGAGCGCGGCCCCCACTCCCAACGCCAGCATCGGCCACGCCAGCACCCGCGGCGCGGTGGAGTCGAGGAACGCGTAGATGCCGACGCAGATGCCGATCAGTCCGACGATCATCAGGGCGCCGGTGCCGCGACGCTGGCCCGCGGTCGCCGTACCACTGCGGCCGTAACCGCGGGCGTCCATGCCCGCCGCGAGCGACAGCGACCGCTCGAACGCATCCTCGAGGATCGGCACGAGGAGCTGGCGCAAGCCGCGCACCCGCCCCCGCTCACCGCCGCGCAGCTGCTGGGCCGCGCGCGCCCGCCGGGCACTGTCGGCCAGCTGCGGGATCACGGTGATCGCCACGACCATCGCCGTACCGATCTCGTAGAGCGCCGGCGGCAGTGACCTCATCAGCCGCTTCGGGTTGGCCAGCGCGTTGGCCGCGCCGACCGCGATCAGCAGGGTCGCCAGCCGCATTCCTTCGTAGATGGCGGCGAGCAGCTCCTCGCGGCTGAAGGGGCCGAGCAGGCTGATGCCCGCAGCCCAGTCGGGCAGCGGAATCTCCGGCAGGTCCAGCAGCACGTGACCGGCGTCGTTGCCGCCGACCAGCACCCGGAACAGCACCCGGATCACGACCACCACGAGGCCGAGCCACAGGTAGAGCCGGAACGACCGGGCCCACGGCTGGTCGCCACGGCACGCGTAGACGGTGATGATCGCGACCGCCAGCAGCAGCCCGAGGAGGAACGGGTTCGTCGTGCACGAGGCGCCGACCGCGAGACCGACCGCCCAGCACCACCAGGCGACCGGGTGGAGGTCCCGCGGCACTCTCATCCGGTGCGCCTCCGGAGCAGGGTCACCAGTCCGGCGGCGCCGAGCACGAGTACGGCGAGACCCAGGCCGATCCAGGTCGTCAGCGCCCCGCCGTCGTCGTCCGACGTGTCCGTCGCGAGGTCGCTCGGCGGCGGGCCGTCGGTGATCTCGGCCGCGCCGGGCAGGGTGCTGCTCGAGGAGGCGGACGTCGGGTCGGTGCTCTTCGCGTCACGCGTCTTCGGGCGACCCGGCGAGGCCGAATCCGTCGATGACGTAGCCGTGGTGGCCGTCGACGACGGAGCCGAGGTGGTGGGTGCGGCAGTGGTCGATCCACCGTCGTTGTCGTCGCTGTTCCCGCCGTTTCCGTCGTCGTCGTTGTTGTGTCGCCCCGCCGTTGCCGCCGTTCCCGCCGTCGTTGTCGGACGGGTCGTCCGAAGGCTCGACCGGCTGGATGTGCGGGGTCGGGTTCACGGCGGGCGGCTCCGCCCGGCCGCCGCCCTCGTGCCACGCGAACGCGACGTAGCCGCCGTCGGGAACGTCGATGGTGCCGACGCCCTGGCTGGAGAACACCCATCGGCCGGACCGGCCGTCGGACCACCACAGGCTCCAGAACGCGTCGTTCGCGGCGCAGTCGCCGTCGGCCGGCTTCGACTGGATCTTGCAGACGAAGCCGTTCATGCCCGGCTGCTGGCTGTACTCCAGCGTGTAGCCCGCGTCGCGGAAGACCTGCGATGCCGCCTGGCCGCCGCCGTTGCTGTCGCACCCGGCAGTGACGCCGCCGCCGAGCTCGTCGAAGTCGACGATCGCCGTCACACCGGATGAGGTCCGGCACGCGGCCGCCGCCTGCGCCGGCACGGCGTTCGCTACCGCGGGCGCAGCGAGGATCCCGGTGACGGCGACCATCAGGGTCGCCGTCACCGAGCCGAGAATCCTCAGACCCACGGTGACTATTCCGCGACGATCCGGTCGCTGGCCGAGTCGTTGGCGGTCAGCACCTTCACCTCGCGATTGCCCTTCGGCAGCCGGACGGTGATCCGGACGAAGACGGGGTCGCCCTCGGGTCCCCCGATGGCGGGGACGGTGCGCCGGCCGATGCCCACGCAGGCCCGCTCACCCGGCGCCAGGCCGTCGACCCGCACCCGCACGCGGGGTCCGCCGGCGATCACGCGTTCCGGAGCGTCGACGGCGAGCTTGACGTGGGTCGAGGGCGCGTGGGCGAGGGCCGGCAGCGACTGGGCCTCGACGGTCTGCCACTCGCCGATGTCGAGAGCGCCGATGCCCTTGCGCCGACCCTCCGTGTAGGCGGCCCTGCTGTAGGCGACGGCGCCGCGCTGCTTCGACAGCTTGCCGTCGCAGAGGCGCCCGGGCACCTGCCGGGACCGCAGCCACACCGCGGCCTTCTTCGCGGCGCGCTCGCGGCCCTCGAGCCCGAACGCCCAGCCGCCGAGGCCGGTGCTGTTGGAGTTGGCCACGCCGTTGTCGTCCGCGAGCGCTCCCTCCGGGCCCTGCCAGTCGACGAGCCAGTCGGTCGCCTCATCGAGCGCGGCGGTCAGCTCGGGGTCGCCGCCCGCGTGGTCGCGGAGCAGGATCACGGCGAACGCGGTCGCGTCCGGGCCCTTCGGGCTGCACGCGCCGAAGTACGTCGGGAAGTGCCCGTCGTTGCACTGCTGCGAGAGCAGGAAGTCGAGCGCCGCCGACGCCTCCGGGGAGCCCACGCTGAGCAGTCCGCGGGTCGCCCAGATCTGGCCGAACACGTTCGCGAAGTCGGAGGCGCCCGCATCGGCGATCCGCCCGGCATCCGGGCCCGCGTCGGTCGTCAGCGACTCCATCTGTGCGACCAGGTCCGTCCCACCGAACGCCGTCGGGTCGGCGTCGACACCGAGGTCGCTCACGAAGGCGAGCAGCTTGCCGGTCGGGCCGGCGTACTTGTCGCCGGGCGTGCCGAAGTCCGCACCGGTGATGTAGGAGTCGACGGAATCCTCGAGCGCGTTGGTGATCCGCGGCAGGAGCCGGGTGCGACCCACCGCGTCGAGGGCGTACGCCGCCTCGACGGTCGCCGCCGTAGTCGACGTACTCCACCGGGCCCGAGCCGCCGTCGTACGCAGCGTGCAGCAGGCCGTCGTCCAGCCGGCCGTTCAGCCAGGTGGCACCGATCGCCTTGGCGAGCTTGTCGGGGTCGTCGTGCGCGTGGGCCGGGGCGACACCGGTGGTGAGGCCGGCGACCAGGAGCGAGCCGCCGAGGGCGGCCGCGCCGAACCGGCGAGCAGTAGAGGTGGACATGCGTTCCTTCCCGCTGCAACAACGGGTGGGAACCGGCGGCCGGCCCGACCCGCTGCTCTCCGCGACAGCGTGTTCGTCAGGTAGCGCCGCGACAGGTGCTCCGGCTCGCCGTACTCCCGAGAAGTGCGGCCCACGGTTGCGGGTCAGCGCCGGAATTCGACCGGCTTCCCCCGCCACGGGCGTAGTGAATATGTCCGTGCAGCCTAATCCCGCGCGGTCCCCCTCCGCGAATCGGTCCCAAATCCCCCTCGAATCGGGGGAGATTGCCATCCGAGCCGGATCGAATGGACCGGCAGGCTCCCCGGATTCGGCGGGCGGACTCCCCGATTCGCGAAGTGTCAGGTGAGCTTCTCGAGGATCAGCTCGCGCACCCGACCGGCGTCGGCCTGGCCGCGCATCTCCTTCATGACTGCACCGATGAGGGCGCCGGCTGCGGCCACCTTGCCGTCGCGGATCTTGTCGGCGACGTCCGGGTTGGCGGCGATCGCGTTGTCGACCGCGGCGGAGAGGGCTCCGTCGTCGGAGACGATCTCGAGGCCGCGGGCGGCGACGATCTCGTCGGGGCTGCCCTCGCCGGCGAGCAGGCCGTCGAAGACCTGACGGGCGAGCTTGTCGTTGATCCGGCCGCTGTCGACGAGTGCCTGTACGGCGGCGACCTGCTCGGGCGTCACCCCCAGCGCATCGATCTCGACCCCGGTGTCGTTGGCGCGCCGGGCCAGCTCGGAGAGCCACCACTTCTTGGCGGCCTGCGGACTGGCGCCGGCGGCAATGGTCTCCTCGACCAGAGCGAGCGCCCCGGCGCCGACGGTGTCGCGCATGTCGAGGTCGGAGAAGCCCCAGTCGGCCTGCAGGCGGGCCCGCTTCGCCGTGGGGTTCTCGGGCAGCGTGCCGCGCAGCTCCTCGACCCACTCCCGGGACGGGGCGACCGGCACCAGGTCCGGCTCGGGGAAGTAGCGGTAGTCCTCGGCGTCGGACTTCTCGCGACCCGACGTCGTGACGCCGGTGTCCTCGTGCCAGTGCCGGGTCTCCTGGAGGATCGGCTCCCCCGCGCCGAGCACGGCGGCGTGCCGCGACATCTCGTAGCGGACCGCACGCTCGACCGAGCGCAGCGAGTTGACGTTCTTGGTCTCGGTGCGGGTCCCGAGCGCGTCGGTGCCCTTGGGCGCGAGCGACAGGTTGACGTCGGCGCGGATCGAGCCCTGCTCCATCCGGGCGTCCGAGACCCCCAGGGCGACGATCAGGTCGCGGAGCTGGGCGACGTACGCCCTCGCGACGTCGGGCGCCTTCGCGCCTGCACCGGTGATCGGCTTGGTGACGATCTCGATGAGGGGGATGCCGGCCCGGTTGTAGTCGACGAGCGAGTAGTCCGCACCATGGATCCGGCCGGTCGCGCCACCGACGTGGAGAGACTTGCCGGTGTCCTCCTCCATGTGGGCGCGCTCGATCTCGACCCGGAAGGTCTCGGTCTCGCCAGCTGCGTCGAACGTCGACGTCCATGTAGCCCTCGAAGCAGATCGGCTCGTCGTACTGCGACGTCTGGAAGTTCTTCGGCATGTCCGGGTAGAAGTAGTTCTTCCGCGCGAACCGGCACCACTCCGCGATCTCGCAGTTCAGCGCCAGCCCGATCCGGATCGCCGACTCGACCGCCTTGCCGTTGACGACCGGCATCGAGCCGGGCAGGCCGAGGCAGGTCGGGCAGACCTGGGTGTTCGGGTCGGCGCCGAACTCCGTCGGGCATCCGCAGAACATCTTGGTGACGGTGTTGAGCTCGACGTGGACCTCGAGGCCCAGGGCCGGGTCGTACGCCGCCAGCACGTCGTCGAACGGGACCAGGGTTGCCTGGTGATCGGTCATCGGATCTCCCCTTCGTTGGTCGAGGAGGTCGCGCTAGCGACCGTCTCGAGACCCGGGGCCTGGTCCAGCAACGGCCCACCCCACTCGGCGGCCAGGAGCGCCTCGAGCGCGGCCCCGACCCGGTAGCAGCGGTCGTCGGCCAGCGCCGGCGCGAGGATCTGGAAGCCGACCGGCAACCCGTCCTCCTCGGCGAGCCCGGCCGGCACCGAGATGCCCGGGGTCCCGGCGAGGTTGGCGGGGATGGTGGCGAGGTCGTTGAGGTACATCGCCAGCGGGTCGTCGAGCTTCTCCCCCAGCTCGAAGGCCGTGGTCGGCGCCGTCGGCGAGACGAGTACGTCGACCCGCTCGAACGCCGCCTCGAAGTCGCGGCTGATCAGCGTGCGCACCTTCTGCGCCTGGCCGTAGTAGGCGTCGTAGTAGCCGCTGGAGAGGGCGTAGGTGCCGAGGATGATCCGGCGCTTCACCTCCTCGCCGAAGCCGGCGTCGCGGGTGGCCTTCATGACGTCCTCGGCGCTCGGGTTGTCGCCCTCGGGGACGACCCGCAGGCCGTAGCGCATGGCGTCGAACTTGGCGAGGTTGGACGAGCACTCCGCCGGAAGGATCAGGTAGTACGTCGCGAGCGCGTGCACGAAGCTCGGGCACGACACCTCGACCACCTCGGCGCCGGCCTTGACCAGCAGGTCGACCGACTCCTGGAACCGCGCCATCACGCCCGGCTGCCAGCCCTCACCCGACATCTCGGTGACCACACCGATCCGGACACCGGACAGGTCGCCGGTCGCTCCCTGGCGGGCGGCGTCGACCAGTGACGGCAGCGACTGGTCGACGGAGGTCGAGTCGAGCGGGTCGTGCCCGCCGATCAGCTCCTGCAGCAGCGCCGCGTCGAGGACGGTCCGGGTGACCGGCCCCGCCTGGTCGAGGCTGTTGGCGAGCGCGATCAGGCCGTAGCGCGACACCGCGCCGTACGTCGGCTTCACACCGACGGTGCCCGTCACCGCGCCCGGCTGCCGGATCGAGCCGCCGGTGTCGGTGCCGATGGCGAAGGGAGCCTCGAAGGACGCCACCGCCGCCGCCGAGCCGCCGCCGGAGCCGCCGGGGATCCGGGTCTGGTCCCACGGGTTGCGGGTGGGGCCGTACGCCGAGTGCTCGGTCGAGCTGCCCATGGCGAACTCGTCCATGTTGGTCTTGCCGAGGATCGGGAGGCCGGCGGCCTTGAGCTTGCGGACGACGGTCGCGTCGTACGGCGGGATCCAGCCCTCGAGGATCTTGGACCCGCAGGTCGTCGGCAGCCCCTGGGTCGCGAGCACGTCCTTGACCGCGATCGGCACCCCGTCGAGCGGGTGGAGCGGGGCACCGGCAGCTCGGCGCTCGTCGGAGGCGGCCGCCTGCGCGAGCGCGCCCTCGGTGTCGACGTGGAGGAAGGCGTGGACGCCTGCGGTCGCATCGCCGTCGACCGCGGCGATCCGGTCGAGGTGGGCCCGGGTCAGCTCGACCGAGGTCACCTCGCCCGCAGCGAGCGCGTCCGCCAGCTCGGCGGCCGTCTTGCGGGTCCAGTCGGTGGTCACTGCTCGTCCCCCAGGATCCGCGGCACCGAGAATCGTCCGCCTTCGCTCGCCGGCGCTCCGGACAACGCCTGCTCGGCGGTCAGGGAGGGCACCACGACGTCGTCACGGAAGACGTTGGTGAGCGGGATCGGGTGCGAGGTCGGAGGGATGTCATCCCCCGCGACCCCGCGGATGGACGCGACCGACTCGAGGATCACGGCGAGCTGGGGTGCCAGGTGGTCCAGCTCGGCGTCGTCGAGGTCGATCCGGGCGAGGTCGGCCAGGTGGGCCACCTCGTCACGGGAGATCTCTGGCATGGACGTCAGTCTAGGGATGGCGTCTGATAGGGAGGGGTATCGGGCTCGGGACCGAAGGAGACACTCATGAACCTGCGCGGAAGCCTGCTGCGCACCAAGACCGTCGAGCAGTCGATCGCAGAGACCGAGGAGCCGGAGCACCAGCTCAAGAAGGACCTCGGCGTCGTCGACCTGATCGTGTTCGGCGTGGGCGTGATCATCGGTGCGGGCATCTTCGTGATCACGGGAACGGTGGCCAAGACCAACGCCGGCCCCGCGATCACGATCTCGTTCGCGATCGCCGGTCTCGCGTGCGCGCTCGCGGCTCTCTGCTACGCGGAGTTCGCGTCGACGGTGCCGGTCGCCGGGAGCGCCTACACGTTCAGCTATGCGACGTTCGGCGAGCTGATCGCCTGGATCATCGGCTGGGACCTCGCGCTCGAGTTCACCATCGGCTCGGCGGCGCTGGCGACCAGCTTCTCCGGCTACTTCCAGGAGGTCGTCGAGGGCGGGCCGTTCGAGGTCCCGGCGCAGATCGGGTCAGCGGCCGAAGGCACGATCGACCTGCCCGCCGTACTGATCGCGCTGCTCGTCACCGGGGTGCTGATCATCGGCATCAAGCTGTCGAGCCGGCTCAACCAGGTCATCGTCGCGATCAAGCTGCTCGTGATCGCCGCGGTGATCCTGTTCGGCATCTCCCACATCGACGTCGGCAACTGGTCTCCGTTCGTCCCCGAGTCAGAGCCCGCACCGGACACGTCCGCCGGGTTCATGGACTCCACCTTGGTTTCCTCGCTCTTCGGCCTCGACCCGGCGGTCTACGGCATCGCGGGGATCATCTCGGCGGCCTCGGTCGTGTTCTTCGCGTTCATCGGGTTCGACATCGTCGCGACGACCGCGGAGGAGACCCGCAACCCCCAGCGCGACATCCCCCGCGGCATCCTCGGCTCGCTGGCGATCGTGACGGTCCTCTACGTCGTGGTGAGCCTGGTGATCACCGGCATGCAGAACTACGCCGACATCGGCGCCAAGGACGCCGCCCCCCTGGCCAGCGCGTTCGATGCCGTCGGCATGGACTGGATGGGGCGGTTGATCGCCATCGGCGCCTGCATCGGCCTGATCGTCGTCGTGATGATCCTGATGCTCGGCCAGACCCGCGTCGCGTTCGCGATGGCGCGGGACGGCCTGTTGCCGCCCGCGCTGGCCAAGGTGCACCCGACCTTCCGCACGCCGTGGGTGATCACGGCGATCACTGGTGTCGCGGTCGCGATCATCGGCGGCCTGGTGGACCTCGAGACCCTGGTCCACCTGGTCAGCATCGGCACGCTGTTCGCGTTCGTGCTGGTCAGCCTCGGCGTCCTGGTGCTGCGTCGTACCCGTCCCGACCTGCCGCGCGCGTTCCGGACACCGGCCGTCTGGTTCGTGGCCATCTCGTCCGCGCTGCTGTGCTTCTACCTGATGCTCAACCTCACCGGCGGCACCTGGGTGCGGTTCCTGGTGTGGATGGCCATCGGCATCGTGTTCTACGCGGTCTACGGGCGGACGCACAGCCGACTCGGACGCGCGGCCCCGGAGCGCGAGCAACGCGAAGTGGTGCGGCGTTAGGGCCTGCCGCCGCCGGGGCTTGTGGGCGGCCCCTGATCGGTGTTGGCCTGGGTCGGCTTGGTCGACGGGGCGCTAGTCGGGTGGGTCTGCGTGGGGGTGGCCCGCTGGGTCGGCGTCGTCGGGGCGGGACCGCCGTCGTCGGCCGGCCGTCGTCGGCGCAGGTCCGACCGACGTCGGCGCATCGGTCGGCCCGTCCGCGGGCTGGTCCGAGGGCCGCGTCGCCGGGCCCCGACGTACTCGTCCCGTCGGAGGTCCCCGCGTCGTTCGAGCCGTCGACCGACGTGGCCAGCTTGGACTGGTCTGCAACCGGGGTCGTGCCCTCTTGGCTGGGCGTGGAACGATCGCGGTCGCGGTTGCGCTGATCGTCGGCCGCAGGGTCGTCGCCCGGCCCGAGATCGCTCAGCTCGTCGGGCAGATCAGGCAGTTGCGGGGCGCCGACGGGCCCGGCGAAGGCAACCAGCGACGCGAAGACCGCCGACGTCGCGACGAAGACGAGTCCGCCGCGGCGTGCGGCAGGTGCACCCCAGGAAGCGACCGCGTCGCGGCGCCGCCGTCGAAGCTCCTCGGGCAGGTCGGACCGGATGGCCGCCAGGCTGTTGATCGGCGCCGCAAGGTAGCCGCCGCCCTGCACCAGCAGCAGCACGGCGACCACCAACGCGCCGGCCTCCGCTGTGCTGGCCGCAAGCGCGGCGATGACGACGCTTCCCGTGCCGATCGCCAGCTCGGCCAGGTTGCCACGGATCGCCAGGGTCCAACGCAGCTCGCCCTTCACCTTGGGCGTGCGCAGAAAGACTCCCTCCCGCGCGAAGAGCCCGCGGAACGAGGCCAGTGCGACCGTCCAACCCAGCGCCAGCCACATCCCGAAAGCACCGAGCGATTCTCCCCAGGAGGCACCGCTCGTGCGGCGTACCAGCGCCAGCGCACGAACCGCGCCCAGCACCACCAATACCAGGACGCATGCGATCAGCAGGCCCGAGAGCCGGCGCACCACTACGCCGGAGCCGAACCACGCGTCGAACGCACCGGCCAGCAAGAAGCCGGTGAAGAGCAGCCCGGCGAGGTCGCCGAACCACTGCATGCCACCGGCTAGGTACGCCCACCGCTGCGCGAGCGTCAGCCGATTGGTCTCCGTGCGTCGGCCGGGAAGCAGCGAGCGCCAATGCAGCCGGAGAATCTGGATGCCGCCGAAGCACCATCGGAATCGCTGCGCCTTCAGCGCCTCGAAGGTGAGCGGCATGATGCCGCGGCCGAAGGTCTGGTCGACGTGGACGCCGCGCCCGCCGGCGCGCAGCAGGCGGAGCGACAGCTCGGCGTCCTCGGTGATGCACCACTCGTCCCAGCCGCCGACGGTCTCCAACGACGATCGCCGGATCAGGCCCATGGTGCCGCCGAAGATCGCTCCGTTGCGCTCGTTCCGCGAACGCTGGGACACGTCGAAGAAGTAGCCGTAGGAGTAGTAGAGACGACGGAAGTACGGCGCCGCATCCCACTCGCGGTAGTCCTGCGGCGTTTGCACGAACGCCACCTCGGGGTCATCGAAGAGCGGGGCACACCGAGCGAGGAAGTCCGGCTCGACGATGTAATCGGCGTCGACGATGCCGATCACCTCGGCTCTCGGGTCGCTGACCCGCAGTGCCTCGTTGAGGGCACCGCTCTTGTAGCCGGGCCAGTCGGCGAGGTGCAAGAACCGCACCCGCGGCCTGCTCTCGCACCAGCGCGCCACCGGTTCCCAGAGCGCGGGATCGTCCGTGTTGTTGTCGACGACGAGCACCTCGAAGTCGTCGTACTCCATCGCAAGCAGGGCGTCGACCGTCGCGATCACCAGGTCGGGTGGCTCGTTGTGGGTCGGCACGTGAATCGACACGAACGGCCGTGGACCCCCCGAGCGGCCGATCGACGTCGACGTACGCCATCCACGCGTGCCGGGCCAGCACATCGACCAGCTCCCACAGGTAGCCGGCGCCGATGAGAAGCACGAACGCCTCGATCAGCAGCAACGCGATGCTGCCGATCGTGCCGGCGAGACCGAGGTCGGCGGTGGCCGTCCAATGCGCCACATAGGTGAGGTAGAGGACGCCGGCGTCGATGCTGACCGCCCAAGCCACCAGGCCGCGCACGGCCCAGTGTCTGGCGACCGGCAGCCAGGCCAGCACGCTGCCGCCCAGACCGAGGGCGATCGCGGTCGCGGCTGGAGGAGTGGCGCCCAGGAGCGCAGCAATCGAGAGCGCGAGAAGGGCCACTACGAGGGCTGCCACAGCTGCCCGGGCCGGGCTGGTCGCGGCCTTCTTGCGCCGTGCCTGGCGCACCGTGAACAGCGCCATCGTCGCCGGCACGAGCAGTACGACGGCCGTGAGCAGTGCGTCCCCGAGCAGGTCCCTCACGAAGCAGTCAGGATAGGCCCTGACGAAGCATCAGTCCGGGCAGGTGCCAACCCGTGCGCTCGTAGATCGCCTTGGCACCGGCCGAGAGCCGCGCGACCCACGGCCCCTCGACCTCGAGGCCGATGAGGATCATGCAGCGCCCCTGGGTCCAGTTGACGCCGCCGTCCAACCTCCTTCGGCACCCCATCGCATCTGACAGGGTGACCGACGACGAGAGGGCACGTGGATGACACGACCACCGACCGACGAGGAGTTCGCCGAGCTCGTGCATGCGTGCTGGGCGAGCCTCTACCGCACGGCCTACCTGATGCTCGGCGACCGCGCCGACGCGGAGGACCTCGTGCAGACGGCGTTGGCCAAGACCTACGCGAACTGGCGCAAGGTGCGCAACATCGAGGCCGCGCCCGGCTACGCGCGGACCACGCTGGTCAACACCGCAGCCTCCTGGTTCCGCAAGAAGGGCTGGCGCAACGAGCGCCCGACCGAGGTGCTGCCCGAATCGGCGCACGCCTCGCGGCTCGAGACCGACCTCAGCGACCGGCGCACGGTGATCGACGCGCTCGGCACGCTGCCCCCGCGGCAGCGGGCGGTCGTCGTACTCCGTTACTACGAAGACCTCAGCGTCGCGCAGGTCGCACACGCCCTCGGCATCACGGAGGGCACCGTGAAGTCCCAGACCTCGGAAGCGCTGTCGAAGCTTCGAGCGCTGCTCGGCGACAGCGTCATCCCGGCAGGAGCGAACAATGACTGAACGACTCAAGCAGCTTCTCGACGACGAGGCCCACGACCTGTCGGTGCCGCCGCCCTCCGCCGCCAAGGCGGTGCTCCGCCAGGGCCGCGGCCTCCGCCGCCGCAACCGGATCGCTGACGGGCGCTGCGGCGCCGCGGCCGCCGTCCTCGTCGGGCGGCAGCGTCGTCGCCCTTCACGGGCGACGGCAGCAACCAGGCCGCTCCCGATCCCGGCCGGCCGGCCGGTCAGCGGCAACGCCGTCTTCTCCTACGGCAACCAGGTCTTCTACGACGGCCCCGGCACCGGGCGGAGATCCAGGACAACGCCGTCAAGTCGCTGTACTACACCTCCGCCGGCGTGCTCGTCCGCCACGGTGACAACGCTACAGCGACGGCGGCGGCCCGCAGCGGTTCTCGCTGGTGACGCCCGAGGGCGCGGTGAAGCGGCTCGGGCTGAAGACCGAGGAGACCGTGCACGCCAGCGACCCCGACCAGCCGTACGTCGTCTACGGCGAGGCAGTCGACGGCGAGCTCCAGGTCGTCGTCTACGACGTCGAAGCGGATGCCGAAGCGGCCCGGGTGACCGTCGCGACCGACCGATGGACAGCTGGTTCCCGGTCGCGCTCGACGGCGACACGGTCTACGTCCAGAACGGCTACGAGGACGGCATCTTCGCCGTCGACTGGCGCGCCGGCACCGCGAGCGGTCGGACCTCGCGAGCGTCTGGGAGGTCGCCGGCGGGCACGCCGGTGTCGAGACCGGCGGGCAGGCGACGGTCGTCGACGCCGCGACCGGGGACGTGCTCGGACAGCGTCGACAGCGACGGCTACTTCGACCTCTCCCCCGACGGCCGGTACGCCCAGCTCGTCATCGAGGACGAGGAGGGACGGCGGCTCCGGGTTCGAGGTCTACGACGTCGCTACCGGCGCGTCGGTGACCTTCGAGGGCCACCCGTACAATGGGGCTGGACCGCCGACGGCGACCTGTTCAAGGTCGAGAAGGACCGGGTGCGGACCTGCGACACCGCCACCGGCGAGTGCACGCGTCGAGGCCTACACACCAGCCCGACGTCCCCGACCCTGAGCCCGGTCACGCCGACGATGAGCGATCCGGTCTGCCCCGACGGCAACCAGGACTGCTACAACGACGAGGTGTTCCTCAACAACTGCTACGAGCACCCCGACGAGTGCGAGTGGCATGGAGAGCGTGTCCGTCGACGACCAGTACGACCGAGCCTGAAGCTCGCGGGCAGGGCCTACGAGTCCTGACCCCGCGGGTCAGCGGACGTGCTGGTCCGAGGTAGCGGCCGGTGCGCTCCATCGAGGCGAAGAACTGGGGACCGAAGGCGTGGCCCTCGCCGTCATAGACGGCGAGGGTCGCGTCGACTCCGTCGCGCTTCATCAGCCGGGCGGTCTCGCGGCTCCACCGGATCGGGCAGGTGTCGTCGAGCGGTGCCGTGGTGGATCAGCACCGGTTCGGTGATCTGGTCGAAGTAGGTGCGGGCGCTGATGCCGTCCCAGAACTCCGGGTTGTCGCGCGGCAGGCCGTAGAGCCGGTCGATCGCGGCGACGAGGTCCTGGCGAACCGGATCGTGAGCGATCCAGCGGTCGTAGTTGTCGACCGCGTCGGAGCTGACCGGCGCCCAGACCACCCCGGCGTCGACGAGTCCGGGCTGCGCGACGAGGACGTTGTAGACGACGCCGCCGCCCATCGACCGGCCGCCGACGGCCATCCGCTCGTCGTCGACCGGACCGTTCCAGTCGCGCAGCGCGAGTACGGCGTTGATGACGTCCTCCGTGTAGCCCATCCGCAGGTCGGCCTCGCCGATGCGGGTGTCGTCGGAGCCCGGCGTGGTTGCGGTAGTCGACGTGCAGCGCGATGTAGCCGTGGTCGGCGAACCACTCGCGCTCGCGGGTCATGCCCTGGCCGTTCACGTAGTAGGCCGGGTCGATGTAGCCGTGGGCGAGCACGATCGCGGGGAACGGCCCTTTCCCTCGTGGGATCGCGATCCGGCCGGAGATGGTCAGCCCGCCGCCGCGGTAGGTCACCTCGTACTGGCGCTGGGTCACGGTCGAGTAGACCTCGGCTCCGAGACGGAGCCGCGCGCCGTCGTACTCCTTCTGCTGGAGCGCGGGCAACGAGACCGGGTGCGGTGGCTCCTCGGTCGGCGCCGACGACTCGTCGGACGGCTCGTCTGACGGCTGTTCTGACGCCTGGGCCGACGTCTCGTCGTCGGTCGCGGCCGGCGCCGGCTGCGGGTTGGGGCTGGCCTCCGTCGGCTCGGCGCTCGGGTCGGTGCAACCGACGAGCACGAACACGCAGCACGTCATCGCCGCCAGGAGACGCTTCACGCGTCCAGTCTGCACTCGCCGAGAAATATCCGGCAGGCTGTCGATTTCGGTGGGCGAGCGGCGACGAAGGGGTGAAGGATCCACTCCACGAGGAAAGGAACTCAGAGATGAAGTACGTGCTGATGTTCACCAGTGACCCCGCCCTGCTCGCCGGCGTGAGCGAGGAGGACACCCAAGCGGTCTACGGCAAGGTCTACGCCTGGTTCCAGGAGAACGCCGCGGTGTTCGCCGACTCCGGCGCGGAGCTGCAGTCGGTCGAGACCGCGACCACCGTGAAGCACGGCGGCGTCGTCGTCGACGGTCCGTTCAACGAGGCCAAGGAGATCGTCGGCGGCTTCAGCGTGATCGACGTT
Organism: uncultured Actinomycetota bacterium; assembly: GCA_963849765.1. GTDB lineage: Bacteria > Actinomycetota > Actinomycetes > Propionibacteriales > Nocardioidaceae > Nocardioides. The sequence continues at coordinate 348,048 of CAWKIP010000005.1, forward strand.
CCTGACATGGACGCCGCGATCGCGCTCGTGAAGACGTGGCCGCAGCTGACGTTCCCCGGGGTCGCCATCGAGATCCGGCCCATGGTCGAGGACTACAGCCAGTTCGAATGATCCACCGATGACCGACAGATGACTGGCAGCGACGGGCTGCTGGCGGCGACGATCCGCGAGGAGTCGGGCCGCCTGGTCACCGCCCTGTACCGCCGATTCGGCGACTTCGACGTCGCCGAGGAGGCGGTACAGGGCGCGGTGGTCGAGGCACTCACGAGCTGGCGGCGCGACGGTACGCCGCGCCGACCCGCCGCCTGGCTGACAACCGCCGCCCAGCGCAACGCGCTCGACCTGCTGCGGTCCCGCGGCCGGCAGGCGCGTGCGGTCGAACGGCTCGCCGGCCCGCCGGCCGACGACGCGCTCGCGCCCGACCAGGACGTCCGTCACGACGAGGACGACCGGCTGCCGCTGCTGTTCGCGTGTTGCCACCCCGCGCTGGCGCCGGAGGCGCGGCTCGCGCTGACCCTGCGGGCCGTCATCGGTCTGACCACGCCCCAGATCGCGCGGGCGTTCCTCGTCAACGAGCAGACCCTCGCGCAGCGGATCGTCCGGGCCAAGCGAAAGATCGTCGCCGCGGGGATCGAGCTCAAGGTGCCCGAGGATCTGGACGAGCGGCTGCCCGACGTACTCGCCGTCGTCTACCTCGCCTACAACGAAGCGTTCGTCTCCTCCACCGGGAGCACCCACGACCGCGACCTCGGAGCCGACACGGTCTGGCTCGCCGAGGTCGTCGCCCACAGCCTGCCCGAGCGGGCCGAGGCCTGGGGCCTGGCCGCGTTGCTGCGGATCCAGCACGGCCGCGCCGCCGCCCGGTTCACGTCCACCGGCGACCTGGTGCTGCTCCGCGACCAGGACCGCTCACTCTGGGACGGGTCCGCCATCAAGCGTGCCGGAGAGCACCTCGAGCGCGCCGCATCGCTCCGCTCCCCCGGCCGCTACCAGCTCCAGGCCGCGATCGCCATGTGTCACGCCGAGGCGCCGTCGTGGGAGGAGACCGACTGGCTGCAGATCGTCACCTTGTACGCCGTCCTCGTCCGCGAGGATCCCTCCCCCGTGGTCCGCCTCAACGGTGCGATCGCGCTCGCCCAGCTCGGTCCCCGGCAGGCCGCCGTGGCGCTCGCCGACGTCGAGACCCTCGAGCCCGAGCTGGCCGGCTACCACCTCTGGCACGCCGCCCTGGCCGAGCTGTTGCGGCTGAACGGGCGCGACGACGCGGCTGCGACGGCCGACCTCCGAGCGCTCGAGCTGACGAGCAACGATGCCGAACGCCGGCTGATCCAGACCCGCCTCCGCCGCCACCCGCTCACCGACGGCTCGTGAGCTCCGCCGGTCCGTTGGTCGAGGAGGTCGCTCCGCGACCGTCACGAGACCCCTCGCGGCGCCGCCGGTGGTCGAGGAGGTCGCTCTGCGACCGTCACGAGACCCGACGACCACCGCCGCGCCGCCGCTGGTCGAGGAGGTCGCCCTGCGACCGTCACGAGACCCCATGCCAGCAACTGCGGGCCGCGGGTGGTGGCGACCGACAGGCTTGGGACGAAGAGAGGCGGTACGGCGTTGCGCGCCGTCGCCGGCCGCCGGGCCCGCTGGTCGAGGAGGTCGCTCCGCGACCGTCACGAGACCCGACGACCACCGCCGGCCGCCGTTGGTCGAGGAGGTCGCTCAGCGACCGTCACGAGACCCCGAAAGTGGGGCAAAATCCTCGGCCGAATCTGTTCCATTTCGAACAGGTGTTCGATAGAATCAACCCATGTCCCCCACCACCGAGCTTGAGACCGCCGCTGCCGCCCTCGCCGGTGTCGCGTGGGCAGCTGTCGGGGGCACCGACCTGCTCGAGGCCTCCGTGGCGCTGGGCCGGTTGAAGGCGGTGGTGGACGGCGCCCTGGTCGCGGTGGCCGAACGACTCGAGGAGACCCGTTCCGCGGAGGCGATCGGCTGGGCCTCGACCAAGGACTTCCTCACCCACGTCACCGGCGGCCGCAAAGGCACCGGCGCTTCCTTGGTGCGGGTCGCCCAGCACACCGCCGACCTCCCGAGGTCCGGGCCGCACTGACGGCCGGTTCGATCTCGCTGGCCCAGGCCGGGGTGATCGGCGGCCGCGTCACCACCCTCCCCCACGACCTTGAGTTCCGCGAACGGACCGCGTCGGCGCTGCTCGACCTGGTCGACAACAACGGCTACGACGCCACCGACCTGGACCGCTGCTTCCCCCACGTCGCCAAGGACCTCGACACCGACGGCCTGCTGCTGGCGACCGACTTGTCCAAGGACCTCCAAGAACGCGGCGCCCACGGTGCCCGCTACCTCTCCCTGACCCCCGACACGCTGGGCGGGGTCCGGATCAAGGGCTACACCAGCCTGGAGGAAGCCGAGCTGGTCAAGACCACCCTGATGACCCTGACCGCACCCGTCGTGACCGAACCCGGTGCCTGCGGCGGCGACCCCACCACCATCGGGCAGATCCGGTTCGACGACCAAGGACGCCGCCTCCGCCACGACTGCCCCGACCCGACCTGCGCCCACGACGGCCGCGACACCCGCGACCACGGCGTCCGGCTATGGGACGCCCTGGTCGAAGCCTGCCGACGGCTCCAGGCACACCGACAACCTCCCCCACGCCCACGCCACCTCGGCCCGGATCACCCTCACCATCAGCCTGCGAGGACCTCCGTCACCGGCTCGACGCCCACGGACTGCTCCCCACCCAAGAAACCCTCTCCGCCGCGGTCGCCCGACGCCTGGCCTGCGACGCCGAGATCATCCCCGCCGTCCTCGGCACCCAGGGTCAGGTCCTTGACGTCGGCCGCACCAACCGCCTGGTCACCACCGGCATCTGGACCGCCCTGGTCCTCCGCGACCAGCACTGCGCCTTCCCCGGCTGCACCCGGCTCCCCATCGCCTGCGACGCCCACCACATCATCCACTGGGCCGACCAAGGCGCCACGTCGCTGGACAACCTGATCCTGCTCTGCCGCAAACACCACACCCTGACCCACCAAACACCCTGGCAAGTCGCAGATCGACCCGCGAACCCGACGCCCCGTCTGGATCCCACCACCACCCACCGACGACACCGGCCGGTTCACCTACACACCAGCCCGACCACAACCACCACTCGTCGCCTGACGCCGTGCCAGGTACGTCGTCGCGTCACGCCGGCCCCGAGGTCAGATCCTCCTGACGATGCACCGACAAGGTGACCGACATGACGGCAATCGCCGAGAACGTGGCGGTGAGGCCGGCCAACCACCAGCCGGTGGACCCGGACATGCCCTCCGCCAAGGCCGCGATCAGGTAGACGGCCGGCACGGGAAGGTAGATGGTCGCCGCCCGGCGTACCCAGAGCCGGACCACCGCTGGGTCCAGCCGCATGGTCGCCGGACCGTACGACGCCACGACGGCCGCGACATGAGCGATGAGGAGCGCAGCAGCGGCGGGCAGCGCGAATGGGTCGACGTCGGCGCCGAGCCGAAGTCCCCACCAGACGGCGACGACTGCCAGGACAGCCGCACCGGCGGCAGACTCGGGAACGGCAGCCCAGTAGAGGCTGACGAGCGCGACCACGACGACAAGCCAGGGCGGCGTTGCGGCGCCGGCAGCGCGCACGCAGAGCAACGCCACGACCGGCAGCACCGCGACCGCTGCCCGGGCGACCCACTGACCGGGCGGAAGCACCGCTCATTGCCTGGATCATCGGCTCACCGTCGGCGCTGCCGCCCGCCGGGCGAGCCGATGGAGCACCTCGTCGAGTGTCCCGGGACCACGCCAGCGGACGACCGGACAGCCAGTAGCGGCGAGCTGCTCGACGAGGGTGTCGCGCTCCATACGCCGCAGCCGCCAGGCAAGGTCGGCGATGGTGGGATCGAGACCCTCCCGCTGTGCCATCTTGGTCCCCTCCGGCAGCGTGTCGATCACCATGACCGGCAGCCCGTGCCGCACCAGGCCGGCCGTGGCACTCGTGACAACTTCCTCCAGCATCGGCGTGAGTACGACGACGAACGTGCCCGCGCCCACGCCGAAGTCGAGTCGCTGCGGCGCCCGGTCGAGCGGCCGCCCGGGCTGCACCCGCGCCAGTGCGTGCTGGATTCTCTGCTGGTGCCGGGTCCCTCCGCCGTACCCGACCTGGGTGGGCACCGCTCCCAGCACCTTCAACGCAACGCGGTCGCCCTGCCGAACGAAGTGCTCAGCGATGGCCGCCGCCGCCCGGACACTCAGATCAAGGCTGCTGGCACTGCCATCGATGCCGCCGGACGGGCCATAGTCGGCAGTGGCGTCGACGAAGAGGAGGACGGCACTGTCCTCCTCCGCGCGCGTCGAGATCACGTGCAGGTGCCCCGTGCGCAGCGACAGCCGCCAGTTGACCCGACGGATCGGATCACCCGACTGGAACGGACGGATGCTCGAGAATTCCGACCCGGTCCCCACCCGCCGGGAGCGGTGGGTGCCGACCAGACCGAGTGGCTGCGGCAGCTCCGCACGGCTGTCGAACGACGCCCGCGCCGGGAGCACCTCGAGGTCGGGGGTACGACGACAACCGGGCCCCACCGCCACGCCGCCCAGCCCGTCGTCAGTGCGATCTTCTCGTCGGCGGGGCGCCGGCTCCCCCATCTGCGCGGGCTGATCGCGATGTCGAGCTCGCCGGGCCAGAGCCTGCCCACGACGCCATCTCCTGGCTTCAGGGCGACGAACCGCGTCTGTCCGCTCACCCGAGAGACGTGTTCGACGTCCTCGGTCTGTGACAGCAGGAGACGCGAGACCGTCCCTTGCCCTTCGTGCAGGGTGTGCCGATCGACTCGCGCGTCGACGACCGGGGTCGAGCGCGGTAGCTGCAGCATCCCCAGCGCCGCGAACAGTGCGAACGGAAGCGACAGCACGACCATGACCGGCGAACCGAACACCACAGCGCCGGCGAGCCCGGCGGCAGCCACGAGGGCGGCCCGGGCAAGCGCTGCGGTGGCGCGCCACGACGTCATCCGTGACTCGTTCCGGTCCCGTCTCCCGGCGCGGCTTCGAGGGTGGACGGCACGGTCACGGTCCGGAGCACCGCGTCGACCACCTGGAGCCCGGACGCCTCTGTCATCCACAGCTCCGGTCGCAGCGAGACGCGGTGGGCGAGCACGGCTGTCGCGACCGCCTTGACGTCCTCGGGGATCACGTAGTCCCGACCGCGCAACAGTGCGAAAGCGCGAGAGGTCAACACCAGCCCGAGGGTGCCGCGAGGCGATGACCCGGCGAGGACGTCTCGATGGGATCGCGTGGCTCGAGCGAGGCTGACGCAGTAGCGACGGACACTGTCGTCGACGTCGACGCGCTCGACAGCGTTCTGCATCTGCAGCAGGGTCTCGCCGTCGACGACCTGCTCGATCTCGATCGCCTCCTGGTGTCGAGCGAGCCGTGCCTCGACGATGTCGTACTCCCCTCCCTCCGTCGGATATCCGAAGGAGACGCGCAGCAGGAATCGGTCGAGCTGCGCCTCCGGGAGCGGGTACGTGCCTTCGTACTCGATCGGGTTGGCGGTAGCCAGGACGTGAAAGGGAGGGGCCAGCGGGAAGGTCTCGCCCTCGACGGTGACCTGTCCCTCCTGCATCGCCTCCAGCAGCGCTGACTGGGTCTTCGGCGGGGTCCGGTTGATCTCGTCTGCGAGCAGCAGCCCGGTGAAGATCGGACCCCGGCGGAACTCGAAGGCGGTCGACCGCTGGTTGTAGATGAAGGACCCGGTGAGATCGGCCGGAAGCAGGTCGGGCGTGAACTGGACGCGATTGAACCGCAACCCGAGCGTCTGGGCGAACGAGCGCGCGGCAAGTGTCTTGCCCAGGCCAGGGAAGTCCTCGAAGAGGACGTGTCCCTTGGCCAGGATGCCGGCCATGACCAGCGTGAGCGCACCGCGGTTGCCGATGACGGCTCGCTCGATCTCGGTCAACACACGCCCGGCCAGCTCACTGGCCTCCTTGGTGGTGAGCGCCATACGGTTCACAGCTCCTCTAGACGACGGACATGATGGTCCAGCTCGGCGACGGAGAGTCTCCGGACCGAACCCTCGATCACGGAGAGCAGCTCGGGTCCCAGACGGTCGCGGCCCTCGGCGTCGCCACGGCGGAGACCGTGACGCTCGAGCAGTCGCGCGTCCGCGAGCCTCGCGAGTCTGTCGCGAAGCGTGGCGTCGGGATTCGTGCCCGTCAGGTGGTGCTCCACGATCCGGATGTACGTCGCCAGCCGGGTGTCGAGCTGCGGCGACGATGTCGCCGAGTCGGCCATCACCGTCCAGCTCGGCCGCAGGTCGACCAGGGCATCGACGACCAACCACACCGACGCCGCCACGACGGCGCTCAACAGCAGCAGCCCGCCGAAGTCGGGCTCGAAGGAGAGGATGCTGAGAGCGGCGTAGAGGACGACGAAGAGCAGCGTCGAGGCAAGGATGCGCCCCCGCCACCCGCGCGTCACGAGCTCGCCCCGAGTGGCGCAGGCTGTCCTGGATCTCCCGGAGCAGCTCGACGGCCCGGTCACGCAGGTCCTCGCCGACCTCATGACGGCTGAAGCGCGCCTCGCGGTAGACGTCGGCCAGCCCGATGACCGCGCTGGGGCTGGCACCGATCGTGGTCAGCACCCGGAGGGTGAGCTCGGAGGAGGTCTCCCATCTCTCCCGCTGCACGCCCGCTGCCGCAGCCTGCACCTCGAAGCGGTTCCAGCACTCGACGATCGCATTGCGGGGCGCCCCCGACAGCAGGGCCTGCCACTGTCGGTCGGCGTCGGCGGCGATCGCCGATGCAATCGCGCTTGCCGGCGGGAGCACCTCGAAGTCGATGGCCTCTCCGGGCGCGGCCTTCCGCTTCAGCCGGGGTAGGCGCAGCCGACGCAGCAGCATGGCGCAACCGAACAGCGCTGCCACCACGATACGCGCCGACCACGATGATCTGCACGACCGCCAGCCACGTCGGCATGTCGTGCTGATCTGTCAGATCTGGACCCGGCGACGGGACCGCGCCGGCATCGGGTCGTCGGGGTCGGCACCTCCGGAGTACCTGCCACCCGGGTCGGCCCGTCACCCCTGATCACGTCGCCCGTCCCGATCGATGCGGCCAAGGTCGCCAGGACGGCCACCAGCACGGTGCAGGCCACGACAGCGACGGCGGCTGCCCGGCCGGCGCTCATCGAAGAAGAGGCTTGGCCCACCTGCCGAACCTAGATCATCGGACCGTCAGGCGCATGACGGTGTTGCCCTTGCCCTTGGGTCGGACGAACGTGAACCCGGCTCGTTCGTAGACCGCGCGGGTGCCGTTGTAGAGGAAGGACGAGGACTTCCGCTTCTGGCCCGCGGTGTCATGGGGATAGCCCTCGACGACACCGCCCCCAGCGCCCGCGATCAGGTCGAGCGCACCCTGCAGCGCGACCGACACGACGCCGCGACGCCGGTAGTCGCGGTCGACGAAGATGCAGGTGATCCGGTAGTCGGGCGGCGGCGTCGCCGGCGGCGTCGTACTCCTTGCGGTGGTGGAGGTTGGGCAGCTCGTCGGGGGTGCCGTACTCGGCCCACCCGACGGCGGCGTCACCGTCGAAGACCAGCGCTGCGTGGGCCTGCCCCGCGCGGACAAGACGCTCCTTCGCCGCGCGGTTGCCCTCGTAGCTCTCCCCCAGTCCCTCACACATCCCGCGGTGGAACCAGGTGCACCAGCAGCCGCCGAAGATGCCGTTGTGCTTCGCGACCAGCGACGCGAACGCGTCCCAGGTCGACGGGTCGAGCGGTCGGATCTCGAGCTCGGTCATGGTGCCTCCGTGTCGTCAGCCTTGCGGTCCGTTCTCGAGCAGGGCCTTGAAGCCGTCCTCGTCGAGGATCGGGACGCCGAGCTGCTCGGCCTTCTCCGCCTTGGAGCCGGCGTTGTCGCCGATCACGACGTAGTCGGTGTTCTTCGAGACCGACCCGGCGGCCTTGCCGCCGCGGGCTGATGATCGCCTCCTTGGCCGAGTCGCGGCTGAAGTCCTGGAGCGACCCGGTGACGACCACGGTCAGACCCTCGAGCGTGCGGGCGACCGACTCGTCGCGCTCGTCGGCCAACGCGACCCCGGCAGCCGCCCACTTGTCGACGATCTCGCGGTGCCAGTCGACGGCGAACCACTCGATGACCGCCTCGGCGATGGTCGGACCGACGCCTTCGGCCGTCGGCGAGCTGCTCCTCGGCTCGCGTCCCGGATCGCCTCCATGGAACCGAACTCGGTCGCCAGCGCCCGTCGCCGCGGTCGGGCCGACATGGCGGATCGAGAGCGCGACGAGCACTCTCCACAGCGGCACCTTCTTGCGCGCCTGGAGGTTCTTCAGCAGGCCCTCGCCGTTGGCGCTGAGCTGCGAGCCCCTCCTCGCCCTTCTTGGGCGCTCGGGTGAAGAGCGGGGTCCGCAGCAGCTTGTCGCGGTCGAGGGCGAACACGTCACCCTCGTTGTCGACGACGCCGGCCTCGACCAGGGCGTACGCCGCCTCCGAGCCGAGACCCTCGATGTCGAACGCACCGCGACTGGCCACGTGGTAGACCCGCTCGTAGACCTGGGCCCGGCACAGCCGGGAGTTGGGACAGCGCAGGTCCTTGTCGCCCTCCTTCTGCTCCGCCAGCGTGGTGCCGCACGACGGGCACTCGGTCGGCATCTCCCACTCCGCGAGCCCCTCCGGCCGCAGCGCGAGCACCGGGCCGAGGATCTCGGGGATCACGTCGCCGGCCTTGCGCAGGATCACCGTGTCGCCCGGGCGGACGTCCTTGCGCTTCACCTCGTAGGCGTTGTGCAGGGTTGCCCGCTCCACCGTCGAGCCGGCGACCTTGGTGGGCTCCATGACGCCGTACGGCGTGACCCGGCCGGTGCGGCCGACATTGACCCGGATCTCGAGGAGCTTGGTGTTGACCTCCTCGGGCGGGTACTTGAACGCGATCGCCCACCGCGGCGCCCGGCTGGTCGAACCGAGCCGCCGTTGCAGCCCGACGTCGTCGACCTTGATCACGACGCCGTCGATCTCGTGCTCGGTGACGTCGTGGCGGTGCTCGCCGAAGTGGCTGATGAACTCCTTGACCTCGTCGAGCGTCGCGAGCACCCGCACCCGCTCGCTGGTCGGCAGGCCCCAGGCCTTGAGCGCGGCGTAGGCCTCGGACTGGGCGGTCGGCTCGAACCCCTGACGGGCGCCGATGCCGTGGCACACCATCCCGAGGTCGCGGCTCGCGGTGACGCGCGGGTCCTTCTGGCGCAGCGAGCCGGCCGCGGAGTTGCGGGGGTTGGCGAACATCGGCTTGCCGGCGTCGACCAGGGAGGCGTTGAGCTTGTCGAACGCGGCGATCGACAAGAACACCTCGCCGCGGACCTCGAGCAGGTCGGGCACGGGGTAGTCGTCGGTCGCGGTCAGCTCGTTGGGGATGTCGGCGATGGTCCGCACGTTGGGCGTGACGTCCTCGCCGGTGCGTCCGTCGCCGCGGGTGAGCGCCCTGACCAGGCGCCCCTTCTCGTAGAGCAGGTTGATCGCGAGCCCGTCGACCTTGAGCTCGCACAGCATCGCCGCCTCGCCGGCACCGTCGCGGGCGAACCGCGCGTGCCACGACTCGAGCTCCTCGAAGGAGAACGCGTTGTCGAGGCTCTCCATCCGCTGCAGGTGGTCGACAGCGGTGAACTCGGTCGAGAACGTGCCGCCGACCTTCTGGGTCGGGCTGTCCGGGCGTCTGCAGCTCGGGGAACTGCTCCTCGAGCTCGTTGATCCGGCGCCACTTCACGTCGTAGTCCGCGTCGGACAGCGTCGGCTCGTCGAGCACGAAGTAGCGCCACCGCGCGTCCTCGATCTCCTGTGCCAGAGTCTGATGCTCGTCGCGGTCTGCGTCGGAGGGTTCCGTCACGGCGGTCACCGAGTCGCTCATGGGCACATCTTGCCGTGTGGCACCGACAGGGCGACCCCCGAGTCGGCGTTGCCATCCGATCGGCCGCCGACGACGAAGGACCAGAGGAAGGCAGGTGGATCGTGGGTCAACCCAGCATCACGCGTGTCGACGCGAACGGTCGCGTCCGCGCGGTCTTCCTCGTGCTCCACGGCGGCACCCAGCGCTCGGAGGCGCCGGTCCACGACGGCAACCTCAGCTGGCGACGCGCACGTGGGCTCCAGCGAGCGCTCGGCCAACGCGTGGCGGACGACGGGGTCGCGGTCTGGTTGCTGCGCTACGGCCAGCGCGGCTGGAACGACGTGGCCGCGCCGTCACCGGTACCCGACGCGCGGTGGGCCCTCGACCAGATCCGGGAGAACGTCGACGTCCCCGTGGTGATCGTCGGCCACTCGATGGGAGCCCGGACCGGCGCCCGGGTCACCGACGACCCCTCGGTGAGAGGCCTCGTCGCGCTGGCACCCTGGTTCCCACCGGGCGAGCCGGTGGCGGCGCTCCAGGGCAAGGACCTGGTGGTGGCGCACGGTCGGCGGGACCGGATCACGTCGTACGCCGCTTCGCGCGCCTTCGTCGCGCAGTGCCACGGCGTCGCCCGGAGCGCGTCGTTCACCGACATGGGCCCGGTCGGCCACTACCTCCTCCGTCGGGTCTCGGCCTGGAACCAACTGGCTGCCACCAGCGCACTCGGGATGCTTCCCGCCTGATCGACCTCGTCCGCGAGCGAGGTGTCACAAGCCGGCTCCGACCGGTGTCTTCTGGGCGTCCCGAAATATTCCCCGAAATCGACTTGCGTGAAACGAAACCGTTCCGTACTGTCTGTTGAAACGAAACCGTTCCGTTCCATCTGCGCCAAGAAATGGAAGTGCTCCGATGTCCCCCACTCAAGCCGCTCAGGCAGCCGAGGCGCAGACGCGTCCGCGCGTCGAGGGCGAACGCGAGCAGGAGATCCTCGACGCGACGATCGACACCCTGGCCGAAGTCGGTTACGACCGGCTCACCATGGACGCCGTCGCGGCGCGGGCCAAGGCATCGAAGGCCACGCTCTACCGCCGCTGGAACAGCAAGGCCCAACTCGTCATCGACGCGCTCATCTCGGAGAAGGAGCCGATGACGGCCCCTGACACCGGCACCCTGCGCGGCGACCTGCTCGGCGCGTTCTGTGGCATGGGCGGCCTGACCGACGGTCGCCAGATCGCGATCCTGGGCAGCGTCATCACCGCGATGGCCCGCGACGCGGAATTCGCCGAGGCGTTCCGTCGCGACTTCATCGGCCCCAAGAAGGCGGTCTCGACCGAGATGTTCCGTCGCGCGCAGGAGCGTGGCGAGATCAAGGACGACCTCGACCTCGAACTCATCGCGGCAGCCCTCCCGGGCATCGTCCTGCACCGCACGTTCCTCCTCGGCGAGCCGCCCACCGAAGCGGTGATCGCCAAGGTGGTCGACCAGATCATCCTTCCCGCCGTGACCCGCGGCTGATCCGTCAACAACAACCCCACAACACCTTCAAGGAAATCCAACTCATGACCCACACCGATTCCGTCGGCGCCGAGGAGACGATCTCTCCGGACGCGCCGCTCGCGGAGGAGAAGCCCGCTTCAGGCCAAGGTCCCGCACGCGGGTCTCGCCCTCGTGCTCATCCTCACCGCGCAGCTGATGGTCGTGCTCGACTCGACGATCGCGAACATCGCGCTGCCCTACATCGGCGCCGACCTCGGCATCTCCCAGGCCAACCTGACCTGGATCGTGACCGGCTACGCGCTCGCCTTCGGTGGCCTGCTGCTCCTCGGCGGCCGTCTCGGCGACCTCTACGGACGCCGCCTGCTGTTCATGACCGGCCTCACCGTCTTCGCGGTCGGATCACTGCTCGGCGGACTCGCGCAGAACGAAGCGCTGCTGCTCGGCTCGCGTGGCCTGCAGGGCGTGGGCGCCGCGCTCGCCGCACCTGCCGCACTGGCCCTGATCACCACGACGTTCGCTGCCGGTCCCGAGCGCAACCGCGCGATGGCGGCGTACGCCACCATGTCCGGCATCGGGGCGGCCATCGGCCTGATCCTCGGTGGCTGGCTCACCGGTCTCGACCAGCCCCTGGGCGTCGACGGCTGGCGGCTGACCTTCCTGATCAACGTCCCGATCGGCCTGCTCGCTGCCTTCGCTGCCCCGCGCGTGCTGAAGGAGTCGGAGCGGCACACCGGCTGGCTCGACGTCCCGGGCGCCATCACCGGCACCCTCGGCCTGCTCGGCATCGTGTTCGGCCTGTCCCGGGCCGGCCAGGAGGCCTACGGCTGGGACCACATCCAGACGATCAGCTCGCTCGTCGGGGGTCTCGCCCTGCTGGTCGCGTTCCTCGTCATCGAGTCGCGGGTCGACCACCCGCTGCTGCCGATGCGGATCTTCGCCAATCGCACCCGGGCGACGAGCTTCGTGGCGATGATGATCGCGCCGGCCGCGATGTTCGCGATGTTCTTCTACCTGAGCCTGTTCATCCAGCAGATCATGGGCTTCAGCCCGCTCGAGGCCGGCTTCGCGTTCCTGCCGTTCTCCTTCGGCATCGTGCTCGGCGCCGGCCTCTCGTCCAACCTGGTGAGCCGGATCGATCCGCGATTCCTCGCGGGCACGGGCACCCTGCTGGCCGCGATCGCGCTGTTCATGTTCTCGCGGATCACGGTCGACGACAGTCCGACGGCGATTCTCGGCGCGCTCGGCGCCAACGAGTCGCTGGGCACGGGAGTGAACTACTGGACAGCGCTGTTCCCGTTCGTCGTCCTGATGGCGATCGGCATGGGCATGGTGTTCGTGCCGCTGACCCTGACCGCGGTGCACCACGTCAAGTCCGAGGACTCGGGCATCGGCTCCGGGGTGCTCAACACCATGCAGCAGGTCGGTGGTGCCCTCGGGCTCGCCGTGCTCAGCACGGTGGCGCTGCAGTTCACCAACGACCGGGCCGACGAGATCTCCGGACCGCTGAAGGACGGGTTCACCCAGGCCGGCATCGACCCGACCACGCCGGTCCCGGGCACCGACCTCGACGCTGTTCGACATCGGGATCTTCCAGGGCAGCTTCACCTCCGGAGCCAGCGCCGCGTTCCTGGTGGGTGCCTTCATGATGGTCGCCGCCTCCGCGGTGATCTGGATCTTCCTCAACGTCAAGCACACCGAGCTTGCGACGGACGCCGCTGAAGGCCCTGTGCACGTCGGCTGATCCCGACTGGCAGGAAGGCCGGGTCGACTCATCACGAGTCGGTCCGGCCTTTCCGGTTCTCAGGACTCGTCCGGTTGCGCGTCCGACCCTTCGAGCGCCCGAGCCACCGCGCTGCTGAGCTCGAGCGCCCGCCGTGCCCACGCGGGGTCGGCGCCGGCCAGACCGCAGGTCGGCGAGACGACCACGTGAGAGCCGACCTCGGCCGGGTCGAGGCCGACCAGGTCGAGCCAGCGCAGCACCTGCTCGACCAGCGGGGTGACGCTCGGTGCCGACGAGGACGCCTGGGTCGGCACCACGCCGAGCGCGACCGTCTCCCCTGCCTCGAGCGCCTCGGCGAGGGCGTCGTGGCCGTCGGCTCCGACCAGGGACAGGTCCACGGCCAGTCCGACGGCGCCGGCACCGCGGAGCAGCGCAAGGGGTGCTTCGGGGGCGCAGCAGTGGACCCACGGTTCGGCACCGGCGTCCCGGACGGCACTCAGGACCCACCCCAGAGCCTCGCTCGCCTCGGGTGGGTGGACCGTGCGGTGCCGGCCGAAGCCGGACGCGGTGGGCACCGCACCAGCGAGTACGGCGGGCAGGGCGGGCTCGTCGACCTGGACGATGATCCGGGTGGCCCGCGACAGGCGGCGTCGTACGTCGGACACGTGGTCGGCCAACGCCCGCCGCCAGTGCCTGCGCGAGGTCGCGCCGGGCACCGTGGTCGGCCAGCACCTTGTCGCCGCGCGGCCGCTCGACCGTCGCGGACAGCGTCCATGGTCCGGCGACCTGCACCTTGAAGCTGCCGGCGTGGTCGGCCGCCTGGTCCTCGAGCCCGTCGAGGTCCTGGCCGAGCAGGCTTCGGGCGCGACGCTGGTCGAGCGCGGGCGCGCCGGACGTCCCGGTCAGCCGCCAGCCGGCGGGCTGCAGGTCCGCGTCGAGCTCGGTCACCAGCCCGAGCGTGCGGCCGATCATCCCCGCAACGACACCTCGGCCGGGCACCTCCGGCAGGAACGGCAGGTCGAGCTCACCGAGCACGACCCGCAGGGCCTCGTCGAAGTCCTGCTGGTCGGTCCCGGGGAAGGAGCCGACGCCGGTGGCCAGCGTGATTTTCGGGGTCCCCGCGACGTTGTTCGGGGGATTGACACGTATGCGGGGCGAACGGGTGCGCGCCGCTTGGAGGAGAAGAACGTCGCGGGGTGATCACGCCGGGACCCGCTCGGTGGCGTCGATCGTCGCCGAGCCGACCACCCGGCTCCCCTGGTAGATCACGGCGGCCTGGCCGGGTGCGATGCCGAATGCAGGGTCGAGCAGCTCGATCTCCACCTGGGCCCCCGCGTCGTCGACACGCACCACCGCACGGTGCTCGTCGCCGTGGGCGCGCAGCTGCACGGTGGCCTCGGACGTCGATCCGGGCGGGAGTGGCGCTCCGCACCAGCGCGGCTGGTCGGCGCGGATCCGCTCGACAGCGAGTCGCTCGCGCGGCCCGACGGTCACCGTGCCGGAGACGGGTTCGATGTCGAGCACGTAGCGGGGTCGGCCGTCGGGTGCCGGCCGCCCGATCCGCAGGCCCTTGCGCTGGCCGATCGTGAAGCCGTAGGTGCCCTCGTGCTCGCCGAGGACGTCGCCGGACTCGTCGACGATCGCCCCTGGGGACAGAAGGGAAACCCGGTCGCTGTATCGCTCCTGCAGCTTCTCCCGGAGCCACCCCGTGTTGTCGCCGTCGGCGACGAAGCAGATGTCGTGGCTGTCGGGCTTGTCGGCGACCAGCAGCCCCCGCGCGGCCGCCTCGCGGCGTACCTCGTCCTTGGGCGTGTCACCCAACGGGAAGAGCGAGTGCCGCAGCTGCCGCTCGTCGAGCACGCCCAGGACGTAGGACTGGTCCTTGCCGTGGTCGGCGGCGCGGTGCAGCTCCACTCCCCCGTCTGCCCCGTCTGCCCCGTTGGCAGCCGGCTGGAGCCGGGCGTAGTGACCGGTCGCGACCGCGTCGAAGCCGAGCGCCAACGCCCGGTCGAGGACGGCGGCGAACTTGATCTTCTCGTTGCAGCGCAGGCACGGGTTCGGCGTGCGGCCCGCCGCGTAGGTGTCCATGAAGTCCTCGACCACGTCCTCGTGGAACCGGTCGGAGAGGTCCCAGATGTAGAACGGGATGCCGATCACGTCGGCCGCGCGGCGCGCGTCGTTGCTGTCCTCGATCGTGCAGCAGCCACGGGCACCGGAGCGGTAGGACTGCGGGTTGCGCGACAGCGCGAGGTGGACGCCGGTGACCTCGTGCCCGGCCTCGGCCGCGCGTGCAGCGGCGACGGCGGAGTCGACCCCACCGGACATGGCCGCGACGACCTTCATCGCGGGCTCATGCACGGGCCGCGCGGGCACGCTCGACGCAGGGGCCGAGCGCCTCGGCGACGGCGTCGACGTCGGCCTCGGTGCTGGTGTGGCCGAGGGAGAAGCGCAGCGAGCTGCGGGCGACGTCGGGATCGCGGCCCATGGCGAGCAGGACGTGGGAAGGCTGCGGCACACCGGCCGAGCAGGCCGACCCGGTCGAGCACTCGATCCCGCGGGCGTCGAGCAGCATCAGGAGCGAGTCGCCCTCGCAACCAGGGAAGCTGAAGTGCACGTTGCCGGGCAGCCGGTCGTCCGCGCCGTTGAGGACGGCATCAGGGACCGCGCGTCGTACGGCATCGACGAGGCGGTTGCGCAGGGTCGTGAGCCGGGCCGCGTTGTCGGCCTGCTCCTTGACGGCCACCTCGACCGCAGCCGCGAAACCGGCGACCGCGGGCACGTCGAGCGTCCCGCTGCGGACGTCGCGCTCCTGGCCGCCACCGTGGACCAGCGCGGTGAGCTCGATCTCGCGGCGTACGACGAGAGCACCCACGCCGAGCGGCCCACCCACCTTGTGCCCGGAGATCGACATCGCGTCGACACCGGAGGCCGCGAAGTCGACCGGGACCGCACCGAGCGCCTGGACGGCGTCGCTGTGGACCGGGATCCCGTGCTCGGCCGCGAGCGCGACGACCTCGGCGATCGGCTGGATCGTGCCGACCTCGTTGTTGGCCCACATGACGCTCACCAGCGCGACGGTGTCGGGATCGCGGGCGATGCTCGCTGCGAGTGCGTCGGTGTCGAGGCGCCCCACGTCGTCGACGGGCAGCAGCTCGAGATCGGCGTCCTCGTGCTCGGCAAGCCAGTGCAGCGGGTCGAGGACCGCGTGGTGCTCGACGGAGCTGGCGAGGATCCTGCGTCGCGCGGGGTCGGCTGCGCGGCGCGACCAGAAGAGGCCCTTCACCGCGAGGTTGTCGGCCTCGGTGCCGCCGGAGGTGAAGACCACCTCGCCCGGACGGCAGCCCAGCGCCTGCGCGATCGTCTCGCGCGACTCCTCCACGACGCGCCTCGCCCGCCGGCCCGACGCATGCAGCGAGCTCGCGTTGCCGACGTCCGCGAGGTGGGCGGTCATCGCCTCGACTGCCGCGGGAACCATCGGCGTGGTCGCGGCGTGGTCGAGGTAGACCGTCGGGGCGTCGTACATGGCGCCTCCAAGGGTACGGCGCAGGCGGTCCCGGTGCCGAACCAGAGGCGCCGAGTCACGCCCTCCGCGCGTCGTACGGACAACGAGAACGGCCTGCGACGACCGCCGTTTCCGCGTACGGTCGGAGACATGCTCCACCGGCTCCCTCGTGCAGCTCTCGTTCTCGCCGCCACGGCGGCACTCGCCCTCCCTGCGGTCGCGACCGCCACGGCTCCCGGGCCGACCGAGCGCGAGCCGTCACCACGGTGGGCCGAGATCACCCGGATCCCGGGCGGATTCCGCTACCTGGCGTCCCTGCACGACAGCAACCTCACGATCCGCAAGGATGCCGGCCGCCTCGTCTTCCACGACCGAGCTATGCGGCGGTTCCGGGAGGCGCTGCCGAACGGCTGTCGGAAGGTGACGGTCGAGGTCGGTATCGCCGCCAGCTGCCGGATCCCGGCCACGGCGACCGCCGTCGACCCGCTGCTGCTCGAGATCCTGCCCCAGGCCGGCAACGACCGGGTCGACGGCTCGACCCTCGGAGTCCAGCTCAAGCTCTCGGTCGAACCTGGCCCCGGCGACGACACCGTCCTCGGCGGTGCTGCCGCCGACCTGATCAACGGCGCCCTCGGGGCCGACCACGTGACGGGCGGCGCCGGCGCCGACGAGATCCGTCCTGGTCCTGGCCACGACGTCGCCGACGGAGGCGCCGGCGCGGACCGGATCGTGGGCGGAGACGGGTCTGACGAGCTCTCCGGCAACGAGGGCGATGACGTCCTCGAGGGCGGTCCGGGCAACGACCTCCTGCTCGGCGGAGCCGGTTCGGACAGCCTGCTGTGTGGCGACGGCACCGACACGAGCGACGACAACGCCGCTGACGACGACACCTCCCGCCACTGCGAGCTCCAGGCGCCGTAGTGGAGCAACCCCTCGCCATCGCGGGCGCGGGCATCGCCGGACTGGCGCTCGCGGCGGGTCTGCAGCGCGCGGAGTCGGCGACGCCGTACCTCCTGCTCGAGGAGCGGCCCGAGCTGGGCAGCGCCGGCGGTGCGATCACGCTGTGGCCCAACGCGATCGCGGCGCTCGACGAGATCGGCGTCGGAGACGACGTACGAAGCGCCGGCTACCCGCTCGGTGCCGGGACGATCAGCACCAGCCGGGGCAAGGTGCTGCGCTCGCTCGACCTCGAGCGATCGGCGGCGGCGCTCGGCGGGCCGCTCGTCGCCGTACGACGAGGCGACCTGATCGACATCCTCCACGCGCAGATCAAGCCCGGCAGCGTGATGCTCGGCATTGCAGTGCGTGGCTACGGCCATGACGACGACGGCGTCCAGGTGCTCACCGACGGCGACCCGATCGAGGCGTCCGCGCTCGTCGGCGCGGACGGCTACCGGTCCGAGATCGCCCGGGCGCTGCACCCCGGACTACCGGAGCGGTACGCCGGCTACCCGGCCTGGCGCGGCATCGCCGACGTCGGCGGGTTCGCGCCGGTGCAGATGTGGGGTGGGCACCAGGAGTTCGGCGTGGTGCCGCTCGGGGACAACGCGAGCTACTGGTTCGCCACGGTCCGCGAGCCTGCGGGTGCCGCGGTCGACGACGAGGTCGCCCACCTCCAGGCCGCCTTCTCCGGTTGGCCGGATCCTGTCCAGCAGGTCCTCGGAGCGACCGACCCGTTCGGCGTCACCCGCAACGACGTGATGGACCGGGCCCTGCCCCGACGCTGGACCGACGGTCGGGTGATCGTCATCGGCGACGCCGCCCACGCGATGCGACCGCACCTCGGCCAGGGCGGCTGCCAGGCACTGGTCGACGCGGCCGTGCTCGCGCGGCTGCTGCGCCAGACCGACTCGCCGGCCGCCGCGTTCACCGCGTTCGAGTCCCTCCGCCGCGGGCCCGCCAAGCGAGTGGTCGGACTCTCCCGGGCCGCCGGGCGCGCGATCAACGCTCCCGCCGGCCTCCAGCGGGTCTCCCAGCTGATGCCCGACGCCCTGATGCTCCGCAACCTGGCCAAGGTCGGCGGCACCAGCGCGTTCCCCTGGTAGCCCGCGAAGTCGACGGTTCGCCACTGAACCGCGTCAACCGCGGCGCGGCAGCGTGTCGCACCGCGGCGAAGCCGCACGGTGCGCGAGCGCCGTCGGGCCGAGCTGTGCGAGGTCCGGGCGAATGTGCCGTTCTGCGACGCGCTTCGCGCAGTTAAAGCAACACCAGGTCGTCGCGGTGGACGACTTCGCGCTCGTACGCCGCGCCGAGCTCGCGCTTGAGGTCCTTGGTGGATCGACCGAGCAGGTCGGGCAGCTCGGCGGCGTCGAAGTTGACCAGTCCGCGGCCGACGACGGCGCCGTCGGGGCCGACCAGGTCGACCGGGTCGCCCGCCACGAAGCCGCCGGAGACCGACGTGATGCCTGCGGCCAGCAGCGAGGCGTGCCGCTCGACGACTGCGCGCACGGCGCCGGCATCGAGCACCACCGCGCCCTTGGCCTCGGTCGCGTGGCGCAGCCACAGCTGCCGGGTCGGCCGGCGGCGGCCACTGGCGTGGAAGAGGGTGCCGACCGGTTCGCCGGCGAGTGCGGCGGCGGCGTGCTCGGCCGAGGTGAGAACGACGGCAATACCGGAGCCGGTCGCGATGCTCGCCGCGTCGAGCTTGGTGGCCATGCCGCCCGTGCCGACGCCGGCCGCGCCCGCGGCACCGATCGCGACGCCATCGAGGTCGGCCTCGGACCGCACCTCGGGGATCAGGTTCGTGCCGGGGCGGTGCGGCGGTCCGTCGTACAGGCCGTCGACGTCGGACAGCAGGAGCAGCAGGTCGGCATGGACCAGGTGTGCGACGAGCGCCGCGAGCCGGTCGTTGTCGCCGAACCGGATCTCGGTGGTCGCGACCGTGTCGTTCTCGTTGACGATCGGGATGACGCCGAGCTCGAGCAGCTTGGTGAACGTCTGGTGGGCATTGCGGTAGTGCGAGCGGCGGGTGACGTCGTCGAGCGTGAGCAGCACCTGTCCGGCCGTCAGCCCGTGCCGCGCCAGCTCCTCGGTGTAGCGGTGCACGAGCAGCCCCTGGCCGACGGACGCCGCAGCCTGCTGCGCGGCCAGACCGCGGGGCCGCTTCTTCAGGCCGAGCGGAGCCAGGCCGGCGGCGATCGCACCCGACGACACCAGGACGACCTCGGCACCGCCGGACCGAACGGCAGCGAGTACGTCGACCAGCGCGCTGATCCGGTGGGGATCGATGCCGCCCTCGGCGGTGGTGAGCGACGACGAGCCGACCTTCACCACGACCCGGCGGGCGCCGACCACGACCGATCGGTCAGTCACCGGGGTCCTCTTCGAGCCAGGCTTCCTCGGTGCTCGCGTCCGGGTCCTCCTCGGAGCCGATCTCGTAGGCCATCGGGCCGTACTCCTCGGGCCGGTCCAGTCGGCGCGCCACGTCGGCCCGGGTCTCGGTCTCGCCGCGTTCGGGCAGAGCCTCCTGGATGTCGCGGCGGCGCTGGTGGGCCGGCCGTTCCTCCTGGAACCGCTCGTCCTGACCGCGCCGGGAGAGGTTCTCGGCGCCGGCGTCGATGCCCGGCTTGAAGTCGAAGACCACCGAGTTGTCCGGGTGGCCGATGAGGACGGCGTCGCCCTCCTCGGCACCGAGCTCGAGCAGCTTGGACTCGACGCCCAGCCGGTTGAGCCGGTCGGCGAGGAAGCCCACCGCCTCGTCGTTGCTGAAGTCGGTCTGGCGCACCCAGCGCTCCGGCTTCACGCCGCGGACCCGCCAGCCGGCACCGGTCTTGCGGACGGTGAACTCGTCGCCGTCGACGGCCTTCGGGCGCAGCACGATCCGCTCGACGACCTCAGCGGCCTTCTCGGCCCGCGCCGCCAGCACGATCTCGGCCATCGCGTAGATCAGCTCGCGGGTGCCCTCCCCCGAGGCAGCCGAGATCTCGAAGACCCGCAGCCCGCGGTCGCGGAGCTCGTCGACGACCATCCCGGCGATGTCGCGACCGTCCGGTACGTCGACCTTGTTGAGCGCGACCAGCCGGGGGCGGTCCTCGAGCCCGCCGTAGCGCGCCAGCTCCGCCTCGATGACGTCGAGGTCGTCGACCGGGTTGCGGCCGGGCTCGAGCGTCGCGGTGTCGAGCACGTGCACCAGCGCCGCGCACCGTTCGATGTGGCGCAGGAAGTCGTGGCCGAGACCGCGGCCCTCAGCCGCACCTTCGATCAGGCCGGGTACGTCGGCGACCGTGAACGTGGTGTCGCCGGCGCTGACGACACCGAGGTTGGGGATCAGGGTGGTGAACGGGTAGTCGGCGATCTTGGGCCGGGCGCGGGAGATCGCGGCGATCAGGCTGGACTTGCCGGCGCTCGGGAAGCCGACCAGGCCGACGTCGGCGACGACCTTGAGCTCGAGCACCACCTCGAGCTCGTCGCCGGGCTCGCCCAGCAGCGCGAATCCAGGGGCCTTGCGCGTCGCCGAGGCCAACGCGGAGTTGCCGAGTCCGCCGCGGCCGCCCTGCGCGATCACCATCTCGGTGCCCGCGCCGACCAGGTCGGCGATCAGGTCGCCGTTGGCGTGGCTGACGACGGTGCCGTCGGGCACGGGCAGCACCAGGTCGCTGCCGTGGGTGCCGTTGCGCCGACCGCCGGCGCCGTGGCCGCCGTGCTCGCCCATCCGGTGGGGGCTGTGGTGGTAGTCGAGAAGCGTGGTGACGTCAGGGTCGACCCGCAGGATGACCGAGCCACCTGGTCCGCCGTTGCCGCCGTCGGGGCCGCCGAGCGGCTTGAACTTCTCGCGGTGCACGGACGCGACGCCGTTGCCCCCGCGACCGCCGGCGACGTACAGGGTCACCCGGTCGACGAATGTGGGAACGGCCATGCGGTCACTCTCTCGTAAATGACGAAAGGCGCCCCATCAGGGACGCCCTCCGAAGGTCTTCGCTGGAGCTGAGCGTCACTCAGCCGCCGGGACGATGTTGACGACCTTGCGGCCACGCTTGCGGCCGAACTCCACCGCGCCGGCCTCCAGCGCGAACAGGGTGTCGTCACCGCCACGACCGACGTTGGAGCCGGGGTGGAAGTGGGTGCCGCGCTGGCGGACGATGATCTCGCCGGCGTTGACGACCTGGCCGCCGAAGCGCTTGACGCCGAGCCGCTGAGCGTTTGAGTCGCGACCGTTCTTGGTGGACGCCGCGCCCTTTTTGTGTGCCATCTCTTCAGTCCTTTAGAGGTGTGAGCCGACCTGGCGGTCGAGTCTCAGAGCTTGATGTCGGTGACCTTGACCTGGGTGTACTTCTGGCGGTGACCCTGCCGCTTCTTGTAACCGGTCTTGTTCTTGTACTTCTGGATGACGATCTTCGGGCCCTTGGTGGCGCCGAGGACCTCGACGGTCACCGCAGCCTTGTCGAGACCGGTGGTGGTCACGGTCTCGCCGTCGACCGTCATGACCACGGGCAGCGTCAGGGTGTCGCCGACCGGCGTGGAGATCTTGTCGATCTCGATGATGTCGCCAACAACGACCTTCTGCTGCTTGGCGCCTGCGCGCACGATCGCGTACACCGCGGTCTCCTTAGTCTGAACATCTGAGTCTGGGTCTGCGGCACACCACAACCTCGTCCCGTGAGGGCGAAGAGCGGGATGCCAAGCAGAGAGGCACGCAGGGCGCGCCGACGTTCAATAGTACGGATCACGGCTGGTCACGGCAAAACGGCGCCCGCTGTTGGGCACATCGTCGCGACCAGCGCGTGCTCAGCGCTTGCGGGTGCCCCTGCGCTTGATCGGCACGTGCTCGACGTGCGGCTCGTCGTGCGCGGGCTCGGGCTCGGTGGCCGTCGCGACCTCGGCCGCCGTGGTGCTGGCCGGCGGCCCCGCCGGGCGAGTCGCGGCCCGGCTACGAGTGCGGGTGACGACCTTCGGCGCGGCCGGTTCGACCGGCTCTGCCGGCGCGGGGGGCTCAACCGGCTCAGCGACCTCGACCGGCTCGGCCTCGGGCTGCTCCGGCGTGCCTCGGCGGCTCGGACTCGGCCTCCGGCTCGGCCTCGGGCGTCTCGGGCGCGGCCTCGGTTGCCTCGGGCGCGGCTCGGCGGCCTCGGCGGCCTCAGGGGCCTCGACGGCTCCGTCGTCCGTGGTCACCTCGTCGGGGACGACCTCGTCGGTCGCGTCCTCGGCGTCTTCAGCGTCCGGCGCGGGCGGCTTGGCCATCGCGGCGACGTCCTTGGGCGAGGGCACGGCCTTCGAAGCGGGCTCGTCCGACTGGGTTCCGCCCTTGCCCCGGCGGCGGCGGTTGCCACCGCGGCGGGAGTCGTCGTCACCGCCACCTCGGCGCGGCTCGACGGGCAGGTCGTGGACGATGAGACCGCGACCCTGACAGTGGTCACAGGTCTCGCTGAACGCCTCGACCAGACCGGTGCCGATCCGCTTCCGGGTCATCTGGACCAGGCCGAGAGAGGTCACCTCCGCCACCTGGTGGCGGGTGCGGTCGCGACCGAGGCACTCGACGAGCCGACGCAGGACCAGGTCCCGGTTGGACTCGAGGACCATGTCGATGAAGTCGACGACGATGATCCCGCCGATGTCACGGAGCCGGAGCTGCCGGACGATCTCCTCGGCGGCCTCCAGGTTGTTCTTGGTGACCGTCTCCTCGAGGTTGCCGCCCGAACCGGTGAACTTGCCGGTGTTGACGTCGACGACGGTCATCGCCTCGGTGCGGTCGATGACCAGCGATCCACCCGACGGGAGCCACACCTTGCGGTCGAGTCCCTTGGCGATCTGCTCGTCGATCCGGTACGTCGCGAAGACGTCGGGCTTGTCAGCCTCGCCGTCGACCGAGGTCTTGTAGTGCTCGAGCCGCTCGCTCAGGTCAGGGGCGACCTGCTCGACGTACTCCTGCACGGTGTCCCACGCGTCGTCGCCCTGGACGACCAGCTTGGCGAAGTCCTCGGTGAAGAGGTCGCGGACCACCTTGAGCGTGAGGTCCGGCTCGCCGTAGAGCAGCTGAGGGGCGTTGCCCTTGGCGATCTTCGCCTCGATGTCGTCCCAGCGCGCCTTGAGCCGCTCGACGTCGCGGGTGAGCTCGTCCTCGGACGCGCCCTCGGCCGCCGTACGAACGATGACGCCGGCCGTGTCGGGGACGATCTCCTTGAGCAGCGCCTTGAGCCGGCCGCGCTCGGTGTCGGGCAGCTTGCGCGAGATGCCGGAGGTCGTGCCGTCGGGGACGTAGACGAGGAACCGGCCGGCGAGGCTGACCTGGCTGGAGAGCCGGGCGCCCTTGTGGCCGATCGGGTCCTTGGTGACCTGGACGAGCACGGTCTGGCCCGAGGTCAGCACCGACTCGATCTTGCGCGGCGTGCCCTCCTTGTGGCCGAGTGCCGCCCAGTTCACCTCACCGGCGTAGAGCACCGCGTTGCGGCCCTTGCCGATGTCGATGAAGGCGGCCTCCATGGAGGGGAGCACGTTCTGCACGCGGCCGAGGTAGACGTTGCCGATGAGCGAGGTCTGGGACTCGCGAGCCACGTAGTGCTCGACGAGGACCTTGTCCTCGATCACGGCGATCTGGGTGAGGTCCTTGCGCTGGCGGACGACCATCACCCGCTCGACGGACTCGCGGCGGGCGAGGAACTCGGCCTCGGAGACGATCGGGGCGCGGCGGCGGCCGGCCTCCCGGCCGTCGCGACGGCGCTGCTTCTTGGCCTCGAGGCGGGTGGACCCGGAGATCGAGGTGATCTCGTCCTCGGCCGAGCGCGGCTTGCGCACTCGGGTCACGGTGTTCGTGTCGTCGCCGTCGGAGCCACCCTCGCCCTCGCGGCGACGGCGACGACGGCGGCGCGAGGAGGACGACGTACCGCCGCCCTCACCCTGCTCGCCGCCCTCGGCGTCGTTGGTGTCGTCGTCCGTGGCTTCGGTGCCCTCGTCGGTCGCGCCCTCGGCGTCGGCCTTCGCGTCGCCGTCATCGGACTCGTCGTCATCGTCGTTGTCAGCACCGCCGGTACCGCCGGCTCCGCCTCCACCGCCGGCCCGCCCGGCTTGCGGCGGCGGCGACCGCCACGCCGGCGTCGACGGCGGGCCGCCGTGCTGGCGCCGCCCTCGCCCTGCTCGGCGTCGTCGTCCTCGGTCTCGTCGCCGCTGTCGTCGGCGGTGGCGTCGGCGGTGGCGTCGTCGCCCGGGTCGGCGTCCTTCGGAGCAGCGGCCGGCTTCGCCTTGGCCTTCTTGGCGGCCGGCTTCTCCTTCGGCGCCTGGAACAGGACCGCAGCGGTCGGGACCACTGCCTCCTCCACGGTGGCCTCGTCGGCGTCGCCCGTCGAGGCGGCCGCGGGCTTCTTGGTGGTCGTCTTCTTCGCCGCGGTCTTCTTCGCGGGGGCCTTCTTGCCGCCCTCGCGGGCTCTTGCTTCCGCCGGCCCCGCGGCCTTCTTGGCCGCGGTCTTCTTCGCCGGAGCCTTCTTGGCGGGGGCCTTCTTCTTCGGCGCCGGCTTCTGCTCGGGCGCCGCGTCGGTGGCCGCGCTGGTGTCTCGGCGGGTGCTGCTTCGTTCGCGGGGGCGTCGACGGTGTCGACAGGGGTGTCAGCCATGCGCTGCTCCTCCGCCCGCCGCCTCTCGGCAGTCCGGGCGTGTCGTTCGCCGTCCGGCTCCCCGCGAGGGGATCCGGCGGCGCAAGCCTTCAATGGGACGACACCCTCCGCAGGAGCGTCACTGGCGGCTCAGGCCTGCCTGCCGCGGTCGCTTGGTCCTGGCCCCAGATTCCATGTCTGGGTCCCGGGCGCCGGATCGCTGTCACCGATCCGTCTACCTGCGTCGCGGTCTGGCGAGGGTCTCAACCTCCACCGTGCCGGGCCCGTCTGACTGCTACGGAAACCGGCGAGAACGTCGTCGGATCGGTTTGTCGGGCGCCTCGTCGGAGGTGCGCCGTTGGGGGCCGATCTGTGGCGAGTATCGCACACAGCGGGTGAACGGCAGGTATCCCGGCACAACCCGGCGCGGGCGATCCGCCTAGGCCAGGGGGTCGCCGACCGAGCCGTTCGCCTCGTCGAGCGGACCCTGCGCGAGCCGGGTCAGCAGCGCCGTCGTCGGCGGCGTGAAGCCGGAGACCGCAGCAAGCCCGGACAGCACGTCGTCCGGTCGTACGGCGGGCACGGTGTGGCGGAGCACGAGCGCGAGCGCCGGCTCGCCCTCCGTGTCGGTGACGTCCAGAGCGATGACGGCCGCGCGGCAGTCGAAGGTCCGCAGGCCCTTCTTCGTCATCCGCTCCACCGGCACCGACTCGGTGGCGAGGAAGGTCGCCACCGCGGCCGCCACCAGTGCCGGGTCGGCGCCGCGCAGCTCGACCAGCCAGGAGCTGGCGACGAGCAGGTCGGCGAGCGACCCGCCCGGCGACTCCACGATCGCCGCGACGTCGAGCCCGTCGGGCAGCGCGTCATCGAGCGCGCGCCGTACGTCCTCGGGGTCGCGGCGCTCGGCGAGGCCGAGCTCGAGGTACTCCGCCTCGCTGGCCGCGCCCGTCGGTGACGCGCCGGCGTAGGAGATCCGCGGGTGCGGGTGGAAGCCCGACGAGTAGGCCATCGGGATCTCGGCCCGGAAGACCGCCCGCTCGACGGCCCGACTCACGTCGCGGTGGCTCGTGAACCGCAGCCGGCCGCGCTTCGCGTAGCGGATCCGCAGCCGTTGGACGGGCGGGGCCTGCTGCTCGGGCTGCTGACGACTCACGGAGGTTGATGGTCGGGCTGAGGTGCACACCCGCCAGGCCGCGTGCGCCCTTCATCTGCGGGGAGGCGTAGACGTTGACGATCCGGACGCCGTCGAGCCAGGCCGTGAGTCGCTCGGCCTCTGCGTCGAGCGCCGCTGCGGCATCCGTCCCGACGTCATGGCGCAGCACCACACGGACCACCGCGTCGTCGTCCTGCACCCAGCAGCCGACGACCCGACCGTCCCACCACGCCGTGTTGCCGGCGTTGCCGTTGCTGTCGAAGAGGTACGGCGTGTCGGCCGGGTCGAGATAGAACGCCCTCTCCTTCCAGCCCATCACGGTCGGGTCGAGCGTCGGCAGCAGCGCGGCCCACGGCGCGACCGGCTCCTCCGGCTCGAGGTCGTCGGGGAGGACCCAGCCGGTGCCGCCGCCGTCGAGGGTGACCTCGACCGCGCCGATGTCGGCCAGCGCCCGTCGGACGATCGTCTTCGTCGCACCGAGCCACCAGACGATGTCGGCCTCCGTGCCGGGGCCGAAGGTCGCCAGCCACCGCCGCACCAGCTCGGCGTAGCCCTTGTCCTCCAGCCACACCGCCGGCGCCTCGTCGAGCCAGAGGTCGCTGCGCACCCAGGTCGGTTTGTTGAGCCGCCAATGGCCGGCATTGGGACCCCGCAGCACCCGGCCCTCGGCGCCGAGGGTGGTCATCACCCACGCGCCGATCGGGAAGTCTCCGCCCCACTTCTTGTCCGGCGTGCCGATCGAGAACCGTCCCTCGAGCGCCGGCACCAGGTCGCGCAGCTCGCGGGTGGTGCGGGGCACTCCGTCCGCCATCGCCTCGAGCACGTCGGCGAAGGCTGCGGCGAGCCACGGCTCCGGGTCATCGGCCAGACCGGCCTCGACCACCCACTTCGCCAGCTGCTTGCGCTGCTGGACGGCCACTCGGGCCGCCGCGCTCCCCCACGCCGCCGGCAGCAGGTCGCGCGGGAACACGAACAGCGTGCGCCGCATCGCGAGCTGCTTGACGAGGGTGCGGTCGTCGTACAAGGCAGCCTCGACGTCGGCGAGGGTCACTCCCGGCACCCGCGCCCACAGCGCGAGGTGCACGGTGGCCGCCTCGGTGGCGTGGAGGACCGTCATCGCCCGGGTCGCGCTGAGCACGTCGGGGAGGCCGCCGGCGAAGCCCTGCCGCCTGGCCAGCCGCGCCCGGCGCTCGGTGTCGTCGATGTGCCGCACGAGGTCATCGTCCCCGACCGCGCCGACACAGGTCCGGAACCGCGAATCTGCTCTTCTCCGGCGCCGGTGCGCCGTACGCTGCTGCCCGTGAGCAACCCTTATGGCAACGACCCCTACGGCCAGCAGCCCCCGAACCCCTACGGCGGAGCGCCCGGCGGCGGCTTCAACGAGCCCGCCAAGACCGACGGCGTCTCGATCGCCTCGCTCGTCCTCAGTCTTCTCTGCTGCGCACCGGTGGGCCTGATCCTGGGATTCGTCGGCATCAAGCGCACCAAGGGCGGTCAGCGCAAGGGTCGCGGACTTGCCATCACCGGCATCGTCCTCGGCCTGCTGGGCCTGCTCGCATGGGTCGGCATGGGCATCGCGGCCCTCGCCGGCGTCGCGTGGTTCGACTCACTCGTCACGCCTGAGGAGGCCGAGGTCGGCCAGTGCATCAACATCGACACCGACGACGACACGGTTCTCATGCGCGAGGCGGAGTGCAACGAGGAGCACGACGGCGAGATCGTCGGCGTCGCCGAGGTGACGGACGAGAACCTCGAGCAGGTCGAGTCGGAGATGTCCGGCTACTGCGTGACCACGGTGATCCCCGAGGAGGACCTCGCGAAGCTTCAGGAGTACATCACCGGACCTGAGGACATCCAGGCCGTCACGCAGGACCCCAACGACGTCGAGGTCGGCGACGACCTCGTCTGCTACATCGAGCCCAGCGACAAGCTCGACGAGCAGATTCTCTGAGCGAAGCGTGAGCAACCCTTACGGTCCGCCGGGCTCACCGGCGGACCGGGAGCCCGGCGAGCAGCCGTCGTACTCGCCGTACGGCGGCAACGCGTACGGCGGCAACGCGTACGGCGGCGCGCCGACGCCGTACGGGCCCACCGGCACCGCGTCCGGCACCGATCCCGTGTCGATCACCGGTTTCGTGCTCAGCCTGCTGTGCTGCACCGGCTTCGTCGGCGTGATCCTCGGCATCATCGGTCTCAGCCGGACCAAGAACGGCGTCCGCAAAGGACGCTGGGCCGCCGTCTCGGCCATCGTGATCGGCGTCGTGACCACGGTGCTCGTCCGTCGCGGCGATCGGTTTGTTCACCTGGTTCGGGACCAGCACCGTGCTCCTCGACAGTGCCGACGTCGGGCAGTGCGTCAACGTCGACGAGTTCTCCGGCAACGACGCGCTCCTCCTCAAGAAGGACTGCGACGAGCCCCACGAGGCGGAGATCGCGGTGGCCGAGGACTTCACCAGCGAACAGGCCGACGCCTTCCGACCGGGTTTCCCGGAGACGGTGTGCGAAGACCTCCTGGCTGACGAGTACGCCACCGCCTTCGACACCCACACCTACGACGTCGGCCTGGTCTTCGAGGCCACCGAGCCGGACGCGGGCGATGCCTTCATCTGCTACCTCGAGCGCGCCGACGGCGACGACCTCGAGGCGCCGATCGGCGACTGACCAAGAAATACTGGGGGATCTCGGAAAGATGAGCGAAACACCGCCGGGCGGCGTGCCGCCCGATGACCTGACACCACCGGGACCGCCGACCGAACCTGAGCCTGAGCCTGCCAAGTCCCATCGCGCGATGATGGACGCCTGGATCGCGGAGAACGTAGGTCGTTCGGAGACGACCAACCCCTACGCCGCGACCGGCAGCCCGTACGGATCGAGCAGCCGCGCCGATTCGTGGCGGGAGGAGGCCCGCGCCAGCACCTCGCGCAAGATGGCCGGCTGGGCGCTCGGGCTCTCGTTGGTCTTCTGCATCCCGTTCGGGTTCCTCGTCGCCATCGGCCTTGCCATCGCCGTCCTCGTGCGGGGCCGGAACGGCGGGGACCACGGCAAGGGCAGGGCGATCGCTGCCCTGGTCATCTCCGGGCTCATCGTCATCGCCAACGTCGTCTACGTGGTCGTGGTCGTGTTCACCGGCGTCGACACGACCGAGCGCGACGCCGACGGCCGCGTGATCGATGGTGGATCGGTCACGCTCGACCGGCTCCGGGTGGGCGACTGCTTCAACGAGCCGAACCTCGACGACCTGCCGACCGACGGGTCGGACGGACAGGCGTCGGCGACGGTGTCCGTCGTACCGTGCGCCGAGAGCCACCAGGCCGAGCTCTTCCACATCATCGACCTGGACGACGGCGACTTCCCCGGACAACAGGCGATGGACAGGCGCGCCCTCGATTGCGTGCCCGAGTTCGAGGAGTTCGTCGGTACGCCGTACCGACGCACGCGCCTCGACTTCGTGATCTACTTCCCGACCTCGACGACCTGGCGTTTCGGCGACCACACCATCCTGTGCAGCGTGACGGAGCGGGACCTGAGCGACGTGACGGGGAGTCTGCGCAACTCCCGGCGATAGGGCGGAAATCGCACGGCACGGTCCTCCGCGGCCCTACGCTGCGGTGCGTGGGTCAGGGGCAGGATCAAGATCCGTACGGCGACGCGGGCGGCTTCACGCCGTACCAGCCCGACGCCACGCCCGACAGCGAGCCTCCACCCCCGCCGGCCGGGCCTCCGCCCGCGCCGTTCGTTCCCTACGGCGGCGAGCCGGTCGTGCCGTACGGCGGCACCACGCCGCAGCAGTTCTACGGGACGACGACCACGACGTCGGTCTCTGGCCGAGTGCTGCCGTGGCTGATCGGGCTCGGGGTGCTGGTCGCCACCTGCGGTGGCGGCATCGCGGCGCTCATCGGGGCCATCGGGAGCATCGACCTCGACTCGGATGACGCCTCCACCAGCGGCGAGGTCTACGTCAACGACCTGAGGGCCGGCCAGTGCCTGAACGGCGCCGGTTTCGCCACGGACGAGCCGGTCTCCGGCCTCGAGATCGTGGACTGCTCCTCCGCGCACGATGTCCAGGTGCTCGAGGTCAACCTCCTCGACTCCGAGGAGGCCGCTGACTACGACTTCGACGACCCGGGCAGCTCCGCTCGGGTGTGCAACCCCGTCCTGTCCGAGAGCCAGAAGGCGCTCGTGCAGAGCCGTGACTACGGCCTGGTCGCCTTCACCGAGACCGGCAGCCCCGGCGTCGGCGACAAGGTCGCCTGCCTCGTGAAGCGCGCGGACGACGAGAAGATCCGCGAGTTCCTCCCTGTGCCGACACCGGAGCAGCCGGCCTAGCGGGCCGGCCCCATGTCGCGCCGCCTGCCCCTCCGAGCTTCAGGTCCCCGAGGAAGTGGTGTGGCGGCTGCCGCCGCTGACCGACCAGGACGCGCGGGTCGAGCTGTTCACCCAGGGCGTCCGCGTCGCATCGGGTGAACCTCTCATGCCTCTCGATCACGAACGGACGAAGGACTCCAGGTCGTCGTACTGTCCGATGTCTGCCATGACGAGAGAGTCGATGTACTTTCGCCTCGTCTTCGCCGACGCGACGAGGTTTGCGCTGCCCCACGTGAATGGCTGCGAACCCATTGCGAGCAATAGGAGGTCAGTGAGTTCACGAGCGTGTCGCCCGTTGCCGTTGGGGAACGGATGAATCTCGACAAGCTTGTGATGAAAACGCGTGGCAGCCTTGTCGACTGGCATCGGCTGTGCCCCGCGGAACCAATACAACGCGTCCGCAACCAGATCGCTGGTCGCTGTTGGCACTCGATGCCACGCGACTCCGATATTGGTGTCGCTCGTCCGGTACGTGCCCGCCCATGACCACACATCGCCGTACATGTCTCGATGGAGGTCGCGTATGGCGATGTGGTCGAGGAGTCGCTCCACTGTGAGCCTTCGGTTGCCTCGAGCTCTCGTTCGCGATCGCCAGGTCAGACGAGCCCTCAGAATGTTGTCGGCCTCGGCCTCATTGAGGTCGGCGCGCGTTGCGATCCATGTCGGGATCAGCCCCTCCCGTTGTTCGTCTGACATAGGCGTCGAACCCTCGGGGTCCTCCCCGAGGTCGACACCTGGAGGTCTTGGCTTGTTCACCTAACACACGACCTCGGCGATCTCTGGACCATCTCGATCCATTCCGTCTTCCTGACCTTCATGATGATCGTGATCGTCATGAGTGCCGAGCGACGACGCGCTTCGCCTTGTCACTCTTGCCAGAGACCGGGGCGCGCCTTGAGTTGCTCAGCCAACTCGTCGACACGCTCCTGTAGGCGCTCGCGTCCGAGGCCCTGGGCCTCCAGATCCATGGTGTGGCCCAACGCAGCCAACTCGCGCCGCGCCAACTCGCGCGCTTGATCGTCCACGAGTGTTTGCAACGGCCGGCGAGGAACCAAGGCATAGACCAGGTCACAGTCGAGCGCATCAGCCACTCGACGCAGGCTGTCGAGCTGAATCCGTTCGTTCTGCTCTGAGACTTCGAGGCGATGAACGGTCGAGGGAACGACATTCATGCGGGCCGCCAGGTCAGCGACTGACATCCCGAGAGCTTCTCTGATCGCCCGCACCCAGCCGCCGGCCGGCCGCGCAGCTACATCCTTGAGCTCCCGCAGCTGCTCACCACGACGGTCAAGCGCTCGCCGAGCCGGTTGCGCGCGGGACGCGACTACAGCCATCGTTCGACCTCCTCGTTGCGGTGTAGTGCACAGTGTATCACAAATATTTTGCGCTAAGGCGCAACTATATTCGCCATAACATTGCGTCTTAGCGCTTCAACAATATAGGTGGTCCTGGATCCCCACGACAGCGGCGGGCCTACAACAAGGGGCGACTCGTCACGTCGCGCGACGCAAGAACGAGTTCAGACGACGCTAAGGGGCAGCAGCGTCTGGCCCGTGGGACCGATCTGGATCTCCGTGCCCATCTCCGGGCACACCCCGCAGTCGTAGCAGGGCGTCCAGCGGCAGTCCTCGACCTCGAAGTCGGACTCCCCCGACGCAACAGCCAGGGCGTCCTCCCAGTCCGACCAGAGCCAGTCCTTGTCGAGCCCGGAGTCGAGGTGGTCCCAGGGGAGCACTTCGTCGTACTCGCGCTCGCGGGTGGTGTACCAGTCCACGTCGACGCCGGTGCCCTCGAGTGCGGCTTCCGCAGCGGTCATCCAGCGGTCGTAGGAGAAGTGCTCGCTCCAGCCGTCGAAGCGGCCGCCGTCGCGCCAGACCTGCTCGATGATCGCGCCGACCCGGCGGTCTCCGCGGGACAGCAGTCCTTCGACGATGCCGGGCTGGCCGTCGTGGTAGCGGAAGCCGATCGCCCGGCCGTAGCGCTTGTCGGCGCGCACGGTCTCGCGCAGCTCACGGAGGCGGCGGTCGGTGGTCTCGACGTCGAGCTGGGCGGCCCACTGGAACGGCGTGTGCGGCTTGGGCACGAACCCGCCGATCGACACGGTGCAGCGGATGTCGTTGCGGCCGGAGACCTCGCGGCCCTTGGCGATCACCTTCTTGGCGAGCTCGGCGATCTGCAGGACGTCGTCGTCGGTCTCGGTCGGGAGGCCGCACATGAAGTAGAGCTTCACCTGCCGCCAGCCGTGGGAGTACGCCGTCGCGACGGTCCGGATCAGGTCCTCCTCGGTGACCATCTTGTTGATCACCTTCCGCATCCGCTCGCTGCCGCCCTCGGGCGCGAACGTCAGGCCGGAGCGCCGGCCGTTGCGGGAGAACTCGTTGGCCAGGGTGATGTTGAACGCGTCGACCCGCGTCGACGGCAGCGACAACGAGACGTTGGAGCCCTCGTAGCGGTCGGCCAGGCCCTTCGCCACCTCACCGATCTCGGTGTGGTCGGCGCTCGACAACGACAACAGGCCGACCTCCTCGAAGCCGGTCTTCTTCACGCCGTTGTCGACCATCGCGCCGATCGTCTCGATGGAGCGCTCGCGCACCGGGCGGGTGATCATGCCGGCCTGGCAGAACCGGCAGCCGCGCGTGCAGCCGCGGAAGATCTCGACGCTGAACCGCTCGTGCACGGTCTCGGCCAGCGGCACCAGCGGGTTGGCCGGGTAGGGCCACGAGTCGAGGTCCATCAGCGTGTGCTTGCGGACCCGGTCGGGGGCCCACGGACGGTTGGGTACGACGCTCGCGATCTGCCCGTCGGCGTCGTACGACACGTCGTAGAACTGGGGCACGTAGACGGCGCCGCTGACAGCGAGCCGGCGCAGCAGCTCCTCGCGCCCGCTTCCCATCGATCCGGCAGAGCAGCCCTCGCCCTTCCACTCGCGGATGACGTCCGAGATCGCGAGCACGACCTCCTCGCCGTCACCCAGGACGGCGGCGTCGACGAAGTCAGCGATCGGCTCGGGGTTGAAGGCGGCATGGCCGCCCGCGATCACGATCGGGTGCTCGTCGGTGCGGTCGACCGCCCGGATCGGGATGCCGGCGAGGTCGAGCGCGTTGAGCATGTTGGTGTAGCCGAGCTCGGTCGAGAAGCTCACGCCGAACACGTCGAACGCGCCGACAGGCCGGTGGCCGTCCACGGTGAACTGCGGGATGCCCTCCTCCCGCATGACGGCTTCCATGTCCGGCCACACCGAGTAGGTGCGCTCGGCGAGGATCCACGGCCGCTCGTTGAGCACTTCGTAGAGGATCTGCACGCCCTGGTTGGGCAGGCCGACCTCGTAGGCGTCGGGGTACATCAACGCCCAGCGGACATCAACCTCATCCCACTCCTTCACCACCGAGTTGAGCTCGCCGCCGACGTACTGGATCGGCTTGGACACCGACAACAGGTGCGGCTCGAGGCGGGAGAAGAGGGACGCGGACATGCGCCCAAGGGTACGGCGGCGCGCCGGGTCGGCCGAACTCGCGCGATCCTGACGAGTTGGGCCCTAGCCCTGGCCCGCCGCCCAGCCCGGGTCGCGCCCGAACGACGCGATCAGGTCGTCCTGGGGATCACCGGTCTTGTCAGCCGCCGGCCCGATCGCCCCGGCACCGCGATAGAGCTCCTCCCGATCCGCGAACCAGGTCGGCGATCGCCGCCACCACCTCCGGGTCGAACCGCCGGTCGCCTCCGGTCGCGGCGGCGAGGTCCCACCCGTGCACCAGGTGATCGGCGGCGATCTGGGTGACGTACTCGTCGACCGGGGTGTCTCCGAAGGAAAGGGCGACCGTTCCGCCCTGCGGGATCCGCGTCGCGGCCGCCGCCACGGCGTCCTCGGCCGCCGCCAGCGAGGCTGCCGCCGGGTCGTCACCGAGCAGGTCGCCCTCGAACTGGTCTCCGACGTCCTCGATCGACGAGCCGGCGAACAACGGAATTGCCCACTTGTTCTCGTAGGTCACGTGGTTCACCAGCTCGCGCACCGACCAGTCCGCGCACGGCGTCGGGTCCGACCAAGCGTCGGAAGGGACCGCGGCCACCCGGTCGTTCCAAGCCTGGACAGTACGGCGGTACAGCTCTTCCGCGTCCATCAGATGTCTCCCGTCTCGAAGGCCAGCCGGGCCTGTCCCAGCCACCAGTTGAGTCCTTGTCGTTCCCGCTCGCGCACGGCTTCGTCGGGGTGCTCGACGATGTCGAGCGCCTTGTTCCATCCCAGCCAGGCGACGGCGCCGAGCAGCGACAGGAGCAGCGACACCTCGTCGTGGTCGGCACCAGCCACCTCGCGCTGGATCGCGACGAACTCGTCGAAGGTCACCTCGAGGATGTGAGCACTGCCGACGAGCAGCCGGGCGACGTCCATCTCGGCCGGGCCGATCGTGGCGACGCCCCAGTCGAACATGGTCACGGCATCCGGCTCGAGGGCGAGGTTGACGGTCGACGCGTCGCCATGGAGCAGCGTCGAAGGCCGGGCCTCCATCGCCCGCACGAGCGGGGTCCCGTCCATCGCCAGCGCCAGGACCCGCTGGCCGACCTCGTCGGGAGCGACCTCGGCGAAGTACTCCCAGCCGCGCAGGGCTGCGTCGACGAGACCGTTGCCCGCGAACGGCCTGATCCGGTCGGGCTCGAAGATCCTGACGACGTCATCGAGAGTGGTCGGCAGGACCTCTGCCCGGCCCCGGTACGCCGCGTGCAGGTCGGCCAGGCCCTGCAAGCATGAACCGGACCTGCGCCGGGGAGAGCACGTCGTCCCAGGTGAGTACGGCGTCGCCGAGGTCGCGCATGACGACCACGCCGCGCCCTACGTCGTCGTACCAGGCCCCGAGGATCGGGTGCCGCACCGTCGGCGGGAGGTCGTCGAGCACGCCGCTGAGGAAGATCTCGACCTCACGGCCGTGGTCGTCGCCGATCATCCGCATGACCAGGTCCGCGGCGGGGTCGTAGCGCTTCACGACGACCGGCCGCCCGTCCACGAGGGTCATCCGTTCGAGGGCGGCTCCGGACCGCCCGTCCTCACCGAGGGTTCCCTGCGCGGTCGCCGAGTCGAGCGCGGCCCGGTCGATCAGCGCCGCCATGCGCACCATGGTGCTCCTGATCGACGGGGCGCGCATCCTCCTCCGAACTAGTCCGTCAGAATGTCCCGGTGCGTCGCCCCTCCCCCTGGCTCCTCGCCTGTCGTCGCTGCGGCGGCTCCTCGTCGGAGGCTGCGCCGACGAGCCGGCGGACGACCCCGACCGGATCGTCCTGCGTCCGCCGGCCGAGGGCGCCGACCACACCCACGCCCCCGGCGAGTCGGACCCGGCACCGATCGGCGACGGCACCCGAGCGGACGCGGGCGGCTACCGGCTGGTCGACCTCTCCCTTCCCCGGCCGACCGACGGACCCGGTGACCTGCGCTTCCGGATCCTCGGGCCGGACGGGCTTCCGGTCACCGACTACACGCAGCAGCAGACCAAGCTGATGCACCTCTACGTCGTACGCAACGACTACGCGGTCTACCGCCACCTCCACCCCACCCTGGCTGACGACGGCACCTGGACGGTCCCGGTGGACCTGTCGGCCTCGGGCGGCTACCGGGTGATCGCCGACTTCCTGCCGACCGGCGCCGAGCGACCGGTCGTGCTCGGCCGGGAGACCCTCCTGCCTCCGGTCGGGCCCCCGGCGCGGGTGCCCACCGTGAGCGAGGACGACGACGGCGTGGTCCGGGTGCGGGTCGACGGCACCGGCAGCGTCGGACCTGACGGCCGGCTCCGCCTGGTCGTCAGCACCCCGGACGGCGACCCGGTCACGCTCGGGTCCTACCTCGGCACCTCCGCGCACGTCTCCGGGTTCCGCAGGAGCGTGCGCGACCAGGTGTTCGTCCACGTCCACCCGTACGGCGAGCCCGAGCAGACCGCGGACGGCGCGGTGCTGACCTTCCACACGACGTTCGAACGACCCGGCGACTACCTGCTCTTCGTGCAGGTGCGGGTCGACGGCATCGTCCACACGGTGCCGGTCACCGCGACGGTCGAGTAGCCGTCGGGGCTCACTTCACCGCCACGTCGTCGACGAAGAACGAGGTCGCGTTGACTGGCATCTCCCTTGGTGATGAACCGGAGCTCGATCGACTGTCCGGCGAAGGGCGCCAGCGAGAACGCATAGCGGACGTAGGCCGGCCCCTCGTCGTTGTCGTCGAGAGTGAGCAGGGTGGTCGTCGTGCCGTTCGCGATAACCCTCACGAACATCTTGTCGAAGACGCCGCCGCCCGTGAGGCTCGAAGCTGTCGACCCGCACGTAGAAGCTGAGCTTCTGCGTCGGTGACGCCGGGATCGCGATCCCAGACTGCTCGAGGCTCGTCGGTGTGCCCGTCCGTCGTAGCCACCCAGCCAGGCGAAGCAGGCGCCGTGACCGCGCCGCGGGGTCGGCGAAGCCGCAGTCGATCGACCACTCAGTGCCCGTCCAGATGCCCTGACCCGGACTCGAACCCGGGCTGGACGACGCGGTTCGCGGACGTGGGCGGCGGTGGCGAGGAACTGGTGGCACCGAGCCGGGAGAACAGGAACTTGTTCGGCGACCCGACCGGGTCCTTGACCTTGCCGACGGTGGCGGCGTCGAGGACGGCCGTCGCGACCTCGGCAGGGTTCGCGTCGTCGTGCGTCTGCAGGTAGTTCGCGACCACGCCCGCGACGTGCGGGCTGGCCATCGACGTCCCGTTCTCGACGTGCAGCGCCGTGTCGGAGGGATGGCGGGTCGACAGCACCTGCGAGCCGGGGGCGAACAGGTCGAGGCAGGCGCCGCAGTTGGAGTACGACGCCCGGCGGTCCTCGTAGGTGGTCGCGCCCACGGTGAGCGCACCCGGCGTGCTCGCGGGCGAGACGCCGCACGCGTCAG
Organism: uncultured Actinomycetota bacterium; assembly: GCA_963849765.1. Classification (GTDB taxonomy): domain Bacteria; phylum Actinomycetota; class Actinomycetes; order Propionibacteriales; family Nocardioidaceae; genus Nocardioides. The sequence continues at coordinate 385,600 of CAWKIP010000005.1, forward strand.
CGTTCGAGTTGCCGGCAGCGACGACAGCAGGTGACACCGTCGGCGATCAGGTTGTCGACCGCCTGGTTGACGGCGAGGGTGAATCCACCGCCGAGGCTCATGTTCGCGACGGCCGGGTCGCCGGCCGCGTGGGTCGCAGTGACCGAAGTCGATGCCGGCGATCACGCCGGCGAACGAGCCGTTGCCGGTGCAGTCGAGCACCCGGATCGCGACAAGCGAGACGGCCTTCGCGACGCCGTACTTCGAGCTGCCGATGGTGCCCGCGACGTGGGTGCCGTGCCCGTTGCAGTCGTCCGCCGGAAGGCCATCGATGGCGTCGAAACCGCCGGTCGCCCGGCCGCCGAACTGCGTGTGGGTGATCCGGATCCCGGTGTCGATGACGTAGGCCGTCACGCCGGTGCCGCGCTGGTCGTAGTGGTAGGCCCGGTTGAGGGAGCGGCCGCGCTGGTCGATGCGGTCCAGACCCCACGGCGGGTCGTACTGGTCGCCGAAAGCGGTCACTGTCCGGTTGGCCTCGACGTAAGCGACGTTCGGGTTGTTCTCGACCGCCTCAAACGCCTGCTCCGGGAGCCGTGCTGCGAACCCGTCGAGCGCGTGCGCGTAGTCGAACAGGACGTCGCCGCCGTTGCGGAGAGCACTCCGGCGCACGGCAGCCGTCGCCGACGCGTCAGCGCGCGGCTTCATGACCACGATGTACTCACCCGGGATCACCTGGCCGGCCGGTGCGGCCGTCGACGAGGTGCGGGCGGGGTGCGACGCCGGTCCGGCGAGGGCGGCGGGTTGGCTGGCGGCCGCGAGGCCGGCGCCTAAGAGACAGAGTGCGACGAATAGCGCACCGGAGCGTGAACGCGGGAGCCTGTTCATGGCAGCGACGATCCCACTTGACCGCGCCGCTGGCTGCGAAATTGCGAAGTCAGCCGACGTCGATGGTGAGCGTGGTTACCGGATTGGCGAACTCGTCGATCCGCAGGCTGACCTGGACCTCCCACTCCCCCAGTTTCGGGAAGGTGACCGTCGCGACGAACGTGCCCGTGCCGGTCGGCGTCACCGGCACGGTGCCGAGGTCGACCCCGGCGGTGCGGAGCGACACCTCCGGTCGCTCACGCAGGTCGACGGGCTCGCCGCTCAGGTCCTGCACCTGCACCAGCAGCTGCCGCTGACGACCCGGCGCCGCATCGAGCACCGCCAGCACCTGCAGGTCGCCGACGACCGCCCGGGCGACGTCGGACGCCGGCGCCGCCGGGACCGCCGCCGGCTCGGCGCGCGGCGGCTGCTCGACGAGGAAGCCGGTGACTGCCAGCAGGCCGACCAGCAGGGCGGCTTCCAGCACGACCACCCGGCGGACGACGTACGTCGCGCGCCGCCTGGCCTCGTGCGGGCCGTCGCTCACGCGCGGCAGCACCCGGTAGCGGTTGAACGCCGCGATCGCGCCGACGACCATGGCGATCCCGACCTTCACCAGCAGCAGCCGTCCGTACGTCGTGTCGACCAGGCCGCTCCAGGAGCCCAGGATCCGCCAGCCCAGCAGCACCCCTGCGGCCGCGAGCACGCCGAGCAGGCCGGCGGCGGCCGTCGAGAACCGGCTCAGCACCAGCGCGCCATCGCGCTCGCGGCCGGCGAGCGACGGCAGCACGACGGCCAGCCCCACCAGGCCGCCGAGCCAGACCGCTCCGGCACTGAGGTGGAGGGCATCGGTCAGGACGAGGAGCGACACCGGTTCGTAGGCGCGGGTGTGGCCGACCAGCGCCGGTGACCAGACCGCGAGCCCGGCGCCGATGTCGCCCGCCAGCGACGGTGTCGCGCGGCCCGCCATCACGACCGCCAGGCCGAGGCCGATCACTTGGAGGGCGAGGACCGTGAGGTCGTCGCCAATCAGCTGCGGGTCGAAGGAGGCCGACTCGAACAGTCCGGCGGCGCCGGCTCCGCGCTGGTAGGCGCCGGAGACGGCGACCGCGACGGCGGCGACGATCACCGCGGCGATGGCCGAGCCTCGTTGGAGCAGCAGCAGGCGTCGTCGTACGGCGTCCTGCAGGCGGACGCCACGCGAGATCCACGACAGGAAGATGGTGAGCCCGCCGGCCAGCAGCAGGGCCACGTAGGACAGCGCCTGGACGACGCTGGCCACGTCCCGCATGGCCGAGTCGTCGGTGGCCGGCCCGTCGCGAGGAGGTACGACGGTCTCGCTCGGCGCGCCGACGTGGAAGGTCAGCGAGCCGGCGATCGGGTGTCCGTCGGAGGACACGACCCGCCAGGCCACGACGTAGGTGCCGTCGGAGAGATCGTCGGGCAGGTCGGCGGTCACCACCTCGTCGCGCGCGGACGCGTCGACGTCGACCGGCTCGCCCGCGGCGTCGTACGCCTGGATCGAGTCGCCGGCCAGGGAAACCGGCTCGTTGAAGGTGAAGGTGACGACGTCCGGCGCCTCGGGCACGACCGCGCCCTCCGCCGGGTCGGTCGAGACCAGGGAGGCGTGTGCCGACGCCGGTGCGCCCGCCGAGCCCACGAGGAGCCCGGCGAGCAGCACCGCCGCCAGCGCACGCCTGACCATCGCGATTACGCCTTCCGGCTCCGAGCCAGGGCGATCCCACCGATGACGATCCCGGCGACGCCGGTGCCGAGGCCGACGAGCGCCAGGCCGTTGCCGTCCTCGTCCGCTTCGTCATCGGTCGACGCCGCGGGCGCCTCGTCCGAGCCCTGTGCCTCGGTGACCGTCACCAGCGGCGCCGGGTGCTCGAGCTCCTCGGCGTCCTGACCTTCCTCCGCGACCTCGGTCCAGCTGGTCTCGCCCTCCGTGCAGGTCTGGACGATCGGGAAGGCGAAGGTCTCGCCGGCCGCGTCGGGCAGCTGGACCGACAGCTCGAAGGTGTCGCGGTCCGGGTCCGGCAGCGGCTCCTTGGCCGTGTAGACGACCACGGCCTCGCGCTCGGTGATCTCGTTGCCGTGGGCATCCTCGATCGGCTCCGCGAGCGGCTCGCTCTGGACCTCGAGGTCCCAGTAGGGGTTGCGGGTCGCGGTGACCTGCGGGATCGCCTCGGGCATCGAGATCGCGATCTTGGTGGTGGCCGCGCCGTCACAGCCGTGCGGCACGCTCACGGTCAGTACGGCGTACGAGCCCGCCGCCGTCGTGTCGGCCGAGAGGGTGACGTGCGCGGACGCCGGGGCGACCGCAAGGGCCAGGGCTCCCGCCGCGCCGGCGGCGGGCAGGGCGATACGTCGGATGTGCATGGGTGGTCCTTGTCTGAAGATCGGTGGCAGGGCAAGCAGGCGCGGCCGGCCCACCGAGCCTCACGAGTTCAGTCCGGCAGGTTCGGTCAGGCGGCCGCGGGCAGCGCCGGCGGCGGCCCGCGCGTCGGCAGCACCACCACGCGACGACCGGCAGGCGTCGGCCTGCTGCGGCGCGCCGTGAACCGCGCCCGGTGCGGGATGTCAGGGGTCGGCGCGTCGGCCCAGCCGAGGAGTACGTCGACCGCGCGCCGCCGCAGCACCCACGCGACCGCCGCGACCAGTCCTGCCGCCACGTGCGCGAGCAGCATCGGCCAGGTCAGACCGAGCAGCACGTCGGCGCCCGAACCGTGCGAGTGGGCTCCCGTGCCCTCGGTGAGGGCGACCAGCCAGGCGTGCGAGAGCACCTGCAGCCCGATCAGCACCGGCACCATCACGCGCACCGGCGCCCGGCCGCGCAGGACGAGCAGGCTCGCGCCGTACGCCGTCGCGGCGATCGCCAGCAGCCAGCCCGGCGACGGCAGCATGCCACCGGCCGCGGTGTGCGCGATCGCGAGTGCGGCCGTCGTCTCCGCCGCGGTGAGTCCTGCGGACAGGCGGACCCCGGAGCGGGGCACCTCGCGCAGGATCAGCACCTGCTCATGATGCCGGACGGGTTTCCACTCACGCCCGGCTGGGGCGTGCCCGCCGCGCTCTCACCCACGGGTGTGAGCGTGTCTCACCCGAAGGCAAGACTCGACGGGCACGCACATGACCAGTACCCGTCGGTTCGAGAAGGACTCGCCTCGAGCGGCAGTAGTGCGGTTCGTGGTCGACCGCCGGCCACCGCGAAGAGTTCGGTCAGTCCTCGAGGAGGAGGCTGTCCAACCCGCGTGTGAGGCCGGTGCGACCAGAGACTGCGCGCACAGCCAACAACGTGCCGCCGACGTACGGCGTGGGGGTGTTCCCGGCGTCGTGACGAATCGATAGTCGTTCGTCCGGGAGCGCGAAGAGAACCTCGGTGGATAGGACGAAACTGGGCAGCCGGAGTGAGTGGACCTGGGTGCCGTCCACCGTCGTCCCGCGAGCCTCAACCGCCCCGCGCGTCTGATCAGGCAGCACATCCGCCCTGTTCGCTCGCACGTCCGCCAAGCGTTCAGCCAGCTCACGCGCCGTTCCACTGGGAGCGTCAGGCTTGCTGGCCGAGGCGTAGTCGATGATCTCCCTGTAGGGGAGGTGGCGTCGACGAGTAGTGCCGCCGCCTGTGCCATCGCGGCCGTCAGGGAGAAGTGCCGGCCGCCACGACTCCCCACTGCAGCTTCGGTGGCAGCGCGGTCGATGTCGGCGAAGTCACGAGCGGAGAGACCCGGCGTACCGATAACGACCGACACTCCGCGCTCGAGAGCGGCCAGGGTGTGAGTGCGGACAGCCTCGTCGGAGGTGTAGTCGACGAGGACGTCGACGTCGTCGAGCGCATCGCCAACTGATGCGTAGACCGGCACGCCGACCGGGTCGCCGCCCAAGCGGTACCAAGGTCCTGCCCCGCCGAAGTTCGACTCACGGCACTCCGCAGTACGAGGTCGTCGGACGCCAAAACGGCTTCGGCGATCGGACGTCCAGTCCACCCCGTTGCGCCCGCCACGCACACGTTGGTCTGCATGCTCGAACGCTACTCGTCCTTCGCGCACGGGCATCGCAATTGGCGCGGGGCTCCGCGTCGCACGCAGGACGGCATGCGAGTGCGTCCTGCCGTGGTGCGGCAGGTGCGCGCACTTCTCTCGTCTAATCTGCGGGGATCAGTCCTGCGGTGCGCAGGGCTCTCCAGGCTGTTGCTGCTGCTTCGGCATGGCCGGCAGTGGAGATGTGCTCGAGGTCGCAGCCGATGTCTTGGCGTTGAAGACGAACGCGGGTGAAGGCGCCGCCGTCGTAGGTGCAGCGATCGGCGCTCGCACGGGCGGACTCGATCGCGTCGTTGTACCCGACAACGATGCGCTTGAGTCTGGCCAACTCAGCGGCGACCACGCGTCCTCTCGGGTCGATGATGGCGCAGGGGCCGGTGCCGCCCACCTGTCGCCTTTCGCTGCGAGTGAGTGCCTCGACGTAGGTCGCGGGGTCTGCGTAGTACGAGGGGATGAACACCCGCGCCTCGGGCAGGCCGTCGGCGATTCGCTGCAGTAACGCGGTCAGGTCCGTCTCGAACCGTCGGAAGTCGCCCTCGGTTGCTGGGCAGACCATGTCGGCGTCGACGACCTGCACCAGAACCAGCTCCGGCGCCGGGTCGAGGTCGAGGAGCCCTTCGACTTGGAGGTCATGCACATCGGGGATGGTGGCGGCACTGGTCGCTAAGTTGGTGACGTTGCCCTCGATCGCGGGATTCTGGGCCAGGATCCGGGCATAGACGCTGTTCACCTCCGGAGTGGTCCCCGTTGCCCAGGAATCCTCCTCGCTTCCCTGGAAGCGCTGCTCATGTGACGACTCCCCGGTGATGCCGGAGTGCCCAATGGCCGCGATCGAGTCGGGGTAGCCGGTGTCGGGCTGGGCAGGTGTGCTCGCATCCGCGGATGAGGGCTGCGTGCCGCTGTCGACGTCGGCATCGGGTCTCGAGTCGGAACACCCGACTGCGAGCAACGACATCAACACCACAAGCGAGGCAGCACGGCCGAACCGCGACGGTGATCGCACGACAGGACCTGCACTCTCACCCGAGACTCGTCCGGCTCCTCTGAGCGCTAGCCTCCCGTAGCCCGTCGTAGGCTGCAATGGCCCGTCGGGGCCATTCGGTCCCACGGTGCTGACCAGACCCAAGCCGCATTGACGACCGCTCATCGGCATTATGCCGGTGATCGGGGTAGTTGCTGCTCATGATGCTTCCCCTTTCGTGAGCCGGTGAGGAGCTGGTCGAAGAGTTCGGCACGGTGCTGTTGGCCCTTGGCTGCGGCGTCGTCGTGTTGGGCTTGGAGGGTGGGTCGGAACTCGATGCTGGTCTGGAAGAAGCTGCAGGTTTCGCAGATGGATTCGAAGGCGCAGTCCAGCTCCGGTGGGCGTGTGCAGTGGCCGTTGCCGAGGAGTCGGTGGTGCTCGCGCCGCAGCTTGGCCATCTTCGGACCGATCGCGTCGGCGGGCAGCGCGGTAGCGGTGTCGTAGAGGGCGTCGACCTGGTCGGTGACTGCGAAGTACTCGTCGGCGACGGTGCGGTTGGCGATCTTGGCGTAGCGCAGCGTCATATCCATGCTGCGGTGGCCGAGCATCGCGGCGATCGCCTCGAGCGACATGCCGCGGTTGATGGCCTGGGTGGCCAGGGTGTGGCGCAGCTGGTGGGGATGGATGTGCGGTAAGCCGGCGGTGCGGCCGGCCCGGTTGAGCATCCGGGTCACGGTGTGTCGGTCCAGCGGGCGACCGTTCTCCCGGGGCAGCAGCAACGGGTTCTCGGGCGGGACGTGGGTTGTCCTGTAGTCGTCAATGAGGTCGACCAGTTGGGGGTGCAGGGGCAGGTAGCGGTCCTCGCGGAGCTTGCCGACCGGGACGTGCAGCCAGGGCGCGGCGCCGATCTGAACGACGGCGTCGGCTTGGAGTGCGGTGTACTCGCTGACCCGTAGCCCGGTGCGCAGCAGCACCTCGACGGTGACGCGGACCAGCAGCCGCTTGTCCTGGTGCGCGGCGCGGAGCAGTTTGGCGGCCGCGGCGTCATCGAGTGCCTTGGGCAGTGGATGGTCCTGGCGGGGCAGGTCGCCGGGGAACATCGGCACCCGGGCCGGTGCCTGGTCCCAGCCCCACTCCTCGATCCGGACGAAGAACATCCGCAGGGTGCCGAGCCGGTGCGCCACCGTGGCGGTGGTGAGCCGCTCCTTGTTCTGGCCGGGACGGGTTGGCGAGCCAGGGCTTGTAGTCCTCGATGTGTCGGCGGGTGACCTGTGCGGTGCTGGTGACCTCCGGTGCGGACTCGACCAGGAAGGCCGCGAAGGAGCGCAACGCCAGGTCGGCGGCACCGACGCTTCCGGGCCGCAGCACGCAGCCGATCTGGTCCAGGTAGCGGCGCATCGTGGCCACGATCTGCGGACGCACCTTGAGCTGCTGGCCAGGTGGGCAGCAGCAGCGGCCCACTCACCGGGCACCACCACCGATCGCGCCGGCGGCGTGGAGTTGGGCGTCGAGGACCTCGGCGGCCTTGCGGTACTGGGCGGCCAGCCAGTCATCGGCCAGGTGCAGGTAGATCCGGGTGGACTCGATCGAGGCGTGCCCGGCCTGGGCCTGGACCGCTTCGAGGGCCATGCCCGCTTCGCGGAGCCGGGTCAGGCAGGTGTGGCGCAGCTCGTGGCAGGTGGCATGCACCAGGCCCGCGCGGTGTCGGGCACCGACCAGGATCTCGTCGAGTCCCTTCGCAGACAGCGGCTTCCCGCGGTTGGGGCCCTTGAGCACCACGAACACCCGGTCGGTGTCCGCAGCAGTTGGCCGCTCCACGTCCAGGTAGTTCGCAACGGCGGCGAAGAAACGGGAGGAGATCGGGACCAGTCGCTGGTGGCCGCCCTTGCCGTCGGCGATGAAGACCCGCCGCTCGGCGACCCGCAGATCCTCCATCCGCAAGCCCAGCACCTCGCAGCGGCGAAGGCCACCGAGCACCATTGCGGCGACCATCGCCCGGTCCCGGTGCGTGCGCAACGCGCCGGTAAGCGCGTCGACCTCGGTCGGGGTCAGGATCCGGGGAAGCTTCCGGTTTCGCCGGGTCAGCGGCACGCCCTGGCTCGGACGCTGCCGTTCCCGCCGGGTCGGCAGCCCACGCGGGACCGGGTTAGCGGGCACGTCACCGCGAGCCTGCAAGTAGGCGTAGAACCCCGAGATCGTCGATAACCGGCGCGCCACCGTACTGATCGAGACCCCGTTCGCCCCGTCGGCCGGCTGCACCCGCCGCAGCACCTCCTCGCCCGTTCGGCCGGTCCGCTGGGCGGTGATGAACCCCAGCACGTCGCTGGCCTCGACCTCCGCGACGTCCTTGGCCACCACGGTGAAAAACACCTTCAGGTCATAGGCAGCCGCGAGCACCGTGTTCGGCCGGCAACGTCCCGCGACGAAGTCCAGGTAGTCATCAACCAGCGGCATCCCGAGTCGGATCACCTCCTCCCCGGACGCCCCTCGAGAACGGATCAGACAAGCATCGAGCAGGGACATCTCGAGACCTCCGGGTCCACCAGGGAACAGCCACAACGGCTGATCGAAATGTCCCGAAGGATCACCGGCATAACAAGCACTTGCGCGCATGCCGACGGCCCCGCCGAGGCGGGGTTCGGGGCGCGGGAGCTACCGGTCGGGTGGCCGGTGGGCCAGGTTGTGGGTGCCGGTGGGGTCGACCAGGTAGGTCCCCGACGGCAGGGTCCAGTGGTAGGTGCCGGGGGTGAGCATCCGGTAGGAGGCGCGGCCGGAGGTCTTGAGTCGGTGGTGTCCTCGGCACAGGGGGGCGAGGTTGCACGGACAGGTCACTCCGCCGTCGGCGTGGGCCTCAATGTGGTCGAGGTCGCAGCGTTCGGCCGGTCGGGTGCAGTGCGGGAAGACGCAGTGGTGGTCGCGTTCGGTGACGTGTCGGCGGATCCGGTCGGGGATCTCATAGGAGTCGACCGGTTGGTGGCCGGCGAGGTCGAGGACCGGCCGGACGATCACCGACGTGTTCGCGAGGCTGAGCCAGGACTTGATCTGCTCGACGCTGATCGGGGTGCGGGTGTTGCCGAACCGGCCCACGGTCTGGTCGGTCGCGGAGAGGTGGAGGATGAGCTCGGTCTTGCGACCGGGCACGGTGCGGGTGATCTCCCCGGTGTCGGGGTCGGCCACGTCGAGGTCGAGGAGCAGGTCTTCCCGGGCGATCTCCCCGAGCGCCTTGGCACGCCGTACCTGGAGGGAGTCGGTGTCGCCGAGCTGGCCGTTGAGCTTGGCGCGGCGGGCGATGGCCTGTTCGAAGTCGAGGGCGTCAGCGATGTCGAGGGCGGTGGTGCCGTGGGCGATGCCGTCGTAGCCGACCTGGTCCAGGCCGAGGTCGACGTGGCGGTGGTCGCGGGCGGCTCGGCGGCGTTCCTCGGCTGCTGCGGGGTCGAACCGGACGAGTGCTTCTTCGACGAGCCGGTCGACCTGCGCCCAGCTGCAGCCGTGCGCGTACGGAGCCAGCTGTGCGTCGACGAACGCCGCTGCGTCGTCGGGCAGCAGGCGGGTGTGGTCGGCGATCCGCAGGGCCTTCCACACCGGCACCTCACCGTCCAGCACCCGGGCCCACAGCCTGCGGGAGCCGGTGGGCCAGCTCGATGACCTGTCCGACGTAGTTGCGGCCCGAGTCCAACGACCGACCCAGCAAGGCACTGAGCTCCATGACGGCGAAGTCGGAGATCAGCGGTGCGCCGGGTCCGGCGAGCGGGAGCCCGGTGTCCAGACCCCGCTCGATCAACGTCGCCGCAGTCAGCCTCGTCGTCGACAGTGTGTTCGCCGGCCCATTCGGCGATCTCGCGGACGGTGGCGATCTCCTGCTCGGCGATCACCGAGCGGCGCTGCGGATGCTCGGCGAGCAGCTCTCGGACCGCGACGAGCGCAACCGGCACGCACAACCTCGTCCGCCGGGGCGGTGAGGTCGAAGAGGGGTGCGGTCCCGAGATCCATGAGACCTATTCAATATGGAACATCCGACACAACCAAACACCCCGAACCCGCCTGTGGACAGGCGATCCGCAGCAATCGAGGTGTGGACGAAAGGTGGTCACACGTCCTCGTCCGCAACCCCAGCGAGCACCTCAAGCAGCGCTGCGCCCGGGCAGGGCCGTGGGGACAGCGCCGCAACCCACGACGGCGAGCAACCACGTCCCTCGTAAACAGGGGACCCAGCCCACAGCGGACCGCAACTGCGGGCAGAGGGGTCTCGTGACGGTCGCAGAGCGACCTCCTCGACCAACGGTGGGCGCGACCTCCTCGACCAGCGGTGGTGACGACCTCCTCGACCGACGGTGAGGGACGGAGAAACGTCAGCCGACGGCCGCCTCGGCCTGTTCGATCAGGGGCTTCACCACGTCGATCGCGCGGATCCGGCCGCTGACGACGCCGGTGTTGCTCGGGTCGAACTCGAGGGCGGTCGGGAGGCCGATCAGGACGCCGTCGTTGTCGATGGCCATGCCGCCCGAGTTGCCCGGTGCGATCCGGGCGTCGGTGTCGAACTCGGAGTTGGGGCCGAGGTCGGGGTTGTTGATCACCGTGGAGATGAGGCCGCTGGTCACGGTGATCGAGTCGCCGGTCCCGGCGACCGCGGGGAACCCGAGCACCGTGACGTCGTCGCCGGCGCGGACATCGGCGGAGTCACCGATCGGGATGGTCGGCAATGCGAGCGCCCCGTCCAGGTCGCTGCCGTCGGCGTTGGCGTAGATCTGGATCACTGCCGCGTCAGCGACGCCGTCCGCCTCGATGACCCGCGCGCGGTACTCCGGGTCGGGGCGTTGGTGTCGGTCGCGCCGTCGGTCAGCGAGATGAGGAGGTACTCCGGGTTCGCGATCGCGGCCTCGGGTCCGTACGTCTCGACGACACCCGGGGTCTCCGGCGCGGCGACGTGGGCGTTGGTCAGGATCAGCCCGTCCTCGCGGATGATCGACCCGGAACCGGCGTAGACGAACTCCTCTTCGGGCGCTTCGAGCGAATGGCTCTCGGCGATGATCTTGACGGTGGCCGCCTTCGCGGCGTCGAGCTCCGCGTCGGTCAGGTCGTCGGACGAACCGGTCCCGTCGCTCGAGTCCGTCTGGTCGATGGTCGGCGCCGACGTGGCGTCGCCACTCGGATCGTCGTCACCGTCGTCGCGCCCCAGGAGCACCGCGACCGCGGCGATGCCCAGGATCAGGACGAGTACGCCGGCCGCGATGCCCGCGAACAGCAGGTTGCGTCCGAGCCGACGGCGGGCGATCCGCTTCTCCTCCTCGACGGCCGACAGGATCGGCACCAGGGTGAGCTCGGGACCCGCGACCGGGTGGCCGAGCCGCAGCGCAGTGCGGTCGTCGAACTTCTTGGAGGTGATCCGGCGCCCGTCGAGGAAGGTGCCCTCGTTGGACTGGTTCGTGTAGGTCCACCCGCCGGGGACGCTGGCCACGGTGCCGTGCATGCGGGAGGCGGCCGGGTCCTTGAGCACGACGGTGCAGTCCGGCAGCCGGCCGATGGTGATGTGAGCCGGGTGGCGGAACCGGTGCTCCTGACCTTCTGCGACGAGCAGCAGGTCCGGGCCGGAGCGCACCGGCGGCGGCCCTCCAGGGCCGGCTGCTCCGCCGGGCTGGGCCGCCAGCACCTGCGTCTGGTCGAGGCCGGCCGGGATCAGCTGCGGCGGCTGGGCGGGTGACGGGCGGGCGACGCGCGTGCCCGGGTCCGCGGGCGGAACCGGCCGGACGGTGGGGCGGCGGGCGGCGGCGGGGGCGGCGGCGGCGGTGCGAAGCGTGACTGCGCGACCGGTCGCTCTCCCGGCGCCGGGGGCATCGTCGGCTCGTCGAACGACTCGCCCGGTGCGGGCGGCGGCGGTGGAGCCGGCGCGCGCACCGACGCCTGCGCCTCCTCCGATGCCATCGAGGCCGGCGTGATGATCGAGGTCCGAGCCGGTCGCGACCGGGCCGCAGCGGACCAGGGTCCTGCCCCTGATGGTGTGCTCGACGACGCGGACGCCGTTGACGTAGGTCCCGAACTGGCTGCCGGTGTCGACCAGCACCCACGACCCGTCGACCGGCCGGAGCTCGGCGTGCTGGCGGGAGACCGACCCGGCGGTGAGGACGACCTCCGCGTCGATGGCGCGTCCGATCCGGATCACGGAGTTCCCCTCGAGGCGAAGGACGCGACCGTCCACCTCGACCACCAACGGCGACATGGGCATGAGCCTAGGCGGGAGCGCCGGGTGCGCCCGTGGCCGGACGTCGTACCTGGACAGTCGCGTTGCGGATCTGGATCCGCGCACCAGCGACGAGCTCGATGGTGCGGTCGGGGTCGAGCACGAAGCTCTGACCGCCGGGATAGGCGACGGGCCACGGGAAGTCGGAGGCGTTGTGGAGGCCCCAACGGTCGGGGACCTGCGGGTGCTGGCGGAGGTCACCCAGGACGACGGGGTGATCCACGCCGGACGCGAGGTGGTCGGACCGGATCGCCGCCTGCGGACCGACCGCGACGGTCCGTCGTCCGACGTGGAGGAGGTACGGCGGCCGCACCACGGTGCCGTCCTGCCAGCACACGGGGTCCGGCTCGCCGCTGCTCCAGAAGTTGGTGGTGCCGCAGGTCGGGCACGCGAGCAGCCCGTCGCGCAGCCGGTCCATCGCCTTGATCCACTGGCCCTCGGTGACGCGTGCGCCGGGCTTGTCCATGCCGTCGACGAAGGCCTGGACGAACAGGTCGCGAAGGAACTGCGGGTAGATGTTCCAGTACTGCTGGACGATCTCCGCGGGCCGGTTGTCGTCGTTCGTCGGGTGCATGCAGAACAGCGGCTCGGTGCCGAAGTGGGTCATCAGCCAGTGAGCGTCGCGCACGCCGGCGTCGGTCCGGTTGCCCTCCAGCGGGTGGCCGAGGAACAGCGAGTAGAAGAGCAGGACCGCCAGCGAGTGCCGGTCGGTGTCGGTGTTGGGCAGCGTCCGGTACGTCGTGTCGCGGACCACCTCGGGCGCCATGAAGTACGGCGTCCCCAGCACCCGCCCGGTGCCGTTGTCGATGCCGACGTTGTCGTTGTCGCAGATCAGCACGTCGCCGCCGGCCGGGTCGAAGAAGACGTTGCCGAAGGAGATGTCGCGGTAGCAGAGCCCCCGCGCGTGCAGCCGCAGGAAGCTGTAGCTCAGCTGGCGGCACAGCTCGATGATCGAGGAGAACGAGACATCGAGCGGGTTGCCGTCGCGGTCGGCGTTGAGGAGGAGGTAGCTGAGCTCGAGGTAGCGCGCGTCGCGCAGGTGCATCACGTAGCCGAAGCTCGGCTGGCTGTGGACCCGGGCCATGCTCAACGGCCAGAGGAAGCGGCGGTGCGGGGAGCCGATCTCGACCAGCTGCTGCATCTCCTGGTACTGCTCGGTCGTGGCGCTCTCGGGCTTGTACCACTTCAGCGCGAGCGGCTCACCGGTGTCGCGGCGTACCTCGAAGACGTAGCCCTGACCGCCTTGTCCGAGCAGTGACGTCACCCGGGCTCGACCTAGTGGCCCGAGGTCGACCTCGACGCCCTCCGCCAGCACCATGGGTGTCGCCGACCTCCGTGCCTCTCGTTCCGCCGCGGAACCCGACCAGAACTGGGTCCGTGTGTGACAATCTATAGCCTGAGCAGCGACGGCGGCGTCCAAACCCGGTATCAGGAGATGGCATGAGTGACCGCTTGGGCGGCGCCTTGGCGCGCAAGCCCCTTCACTTCATTTTCGTGCTGGACGTGTCCGGCTCGATGATGCGTGGCGGCCGCATCCAGGCGCTCAACAACGCGATCTCCGAAGTGCTGCCGCACCTCAAGGACGAAGCCCGCGCCAACCCGCACGCCGAGATGCTGATCCGCGTCCTCGCGTTCGCGAACGAGCCGCGCTGGGTGATCGAGGAGCCGACGCCCGTCGACCAGATCCACTGGGAGCGTCTCGAGGCCGTGCCGCGCGGTTTCACCGAGCTCGGCAGCGCGCTGGTCACCCTGACGGAGGCGCTGGCCACCCTCGACGAAGGCACCAGCGCCTACCCCCCGGCGATCATCCTGGTCTCCGACGGCCGCCCCACCCAGAGCAGCGGCACCACCTTCGCCGAGGGCCTGCAGGCCCTGCTCAACAACCGCTGGGGCGCGACGGCCGTCCGGCTCGCGCTCGGTGTCGGTCGCGACGCCGACATGCACTCGCTGCGCCGGTTCATCGGCGACGAGGACGTCCCGCTGCTGCGGGCCGACAACCCCGAGCAACTGGTCGAATACATCGTCTGGGCGTCCAAGGCCGCCAGCAAGGTCGCGTCGCGGCCGATCGTCGGCGGCGGCGGCGGTCTCACCGCAGCGCCGCCGAGTCCGATCGGCGACCCGATCTGGAGCACGCTCGGGTGAGCCACGAGCAGCACCAGCCGGGGTGGACGGTTCTCTCCGCTTCCCGGATCGGTTCCGTGCACGTCCGCGACGAGCTGCCGCTGCAGGACGCCGTCCTCACCTGGACCGACGGCACCCGGGCGGTCGCGTCGGTCGCCGACGGCCACGGGCACAAGGCGCACTTCCGGAGCGACATCGGCTCCTCCCTCGCCGCGGTCAGTGCCGTCGAGGAGCTGCGCCGGGTGGTCGGTGAGCTGACCGACCCCGAGACCGCCGGCGACATCGTGACGACTGCCGCGGCGGCGATCGTCGACAACTGGGTCAACAAGGTCCGCCACCACATCGAGGCCAACCCGTTCGACCTCGGCGACGAGCGGCACGCCGCCGCAGTCCATGACGAGCTGCGGCCCTACGGCACCACGCTGCTCGCGGCGGCGGTCTCCGGCGACCTGCTCGTCGTACTCCAGATCGGCGACGGCGACGCCGTCCTCGTCACCGACCAGGGCGAGGCCCTCCGCGCTGTGCCGGACGACCCCCAGCTCGATGGCATGCACACCAGCTCGCTCTGCGAGCCGGAGCCGTTGCGGGCCCTGCGTACGGCGGTGATCGACACCCGCGTCGAGGACGTCGCGCTGGCGTTCCTCTGCACCGACGGCTTCGGCACCTCCCGCGTCGACGCCGAGGGCTGGTGGCGCCAGACCGGCGAGCAGCTCGTCGACTTCGGCCGCAGCCGTGGCCTCGACTTCATCCGCGACCAGCTGCCGCAGTGGCTGGAGGAGCCGGCTCAGATCGGCGGCGACGACACCTCGATGGTGATCATCGCGCGCAGCAACCTCGGCGCCGGCGCGTCCGAGCGCCCGGTCAACCCCGACCAGTCGCTGTCGCCCTTCCTCGCCGACACCCTCGACGTGCCCTGACGCCCTGACGGGTCGCCTCGGTTTCGAGGCTCGGCCGCGGGCGGCCTCGCACCTCAACCAGCGGCGCTACCGCCGAAAGCCGCCAAGCAGCCGCAAGTCCTGACTGCGTCGACCGCGCTAGCGGCAGCGTGGCGCGCCGCGGCGAAGCCGCATCGTGCGGCGCCCGCGGGCCGAGCGAAGCGATGGCCCGGGCGGTGGCGCACGATCCGCGACACGCTCGCTAGAAAATGAGGTTGTAAAGCTTCTCGGGGTCGCCCTGGCCCTTGTCGTACATCTGCAGGTAGCAACGGCAGTCCAGGTCGTCGATGTAGAGGACGCCGTAGTTGGTGCCGCTGTCCTGCTCCTCGATGTAGCCGTAGATCTTGCCCTGCTCGGGCTCGTCCTCGTCCTGCTGGCCGTTGCTGTTGTCGTCGTTGTACCAGTAGTCCACGACCAGGTCGTCGTCCTGCCCGGCGAGCGTCTTCGCGTTCTGGCGATATTGCCGGAGGTCGTTGACCTTGGCGAACTTGCCGACCCAGGTGTTGCGGCCCGAGCGCTTGCACTTGCTCTCCTCGGTCTCGCCACCGATCTCGGTGGGGATCCGCGTGCAGTTGATGACCGTGAACAGACTGTTGAAGTCCTGGACCGCGACGTCGACGGGACCGTCGGGCGGCGTCACGGTCGCCGACACCGCCACGAAGGCGGGATCGAGCTGGTCGGCAGTGACGCCGGTGCCGCCCGTGAGCTCGGCCGACTGGATGCCGGCCTGGCTGTCCCAGTAGAGGATCGGCGCAGCGGTGCTGGTCTCGTCGGCGACCTTCGGGTCGAACCGGTAGTACGCGCCGGACTCGACGTCGGAGACGATCGTGCCCTCGGCCATGTTGAGGCGCCGCTTGCGGGCGGCCTGGAGCTCGCCGACGGAGGAGTACGTCGTCAGCACGAGCGTGCCCTGCGGGAAGGCGCACTCGATCCTCTCGGTCTGCCCCGACTGGGCCTGGCCGGCGGCACAGCTGTCCATGCCGGAGGTCACCATCGACGCGAGGCTCTGGTAGCGCTCGTTGAGTGCCTCGAACGTCACGTCCGGGCCCTCCGGCTCGGTCGTGGTCGGACCGTCGCTCGTGGCGCCGGTGGGGTCGTCCTCGGGATCGTTGTCATCACCGGAGAGCTGGGTGATCGCGAAGATGCTGCCGCCGACGATCAGGACGAGCACGAAGGCCCCGATCAGGATGAACGGCAACGCGCTGCGCTTCTTGCGCGGCGCCGCGTGTCCGTAGCCGCTGCCGCCGTAGGGGGCCGGCGGCGGGGCGCCGTACGACGCCGCGGGGACGGGTGCCGGGGCGGAGGCGGGGGCGCCCGGGTTGGGACCGGAGTTCGGCCACACCGGGGAGGTCGGCGGCGGGGAGCTGACACCCGGGGGCGGTGCGCTCACTCCGGGCGGAGGCGCGGGCGCGCTGCCGGGCGCGGGCGGCGGCAGCACCGTGGCTGGGCCGGCGGGCGGCGGCGCGGGGGCCGAGGCGTGCTGGGTGCGGTAGCGGCGTACCTGGGTGTCGGAGACCTTGCCGGTCGCGTAGCCGAGCACCGCGAGCGCCCACATGGCGCCGCCGACGTCGGCACTGCCGCGATCGCGGGCGAGCCGGCTGCCGGCCTCGCTGACCGCGCGGTCGGCGTCGGCGCCGCTGTCGAGCATGCTCATCATGCCTTGGTAGGCACCCAGCCGAACCGCGTCCACGAGAAGGTTGATGTCACCGGTGCTCGCGCTGTCCTCGTCGAGGTAGTCGTCGAGCGCACCACGAAAGCTGTCGGCGTCGTTGAACAGCTCCCGGCCCTGGCTCCGCCCCAAGGCGTAGAGGCTCTCGTGCAGTTCCATGAATCTCCCCAATAGTGATCTGGTCGCCGGAGCGGCGAGAGGATCCTAGTTTCCCCGCAGCGGCGCGTGCGTCACTGCACCCCGCTGAGTTCTCAGACCCCGGCTCCGGCAGCCAGGCCCGACGCGCGCTCGGCCACCTCGGCAGCCGTGCGCGGGCGCGCGGTGACGTCGGTGGCGAGGCAGGCGCCGATCAGCTCCGCGGCCGCCGGCGACAGGTCGGGAGCGAGCGTCGGCTGCGAGGCCAGGATCGACCGCACGAGCAGCAGCGGCTCGGTGCTGCGCAGGTCGCCGTAGACGCCTCGCCCGGTCAGGGCGTAGTGGAGACAGGCGCCCAGCGACCAGATGTCGCTGGCGCGCGAGGCTGCCCCACCGAGCATGATCTGCGGATCGGTGAACTCGAGACCGATCTGTCCGAGGCCGGTCATCACCATGCCCGGCGACAGCAGCTGCGAGAGGCCGAGGTCGGCGAGCCGGCCACCGTCATCCGCGATGAGGATGTTGGCGGGCTTGATGTCGCGGTGGGCGATGCCGCGCTCGTGCAGCGCGTGCGCAGCCAGCGCAGCATCGCGTACGGCGGCGACGGCCCGGCCGGGATCGAGGGCCATGTTGGGCTTCTCGAGCGATCCGAGCGGGAGGTACTCCATCGCGTAGTAGAACGCGCCTCCGTGTCGACCGGCGTCGTAGACCGCGACCAGCCGGTCGGAGTCGGCGACGCTGAAGTGCTTCAGCTCCCGGGTGGCGCGTCGGAACGCGTCGTCAGACGTCGGCCCCGCGATCACCTTGACGACGACCTCTTCGGCCGCGATGCCGAGGCGCGCTGGCGCGTTCGCCAGGTAATTCGTGCCGTAGTTGGACTCCCCCAGCGGCCGGATGAACTCATAGTCCGCGATGCCCTGCACGCGCTCCTCCGATGGCTCTTGTCGGGTCAGGTCAACAGCATGGCATGTGCCACCGATCCGGCCGAGCAAAACCGTGACGCCGGTCGTGGATTCATCCCCGAGAATGGTTTTCAGGGAGATGCTCCTCCGCTTCATGATTCGGAGGCGCTTAGGCGGGTAGCCGGTGTAGCGTTCCGGACGACCTGAGGCGGAACCTCCCAACGACCAAGGAGGCACGTTGATCGAGCCCACTGCAGCTTCGGTGGTACCGACCACAGACCCCAACACGTACCTTCCGGCCCAGCCGATGCCGGCCGGTGACCTCACCGACCAGTTGCTCGCGACGGACTTCTGGACCGACGAGATGGTTGCCGGCGCCGGCATCCCGATCGTCGACATCCCGTTCGTCACTGTCGGATCTGGTATCGGAAGCTTCGTGACGGTCGACTACCTACGGATCGCCGGCGTGCCGACCTCGCAGATGCGGGTCCTGGGCACGCTCGACCACCCGTGGCAGACGTACGAGTACCTCACCCGCGTCTCCCAGATCCCCCGCGGCGAGCGGCTGCGCTCCGACTCAGCGTCGCGCCCGGACAACATCTGGGGGTTCCCGTCGTACGGCTTCAGCGAAGGCGTCCGCAACTTCAACCTCAAGGTCCTCTGGGGTCTGTTCACCGAGCCGATCTTCTCCGACTACTACACGCCGAAGGCCGGCCAGGCCTTCGAGACGATGGAGCGCGAGAAGAACCGGATCGGCTACGACGAGATGCTGGTCAAGGGCCTGGTCCGGATCGTGCGCCGGCGGTACGGCGGCGGCTACTTCACGATCCTCACACCGCCCGAGGGCCTTTCGGCCACCAAGCGGATCGCGTTCCGCTCTCAGTACGTCCACATCGCCGTCGGCTACCCGGGGCTCAAGTTCCTGCCCGAGCTCCAGCGGTACCGGACCGAGCACAACGACTACCGCCACATCGTCAACGCCTACGAGGCCCACGAGCACGTCTACGAGCGCCTCATGCAGCAGCCGAGCACCGTGATGGTTCGCGGCGGCGGCATCGTGGCCTCGCGCGTGCTCCAGCGGCTGATGGACGACCGGCTCCTCAACGGTGCGCAGACCAACATCGTCCACCTGTTCCGGACCTACTACCACGGCACCAACGACGGCTACGGCAACGAGGGCGACGCGCGTCCCGGCGGTGGCAAGACCCGCATCTTCATGCGACGTCGCGGCGAGAACGGCTGGGCCTACCAAGGCTTCAACTACCCGAAGTCGGTGTGGGGCGGCCAGCTCAAGAAGCAGGTGCGCGGGCTCGAGGGCGAGCAGCGCGCCGAGATCTACAAGCGGATGGGCGGCACGAACACGCCCTGGCGCAAGCTGTGGCAGAAGCAGATGAACCAGGGCCGCCGGGAGGGCTGGTACACCGCGCTCGTCGGCACCGTCGACGACATGCAGCCCAACGGCGAGCGGATCGTCAACCACGTCCGCACCGCGCAGGGCACGGTCCCGGTCGAGGTCGACTTCGTCATCGACTGCACCGGCCTCGAGGCGGACATCGCCGAGCACCGGCTGCTCAAGGACCTGCTGGAGCACGGCGGCGCGAGCCGCAACCCGACCGGCCGGCTCAACGTCGACCGCAACTTCGAGCTGATCGGCACCCGCAACGGCAACGGCACGATGTATGCCTCGGGCGCGACCACCCTGGGTGGCTACTTCCCGGGTGTCGACACGTTCCTCGGGCTGCAGGTCGCTGCCCAGGAGATCTACCGGCGACCTCGCCAAGCGCAAGTTCTGCAAGCGCATCGGCCCGGTCCGCTCGACGATCCAGTGGTGGAAGTGGCTGTTCGGGAGCAAGCCGTGACCCACCTGCACGACAACTCGACTGTTCCGCCGACCTGCCGAGGAGCCCTCTGATGTTGCCCACCCTGAACGGGCGGTTGCAGACCCGGATCTTCATGCTCGTCGTCTTCGGCGGCATCATCACGTTCCTGATCACGCCGTTCCTGCCCGGCAGGCTTAGGCTTCGACAAGGACAGCTACCGGGTGACCTACCTGATCCTGGCCACCGTGCTGGTGCTCGGGATCATCTGGGAGCTGATCTACCACGTCATCCAGCAGTTCCGCTGGGAGAAGGACTGGCCGACGCTGTTCGGCCTGATCACGGCGATCAACGAGGGCGCGCTGGTCTGGCTGCTCTTCGACAACGGCCTGATCCCCGGGATGCCGCCGGGCTTCGACGAAGGCAACCTGTCCTCCGAGGCGTTCTGGGCGTTCTTCATCGACTTCTCGGTGATCTGGTTCGTGATCTGGATCTGGACCAACGGACCCATGCGTGTGCCGCTGATCCGGTGGCGCTTCTTCGGTGGAAGGATCGTGTGACGTGAAGCAGTCAGCGGAGGACTGGACCCGCTCGATCGTCGTTCCCGGTGCGGGTGAGGGCACCCTCGCCCGGATCGGGCCGGTCGTGCTCCTGGTCGGCTCGACCGACCCCGAGATCGTCCGGCCGTACGTCGACCACGCCCAGATGGTGGCGGCCAACGGCGGCCAGGGACGGCAGCTCGTGCGCGGCTACGCGTTGATGCTGTCGACGGCCGTCGACCAGTCGCCGGGCTTCGCGGCACTGGCGCCGCACGCGACGGGCCTCGCGGTCTTCGTCGACGGCGACGTCGTGGTGACCGTCGGCGACGAGCGGATCTCGGGCGCCGACTCACTCGCGTGGGTCGAGCGACTGATCCCCTGGCCGGTCGACGAGGTCACCGTGACGCTCCCCGGTGCGGACGCGGCCGACCCCGCGTCGACGTACCGCCTCGACGGCGGCGTCATCCAGGCCGGCGCGCTCGTCGTACCGGCGGGTGCTCCCACCGGCGACTCCATGGTGATGCCGGCCCCGGTGGCGGAGACGCCGGAGGCGCCGGCCGCGGCTGAACCGGTGGCCGCGCCGCCCGCCGCGCCGCCCGCCGCGCCGCCGACGAGCGAGGAGCCGCTCGACGAGATGACCCACACTCCGGCGTCCCCCGTCTGGCCCGAGGCGCCCGCAGCACCCGAACCGCCGGCCGCTCCCGCGGCACCTCCCGACCGCCCGCGCCGCCCCCGGCGCCGGCCGCACCCGAGCCGGCGATGGCGCACGACCACGACCACGCCGGTCACGACCACCCGCACCCGGGCGCACCGGCGGGACGTCCGCTCCCGCCGCCGCAGGCCGACGAGCGGATCGAGTTCCAGTCGGTCCTCATCGGCGAGATGGACGACGACGACTTCGAGCCGCTGCCGCTCGTCGACGACGTCAGCGTGATCGAGAACGCCCCCGGCGGCTCTCCGAAGGAGGAGGTGCGCGGCGTCTACTGCAAGAACCGCCACTTCAACGACCCGCGCCAGCTCTTCTGCGCGGTCTGCGGCATCAACATGGTGCAGCAGACCCCCGTGCTGGTGAACGGCGTCCGGCCGCCACTGGGCGTGGTCGTGCTCGACGACGGCTCGGTGTTCCAGCTCGACACTCCCTACCTCCTCGGGCGCGACCCGAACTCGGACGAGCGGGTGCAGGGCGGTGACTTCCGCGGGCTGCCGATCATCGACCAGTCCAACCAGGTGTCCCGCGTCCATGCCCGCCTCGAGCTGCGTGGTTGGGACGTCGTGCTCAGCGACAACAACTCCACCAACGGGACCTTCATCCACGTGCCGAAGACTCCCGACTGGCAGCGGATGCCACCGGGCGGGGAGCACGTCCTGATCCAGGGCACCCGGATCCGGATCGGCCACCGCACGCTCGCGTTCAACACGCACGCGGGCAGCAGCAGCTGATCCGAGCGTCGGCTACTCCGCGTCGGCCTCGGCGGTCGCGCCGAGCACGACCGTGGTGAAGTCGACCGGTACGGCGTCCGGCTCGCTCCTGGCGCCGATCGACGGCGCGGGGGACGCGCCGTGCGCGGCGATGTCGATCACCGCGGCCGAAAGACCGGAGTCCGGATCGGGCGTGGCCGGCTCGGTGATCCTGACGCCCCGCTCCTCGAGCGCGGCCCGGATGGTGCCGAGCCGGCGACCACCTTCTGTCGGAAGCTGGAGCGCGACCTGCCGCGCGACTGCCAGCCGCGCGCCGAGGACGACGGCGGCGTCGCCGTCGCTGTCGGCGCTCCAGGCGACCGAGACCGGAGCGCCCGTCGGGAACGCCGTCGTCCCGTCTGCGACGACGGCAGTCGGGCAGTCCACGACGGCGAGAACGGCATCGAGTGACGGGTCGTCCGACCAGGCTACGAGTCCCTGCGGGGCGAGCACCTGGACCAGCTCGGCCAGGTCCTGCTCGACGTCGGCGCTCGGGTGGGCGATCACCCGGACCGGGACGCCGAGCTCCTCGCCGCGCCGCACCAGCACCTCCTGGCTCTCCATCGCCGCAGCCATCTCGGCGAGCTCGCCCGACAGTCCGCTGCCCAGGTCGAGCAGCCGACCCTGCGGCTGGAGGTCGGCGACCACGATCTCGGCCGGCCGGGCACCGACGAGCATGGTGACCGCGATCTCGAGCGGCACCTGCGTTGTCCGCAACCGGCCGACTCAGCAACAGGATCCGGTCGACCGCCTCGTCGCCGAGCGCGGCCCGCTCGGCCTCCGCGATGTCGCGGGCGACCCGGCGCTGCGGATAGGTGAATCCCAGCAGCGGTCCGGTCATGACCGTGGTCACCAGCGCCATGATCACCATCAGCGTGAACAGCTCGGGGCTCAGCAGGCCCTTCTCCAGGCCGACGTTGAGGATGATCAGCTCGGTCAACCCGCGGGTGTTCATCAGCAGGCCGAGGGAGCTGGCCTGCCAGTGCGGCACGTTCTGCAGCTTGGCGCCGACATAGGCGCCGACGTACTTGCCGATGATGGCAACGGCGAGGATCGCGACCATCGGGAGGATGTGTTCGCTCCCCAGTCCCCGGATGTCGACCTTGAGACCGGACAGCAGGAAGAAGACCGGGAGCAGGAGCAGCACCGAGATCTGCTCGAGACGGATCAGGATCTCGTGCCGCATGGCGGCGGCGTTCTCGTGCGGGATGATCGCGCCGAACAGGAACGCGCCGAAGATGTAGTGGATGCCGATGACCTCGGTGGTCGCCGCGAAGAGCAGCATGCCGACCAGGACCACGGACAGGATCGTCGGCGTGAGCTCCCCGGCCTTCTTGTACGCCGTCGTGAGCCAGGGGAGCGCCGGCCGGACGACGAAGAACGCCACGAGGACGAAGGGGATCGCCAGGTAGATCCCCCAGGAGGGGAGGTGCCCGTGACCGGCGTCAACGCCAGAGATGGCCAGCACGACCGCCAGCAGCGTCCACGCAATGATGTCGTCGGTCGCGGCGCACGCCAGCGCCAGGCCACCGGTCTCGGTGCGGTGCATGCGGCGGTCGGTCAGGATCCGCGCCAGCACCGGGAACGCCGTGATCGACATCGCGGCGCCCATGAACAGCGCGAACGGCCAGAAGTCGACGCCGTCCGGCTTGAGGCCCGCCGTCGCCTCGGTCTCGACGAAGATCTTCGCCAGCCCGATGCCGAGGCTGAAGGGCAGCACGATCGAGCAGACCGACACCGAACCCGCGACCTTCCCCCGGCCCTTGACGAGGGAGACGTCGAGCTCGAGGCCGACGACGAACATGAAGAGCACCAGGCCGACCCGCGCCAGGACGTCGAGGAAGGGGCGCTGGTCGATCGGGAAGAGCTGCTCGCTCAGCTCCATGCCGAGCAGGCTCGGACCGAGCAGCACGCCGGCAGCGATCTCGCCCACGACCGGCGGGATCCCGATCTTCGACACCAGGAAGCCCGCGGTCTTGGCGACGACGATGATCAGCGCCAGCAGAGCGAGGATCACCGCGAAGTCGATGACCGGTCCCGGGACCGGGGCAGCCAGCGAGATGACGTGCGACATGGAGCGCCTCCTGGGGATGATCCGGCCGCGTCAGCCTATTGCCGTTTGCCCACCGTGTGGGGCCCCTATGCGGCAGGAATCAGCCTCGGGGATTACCTCGCAACGTTCCGACCTCAGGCGAGCGAGTCGAGCCAGGCCTGGTGCAGGTCGGAGAACCTGCCGTCACCGGCCGAGATCAGGTCCTCCGGCGCACCGTCCTCGACGATCCGGCCGTGCTCCATCACGATCACCCGGTCGGCGATCTCGACCGTCGAGAGCCGGTGGGCGATGATCACGGCCGTGCGTCCGGCGAGCACGGTCCGCAGCGCCTGCTGGACCAGTCGCTCGGACGGGACGTCCAGCGACGAGGTGGCCTCGTCGAGGATCAGCACCGCCGGGTCGGCGAGGAACGCGCGGGCGAACGCCACCAGCTGCCGCTGGCCGGCGCTCAGCCGACCACCCTGGTTGGCGACCGGGGTGTCGTAGCCCTCGGGCAGCGCGACGATGAAGTCGTGCGCGCCCAGCGCGCGGGTCGCGGCCTCGACCTGCTCCATCGACGCGTCCGGACGGCCGAACCTGATGTTGTCGGCGATGGTGCCGGAGAACAGGTAGTTCTCCTGGGTCACCATCACCACCGCCCGGCGCAGCACGTCGGAGGTGAGGTCACGCAGGTCGATGCCGTCGAGGAGCACCCGACCGGCGGTCGGGTCGTAGAAGCGGGTCGCGAGCTTGGCGACCGTCGTCTTGCCGGCACCGGTCGCGCCGACCACGGCCAGGGTCTGGCCGGCCGGGACCCGCAGGTCGAGGTCGTGGAGCACCACCCGGTCGTCGACGTACGCGAACTCGACGCCGTCGAAGCGCACCTCGCCGCGGGCGTCCGGCAGTGCCTCGGGCCGGGTCGGCTCGGGTACGCCGGGCTCCTCCCGGAGCACGCCGGCGAGCTTGTCGAGCGCGGCCGACGCCGACTGGAAGGTGTTGTAGAACTGGCTGATCTCCATCATCGGCTCGAAGAACTGGCGCAGGTAGAGCAGGAACGCGGCCAGGACCCCGACGGTGACCTCGCCGTGGTAGGCGAGGTAGCCGCCGTAGAGCAGCACGACGGCGATGGTGACGTTGCCGATCAGCCGGATGCCGGGCATGAACCAGGCGACGAGCCGGAACGCGGTCAGGTTGGCCGCGCGGTACTGCTCGTTGACGTCGTCGAAGATCTCCTGGTTGCGGGGCTCGCGGCGGAACGCCTGCACCGCGCGGATGCCGCCCATCGACTCGACGAAGTGGACGATGACCAGCGCGACCTTCTCGCGGGTGAGGCGGTAGGTCTTGGCGGACGACTTCCGGAACCAGTTGGTGATCCAGTAGAGGAACGGCCCGCAGCACAGCGCGACCAGGCCCAGCTTCACGTCGAGGAAGAGCAGCAGGCCGGCGGTGCCGACGAGCGTGAGCGCTGCCGTGACGAGCCCGTCGAAGCCGGTCTCGAGCATCTCGTAGATCGCGTCGACGTCGGAGGTCTGCCGCGAGATCACCCGGCCGGAGGTGTAGTCGTCGTGGAAGGCCGGGCTCAGTGCCTGGAAGTGACGGAAGACCCGGCCGCGCACCTCGAACAGCACGTCCTGGCCGACCTTGCCCGAGCGGACCAGGAACAGGTTGCGCGCGACCGCCTGGGTGAGCGTCGCGAGGAGCACGATCCCCACGATCATGAGCAGCGGCTCGAGGTCGTTGTCGGCGGCGATGGGTGGGATGCCGGTGTCGATGCCCTCCTTGACCAGGTAGGGGATCGAGAGGCGCGCGGCGTTCTCGACCAGCACGATCCCGACCAGGACCCAGATCGCCCACTTGTAAGGCTGGAGCAGCTCGCGGAGCAGCGTGCCCGAGCCGCCGACGAACTTGCGCTCGATCCGCTCGATCCGCTCGTCGTCGTCGGCCTTCGCGATGCCGCGCCACTCGTGTCGAATTGGGGGTGGAGGTCATAGCGCTGCCTCCTCGAGCGACGGATCGGCGGCGAGCAGCTCGCGGTAGGCGGGAACCGTCGTGAGCAGCTCACGGTGCTCGCCGACGTGGGTGATCGTGCCGCCCTGGAGCAGCGCGACCCGGTCGGCGAGCAGCACGGTCGACGCCCGGTGGGCGACGATGACGCCGGTCGTGTCGACGAGCACCCGGCGCAGCGCCTCCTCGACCAGCGCCTCGGTGTGGACGTCGAGCGCCGAGAGGGTGTCGTCGAGCACGAGTACGGCGGGCCGCGCCAGCACCGCGCGGGCGAGCGCGAGCCGCTGCCGCTGACCGCCGGAGAGCGCCATCCCCTGCTCGCCGATCCGGGTGTCGAGGCCCCACGGGAGGTCGCGGGCGAAGCCGGCCTGGGCGATGTCGAGCGCCTCCTCGATCTCGGCGTCGGTCGCTGGGTTCGTCTCGGGGTCCCGGCCGAGGGTGAGGTTCTCGCGCGCGCTCATCGAGAAGAGCGTCGGGTCGTCGAAGGCGGTCGCCACCAGCTGGCGCAGGTGGGCCAGCTCGAGGTCGCGCACGTCGACGCCGTCGATCGTGACCGCGCCGCCGGTCACGTCGAACAGCCGCGGCACGAGCGCGGTCAGGCTGGACTTGCCGGACCCGGTGGCGCCGACGACGGCGAGCGTCTCACCCGGCCGGATGTCGAGGTTGACGTCGCGCAGCACCGGCTCGTCGAGCGCGCCGGGGAAGGCGAAGTCGACGTGCTCGAAGCGCAGGTGGCCGCGGGGGTGGTCGATGATGCGGGTGCCGCTCACGATGTCGGACTCGGTGTCGAAGATCTCGAGGATCCGGGCAGCCGAGGTCATCGCCTCCTGCGCCATCGCGAGGATGATGCCGAGCGACGAGACCGGCCACACCAGGGAGAGCATCAGCGTGATGAACGCGACCAGCTCACCCGGCGTGAGCGCACCGCGACCCACGCCGATCGCGCCGAACAGCAGGACGACGACCACGGCCAGGTTGGGGATCACCTCGAGGAAGGTCCAGAACCGCGCCGAGAGGCGGACCTTCTCCATCGAGGTCGCGTGCAGCTGGCGGGCGGCCGTCTCGTACTGGTCGCTGACGTAGCGGCTCCGCCCGAAGGACTTGATCACCCGGATCGCGACCGCGGCCTCCTCGGCGCGGGTCGCCAGGTCACCCTGCTCGTCCTGCACCCGCCGCGAGACGACGACGTACTCCTTCTCGAAGCGCATCGACAGCCACACGATGGGCGCGGCGGTGCACGCGACAACCAGGCCGAGCGGCCAGTACATCATCAAGAGCACGACGGTCACGGCGGTGACCTGGAGGATGTTGATGAACAGGAACAGCATCCCGAAGCCGAAGAACCGCCGGATCGACGACAGGTCCGTGGTGGCGCGCGAGAGCAGCTGACCGGACTGCCACCGGCTGTGGAAGCTCATCGGCAGCGCTTGGAGGTGGGCGTAGAGGTCGCGCCGCATCGCGGTCTCGACGTTGAGCACGGCGTTGGACTGGATCCACCGCCGCCACCAGGTGAGGAACGCCTCGAGCACGCCGAGGGCGAGCACGAGCAGACCGAGCGGCAGCACGGGGTCGATCTCGCCGTTGGTGATCGGGCCGTCGATGAGTGCCTTGATCACCAGCGGGATCGCGATCGCGACGCCGATGCCGGCGAGCGCGGTCGTCAGCATCACCACCAACGCGCCGCGGTGCGGGCGGAGGTAGGACCGCAGGCGCCACAAGGAGTGGACGCCCGCGGGAGGCGGATTGTCCGGATCAGGTCCGAGCGGGTCGCGCTCCGACCGACCAGGACGCTGAGGCGTGGTGGTCGTCATCGGTG
This sequence comes from uncultured Actinomycetota bacterium, assembly GCA_963849765.1. Lineage (GTDB taxonomy): Bacteria > Actinomycetota > Actinomycetes > Propionibacteriales > Nocardioidaceae > Nocardioides. Next base: position 413,104 of record CAWKIP010000005.1, read on the forward strand.
CCTTGACCCTAGGTCGCAGGACCGACAGACCGCGAATCGTTTACGCGGTTCGCGGCGGCGCTAGGGTGTCCGCCGATGAAGACCTACCGAAGCCAGAGCTTCCAGAACTTCAAGCCCACCCTGCGACCCGACGGGACGAGGTCGCCGATCGTCGCCGTGGACGTGCCCGCCCTCCGTCGCATCCAGCGGGGCACCATGCACCACTACTGGCGCGGCGTGATGTGCAACAAGAACCCGTTCGACCAGGCGATCTACAACCGGCTGGTCTGGGATCTGAAGCCGGCCACCATCATCGAGATCGGCTACAAGTTCGGCGGCAGCGCGCTCTGGTTCGCCGACCAGGCGCAGGCCATGGGCCTGGACACCTCGCTCTACTGCATCGACGTCGAGCAGCGCGAGGAGTACCACGACGACCCGCGGATCACGTTCGTCCACGGCGACGGCCGCGACCTCGGCGCGACCTTGACCAAGGAGACCCTCGACGGCCTGCCGCACCCGTGGCTCGTGGTCGAGGACGCCGACCACCACTACCTGACGACCCTCGGCGTGCTCGAGTTCTTCGCGCCGCACATGGTCGAGGGTGACTACATGGCGGTCGAGGACGGGGTGTGCGACACCTTCGACAACCAGGACAAGTACGACGGGGGTCCCAACCGCGCGCTCGACGAATTCGGGTCGACGCACCCCGAGATCTACGAGCTCGACGAGGAGTACTGCGACTTCTTCGGCAACAACGTCACCTGGTGCACCAACGGCTGGCTGCGCCGGTCCGGCGCGGAGTGGACCGGCTAGCGGCCGTCCGCGGCGTCACATGTCGTTGCCGATGAACATCGGGTCGCCGCTGGTGGGCTGGAGGGATCCGATCTTCTCGCAGGCACCGGACGGTACGACGCAGTCGTAGACGGTGAAGTCGGGGTACTTCTTGGTGGTCATGACCAGCACCGAGCCGTCGGTGTCGATCGTCCAGAACCCGAGGCCCTTGCCCGCTGGGCCCTGCTCGAGGACGAGCGCGTCGCCGTCCGGCGCCGTCGGCTCGAGGGTGCTGCTCCACGCGAGCACGTGGGCGCCGTCGTAGGTCAGCTGCGAGTCGATCGCCCCCGCCACCGGGCGCCAGTCGCCCGGGTCGGTCGGGCGCCGGACCGTCGTAGAGCACGACGCCGTTCCGGACGTCGGCGACCCGGGTGTCCGGGCCGGCGAAGTCGCTCCAGTCGCCCGTCGCAGAGTCCCAGGTGCGAGTGCCGGAGCCGTCCCGCACGAAGACCACGCCGCCGTCGATGGCGTCGATGACCAGGTCGCCGCAGCGCCCGCAGTCCGGCTCGACACTGGCGATGTCCTCACCGGTGGCCAGGTCGTGCACGGTGATCGTGGCCTGACCGTCACGCACCGTCGCCCACGCCACCACCGGCTCGGCGGCCTCGGCCTTGGCGGTCGGGTGGAAATCCCCCGCCGGGGCGAGCGGCCCCTCGACCAGCCGGCTGTAGTCGCCCGAAGGAGCGAGCAGCGTCGGGCGGCCGTCGTCGTAGAAGACGATGCCGTACGACGTCGCCGCCGCATCGGTGTCGAGCCACTCGAGGTCCGCCGGCGGGATCTTCCGCCCGCCGAGGGAGATGAAGACGCCCGGGTCAGCGTAGGCGCGGACGCCGTCGGAGAAGTCGAGCGCGCCCAGGGACGCGTAGCGGATCCGGTCCGGCGCGACGTCCTCGCCGCCCGACGAGCCGTCGCCGCCGACCACCACCGCAGTCCCCCCGGCCAGCACCAGCGCCGCGGCAGCCGAGCCGGCCGCCGCGCGCCGGCGGCCCCGGATCCGGCGACCGGCCGAACGGACCCGGTCGAGGTCGCCCGGCGCCGGCGGCACTGCGTTGATCCGCTCCTCGATGAGGTCGCGCAGGTCGATGGTCATCGTTCGTCTCCTTCGATGGTCGCGCCCGCCCTGCGGAGGTTCGCGAGAGCGGCGGACGCCTGCGACTTCACAGTGCCGCGGGAGCAGCCGAGCGCGGACGCGATCTGCTCCTCGCTCAGGTCCTCGTAGTAGCGGAGCACGATGACGGCGCGCTGCCGGGTGGGCAACGCCTGGACGGCGACCCACACCGCGTCCCGCTCCGCGACGGCGTCGTCGTGGGCGAGCGCCACCCGCCCGGGGTCGACGTTCTCGTGCGGGCGCTCGCGCCGGAACCATCCGGCCCGGCGAGCGCCGAGGACCTCGTTGACGACCATCCGGCGCAGGTACGCCTCGACGTGGTCGGCGCGACGTACCCGCGGCCAGGCGGCGTACGCCTTCGCGAATGCGGCCTGCACTGCGTCCTCCGCGGCGCCCCGGTCGCCGGCGACAGCCACTGCCATGCGGTAGAGGCGCGGCCACAGCGCTGCGAACACCTCGGCGAACTCCGCTTCCGGGTCCATCAGCACCTCCGTCGGCAATGATGCCGACGACGGCGAGGCGGTCGTCATCGCGTCCATACCCCTCAGATGGACTCGAGGACCTCGCCGGTTGTCCCGACCCGGCAGAAACTTTGTCAGGCCAGCAGTCCGCGCACCACCCGGAGCGCGACCGAGACCCGCGCGAGATCGGTGTCCTCGCTGCCACAGATCGCGCCGAGGGTCTCGACGGCCCGGGTCGCGACCTCGCCGGTCTCGGCCTCCCACTCGGCAACCCGGCGCACCGCCTCGTCCCGCAGCTCCTCGGGGTCCGCCTTCTCGGCGACCCCCTCGTCGGCGGACGTGGTGGCCAGCACCTCGGCGGTCAGCTGGGCGTGCACGGTGTGCAGGTCGTCGCGCAGCGCCGCACGAGCCATCGTCTGCCACTGGTCGGCGCGCGGCAGCTCGACGATCCGCTGCTGCAGCTGGGAGATACCGAGACGCTCCCCGAGCGCGAAGTGCACCCGAGCCACGTCCTTCGGCTTCAGGCCGTCGCGCTCGGCGATCTCGACGACGTTGAGCAGCGCGTAGGCGACGTCGTACGACGCCACCCTGGCGGCGAGCCCCTCCGGCACGTCCTGCCCGACCAGCGCGGAGCGGCGCGAGTCGTACGCCGCCAGCTCGCGGCCGCTGAGAAGCTCCGGCAGGGCGAGCATCGTCGCCTGCACCGGCTCGGCGAACAGGTCGACGGTGGCCTGGCTGTCGAGCGGTGGCCGGCGGTTGGTGACGAGCCACCGCGAGGCGCGCTCGACGAGGGTTCGCATCTCGATCCGCATCCGGGTCTGCACGGCCGCGTCGATCTTGTTGTCGTAGGTCGTGAGCTCCTTCCGCAGCGGCAACGACCCGAAGATCTCGCGGGCGACGAAGTTCGCGCGGGTCAGCTCGGCCGCCGACGCCCCGGTCTCCCCCGCCAGCCGCGGCCAGTAGGTCATGCCGGCGCCGTTGACCAGGTCTCCGACCACCTGGGTCACGATGATCTCGCGCCGCAGCGGGTGCGCCTCGATCGGACCGGAGAAGCCGTCGCGGACCGCCTTCGGGAAGTACGACACCAGGTCGAGCAGCAGGTAAGGGTCCTCCGGGAGGTCGGACGCCAGCAGCTCCTCGGCCAGCACGATCTTCGTGTAGGCCATCAGCACCGACAGCTCGGGCTGCGTCAGCGCGCCGCCGTGCTCGAGCCGGCGCTTGACCTCCGCCTTCGGCGGGAGCGCCTCCAGGTCGCGGTCGAGGCGGCCTTCGCTCTCCAGCTGCTGCATCCACTGCTCGTGCACGTGCAGCAACGACGGCGCGTTGCGCGCGGCGTTGGCCAGCGCGATGTTCTGCTCGTAGTTGTCCCGCAGCACCAGGTCGGCGACCTCGTCGGTCATCGACGCCAGCAGCTGGTTGCGCTGCTTCTCGGTGAGGTCGCCGTCGAGGACGACGCGGTCGAGCAGGATCTTCAGGTTGACCTCGCGGTCGGACGTGTCGACGCCCGCCGAGTTGTCGATGAAGTCGGTGTTGATCCGACCGCCGTTGTTGGCGAACTCGATCCGGCCGCGCTGGGTGCAGCCGAGGTTCCCTCCCTCGCCGACGACGCGCACCCGCAGCTCGGTGCCGTTGACCCGGATCGCGTCGTTGGCCTTGTCGCCGGCGTCGGCGTTGGTCTCGGTCGACGCCTTGACGTAGGTGCCGATGCCGCCGTTCCAGAGCAGGTCGACCGGCGACAGCAGGATCGCCTTCATCAGCTCGGCCGGCGTCATCGAGTCGACGTTGCGGAGGATCCCGAGCGCCGAGCGGATGTGGTGGTTGATCGGGATCTTCTTGGCCGAGCGCGGGAACACCCCGCCGCCCTCCGAGATCAGCGACGTGTCGTAGTCCTGCCAGCTCGAGCGCGGCAGCTCGAACAGCCGCTTGCGCTCGGCGAACGACGTCGCGGGGTCGGGCTCCGGGTCGATGAAGATGTCGCGGTGGTCGAACGCCGCGATCAGCTTGATGTGCTCCGAGCAGAGCATGCCGTTGCCGAAGACGTCACCCGACATGTCGCCGACGCCGGCCACCGTGATGTCCTCGGTCTGGCAGTCGACGCCGAGCTCCCGGAAGTGGCGTCGTACGGACACCCAGGCGCCGCGGGCGGTGATCCCCATCGCCTTGTGGTCGTAGCCGACGGAGCCGCCGCTGGCGAACGCGTCGCCGAGCCAGAAGCCGTAGTCCTTGGAGACGCCGTTGGCGATGTCGGAGAACGTCGCCGTGCCCTTGTCGGCGGCAACGACGAGGTAGGAGTCGTTGCCGTCACGGCGTACGACGCGCTCGGGCGGAACGGTCTCCCCCGCCACCAGGTTGTCGGTGACGTCGAGCAGGCCGCGGATGAAGGTCTTGTAGCACTCGACGCCCTCCGCCAGCCATGCGTCACGGCCTCCGTCGCCAGCCGAGTCCGGCAGCTGCTTGGCATAGAAGCCGCCCTTGGCGCCGACCGGCACGATGACCGTGTTCTTGACCATCTGCGCCTTGACCAGGCCGAGGATCTCCGTCCGGAAGTCGTCGCGCCGGTCCGACCAGCGCAAGCCTCCGCGAGCGACCGCACCGAAGCGCAGGTGCACGCCCTCGACCCGCGGCGAGTAGACGAAGATCTCGAACTTCGGCCGGGGCTCGGGCAGGTCGGGGATCGCCGACGGCTCCATCTTCAGCGAGAGGTAGGTCTTCGGACGCTTGCCCTTCCCCGCGAACTGGAAGTAGTTGGTCCGCAGGGTCGCACGGATGTGGGTCAGGTAGGAGCGCAGGATCCGGTCGTGGTCGAGGCTGACGACGTCGTCGAGCGCGGAGGTGATCCGCCCTTCGAGGTCCTCCTGCTTCTTGTCCCGCGCCTCCTCGTCGAGGTCCGGGTCGAAACGGGTCTCGAAGAACGTCACCAGCATCCGGGCCAGGTCGACGTTGACGGCGAGCGCGCCCTCGATCGAGTCGATCGCGAACGGCGAGTTGCCCTGCCGCATGTACTTCGCATAGGCCCGGAGCAGCATCGCCTGCCGCCAGGTCAGCGACGCCCGCAGCACGAGCGCGTTGAACCCGTCGATCTCGGTGTAGCCGTCCCAGATCGCCCGCAGCGCGTCGGAGAACAGCTCGCGTGCCTGGTCCGGCATCGGTTGCGTCGTGCCGGAGTCCGAAGTCGTAGACGTGGGAGACCCGGTCGAGCCCGGCCAGCCCGTAGGGGCGCTCGTCGACGACCTCCACGCCCATCGACGAGAGCATCGGGAGCACCTCGGACAGCGACAGCGGCGGACCGACGCGGAAGACCTTCAGCCGCGCCTCTCCTTCCGGCGCGTCCAGCTCGGAGTAGAGCGCCTGGTCGATCCCGGCGTCGCCTTGGATCGCCTCGAGCCGACCGAGGTCGACGGCCGCGGTCCGGGCCGGGAAGTCCTCCTTGTAGGCCTCGGGGAAGGCGTCGACATAGCGGCGCGCGAGGATCGCGCCGACCTCCTCGCCGTACTCCGTCGACACGGCGTGCAGGAAGTCGTCGTGCCACGACCGGGACGCGTCGATCAGCCGGCGCTCGAGGTCGGCGGTGTCGATGGATTCGGGGATCGTCTCGCCCACGGGCATCCGCACCACGAAGTGAACGCGCGCCGTCGTCGACTCGGTGATGCTGACGTTGAACTCGATCGAGTCGGGGTCGATCCGGCCGTCGCCGATCACCTGCGCGAGGATCCGCACGAACTTCTGCCGGACGCTGGTGTTGTAGCGGTCGCGCGGCAGGTAGATCAGCACCGACAGGTAGCGGTCGTAGATGTCGCGGCGGATGAACAGGCGTACGGCGCGGCGCTCGCGCGCCTGCATCGCGGCTTCGGCGATCGGCGCGAGCTCCTCGGTCGGGGTGTGGAAGAGCTCGTCGCGCGGGTAGGTCTCGAGGGTGTCGAGCAGCGCGTTTCCGTCATGGCTGCGCGGATCGAGCCCGGTTGCCTCGAGCACATCACTGACCTTCACCCGGATCAGCGGCACTCGCATCACGGACTCGGTGTAGGCCGCGCTCGAGAACAGTCCGAGGAACCGGCGCTCGCCGACCACCTCGCCGTCCGCGCCGAACACCTTGACACCGACGTAGTCGAGGTACGCCGGCCGGTGGACGGTCGCACGTGAGTTGGCCTTCGCGAGCACGAGCAGGCTCTTCTCGCGGGCCTTGGCCTTCACCGCACCGGAGAGACGCTGGAAGGACGACGACTTGTGGGCGTCGGCGTCACGAAGGATGCCGAGCCCGCTGCCGGACACCGGCCGAAGGATGTCCTCCTGCCCGCCGTCGACCGACACCTGCTCGAGCTCGTACTCGCGGTAGCCGAGGAAGGTGAAGTGCTCGTCGGCGAGCCACTCGAGCAGCGCCTTGCCCTCGGTGACCTCCGACTCGGACAGCGGTGGCGGGTTCTCCTCGAGGTCCGCGACGATCGCGCGCGCCCGGTCCTGCATGGCCGACCAGTCCTCGACCGCCGCCCGGACGTCACCGAGCACACGTCGTACGTCGTCGGCGAGCAGCACGCACTCGTTGCCCTCCTCGGTCAACCGGTCGATCTCGACGTGCATCCACGACTCGCGCACGGTGTCCGAGTCCGGCGTCGTCGAGCCGGTCGACACCGGGTGGAGGGCGATCAGCTGCCCGTCGCCGTCACGCTCGACGTCGAGCGTCGGGTGCAGTACCAGGTGGGCGTTGCGGTGCTGGCGCGCCAGCTCCATGGTGAGCGAGTCGACCAGGAACGACATGTCGTCGGTGACGACCTCGACCACGGAGTGCCCGCCCGCCGACCAGCCGTGCTCAGCCACGGTCGGCGTGTAGACGCGGACCTTGGTCGTGCCGGCCTTCCGTTCGGCGGCGAGGTGGTGGTGCGACGCGTAGGCGCCATAGACGTCGACGTCGGATCGGTCGTCCAGCTCCTCGGTGCTGACGTGGCGGTAGTACGCCGTCAGCAGGGGCACGAGGTCGTCGCCCGGCGGCGCCGAGGCGCCCTTGCCGTGGCGGGCCACCTCGGCGGCCTGCTCGATGATCTGGTCGCGGTCAGTGTGGTGCGTCGTCGTTGACACAGCGCCACAGTATCGCCGGTGGTGTCCGTCCGCTTCGCCCATACGCCAAGATGTGCGCCATGAAGTTCCAGCACACGACGAGGTACGACGCGCCGGCGCTCGAGGTCTTCGCCATGCTCACCGATCCCGCCTGGCGGGAGAAGGTAGGCGCCGCGCAGAACGTGGTGTCGTCGACGGTGACGGTGACGCCCGAGGGACCCGACGGCGCCGGCTGCCGCGTCGTCATCGATCAGGTGCAGAACACCGCCGCACTCCCGGCGATCGCGAAGAAGATCGCCGGCGACACCACCCGTGCGCTCGTCACCGAGGTCTGGGCGTCCGCAACCACGGGCACGATCGAGATCCTCGCGCCGGGCAAGCCGACCAAGGCGACCGGCACCGTGAGCCTGGTGTCGGACGGATCCTCGACCCGTCACGTCACCGATCTCGAGGTCACCGTCAAGGTGCCGCTCGTCGGCGGCAAGCTCGAGAAGCTGATGGCGGACAACATCGGCCAGGGGCTCGAGATCGAACAGACCGTCGGCGCAGCCTGGCTCGAAGGAGACCGCTGAGATGGCAACCCGGATCGTGCACGAGCTGACCTACGAGGCCCCACTGGCCGACGTTGCCGCGATGCTGGCGGACCCTGCGTTCCGCAGCGAGGTCTGCGAGTACCAGCGCGCGACCAAGCACTCGGTCTCGATCGACGGCGTCCAGGGCGACCCGATGAAGGTGCGGATCGAGTACTCCCAGCCGACCGACCGGGTGCCCGGCTTCGCCAAGAAGTTCGTCGGCGCCGAGACCGACATCGTGCAGTCGGAGACCTGGACCAGTCCCGAGCGCGGCGAGATCCACGTGACGATCCCGGGCAAGCCCGGCGAGCTGACGGGCACCGCCGTGCTGACCGAGAAGGACGGCGTCACCACCGAGACCGTCACGCTCGACATCACCGTCAAGATCCCGCTCGTCGCCGGCAAGATCGAAGGCCTGATCGGCAAGATCTTCGGCAGCGCGATGCGTGCCGAGAACCGCGCCGGCGTCGCCTGGCTGGCCCGCTAGGGAGTCTGACTCCTGCGCGGCGGCGCTCGTCCGGCCTCCTCGGCCTCCTCGCGCGCGTCCCGGCGTCGCTGGAAGACGATCACTCCTCCCAGCAGGAGGAACGGACCGAACGCCAGCACGATCGTCAGCACCTGCTCCACGGGGTGGAGGGTGCCGAGGTGCCAGGGAGTCACGGCTCCCTAGTTTCGCAGGCGGCGGTCAGCCCATGTAGGGGTAGGTGTGGTCGGTCGGGGGTGACAGGGTCTCCTTGATCGACCGCGGGGAGGTCCAGCGGAGCAGGTTGCTCGCGGCGCCGGCCTTGTCGTTGGTGCCCGACGCGCGGCCGCCGCCGAACGGCTGCTGGCCGACGACGGCACCGGTGGGCTTGTCGTTGATGTAGAAGTTGCCGGCGGCGAACCGCAGCGTCTCCCGGGCCCAGCGGATCGCGGCCCGGTCCTGGGAGATGATCGCGCCGGTCAGGGCGTACGGCGACGCGGCCTCGGCCTGGACCACGACCTTCTCGAAGTCGGCGTCGTCGTAGACGTGGATGGCCAGGATCGGACCGAAGTACTCGGTGGTGAACATCTCGTCGGCAGGGTCCTCACCGACCACGATGGTGGGTCGCACGAACCAGCCGACCGAGTCGTCAGTCGTACCACCCGCGACGACCTGGAGGCCGGACGTCGCCTTGGCCCGCTCGATCGCCGTGGTGTGCTTCTTGAACGCCCGGTCGTCGATCACTGCGCCGAGGAAGTGGGAGAAGTCGGTCGGGTCACCCATCGAGAGCGCGTCGGTCTTGGCGATCAGGTCGTCGCCCATCCGCTCCCACACCGACCGCGGCACGTAGGCCCGGGAGGCGGCGGAGCACTTCTGCCCCTGGTACTCGAACGCGCCGCGGATCAGCGCAGTGGTCACCACGGCCGGGTCCGCGGACGGGTGGGCGATGACGAAGTCCTTGCCACCGGTCTCGCCGACCAGCCGCGGATAGGTCTTGTACGACGGCAGGTTCGCGCCGACCGTCTGCCACAGGTGCTGGAACGTCGGCGTCGACCCGGTGAAGTGGATCCCGGCCAGGTCCGGGTGCACGAGCGCCACCTCCGAGACCGGGAGCCCGTGGCCCGGCAGCATGTTGATCACGCCCGGCGGCATGCCGGCCTCGACCAGCAGCTCCATCAGGAGGCTGGCCGAGTGCTGCTGGGACGGGCTCGGCTTCCACACGACCGTGTTGCCCATCAGCGCCGGCGCGGTCGGCAGGTTGCCCGCGATCGCGGTGAAGTTGAACGGCGTGATCGCGTAGACGAAGCCTTCGAGCGGACGGTAGTCGGTGCGGTTCCAGATGCCGGGGCTGTTGGCGATCGGCTGCTCGGCCAGGATCTGGTTGGCGTAGTGGACGTTGAACCGCCAGAAGTCGATCAGCTCGCACGCGGCGTCGATCTCGGCCTGGAACGCGGTCTTCGACTGGCCGAGCACGGTGGCGGCGTTGATCCGCTGCCGCCACGGCCCGGCGAGCAGCTCCGCAGCCTTGAGCAGGATCGCGGCGCGCTCGTCGAACGGCATCGCCCGCCAGTCCGGAGCCGCGTCGACCGCCGCGTCGATCGCGCGCTGCGCGTCGGCCTGGGTCGCGCTCTTGAGCACGCCCAGCGTGTGCGCGTGGTCGTGCGGCTGGACCACGGCGATCTCGGCCCCGCCACCGGCCACCCACTCACCACCGATGTAGGCGTCCATCGGATGCTCGGTCGCCTCCTGCCGGAGGAGCTCGGCAGCCAGCGCATCGCGCTCGGCGCTGCCGGGCGCGTAGGTCAGGTTCGGCTCGTTGATCGGAGCCGGGGGCATCGTGATGGCGTCCATGCGACCGATGTTGTCAGACAACAGACGCGAGCGAGCGTCGACTTCGGCCGCCTCGCTCGGTCGCGACTGACCGATCAGTCCTTCGGCTTCGCCCGGCGAGACGTCGTACGACGGCCGCGCGGCGCGCGCTGCCGTCCGGCGGAGGACACCTCGAGCAGCTCGTCGAGCGCCTCGCGGATGCAGATGCCGAGCAGGTCGGCATCGGGCACCAGGTCGCGGTCGGCGGTGATGCCGTAGAAGACGCCGCCGTTGTAGGAGGTCACGCTGATGACCAGCGGATGACCCGGCACCAGCGGGGCGACGGGATAGCTGGCCAGCATCTCCGCGCCCGCGGCGTAGAGCGGCGCCTGCGGTCCGGGCACGTTGGTGACCGACAGCTGGTAGCCGCGGCGCAGCTCGTCGGCGGCGACCCGCGACCCGATCGCGTGGAACGTCGTCGGCGCGAAGCCGGCGACCCCGGCGAGCCGGTTGGCCGCCACGCTGCGGCCGGTCTCCTTGTGCGCCTGGAAGGAGTAGGAGACCTGGTGCAGCCGGACGACCGGGCTCGCCTCTCCGACGGGCAGGTCGACGAAGTGCGCGGCGATCTGGCTGCCGAGCGAGGTGGCCTCGAGCTCCTCGTCGATGACCGAGACGGGCACGACCGCCCGGACCTGACGGATCCCGCCCATCGACTCGGCACGCGTCATCAGCCAGGACCGGACGCCGCCGGTGACGGTCGCCAGGATCACGTCGTTGACCGTGCCGTCGTGCGCCTTGCGCACCTTGCGGTAGTCGGCCAGGCAGGTCTCGACGGTCACCACCCGGCGCTGCTGCGAGAGCTCGCCGCTGATCACGCCACGGGACTTGGGGCGGCGGCCGGTGACCGCTCCCGCGACGCTGCGCAGCCGTCGGGTGCGGGCGTCTGCGGTGCGCAGGACGGCTCGGGAGGTCCCCCGCACGGTGTTGACGACGGTCTGGCCGTCGATGACGGCGTCGCGGACCGCGCCGGCCACGAGCGCACCGGGGGCCGGCGCGCGCCGCGGCGCCCACTCGTCGGGCTCGAACTCGCGCGGGGTCGGTTGGGTGTCGAGCAGGAGCTGTCCGAGGTCGACGGTCTGCACACCGTCGACGAGCGCCTGGTGGGTCTTGGAGAGCAGGGCGACCCGGCCACCCTCGAGCCCCTCGACGAAGTAGACCTCCCACAACGGGCGGGTCCGGTCGAGCGGTCGGGACACGATCCGGGACGCGAGCTCGAGCAGCTGGCTCGACGTACCCGGTCGCGGCAGCGCCGATCGCCGTACGTGGAACGCGAGGTCGAACTTCTCGTCATCGACCCAGAGCGGAGCGGCGATGTGGCCGGGCACCATCTGGATGCGCTGCCGGTAGCGCGGCACGAACGCGATCCGGTCGCGGATCAGGTCGACCAGCCGCGTGTAGTCGAAGCCCGAGTCGCCCGGGTCGAAGATCTCGATCGTGGCGTTGTGAGCCGGCGTCTGCGGGTGTCTCAGCGGTCAAGAACGCCAGGTCGCGTGTGCGAACACGATCGACCACGGCACTTCCCCACCTTCTGCGACAGCCCCCGTCGGCCCCCGTCAAGCCCCACGACTTGTCTGGACAGATTCTGGCAGAGGACCGGTCCCCGACTGGCATTTGTCCGCGTGCCATCCTGTTCGCACCCAACCAGGAGGAACCCGGTGAGACGTACGGCGGCGCGGTGGATCGCGCTCACATTGCTGGTCGGAACGGCCCTCTCAGCGTGCGGCAACGACGACGAAGGCTCCGACAACGGCAAGGGTTCCGACGATCCGGTCGTGGTCGAGATCACGTTCGAGGACGGCGAGGTGACGCCCAACGGTGACCGGATCGACGTCTCCCCCGGCCAGCCGGTCGAGCTCCAGGTGACCGCGGACGAGCCCGGCGAGATCCACATCCACTCCGACCCCGAGCACGAGTTCGAGTACGACGAGGGCACCCAGACGCTCGACCAGTTCGAGATCGACCGGCCCGGCATCGTCGTGGTCGAGTCGCACAACCTCGACCAGGTGATCGTCCAGCTCGAGGTGAAGTGACCGGCGGGGTGCTCGAGGCCCATGGCATCGGTGGTCAGGCCGACCTCCCGATCTCGCTCGGCCTCGCGATCTCCGGCGCCGTCGCGGCCCTGGTCATCTCGTTCACCGTCCTCGTGGTCGCCTGGCGCACGCCGCGCTACGCGACCGGGCTCGAGGACGTCGATCCCGAGGCGATCGAGGAACCGGCCGGCACGCGTGTGTCGTACTGGGCGGTGGCCCTCCGGCTGATCGGCATGATCGGCTTCGTCTTCACCGCCCTGACCGCGGTGTTCGGCGAGAACCAGCTGACCAACCCGTTCTTCGGCATCATCTACGTCTGGCTGTGGGTCGGCGTGATGTTCGCATCGCTGCTCTTCGGACCGGTGTGGCGCGCGATCAGCCCGATGCGGACGATCAACGCCGGCCTGGCGCGCATCTCGGGCGGCGACCCCGGGCACGGCGTCCTCGAGTACCCGACCTGGCTCGGCCACTGGCCGGCGGCGATCGGCCTCTACTCGTTCGTCTGGATGGAGCTGGTCAACCGGACCCCCACGGATCTCGGCACCGTCCGGCTGTGGTGCGCGATCTATGTCGCCGTGCTGCTCGTGGGCGGCGCCGTCTTCGGCTCCCGGTTCTACGAGAACGCCGACCCGTTCGAGGTCTACTCGACCCTGGTCGGCTCGCTGTCGATCTTCGGCCGCGACGACGAGGGACACGTCGCGCTGCGCAGTCCTCTGGCGAGCGCGGCCATGATCCCTTCCCGTGCCGGACTGGTCGCCGTGGTGGCCGTGCTGTTCGGGAGTACGGCGTTCGACTCCTTCCGTGAGTCGACCTATTGGATCCGCACGATCCAGGAGGCGTCGGTCACCGGCTACACGCTCAACAACCTCGCGCTGTTGACGTTCTGCCTCGGGGCCGGCGCGATCTTCGCGGCCGGCACCATGTGCGCAGGACTGTGGTTCCGGGCGTCCTGGCGGCCCTGGCGCTGGTTCATGCTCGAGCCGCTGAGGAAGCCACGGATCGAGATGCCGCGGAGGCTGGCGCACTCGATCGTGCCGATCGTCGCGGGCTACATCATCGCCCACTACCTCACGCTGTTCATCGACGTCGGCACCCAGACGCTGGCGCGGGCGAGCGACCCGTTCGGCAAGGGCTGGGACATCCTCGGCACGGCGGCGGTCGAGCCGTCGTACTGGTTCTCCTACCACCCCACCGTGCTCGCGACGGTCAAGGTGCTCGCGGTCGTGATCGGCCACGTCGCCGCCGCCGTGCTCGCCCACGACCGCGCCATCGCCCTGCTCCCCCGGCGGCACCAGATCACCGGTCAGCTGCCCCTGCTGGCGGCGATGGTCACGTTCACCGCCGGCGGGCTCTACCTGTTGTTCAGCGCCTAGGAGTCTGCTGGGGGCGGGCCATCGCGTCGACCAGACCGGCCACAGCGCGGGTCAACGGCGACTCGCCCGACTCCACCAGCGTGCGCCCGGCGACCAGTGCCCGATCGACCGCAGGCTGATCGTCGGGCAGGAAGTGCACGCCGACGTTGGGCCCGAAGCCGGCGAGCATCGCGACCACGTCGGACTCCCGCCAGCCCAGGGTGGGGCGCATCCGGTTGACGACCACCCGGAGGACCGGGGCGGGCAGCAGCTCGTGGGCCTCGGCGACGGCGCGGGCGAGCCGGGCCAGGCCGACGGGATCGGCGGAGCCGACGAGCAGGATCTCGTCGGCTGCCTCGAGCGCCTCGACCGTGAGCCCGTTGCGCTCGGGACGTACGCCGACGTCGGCGGCCGGGTCCTGCTCGAGGCTGAAGCCGGTGTCGATCACGACCTGGGCCTCGCCCCTGGCGCGCTCCACGATCGCGGCCAGGGCGCCCGGACGCACCTCGACCCAACGGTCCGGTCGCGGCAGGCCGGTGATGACCAGCAGGTGGTCGGAGAGCCGGCGCTGCACGGTCGCGAACCGTTCGTCGATCGACCCGCCCGCGACCAGCCGGGCGGCCGAGAGCAGTCCCGAGACCTCGTCGAGGACGCCGAGCTGTTGGGCAACCGCGCCGCCGTAGGGGTCGGCGTCGAGGAGCACGGTCGTGAGCCGGCGCCGGGCCAGCTCGGCGGCGAGTGCCGTGGCCAGGGTGGTCCGACCGGGCGCGCCGCCCGGACCCCAGACCGCGATCACCCGGCCGGACGACGGAGCCGGTGCTGTCGCGGACGCGACCGGCGCGAGCGTCGGCGCCGCCGACAGCGCCGGGCCGGGGTCGCGGATCACCGCGTCAGCGAGCTCGTCGACCCGATCCGCAGCCACCACGGCGTCGATACCGATCCGATGGGCGCGGGCCCGCGCGACATCGTCGTCGGGCGCGACGGCCACCGCGCGTACGCCGTACTGCCGGAGCTGGTCGACCACCGTGCCGTCGAGGCCGCTCAGCTCAGCACCCAGTACGGCGACCTGGGCCTGACCGGCACTCGCGGTCGCCAGCAGGTCGTCGACGTCGACGCAGCGCTTGAGTACGACGACGCCGGGGTGCTCGGTGAGCGCCGCCAGTGCCCGGCTCTCCCAGGCCGCGCCGGTCGACACGAGAAGCGTGACGATCATGTCCGGCCGCCTCAGGACCGCTGGACGATCCGGACGACCGGGTCGTCCTTCCCGTCCAGGACGGCGAGGAACTCGGCGACGGTCGCGTCGTCGACCGCGAGCACGAGCTGCCGGGTGCCCGTGACGGCGAAGCTCTCCTCGACCGGTGGTGCCGCGACGACGGTGACCGCCGACAGGGCGGGGCCGTCCGGGACCTCCTCGCCACGACCGCCGACCCCACCGACGTAGACGTCGACCACCGAGCCGGCGTCGACCGTCCCCGGCACCCGGTTGGGCTCGAGGTCGAGCGGCACCTGGACCGTGCCGGCGTCCTGCGCGGTGTCGATCGCCGCGCGCGGCAGCAGCTCACCGCCGCCGACGCCCCTCGACAGCACGATGCCCTCGGGCAGCGGGTCGTCGGCGAGCAGGTAGCGGTCCAGCTCCTCGTCGTCCGCGAAGCGCACGCGCACCGCGACGACGTCATCGGCGCCGACCGGCGAGCCCACGCCCTGGTCGTCGACCACCGCCCACACCGTCGCCGTGTCGTCCGCGGCGGCGAACAGCCGCGCTCCGAGCACCACCGACCCCGCCACGATCAGCAGGCCGATCCACAACCGCGGGTCACGCCATCCCGCCCGGTCGACGCGAGTGGCGACCGGGGGTGCTGACGTGCCCGTCTTCCCGAGACTGGACACCCGCACATGATGCAGGGCGGCGGCCGCCACGTCACGTGCTCGTCCACAGGTCCGCGGGGTGCTGCTGCGATCCGGGGGATGTGGATGCGAGCATGGGGCGCATGGTCGGGACGCCGCGCTTCTACACGCTGACCGAGGTCGCCGAGGTGCTCAACACCTCGTCGGCGCAGGTCTACGCGATGGTGCGCCGCGGCGACCTGCCTGCGATCAAGATCGGCGGCCGCGGTCAGTGGCGGGTCGAGATCGACAAGCTCGAGGAGTACATCAAGGGCGCCTACAAGGCGACCGAGGAGTACGTCGAGACGCACCCCTTCGTCGACTCCGACCAGCCCGAGTAGCACCATCCGTTGGTCGAGGAGGTCGCGCAGCCACCGTCGCGAGACCCCTCGGCGACCACCGTTGGTCGAGGAGGTCGCGACCACCGTTGGTCGAGGAGGTCGCTCTGCGACCGTCACGAGACCCCTGGCGCGAAGTCGCGGTCCGCTGTGGGCTGGGTCCCCTGTTTACGAGGGACGTGGTTGCTCGCCGTCGTTGGTTGACGGCGCTGTCCCCCGGGCCCTGCCCGGGTGCAGCGCTGTTTGAGGTGCTCGCTGGGGTTGCGGCGAGGGCGTGATGACCACCTTTCGTCCACACCTCGATTGCTGCGGATCGCCTGTCCACAGGCGGGTTCGGGGTGTTTGGTTGTGTCGGATGTTCCATATTGAATAGGTCTCATGGATCTCGGGACCGCACCCCTCTTCGACCTCACCGCCCCCGCGGACGAGGTCGGCGAGCCACCGGTGTCGCGGTCCGATGAGCTGCTGGCCGGTATCCGCGATGACCAGAGCGTGATCGCCGAGCGCGAGATCGCCAAGCTCCGCAAGATCGCGGAGTGGGCCGTCCCTGCACGTGGTGGACGACGAGGCCGACGCGGCGACGTTGATCGAGCGGGGTCTGGACACCGGGCTCCCGCTCGCCGGACCCGGCGCACCGCTGATCTCCGACTTCGCGGTGATGGAGCTCAGTGCCTTGTTG
This sequence comes from uncultured Actinomycetota bacterium, assembly GCA_963849765.1. Lineage (GTDB taxonomy): Bacteria > Actinomycetota > Actinomycetes > Propionibacteriales > Nocardioidaceae > Nocardioides. The sequence continues at coordinate 429,719 of CAWKIP010000005.1, forward strand.
GGCCGGTCGCTGGACTCCGGTCGCAACTACGTCGGGCAGGTCATCGAGCTCGCCCACCGGCTCCCGCGGACTGTGGGCCCGGGTGCTGGACGGTGAGGTGGCGGTGTGGAAGGCGTTGCGGATCGCCGACTCCACCCGGCTGCTGCCCGAGGATGCCGCGGCGTTCGTGGACCGGCAGCTCGCTCCCTACGCGCACGGCTGCAGCTGGGCGCAGGTCGACCGGCTCGTCGACGAAGCACTGGTCCGGTTCGACCCCGCAGCAGCCGAAGAACGCCGCCGAGACGCCCGCGACCACCGCCACGTCGACCTCGGCCTGGACCAGGTCGGCTACGACGGCATCGCCCACGGCACCACCGCCCTCGACATCGCTGACGCCCTCGACCTCGAACAAGCCATCGCCCGCCGCGCCAAGCTCAACGGCCAGCTCGGCGACACCGACTCCCTCGAGGTACGGCGTGCCAAGGCGCTCGGGGAGATCGCCCGGGAGGACCTGATCCTCGACCTGGACGTGGCCGACCCCGACACCGGGGAGATCACCCGCACCGTCCCCGGTCGCAAGACCGAGCTCATCCTCCACCTCTCCGCGACCGACCAGACCGTGGGCCGGTTCGGGAACACCCGCACCCCGATCGCGGTCGAGCAGATCAAGCGTGGCTCAGCCTCGCGAACACTCGGTGATCGTCCGGCCGGTCCTCGACCTGGCCGGCCACCAGCCGGTGGACTCCTACGAGATCCCCGACCGGATCCGCCGCCAGGTCCCGAACTGCGGGACCACCACTGCGTCTTCCCGCACTGCACCCGACCGGCCGAACGCTGCGACCTCGACCACATCGAGCCCCACGCCGACAGCGGAGTGACGTGTCCGTGCAACCTCGCGCCCCTGTGCCGAGGACACCACCGACTCAAGACCGCCGGCCGGCCACCTACCGGATGCTCACCCCCGGCACCTACCACTGGACCCTGCCGTCGGGGACCTACCTGGTCGACCCCACCGGCACCCACCAGCTCACTGGGTCGACAACACCCGACCCGCCCGAGGAGTAGCTACCCAGCCCCACACCCCGCCACCGGCGGGGCTACAGGCATGCCCAGGGGTGGTTTCGAGGCTCCTCGCTGCGCTCCTCGCACCTCAACCAGCTCCTCGGCCCGTACCCGCCTGCCGACCGCAACCACCCGCCGTACCTCTCGCGACCGCAACCACAGCGAGCACCCCAGACAACGCCGAGCCCGGGCAGGGCCCGGGGAACAGCGCCGTAACCAACAACGGCGGGCAACCACGTCCCTCGTAAACAGGGGACCCAGCCCACCGCGGACCGCAAGCCGCAGGCAGAGGGGTCTCGTGACGGTCGCAGAGCGACCTCCTCGACCAGCGGTGGTTGCGGCCTCCGTTGACCGGTGGTGGTTGCGGCCTCCTCGACCAACGGTGGTTGCGGCCTCCTCGACCAGCGGTGGTGGCGACCTCCTCGACCGACGAAACGAGTAGCTAGCCGACCTCGCCGTCGAGGGTGACCTCGATCGTCTGCTCGTCGCCGTCGCGGCGGACCGTGAACTCGATGGTCTCGCCGGGCTGGTGGGTGCGGATCGCCACGATCAGGCCGATGCCGTCGGTGATGCGGGCGCCGTTGACATGGGTGATCAGGTCGCCGTTCTCGAGACCGGCGTCCTGCGCGGGCGAGTCCGCGAGCACCTCGTCGACGGTGGCGCCGTCGAACTCCGCCGGGCCGCCGGTCTGCACCCGGGCGCCGATGACGGGGTACTGCGCCTCGCCGTTCTCCAGGATCTGGTTGGCGGTGATGACGACCTGCTCGACCGGGATCGCGAAGCCGACGCCGATGTTGCCGGCCTCGTCGTCGATGCTGCCGCCGCCGTTGGTGGCGATCGCGGAGTTCACGCCGACGACCTGGCCCTGCAGGTTGACGAGCGGTCCGCCCGAGTTGCCGGGGTTGATCGCGGCGTCGGTCTGGATCGCGTTGATGTACGACGAGTCGTCCGACGTGTTGCCGGTGGTCACCGGCCGGTTCAGCGCGCTCACGATGCCGGACGTCACCGTCGAGCTCAGCCCGAGCGGGGCGCCGATCGCGACGACGGGCTCGCCGACGCGCAGGGTCCGGGACTTGCCGAGCGACGCCGGTTTGAGGTCCTCGGCCCCGGCGACGTGGAGGACGGCGAGGTCGTAGACGGGGCTGCGGCCGACGACGGTCGCGTTCTGGCGGTTGCCGTCCTGGTCGACGATCTCGATCGGGCCGTCGTTCTCGGCGGCGTCCGCGACGACGTGGTTGTTGGTGATGATGTGGCCCTGGTCGTCGAGCACGAAGCCCGAGCCGGTCGCACCCGCCTCGACTCCCTCGAACTCGGCGATGATCTGGACGGTGCTCGGGAGCACCTCCTGAGCCACGCGGGCGACCGATCCCGGCTTGTCGAGCGGGGGCTGGGTCGTCAGGTCGGAGTTGTCGACGCCGTTCGGCGCCGACGCGCGGTTGTCGTCAGCGGAGTCGTCGTTCCACTCCGAGTAGCCGATGCCACCGAGGACGCCGCCGACGGTGCCGAGGACGAGCGCGAGCACGGCGACGACCGGCCACACCCAACCGGACGGCCGGGCGCGCTCGGCGCGCTCGGCGCGATGAGCGGTGGGGGCCGGCCGGCGTGAGCACCTGGGTCGGCGGCGGAGGCGGATAGACCGACGGCGGACTTGCCGGAGGGCCCGCCGGAGGTGGCGAGTGGGGCGCGGCGGGTGCAGCGACGACCGGGCCAGGGGCGTCCAACGTCGCGCCGGGCGGCGCCCAGCGCTGCTCCGCCGGCCGCTGGCCACCGATGGGCTGGGTCTGCTCCGGCTCGGCCGACCTGGGCTCCGGCGTCACGTCGGGGTCGTGGTCGGGTCCGTCGTTCACGGACCCATCATCGCCGATGGTCACAACAGCAAGGTCATCGGCCGCGCTACGGGAGGAGCTGCTTGACCCACGCCGGCACCGGCGCACGGGTCTGAGGAGCGCCGCCCAGCGGCCCGATCGTGCGGCCCGGGGGGACCTCACGGGCCGGAGCGAGGTTGCCCGGGGATCGGCTCGAGCCGCCCTCGTTCACCGTCGGGGTCTCGACCCTCGAAACGGGTGGCCGACGGTCGTTGACGGGACTGGAGCCCGGGGAGAAGCCGAGCGCGAGTACGCCGACCATCGCCGCGCCGAGCGCACCGCCACCGAGGACCGCCATACCGACGCCGCGGCGGACTCCCCCGCTGCGTCGCGCCTCGACGAGGAACCGCTCGCCGGGCGTCAGGTTGAGGAGCGATCCCTTGAGGTCGGGGGACGCGGCGCCGACGCCACCGGAGAGACCGGCCAGTCGGGTCTTGACCCAGCCCTCGCGCTCGACGAGGTCACGGCACGCGTGGCAGGCGTAGACATGGGCCCACGCCTCGTCGGCCTCCGCCTGCGACAGCTGACCGTCGAGGAGCGCACTCACCCTTGCGCCGAGGTGCCCGATCATGCGCGCCCCAGGCCGGTGACGACGGGTGCGGGACCGGCGTAGCGGGTGCGCGCGCCCTGGGGTGCACGGTGGGCCAGCGCGGCCCGGAGCATGGCCCGGCCGCGGTGGATGCGCGAGCGGACGGTGCCGAGCTTGGCGCCGAGGATCTCGGCGATCTCCTCGTAGGTCAGGCCCTCGATGTCGCAGAGCACCACCGCGGCACGGAAGTCCGGCGGCAGCGCCGCGAGTGCGGCCTCGACGTCGTCGTCGAAGGTGCGGGCGTCGTAGGCCATGTCGGGGCCGGCGACGGCGCTCGCGATGCGCGCCGCGCGCTCGTCGGACAGCGCGTCGAAGCGGATCCGCTGGCGACGGCGGGCCTGGTCGAGGAAGAGGTTGGTGGTGATCCGGTGCAGCCAGCCCTCGAAGGTGCCGGGCTGGTAGGTGTGCAGCGAGCGGAACACCCGCACGAAGACCTCCTGGGTGAGGTCCTCGGCGTCATGGCGGTTGCCGGTCAGGCGCAGCGCAAGGCGGAAGACGCGGTCGGAGTGCTGGTCGACGATGGACTCCCAGTCCATCGACTGCTCTCCGGTCGCCTGCTCGGCGCTCATGGCTCCTGCCCTTCTCCGCACGATGTGTGCTGCCTTCCTGGTGAGTGTGACGGTATTCCTGTGGCCTGAGGAAACCCTGTGAAAAGCGGGCACGGGTCCCTGAAAGCACATCCGTCCTTCTCAACGAACGTCCCGATCCCGTTGTTCCGGGCCGATCGCCCGCCCAGGCTCCGCGGAACCGGGGCCGTTGACCGATACGGTGGGATCCGTGGCTGCCTCTCCGCTCGATCCGATCAGTCCGACCAGCTGGACCTTCGCCGAGACCTACGTCGTCGAGGACGACGTACTCCTCGCCGCGCGGGCACGTGCGGAGGAGGTCGGCGCCGTCGCGGTGGGCTCCGGAGCCGGTGCCGCGCTGCGGTTCCTGGCCGCCGTGCTCGACGCCCGCGCCGTCGTCGAGATCGGCACGGGTGCGGGCGTCTCCGGGCTGTGGCTGCTCCGGGGCATGCGCGCCGACGGGGTGCTGACCACGGTCGACGTCGAGGCCGAGCACCAGCGGCTCGCACGCGAGTCGTTCAAGGACGAGGGCATCGCCCCCCAGCGGGTGCGGACGATCGCCGGCCGCGCGCTCGACGTACTCCCCCGGCTGACCGACGGCCACTACGACATCGTGTTCGCCGACGGCGACAAGCGGGAGTACGGCGCCTACCTCTCCGAGGCGCTGCGCCTGCTGCGGCCCGGCGGCGTCGTGGCCTTCGACAACGCGCTGTGGCACGACCGGGTCGCCGATCCGTCCCAGCGCGACGACGAGACCGTCGCGATCCGGGCGCTCGTGCAGGAGGTCACCGCGACCGACGGCCTGGTGCCGCTGCTGCTGCCCGTCGGCGACGGGCTGCTGCTCGCGAAGAAGGAATGGGTTCCCGAAGCCGACGAGTGACCGGTCGTCGGGCGGCTCAGGCGTCGACGGACGACATGTCGCCGTACCTGTCACCGGCGACCGCGTCGCGCGGCACCGCCTTCTCGAGCGCGACCAGGTCGTCGTCCGTCAGCTCGACATCGGCCGCCGCGACGTTCTCCTCGAGGTAGCGCGTCCGCTTGGTGCCCGGGATCGGTACGACGTCCGGTCCCTGGGCCAGCACCCACGCCAGCGCGACCTGGCCAGGCGTGACCGCCTTCTCGTCCGCGATGGAGCGCACGTTGTCCACGAGCGCGAGGTTGGCGGCCAGCGCGTCACCCTGGAACCGCGGGAAGTACGCCGACCGCCGGAAGTCGCCATCGCCAGCGGCACCGCCGGTCTCGGTGATCGTGCCGGTCAGCAGGCCGCGACCGAGCGGTGAGTAGGGGACGAGGCCGATCCCGAGCTCCCGGATGGTCGGCAGGATCTCGTCCTCGATGTCGCGGGTGAACAGGGAGTACTCGGACTGCAGCGCGGTGATCGGGTGGGTGGCGTGCGCCCGTCGGATGGTGGCCGCCGAGGCCTCCGACAGTCCGAGGTGGCGGACCTTGCCCGCGGCGACCAGCTCAGCCATCGCGCCGACGGTCTCCTCGATCGGCACGGTCTTGTCGACGCGGTGCTGGTAGTAGAGGTCGATCACGTCCACGCCGAGACGGGCCAGCGACGCGTCGCACGCCGCCCGGACGTACTCCGGCCGGCCGTTGATGCCGACCCTGGTCCCGTCGGGCAGCCGCTCGTTGCCGAACTTGGTGGCTACTTGAAGGTCATCGCGACCGTGCTGACTGGCCGCGATCGCGCGGCCGACCAGCTGCTCGTTGGTGAACGGGCCCGTACATGTCCGCGGTGTCGAGGAAGGTGACGCCGAGGTCGAGCGCGCGGTGCAAGGTGGCGATCGCTTCGCCCTCGTCTGCGGTTCCGTAGAACTCCGACATGCCCATGCAGCCCAGGCCGAGGACGGAGACGGTCAGGGGCGAGTCGGTACCGAGAGTGCGGGTGGTGAGTGTCATGTCGACAACTCAACGGCTTCGAGCGCGCTCCAAGTCAAGACCGGAGTTCGCTGAGCTGCTCGACCTTTCCTTCGTAGATGCCGATCTTGTGGTCGATGGCGCGCAGGTGGGCGGTCACCTCGGCGAGCTGCGCCTCGACGCGCTCGCGGTGGGCCACCAGCAGGGCCAGGCGTTCGGCCTCGTTGCCGTCGCCGGACCGCACCAGGTCGGCGTACTTCCTGACCTCACGGATCGGCATGCCGGTCGCGCGCAGCCGGCGTGATCAGCTCGATCCAGGCCAGGTCGCGCGCGGAGTAGCGACGGTGGCCGGAGGCCGACCGGTCCACCCCGGCGAGCAGCAGACCGTCGCGCTCGTAGTAGCGCAGCGTGTGGGCCGTGAGACCCGAGCGCTCTGCGGCTTCGGCGATCGAGTAGCTCATCCGACCAGTGTCGGGCTTGGAGTGCACTCCAAGTCAAGCGCGGGGCGCTGCGGTGAAGCCCGCGGCGCCCTCGGCGATCGACACGATCTCGCACGGCTCGATGAGGATCGGCGCGCTGCCGATGATCTGGGAGCCGGGCGACTCGGCCGCACCGGCGGTGAACGTCTCCTGGAACGCCGCCCGCGCCGCGTCGTCGGCGAACACGTAACAGCCCTCGAACCACGCGCCGGGCACCATCCGCCAGGTCTTGTAGGCCAGCCCGGCCATGCCGGTGAAGCGGGCGTGCGACGAGTCGGCGACGTACGACGCCAGCTGCTCCTCGACCCCCTCGGGCGCGTCGGCGAGCGACCAGCGGACGGTCAGACCCTTCATCTCTTCTTCCCCTCAGTCGTGATCCCGGCGAGCGGCTCGTCCTGCCCGAGCCAGCTGAGCAGCAGGCGGGCGCCGAAGCCTGACGGTCCGACGGTCCACTCGTGGAGCTCCTTCTCGACATCGCCGACCGAGGCGATGTCGAGGTGGACCCACGGCAGCGCCGCCGGTGAAGTGCTGGAGGAACAGCGCCGCCGTGATCGCCTGCGGCGTACCGGCGCTGTTGTCGGCGTCGGCGACCTTGGACGCCAGCCGCTCCTCGTAGCCGGCGTAGAGCGGGAACCGCCACACCGGCTCTCCCGCGCGCTCGCCCGCGTCGCGGATCGCGGTGGCCAACGCGTCGTCGGTGGCGAAGAAACCGCCCATCTGCTGACCGAGCGCGATCTTCATCCCGCCGGTGAGTGTGGCGATGTCGACGAGCACGGTCGGGTCGAGCTCGGCCGCGGCGTAGGCGAGGGCGTCGGCGAGGACCAGCCGGCCCTCGGCGTCGGTGTTGGTGACCTCGGAGGTGCGGCCACCCCAGTGCCGGATCACGTCGCCCGGGCGGATCGCAGATCCGGAGATCGCGTTCTCGGCCGCAGGCACGAGACCGGTCACCCGCACCGGGCAGCCCACGTCGGCGAGCGCGACCATCGTCGCCAGCACCGCCGCACCGCCGGTCATGTCGCGCTTCATCGCGACCATGCTCGGACCGGGCTTGATCGAGAGGCCGCCGGTGTCGAACGTGATGCCCTTGCCCACCAGCACGACGTGCGGAAGCTTCTTCGCCGTTCGAGCGCCGACGTCCGCGGGCGTGTAGTCGAGCCGGATCAGCCGGGGCGGGTTCGCCGAGCCCCGGCCGACGCCCAGGATGCCGCCGAAGCCGTCGCGCTCGAGATCGGCCTCGTCCCAGATGCGGACCTCGAGCCCGGCCGCCGCTGCGACCTGCTCGGCCTGGTCCGCGAGCCAGGCGGGGTTCTTGAGGTTGCTCGGCACCGTCGCGAGCGTCCGGGAACGCCAGCCCGCGCCGCCGATCGCGACGGCGCGCGCGAGCGCGGCCTGGTCGGCGCCGGCGAGGGTTCCGGGCGGGGTGGCGATCACGACCTGGCGGACCGGGTGCCGCTCCGGTCCGGTCGAGCGCCAGTGGAACTCGAACGCGCCGAGCATGGTGCCGGCCACGAAGGCTTCGAGGGCCGTTGCGTCCGGGACCGGGTCGCCATCCGGTGCGACCGCAGGGATCGAGGTGGCGACGGCGTCACGGTCGCGCGTGGCGCGCGCGAGAGCCGCGCCGGCTCGGCGCACGTCGATCGGCCGGGCCCGGCCGACCCCGACGAGCAGCACCAGCCGGAGCGCGGGGTTGGCGTCCGTGCCTTGCGGCACCGGCACCTCGACGATCTCGCCGACTGCCCCGGTCATCCCGCGCAGCTCGGCGGCGCCGAGCAGATCGACCTCGATCGCCTCGATCAGGTCAGCGGCGCCGGGACCCAGCAGGATGCTGGAGTCGTCGCCGGAAGGGCCGGGCAATACCGGCACTGCCACCGTGTCGACACCGACGATGGCGGCGGGGAGGAGATCGCTGAGTGCGAACTCGGGGGGTGAAACCTGGCTAGGAAGAACGGGTTCCGTCACCCGACAACGTTCTTGAGAGCGTCGCCGAGGGCACCTGCCTCTTCGGCGTTCAGCTCGACGACCAGGCGGCCACCGCCTTCGAGCGGGACTCGCATGACGATGCCCCGACCCTCCTTGGTGACCTCCAGCGGACCGTCACCGGTCCGAGGCTTCATCGCCGCCATGCGGCACCCCTCTTCCCATCAGTACTGGCAGACCTGGTCTGCTTAGGGTTTGCCGAACCATTATCGCGCATGCCCCCTTGACCGCGCAGCAGCGGCTCCATGTTCACCCCGGCGAAGGTGGTGGCGGAGGTGGTGGCAGCGCCGCTCCAAACGCGGTGGGATCGTCGGAATCACCAGCAGGTTTGGGGGCTGCGTGCTTGCCGGGCCCCGCGGACGGCGCAACCGGAGGCGCGGCGGAAGGCGTGGAAGGAGCGGCGCGGAGCTCCTGCTCCATCGCCATCCGCGCCAGCAGCGCGTCGACCTCAGACATCCGGTAGCCGCGGAACGCGAGGGAGAACCGCACCCGCCGCAGGTCGTCCGCCGTGATCGTCCGGTCCAGTGGAACGCGGGCGTCGGGGCGGTCGTCGTACGCCGGCTTCATCGGCTCGCCACGTCCGGCTGCGAGCAGGGCGATGCCACCCATCGCGAGCACGATCAGTACGGCGAAGACCCACATCATCGCTTGCGGCACGGGACTCCTCGGGACTGGTCAGGCGTGGCGGTCGCGGGCGGCGACCATCAGGGCCACCGCCTCGTCGACGTCGTCGGTCAGGGTGAGCATGTCGAGGTCGGACTGCTTGATCCGGGCATCGCCGAGCATGGAGCCCTTCATCCAGTCGATCAGACCGGTCCAGTGCTCCACGCCCATCAGCACGATCGGGAACGTCGTGATCTTCAGGGTCTGCGACAGGGTCATCGCCTCGAACATCTCGTCGAGCGTGCCGATGCCGCCGGGGAGCACGACGTAGCCCTGGGAGTACTTCACGAACATCATCTTGCGGACGAAGAAGTAGCGGAAGTTGAGGCCGAACGTGACGTAGTCGTTGAGGCGGGCCTCCCAGGGCAGCTCGATGCCGAGACCGACGCTCTCTCCCCCGGCCTCGGTCGCTCCCTTGTTGGCCGCCTCCATCGCACCCGGACCGCCGCCGGTGATGACGGTGAAACCGGCCTCGACCAGCGCGCCGCCCACCTTGACGCCGAGCTGGTAGGCCGGGTGGTCGGCAGGGATCCGCGCAGAGCCGAACACCGCGATCGCGGGCCCGAGCTCGGCGAGGTCGTTGAAGCCCTCGACGAACTCGGCCTGGATCTTGAGCACCCGCCACGGGTCCATGTGGACCCAGTCGCTGTCGCCCCGGCTGTCGAGCAGCCGTTGGTCGGTGGTCGAGCCCTCCGGACGTCCCTTGCTCGGGCGCGGGCCGGGACCGATTCGCTTCGTCATTGCTGGGTCTCCTCACCCTGGAGCCACGCGCGCAGCTGGCGCTCGCAGCTCTCGATCTGCGCCACCGGCACATGCTCCTCCTGCTTGTGCGCCAGCATCGGGTCTCCCGGCCCGAAGTTGACGGCAGGCACGCCGAGCGTGGTGAACCGGGCGACGTCGGTCCACCCGAACTTGGGGTTGACCATGCCGTCGGGACCGCCGACGGCATCGATGAAGGCCTTGGCCGCCGGGCGGTCGAGACCCGGCAGCGCACCGGGCGCGGAATCGGTCACCGTGACGTCGTACGGCGCGAAGAAGTCGGTCACGAACGCCAGCGCCTCCTCCTCCGAGCGGTCCGGCGCGAAGCGGAAGTTGACGCTGACCACGCACTCGTCGGGGATCACGTTGCCGGCGACGCCGCCGCTGATGCCGACGGCATTGAGGCCCTCGTGATACTCCAACCCGTCGATGACGGGCTTGCGGGCGTCGTACTCCCGCAGCCGGTTGAGTACGTCGGCCGCACCGTGGATCGCGTTCACCCCGCGCCAGCTGCGAGCCGAGTGCGCCCGCTCGCCGCGCGTGCGTACGTCGACGCGGATGGTGCCCTGGCACCCGGCCTCGACCACCGCGTTGGACGGCTCCATCAGCACGGCGAAGTCCGCCGTCAACAGGTCGGGATCGGACTCGCTGAGCAGGCGCAGGCCGTTGAACTGCGAGTCGATCTCCTCGGCCTCGTAGAGGACGAAGGTGAGGTCGTGCACCGGCTCGGTCAGCGATGCCGCGATCCGCAGGATGACCGCGTCGCCGCCCTTCATGTCGCAGGTGCCGAGGCCGTGCAGGATGCCGTCCTCGAGCCGGCTGGGCAGGTTGTCGTTGACCGGCACCGTGTCGAGGTGGCCGGCCAGCACCACCCGGCTGGCCGGCCCAGCGACGTACGAGCAACGACGGTGTGGCCGCGGCGCACGACGGTGAGGTGGGGCAGCGCGCGCAGCGCAGCCTCGACCAGGTCCGCGATCGCCTGCTCGTTGCGGGACACCGACTCGATGTCGACGAGCTGTCGGGTCAGCGTGACGGCGTCGGCGGTCAGGTCGAGGGCGGGCGGTGCGGTCATGCCCTCATCCAAGCAGCCCACAGGCAATGGTCGCCGCGGGGCGAGGTCGCTAGCCTGAACTTCGAAGGGGACCGAATGTCCGACGACGTCAACCTGAGCATGGCCCGGGATGCCTACGCACGGCAGGACTGGCCCGCCGCTGCGGCATCGTTCGCCGCCGTCGCGCCGACGGCGATGACGGCCGACGACCTCGCCGCGTACGCCGACTCCCAGTTCTGGCTGGGCCACATGGAAGACACGCTGCGCCTCGGCTCGGCGGCGCACGACGCCTTCGTGGCCGCCTCCCGGCCGGCAGACGCTGCAAAGTCCGGGATCCTGCTCGGGATCTTCCACATGTCCCGAGGTGACGAGCCGCAAGCGATGGGCTGGATCGGGCGCGCAGCACGCCTCATCCAGGACCTCCCCGAGTGCGACGCGCATGGGTACCTGACGTTCCTGACCGAGGTGCAGGCGAACCTCCAGGTCGGCCGGCCCACTGAAGCGTTCGCAGCCGCTCGCCGGATGCAGGACCTCGGGAGGCGCCTCGACGAGCCGGACCTGATAGCGATGGGCATCCATGCCGAGGGACGGGCGTTGATCCGTTCAGGCCACACTGCCGACGGGCTGGCTCTGGTCGACGAAGCGATGGTGACTGTCCTCGACGGCCGGCTCAGTCCGTTCAACTCGTGGACGCTGTACTGCTTCACCATCCAGGCCTGCCACGAGATTGCCGACCTCCGTCGGATGAGCCGCTGGACCGAGCTGACCGAGCGGTGGCTGGCATCCCTCCCCGCAGCGGTCGGGGGTGGAATCGAGGGCATGTGTGCCGTGCATCGGGCGCAGCTCCACCTTCTTCATGGCGCGTGGAAGCAGGCAGAGGCAACGGCTCTCGCGACCGTGGCTCACCAGGACTCGATGGCGATCCCCTACGTTGCCGAGGCGTGGTACGTCGTCGCCGAGTCCCGTCGGCTCCTCGGGCTGCCGGGTGCGTCCGAGGCATACGACGAGGCCCACGCCCGCGGCCGCAACCCCCAGCCGGGGAGGGCGCTGCTGCGGCTCGCCGAGGGCGACGCAGCGGGGGCTGCCCGGTCGCTCCGCTCGGCCCTCGCCGCCGCCGGACCAGATCCGTTGCGCCGCGCGCCGCTGTGCGCCGCGGCCGTCGAGGCCGCGGTCGCGGCGGGACTCCCTGAGGAGGCAGCGGCGGCGGCCGCCGAGCTCGAGGAGACGGCGTCGGCGTGGGCAACCTCCGGGCTGGAGGCGATGGCGACCACCGCGCGGGGCGCTGTGCTGCTGTCCGACGGACGCGTCGAGGAGGCGCTCCCCCTGCTCAGCGAGGCCCGCCGACGCTGGCAGGAACTGGGGGCGTCGTACGACGCCGCGCGCGCTTGCCTACAGCTCGCGGAGGCCTACCGGGCCGTCGGGGACCAGGAGTCCGCAGCCACAGAGCGGGCGCTGGCGGTCGCGGCGTACGAGCGACTGGGCGCGCGGATGCCCGCGACCGAGGCACCGGACGGGCTGACCGCGCGCGAGTGCGAGGTGCTGGCGCTGGTGGCCGAGGGCCGGTCCAATGTGCAGATCGGCGAGGCGCTCTTCATCAGCGACCGCACCGTGGCGCGGCACCTGACCAACATCTTCCACAAGATCAACGTCGAGTCGCGCACCCAGGCCGCGCGCTACGCGATCGACCACGGCATGACGGTCGCCCGATAGAGCCGCCTACGCACAACCACGTAGCAGGGTCGAGATCGAGTGGTCATCGACACCGATGCGCCGGCCGCCTCGCCCTGCCGAGCATCGGTGGAGACGCGCCGATCCGCGGCGCCTCCCCAGGAGGTCACCATGACCGAATCAAGGCTCCACCGCACCGCCTCCGCCGACGGCACCGAGATCGTCGGACGCGTGATCGGGCACGGGCCGCCGCTGGTCCTGGTCCACGGTGCGATCGGCGACGGCGAGTTCGCCTGGACCGAGCTGCTCCCCCATCTCACCGACCGGTTCACCTGCTACCTGCCCAGCACCCGCGGCCGCGGTCTCTCCGGCGACCACCCCGACCACTCGATGCCGCGGCTCTCGGAGGACATCACCGCGTTCGTGGCCACCATCGACGAACCCGTCTGCCTGATGGGATGGTCCGGTGGTGGCCCGCTCGTGCTCAGCGCGGCGAACGGGTCGCCAGGGTGACCGCAGTTGCCGCGTGGGAGTCCGGTGCGAGTCCGCAGGACGCCCCGCCCGAGGCGCAGGACGACTTCGGGCGGCTCGGGGCCGCCATCGAGCAGGTGGGCATGGCCGCGGCTGAGGGCCGACTCGTCGATGCGGTCCGGGCATTCCTCATCGGGATCTGCAACGACGAGGAGATCGAGGCGATCGAGGGCACCGACGTCCAAGAGCGGTGGTCGGCCGGCATCCCGGAGCTGCTGGTGTTCTTCCAGAACCTCATGGCCGACGTGGACGACGGACCAGCTCGCCCCCGCGGCGCTCGCACAGGTGAGAGCACCGACGCTGTTCCTCGTCGGAACCGAGACTCTCCTGGAGACGGTCTTCCACGGCGGCGCCCACCAGCTCGCCGGCCTGGTCGCGGGTGCCCGGGTCCGCGAGGTGCCGGGCGTCGGACACTTCGCCCCCGTGGTGTCGCCCCGGGGTGGTCGCCGATGAGCTGATCCACTTCTTCAGGACGGCCCTGCAGCCGGCGTGACCACGGGGCGTCGCGTCAGGCTCGGGCGACCGCCACGGTCGCCTGCTGGCCGTCGCCGACCGTCACCGCGTGCCCTCGGCGTCGGCCTCGACCGAGTACGACGTCGCCAGGGTCTCCTTCGCGATCAGGTCTTCGTGCGCCTGCGCGGCGGCGAGCACCGCTGCCGAGCCGCCGATGGTGAGCGCGATCCGGTCGGTGACGTCGAGCCCGGCGTCGCGACGCGCCTGCTGGACCGCGCGGACCAGGTCGCGGGCGAGGCCCTCCTCGGCCAGCTCAGGCGTGACGACGGTGTCGAGCACGACGAACCCGCTGCCGGCGAGCATGCCGGTCGCTGAGTCGCCGGTCTCCGAGCCGACGACCGTCTCGAGCACGAACTCGCCCTCGACCAGCTCGAGCCCACCTGCGGTCACGCTGACGCCGCCCTCGGGGCTGACGACCGCCTCCCAGTCGCCGGCCTTCGACGCCTTGATCGCGGTCTGCACGTCCTTGCCGAGCCGCGGGCCGGCGGCCCGGGCGTTGACGGTGAGCCGTTGGGAGACGCCGTACGCCGCGGCCTCCGGCGAGTCGGCCGCGAGCAGGCGGACCTGCTTCACGTTGACCTCGTCGGCCACGATCGACGTGAACGGCTCGAGGGCCGCGGGGTCGTCGACGACGACGGTCAGCGAGCCGAGCGGCAGCCGGTTGCGGAGGCCGCCCGCCTTGCGCAGGGCCGACGTCGCCGAGCAGATCTCGCGGACCTGGTCCATGGCGGCGACCAACGCGTCGTCCGCCGGAAGCGCGGCGGCATCCGGCCAGTCGGCGAGGTGGACGGACCGACCGCCGGTCAGGCCGCGCCAGACCTCCTCGGTCGTCAACGGCAGCAGCGGCGCGACCGCCCGGCACACGGTGTCGAGCACCGCGGCCAGCGTCTCGAACGCCTCGGGCCGCCCCTCCCAGAACCGCTCGCGGGAGCGCCGGACGTACCAGTTCGTCAGTACGTCGAGGAAGCCGCGGGTGGTCTCGCAGGCGTCGGCGATCGCGTAGCCGTCGAGCTCGACCGTGAGCTGCTCGACGTACTGCCGCGTCTTCGCGAGCAGGTAGCGGTCGAGCGGGTCGGTGCTGCCCAACGATTCTGGGCGGCCTACGTTGGCTTCATAACCCTCGGCGTTGGCGTAGAGCGAGAAGAAGTACCACGTGTTCCAGAGCGGGATCATCACCTGGCGCACGGAGTCGCGGATGCCCTGCTCGGTCACGACCAGGTTGCCGCCGCGCAGGATCGGGCTCGCCATCAGGAACCAGCGCATCGCGTCCGCACCGTCGCGGTCGAAGACCTCGCGCACGTCGGGGTAGTTGCGCAGCGACTTCGACATCTTGTTGCCGTCGGAGCCGAGCACGATGCCGTGGCTGATGCAGGACTGGAACGCAGGCCGGTCGAACAGCGCCGTGGCCAGGACGTGCATCGTGTAGAACCAGCCGCGGGTCTGGCCGATGTACTCGACGATGAAGTCGCCCGGGAAATGATGCTCGAACCAGTCAGCGTTCTCGAACGGGTAGTGCACCTGGGCGAAGCTCATCGACCCGGAGTCGAACCACACGTCGAGCACGTCGGCAACGCGGCGCATCGTCGACTGCCCGGTCGGGTCGTCGGGGTTGGGCCGGGTCAGGTCGTCGACCCACGGCCGGTGCAGGTCGGGCTCGCCGTCGCGGTTGCGCGGCAACGTGCCGAAGTCGCGCTCGATCTCCTCGAAGGAGCCATAGACGTCGATCCGTGGGTACGTCGGGTCGTCGCTCTTCCACACCGGCACCGGGCTGCCCCAGAACCGGTTGCGGGTGATCGACCAGTCGCGGGCGTTCTCCAGCCACTTGCCGAACTGGCCGTCCTTGATGTGCTCCGGCACCCAACGGATCTGCTCGTTGAGCTCCAGCATCCGCTGCTTGAACTTGGTGACCTCGACGAACCAGGACTCGACGCCCTTGTAGATCAGGGGCTCGCGGCAGCGCCAGCAGTGCGGGTAGGAGTGGGTGTAGGTCTCTCGCCGCAGCAGCACGGTCCCGGGCGTGACCGCCCCGCCGTGGCTCTTGAGGTGGTCGATGATGTGCAGGTTGGCGTCGAAGACCAGCATCCCGGCGTACTCGTCGACCGGGCTGGTGAACCGCCCGTCCTTGCCGACCGGCATCACCGGCTCGATCTTCTCGCGGTCGGTGACCTCCTTGTCGACCTCACCGAACGCGCCGGCGCTGTGCACCAGGCCGGTGCCGTCCGTGGTCGTGACGGCCTCGTCGGCGGCGACGACACGGAAGGCGTTGGCGTGACCCGCGTAGTAGGAGAACGGCGGCGCGTAGCTGAGCCCGACCAGGTCGGCACCCTTGCCGCGCCAGACGACGTTGGGCTCCTCGCCCAGCTCACGGGAGTACGACGCGAGCCGCGCCTCCGCCACGATGTAGCGGTCCGCGCCGTACTCCTCGACCATCACGTAGTCGATGGCGGACCCGACCATCACCGCGAGGTTGCTCGGCAGCGTCCACGGCGTCGTGGTCCAGGTGAGCAGCTTGGCTCCGGCGAACTCGCCGTCGGTCTGCACCGCGAAGCCGACGGTCACCGACGGGTCCTGGCGGTCCTGGTAGACGTCGTCGTCCATCCGCAGCTCGTGGTTGGAGAGCGGCGTCTCGTCGTTCCAGCAGTACGGCAGGACCCGGAAGCCCTCGTAGACCAGGCCCTTGTCGTAGAGGCTCTTGAACGCCCACAGGACCGACTCCATGAACTCCGGGTTCATGGTCCGGTAGTCGTTGTCGAAGTCGACCCAGCGGGCCTGGCGGGTGACGTAGTCGCGCCACTCCCCCGTGTACTTGAGCACCGACGCACGGCAGGCGTCGTTGAACTTGTCGATGCCCATCTCGACGATCTCGTCGGTGGTCTTGATGCCGTTGAGGCGCATCGCCTCGAGCTCGGCCGGCAGGCCGTGGGTGTCCCAGCCGAAGCGGCGCTCGACGCGCTTGCCGCGCATCGTCTCGTAGCGCGGCACGATGTCCTTGACGTAGCCGGTCAGCAGGTGGCCGTAGTGCGGCAGACCGTTGGCGAACGGCGGACCGTCGTAGAACACGAACTCGTTGGAGCCGTCCTCGCCCGGGTCCCGCTGCTCGACGCTCGCGCGGAAGGTGTCGTCCTCGGCCCAGTAGGCCAGCACCCGCTCCTCGATCTCGGGAAAGCTTGGATTGAGGGGAGGGAGGACGGCACGCCCGGACTGGTGTCGGCGTTGTCGGGGTTGACCTTGGGATAGGTCATCGGCGGTGTCTCCTGCGGTCGGTCGTCGTCGGGGCCACAGGGACGACTCTCGCCGCGGTACCACCCGCTTGCCGACGTACGTCGACCACTCGATCTTGGCTGTGACGGGCCTACCCGCCGGGTTCTACTTGCTCGAAAGCGTTCTTCCCGGGGCTCACCGCTGATGACGGCTCAAACGCCTGTGGGGCAAAGTCTAGGTCATGGCAGACATGTGGATCGACTCGGAATCCGACCCCCGCACCTACAGCAACCCGCAGGGTGAGAAGGCGACGCTCCTGGAGTACCTCACCAACTACCGGCTGACGCTCGCACTCAAGTGCGACGGGCTGACTCCCGAGCAGCTCGCCACCCGCAGCGTCCCACCGAGCACCATGAGTCTGCTCGGGATGGTGCGGCACATGGCGGGGGTGGAGCACAGCTGGTTCCAGCGGGAGCTCCAAGCGACGGGCGAGGACCGGCTCTACCGCACTCCCGAGGACCGCGACCATGACTGGAACGGAGCTGTCGGCACCCAGGACTGCGTCGACGATGCCTTCGCGACCTGGCGCCGCGAGATCGCCAAGGCCGAGGAGTGGTTCGCAACGATCCCCGAGGCCGACCTCGGCCGCGAGGTCGAGCTGGCGGGAGGAGAGTACGTGGCCAGCATCCGCGACGTCGTCGTGCACATGATCGAGGAGTACGCCCGCCACTGCGGCCACGCCGACCTCCTCCGGGAGTGCATCGACGGCCGCACCGGCCAGTAGTTTCACCCGGGCCCTAGAATCACCCCACGTGACTGCTGCTTGGGGCTTCGGCCTGACGACCTATGCCTCCGACGACTCCGTCCTCGACACCTGGTTCCCGAGCCCGGCCCTCGGCTCGAAGCCGGACGACACCTCCGCGCCGGACGAGCTGGTCACGCTCCAGGGCAGCGACAAGGTCCGGGCCGTCGAGAAGCGCGTCGAGCTGGTCGAGATCGCCGACCTCTCGGTCGCGCCGAGCAGCACGACCGACGCCTGGCTGCGGCTGCACCTGCTCTCGCACCGGCTGGTCGCCCCGCACGAGATCAACCTCGACGGGGTCTTCGGCCAGCTCACCAACGTGGTGTGGACCAGCGCCGGACCCTGCGCCGTCGACGGCTTCGAGATGACCCGAGCCCGGTTGAAGGCGACCGGCGCGACGGTGGCGGTGTACGGCGTCGACAAGTTCCCGCGGATGGTCGACTACGTGCTGCCCTCCGGCGTCCGGATCGCCGACGCCGATCGGGTGCGCCTCGGTGCGCACCTGGCGGAGGGCACCACCGTCATGCACGAGGGCTTCGTGAACTTCAACGCAGGCACGCTCGGCGCCTCCATGGTCGAAGGGCGCATCTCCGCCGGTGTGGTGGTCGGCGACGGCACCGACGTCGGCGGCGGGGCGTCGATCATGGGCACCCTCTCGGGAGGCGGCAAGGAGGTCGTCTCGGTCGGCCAGCGCTGCCTGATCGGCGCCAATGCGGGCGTCGGGATCTCCCTCGGTGACGACTGCGTCGTCGAAGCGGGCTGCTACGTCACCGCCGGCACCAAGGTGCTGGTGCACCTCCCCGGGTCCGACCCGCAGGTGATGAAGGCCCGCGACCTGTCCGGTGCGAGCAACGTGCTCTTCCGCCGCAACAGCCAGTCCGGTGCTGTCGAGGCGGTGCCGTGGCACGGCGAGGGCATCGCCCTCAACGCTGCGCTGCACGCCAATTGATGGCGCACGCGCGCAACCACCTGTCCCGGAGACTCGAAGCATGAAGGGGCGTGTTGTCGCGATCGTCGTGGGCCTGGCGGCCCTGACGATCGTTGCGGTCGTCGGCATCGTGATCTTCAAGGCCGTCGACGACATCGTCTCGGGCCCGGACGGCGACTGCACCGCCGTGGTGGCCGACCACGAGGTCGAGATCTCGGGCGAGCAGGCGGAGAACGCGAGCCTGATCGCGGCGGTCGCGATCGAGCGCGGACTGCCGGCCCGAGCAGTGTCGATCGCACTGGCCACCGCGTTCCAGGAGTCGAAGCTGATCAACATCGACTACGGCGATCGCGACTCGCTCGGACTCTTCCAACAGCGTCCGTCCCAGGGCTGGGGCACCGAGGAGGAGATCCTCGACCCGGTCTACGCCACCAACGCGTTCTACGACGCACTGGTCGAGATCGACGGCTACGAGAACATGGAGATCACGGTGGCCGCGCAGCAGGTCCAGCGATCGGCGTTCCCGTCGGCGTACGCCGACCACGAGGAGGACGCCCGCGCACTGGCCTCTGCGCTGACCGGCTACTCCCCCGCGACCTTCAGCTGTGACCTCGACGGCGGCGCGCCCTCGGCCGACGAGGACCTCGTCGACTCCGGGCTGACCGGGCGCGCGGACGCCGTACGCGAGGACCTGCTGACGCGGTACGGCGACCTCGACCTCGGCGGTTTCGCCCCGGGTGGGGTGTCGACGGGTCACATGGAGGGCTCGGCGCACTACGAGGGACGGGCGATCGACATCTTCTTCCGCCCCGTGAACGAGACCAACCGGACGAGCGGCTGGGCAGTGGCGCACTACCTCGTCGGCAACGCGGCCCGGCTCGACATCCGCACCGTCATCTTCGACGACCGGATCTGGACCGCCGGCCGCGACGAGTGGCGCGACTACGACCCGCCCGAGAGCGAGGGCTCGCAGGTGATCCTCGAGCACCGCGACCACGTGCACGTCGACGTGTTCGGCTAGCAGCCGGAAAAAGATCGGATCCCCTGGGAACTTTCCTGCGTTCAGCGCGCATCCACACGGCAACCAACAACGTGCTGAACCCCGAAAGGAACATCCCATGTCGAACCTCCTCCGCTCCGCCTCCGCCACGCTCCTCGGCCTCGCCGCTGCCGCCTCGGGCGGTGCGCTGCTCCTGGCCGGGCCGGCGGCAAACGCTGCCGCACTGGCGCCGGTGACCGTCACCATCCAGGCCGAGGGCACCGATCTCTCGGGCACCGTCAGCAGCACCCGCGCGGTCTGCGAGGCCGACCGCAACGTCATCGTCTTCAAGCAGGTCGGCACCCGCGGCGGCGGCGACGACATCCGGTTCGCCAACGACACCAGCGACTCCGACGGTGACTGGAACACCGGCAACACCGGCACCGAGGGCAGGTTCTACGCCAAGGTCAAGAAGAACTCGCAGTGCCAGGCCGACCTCAGCCCGACCATCCGCGCGACCCGCTGAGCCGCTGAACCGCTGACGCAGCCGATCGGGTGGTGCCTCGCCGAGGCGCCACCCGATCGGCGCGAGCGGGTCCGGCAATCGATCACCAGCGTGCCGCAGCAAGGCGCTCCGCGGTCCGGGTCAACCGCCGTGGCGCGAAGCCTGCGCGCCGATCACGGCCTCCGTTGCGGTCACGCGGTGGGCTGGGTCCCCTGTTTACGAGGGACGTGGTTGCTCGCCGTCTGGGTGACGGCGCTGTACCCCGCGGCCCTGCCCGGGTACAGCGCTGTTTGAGGTGCTCGCTGTGGTGGCGGCCGCGTTGGTCGACGGACGGTCGCCGTCTGGTCGAGCCGTCACGAGACGCTCTGCGCGAGGGCGTACGAGACCCTGGACATGCCTGTAGCCCCGCCGGTGGCGGGGTGTGGGGCTGGGTAGCTACTCGTCCGGCGGGTCTGTCGGGACCCGGTGAGCGGGTGGGTGCCGGTGGGGTCGACCAGGTAGGTCCCCGACGGCAGGGTCCAGTGGTAGGTGCCGGGGGTGAGCATCCGGTAGGACGCCTGGCCGGCGGTCTTGAGCCGGTGGTGTCCGCGGCACAGGGGCGCGAGGTTGCAGGCACAGGTCGCCCCGCCGTCGGCGTGGGGCTCGATGTGGTCGAGGTCGCAGGACTCGGCCGGCTTGGTGCAGTGGGGGAAGACGCAGTGGTGGTCGCGCTCGGTGACCTGGAAGCGGATCCGGTCGGGGATCTCGTAGGAGTCCACGGGCTGGTGGCCGGCGAGGTCGATGACCGGCCGGACGATCACCGTGGTGTTCGCGCAGGCTGAGCCAGGACTTGATCTGCTCGACGCAGATCGGGGTGCGGGTGTTGCCGAACCGGCCGACGGTCTGGTCGGTGGCGGAGAGGTGGAGGATGAGCTCGGTCTTGCGGCCCGGGATGGTGCGGGTGATCTCCCCGGTGTCGGGGTCGGCGACCTGCAGGTCGAGGATCAGGTCCTCGCGGGCGATCTCACCCAGCGCCTTGGCCCGGCGCACGTCGAGGGAGTCGGTGTCGCCGAGCTGGCCGTTGAGCTTGGCGCGGCGGGCGATGGCTTGTTCGAGGTCGAGGGCGTCGGCGGCGTCGAGGGCGGTGGTGCCGTGGGCGATGCCGTCGTAGCCGACCTGGTCCAGGCCGAGGTCGACGTGGCGGTGGTCCTGGGCGCTCGCGGCGTCGTTCCTCGGCTGCTGCGGGGTCGAACCTGACCAGTGCTTCTTCGACGAGCCGGTCGACCTGCGCCCAGCTGCAGCCGTGCGCGTAGGGGGCGAGCTGCGCGGTCCACGAACGCCGCGGCATCCTCGGGCAGCAGCCGGGTGTGGTCGGCGATCCGCAAGGCCTTCCACACCGGCACCTCACCGTCCAGCAGCCGGGCCCAGGTCCGCGGGAGGCGGTGGGCGAGCTCGATGACCTGCCCGACGTAGTTGCGGCCCGAGTCCAGCGACCGGCCCAGGAGCGCGGAGAGCTCCATGACGGCGAAGTCGGAGATCAGCGGGGCGCCGGGTCCGGCGAGCGGGAGGCCGGTGTCCAGGCCCCGCTCGATCAACGTCGCCGCGTCAGCCTCGTCGTCCACGACGTGCTGCGGCGGCCCATTCGGCGACCTCGCGGAGGGTGGCGATCTCCTGCTCGGTGATGACCGAGCGGCGCTGCTGGATGCTGGCGAGCAGCTCCTCGGACCGCGACACCGCAGCGGGCTCGACGACCTCGGCCGCGCGGGGGCGGTGAGGTCGAAGAGGGGTGCGGTCCCGAGATCCATGACACCTATTCAATATGGAACATCCGACACAACCAAACGCCCGGCAACCCGCCTGTGGACAGGCGATCCGAGCAATCGAGGTGTGGACGAAAGGTGGTCATCACGCCACCGACCGCAACCCCAGCGAGCACCTCAGACAGCGCTGCGCCCGGGCAGGGCCGCGGGGACAGCGCCGCAACCAACGACGGCGAGCAACCACGTCCCTCGTAAACAGGGGACCCAGCCCACAGCGGACCGCAAGCGTGCGGGCAGAGGGGTCTCGTGACGGTCGCAGAGCGACCTCCTCGACCAACGGTGGGCGCGGCCTCTCGCGAGCGCTCCTCGCAGGCGACCTCCTCGACCAACGGCGCCTATCGGGCGAGTGGGTGCGCTTCGAAGAAGTCCCAGATCGGCGCGGGTCGCCTGGCGCGGCCAGGCGTGACCCAGCCCGGACACCGAGTGGACGACGTGCTGCGTGCCGTCATCGCACTCGGCAACGGTGCGCCGCACCGTCCGCCCGCGCCACCGCGCGGTCGTCGCTGCTCGGAGGGACGCATCCGTTGTGCCGCGCCCACCAGCGGTTCGCGTCGGGGAAGCCTGACGCGAGGTCGTCGGCGAGACCCTCGACGGCGATCAGGGACGTCGGACGGGTCGGCGCTACGTCGTACGGCAGGCCACTGACGGGCGCGAACGCCGCGATGCGGTC
This sequence comes from uncultured Actinomycetota bacterium, assembly GCA_963849765.1. Lineage (GTDB taxonomy): Bacteria > Actinomycetota > Actinomycetes > Propionibacteriales > Nocardioidaceae > Nocardioides. Next base: position 452,168 of record CAWKIP010000005.1, read on the forward strand.
GGCGAGCTCGGCGGCGAACAGGTACGTCGTCGAGGCGCCGCGGGAGAAGCCTGCTGCGTAGATCCGGCGGGGATCGACGTCGATGCGGGCGGCCACGTCGTCGAGCAGTGCGTCGACGTCCTCGGTGGTGTCGAAGGCGTCGGGATAGGCCACGAGGAACCCCTCGTCATCAGCGACCTCGCTGAAGCCGGTCATCCGCACCATCTCCCGAGCAGTCCCCGGCGAGCCGTGGAAGACCAGCACCAGCGGAGCCGGGCGAGCGGCCTCGATCCCCTGCGGCACGTGCAGCAGGTAGCGCCCGTCCGTGCCGTCGGCGCGCGTCGTGGTCACCCACTGGTCTCCGGCGCGGATCTCCACCTGCTGAGGAGCCGGCGTCGACGGCGACGCATCCGCCGACGGCTCCGGGTCCTTGTCGGCGGAGCAGGCAGCGAGCAGCAGCAGGACCCCGAGCAGCGACAGCCGACGCATGCGCCCGACCGTATCCGCCTACGCCAGCGCTGCCAGCCGGGCGGCTGCCGCCCCGACCCGCTCGTCGGTGGCGGTGAACGCGACCCGCACGTGGTGGGAGCCGGCAGCCCCGTAGAAGACGCCCGGGGCGACCAGGATTCCCAGCTCGGCGAGCTCGGCGACGGTCTCCCAGCAGTCGGGCCCGTCCGGCCCGCGCGTGGCCCAGAGGTAGAGCGACGCCTCGGAGTGCTCGATGGTGAAGCCCGCGGTCTCGAGGGCGGTCCGGAGCGTGGCCCGGCGCGCGGCGTACCGCTCGTGCTGCTCCTCGCTGTGCCGGTCGTCAGCGAGTACGGCGGCCAGCACCCGCTGTTGCGGGCCGGGCATCTGCAGCCCGAGGTTCTTGCGCACCGCCAGCAGCTCGGCGACCACCGACCGGTCGCCCGCGACGAAGGCGCACCGATAGCCGGCGAGGTTCGATCGCTTCGACATCGAGTGGACGGCGAGGATCCCGTCGTGGCTGTCGCCGCAGATGTCCGGGTGCAGCACGGAGTAGGAGGCACCCTCCCAGTTGCACTCGATGTAGCACTCGTCGGAGACGAGGAGCACTCCCCGCTCGCGACACCAGTCCACGACCTTCTTCAGGTGCTCCTTCGGAAGCACCCGTCCGGTCGGGTTGGAGGGCGAGTTGATCCACAGCAGCCGCGGCGTCTCCGGCCCGAGCGCGGTCAGCGAGTCGGTCGCCCGGGTGCGTGCGCCGACGAGCGCGGCGCCGACCTCGTAGGTCGGGTAGGCCAGCTCGGGATAGACGACCAGGTCGCCGGGGCCGACGCCGAGGTGGAGCGGCAGCGACGCGATCAGCTCCTTGGAGCCGATCACCGGCAACACCTGGTCGATGTCGAGCCCGGTCACGCCGTGGTAGCGGGCGAACCAGTCGACGACCGCCTGCCGGGTCTCCGGCAGTCCGACGGTCACGGGGTAGCCCGGCGAGTCGGACGCGGCCCGCAGCGCAGCCTGGGCGACCTCAGGAGTGGGGTCGACCGGCGTGCCGACGGACAGGTCGACGATGCCGTCGGCGTGTGCGCGCGCCTGTGCGGCGTACGCCGTCAGCTTGTCCCAGGGGAAGTCAGGCAGCCGCCCCGAGACGGGCTCAGTGCTCAGTTTCCTGGGGCGGGAGCGCGGCGATGAACGGGTGGTCCTTGTCGATCTCACCCATCTTGGCCGCGCCACCGGGCGAGCCGAGGTCGTCGAAGAAGTGGACGTTGGCGTCGTAGTACTCCTTCCACTCCTCCGGGGTGTCGTCCTCGTAGAAGATCGCCTCGACCGGGCAGACCGGCTCGCAGGCGCCGCAGTCGACGCACTCGTCGGGGTGGATGTAGAGCATCCGCTTGCCCTCGTAGATGCAGTCGACAGGGCACTCGTCGACGCACGCGCGGTCCTTGAGGTCGACGCAGGGCTGAGAGATGACGTAGGTCACCGGGTCCTCCTGGAAACGGCAGAGCGGATGCGAACACGAAACATGTTCGTGTTCCCCCTCAGCCTAGTATCCCGGGGGTGACGACGGCGCACGACCCACGTGATTCGGGACACCATCTGCTCGGACCGCACGTGATCGGCCAGCGCGTGGTGATCCGGCGGCTGCTCCGCGGCGAGACCGGACCGTCCGGCGGACCGGCGATGACCGACCTGCTGGGCGTCTGCACCGCGTGGGGCGAGGGACGGTGCGTGGTCCAGCCCGAGGACGGCGAGCCGGTCGAGATCGCGATCGCCGACATCGTCTCCGGCAAGCCGGTGCCGCCCCGGCCGTCGGTCCGGATGCGGGTGTCGCCGCACGATGCCGAGCTCCACACCGCCTCGCTCTGGGCCACCGTCGAGACGACGGGGCTCGGTGACTGGGTGCTGCGCACCGACACCGCCCCGGTCGGCCGGCTCCGGAGGCGCGGCAACTCCTGCCTGGCGATGGGCGACCCGGGCGTGCCGTTCGACGAAGCGGCCGCGACGGTCCGGGCGTTCTACGAGGAGCGCGGGCGGCCGCCGTACGTCCAGGTCGAGAAGGGCTCGCCCGAGGAGGATGCCTTCGCCGCGGCCGGTTGGGCCGTCGACCCGACGGGCGACGCCGAGCACCGGCTGGCATCGCTGACCCAGGTACGCCGCCGCATCCGCGCCGTCCCCGAGCAGACCTCGCTCGTGGCCGATGGGCCGCGTGCGGTCGTGACGATCGACGATCGGGCGCGGGGCGAGGCTGCCATCGACGGCGACTGGATCGGAGTGCACGCGATCGAGGTCGACCCGGGTCACCGGCGGCAGGGGCTGGCGACCGCCGTACTCGCAGACCTGCTCGAGTGGGGCGCCGAGCAGGGCGCGACCACGGTCTGGCTGCACGTCGAGACCGACAACGCGCCCGCGCTGGCGTGGTACGACGACCTCGGGCTGGCCCCGCACCACACCTGTCGCTACCTCACACGTCAGGTCTCGTGACGGTCGCAGAGCGACCTCCTCGACCAACGGCAAGCGCGGCCAGCCGCTCGCCGTCGACGCGGTAGGTCGTCCACTGCTGCATCGGCCGCCCGCCGAGCGCGTCGTAGAACTCGAGGGCGGGGGTGTTCCAGTCGAGCACCACCCACTCGAACCGCTGGTAGCCGCGGTCGAGGGCGATCCGCGCGAGCGCGACGAGGAAGGCCTTGCCGAACCCGTGGCCGCGGTGCTCGGGCTCGACGAACAGGTCCTCGAGATAGATGCCCGGCACGCCGGTCCAGGTGGAGTAGCTGCGGTACCAGACCGCCACGCCGACCACCCGGCCGTCGATCTCGGCGACCAGCGCGGAGGCGACCGCGTCGTCACCGAAGAGCCAGCGCTCTACGAGCTCGGCCGTGTTCGCGACCGCATCGGGTTCGCGCTCGTAGATGGCGAGCTCGCGGACCAGCCGCACGATGTCGGCGGCGTCGTCGACCGTCGCGACCCGGATCCCGGCCGGCAGCTCCAACGCAGTCATCCCAGCGCGAGGAAGGTCAACAGGTCCTGGCGGGTGAGCACGCCGACCGGCTTGCCGTCCTCCTGGACGAGCACGGCGTCAGCGCGACTCGAGCATCGCCACCGCGTCCTTCGCGTCCTCGGTCGATCCGACCGTCGGCAGCGGCGGCGACATGTGCTGCTCCACAGAGTCGGTGAGCCGGGCGTGACCCGCGAAGAGCGCGTCGAGCAGCGCCCGGTCCGAGACCGATCCGGCCACCTCGGCCGCCACGATCGGCGGCTCGGCGCGGACGACGGGCATCTGGGAGACGCCGTACTCCTGCAGGATCGCGACCGCCTCGGCGATGGTCTCGTTGGGGTGCGTGTGCACGAGGTCGGGCAGCGCGCCGGTCTTGCCGCGGAGCACCTCGCCGACGGTGCGGGCGGTGTGCGGCTGACCGTTGGGGAAGCCGTACGTCGCGAGCCAGTCGTCGTTGAAGACCTTGGTCAGGTAGCCGCGACCCGAGTCCGGCAGCAGTACGACGATGACCGCGTTGTCGCCCTCGGGAGTCCCGGTGATCTCGCGGGCGAGCTGCGCGGCCGCGAACGCCGCCATGCCGGAGGAACCACCGACGAGCATCGCCTCCTCCCGTGCCAGCCGCCGGGTGAACGCGAACGAGTCACCGTCGGACACCTCGATCACGCGGTCGGCGACGGTGCGGTCGTAGGTGTCGGGCCAGAAGTCCTCGCCGACGCCCTCGACCAGGTAGGGCCGGCCGGTGCCGCCGGAGTAGACGGAGCCGGCAGGATCGGCGCCGACGACCTTGATGTCGGGGTTCTGCTCCTTGAGGTAGCGGCCGACGCCGCTGATGGTGCCGCCGGTGCCCATGCCGCACACGAAGTGGGTGATCCGGCCCTCGGTCTGCCGCCAGATCTCCGGGCCCGGTCTCCTCGTAGTGCGAGCGCGGGTTGTGGGGGTTGGAGTACTGGTCGGGCTTCCAGGCGCCCGGCTGCGACGAGAGCTTGTCGGACACGTTGTAGTAGGAGTCCGGGTGCTCGGGCGGCACCGCCGTCGGGCAGACGACCACCTCGGCGCCGTACGCCTTGAGGACGTTGCGCTTGTCCTCGCTCACCTTGTCGGGGCACACGAAGACGCACTTGTAGCCCTTCTGCTGCGCCACCATCGCCAGCCCGACGCCCGTGTTGCCGGAGGTCGGCTCGACGATCGTGCCGCCGGGCTGGAGGGCACCGGACTCCTCCGCGGCCTCGATCATCCGGCTCGCGATGCGGTCCTTCACCGATCCGCCGGGGTTGAGGTACTCCACCTTCGCCAGCACCAGCGGCCCCTTGGCGCCGTCACCGTCACCGCCGCCGGCGCCGTCGAGCGAGCGGTTCAGCCGAACGAGTGGGGTGTTCCCGATGAGGTCCAAAAGCGACTCGACGTACTCCATGCGCTCAACCTAACCCGACCCCCCGAGCGGCCGAACAGCGCCGACCTCGGCAATCCGGTCCCGGCTTCGCTCCGAACCAACTGTGGCGCCGGTCACACGGGCCGGAGCCGAGGGAAGGGAAACAATCATGAGACTCCGCACCACGGCCAGCCGGTCCCGGACCGCGCTGGCGCTGACCGGGCTGGGAGGCGTCCTGCTGGCGACCGGCGTGGCCGGTCTTGGCCCCATCGCGGCCAACAGCTCCAGCCACCGCGAGGCGCCGCTGATCGCCGGCCTCCCGCAGTACGACACCACCGACCTCTACGCGTTCCGAAGCCCGGAACGCCGGAACACGGTCACCCTGATCGCGAACTGGATCCCGTTCGAGGAGCCGGGCGGTGGCCCGAACTTCTACTCGTTCGCGACCGATGCTCGCTACAACATCAAGGTCGACAACGACGGGGACGCCAAGCCGGACGTGACCTTCCGCTGGACCTTCCAGGACCACTACGTCAGCGACAACACGTTCCTGTACGCCACCGGTCCGGTCACGTCGCTGCAGGACGAGAACCTGAACTTCTACCAGACCTACCGCCTCGAGCGGATCGCCGACGGCAAGACCCAGGTCCTCGTCAAGAGCCGACGCGTCGTCCCGTCGAACGTCGGCGAGGCATCGATGCCCGACTACGCCGCCCTGCGTGACGCGGGGGTGACCAACGCCGGGCCGGACGGCGAGTACCAGACGTTCGCCGGCCAGGCCGAGGACCCGTTCTTCGTCGACCTGCGGGTCTTCGACCTCCTCTACGGTGGCGACTTCTCCGAGGCCGGCGACGACACCCTTGCCGGGTTCAACGTGAACTCGGTGGCGCTCCAGGTGCCCCGGTACGCGCTCGCCGACCAGGGCAACGTCGGCGCGAACCCGATCATCGGCATGTGGTCCACCACGGACCGTCGCGGCGTGGACGGCCAGTACCGCCAGGTCTCGCGACTCGGCATGCCGCTGGTGAACGAGGTGGTCATCCCGCTCAAGGACAAGAACCGCTTCAACGCATCCGCCCCGCGCAACGACGGCCAGTTCCTCGACTACGTCACCAAGCCGGAGCTTCCCAAGCTGATCGAGGCCGTGTACGGCGTCAACGCGCCGGACGAGCCGCGCGACGACCTGGTCTCGGTGTTCCTCACGGGCGTCGCCGGTCTCAACCAACCGGCCGGGGTGACCCCGAGCGAGCAGCTGCGTCTCAACATGACGGTGCCCGTCACCGCCGACCCGGACTCGCTCGGCGTCATCGGTGGCGACAACCAGGGCTTCCCGAACGGACGCCGCCTGGCCGACGACGTTCTGGACATCGCCCTGCAGGTCGTCGAGGGCGAGCTCGTCGGCAGCCCGAACGACCTCGCTGACGGGGTGTCCGAGAACGACGTGGAGTTCCTGGACGTGTTCCCCTACCTGGCCCTGCCGGCCAGTGGTAGCGATGCCGCGCCGCACCCGGCGACGACGCCGTCACCGAAGGACCAGGAGGAGGCCCAGAGCTTCCTCGAGGACCTGAAGGAGAGCGGTGCGCTGTCGCTGATCCTCATCGGCACGGGAGGCGGCGGTCTGTTCGCCGGCGCCGTGCTCATGGTGCGGACGTCCCGTCGGCCCCGGCTGCAGCCGGCCGGCTGATCCATTCCGGTCCGGCCGCGCGGGTTCACGCGCGGCCGGACCCCCACCGTGAGGGATCCCCATGCGTAAGTACATCCTCGTCCTGCTCGTCTCGCTCGGCCTCGCCGTCGCCGGCGGGATCGGCGTCGCCACCCGCTCCGAACCACAGCCCGCTGCGGCAGCCGGGTCGAGCATCCGCATCACCCCGGATGACGGGCGCGACCTCAGCGCCGTCATCGACAGCCTCAAGGAGACCTTGCGCCGGGTGCCCACCGACCAGGTCACCTGGGCGACCCTCGCGCTGGCCTACGTCGAACAGGTCCGGGTCAACGGAGACGTCGCGCTCTACGACCTGGCGGAGGACGCGGTCGCGCGCTCCTTGGAGATCCAGCCGACCGACAACGTCGCGGCCCTGACCGCGACCAGCGCTCTGCACGCGGTGAAGCACGAGTTCGGCGCGGCCCTCGCCTACGCCGAGCAGGCGCTGGAGATCGACCCCTACCACCCTGCGGCCCTCGCCCTCCGCGTCGACGCCCTCACCGAGCTCGGCAGGTACGACGAGCAGCTCGCTGCGCTCCGCACCGCGGACCGGCGGCAGCCCGGCGTACCGGTGGCGGCCCGCTACGCCTACGCCTACGAGCTCCGCGGCAACGTGCCGCGCGCGATCGCGATCCTTCGCACCAGCGCCGCGTCCGCCACCGGAGGCGACCGGGCGCACGTGCTGACCCTGCTCGCCGACCTCGAGCGCCGGTCCGGGCGGTTGGCCGAAGCCAGGCGTCTCCTGGCCGACGTACGGCGCATCGACCCGACGTACCTGCCGGCGCTGATCTCGCGTGCCCGACTGGCGGCGGCGAGCGGCCGGCTCACGGACGCCGCCCGACTGTGGCAGCGGATCGTCACCCGGGCGGCTCACCCCGAGCACCGCGTCGAGCTCGGTGAGACCTACCTCGCCCTCGGCCGCGTAGAAGATGCTCGGGAGCAGTTCCAGGTGCTGGAGGACTACGCCGTCGCGCTGGACCCGGTGGCTCTGGGGCGCGAGCTGGACGTCGCCCTGTTCATGGCCGACCACGCCGACCCCGAGGTCGGTCTCGCGGCCGCCAGGGCCGAGTGGCGCAGCCGCAAGGGCGTGCCCGCCGCCGACGCGCTCGCGTGGACCCTGCACCAGACCGGGCACAGTCGGGCAGCCCTGAGGTTCGCGCGGCTCGCCACCCGGCTGGGAACGCCGGACGCCCACTTCTGGATCCACCGCGGTCTGATCGAGAGGTCCCTGGGACTCACCGCGGCGGCTCGGAGGCACCTCGACCACGCCTTGCAGCTCGACGCCGGCATCTCGGCCTGGCAGCGGGAGCGGGCAACGTAAAGGCGATCCGTACAGTAGGGCCGTGAACAAGGCCGCCACCGCCAAGAAGCTCGGCGCCGCCGCGCTCAAAGGTGGTGGCGGGGTCGGAGCTGCTCGGCGCTGGGTTCTACGGCGTGATGGTGGCCGAGGCGAAGCTCGCCCGACGGATCATCGGCGAGGCCAACGGACAGCCGCCCAACTCGACCGGCTGGTACGGCCGCGGACGCCCCGGACCTGCGATCCGGATCGCGCTGCTCGGCGACTCCAGCGCCGCCGGCTACGGCGTGCAGCGGGTCGAGGAGACGCCGGGCGCGTTGCTGGCCAGCGGGGTGGCCCGCCACGCGGGGCGGCGGGTCTACTTCAAGGAGTCTCGCCGTCGTCGGGGCCCGCTCGTCGGACCTGAAGGCGCAGGTCGACCGGGCTCTTGCGATCGAGCCGGAGGTCGCCGTCATCCTGATCGGCGGCAACGACGTGATCGGCACCGTGCTCCCGAAGCAGTCGGCGCGTTACCTCTCCGAGGCGGTACGCCGCCTCACGGCACCGCGGCGCGAAGGTCGTCGTCGGCACCTGTCCCGACCTCGGCACGATCCAGCCGATCGCCCCCCGCTCCGCCAGGTCGCCCGGATGTGGTCGCGCCGGATCGCCGCCGCGCAGACGATCGCCACCGTCGAGACGGGCGGTCGCAGCGTATCGCTCGGTGACGTGCTCGGGCCCGAGTTCGCGGCGGCGCCCGCAGTGCTGTTCGGGCCGGACCGGTTCCACCCCTCCGCCGAGGGCTACCGAGCCCTCGCCAACGTGATGCTCCCCTCCGTGCTCGCGGCGCTCGACGAGGCGCCGGCGGAGGAGACCGACCTCGAGGCCTACCGCGGCGAGGGCGTGCTGCCGATCTCGCGGGCCGCCCTCAAGGCGGTCAACCAGCCCGGCACCGAGCTCGACGGCACCGACGACCGGCAAGCCGGGCGGGGTCCGCGGGCGGCTCGTCGAGCTGCGGCACCGCCGCCGCCGGGCACAGACCACGCCGGAGGCGCCCGCTGAGTCCGAGACCGCAGCGCAGGAAAGCCCGACTGATGACCGAAGGTCGGCTCCCGTTCCGCGGCAACGAGGTGTGGTTCCGCGTCGTGGGAGACGACCACGCCAAGCCGCCGATCCTGTTGATCCACGGCGGACCCGGGTCTACCAGCGACATCCTCGAGCCACTGGCCGATCTGGCGGCGTCCGGCCGCCAGGTTGTGTTCTACGACCAGCTCGGGGCCGGGCGGTCCGACCGCACCCACGACCCGGCGCTGTGGACGATCGACACATTCGTCGACGAGGTGCAAGCGGTTCGCGACCACCTCGGCCTCGACGAGGTCCACCTGTTCGGCCACTCCTGGGGCGGCATGCTGGCGCTGGAGTACGCATTGCGGCAACCGGCTGGACTGCGCAGCCTGGTGCTCGCCAGCGCCCTGGTCTCCGCGTCTCTCTTCGCCGCAGAGGCGGATCGACTGGTCTCCGACCTCCCCGCGTCCTGGCAGCGAGCACTCGCGCGCACCGCGCACGAGGCACCCAGAGACCGTCGAGCCCCGCCCCGCCGAGCCGCCGATCCCGCGGGACGTGGTCGACAAGAAGGCCCGACAACTGGCGCGCGCCATGCCCATCGTCGGGGCAGCTCCGGTCGCATCGGTCGCTGCCGCTCTCGGCTTCCTCCCCCGCTCCGCGGGCCGGCCGCCGAGCTTGTCTCCATGCAGTTCGTCCGGCGCCACGTCTTCAGGGGAGGTCCGATGCCGATCGAGGTTGCCCGGATGATCGTCGCGTCGAACAACGACATCTACCGGCACCTCTGGGGCAGGAGCGAGTTCTCCGTGACCGGCACGCTGCGGGACTGGGACATTCGCGCTCGGCTCCCCGAGATCGCCGTGCCTGCACTGGTGACGAGCGGGCGGTACGACGAGGTGACGCCTGTGCAGGCCGAGGAGCTGGCTGCCGGACTGAAGTACTCGGAGCGGGCGACGTTCGAGGACAGCTCCCACTGTGCGATGTTGGAGGAGCGCGACCTCTTCCTCGCCGTCGTCGCTGACTTCCTCGGCCGGCACGACCGCGACTGACCGTCGGCCCACGCCGAGCTCACCGGTACCGACCTCGCCACCGAAGGACATCCTCGCTGCCCTGTAGTCCTCGCCTGAGCAATGGTGGGCCTAGGCCCACCATGGTCGGCGGTTCAGACCCATCGTCCGGACCGGCGGGGCTTCCTAGCGTCGTGGTCATGAACACACACCCCTGCACCAGCGCCCCTGACGGCGCACCCGCCCTGGCCGTCCTCGGACTCGGCCACCAGTACGGCGACGGCCCCACCGCGGTCCGCGCCCTCGACCACGTCGACCTCGCGTTCGCCCCCGGTACCTTCACCGCGGTGATGGGGCCGTCGGGCTCCGGTAAGTCGACCTTCCTCACCTGCGCCGGCGTGCTCGAGCGCCCGACATCGGGCACGGTGCTCGTCGCCGGGCAGGACGTGACGGCGCTCGGCGAGGACGACCGGACCCGGATCCGCCGCGAACGGATCGGCTTCGTCTTCCAGTCCTTCCACCTGCTGCCCTACCTGACCGCCGAGCAGAACGTCGCCCTTCCGCTCCGGCTCACCAGCCGGTGGAGCGGTCGTCGGGACCGGGCCCGGATCCGCGCCCTGCTCGACACGGTCGGTCTCGACGGACGCCACGACCGGCTGCCGGCCGAGCTGTCCGGTGGCCAGCAGCAGCGGGTCGCGATCGCGCGGGCGCTGGTGACGGCGCCGGCCGTCGTACTCGCCGACGAGCCGACCGGTGCCCTCGACTCGCGCACCGCGGCCGAGGTGCTCGCGCTGCTGCGCTCGTGCGTCGACGACCTCGGCCAGACGGTCGTGATGGTGACCCACGACCCGATCGCGGCGTCGTACGCCGACCGCGTCGCGTTCCTCGTCGACGGCCGGGTCGCGGGGTCGATGGACGCCCCGACCGCCGAAGCCGTCGCCGGTCAGCTCGCCCACCTCGACGAGCTCGGAGTCGCATCATGAGGAGCCTCGCCTGGGCCTCGTTGCGGCATCGCCCGACCGCCTTCGTCGCGACCTTCCTCGCCGTGCTGTTCGGCACCGCGATGATCGGGTCGTTCGCCACCCTCGTCGAGACGGCATCCGGCCCGGTGTCGGCCGCCGATGGGGAGTCCCTGACGATCATGGGCACCGTGGTCGGCGGCTGGGGGTCGGCGATCGTGCTGTTCTCCGTCGCGTCGACCCTCGCTGTCACCGTCCGCCAGCGGGAGACCGAGGTCGGTCTGCTCCGGGTGATCGGCGCCACGCCCCGCCAGGCGCGGCGGCTGATCCGTGCAGAAGCGTTCCTGGTGACGCTCCTCGCCGCCGTCGGCGGCGCACTGGTGGCATCGGTGGGCGGTCGCGCCGTGCTCGCGATGCTGCGGAGCGGCGAGATGGTCGCGTCCGACGTCGAGTACGGCGGAGGCCCGGCCTCGCTCGGAGCCGCCGCCGGGCTCGTCGTACTGACCGCGATGGTCGCCGCCGCCCTCACTGCACGGCGGGCGACGCGTGGTCCGGCCACTGTCGTGCTGCGCGACTCGGGCAGCGACACCGGCCGGATGCGCTGGTGGCGGATCACGGCGGGCATCGTCCTGATCGGCTACGGCCTGGCCATGGCGGTGGTGACCATCGCGGTCACCGCCGACGCCGAGGATCCCTATGCGGCGATGCAGACGTCGGGCGCGAGCTCGATCCTGGTCGGCGTCGGTCTTGCGCTGTTCGCTCCCGTGCTGCTCCGGTTGACGAGCGCACCGGCCCGACCGGCACTCGGTCGGAGCGCGAGCGGCCACCTGGCGTCGTACAACGTCGCGCGGCGCGCGCACCTGCTCGCCGCCGTGCTCGCTCCGGTCATCGTCCTCACCGCGTCGGCGATCGGCACCTTGATGCTGGTCGGCATCGACGGTCGCACGCTCGACAAGACGCTCGCCGGCGCGGACGACGCCGACACGATCACGCTCCTCAACAACGTGGTGGTCGGGATGATCGCGCTGTTCGCGGCGATCATGGTCGTCAACGCGTTCGTCGCGGTGATCAGCCACCGGCGCAGCGAGCTGCGCCGGTTGTGGCTGGTCGGTGCGACACCCGCCGAGGTCGAGCGGTCCGTCGTCACGGAGGCGGCGATCGTCGCGGTGGTCGGCGTGATCTTCGGAGGCCTCGCGTCTCTGGCGACGATCGTTCCGTTCGCCATCGCCCGCGACGAGGGCGTGGTGCCGGACGGGCAGCTCTGGCTGCCGCCGCTCCTCGTGGTCGGTGTCGTCGTCCTGACCCTGACCGCGGCTCGTGGCGCAGTGCGTCCCGCGCTCCAGAAGGCGGTCCAGGCCGGGGCGACCGGGCGATGACAGACTCGGCGCCCATGAGCACCCTGCTCGCTCCCATCCCGACGCTTCTTCCGAAGCCGGTCGACCGCGACGCCGCGGTCGGCCGGCTCCGGCTGACCCTCGTCGGTGCGGGCCAGGCGTTCCTCGGCCTGCCGGCAGGTCTCGTCATCGCGATCCTGTGGCTGGTCGCGCTCCCCCTGACCCTCGCGCTGGTCGGCATCCTGCTCGCCCTGGTCGCGGTCCCGGCCGGCCGGGCGCTGGCCGACGCGCACCGCCGGTTCGCCGGGGCGCTGCTCGGCGAGCGGATCGAGAGCGGCTACCTCCCCGACGAGGGCCGGAGCATCGTCGCGCGGCCACTCGTCTGGCTCCGCGACCCGGCGCGGTGGCGCGACTTCGCCCACCTGTGGTTCTCGGCCACCGGCGGCTTCGTCCTGTCCGCGCTGCCCGCGCTGCTGGTGGCGGCGCCTGCGGTCCACGTGACGATCTTCTTGGTCGACCCCGACGTCGGCTGGGTGTTCCTGCTCTTCCTGTCCGGCCCGATGCTGCTGGCCTGGTGGTTGGTCACGCCATCCCTCCTCCGTGGTCGGGCGCTCGCCGACCGCGGCATCCTCGGGCACTCGCGGGTCGCCGAGCTCGAGGAGCGGGTCGCCGCGGTCGAGGAGACCCGGACCGAGTCACTCGACCACCAGGCCGCCGAGATCCGACGGATCGAGCGCGACCTCCACGACGGCGCCCAGGCCCGGATCGCAGCGGTCGGCATGAACGTCGGGCTCGCCGAGAAGCTGATCGGCACCGATCCGGACTCGGCGGCCGCATTGCTCCGGGAGGCCCGCGAGACGACCCTGTCGGCGCTCGAAGACCTCCGGTCCGTCGTACGAGGAATCCACCCGCCGGCCCTCGCCGACCGTGGTCTCGCCGGAGCCGTCGAGGCGCTGGCGCTCCCGATCCCGATCCCGGTGACCGTCTCCGTGTCGGTACCGACCCTGCCGCCCCCGGTCGAGTCGGCTGCCTACTTCGCGGTCGCGGAGTGTCTCGCCAACGTGGTCAAGCACGCCGAGGCGACCCGGGCGTGGGTGACCGCGCAGCACGACGACGACCGGCTGCAGCTCGTCGTCGGGGACGACGGCCGCGGCGGCGCGGCAGCCGAGGGCGGTGGCCTGAGCGGGGTGGCCCGCAGGCTCGCCGCGTTCGACGGCACGATGACCGTCGACAGTCCCGAGGGCGGGCCCACGGTGGTCCGGATGGAGGTGCCGTGCCCGGCAGCGTGAGTACGACGCCCCGGCTGCGCGCCGTGCTCGGCGAGGACCAGGCCCTGCTGCGCGCCGGCCTGAGCCGGATCCTCGATGCCGGGGGCATCGAGGTGGTCGAAGCAGTCGACAACGCGCCGGGCCTGGCCCGCGCGCTCGAGCGCGACGACATCGACGTCGCGATCGTCGACGTACGCCTGCCTCCGACGTTCACCACCGAGGGTCTCGAAGCGGCCGTCGCCGCGCGCGAGCAGCGGCCGGGACTGCCGGTGCTGGTGCTCAGCCAGTTCGTCGAGGCGCTCTACGCCCGCGACCTGCTGGCCAGCGGCGCGGGTGCGGTCGGCTACCTGCTCAAGGACCGGGTCGCCGACGTCGACGCGTTCCTGGAGAGCGTCGAGCGGGTCGCGGCCGGTGGCACCGTGCTCGATCCCGAAGTGGTCGCGGCACTGGTCAGCGGTGCCGCCCGCCCGCGCCCGCTGGCGCGGCTCACCGCCCGCGAGCAGGAGGTCCTGGCGCTGATGGCCGAGGGCCGTTCCAACGCGGCCATCGCGGCCCGGATGTTCGTCACCGAGAAAGCCGTCGGCAAGCACACCAACAACATCTTCGCCAAGCTCGACCTGCCGCCGGCGCCTGACGACAACCGCCGGGTCCTCGCCGTACTCGCGTGGTTGGACGGCTCCTGGAAATGACCGAGAGCCCCGGGGTTGCCCGGGGCTCTCGGTTGAGGTGTGAAACGTCAGTCCGACTGCAAGATGGCCAGGATCCGCAGCAGGTTGGTGTAGATCCAGACCAGGCTCACCGTGAGCGCGAAGGCCGCGCGCCACGACTCCCTCTCGGGGATGCCGTTGCGGATTCCCTGCTCGATGAAGTCGAAGTCCAGGATCAGCATGAAGATACCGAGCACCAGCCCGGCGATCGCGAAGACCAGGCCGAGCGCGCCGTTGTCGTACAGGCCGATACCCGCTCCGAACAGGCTGAGCACGACCTCCATCAGGCTCAGCGCGACCATGCCGAACATCGCGGCGATCACGAAGGTGCGGAACTTGTTCCCGACCTTGATCTCGAAGAACTTGTACGCCGCCAGCGTGCCCGCGAATGCGGCGAAGGTGCCGATGACGGCCTGGGTGACGATGCCGCCCCAGCCGGCGTCGGCGCCGTACACCGCGTCGAACAGCTTGCTGAGGGCACCGAGTGCCACACCTTCGAGCGCCGCGAACGCGAGCACCAGCGGCGGGCTGATGATGCGCTTGAAGGAGTTGACCATCGACAGGCCGAAGGCACCGAGGCTGCCGATCAGGATGGCCGCAGTGAGCGCCGGGATCGCGCCCTCGGGGTCGTTGGTGATGTCGCCGGTGAGGATCCAGGTCGCGGCAGCGGTCAGGATGACCACACCGAGCGAGATCCCGGTCGCCATGACGACGGAGTCGATCGTCATCCGATCCGCAGTCGGCGGGGCCTGGGTGCCCGGTTCGCCACCATACCCTGCGGGGACGGTGCGTATCCCGGGTACGACGTCTGGCCGTACGGGGAGGATTGGTTGAACTCCTCCGACCGACGGAACACGGGGTTGTTGCTCTGCATGGTCTCCTCCGAAGGGATTCCTGAGTAGGTGACGTCCAGTCTAGGCAGTCAGATACCCAGGAAACGAGCCGCGGGGTGCGGATGTTCCCGCTCAGCGCCCGGTGACGGTCACCGTGACCGGACCGTCAGAGGTGGGCGTGACGTGCACCATCCGGCCGGACTGCCGTACGGCGGTCCCGCCCGTGACGTTCACCCGGTAGCCGTCCGGGTAGTGCAGGGGGCTCACGAAGATCTCGGTCGGCGCCGAGATCGTGGTGTCCGGCCGGTAGCGAAGCCGGAAGTCGCCGGTCGTGGCGTCGAACGACATCGCGGTCGGGACGCCCGCGACGGCCTGGGCGTAGGTCCGCACCAGCTTGTCGCAGCTTGTCCGTCTTGACCGTCGTGAGGTCGGCGTCGTCGGCGAACATGCCCTGCGCGTCGTCCGCGGTGGTCGGGTCGTCCCAGCGCTTGTAGGCCCAGTGCAGCCAGCCCATCAGGTGTTCGTCGGCGACCGCCGCGTCGATCTCGATCGCCCGCAGGTTGTCGGTCGCGCCCCACTCGCTCATCATCGGCACCGCGTTGATGGTGGCGGCCTGGTCCAGCGCGTGCTCGGCGCGGTTGCGGCTGAACGCCCAGCAGTTCTCGACGTCTGCGATCGGCGGCGGGACGCCCTGCGACATCGAGGAAGACGTCCTGGCAGTAGTTGTGCCACGACAGGCCGAGCCTGCGCTCGCCGGCCATCGGCTCGAGGAAGGTCGGGATCTTCTGCCCGCCGGAGAACTGCTGGGGCTCCCACCAGACGATGTTCTGGCGGTCGATCGCGCGGATCGCGGTCGGTCGCCTGCTCGTAGGCCGGCTGCAGCTCGTTCGTGTACGACGCCTTGCACCCCGCCTGGAGGCAGGTCGCCCACTCGAGACCCATCCACGGCTCGTTGATCAGGTCGTAGCCCATCAGGTAGGGCTGGTCGCGCCACCACTGCGCGGCGACCTCCCAGGCCGCGACCCAGCCGTCGAGCAGGCCGTGCTTGTTGGCCCAGAACTGGTCGAAGACGGTCGAGGTCTCGGGCAGTCCAGTAGCCGAGCGGGAACGGCAGGTTGACCGGCGGGAGCAGGTTGTACGGCGCCGGCCGGATCATCGCCCAGTCCGGCACTCCCTCGCCGCCGTACGTCTCGTGCCACTGGTCCTGGTGGGCGTCGAGCTGCATCCAGATGCCCTGCTCGGTCAGCAGGTCCATCACGCGCTGCCACCGGTCGCGGTACGCCGGGTCGCCCACGCCTGCCTCGTCCGGCGTGATCCCCGCCCAGAGGGTGCCGAGCCGGACGCCGTTGAAGCCGTAGCGCTTGAGCCAGCGGGCGTCGGCGCCGGTGAAGCCCGCCTTGGTGGCCGGCGGGACGTACGGCGCGTGCTTCCACACCAGGTTGAAGCCGTGCACGATCACGACCCGGCCGTGCTGGTCGACCATCCACCGGCCCTTGCGTCGCAGCTGCGGCGAATCAGGAGAAATCCCCGCCGAATCAGGGGAGATCCCCGCCGAATCGGGGAGATCCCCGCCGAGACCGGCGGACTCGACGCGGATGTGGCCGGATTCGCGGTGGCACCGAGAACCAGCAGGGCAGCGACCAGCGCGATAGAACACGTTCTACGTCGGCTCACGCCAGGACAACGAGGTGGGGCCGGGAAGGTGACTCCGCAGGGTCCTAGCGCCGGCGCAGCCGGACGATCGTGTCCCGGACCCGCATCGGCCCGTCCGGCATCTGCTGCTCGCGCACCGGCGAGTCGACGACCTCGACCTCCCAGTCGTCGGACGAGCCGCCCTCGACGCCGAGCGCGGCGAGCAGCTGCTCCGGCGGGAACATCAGGCCCGGCCCGTGCGGACTCGCGCGCGCCGCTGTCGACGTCGTCAGGGTGATGGGCGACCACGAGCAGCCGGCCACCGGGAGCCACGGCGGCGGCGAGCCGCCGGTAGACGCCGTCGAAGTCCTCGCGCGGCACGTGCATGAAGTGCGCCGAGACCAGGTCGAAGCCCTGCGTACCCCGGGGATGGCGCGGCGGATGGGCGCTGAGCACGTCGTACTCCCCCACCTTGACGCGGCGGTCGACGCCGCGCTCGATCGCGTGCTGCGCCGTACGGTCGAGCGCGACGCGGGAGACGTCGAGCGCGGTGACGTCCCAGCCCTGCTCGGCGAGCCAGATCGCGTCGGCGCCCTCGCCGCAGCCGATGTCGGCCGCGTGGCCGGGCGTCAGGTCGGCGGTCTGCTCGACCAGCCGCTGGTTGGGCTTGCCGCTCCACACCCGCTCGCTGCCGCCGTACCGCTCGTCCCAGAACTCGCGGGTCAGCGCCTGGCGCAGCTCGTCCAACGTTGCGTCGTGGTGGTGGTGCTCGTGCTTCATGCCGACCACTCTGCCGCTTCAGGTCGACCTGAAGGCAACCCCAGGCTTGTGGTGCCCCCGCTGGGATTCGAACCCAGACTGAATCGCTTTTAAGGCGACTTCCTCTAACCGGTTGGGATACAGGGGCGTAAGGCGTTGACAGCAAGTCTCGGTCATGAGCAGGTCATAAGTACGTCTGACGCGGGTGTACGGCGTGCGCGCCGGCCACCCGGTCGAGGAAGAGGAAGCCCTGGCAGTGGTCCATCTCGTGCTGGAGCGCGCGGGCCTCGAACGCGTCGGTCGTGATCGTGACCTGCTCCCCGGTGCCCGGCAGCTGGCCGGTGACGACCAGCCGGCTCGCCCGCTTCACGTCGCCGGTGAAGTCCGGGACGCTCATGCACCCCTCGCGGGCGCGGTCGTTGCGGCTCGCCTCGACGACCTCGGCGTTGCAGAGCACGAAGGTGCCGTGGTGGATGCGGGCCTTCGGGTGGGTCGAGACGTCGACGCAGAAGATCTGCGCGGCGATGCCGACCTGCTGGGCGGCGAGGCCGACACAGCCGGGGCTGACGCGCATCGTCGCGACCAGGTCCGCTGCCAGCTGGACCCACTCGGGGTCGGTCGGGTCGATCCGCTCCCCTGCCGTGGCCAGCACGGGATCCGGCGCCCGGACGACCTCGAGCACCCGACCCTCCAGCCCGAGCTCGGCTTCGGTCCACGCCGCCAGCCGGTCGCTGTCGTGCGGATTGCTCACAGCTCGTCGGCCTCGACGGCCCGCAGCGTGGCCGTGACGCCGACCGCCGCGGCCGCGGCCTTGATGGCGGAGTCGACCGCGGTGACGTCGGCGTCGGCCGGCAGGTCGAGCTCGGCGACGAGCAGGTAGAGGTCTCCCGCGAGCCGGGTGGTCAGGTCCGTGATGTTGCCGCCGGCGTTCGCCACCTCCCGGACGACGGCAGACACGATGCCCGGCCGGTCGCCGCCGTGCACCGTCAGCACCCAGGAGCTGCCGCCGGTCGCGGGCGTCGGCTCGTCGGTCACCGGACGCACGGACACCTCGAGGTCGCCGTCGGCGGTCAGTGACGACAGGGCGTGCTCGATCTCGCTCGGCGCCACCCGCTCGCGGGCGCCCTCGTCCGAGCACAGCAGCATCATCGCGAAGTGACCCCGGAGCAGGGTCATCGTCGAGTCCTCGATGTTGAGCCCGAGGCCGGCCAGCCCGTCGGTCGCCGCGGCGATGATCCCGGGTCGGTCGTGGCCGAGGACGGTGACGGCAAACAGGGAGGTCATGCCGCTCATCCTCCCAGGAACGCGCGTCAGTCGACGGTGACCTCCATGTCGACCGTCCCCTCGTTGTCGCCGTAGGCACCCGGCGCCCCGTAGAACCCGTAGCCGTCGGCGAAGCCGAGGTAGAGCGTCGTCGCGTCGTCGGGTACGACGACCTCCTGCAGGTCGCCGTCGCCGGTCTCGCCGTCGCCGATGAAGAACGGCTCGCCGAGCTCGGGCTCCTGGGTCTTCTCGTCGTCGGCGCCGCTGAGGTCGACCACCGCGTCGTCGGGCTGGGTCGGCTGGTCGTCGCCGACGAACACGCCGACGACGAAGAGCGTCCGGTCGGCGAAGGTGACACCGGCGATGCCGTTGAACGCCGTGATGCCGGTGGAGCCGAAGGAGAGGTTGCCTCCGTCGGGCGACTCGGGCTCGCAGCCGCTGCACGCGCTGACGTCTCCCTCGACCGACGGGAAGGACACCTTGCCGGCCCCGTCCACGTCGACGGACACCGGCTGGGTGCCGGGGTCGCTCAGCTGAGCCTCGGTCTCGTCGTCGGCGCCGACCAGGTAGATGTCGGCCGTGGCGGGCAGCTCGACCTCCTTGGTCTCGCCGCCGCCGAGCAGGATCACGGCGGCCGCTGCCCCGGCGACGGCCACACCACCCGCGACGACCACGGCGCCCACCTTGATCGCGAGTCCCTTGGAGATCCCTGCGCCGGCCGCGTGCGAAGAGTGGCCGGCGGCCTGCGCCCCGCCGGTACCGACGACCCCCTGGCCGGTCCCGGCCGCACCCGATGCCGATGCCCCGCCGGCTGCCGCCGGGGCCCCGGCACCCGGGGCCGCGGCTCCCGCCCCGAGCAACCCACCCTGCGGGGCGACCACACCGCCGGCAGCAGCGACCTGGCCGCTTGCGCCGGCGCTTCCCAGTGCAGCAGTGCCTCCCGCTGCCCCACTTGCGCCGGCACCACCTACTCCGGCTGCACCCGCACCGACTCCTGTTGCTCCTCCGCCGCCGACGGCTCCGGCACTGCCGGCCGCGCCGGCGACGCCGGCCACGCCCGTGATGCCCGCCGCGCCCCCGGCCGCGCCGACCGCACCCGCCGCGGACGCCGTACCTCCCGTCGCGAGCACGAGGATCGGCACCCCGCCGGCGACGCCGGTCGCAGCGACGAACCCGGCGGCGACCCGCCACTCCGGACCGTGTCGCTGCTCGGCGAGCTGGTCGACAGCAGCGACCATGGCTGCCGCCGATCCCGGCCGCGCCTCCGGTTGGGCCGCCAGCACCGGGCCGAGCAGCCAGGCGATGCCGGCGTCGAGGTCGGCCACCGTGGGCGGCACCGTCGGCTCGCCGCGGAAGAGATGGGCGAGGACCGCGCCCGCCGAGTAGAGATCGCTGCGCACGGTCGGTGGTTGTCCGGCGAGCACCTCCGGACTGGCGTAGGCGTGGTCCACGGGTCCTTCGACCAGGCGCACCGCACCGCTCTCGTCGACCAGCACCGTCCCGGGGCCGACGGCTCCGCTCACGCCGCCGGCATCGTGCACGCGGGACAGCTCGGCCAGCAGGCCGCGGGCCACCGTCAGCACCTGCGGCTCGGTCAGGCCTCGGGGTGCACTCATGTTGCGGAACTTACGCTCGCCAGGACCGCCCCGCAGACGATTTCGGACGAGTCGTTCAGCCGACCATCGACCAGGCGATGCCGTCGAGGATGTCGGTCTCCGCGATGGTGACCGTCGGCGGCGTCGTCCGCCGCAGCACCCGGGAGAAGATCAGCGCGCCCGCGTCGATCACGTCGGCGCGACCGGGGTGCACGTAACCGAGGGCGATGCGTTCGTCGCGGGTGGCGCGGACCAGGTCGTCGACCGTGCGGTGGACCGCCTCGATGTCGAGCACCCGGCCGTGGATCAGGTCGCGGTCGTAGGCCGTCAGGCCGAGCACACCGGCGGCAACCGTCGTGATCGTGCCGGCGATGCCGAGGACCGCAGCAGCCGCCGCGGGGTCGACCGGGCACGCGTCGAGCGCCGCGTCGATCGCCGCCACGCAGGAGGCCATCTGCTCCGGCGTCGCGGGGTCACCGCCCAGGTACCGCTCGTGGAGCCGCACCGACCCGATGTCCATGGAGTACGCCGCCAGTGGACCCGTCGCCCGCTCCCCCAGGATCAGCTCCGTCGAACCGCCGCCGATGTCGATGACGAGCACGGGGTCAGGGAGCGGTTCGGTCCCCCGCAGGGCGCCGTCGAACGCAAGCCTGGCCTCCTCGTCGCCGGACAGCACCACGGGCTCGACCCCGAGCCGGGACCGCACCCCGTCGGTGAACTCGGCCGCGTTCTCGGCGTCGCGGGTCGCCGACGTGGCGCAGAACCGGATCCGCTCGGCGCCGTGGTCGGCGATGAGGACGGCGTACTCGTCGATCGCCGCGAACGCCCGCGCCAGCGCCTCCGGTGCGAGCCGGCCCGTTGCGTCGACGCCCTGACCGAGCCGCACCATCCGGCTCTCCCGGACGGCTACCTCGGGGAGGTCGCCGATGAGCAGCTTGATCGTGTTGGTCCCGCAGTCGATGGCGGCAACCTTCGTCGGTTTCGAGGCTCCTCGCTGCACTCGTCGCACCTCAACCACCGCTATGAGGCTCGACACAGGGCCCGGACGCCCACCAGTCGCCGAGCAGCTCCAGGACCTCGTCACCGAGCGGGTTCACCCCCGGCCCCGCGGCCAGCGCGTGGGCGGCGAGGACGTGGAGGCACTTCACCCGGGTGGGCATGCCACCGGCCGAGATGCCCTCGATCTCCGGCACGTCCAGCTCGGCGGACTCGCCGACCGCGGCCCGGTCGGCGAGGTACGCCTCGTGCGCCCGGCCGTAGGCGGCCGCGAGGTCGGGATCCGTCCCGAGCCGGTCCTGCATCTCGCGCATCAGGCCGGACGCCTCGAGGGTGCCGATCCGCGAGTTCACCCGCGGGCAGGTCAGGTAGTAGGTGGTCGGGAACGGCGTACCGTTCGGCAGCCGCGGCTCGGTGGTGACCACGTCGGGGTTGCCGCAGGGGCAGCGGTGCCCGATCGCGTGGATCCCGCGCGGCGGCCGGCCCAGCTGCGCCGCGATCACCGCCTCGTCCCTACTCACCGTCTTCGTGACCCACGATCCGCTTCTGCGGCGGCGGCGGGATCTTGGTCGGCGGGTTGCCGGCAACCTTGACCGAGGACCACACGCCGTCGTACCAGGCGGGTGCCTCCGTGTCGCCGACCGACGACGGGTCGTCGAGCTCGGCGTCGGTCAACGGGTCGCCGTTGGCGTCGACGACGACGAACGGCGTCTCGCCAGGGAGGATGTAGCCCCGCTTGCGGGCCTCCTGCATGACGTACGCCGGGTCCTCCCAGCGGTCCTTCTCGCGCTCGAGGTCACCGATCGACGACTCGCGCTCCTCGATCTGCGCCTCGAGGTCGTCGATCTGGTCGCGCTGCTGGAGGTAGGCACGCAGCGACGACGCGTAGGACACGGCGAGCACCGCGAGCACCAGCACCAGGATGGCCGCGCGGCCCGTCAACCGCGACTGGTGCCGCTCCTCGGCCCGGACCCGGGCGACGGACGCCGCGCGGTCGCGCTCGGCGCGCTTGCGCTCGGGACGTCCGGCAGCGCTCGGACCCGATCGGGCCGGGCGGCCCTGCGCGCGCTGGCGACGGCCAGGGGTACGACGGTCGCCGGGTGTGGCAGCCACGCGATCCCCCTTCGGTCCGATGGTCGGCGGTGCTGGGTGCTGTCGGGTCAGCCCTGGTAGCGCGGGAAGGCGCGGGCGCCGGCGTAGCGGGCCGCGTCGCCGAGCTCGTCCTCGATCCGGAGCAGCTGGTTGTACTTCGCCACCCGCTCCGACCGGGCCGGGGCGCCGGTCTTGATCTGGCCGCAGTTGGTCGCCACCGCGAGGTCGGCGATCGTGGTGTCCTCGGTCTCGCCCGAGCGGTGGCTCATCATGCAGCGGAAGCCGCTGCGGTGCGCCAGGTCGACGGAGTCGAGGGTCTCGGTCAGCGAGCCGATCTGGTTGACCTTGACCAGCAGTGCGTTGGCCTGGCCGCCGGAGATGCCGCGCTGCAGCCGCTCGACGTTGGTGACGAAGAGGTCGTCGCCCACGAGCTGGGTCTTGCTGCCGAGCGCGTCGGTGATGGCCTTCCATCCGTCCCAGTCGTCCTCGTCGAGCGGGTCCTCGATGCTGACGATCGGGTAGGCCGCGACGAGCTCGCTGTAGTAGGCGATCAGCTCGTCGGAGGACTTCTTGGCGCCCTCGAAGGTGTAGGCGCCGTCGTCGAAGAACTCGCTGGCCGCGACGTCGAGCGCCAGCCCGAAGTCCTTGCCGAGCTCGTAGCCCGCCTTGTCGATCGCCTCGGCGATCAGGTCGAGGGCCGCGCGGTTGGACTCGAGGTCGGGGGCGAAGCCGCCCTCGTCGCCGACGCCCGTGGCGAGGCCGCGGCTCTTCAGCACCGACTTCAGGGCGTGGTAGACCTCGGCGCCCGTGCGGAGCGCGTCGCGGAAGGTCGCGGCGCCGATCGGCGCGATCATGAACTCCTGCACGTCGACGTTGGTGTCCGCGTGGGCACCGCCGTTGAGGATGTTCATCATCGGGACGGGCAGCAGGTGGGCGTTGGGGCCACCGACGTAGCGGTAGAGCGGGAGGTCCGCCGAGTCGGCCGCGGCGCGGGCGACCGCGAGCGAGACGCCGAGGATCGCGTTGGCGCCGACCTTGGCCTTGTTGGGCGTGGCGTCGGCGTCGATCATCGTCTGGTCGATCAGCCGCTGGTCGGCGGCGTCGAGGCCCTCGATGGCCGGGCCGAGGGTGTTGATCACCGCGTTGACGGCGTTCTGCACACCCTTGCCGAGGTAGCGATCACCGCCGTCCCGGAGCTCGACCGCCTCGAAGGCGCCGGTGGACGCGCCGCTCGGCACGGCCGCACGGGCGAAGGACCCGTCATCGAGGAGCACCTCGACCTCGACAGTGGGGTTGCCGCGCGAGTCAAGGATCTCGCGGGCGCCGACGGCTTCGATCGCTGCCACGTCTGTGCTGCTCCTTGGGTAGTCCGGTCCGTACGTCGTACGTCGAGTCAGCCTAGAGGAGTCGGTCCGCGGGGTCGTGCAGGCACGCGACGTTCGGGACGTGCGATGGCAAGGCGGAGGAAGGAGCCGGGACGGAGTCCCGGCGACTGACGACAACGCCGCCAGCGTGCGTTCCGGCGTTGCGTGGCGCGCGACCGGGCCGCCTCCTCGTGCCGCGGCCACGCCTTGGTTAGGGCACCACCCACCGGGCGAGCAGGCCTAGCCGCGGACGCGGCGCTAGCATGCGGGGTGCACGACCTGCGTACCTCTCGCACGGCATCGTGATGGGCTACCTGTTCGGGCCGCCCGGCTGGGAGCCGCAGGCTCTAGGCCTCCAGGCCGAGCTCGGCCATCCGTTCCGAGTGGGTCTCCGTCAGGCGGGTGAACATCCGGCCGAGCGCGGCGAGGTCCATGCCGGGGCGGTCGACACCACCGACCAGGAACGCGGTCAGCGCGTCGCGCTCGGCGGCCACCCGCTGCGCCTGGGTGAGGGCCTCGCCCATGATCCGACGGCCCCAGAGCGCGAGCCGACCGCCGAGCGGCGGGTCCGCCGCGATCGCCGTACGGATCCGGTCGACGGCGAAGGCGGCGTGCTGCCCCTCCACCACCGACGACACGACCAGGTCGCGGGTGTCGGCGTCGAGGTAGGCCGCGATCTCGCGGTAGAAGTCGCGAGCGAGGGAGTCGCCGACGTAGGCCTTGACCAGTCCCTCGTACCAGTCGGCGGGCGCCGTGTGCGCGTGGAACTCGTCGAGTGCCTGGTGGAACGACGCCATCGCGGCGAACGGGTCGCCGCCCAGCTGGGTGATCCGGTCGATGAGCGGCTGCACCTTCGCGAGCTCGGCCCCGGCCATCTGCGCGAGCGCCAGCTTGTCCTCCAGGGACGGTGCCAGCTTGGCGTCCTCGACGAGCCGCTCGAAGGCCGAGAGCTCGCCGTACGCGATGACGGCGAGGAGGTCGACGACCGCCTCGCGGTAGGCCGGGTCGGTCAGGGCAACGGGAAGCTCGTCGGTCGCCGCGACCGTCGGATTCAGCCATGCGGGCAGGGTACCGATACCATGGAACCAGCGAGCCGCTGCCCGATGGCAGCCAGAGCTCGGGCGCATCGACTTCACGGCGCCACGTATGTGCGCGGCTGAGTGTGAATCAGCCGCATCCGATCTGAACTCGGCCCCGGCTGAAATCACTCACGAAAGCGATAGACCACTGACTAGCGACACCGACCCCTGAGACCACGCCTGAGACCACGCCTGAGACCACGCCTGAGATTGACAGCACCGTCACCGCGACCGAGGCCAAGCCCACGTTCCGCGACCTCGGCGTGCACTCCCAGATCTGCGACTCGCTCGCAGAGGCGGGCATCGTCCACCCCTTCGCGATCCAGGAGATGACCCTCTCCGTCGCGCTGATGGGCACCGACCTGATCGGTCAGGCCCGCACCGGCACCGGCAAGACGCTGGCGTTCGGCATCCCGGTCATCCAGCGCAGCGTCGCCCCGACCGACCCCGACTACACCGAGATCCCGCAGGGCAAGCCGCAGGCGCTGATCGTGGCCCCGACGCGCGAGCTGGCGATCCAGGTCTCCAACGACCTCCACCTCGCGTCCCGCGCCCGCGGCATGCGGGTGCTCACGATCTACGGCGGTGTCGGCTACGAGCCGCAGCTCGAGGCACTCGAGTCCGGCGTCGACATCGTGGTCGGCACCCCCGGCCGGCTGCTCGACCTGGCCAACCGCCGGGCGCTCGACCTCTCCCACGTGCACGCGCTCGTCCTCGACGAGGCCGACGAGATGCTCGACCTGGGCTTCCTGCCCGACGTGGAGCGGCTGCTCCGGCAGACCCCGGAGACCCGGCAGACGATGCTGTTCTCCGCGACGATGCCGGCCGCGATCGTGGCACTGGCCCGCACCCACATGCGGCACCCGATGAACATCCGTGCCGAGTCGTCGTACGAGAACGCGACGGTCCCCGCGACCGCGCAGTTCATCTACCAGGCCCACGACCTCGACAAGCCCGAGATCATCGGCCGGATCCTGCAGGCCGAGGACGCCGACAAGATGATCGTCTTCACCCGCACCAAGCGTCAGGCACAGCGGATCGCCGAGGACCTCGCCGAGCGCGGCTTCAAGGCCAGCCCGCTGCACGGCGACATGGCACAGGTGGCCCGCGAGAAGGCGCTGACGAAGTTCCGCGAGGACAAGATGAAGGTCCTGGTGGCCACCGATGTCGCCGCCCGCGGCATCGACGTCTCCGGCGTCAGCCACGTCGTCAACTACACCTGCCCCGAGGACGACAAGACCTACATCCACCGGATCGGCCGCACCGGCCGGGCCGGCGCCTCCGGCATCGCGATCACCCTCGTCGACGCGACGGACGTGCACCGCTGGAAGATGATCAACAAGGCGCTCGACCTGCCGTTCGACGAGCCGACCGAGACCTACTCGACCTCGGAGCACCTCTTCCACGACCAGGGCATCCCGCCGGGCACCAAGGGCCGGATCGTTCCCCCTGCCCCCGTGGAGCGCAAGCCGCGCGAAGAGCGCGACCGGCCCCCGCGGACCCAGAACCGCGACCGCAACCGCACCCGTACCCGCAGCGGCCAGTCCGCCGGGGGCGCGGCCGGTGAGAAGGCGACGTCGTCGGGCGTGGCGTCCGAGTCCGCTTCGGGCTCCAGCGACCGTCCCGCCGGCAGCGGCAACCGCAACCGGCGTCGGCGCCGGAGCCGCTCGGGCGGGTCTGGCGGGCTGGCGCGGCTGGCGGGGCTACCCAGCCCGCCGCGACGACCGAGGCCTGAGCAGGCTCAGGGGCGGCCGTCGAGGAACATCCGGAGCCGGGCGCCGGGATCGTCACCGGGCACCAGCCCGTTGACGAACCGGCACGCCCAGCCCAGGCGAAGGGCGGCGTCCACGGCGGCGTGCAGGTCGTCGGTCGACAGCGAGGGGTACGCCGCGGCGTACGGCTCGAGGTAGGCGTCGCGGAACGGAGCGGTGTCGACCGAGTCCTCGACGTCGTCGAGGCCCCAGGCGATCACGCCCTCCAGGGTGACGGACAGCGTGAAGAAGGGGTGCGAGACGCAGGCGTCGCCCCAGTCCATGACCAGGTCGGCGCCGTCCTTCACGTAGACCTGCCCGTCGTGCAGGTCGTCGTGCTGCAGGGTCTCGCGGATGCCGAACGCGGCCAGCCGGTCGCAGAGCTCCTGGACGTACGGCGTCGCCGCGCGGAACCGGGGCTCGAGGTCGAGCTCGCGTGCCAGCCGGTCGTAGCCGTCGGGCAGGGTCGCCAGCCGCATGTCCGGGACGCCGAGCGCCAGGAGCTCGTCCACCGAGTCCTCACAGGCGAGCTGGATCTCGGCGACCGAGCGCAGGACGCCGAGCCAGCGGTCGAGCGACCCTTCCTCGGGCAGCACCTCGCGTAGCCGTCGGCCCGCATCGGCCATCAGCATCCAGCCGCGGTCGACGTCGGCAGCCAGCAACGGCGGCACGTTCGCAGGGTGCCGCGCGGCGAGGAGCGCGGTCACTCCGGCCTCGTGCCGCAGGGACTGGTCGTTGGCCTTGAACCACACCGCACCCTCGGCCGTCGGCACGCGGAGGACGGTCGACCACTTCATGACGTGCGGCTGCTCGACCTCACCCGTCACCGCCAGGCCGTGAGCGGCCAGCTGTTCGTCGATCCACTGCCGCGCCGGATCCAGGAAGTCCGGCTCGGTCCATCGTGCGACGTCCATGCGGCTACGACTCCCCCACCGCGGCACGGGACTCGCGCTCGGCGATCGCGTGCTCGTCGGTGCGGTCGTCGTACGACCAGAAGTCGCGCAGCAGCAGGGCCGTGATCGCGACGCTGCCGATACAGGCGATGCCACCACTGGTGATCGCGCCGCGCACCGACCAGAGGTCGGCGGTGATGCCGGCCCGGACCTGGCCGCCGAGCGGGCCGACGGAGTAGGACAGCATCTCGATGCCGGCCAGCCGTCCGCGCATCGACTCGGGGATGGTCTGGCTCCACACGGTGCCGCGGAAGATCCCCGAGATCATGTCGGAGGCGCCGGCGAAGGCGAGCATCACGAACACCAGCCAGATCGACGGCATCAGGCCGGCGACGGCCACGAAGGCGCCGTACGACGCGGCCGCGACCACGATCGCCCGGCCGTGGTGGTGGAAGCGACTCGTCCAGCCCGACAGCAGGGTCGCCACGACCGCGCCGATGGTCTCGGCCGAGTAGAGCAGCCCGAGCAGCTCCGGTCTCTCGAAGACCTCCTTCGCGAGTGCGGGGAACAGCACGACCGGCAACGCCATCAGCATGCAGGCGATGTCGACGAAGTAGGTCCCGAGCAGGTCGCGCCGCCCGAAGGCGTAGCGCATCCCCTCGCGGATGGCGGCGAGGCTGGGCGGGGTGGTCTCCGCCCGGTGCGGGTAGTGGCGCATCAGCCGGTAGAGCACGGTCGCCACCAGGAGGCCGACCACGTCGACGACGAAGCACCAGCCGATCCCGACGTAGGCGACGAGCAGCCCACCGAGCATCGGTCCGGCGAGCACGCCGATCTGCATGCCGAAGCTGAAGAGCGCGTTGGCCGCGGTGAGCTGGTCGTGGGCGACGGTGCGCGGCATCAGCGCCTCACGCGACGGGCGCTGCATCGCCGAGGTGCTGACCAGGAAGCCGGCAATCACGAAGATCAGCCAGACGCTGGGGTCGTCGCGGAACGCGTTCCAGCCGAGTACGGCGGTCAGCAGCGCCTGTGCGATGCCGAGCCCCACCAGGAGCCGGCGCCGGTCGACGTGGTCGGCCAGGGCGCCGCCGTACAAACCGAAGACGACGAGCGGTACCAGCTCGACGAGGCCGATCGCGCCGACGGCGAAGTTCGACCCGGTCAGCGTGTAGATCTGGAAGGGGATGGCGACGTAGCTGACCATCGCCCCGAAGTAGAAGACGGTCCCCGCGGTGAGCAGCAGCCGGAAGTCGCGCGAAGAACGCCACGGAGTCAGGTCCATCCGCAGCGCGCGCAGGCGGTCCGCCCAGCTCATCGGTCGATCACAACCCGAAACGATGACACCCGGCGGCGCGCGACACGAGCGATTTAGATCAAGAAGGTGTCAGTCGGTGACGACGACCGTCGTACCGAGCGGGGCGAAGTCCCAGAGCGCGATCGCGTCGGCAGTGCGCTGACGCACGCAGCCGTGCGAGAGCGGGGTGCCGAGCTGGGCGGTCGTCTGGATCGGCGCGCCGTCGTCGACCGGGATGGTGTGGAACCCGATCGCGCCACCGGAGTCGCCGTGGGTGAAGCGGACGAAGTACTCCATCGTCCCGGAGTTGTCGACCCCGACGGCGTAGCGCGATCGGGAGAAGACCGAGTAGGTGCCGGGGTCGAGGTTGTCGGTGGCGCTGCCCGAGACGAGGTAGGTCCGGACCGGCCGGTCCGAGCCGTTGACGAGCCAGACCCGCTGCTCGCCCTCGCTGAAGACGATCCGGCGGCCGGTGCCCGAGTCGGCGGGCAGCGCTGCCGGGGAGGTGGGGGTCGTGCTGCGCCGGACCGCCGTGGCCGCGGGCACGACGTCCAGGTTCTTGCGGCGCTCCGCCCGGTCGTCGGTTGCCCTTTCGCGCGGCAGATCCTTCGCCGCCGACGGGACATAGCTGTCCGGCTCGGCGCTGGCGCCCTCCGGACCGGACGGCAGCAGCCCGAAGCCACCGAGCACCGCGATGCCGGTGACCGTCGTCGCGGCGGTGAAGATCGCGATCCGGCCGTAGCGCGGGCGCACGTCCGCGCGCCGCTTGCCCGGCGGCTCGGCACGGCGCCGGCCGGGCTGCTGTGCCCGGTGCTGGCCGGGCTCGCGCAGATGCTTCACGGTCAGCGGGCCGCCCGCTTCATCAGGTTGGCGGCGACCTCGCGGTAGGCCTGCGCGCCCTTGCTGCTGCGGCTCGTGGCCAGGATCGACCGGCCGGCGGCGGGCGCCTCGGCGAACTTGATGGTCTTCGGGATCGGCGGCTCGATCACCTCGAGGTCGTAGGTCTCCGAGATCGTGTCGAGTACGGCGCGCGCGTGGTTGGTGCGCCCGTCGTACAACGTCGGCAGCACGCCCCACACCTCGAGATCGCGGTTGGTGAAGCGACGTACGTCGTGGACGGTGTCGAGCAGCTGGCCGACGCCGCGGTGGGAGAGGGTCTCGCACTGCAGCGGCACCAGGACGCCGTCGGCCGCGGTGAGCGCCGCGACCGTCATCACGCCGAGCGAGGGTGGGCAGTCGAGGAGGATCCAGTCGTAGTGGGTGCCCGAGGTCACCAGGTCTTCCAGCACGCCGCGGATCACGTGCTCGCGCCCGGTCCGGGTGAGCAGGTCCGACTCCGCACGCGCCAGCTCGATGGTCGCCGGCAGCAGGTCGACGCCGTCGTCGGTCTTCAGGATGACTTCGGCTGCGTCGACGCCCTTGGTGAGGACGTGGTGGATCGAGATCTCGAGGTCCTCGGGATCGATGCCGAGCGAGAAGGTCAGGCAGGACTGAGGGTCCAGGTCGACCAGCAGGACGGTCTGACCGAGCTCGACGAGCGCGGCGCCGATCGATGCGACGCTCGTGGTCTTCGCGACACCACCCTTCTGGTTGGCGACGGCGAGGACAACGGGGCGGGGGTCCCTTTTGCTCATCGAGGGACATCATGCCGGACACCCTGGTGCCGATGGGTGACCGACCTGTTTCCCACACCGGTTTACTTGGGAGCATGTCGACCTCCCTCGTCACCGGCGCGACCGCCGGGATCGGCCACGAGTTCGCCCGCCAGCTCGCGTCCCGTGGCGACGACCTGGTTCTCGTCGCCCGGGACACCGCCCGGCTGGAGGAGGTCGCGGCCGACCTGCGGTCGACGTACGGCGTCCAGGTCGAGGTGCTGCCCGCCGACCTCACCGACCCGGCGCAGCTCGCCACGGTCGAGGAGCGACTCGCCGACCGCGCGCGTCCGGTGGACCTGCTCGTCAACAACGCCGGGTTCGGGCTCAAGCAAGGGTTCCTCGACAACGACATCGAGACCGAGCAGCGGCAGCAGGACGTCCTCGTGCGCGCCGTGCTGCGGCTGAGCCACGCCGCCCTCGGCGGGATGGTCGAGCGTGAGCGCGGCGGCGTCATCAACGTCTCGAGCGTGGCGGCGTTCCTCCCCCGCGGCACCTACAGCGCCGCCAAGGCGTGGGTCAACAGCTTCAGCGCCTGGGCGCACAACGAGTACGCCGACCGCGGGGTCAACGTGATGGCGCTCTGCCCCGGCTTCGTGCGGACCGAGTTCCACGAGCGTCTCGGCGTCGCCGACCGCGACTCGACCGCGCCGAAGGTGCTGTGGCTCGAGGCCGACCGCCTGGTCCACGACGCGCTCGCCGACTTCGACCACGGCAAGTCGGTGTCGATCCCGAGCAAGCGCTACACGACGCCACCCGGGTCGCCGCGTCACCCGCCAGGCGTGGTGCCCGCGAAGTCCAGCGTGCTCGCGAGCGACGCTTCGACGAGTGCCGCTCGGGCCCGCGACGGAGCGACGCTCCGGTCACCGCGCGCTTCGCGGGCTCAGCCTTCGCCGGCGATGAAGGCGCGCACCGAGTCCGCGATCAGCTGCACCGCGATCGCGGAGAGCAGCAGACCGGCGATCCGGGTCACCAGCAGGACGCCGCCCTCCCGGATGACCCTGAGGATCGGCAGCGAGAAGCGCATGGCCGCCCACAGCGCGAGGTGCACGCCGACGATGCCGAGCGCGACCGCGGTGAGCTCCTCCGTGCCGTCGATCCCCTCGACGAAGAGCATCGTCGCGACGATCGCACCCGGTCCCGCGAGCAGCGGCGTGCCGAGCGGCACCAGCGCGACGTTGACGTCCTGGTTGGCCTTCGGCTCGGCCTCGTTGCCGGTGAGGAGCTCGAGCGCGACGAGCAGGAGCAGGAGACCGCCGGCGCCCTGCAGCGCAGGCAGCGAGATGTGGAGGTAGCTGAGGATCTGCTGCCCGAAGAACGCGAACGCCGTGATCACCAGGAAGGAGACGCCGACCGCCTGCCACGCGTACTTCCGCGAGGTCGCGGCGCTCGGCCGCTGGTGAGAGTCAGGAAGATCGGCACCGTGCCGACCGGGTCCATGATCACGAAGAGGGTCACGAAGACCTCGACCAGGAGCACGCCGTCGACGATGTTCATGCGGCACCCACCATTCCCGTCGGGGAGCCGAGCTCCGCTGCCCGGGCGAGGATCCGCTCGAGCTGGTCCGGCGCCGTGGTCTCGCACCCCGAGGTGGTGGTCGACCTTGCCGGTGCCGTGGTGGTCACTGGAGCCGGTGACCGCCAGCCCGAGCCGCTCGGCGATCTCCCGCAGCTCCGCCCGCTGGTCCGCGTCGTGGTCGAGGTGGTCGACCTCGATGCCGAACAGCCCCGCTTCGGCGAGTACGGCGAACGCGGCCGCGTCGAGCACGTCCGCACTCCCCCGCCCCCACGGATGGGCGATGACCGGCACTCCGCCGGCAGCCGTCACGACGCCGATCATGCGCACGAGATCGGCGGCGTACCGGTCGACGTACGCCGGCCGACCCTGGACAAGTACTCCTCGAAGGCCTGGTCGCGGTCGGTCACCACCCCGAGCCGCACCAGCAGGTCGGCGACGTGCGGCCTCCCGGTCGCGCCGGCGTTGACGGTCACCTCGGCCAGCGCCGTCTCGGTCGCACCTGCGATCCCGAGCTCGCGCAGCCGGGCCAGCATCGCCGGCACCCGGTCGTCGCGCCCCTCGAGGATGCGCTGGAGCTCGCCGACGAGCGTCGGGTTCGCCGGGTCGGGCAGGTAGGCGAGCAGGTGCACGCCGGAGCCGCGGTAGCGGGTGCTGATCTCGATCCCCCGCACCAGTGCGATCCCCGCGGCCCGCGCCGCCTCGGCCGCCTCGTCCCACCCGGCCGTGATGTCGTGGTCGGTCAGTCCGAGGACGTCCAGACCGGCCGCCGCGGCCGCCCGCACCAGTTCGGCGGGCGCCTGGGTGCCGTCGCTGATCCGCGAGTGGGTGTGGAGGTCGATCAGCACCGAGCAATCTAGTGCCGAGTCGGCTCATCCCGGCATCTCGCGCAGGCCGACGGTCACGGCCGGCGCTGTCACGCCGGGCTCGCACTACCAGGGCGGCGCGGGACCACCGAAGGGCAGGGCGACCAGCTGGGGGCCGGTCTCGGAGACGTCGCGCAGGATCCAGTCGTCGCGCAGCAGCAGGATGGCGGAGGCGGGCCGGAGGACGATCCACAGCCAGCGGCCCTCCGCCTCCCCGACGACGACCGAGCGGTCCCACTCGCCGTCCGATCCGCTGACGGAGATCGGCCACAGGCCGACAGGGAAGCTGCCGATCCGCACCTTGACCGTCGGTGGTCCGTCGCCGACCTCCTCGCCGGGGTCGATCCGGCCGTGCGGGCCGAGGCCGGCGATCCGGGCGCCCAGTCCCGTACCGGGCTCCTCGCTGACGACGATGACGTCGACCGGCCCGTCGAGGGCGCTGGTGCCCGACACGCACGTCATCGTCGCCCGGCCCTCACGCCCCTCGGTGGCGACCGACGCGAAGTCGGTGACGGTCCAGCCGGGACCGAGCGGCCACGGGAGGTACGTCGGGAAGCCGTTGGCGTGACCGAGATGGGCGGCGAAGTCGTCGTACGACGCTGCCTCCTCCGGATGCCACAGCGGCACGACCGCTCCGTGCTCGGGGCAGCTCCAGCCGCCGTCGCCGATCTCGGCGACGGGCGCCGAGCAGCGGGGGCAGCCGACGCGCAGAGACATGCGTCACACCGTGCTGTGCGCTTGGCGCACTCGTCAAGCCGACGCCCCCGGGACGGAGCTGGTGGCGCGCCACTAGGCGTTCCAGCGCAGCACGACGGCGACTCCCGCTCGAAGCCGAGGACCGACAGGGTGGCGGTGTCGAGGCGCAGCAGCCGGCCGTCCTCCGGCGGCAGGCCGAGCCAGCGCGCGGCGAGCACCCGGAGCGAGTGGCCGTGCGCGAAGGCGAGGGTCCGCCCGCCCCCGTGCCGCGCGCGCTCCACGACCCGGTCGAGGCGCGCTGCCACCTCGGCAGCGGTCTCGCCACCGGGCGACGGGTGGGTCCAGACGGTCCATCCGGGCACCGACTCCCGGATCTCGGGCGTGGTCAGCCCCTCGTAGTCGCCGTACGCCCACTCGGCCAGGTCGTCGGTGACCTCGGCGTCGGCGAACCCGGCGAGCTCGGCGGTGTGCCGCGCGCGCCGGCGCGGGCTGGTCAGCACCAGCCGGAAGTCCGTGCCGGAGAGCCGGGCGCCGAGCGCGACCGCCGTCTCCTCGCCGTCAGGCAGCAGCGGCAGGTCGGTGATCGACGTGTGCCGACCCGCGGTGCTCCACTCGGTCGCCCCGTGGCGGACCAACCACAGCTCGGTGCCGGACTCCGTGCTCATGGGCACAGCCTGCCAGTGGGCGGCGCGGCTGAGTCCCGCGCGCCGCGAGCGGAACCACCGGGCCGACGTTACCGTCGTATCACCATGAAGATCCTGCTCAGCGCCGCCGCCATGGCCATGGCGCTCACCGCCCTCGCCGGCTGCAGTGGCGACGACGACGGCGACACCGCCACGGACCCGGCCACGAAGTCCGACACGACCACCGAGCCGACGGACCCGCCGGACGTCGGCAGCTACCCGGAGCTCGACGCGACGGACTACACCTACCTGCTCGAGCAGCAGTGCTACTGCCCGCTGACCGGGCCGGTGAAGGTCACGGTCGAGGACGGCGAGGTCACCTCGTCGGTGATCACCAAGGGCGGCCAGGGCATGACGAAGGGCAGCGATGCCCCGGACTACCTGCACCTCTCGATCAACGAGGTCATCGCGCGCGCCAACGACACCGGTGCGGCCGCGGTCGTCGTCGACTGGCCCGACGGCCAGGACTGGCCGAACAAGGTGTCGGTCGACCAGATCGCCGACGCTGTCGACGACGAGGTCACCTACGTGATCAGCGACGTCCAGGTCACCGGCTGACGTCCCACTGCTCGACGGCACGTCGCCGGATGCGGATCAGCGCGGGATGAGGGCCCAATAGTCGAGGTCGAGGAGGACGCCGTCGGCGTACTTGCCCTCGTCGTTGCGCAGGGTCATCGACTCGTCCCTGCCCTTGGTCGCGACCAGCCGCAGCCGCAGGGCACCGACGCTGTCGCTGATCGCGGCGCTGTCGAGCACCTCGGACCACGCGTAGACGGTGTCGCCGGCGAACGCGGGTGCGACGTGCGAGCCGCCGTTGATCGCGGCGATGAGCTGGGCGTTGGCCAGGCCGTTGAACGACAGCGCCCGCGCCATCGAGATCACGTGACCGCCGTAGATCAGCCGGTTGCCGTCAGGCCGGGCCTCGGTGTTGAAGTGCACCTTCGCGGTGTTCTGCCACAACCGGGTCGCCATCATGTGCTCGGCGTCGGTGAACGTGACACCGTCGACGTGGTCGATCTTCTCGCCGACCGCGTAGTCGTCGCAGCGGTGCGGCTCGCCCGCGGCGGTGAAGTCGTACGACGAGAAGTCGAGGCCGGCGGGGATCACCAGGTCCTCGGGAGCCAGCGCCTTCTTCAAGTCGGGCAGCACCGTCTCCGGCGCCGCGAGCTCGGTGTCCCTCTTGTGGACCATCACCCAGCGGCACCAGTCGAGCGCAAGCTCGCCCCGCTGGTTGGTGGCGGTCGAGCGGACGTAGACGACGCCCGACTTGCCGTTGGAGTTCTGCTTGAGACCGATGACCTCGGACTTCGTCGCGAGGGTGTCGCCAGGGAGCACGGGCTGGTGGAAGCGGAGCTCGGCGTAGCCGAGGTTCGCCACCGCGTTGAGCGAGATGTCGGGGACCGTCTTGCCGAAGGCGATGTGGAACGCGATCAGGTCCTCGACCGGGTGCGGGCCTTCAGTCCGAGCACAGTCCGACAGAGGCGGCGAACTCCTTTGAGCTCGGGACGGCGAACCGGGTGGGATAGAGCGCGCCGTACAGAGCCCGGTCTCCCTCGGTGACCGTGCGCGGCGTCGCGTGCTCGATCACCTGACCGACGGTGAAGTCCTCGAAGAAGTTGCCCGCGTTTGTCTTGCTCACGGGCGGTCATTCTGCCGTTACTGCTAGCTGCCCCCGCCGCCGGCCTTGCGCCGGTGCATCTTCGGGGCGCCACCCACGACCTCGGATCCGTGCGCCTTCTCGGGGGCCGGGCCGTCGGCATGGACGCCCTTCTCCCCGTGGTTCTTGCGGTCGAGCGCGGCCCGCATCTTCGCCTTGAGGTCTTCGTTGGGGTCCTGCTCAGCCATGGTGCTCTCCTCGCGTGCGTTCGGAGTGGTTCGTCCACCCTGACATGCGAGCCAAGGCGGCGACACCCATTAAGCGTCCTTCTTGTCCCGCCGGCTCTTGCCGAAGGGGTTGGGACCGTGCCCGACCTCGAGCGTGCCGCGCAGCGTCTCGAGCAGCGCGTCGTCGCAGCTGCCGACGACGAACTCGGCCAGGTCGCGGAGCGCGCCGTCCGACGCCGCCCGGTCGTCGCCGGTGATGACCTCGTAGCGGCTCTCGTGCACCCGGTCGGCGCGCGTCGCACGCAGGTGGTCCTGGATCTCGATCACCCGCTGGATCGCGGCCATCGCCTCGTCGGCGTCCTGGCGCTGCCAGAAGCCGGACCCGACGACCTGCTCGATGTCGCGGGTGTTGAGGACGTAGCGCGCACCGGGGAAGACCTCCTCCAGCCACGCGAAGAACGGCTCGGTCTCCTCGGGCGTGACCTGGTGCCAGAGCACCTCCTTGAACCCGATCCGGTCGAAGTCCTTCGCCTGCTCCTTGCCGAGGATGCCGCCGACGACGAGCCGGTGCGCACTCCTGACGAACCGCGCGCGGGTGAGCGCGTTGATGCCGAAGAACGCGTTGGAGGTACGGCGCGCCGGCCCGCCCTTGCGCTTCTGGCGGATCACGTCCGCGGCCTGCCAGGCGCGGAAGAGGTGCTGCACGTAGAGGCCGTTCTCACCCCGGACGAGCGTCCTCGGCATCGCGTTGAGCATGCCCTGCACCAGGGTCGATCCGGACCGGCCGTAGGTGACGACGAAGACGTACTCCACCGGGCGATCCTTGCACAGCGCCTGGTGCTAGAGAGTGCCGACCAGACGTTGCGGGATGCGGGTGAGCGGCTGCTTCTTCAGGGCCGCGATCTGTCCCTGCTTCGGGGTGCGGTGCCGGCCGTTGTGGAAGATCACCATGTCCTGGAGGTTGGTGGCGGCGGGGTCGAACTCCGGTATGGCAGCCGAGTCGACGTCGGCGACAGCCTCGTCGAAGATCGCGAGCATCTCGTCGGCCTCCTTGCCCCAGCTGGCGTCCTCGGCCCGCCCGTCGGCCTTGCTCACGGCGTTGCGGAGCGCGGCGACCTCGGCCAGCCGGTCCCGGTCGGCGAACTTGAGGTGGAGCATGAACAGCTCGGGATCGATCGAGTACGGCGCCTTCAGCGCGTGCGAGGAGATCGCCCACCCGGCGTTGATCCGCTTGACCGAGGGTTTGCACATGAGCGGCGTGAACTTGGCGAAGCTGCGCTGCTCCAGCAGCGGGCGGCCCAGGTCGAGCGGCTCCGGCTCCAGGCTCGGGACATGGACGACGTTCAGCCCCACGACGCCCAACGTCTCGGGGCGCCCGCGGTCCTCGAGCAGGTCGGGCAGGGTCGGGTAGACGGCGGGATCGGTCACCAGGAACTCGTCGACGTCGACGAAGACCACGTAGTCGTAGACCGCGAGCAGGCCGGCGGCCAGGCCGTTCATCAGCCGCATCCGGACCGGCTCGAAGGCGAGCCCGCCCTTGAGCTCCGGCACCCGGTGGACGGTGCAGCCGAGTCCCTCGGTCGAGCCGTCGACGGAGTTGTCGTCGAGCACGACCAGGTTGTCGATGCCGACGTGGCGGGCGTAGTGGGACACCCAGAGGGGCAGCAGCTCGCCCTCGTCGCGCGCCATGGTGATCACCGCGACCTCCGGCTTGGCCATCCCCGCTCCTCTCGTGACGTTCGTCTGCCGCGGAGAGTCTGGCACGCTAACGGGCGTGACAGATCACCCGGGACGCCGTCAGCTCTGGATGCACGTCGGCTGCAGCAAGACCGGCACCTCCTCGCTCCAGGCCGGGCTCTGGATGTCGGTCGAGGCGCTCGCGGCCGAGGGCATCGGACTGCCGTACGTCGGCCGGCCCGCCCACGTCGCGGGGTTGTTGCGACCGCTGGGATGGCGGCCGGTGTCGGGGTTCGCCGGCGACCATCGCCCGAAGGGCCTGGGCGCGGTGCCCGCGACGATCCGGGACACGGCCGGCGAGGTGCTGCTGGTCAGCAACGAGGACCTGGCCGAGGTGCGGCCCGAGGACGTCGACGCGATCGCCGCGCTCTGCGACGAGGCCGACGTCGACGTCAACCTCGTCCTGACCGTGCGCGACTGGGCCCAGCAGCTGCCGTCGGACTACCAGCAGTTCCTCAAGCACCGGCTCGCCGACAGCTACCCGGACTTCCTCGATGACGTCCGCGAGCGACGGGGCACCTGGGCGGACCAGTTCTGGCGCCGCCAGGACCCGATCGACATCCTCGACCGCTGGGGACGGGCCGTGGACGCGTCGAGGACGCACGTGATCGTCGTGCCGTCGTACTCCCAGGACCCGGAGGGCGTCTTCGACCTGATGGGCGAGGTGGTCGGCTTCCCGAGTGCCGCGGTCGCCCGGCCGAAGGGCTCGGTCAACGCGTCCTTCGGTGTCGTCGAGTCGGAGGTGTTCCGCCGGGTCAACGCCGCGCTCGGCGACCGGCTGCCCGACTACAAGCGCGACTACACCGACGCGGTGCGGTGGCCGTTCGCCCACGGCGTCCTCGCCCGCAGCGCGAGCCCCAAGCTCACCCTCCCGCCGGACCATCTCGGCTGGGTGCAGGACGTCGCCCGCCGTACCGTCGCCACCGTCCGGGATCGCGGCTACCCGGTCCACGGCGACCTCGACGCCCTGGTCCCGGACGAGGCGAGCGCTCGCCCGCTTCCGCCGTACGACGAAGCCGCCGTCGCTGAGGCGTCGATCACAGCCCTGGCCAACTACGCCGCGAGCGGAGCGCGCCGGAAGCGCTCCTGACGTCTCGCGGGCGGGTGCGGAGGCGGTTGATCGCCCGATCCGCAGTTAGAGTCGGTTGGCCGATCGAACGACTGGCCCGAACGAAAAGGGGAACCGATGCCACGCCTGTGTGAGACCGACGGCTTGACCGAGGACCAGACTGAGATCCTCAAGGCCGTCCGGGTGTTCGTCGACGAGCAGATCATCCCTGTCGCCCAGGAGCTCGAGCACGCCGACGAGTACCCGACCGACATCGTCGAGGGCCTCAAGGAGCTCGGCGTCTTCGGCCTGATGATCCCTGAGGAGTACGGCGGCCTCGGCGAGTCGCTCCTCACCTACGCCCTGTGCGTGGAGGAGATCGCCCGCGGCTGGATGAGCGTGTCCGGCGTCATCAACACCCACTTCATCGTGGCCTACATGGTGATGCAGCACGGCACCGAGGAGCAGAAGCAGAAGTACCTGCCCCAGATGGCCACCGGCGAGATGCGCGGCGCGTTCTCGATGTCCGAGCCCGGCCTCGGCTCCGACGTCTCAGCGGTCTCCACCAAGGCCGTCGTGTCAAAGAAGGGGGACGACGGCGCTCCCCTTGAATACAGCATCACCGGCCAGAAGATGTGGCTGACCAACGGCGCCGAGTCGCGCCTGGTCGCGACCCTCTGCAAGACCGACGAGGGCGCCGACTCGGTCTACAAGAACATGACGACCTTCCTCATCGAGAAGGAAGCCGGCTTCGGCGAGACCGCTCCCGGCCTCAGCATCCCGGGCAAGATCGACAAGATGGGTTACAAGGGCGTGGAGACCACCGAGATGATCCTCGAGGGCCACGTCGTCCGGGCCGACCAGGTCCTCGGCGGCGAGACCGGCAAGGGCTTCTACCAGATGATGGACGGCGTCGAGGTCGGCCGCGTCAACGTCGCCGCCCGCGCCTGCGGCATCGCGCTGCGTGCCTTCGAGCTCGGCACCGCGTACGCCCAGCAGCGGCACACCTTCGGCAAGCAGATCGCCGAGCACCAGGCCATCCTCTTCCGCATCGCCGAGATGGCGACCAAGGTCGAGACCGCCCACGCGATGATGGTCCGCGCCGCCCGGATGAAGGACCGCGGCGAGCGGGTCGACGTCGAGGCCGGCATGGCCAAGATGCTCGCCTCGGAGTTCTGCAGCGAGGTCGTCGACGCGTCCTTCCGGATCCACGGCGGCTACGGCTACTCCAAGGAGTACGAGATCGAGCGCCTCTACCGCGAGGCCGCGTTCATGCTCATCGGCGAGGGCACCTCCGACATCCAGAAGATGATCATCGGCCGCGCGATCCTCAAGGAGTACAAGCTCAAGGCTGACGCGCGTCTCCGGGCCGTCGAGCGCGGTCTTGGCAGGGCGCTGTCGACCTCACCGAGGCGACGCGCCGCCGTCCCCGCCGCCACGCTGCCGGCCGACGCGACCGGGGTCACCGGCTCCGTGCGTTCCAGCCGATAACGTCGAGCCCGTGAGCACCCCCTCCCGTGTCTATGCCGCCCGGCTGGTGGGACTGCCGATCTTCGACCCCCAGGGGGACCAGGTCGGCAAGGTGCGCGATCTCGTCGTCACCATGCGGCTGGAGGGCGCTCAGCCACGGGTGCTCGGCATGGTTGCGGAGGTGTTCGGACGACGCAGCGTGTTCCTCCCGATGACCAGGGTGACCACGATCGACAGCGGCCAGGTCTACACGACCGGACTCCTCAACATGCGCCGGTTCGAGCAGCGCTCGACCGAGACCCTGGTGATGGGCGAGATGCTCGACCGCAACGTGACCGTCAAGAGCACCGGCGTCGCCGGCTCGGTCTACGACGTAGGGATGGAACGCTCACGCACCCGCGACTGGGTGCTGAGCCGGGTCGCGATCAAGGAACCCTCGAAGGGACTGCGCCGCCGCGGGCAGACGCACGTCGTCGAGTGGAACGACGTCATCGGGCTCTCCCGCACGGACGACCGCCAGGGTGCGACCCACCTGGTCGCCGCGATCAACGACATGCGCCCCGCCGACGCGGCCCAGATGCTGCACGACCTGCCGGTCGAGCGGCGTACTGCCGTCGCCATGGCGCTCGACGACGAGCGGCTCGCCGACGTGCTGGAGGAGCTGCCCGAGGAGGACCAGGTCGGCATCCTCGAGCGGCTCGACTCCGAGCGCGCGGCCGACGTCCTCGAGGAGATGTCGGCCGACGACGCTGCCGACCTGATCGCCGACCTGCCGCCGGAGACCCAGGAGATCCTGCTGCAGCTGATGGAGCCGGAGGAGGCCGAGGACGTCCGGCGACTGATGAAGTACGTCGAGAACACCGCCGGCGCGATGATGACGCCGGAGCCGGTGATCCTCGGCACCGACGCGACCGTCGCCGACGCCCTCGCGCATGTCCGCAACCCGGAGCTCACCCCCGCCCTGGCGGCCCTCGTCTACGTGTGCCGGCAGCCGCTCGAGTGCCCGACCGGCAAGCTGATCGGCATCGCGCACATCCAGCGGCTGCTGCGCGAGCCGCCTTCCACGCTGGTCGCCGGCGCGCTCGACGACGAGCTCGAGGTGCTGCGTCCCGAGGCGACGATCGACGAGGTCGCGGCGCACCTGGCGACGTACAACCTGGTCGCGGCGCCGGTGGTCGACGAGAACCGCCGGCTGCTCGGCGCGGTCACGGTCGACGACCTGCTCGACCACATGCTCCCGGACAACTGGCGCGAGCGAGCGGCGGAGCGCAATGGCTGACCCCCGCCGGACCCCGGAACGGCTCGACACCCCCCGCGCGCTCCGCCGCCAGTTCGTGCGGCGGCCGTCCTACGACACCGACGCGGTCGGCATCTTCGCCGAGCGGTTCGCGCGGTTCATGGGCACCGCGAAGTTCCTGATGTGGATGACGCTGTTCGTCATCTGCTGGGTCGCCTGGAACTTCCTGGCGCCGGACTCGTGGCAGTTCGACGAGTACCCGCTGATCTTCCTGACCCTGATCCTGAGCCTGCAGGCGTCGTACGCCGCTCCCCTGATCCTGCTGGCCCAGAACCGCCAGGAGGACCGCGACCGGGTGATCGCCACCCAGGACCGCGATGCTGCCACCCGAGCACACGCCGACATGGAATTCCTCACCCGCGAGGTCGCCTCGCTGCGGATGGCGCTCGGCGAGGTCGCGACCCGCGACTACCTGCGCTCGGAGCTGCGCGCGCTGCTGTCCGAGCTCGAGGAGCGCGACAACGAGTCGGAGCGCGAGGGTGGGGCGTCTCACGGAGGCCGCGAGTAACGAAGGGCAGACGTCGCTCCGTAGACTCATAACAATGAGTACGACGCCCGCCCTGCCCACGCTCGACCAGGTGAACGCAGCCCTGGCCACCGTCAACGACCCCGAGATCAAGCGCCCCATCACCGATCTCGGCATGGTCGACAGCGTGGAGATCGAGGACACCGGGGTCGTGAAGGTGCGGGTGCTCCTCACCGTCGCCGGCTGTCCGCTCAAGGACACCATCACCCGCGACGTGACGGCGGCCGTCAGCGCCCTCGACGGCGTCACCCGGGTCGACCTCGACCTCGGCGTGATGACCTCCGAGCAGCGCGGCAGCCTCAACGAGCAGCTCCGCGGCGGCCAGGCCCAGCGCGAGATCCCCTTCGCCCAGCCCGGCTCGCTCACCAAGATCTACGCGATCGCCAGCGGCAAGGGCGGCGTCGGCAAGTCCTCGGTCACGGTCAACCTCGCCATCGCGCTGGCCAACGCCGGCCGCAAGGTCGGCATCGTCGACGCCGACATCTACGGGCACTCGGTGCCGGCGATGCTCGGGATCGCGGACTCCAGGCCGACCCAGGTCGACGACCTGATCATGCCGGTGCCGACGCCCAGCGGCGTCTCGGTCATCTCGATCGGCATGCTCAAGCCGAAGCGCGACCAGGTCGTCGCCTGGCGCGGCCCGATGCTCGACCGGGCGCTGGTGCAGATGCTGTCCGACGTCTACTGGGGCGACCTCGACGTCCTGCTGCTCGACCTCCCGCCGGGCACCGGCGACATCGCGATCTCGCTCGGCCAGCACCTCCCCAACGCCGAGGTGCTCGTCGTGACGACCCCGCAGGAAGCTGCGACCGAGGTCGCCGAGCGCGCCGGCACGATGGCCTCGATGATGCACCAGCGGGTCATCGGCGTCATCGAGAACATGAGCTACCTGCCCTGCCCCCACTGCACGGCCGAGGGCAAGGAGCACCGGCTCGAGATCTTCGGCTCCGGTGGCGGCAACCGGGTCGCGACGACCCTGTCCGCGCGCTTCGGGTACGACGTGCCCGTGCTCGGCAGCGTCCCGCTCGACATGTCGCTCCGCGAGGGCGGCGACGACGGCAAGCCCGTCGTCGAGGCCGACCCGACGTCGCCCTCGGCGACCGCGCTGAAGGAGATCGCCGACCGGATCGACGGCCGCGGGCGCAACCTCGCCGGCCTCCAGCTCGGCCTCACCCCGAGCAACAAGTTCTGACCGGGACGACGGAAACAGGACCGGCGGGGGCGAGCAAGTGTTCGGGATCGGATTCGGCGAGCTCGTCGTGATCGCGTTCCTCGCTGTCCTCGTCTTCGGGCCCGACAAGCTGCCCGACCTGGCCAAGCAGGCCGGCCAGTTCGTGCGGAAGCTCCGCACCTTCGCCAACAACGCGCGCGACGAGCTGCGCTCCGAGCTGGGCCCCGAGTTCGCCGACCTCGAGCTGAGCGACCTCGACCCGAGGGCGATCGTCCGCAAGCA
Organism: uncultured Actinomycetota bacterium; assembly: GCA_963849765.1. GTDB lineage: Bacteria > Actinomycetota > Actinomycetes > Propionibacteriales > Nocardioidaceae > Nocardioides. Next base: position 495,600 of record CAWKIP010000005.1, read on the forward strand.
CATCGCCGAGGCGATGGCCGACGAGGACGACGACAACTACGAGAAGCCCCAGCGGCGCACGCTCGAGCAGGGCGAGCGGCCGCCGTACGACCTCGAGGCGACCTGACTGCATTGATGGCTGAATTGGCCGAGCGCGTCTTCGCGCAGGCCTTGCGACGACGGCTTCGGCGCTCCGGTCGCTCGTTCCTCGCTCCCTACGACCTGAGGAAGACGTCGGGAGCTGCGCTCCCGCCGCGCTGCCGGCCGAGCCCTGCTCAGGCGCGCGACTGCGCGGCCGCGAGCGCGGTGAACGGCACCAGCAGCATTCGCCGGTCGTCGCCCTCGACCAGCTCGCAGAAGTCGGCGCCGACGCGACGCAGGTTGCCTTCGTGGCGGGTGCCGTCGCGGAGGTGCAGCAGGCACCGCTCGCCGGCTTCGGCGATCCGGCGCAGGGCAGAGCCCAGGCCGAGCCGGGTGAGTGGCGACCAGGCAACCTCCGGGATGGAGCGCACCGACGCCCGCTCGACCGTGGTGACGGCGTCGGCGTTGATGACCCAGTCGTGCTGGCCGGAGGAGAGGAGCAGCCAGTCGGCGGCGACGCGGTCGACGGTGCCGGAGAGGGTGCCGACGCCGGTGATCCCGAGCGTGACCTCGGTCCCGGCCGAGGCCATCAGGCGGCTGGCGAGGGTGACGGTCTGGTACTCGGCGCGACTGCGGTCGGCGTGCTCGGCACCCCGCTCGGCGGCTGCGAGCGCGCTTGCCTGACCCTCGAGATCGTCGAACAGCGCGAAGAGCTCGTCCTCCCAACTCATGGGCCCCACCTCATCACATCCTGCCTGTGGAAAGCATGTTGACCGCACCTCGTGAACGGATACAGACTGACGCAAACGCAAGCAAACGCAAGGATCTCGGGATGGACAACACCGTGCGTGACTTGGTTCGGCTCCGCAGCTCCGCTCTCTGGTGCGCGACCACGGCAGCCGCGGCCGGCATCGGCCTGCTCACCGTCCCGACCCTCGCCGCCGGCCCCAGCCTGATCGCGTCGGCACCGGCCTTCACGGATCTCCTCGTCACCGGCTGCGCGGCGGCTTCGCTCGTGGCGACGGGCTGGCTCTGGGCGATCACCACCGACGTGGTGGTCCGCGTGCTCGCTGCCGGCGACCGCGTCGTCGTACGACGTCCGGGGCCGGTGCGGCTGCTCCTGTTGGCCGCCTGCGGCGCCGTCGCCCTGAGTACGACGGCCGCGCCCGCGTCCGCCGACGACCGCCGACCGGTCGTCCCCCATTCCCTCTCGGGCCTGCCGCTCCCGGACCGCGCGACCGGCGACGGACTCCTGCCCGAGCGCGCGGACACCGCGTCCCGATCGATGGTCCGGGTGCGCCCGGGCGACTCGCTCTGGGCGATCGCCGAGGAGCGGCTCGGGGCGGGCGCCACGGTCGCCGACCTCGTCGACTACTGGCACCGGATCTACCTCCGCAACGCGGACGTGATCGGACCCGACCCCGACCTGATCCTGCCCGGCCAGCTGTTGGAGCTGCCGCCCATGGGCTGAACCCGCCCACCCGTCAGAGAGTCCGCTCGAGGAGGACCGCCATGACCACCACCCTGCACCCGCTGATGGGCGTCCGGCTGCCTGTGCCGGTCGCCGCCACCCAGGGCACGCTCGCGCTGGCCCTGCTCCCCCGGAGCGAGCCACCGATCCCCGCCGGCGAGGCCCACCCCGGCGCGGCCGTGGTGGCGATCGACCGCCGTCAGCGGGCCGTCGTGGAGGAGTGGACGCGTCGCTTCATCCAGGCCGCGGTCGAGATCGTCGGCGGCGACCGCCCGGTGTCGCAGCTCCTGCGCTGGACGCTCCCCGAGGTGTACGACGACCTCCGCCGCCGCACGATGCTGGTCGCCCGGGCCGGCGGCCACCAGCCCGGTCTGGCGCGGGTCCAGCCGGTGCAGCCGCGGGTGCTCAGCGTCCACACCTGCTTCGTCCGACCGGATGCGGTCGAGGCATCCGTGCACGTGCGCTACGGCCAGCGCTCCCGCGCCCTCGCCGCTCGGTTCGAGCGGATCCAGCAGCGATGGGTCTGCTCGGCCCTTGACTTCTCTTGAGTCGGGTCGCTTCGGCGGGAGATCTTCCCAGGTGACCGGGGTCACTATCTTCGGCCAGGGTCCGTCGGACCCGGGGAGGTGCTCAACCTGGCGAGCACGTTCAACGGACGGCGGCTGTGCGAGTCCGGCGTGGGGCTCTACGAGGAGGTCTCGATACGCCCTCGCCTAGCGGCTCGGGCTACTCGACCAACGAAGGGTCGTTGCTCGGTACGCCCTCGCCGGACCGGGTGCTACGAAATGCGGGCGGTGAGGCCCGTCGGGCCTCCCGGCGCGCCGTGGCACCGCTTGTACTTCTTGCCCGAGCCGCAGGGGCACAGCTGGTTGCGGCCGATCTCGGCGAACTCGTCGTCGGCGTTGGACACGGTGCTGCCGCGGACCTCGGGCTCGCCGGTCACGTCGCTCGGCGCCGAGTAGGACAGGAACTGCGGCTGCTTCGGCGCGTCGAGACCCTTGGCCTTGATCAGCGGGGCTCCCTGCGACGGCAGCTGCCGGCGCATCGGCTCCTCCTCGTCTGCCGAGGACGCCTTGAGAGCGGCGGCGATGTCGCCGAGCCCGGGCCCCTGGGCCCCCGCACCGACCGGCGGCTCGGCGAGCGCGCCCTCGTGCATCGGGCCCTCGTGGCGGGAGCCGTCGGCGTGGTAGTGGTACTCCGGCTCGTCGTCGTCGACCTGGACCTCGAGGTTGAAGAGGAAGCCGACGGTCTCCTCCTTGATGCCGTCCATCATCGAGGCGAACATGTCGTAGCCCTCGCGCTGGTACTCGACCAGCGGGTCACGCTGCGAGTACGCCCGCAGGTAGATGCCCTCGCGGAGGTAGTCCATCTCGTAGAGGTGCTCGCGCCACTTCCGGTCGAGCACCGACAGCAGGACGCGGCGCTCGAGCTCGCGCATGACCTCCTCGCCGACCTCCTCCTCGCGGTTGTCGTAGGCGGCGTGGGCGTCGGCCTTGAGCTTCTCGATCAGGTCGTCCTTGTGGAGCACGGCGTGGCTGCCGATCTCCTCCATGGTGGCCTCGCGGTCCAGCGAGACCGGCCAGAACTGCTTGAGGTCGGTCCACAGCTGCTCCAGGTCCCACTCCTCGGAGAACTGGTCGAGCGAGCCGCTGACGAAGCCGGTGACGACGTCGTCGATGAAGGTGCGGATCTGCTCCTCGAGGTTGACGCCCTCGAGCACCTCGCGGCGCTCGCCGTAGATGACCTTGCGCTGCCGGTCCATCACGTCGTCGTACTTGAGGACGTTCTTGCGGGACTCGAAGTTCTGGGACTCGACCTGGCCCTGGGCGTTGGCGATCGCGCTGGTGACCCGCTTGTTCTCGATCGGGACGTCGTCCGGAATCTTGAGCATGAGCAGAACCCGGTCGACCCAGTCGGACTTGAAGAGGCGCATCAGCTCGTCCTCGAGCGACAGGTAGAACCGGGACTCGCCGGGGTCGCCCTGGCGGCCGGAACGACCACGGAGCTGGTTGTCGATGCGGCGCGACTCGTGGCGCTCGGTGCCGATCACGTAGAGACCGCCGACCTCGCGGACAGCGTCGTGCTCGGCGGCGACCTCGTCCTGGATCCGCTCGATCATCGCGGGCCAGGCGGCGTCGTACTCGTCGGCGGTCTCGCCGGTCGGCTCGAGGCCCTGCTTGCGCAGCTCCTGGTCGGCGAGGAACTCGACGGAGCCGCCGAGCATGATGTCGGTGCCGCGACCGGCCATGTTGGTCGCGACGGTGACCGCGCCCTTGTGGCCGGCGAGAGCGACGATCTTCGCCTCGTCGGCGTGCACCTTCGCGTTGAGGACCGAGTGCGGGACTCCGCGCTTCTTCAGCGCGTTGGAGAGGTACTCGGACTTCTCGACCGACACGGTGCCGACCAGGACCGGCTGGCCCTTCTCGTTGCGCTCGACGATGTCGTCGACGACGGCGTTGTACTTCGCCGCTTCGGTGCGATAGACGAGGTCGGACTGGTCCATCCGGACCATCGGCTTGTTGGTCGGGATCGGGACGACACCGAGGCCGTAGATCTTGTCGAACTCCGACGCCTCGGTGAGCGCCGTACCGGTCATGCCCGGAGAGCTTCTCGTAGAGACGGAAGTAGTTCTGCAGGGTGACGGTGGCGAGGGTCTGGTACTCCTCGCGGACCTTCACGCCCTCCTTGGCCTCGATCGCCTGGTGGAGGCCGTCGTTGTAGCGGCGGCCGGCCAGCATGCGGCCGGTGTGCTCGTCGACGATGAGCACCTCGCCGTTCATGACGACGTACTCCTTGTCGTTGCGGAACAGCTCCTTGGCCTTGATCGAGTTGTGCAGGAAGGAGATGAGCGGCGTGTTGGCCGACTCGTAGAGGTTCTCGATGCCGAGGTGGTCCTCGACGACCGTGATGCCGGGCTCGAGCACCGAGATGGTGCGCTTCTTCTCGTCGACCTCGTAGTCGGTGTCGCGGGTGAGCTTCTGCGCGATCTTGGCGAACTCGCCGTACCACTTGACCTCGTCCTGGGTCGGACCGCTGATGATCAGCGGGGTCCGGGCCTCGTCGATGAGGATCGAGTCGACCTCGTCGACCACGGCGAAGAAGTGCTTGCGCTGCACGCACTCCTCGATCGACCCCGCCATGTTGTCGCGGAGGTAGTCGAAGCCGAGCTCGTTGTTGGTGCCGTAGGTGATGTCGCAGTTGTAGGCCTCGCGCCGCTGCGCGGGACGCATCTGCGGGAGGATCACGCCGGTGGTGAGACCGAGGAAGTGGTGGATCCGGCCCATCCACTCGGCGTGGTACTTCGCCAGGTAGTCGTTGACGGTGACGACGTGGACGCCCTCGCCCGCGAGCGCGTTGAGGTACGACGGCAGCGTGGCGACCAGGGTCTTGCCCTCACCGGTCTTCATCTCGGCGATGTTGCCCATGTGGAGCGCGGCGCCGCCCATGATCTGCACGTCGAAGTGCCGCTGGCCGATGACCCGCTTGGCCGCCTCGCGGACGGTGGCGAACGCCTCGGGCATGAGGTCGTCGAGGGTCTCCCCGTCGGCGAGCCGCTTCTTGAACTCGTCGGTCATCCCGCGGAGCTCGTCGTCGGACATCGCCACGAAGTCGTCCTCGATGGCGTTGACGGCCTTCGCGATCGACTCGAGCTGGCGGAGGATCTTGCCCTCTCCCATGCGGAGGAGCTTGTCGATGATCACTGGCACGGCCGCAACTCTACCTAGCGACAGTTACACATCCGATTCGTGATCAGCGTCGTCGTCCCCCTGCGCGGCGTAGGCCGCCGCCCGTTCCCGCTCGATCTTGCGCCCGACTCCGTAGGCGGTGCCCCAGAGCACGGCGAAGATCGGGCCCAGGACGAACATCAGAGGTACGACGAAGCCGAGCCCGATCGCCGCGACCTGGATCGCGTGGCCCAGCCAGTAGGCCCACTCCGCGCGGAGCAGCCCGGCGATCACGATGCAGCCGGCGGCGAGCCCGAGGCCGATCGACAGCGCAGTCGCTTTCGGCACGTCGGCGAGCGTGATCATGACCGGCGTGGTCAGGCCGAGCGTGATCGCCTCGACCAAGAGGACCGTCGCGCACAGCGACCGCCGGGCCGAGGTCACTTGCGTCCGCCCAGCAGCAGCCGCGCCTCACCCACGGTGACCACGGAGCCGGTGACCAGGACCGCGCCCGAGGAGAGTGCCTCGCCGCCGTCGGCCTCGGCCAGGCCGGCAGCATGGTCCAGCGCGTCGGCGAGCCGCGGCACCACGGTCACCCGGTCCTCGCCGAAGACCTCCACCGCGGTCGCGGCCAGCTCGTCGGCCGGCATCGCGCGATCGGTGGCGCTCTGGGTGATCACGACGTGCGAGAGGTGCGGCTCGAACGCGGCAAGCAGACCCTCGGCGTCCTTGTCGCCCATCACGCCGATGACGCCGATCAGCGGGTCGAACTGGAAGGAGTCCTCGAGTGCGGCAGCGGTCGCCTCGGCACCTGCCGGGTTGTGGGCGGCATCGAGCACGATGGTCGGGCTGCGGCGAACGATCTCCAGCCGACCCGGCGAGGTCGCCTCGGCGAAGGCTTCGCGCACGACCTCGTCGGCGAGCGGGTCGTCGCCGCCGATGAGCGCCTCGACCGCCGCCAGCGCCGCCGCGGCGTTCTGCGCCTGGTGTGCGCCGTAGAGCGGGAGGAACAGCTCGTCGTACTGCCCCCGCAGGCCGCGGAGGCTGACCGCCTGGCCGCCCACCGCCGGCACCCGGGTCACGACGCCGAACTCGATGCCCTCGCGTACGACGGTGGCGCCGACCTCCGCCGCGCGGCGCAGCAGCACCGCGGCGACCTCGACCGACTGCTGCGCGAGCACCGCGATGGACCCGGGCTTGATGATCCCGGCCTTCTCCTGGGCGATCGCCGCTGCGGTCGTACCGAGGAAGCTGGCGTGGTCGATCGCGATCGGCGTGACCACGGCGACGTCCGCGTCGATGACGTTGGTCGCGTCCCAGGAGCCACCCATGCCGACCTCGACGACGGCGACGTCCACGGGTGCGTCGGCGAACGCCGCGTAGGCCATCCCGACGATGGTCTCGAAGAACGACAGCGGGAACGGCTCGGCCGCGTCGACCAGGTGCGTGTACGGCGCCACGTCGTTGAACGCGCGCACGAACGCCTCGTCGTCGAGCGGCTCGCCGTCGATGCTGATCCGCTCGCTCATCTTCTCCACGTGCGGGCTGGTGAAGCGGCCGGTCCGCAGCTGGAAGGCGCGCAGCAGGCTGTCGATCATCCGCGCCGTCGACGTCTTGCCGTTGGTGCCGGTGAGGTGGATCGCGCGGTAGCCGCGCTGCGGGTCGCCCAGCAGCTCGGTGAACGCGCGGATCCGGTCGAGCGACGGCTCGAGCCGGGTCTCGGGCCAGCGGCTGAGGAGGGCGTCCTCGGCCTCGGCGAAGGTTTCGGCGGGTCTTGCTTCGGCGTCAGGGATGTCGGTCATGGCGGTCGGAGTCTACGGAGAGCCGGCCGAGCGGGCGTATTCTCCGGGCGGCACCCCGAGCAGGCCCCGGAAGTGTCGAGTCAGGTGGGCCTGGTCGTGGAAACCGACGGCCGCTGCGACGTCAGCCGGTCGTTCTCCGGCGAGCAGCCGGCCGCGCGCGGCGTCGAGGCGCCGGCCGATCAGGTAGCGGTGAGGCGGGATGCCCGTCTCGCGGCGGAATGCGCGGATCAGATGCGTGGGGTGAGCGCCGAGGAGCAGGGCGGCCTGCTCGAGCGTGATGCCGTGCACCACGTGCGCGTCGAGCAGCTCTTTCAGCCGACGGACCAGGAGTGGCGCTGGCGCACTCGGCGACCGCCGGTCGACGTCCTCGCGAGCCAGATGCCGCCGGAGCCGTTCGGTGACCAGCGCCAGCCGCGACTCCGCTTCGAGCTCGTCGCCAGGGTGGGCGAGTGCATGGTGGGCGCCGTCAGAGGTGTCGGTCATGGCGAGGCTGCGTGTCGGAGGCCGCTGAACAATCCGCCCTACTGCCCACGACTACCCGATCGTCAGGTCCACCATGTCCACGACCGGCTCGAACCCGAGGGCGACATAGATCCGGTTCGACGTCGGGTTCGCCTGATCGGTGAAGAGGGTGACCCGGCTGCCCTCGGCCTGCAGCTGTCGCGACACCTCCGCGACCGCGGCGCTGGCGTAGCCGCGACCGCGGTGCTCCTTCGGCGTGAAGACGGGGCCGATCCGCGCGACGCCGTACGCCGGCGGGTTGGCGCCGGTCAGGTGCCGCGGGGTGTCACCGTCGTCGACCCACATCCAGATCCGGCCCAGCCGGATCCGCTCGCGGATGTCGTCCAGGGTGGTGCCCTCGGCGCGGTCGCTGTGTCCGCCGTGACCGGCCTGCTCGTCGGCATCGACGTGGAACTGGCGGAACCACTCGAGCGCGAGCGGCGCCTCGTCGTCGTACGCCGGGCGCAGCCGGCCACGCGCCGGAGCCGCGTCGACGAGGGTGCCGAGCTCGAACAGCCGGGTGTGCATGCTGACCGCGACCTCGGCGCCGGCGCCCTCGGCGATGCGCTCGGCGAACACCCGGGTCGCCGGCAGGGCTCCGTTGACGCCGCTGACCTCTTCACCGCGAGCGACCAGCGCGTCGGCGAGGGCGACGGCGGCGTCGTCCGGCATCGCCAGCAGGTAGGGCGGGTACGGCGGGAACGGCGCCGTCCGCATCGCGACGCCGGCGATCTCACCGGCCGGGTCGGTGACCACCGCGAACCAGGAGTACGGCGTCACCGTGGTCGCGGTCCCTTGCGCCATCCGGCCGGCGACGGTCGCGACCACTGTCGAGACGACTGCGTCGGCGGCCAACCGCTCGCCGGCGATCTCCAGGAAGCGGCCGGGATCGTCGAGGAAGTTGACCTGCATGCCGCTGTCCATCCCCCGACGATCTCAGCGACACACGCGCCCCTCAACTCGTTTCTCTGGCGAGGTCGTCCGCAGTCAGGTCGAGCTTGATGACGCTGGTGCCCAGCGCCGGCGGTGACCGTCGTACAACCGCCGGCGGCAGCATCGTCCGGGCTCGGGACGCGGGGATCGGCGATTCATCCGCGTGAGCTGCCCGCGATCGTCGGACAGTTAGGTTAAAGCAAACGAATTCCGCCCCCGGGCGCGTTTCACCGGTCTAGTCTCCTAGGCGTTCCCACACGAGGACGGACGGGTGTCGTGTCCGAACCCAGTTCCATTGGCAGTGCCGCGACTGCGGCCAACGCTGCTGCCGCGCTGGTGCTTGCCCACGGCGACGACCTGATCGGCGGCACCCGCCGCGACCTCCTCGACCGGGCCGCCGTGCTGCTGGACGAGATCCTGGCCGGCGGTGACGTGCTGCCGATGGCGGCCGGCTGGCGGCTGGGGGCGGCGCACCACTACCGCGGCGAGTATCCGACCGCCCTCGCCTACTTCGAGGCGTCCCTCGCGGATCCCGATCCGGACCCCGTCGACAGGGCTCGGTTCCTCGCCGGGCACGCATCGGTGCTGTGGGCCCAGGGCAATGCCGCGGCCGGCCTCCGGATCGCCGAGGAGGCGATGGCTGCCGCCTGTGCCTGCGGCGACGACGGCGCCCTCGGTGCGGCGTGGGTGGCCAACGGCCTGGTCCAGGCGCACGCCGGGGATCGCAGCGCCAACCTGCATGCCTACGAGAAGGCGCTCGCCCACGCCGAGCGGGCCGGCGACGCGATCACCGTCGTCCGGGTGCGCAACAACCTGGGCTCCCGCCACGTCGAGGCCGGCCGGTTCCGCCAGGCACTCGACGAGCTCGACCACGCGGTCGCCGTCAGCGAGGACCACCCGGTCGGCCTGGCCAGCGCGATGGTCAGCGTCAACCGCGCCGAGGCGCTGCTCGGGCTGGGCCGGCTCGAGGAGGCCGTCGGCGAGATCGCGATCGCGACCGACCAGTTCCGCGGCGCCGAGGCAGAGCACCTGCTCGCCTTCGCGCTGCTGCTCGAGGCGGACGCGCACCGGGTCCGCGGCAACGCGACCCGCGCCCACGCGAAGTACCGCGAGGCGGTCGAGCGCGCCGAGGCGTCGGGCAACGCGCAGGTGCTCGGGCCGGCGTTCGCCGGGCTCGCCGAGACGGTCGCGGCCGACGATCCGGCCACCGCCCGCGCACACGCCAAGCGGGCCGTCGACCAACCGCACACCGTTGGCGACGTCATCGCGCTGCGCGCGGCGGGCTGGATCGCCCTCGGCCAGGGAGACCTCGAGGCCGCGGAGATGTGGGCCAACCGGGCGCTGGCGGAGGCCGGCCGCCGCGACCAGCTCTGCGAGCTGGCCGACGCCCTGGAGCTGCGGGCGCTCATCCGCTGGTCGAGCACCGGTGACGCGCGCGACGCGCTCGGACAGCTCGCCGAGGCGGCTGACGCCTGGCACGAGGTCGGTAGTGCGATCCGCAGCGCGGTCAACCGGATCGTCACCGCTCGGCTATCGGGCGACCGCGGCGCCGAGGAGGCCGGACGCCAGGCACTCCAGGCGATCGGCGTGCGCGCGGACGCCGACCGGATCGCCGGTCCGCTCCATGTCCTGGGAGCGGCCGCCGCTCCCGAGGTGGCGATCCGCACGTTCGGCACCTTCGCCGTCTCGGTCGCGGGCGCACCGGTCGCGGCCTCCGAGTGGCCCTCGCGCAAGAGTCGGCAGCTGGTGCAGGTGCTCGCAGCCCGGAGGGGCCGGGCCATGAGCCGGGGCGCGCTGGCCGAGCTGCTGTGGCCGGGCGTGCGCGACACCTCCGGCCGGCTCTCGGTCGCGCTGTCGACTGCCCGCGCCGTGCTCGACCCGGGCCGTCGGTACGAAGCCGACCGCTACCTGGCCTCGGACCGGAGCCATGCCCGGCTGGACCCGGCGACGGTCAGCATCGACATCGTCGAGTTCGAGCGGCTCGCACGGGCCGCGCTCGACGCGGTACGAACGGGATCGGCGGACGCCGTACCCCTGCTGCAGGCGGCGGCCTCGCTGCACCCCGCGCCGTTCCTCGCGGACGAGGGCGCCGACGACTGGGCCGACGACACCCGCGACGAGCTGCTGCGGCTCGCGGTCGAGGTCAAGCGCACCCTCGCCGCCCGTCTGGTCGAGGCCGGCGAGACCGAGCAGGCCGTCGGCTGGCTGATGGCGGTCATCGCCGACGACCCGTACGACGAGCCGACCCATCACGAGCTGATCCGGGTCCTGGCCAACGCCCGCCGGCACGGTGAGGCGCGGCGCGCCCATCGCGCCTACACCGCGCGGATGGCGGAGCTCGAGGTCGAGGCGGCGCCGTTCGACCTGATCGTGGGCTGACTCAGCGCGTCTCGAGCGCCAATCGGCCGGCGAGCGCGGCGAAGGTCGCCGCGAACACCTTCCGCGTCGCGTCAAGCACCCGCGGCCGGCGCAGCACGTGGTCGCGGACCGCAGCCGCGAAGACCCCGTAAGCCGCGAACACGACGAACGTCATCGCCATGAAGACCGCGCTCAGCACCAGCATCGCGGGCACCGCGCCGTCCCCCGTCGGGACGAACTGCGGGAGGAAGGCGAAGAAGAAGATGGTCAGCTTGGGGTTGAGCAGGTTGAGGGTGACGCCGGCGACGAGGACGGTCCAGACCGACCGCCGTACGTCGGCGTCTGCTTCGTCGACCGACAGAGCGCCGTGGTCGCGCCAGGTCGCCCAGGCCATGTAGAGCAGGTAGGCCACCCCGGCGTACTTGAGGACCGCGAACGCGACGCCGCTGGCGTGCAACAGGGCGGCCAGGCCGGTGACCGCCGCCAGCAGGTGAGGCACCGTGCCCAGCGTGCAGGCGAAGGCCGCGAGCACGCTCGCCCGTGCACCGCGCGTCAGACCTGCGGCAATCGTGTAGAGGGCGCCGGTGCCGGGCGTCGCGACGATCACCAGAGACGTCAGCACGAACGCGAGGGTCATGCCTGCTGAGACTAGGCGGAACCGCCGGACTCATCGGCCTCGAGCCGCGCGAGCTCCTCGTCGACGATCGACGGGTCGAGCTTGGTGAAGATCGGCGTCGGCTTGCCGACCGTCGTGCCCGGCTCGATCCGGTGGCGCCGCCACTCGGGGAACGATGAGTACTCCCCCGTGATGATCGGGTACGGCGCACCGCCGTCGAGGTCGTCCGCCTCCTCGATCCGCGGCATCGGGGCCACGGCACCCGGCCCACCGAGCGCCCGGTCGACCTCGTTGGCCGAGAACGGCAGGAACGGCGACAGCACCAGGTTGAGGTCGGAGACGCACTGCGCGGCGACGTGCAGGATCGTCGCGAGCCGCTCGCGCTCGTCGTCCCCCTTGAGCTTCCACGGCTCGTGGTCGGAGACGTACTTGTTGACGTCGCCGACCGCGCGCATCGCCTCGCCGATCGCCTGTCGCATCCGGTTGCGGCCGATCAGGTCGCCGACCGTGGCGAACGCCTCCTCGGCTGCGGCGAACGCCTCCCGGTCGGCCTTGGTCAGCTCACCGGCGACCGGGATCTCACCGAAGTTCTTGTGGATCAGGGTGGCGGTGCGGTTGACCAGGTTGCCCCAGCCGGCCACCAGCTCGTCGTTGGTACGGCGGACGAACTCCGCCCACGTGAAGTCGCTGTCCTGGTTCTCCGGACCGGCAGCGGCGACGAAGTAGCGGAACGCGTCGGGCTGGTAGCGGCTGAGCAGCTCGCGGACGTAGATCACGACCTTCTTGGAGGACGAGAACTTCTTGCCCTCCATGGTCAGGAACTCGGAGCTGACGACCTCGGTCGGCAGGTTCAGCTCGCCGTACTGGCCGGGGCTGCCGCCCTTGTCGCCCTTGCCGCTGTAGGCCAGCAGCTCGGCCGGCCAGATCTGGCTGTGGAAGGTGATGTTGTCCTTGCCCATGAAGTAGTAGGACACGGCCTCCTCGTCGCCCCACCAGTCGCGCCACCGCTCCGGCTCACCGATGCGGCGCGCCCACTCGATCGACGCGGACAGGTAGCCGATGACCGCGTCGAACCAGACGTAGAGCTTCTTGGTCGGGTTGTCGCGCCAGCCTTCGAGCGGGATGGTGATGCCCCAGTCGATGTCGCGGGTCATCGCGCGCGGCCGGATCTCGTCGAGGATGTTCTTGGAGAACCGGATCACGTTGGGCCGCCACAGGCCGGTCGCCTCCCGCTCGTCCAGCCAGGCACCGAGGGCCTCGGCAAGCGCCGGCAGGTCGAGGAAGAAGTGCTGGGTCTCGACGAACTCCGGCGTCTCGCCGTTGATCCGGCTGCGCGGGTTCTTGAGGTCCTGCGGGTCGAGCTGGTTGCCGCAGTTGTCGCACTGGTCGCCACGCGCGCCCTCGTAGCCGCAGATCGGGCAGGTGCCCTCGATGTAGCGGTCCGGCAGGGTGCGGCCGGTCGACGGCGAGATCGCGCCGAACGTCGTCTGCTCGAGGAAGTAGCCGTTCTCGTAGACGCCGGTGAAGAGCTCCTGCACGACGGCCTCGTGGTTGCGGGTCGTCGTCCGCGTGTAGAGGTCGTAGGCGAGCCCGAGCGCGACGAAGTCCTCGACGATGAGCCGGTGGTTCTTGTCGGCGAGCTCCTGGGGCGTCACGCCCTCCTCGTCGGCGGCGATCAGGATCGGCGTCCCGTGCTCGTCCGAGCCGGAGACCATCAGCACGTCGTGGCCGGCCATCCGCATGTACCGCGAGAAGACGTCGGAGGGCACGCCGAAACCGGCCACGTGGCCGATGTGGCGCGGGCCGTTGGCATACGGCCAGGCGACGGCGGAGAGGACACGACTCATGGGGATGATCGTAGGGGCCGGTGGATGACGCCGGCCGCCGGGTTTCGACTGGAGGCCGCCAGCCGGCCGCGACCACTGAGTGCGTCAACGGCGCGCGGCGGCAAGCGGCGTACTGCGACACGCTCGCGCAGGTCTAACGGAACTCGCGCATCCGGCGGGCGGTCCGTCGCCGTACCACCGGGAGCGCTGAATAGAGGGTGCGACCCGGACACGCGGTCTCGTTGGTGTCGCGGTGGCCGTCGATCGTCGGGAGCTCGACCAGCCTGCCGTCGCGGAACCGGTCGCTCCCGTCGGACCGGATCCAGATGGTACGGCGGGGGTGGCCGTCGTCGGCGTCGAGCTTCCAGGCCGCGACGCGCACCAGCGCCCGGATCATCGGCTTGCCGACCTTGCCCACCTCGAAGTTGCCGATCGCCGCGACGCCGACCGACGCGTGGTTGAAGCCGAGCGTGTGGGCTCCGCGGACTGCTCGTCGCGGTCCGCCTGCCCGGCCCTCCCACAGCCGGCCGAACCGGTCGACCAGGAAGTTGTAGCCGATGTCGGACCAGCCGAGGTTCCGCGTGTGATAGCGGTACATCGCGCGGATCATCGCGGGCACGTCGCCCCTCCGGTAGTCGTTGCTGTTCACCGTGTGGTGGACGTGCACCTGCCGGATCCGGTCGTTGTAGCGCGGCCGGCCGTTGCGCAGCCGAGGGTCGGGACTCCACGCCTTGCGGTAGAGCAGGCCGGGCATGGGTACGACGCCCTCCTCCCGCGCGGCCACCTCGTCGGCCTCGGTCGACGCGTGCCGACCGGCCGTCCGGTCCGCGGCGAGCCGACGTGGGCGGAGCAGGGCAAGGACCGGGTCGCGCTGGTCGCCGGTCAGCTCGACCTGGACGGCGTCGCTCGGCCCGGTCCACATCAGGTCGGTCGCCGGTCGCGCGCCGACAGCCTCGGGCGAGTCGCGATCGGGGCCGTGCGTGAGCCGCGGGAGCAGGCGCCAGTCGGTCCAGCCGCCGGACTCGCGCCGCCAGCGGGCGCGCACCCGGCCGCCGCCGCGCTGCCAGGTCACGCCCAACGCGGTGAACCGGTCGGTCTCGATGACGGGAGTGCGGAGCCCGTCGGCGCGCCGGGCGAGGCCGGGCAGCGTGGCCAACGGGAGGTCCAGCGCGTCGACCCCGTCCGGGTGCCGACGGAGCCGGCGCCGGGGCCCGGAGACGGGTCCGGAGGCGGCGGCGCGGAGGCGGCGGACGTCCGGGCAGCGGCGCCGACCACGCCGGCGGCAGCGACCGCCGCCGTCGCGAACCTGGTCAGCTCACGGCGCCCAAGGGCCAGTTCCGAGAAATCCATGGATATCGAGCATGCGACATCTCATCGCCGAACGGGCGTACCTACGTTTTCCTCGCGTGTCAGGCCTCGCGGCCGGCGAAGGCCGCGAGCGCGTCGTACGGGCCTGCGTCCGCCGGCGGCTCGACCTCCGGACCGAAGGCGTCGCCACGTCGCTCCGGCGTCATGTTGTCGCGCATGAAGTCCAGGCCCACCTCGGCCACCTCGGTGTCCAGCCGGTCGATCGGGTAGCCGATCGCGACCGCGAGGTCCCAGGTATGCACGGCGAGCTCGGCGACCTGCCACGACGCCGGTACGGGCGGATCTCCCTTGAGCGCGTGCCAGGCGTGGATCAGGTCGTCGGCGTGCACCCGATAGCTGGCAGCCCAGCCCTCGGTGAGGTGCGGTGTCGGCGCAGACCAGTCCGGTTGCTCGCCACTCATCATCACCAGGAAGTTCTTCGGCGCCTGGACGAGATGGTCGGCGAGCGCGCCGACGTCCCACTCGCCGCAGGGCGTCGGATTGCCGACCTGCTCGGCGTGGACGTGATCGAGCACGTCTCCCGCTTGGTCGAGCGCGTGGACGAGCACTCGCTGGGCTTCGGTCGTCGTCGACGTGGCCATGCCTCGACGTTACCCCGACCGCCTTCGTCGAGACCCTCTGTCGGCCGGCTGCTGGCCGTTGGTGGTGGTGACCGAAAGGCTTTGGACGGAGGGAGGCGGTACGGCGTTGCGCGCCGCCGCCGGCCGCCGGGTTCGTTGGTCGAGGAGGTCGCTCAGCGACCGTCACGAGACCCCTTCGGGGCCGCCGCTGGCCGCCGCTGGTCGAGGAGGTCGCTCCGTGACCGTCACGAGACCCGACGACCACCGCCGCGCCGCCGCTGGTCGAGGAGGTCGCTCTGCGACCGTCACGAGACCCCTTTGCCAGCAGCTGCGGGCCGTGGGTGGTGGCGACCGAAAGGGCTTGGGACGGAGGGAGGCGGTACGGCGTTGCGCGCCGTCGCCGGCCGCCGGGCTCGCCGCTGGTCGAGGAGGTCGCTCTGCGACCGTCAGCGAGACCCGACGACCACGTCGAGACCCCTGCCAGCAGCTGCGGGCCGCGAGTGGTGGCGACCGACAGGCTTGGGACGACGGAGGCAGTACGGCGTCGCGCGCCGTCGCCGGCCGCCGCGCCGCCGCTGGTCGAGGAGGTCGCTCTGCGACCGTCACGAGACCCCTTGCCAGCAGCTGCGGGCCGTGGATGGTGGCGACCGAAAGGGTTGGGGACGAAGAGGCGGTACGGCGTTGCCCGCCGTCGCCGGCCGCCGGGCTCGCTGGTCGAGGAGGTCGCTCTGCGACCGTCACGAGACCCGAGGACCACCGCCGGCTCGCCGCTGGTGGAGGAGGTCGCGCTGCGACCGTCACGAGACCCGACGACCACGGCCGCGTCCGCTGGTCGAGGAGGTCGCTCAGCGACCGTCACGAGACCCCTGAAAGTGGGGCAATTCCTCGGCCGAATCTGTTCCATTTCGAACAGATGTTCGATAGAATCAACCCATGTCCCCCACCACCGAGCTCGACACCGCCGCTGCCGCACTCGCCGGTGTCGAGTGGGCGACTGTCGGGGGCACCGACCTGCTCGAGGCCTCCGTGGCGCTGGGCCGGTTGAAGGCGGTCGTGGACGGCGCCCTGGTCGGCGTGGCCGAACGGCTCGAGGAGACCCGTGTCCGCGGAGGCGATCGGCTGGGCATCGACCAAGGACTTCCTCACCCACGTCACCGGCGGCCGCAAAGGCACCGGCGCTTCCTTGGTGCGGGTCGCCCAGCACACCGCCGACCTGCCCGAGGTCCGGGCGGCACTGGCGGCCGGTTCGATCTCGCTGGCCCAGGCCGGGGTGATCGGCGGCCGGGTCACCACCCTGCCCCGCGACCTTGAGTTCCGCGAACGGACCGCGTCGGCGCTGCTCGACCTGGTCGACAACAACGGCTACGACGCCACCGACCTGGACCGCTGCTTCCCCCAGGTCGCCAAGGACCTCGACACCGACGGCCTGCTGCTGGCGACCGACCTGTCCAAGGACCTCCAAGAACGCGGCGCCCACGGTGCCCGCTACCTCTCCCTGACCCCCGACACGCTGGGCGGGGTCCGGATCAAGGGCTACACCAGCCTGGAGGAAGCCGAACTGGTCAAGACCACCCTGATGACCCTGACCGCACCCGTCGTGACCGAACCCGGTGCCTGCGGCGGCGACCCCACCACCATCGGACAGCATCCGGTTCGACGACCAAGGACGCCGCCTCCGCCACGGCTGCCCCGACCCGACCTGCGCCCACGACGGCCGCGACACCCGCGACCACGGCGTCCGGCTGTGGGACGCCCTGGTCGAGGCCTGCCGCCGGCTCCAGGACACCGACAACCTCCCCCACGCCCACGCCACCACGGCCCGGATCACCCTGACCATCAGCCTGCGAGGACCTCCGTCGACCGGCTCGACGCCCACGGACTCCTCCCCACCCGGAGAAACCCTCTCCGCCGCGGTCGCCCGACGCCTCGCCTGCGACGCCGAGATCATCCCCGCGATCCTCGGCACCGGAGAGTCAGGTCCTCGACGTCGGCCGCACCAACCGCCTGGTCACCACCGGCATCTGGACCGCCCTGGTCCTCAGCGACCACGCACTGCGCCTTCCCCGGCTGCACCCGGCTCCCCATCGACCTGCGACGCCCACCACATCATCCACTGGGCCGACCAAGGCACCACGTCGCTGGACAACCTGATCCTGCTCTGCCGCAAACACCACACTCGACGTCCACCAAACACCCTGGCAAGTGCACATCGACCCGCGAACCCGACGACCCGTCTGGATCCCACCACCACCCATCGACGACACCGACCGGTTCACCTACACACCAGCCCGACCACGACCACCAATGGTCGCCTGAGGTCAGCTGAAGTCGAGGTCTCCGCGGCTTCTCTTGAGCTCGGAGAAGTAGGGGAACGACGCGACGGCGACGCAGGCGTCCCAGAGACGACCGGCTTCCTCGCCGCGCGGGATCCGGGAGATCACCGGGCCGAAGAAGGCCGTGCCGTTGACCGCGATCGTGGGCGTGCCGACGTCGTCGCCGACCTGGTCCATCCCTTCGCGGTGGGACTTGATCACCGCGTGGTCGTAGGACGCATCTCGAACGCCTCGATCAGGTCAGCCTCCAGCCCAGCCTCGGCGAGCGCCTCGGCGACCAAGGCGTGCGCCGGAGTCCGGCTCCTCGTGCAACTTGCGTCCGTCGAGGTGGATCCGGGTGCCGAGCGCGGTGTAGAGCGGCAGCAGCGCCTCGCTGCCGTGCCGCTCCTCGGCAGCGGCGAGCACCCGCACGGGCCCCCAGGCCGGGGCGAGGCAGGGCTCGGTAGCCGTCCGGGATGTCCTTGTCCTGGTTGAGGTACGCCAGGCTCATCACGCGCCAGGTCGACGTCGACGTCGCGCACCTGCTCGACCTCGAGCATCCAGCGGGACGTGATCCAGGCGAACGGGCACAGCGGGTCGAACCAGAAGTCGGCGCGGGTCGCGGACACTCTCCGAGAAGGTCATGACAAGGCAACAACCGCGGACCGACGGTCCGTATTCCCGATGACGGCTCAGCGCAGGACGTGGACCGTGGACGACGCCCGTGCGGGACGGATCGGCCCGCTGCCGGCGTACCACGCCCGGACCAGCCGGTCGCCCGGCTCGACCCCACGGACGATCAGCTTCGCCCGGCCGTCCTCGAGGGTGGCGGTCGCGGCCTGGCCGCCGACCTTGACCGTCACCTGCCCGGGCACGGTCACACCGGGGACGGTGAGCCGCACCCAGACCACGGCCTTGCGCGACCGGCCCGCGGTGCCCAGCGTGATCGCCGGCTTGGCGGTGACGGCGCGTGCGACGGCGATCGTCTCGACCAGGTCGGCGTAGTTGCGACGCGAGCGGGTGATCCGGACGGACATGGTCGCGCCGAGGTCCACGCTCGTGAGGGCGTACGTCGCCGCGACGGCGCCGTTGACCGGCACGCCGTCGCGCAGCCACTGGTAGGCGACGGTCGCGTCGACCGGCTGCACGTCGCCCGGCTGCGCCGTCAGGTCGTGGCCGAGCCGAGCCCGGCCGACGATGGTGGACGGCGTGCTCGGGACGATCTGGCCGATGACGACCGGCCCGACCGGTGCCGAGCGGACCGGGGAGTTCTTGTAGCCCGGGGCGCGGCCGTGGGTGGCCACCACGATGCTCTTGCCGAGCAGGTCGCGGGTCAGTGTCAGCGACGGCCCGCTCGCGCCACTGATGAGGACGCCGTCGGCCTTCCAGCGGTAGAGCGTGTTCTGCGAGGGCGGCGACCAGGTGGCCGGGGTGGCGGTCAGGATCTCGTCGACCGTCGGGTCGCCGGTGATGGTCGGCGGCGCGATGACGGTGAAGACGCCGCGGGCGACCGGTGCGGTCGGCAGCGGTCATGACGGTCGACGGCGTGTAGCCCGATCGGGTCGCAGTCGTCGCGACCGTGAGCGGGAGCCCCTTCTGGGCTGCGGTGGGCGTGAAGGCACGGCCCGTGGCGCCGGCGATCTTGGTGCCGTCGGCGTACCACTGCCGGGTGACGTCGGTGCCGGGTCCGGGCGACCAGGTGCCGCGCGACACGGTGAGCTCGACCCCGACCTGCGGCGTGCCCGGTGATCGTCGGGGCCGCGGTGTTCTGGACGGTCTTGTCGACGAAGTGGATGAAGCCCGTCGGCCACCGGCCGCTGTCGCGCGTGATCGTGCGCCAGTGGAAGTCGCCGCTCCAGGAGTCCTCACTGATGACGATCTCGTCGGCGGAGACGACCCGCTCGACGTAGGCCACGTGGCCGCTCGAGCCGATGCCACCGTCGTAGCGGTCCCACCACGCGACCGCGCCGACGCTCGGCCGGGTGTTGGTGATGCGCGCCATCGCGTAGCCCCAGTTGTAGGCCATCCCCGATCCGTCCCACGGACGGTCGTTGGACATGCCGGCCTTGATCATCCGGTACGCCGCGTAGTTGGTGCAGTTGTGGCCGCTGTACATCCGCCAGTACATCCGGCTGTTGACCGCGCCGTAGCCCGCGTCGGAGTAGCCGGCGTTGCGGCAGCCCGTGTAGCCCGTGCAGAGGTACGACGACCCGGACGCGGCCGTGGTCTCGGGGCTCTGCGGTGCGGCCGACTGACCAGCGCCCGCGAGGACGAGCAGGGTCGCCACGAGTGTGCTCGTGAGCAGCGCGGTCCCCCCGCGCCAGACCGTTCGTCCAAGGCGCATGGCGACCACTCTGGGTCACTTTCGCCCCAGAAAGCAACAAAAACCCGTAAAAACTCATGAGCAACAGGCGTGTCGCGCTTGACATTTGGAAGTTACACGCTTGTGGTTTCCGCCGATCGGGTCACCTCCAGTGTGACGGAGATCGCTCCCCGATGTCTGACAATCTGGAGTCCGGTGCCAAGATGGCACGCATGCCCGGAACCAACCTCACGCGCGACGAGGCCACCGCCCGTGCCGCGCTGATCGACGTCACGTCGTACACCGTCGACCTCGACCTCACCAAGGCTGAGGAAAGCGGGATCCAGACCTTCGGATCGACCTCCACGATCGCCTTCACCTGTGGCGAGCCGGGAGCGGAGACCTGGGTCGACCTGGTGGACGCGGTCGTCCACGAGATCGTGCTCAACGGCAGTCCGATCGACCCCGCGTCGTACGTCGACAGCCGGATCCCGCTGACCGGCCTGCAGGCCGACAACACGCTGGTGGTGCGCGCCGACTGCACGTACTCGCACACCGGTGAGGGCCTCCACCACTTCGTCGACCCCGCCGACGACAAGGTCTACCTCTACTCGCAGTTCGAGGTTCCGGACGCCCGTCGCGTCTTCGCCTGCTTCGAGCAGCCCGACCTCAAGTCGGTCTTCAACTTCAACGTGACCGCGCCGGCGCACTGGAAGGTCGTGTCCAACGCCCCGACGCCCGAGCCGGTCCCGGCCCCGGACCACGGAGCCGACTTCGCCGTGTGGTCGTTCCCGACCACCAAGAAGATGTCGACCTACATCACCGCGGTCGTGGCCGGTGAGTACTACGAGCTGCTCGACTCCTACGAGGGCAAGTACGGCGTCATCCCGCTGGGTCACTACTCCCGCCAGTCGCTCAAGGCCGAGCTCGAGCGCGACCGCGAGGAGATCGTGCTCCTCACCAAGCAGGGCTTCGAGTTCTTCGAGGAGGCCTTCGGCTGCGAGTACCCGTTCGAGAAGTACGACCAGCTCTACGTGCCCGAGTACAACATGGGCGCGATGGAGAACGCCGGCTGCGTGACCCTGCGCGACGAGTACATCCCGCGCTCGCGCCAGCCGCGCTCGTTCTACGAGTTCCGCGCCTCGGTGATCCTCCACGAGATGGCGCACATGTGGTTCGGCAACCTGGTGACGATGCGCTGGTGGGACGACCTCTGGCTCAACGAGTCGTTCGCCGAGTGGGCCTGCTACCACGCCGAGGCCGAGGCGACGGCGTACACCGATGCCTGGACCGGCTTCGCCAACATGCGCAAGCAGCGCGGCTACCGCGCCGACCAGCTGCCGACCACGCACCCGATCGCCACCGACATGGTCGACCTGCACGCGGTCGAGGTGAACTTCGACATGATCACCTACGCCAAGGGCGCGGCGGTGCTCAAGCAGCTGGTCGCGTGGGTCGGGCTCGACCCCTTCCTCTCGGGTCTGGGTGAGTACTTCCGTGACCACGCCTACGACAACACCGAGTTCGTCGACCTGCTGACCGCCCTCGAGAAGGCGTCGGGTCGCGAGCTGACCGGCTGGGCCCAGGAGTGGCTGCAGACCGCGGGCGTCAACACGATCACGCCGGTCTTCGAGCTGGCCGACGACGGCTCCTACTCCTCGTTCTCCGTGCGGCAGACCGCGATCGACGAGCAGCCGACGCTGCGTCGCCACCGGCTCGGCATCGGCCTCTACAACAGCCAGGACGGCGCGCTCGTGCGGACCGAGTACGTCGAGGTCGACGTCGTGGGCGAGCTGACCGAGATCGACGAGCTGGTCGGCAAGACCCAGCCCGACCTGCTCCTGCTCAACGACGGCGACCTCACCTTCGCCAAGGTCCGCCTGGACGAGCGCTCGCTCGCGACCGCGGTGGCCAGCCTGGGTGACTGCGACGACTCGCTCACCCGCGCGCTGATCTGGAGCGCCGCCTGGGACATGACCCGCGACGCCGAGCTCGCCGCGACCGACTTCGTCGAGCTGGTCCTCCACAACCTCGGCTCGGAGACCGACTCGTGGGGCCTCACGGCGTTCCCGGCGTTCGCCGCCCAGGCGGTCACCCAGTACGCCGCTCCCGCCAACAAGGCCGCCCTGCGCGCCCGCTGGGAGCAGGGTCTGCGCGACCTCCTCGAGGCCGCGGAGCCCTCCAGCGACCACCAGCTGACGTTCGTCCGCGCCTACGCCGGCGCTGCGCACAGCGACCGGGCGATCGCCGAGCTCGAGGCGATCCTCGACGGCTCGCTGACGTTCGACGGGCTGAGCGTCGACCAGGACCTGCGGTGGACGTTGCTCAACAACCTCGCCCGGCTCGGTCGGGTCGACGGCACCCAGATCGACGCGGAGCTGGCCAACGACAACACCATCTCCGGCAAGGAGAACGCCGCTGCCGCTCGCGCTGCCGCGCCGACAGCAGAGGCCAAGGAGCTCGCCTGGGAGCAGGCGATGGTCGACGGCTCGGTCCCCAACGAGACCGCGAAGCAGGTCGTGCTGTCCTTCATGCGCGACGGCCAGCAGGAGCTGCTCGCGCCGTACGTCGACCGCTACCTCGCCGACGCACCGCTCGCCTGGGACCGGCTGGGTGCGCACCGCGCGGCGGTCTCGCTGGAGTACATCTTCCCGCGGGTGCTGGCGTCCGACGAGGCACTCGCCAGGGTCGACGCGTGGCTCGCGTCCGAGTCCGACCAGGTCAACCCGGGCGCGCTCCGGTTCGTCAGGGAGGGCCGGTCCGACATGGCTCGCGCCCTCGCCGCCCAGGCCAAGGACGCTGCCTCGATCTAGCAGCCTGCCGCTTACCGCCAGGCGACTGTGACCCACGACGTCCGACGCGCGGCCGGCAGCGTGGCGCGCCGCGGCGAAGCCGCACGGCGCGCGGCCCTAGGCCGAGCTTGCGAGCGGCCTGGGCGGCGCGGCCGTCCGCGAGACGCTCGGCCGATTACGCGCGTGTTCGGCGAGCAGCCGGATGCCGCGGGTCAGACCGCCCGCCAGGTCGCCGTCGGCGAACGAGCGGGTCATCTCCTCGACCGCGAGCGCGGCCTCACGGTCGGTGAGGGCACGACGTACCTCGCCGCCGGTGACGACCTCGACCGCACGCAGCGTGGGGTCGACCATCACCAGGATGCTGCGGGAGGGCAGCACGAGCGTGTTGTGCAGGCTGGTCGCGAACCGGTGCGGGTCCTGACCCTCGATCGGGCCGACGAACACCGAGATCTCGGCGCGGCACTTCTGCTCGGCCGCCCGGATCGTCGCGTCGAGGGTGGCCTGCTCGGCGCTGGTGAGGGAACCGACGGCCACCGCGGGCTACCAGCGACCGCCGGCGCCGCCGGCTTTCGAGTCCTCGGTGTCGGGCGCGGCGAGCTCGCCGGCCGACTTGCGCGGGCCGCCGAGCCACTGGCTCGCCAGCTGCTGCCCACCCGGCGTGATCGACTCACCCCGCGCGAGCGGCGGGCCGTAGATCATCGCGGCGACGGCGATGAAGACCAGCAGCGGGATCCCGCCGAGGACCAGCAGCATCTGGACGAAGTCGATCGATTCTTCCTCCGGCCACCCCTCCGGGGTGTCGGCCGAGGCAGGCGCGGCCGTCACGAGAACGGCGGCGAGGGCGGCCCCCGCGAGCGTGGCGGCGGCGAGCAGACGACGTACGGCAGTGCTGGTCACGGTCGAGAGGATATCGGCTCCGGTCCCGAGCCGGACAGTGGTGCCAGTTCGATAGCCAGCGGCGTCTTTGCCACACTCGGGGGATGCCGACCCTCTCCTTAGCTGCCCCCCTGGCCGCCGCGCCGTGTGCCGACGGCGAGCAGGTGTGCGACCTGGTCTACGACTGGACCGGCAGCGCCCGCTTCGCCGACTGGGCCGACGTACTGATCGGGACACCGTTGGCGATCCTCGGCCTGATCATCTTCGGGTTCGTCGTGCGGTGGGTGCTGCAACAAGATCGTGGAGCGGATCGCCCGCCGGGCCGAGAAGGGCGTCATGCCCGAACGCCTCGACGCTGCGGCGATCGCCCGCCGCGCACAGCGCGCGGAGACCATGGCCGGCATCTTCCAGAGCGTGATCACCGTCATCGTGATCGCGGTCGTCACCACGATGATCCTCAGCGAGCTCGGGGTGAACATCGCCCCGATCATCGCCAGCGCCGGGATCATCGGCGTCGCGCTCGGCTTCGGTGCGCAGTCGCTCGTCAAGGACTTCCTGTCCGGCGTCTTCATCTTCATGGAGGACCAGTACGGCGTGGGCGACGTCATCGACCTCGGCGAGGCGATCGGCTCGGTCGAGGCGGTCACCCTGCGGATGACCCGGCTCCGCGACGTCAACGGCACGGTGTGGTTCGTGCCGAACGGCGAGATCGTCCGGGTCGGCAACCAGAGCAAGAACTGGTCCCGCGCCGTCGTCGATGTCGGCGTCGGGTACGGCGAGGACCTGGCGCGGGTCCAGCAGGTCCTCCGCGAGATCGCCCACGACATGTGGGAGGACGAGGACTTCAAGGGCGTGATCATCGAGGAGCCCGAGGTGACGGGCGTCGAGATGCTGGCCGCCGACTCGGTGACCGTCCGGGTCCTGGTGAAGACCGCTCCGCTTCAGCAGTGGGCAGTCGCCCGGACCCTTCGCCAGCGGATCAAGGCCCGCTTCGACCACGAGGGCATCGAGATCCCGTTCGCCCAGCGCGTCGTCTGGCACCGCGACGACCGCCGGGCCGCCAGCGGGGAGGGCAGCCCCGATGCCGGGCCCTCCACCGACGCGGGATGATGAGTGAGGTGACTGAGGCGCAGACGTTCTACGAGGAGATCGGCGGGTTCGAGACCTTCCGTCGGATCGTCGCGAAGTTCTACGAGGGGGTCGCCGGCGACGAGGTGCTGCGGCCGCTCTACCCCGACGAGGACCTCGGCCCGGCCGAGGAGCGCTTCCTGCTCTTCCTGGTCCAGTACTGGGGCGGGCCGACGACGTACTCCGAGCAGCGTGGCCACCCTCGGCTGCGGATGCGGCACGCACCGTTCCCCGTCGACCAGCAGGCTCGCGACCGCTGGCTGACGCACTTCCGGGCGGCGCTCGACGCCGTCCAGCTCACTCCTGAGCAGGACGCCCAGTTCTGGGCCTACGTCACCCACGCGGCGACGTTCATGATCAATACGCCCGGCTGACGGCACGCCGCTCCGCCTGAAAGCGTCCGAAGTGGTCCAGACCAATTCGGACGAATTTCGATAACAGGTAACACCTCGGGCCTATCGTGACAGGTACTAGTTGTAGGTCCAGTCCGAGCGGAAGAGTGAAATGACACAACGGTCCACCCCACAGCTCCGGGTCGTCCCACCGACCCTGGAGCCGGGCCCTGTGTTGCTTCACCAGTTGACCGAGCTCAGCCTGAGCTCGTCACCCGCCGTTCGGACTGCTCGGTACGCCGGCGTTCGTGCGCTGGCCGGTGCGGCGACCGTTGCCGTCATCGGCGTGACGACGTGGGTAGCGGGAGCGGCCCCGGGATCCGACGTCAGCGTCGGACCGGCGGAGCGCCCCACTCACGTGACGACCGGTGTCCCGAGCACTGGAGACGACGTCGGGACCCCCCAGTCCGACGGCCTACGCTCCGCGCCTGGCAGCCCATGGTCCCCGGGGCTGCCAGGCGCGGAGCCTTCGGTGGTGACCGTCGCGCCTGAGGATGCCGGGCCCGACGAGAAGACCGCCGCCCAGCAGCGGATCGAGGGTCACCCCGGCAAGGGGAAGCACCAGGTCAAGGTCGCGCCCGACGACACCGACACCGACACCGACACCGACACCGACACCGGTCACGGAAACGGACACGGCAACGGGCACAGCAACGGCCCGAGCGACGACAGCACCGGCAACGGCCACGGGCACGCCTACGGTCACGACAAGTCGCGAGGCGACGAGGGGTCGAAGGACAAGGCCGAGCGAGACCGCGGGAACGGTCACGGCAACGGTCATGGCCACGGGAACGGGCTCGACAAGGACAAGGACAAGAACAAGGGCAAGGGCAAGGGGCACGACAAGCACCAGCGCGGAAGGGGGCGCCGCTAGCCGGGCAACGACACAGCTCTCAACGTCCTCGTCCCGGATGAGGCAGTGCGCGCGATCGGGACGCGCACAGCAGCATCCGGTTGCACAATGGAATCGGCGCATCTGCAGGTCCGGCCGCGCCCGCGGCCAACACCATGCGCGCGGGGATATGGGAGCTGATAACGCTCGGTGAGGTCCGACGACGATCTGGTCGCCGCGGCCAAGAGCGGTGACCCTGATGCCTGGCGGGAGCTCTATCGAGCGCACGCCGGGCGCTTGGTTTTGTGGTTGGAGACCCGCGCGACCGGTCTCGACGAGAGCGCGGACGACCTGGCTGCCGAGTCGTGGCTGGTCGCGGCGCAGAAGATCGCCGACTTCCACGGCACCTCGTCCGAGTTCGCCGGCTGGCTGTTCGGCATCGCCCGCAACCACACCGCGAACTCCCGCCGACGCACCGGTCGGCGTCACGCCGCGAGCGCGGCGATCACGGCGGACGACCACAGCGTGCAGGGGCCAGAGACGGCGTACGCCGGCGCCGAGTGGGTGCGGGAGGCCCTTCAGGCGCTGCCGGACCGCGAGCGGGACGTCGTGACCTGCCTCGAGGTGCTCGGGCTCGACATCGCGGCGACGGCCGAGGCCCTCGACATCAGTGCGGTCGCCGTACGGGTGGCACGGCACCGCGGCCTCAAGAAGCTTCGCGCAAACGCTTGAGGTAGTCGGCGGGCGGCTCGGTCGGCCGCTGGGTGTCGGGGTCGAAGAACACCAGCACGACCCGTGCCCGGGCGAGCGGCCGGTCGCCGTCGGCGATCTCCGACTCGATGACGACGGAGGTCCGGCCGACATGGGCGATCTGCGACCGGCAGTCGTAGGGATCGGCCCGCAGCAGGATCGGCGCGAGGTAGTCGACGTCGGCCTGGGCGATGACGACCTGGAGCGCGGTGGCCCGCGGCACGTCGCGTCCCAGCTCCATGAACATCCGGATCCGGGCTTCCTGGAGGTACTCGAAGTAGACGACGTTGTTCACGTGGCGGTAGACGTCGACGTCGCTGAACCGCACCTGCACCGGGAAGTGACGGGCTCGCTCGCCGTCGATGACGAAGCGCTGCGGCCGCTCCCGCGGGACCGGCTCGAGATAGACCTCGAGCGCCGCCCGCTCCTCGGCGGTCAGCCGGCGCGGGCTCTCCGTGTCGAAGCGGTACGGCGCCAGCACGGTGCTGGCCTCGAGGTAGACGACCCGGCCGCCGTCGTCGTGCTCGTGGAAGACCTCGTAGGCGAGCGTGAAGGAGCCCGCACGGAGCTGGGTGACCCAGCACTCGATCAGGACCGGCTGCTCACTGAACAGCAGCGGCGCCCGGTAGGTGACCTCGTGCCGGCTGACGACGATCGCGTCGACCAGTGATTCGGTCGCCTCCCCGTCCCCGGACCAGCGGTGCGCGCGCATCATGTCGACGCGCGCTTCCTGGAGGTAGTCGACGTAGCGCACGTTGTTGACGTGTCCGAGCAGGTCGAGGTCGGCCCAACGGATCGGACAGGCGTAGCGGTGCCGCACGCTCGCATCGTTCCACGAGCCCGTCGTACGCCGTGGCCGGGTGCCCCCGCGACGGTGCACCTGTGGCGTCGGACACCACTGCAACACGTTCCAATCGGGCCCCACTAGGCTGGGTTGGTTACGTCAGAGCTCACCGAGGAGTGCCCATGCCCGAGGCCGTCATTGTTTCAGCCGCCCGTACGCCGATCGGCCGGGCGAACAAGGGTTCGCTGAAGGACTTCCGCCCTGACGACCTCTCCGCGCTGATCATCAAGGCGGCGCTCGACAAGATCCCCGCCCTCGACCCCAACCAGGTCGAGGACCTCTACCTCGGCTGCGGACTGCCCGGCGGCGAGGCCGGCAACAACATGGCGCGGATCGTCACGACGCTGCTCGGCTACGAGATCCCCGGCGCCACGATCACCCGCTACTGCTCCTCCTCGGTGCAGACCTCGCGGATGGCGTTCCACGCGATCAAGGCCGGCGAGGGCGACGTCTTCATCTCCGCCGGTGTCGAAGCGGTCTCTCGCTTCCAGTTCGGTACGTCGGACCACATCCCGAACACCAAGAACCCGCTCTTCGCCGATGCCCAGCAGCGCACGGAACTGAGGGCGCAGGGCGGCTCCCCGGATCTTCGCGACTGGCACGACCCGCGCGAGGACGGCCAGGTCCCCGACATCTACATCGCCATGGGACAGACGGCCGAGAACGTCGCCCGGATGCGCGGCCTGGACCGCAAGGAGCTCGACGAGTTCGCCGTACGGTCGCAGAACCTGGCTGAGAAGGCGATCGCCGACGGCTTCTGGGCGCGGGAGATCACGCCGGTCACCCTCGCCGACGGCACCGTCGTCACCAAGGACGACGGCCCGCGCGCCGGTGTCACCTACGACGCGATCTCACAGCTCGACCCGGTCTTCCGGCCCGACGGCGTGGTCACGGCGGGCAACTGCTGCCCGCTCAACGACGGCGCCGCTGCGGTCGTGATCATGTCCGACACCAAGGCCAGCGAGCTCGGCCTGACCCCGCTGGCGCGGATCGTCTCGACCGGCGTCAGCGGCCTCTCCCCCGAGATCATGGGCCTCGGCCCGGTCGAGGCCACCAAGAAGGCGCTCGCCAACGCGAACATGACCATCGGCGACATCGACCTGGTCGAGATCAACGAGGCGTTCGCGGCGCAGGTGGTGCCGTCGTACCAGGACCTCGGCATCGACCTCGACCGGCTCAACGTCAACGGAGGCGCCATCGCGGTCGGCCACCCGTTCGGCATGACCGGCGCCCGCCTCCAGAACACGATGCTCAACTCGCTCGACTGGCACGACAAGACCACCGGCCTGATCACCATGTGCGTGGGTGGCGGCCAGGGCATGGCGATGATCGTCGAGCGGCTCAGCTGACGCCGGCACCTCCATGACATGAGCATCGAGGTCCGCCCGGCCACCGTGTACGACGATGTCCGCGCGCTCGTCGGGCCGAAACGGCCCGACGCCAACGTGTGCTGGTGCCTGAGCTATCGGATCCCGTCCAAGCTCAACAACGAGCTCCGCGGACCCGCCCGGGGCGAGTACGTCGCGGGCCTGGTCCGGGCCGACCCGCCGCCCGGCGTCCTGGCGTACGACGGCGACGAGCCCGTCGGCTGGGCAGCGGTGGCGCCGCGCGCGGACACGTCGTTCGCTCGCAACCGCAAGATCCCTCACGTCGACGACCTGCCGGTGTGGTCGCTGTGGTGTGTCCGGGTCCGGCCCGGTCACCGCGGTCAAGGCATCTCGCACGCGCTGATCGAGGGCGCTGTGGAGTTCGCCCGCAGTCGTCAGGCGCCGGCGGTCGAGGCCTATCCGCTCGACAACGGCGGCGCGAAGGTCGACCTCACGATGGCCTACCCCGGACTGCTCAAGAACTTCGAGGCCGCCGGGTTCCGGTTCGCAGCCGAGACCACGTCGGTGCTGGCCGGGTTTCCGCGGGTCCTGGTGCGCCGCAACCTGCGGTGAGCCGGGACACGGAGCGGCGCCGGCGGACCTAAACTGCGAGGGTGACCGAGCCCGACCTGGAATCCACTCGCGAGGCGTGGCGTCGACGCGAGCCCCGGTGGCTCGACGACAGCCAGCAACGGTCGTGGCGGGCACTCGTGCTCGGCACGACACTCCTCTTCGACCGCCTGGATGACGACCTGCGCCAGCAGCACGGCTTGTCGCTGGTGGAGTACGAGATCCTGGTCCGCCTGTCCGAGGCCGAGGGCCGCGAGCTGCGGATGGCGCGGCTGGCCGATTCCCTGGCCCACAGCCGCAGCCGGGTGACCCACACGGTCAAGCGGATGGAGGCCGAAGGCCTCGTCGAGCGCTGCGGGTCGACGGTCGACGGTCGCGGTGTCGTCTGCAAGATGACCGAACGCGGAGACCTCGTGCTCCGCAACGTCGCGCCGACCCATGTCATGGGCGTGCGGGACTACGTCGTGGACCTGGTGGCGGACGAGGACCTCGCCGCGCTCGGTCGGGTCATGGATGCCGTGGCCGACCGACTGATCAGTGACCACCCCGAGCGGGAAATGCGCGACGACAGGTAGGAAGTCCGCGGCCGCCAAGCAGCCGCAACCCGCGACAGCGTCAACTGCGCGCGCTCGCGCCATTCAACTCAGTCTCTCGTCAGGCGGCGGTGGGTGACCCGGTGCGGGCGAGCGGCCTCGACACCGAGGCGCTCGACCTTGTTGTCCTCGTAGGACGCGAAGTTGCCCTCGAACCAGAACCACTTGGCGGGGTTCTCGTCGTCGCCCTCCCACGCCAGGATGTGGGTCACGACGCGGTCGAGGAACCACCGGTCGTGCGAGGTGACCACGGCGCAGCCGGGGAAGTCGAGCAGCGCGTCCTCGAGCGAGGACAAGGTCTCGACGTCGAGGTCGTTGGTCGGCTCGTCGAGCAGCAGCAGGTTGCCGCCCATCTTCAGCGTGAGCGCGAGGTTGAGGCGGTTGCGCTCGCCGCCGGACAGGACGCCGGCCTTCTTCTGCTGGTCGGGGCCCTTGAAGCCGAACGACGCCACGTAGGCGCGCGAGTTCATCTCGAAGTTGGCGACCTTGATGAAGTCGAGGCCGTCGGAGACGACCTCCCAGACGTTCTTGTTGGGGTCGATGCCACCGCGGCTCTGGTCGACGTAGGAGATCTTCACCGTCTGCCCGACCGTCAGGTCGCCGGCGTCGGGCTTCTCGCTGCCGGTGATCATCCGGAAGAGCGTGGTCTTGCCGACACCGTTGGGACCGATCACGCCGACGATGCCCGCGCGGGGCAGCGTGAACGAGAGGTCGTCGATGAGGATGCGGCCGTCGTAGCCCTTCTCGAGCTTCTTCGTCTCGAGCACGATGTCACCGAGACGAGGACCGGCCGGGATGTTGATCTCGGAGGTGTCGATCTTGCGGTCGCGCTCGGCCGCAGCCGCCATCTCCTCGTAACGCGCGAGCCGCGACCGGCTCTTGGTCTGCCGCGCCTTGGCGTTGGACCGGACCCACTCCAGCTCCTTCTCGAGCATCTTGGCGCGCTTGGCATCCTTGGCGCCCTCGATCTTGAGACGGTCCTTCTTGGTCTCCAGGTAGGTCGAGTAGTTGCCCTCGTAGCCGTGGATCTGACCGCGGTCGACCTCCGCGATCCACTCGGCGACGTTGTCGAGGAAGTAGCGGTCGTGGGTGACGGCGAGGACGGCGCCGGGATAGGCCTTCAGGTGGCCCTCGAGCCACTGGACCGACTCGGCGTCGAGGTGGTTGGTCGGCTCGTCGAGGAGCAGCAGGTCGGGCTGCTGCAGCAGCAGCTTGCACAGCGCCACCCGGCGGCGCTCACCACCGGAGAGGTTGTCGACGATCGCCTCCGGCGGCGGGCAGCGCAGCGCGTCCATCGCCTGGTCGAGGCGGCTGTCGAGGTCCCACGCACTGGCGTGGTCGAGGTCGGTCTGCAGGTCGCCCATCTCGGCGAGCAGGGTGTCGTAGTCGGCGTCGGGCTCGCCGAGCTCCTCGGAGATCTTGTTGAAGCGGTCGAGCTTCTGCTTGATCTCGCCGACGGCCTCCTCGACGTTCTCGAGGACCGTCTTGCCCTCGGTCAGCGGCGGCTCCTGCTGGAGCATGCCGACGGTCGCGTCGGGATCGAGGATGGCGTCGCCGTTGTTGGGACGATCGAGCCCCGCCATGATCTTGAGCAGCGACGACTTGCCCGCCCCGTTGGGGCCGACAACACCGATCTTGGCCCCGTGCAGGAACGACAAGGTCACGTTGTCGAGGACGACCTTGTCGCCGTGAGCCTTACGGACGTTGCGCAGGGTGAAGACATACTCAGCCACGTTGCCTGAGCCTACGGGCCGGCGGTGACCGGGACCGGCGCGGGGGTCGCCGAACCGGCCCCGGTGCCCGCCCTGCCGATCACGCGGCGCCGGCCACCACCTCCGGGACCTCGGGCGACCCGACCGTCGACACGGCCCACGGGTCCTGCTCGGCGCTTGCGACGGCAGGCTCCTGGGGGCGGTCGCCGCGCCGCGCGGCGCCGACCGTCTTGCTGAACGAGCTGATGCCACGGGTGAGGTCGTGCCCCACGATGACGGCGTCGATCTCGAGGACCGTCACCTCGACGCCGTCGCGGTCGTAGCTGCGCTGGTTGAGCCTGCCGTGCACGACCACCGGGTCGCCGACGTGGAGGGACCGCTTGCAGTGCTCGCCGAGCAGCCGCCACGCGCTCACGCCGTACCACTGGGTCGGGCCGTCGACCCACTCCTGCCGGCCCCGGTGGAAACGCCGCGGCGTGCAGCCCAGGCGGAAGTTGGCCACGCTGTTGCCGGCGACCTGGCGCAGCTGCGGCTCGTTGCCCAGCCAGCCCTGAACGGTCACCATCGTGTCGCTTGTCATGTCATGCCTCCGATATCCCCGGTCGCGCTCGCGACCGGACACGTCGGAGTTCACGCGTGGCCGCCGACAGACGGCCCGCGCCCGTGCCGCGGCTGTGGAGAGAGGCGTCGCGGCGAGCGGCCTGTGGACGATGGGTGGCACGCGTGGCTGAGACGCCAGGCTGCCGCGCTCGGGCAATTCTATTGCTGGGCGTGTTGGATGCCCGAGCGGAAGGCTGAGTACGACGCCAGCACGCCGTTCGTCGGGGAGACGACCTGCTTCGCCAGCACATCGGAGACGACCTCGCGCAGCCCGTGTTCGGCGGCGTCCCGGCGGGCGCGTGCCGCTCCCCCGACCAGCGGTCGGAACACCAGCCACACCAGCAGACCGAGCACCAGCCCGCCGGCCAGCACGATCGCCGGCACGGGAGTTCCCGCCACCTCGGGTGCGTCGTCGAGGGTCCCCTGGATCGCGAGCACGGCCCACCACACACCACCACCGACCGCACCGAGGAAGAGCAGCCACTGCACGACGCGGACCAGACCGACCCAGCCGGGAAGCCGGTCGGTGCGCAGGTCGACGGAGCTCAGCCCGCGGTCGAGCGCGTCGTCGGTCTCCTCGAGCCGCTCGGTCGCGGCCTGGCGGACCGCATCGGCCCACGGGGCGCCGAGGCCCAGCGCGGTCTCGTCGGCGAGCTGGCGGATGCCGTTGTCGACGGCTGCCCGCTGCACGGCGACGGCCTGCGGTTGCGACCCGGTGCGGTAGCCGGCCAGCTCCTCGTCCTGCCGACGGCGGCCGAGACGGGCGACCGCGGCGGCCGGGGGCCACGCCACGGCTCGTGCGGCGCGGCTCCGGACCGACCGCTCGACGGCGCCGGCGATCGTCGGGACACCCGCAGCCTCGGCGACACGCTCCTCGAGGTCCTGGGCCTGCTGCGCAGTGATCTCGCGCGGCGCGGCATCGCCGCCGGCCCGGTCGAGGCGGCCGGCCGCGGCCGCCACATCGGCTTCGACCCGGGCGGTCGTGCTCCGCTTCTGCTCGACCCGCGAGGCGATCTCCTGACGGAGCTCCTCGACGCCGATGCCCTCACGAGCACTGATCGGGATCACCTTCACCGAGCCGAGCCCGTCGTTGGCGAGCAGGCGCTTGACGTCGTCGACCATGCCCTCCCGCTTGTCAGGAGCAATGGTGTCGATGTGGTTGAGGACGATCAGCATGACGCCCGCGTGGGTCGCGTAGGGCGCCAGGTACCGGTCGTGGATGGCGGCGTCGGCGTACTTCTGCGGGTCGAGCACCCACACCAGCAGGTCGGCGAGCTCGACCAGCCGGTCGACCTCGAGGTGGTGGGAGAGCTCGGTCGAGTCGTGGTCGGGCAGGTCCATGAGTACGACGCCCTCGAGCGCCTTGTCGTCGACCTTGGTGTCGAGCATCGAGTCGCGCATCGTCTGGTGCCGGGGCGGGATGCCGAGCCACTCGAGCACCTCCGCGGCGCCCTCCTTGCCCCAGACGCACGCGGTCGCCCACGACGTCGTCGGCCGGCGTACGCCGGTCGAGGAGAGCTCGAGCCCAGTGAGCGCGTTGAACGTCGACGACTTCCCGGACCCTGTTGCCCCGGCGATCGCGACCACGGTGTGGTGGGCCGAGAGCCTCAGCCGCGCGGTCGCCCGCTCGACGGTCGCCTCGGTCTCGTCGAGCAGGGCGTCGTCGAGCCGCCCGCGGGCCGCCGTGACCGCCCGCTCGAGTCCCTGCAGGCGCGCGCCGATCGAGGTGCCGCGGGTGGCGAGGTCGCGCAGGACGCGCGTCTCCCCATCCGGTTGAGTCACAGGTGTCCTCCAGAGCCCTTCTGCATCGTGGCGGCGTACCGCAGGTCATCGACCCGCCGCGCGGCCGCCCGCAGCTGCTCTCCAGCATCCTGCGCCAACTGCCACTGATCCGCCGGTGCAAGGTAACGGTTGCGCTCCCCGGCGAGCAAAGCGCGGATCCGGGCTTCAAGGGACTCCCGGGCGCGGAGGCGGAGCATCCCGGCCGTGCCCGGTCCGACGACCGTCTCGAGCAGGCGCACACCAAGGCGGAGCGAGTCGGCGGCCGCGGCCGGCGGCTGCTCGCCACCGAGTACGACGACCGCCAGCGTGACCGCGAGCCCACGGACCCCGACCGCGAGGAAGCGGGCAGAAGTCCGGACCTCGCCGCTCTCGCTGCGCACCAGTTCCTGCAGCTCGGCCTGCCAGGCCTGGATCTCGGCGTCGGCGCGTCGGCGCAGATCACGGGTCGCGCGCGAGAGGTCCTCGGTCGCTACTTCGACCAGCTGAGCGCCGTACGGCGTCGCCTTCCAGGCGGCCGCGGCCCGGGCAGCCGCCTGCTCGCCGTGCTCGACGACGAGCGTCCCGAGCCCGGTCTCGATCGCGAGGGCGACCCGCTCGGCCTGCTGCGGCTTGCCCTTGATCGCGTTGACCAGGCGCTCGCGGACGAAGCCCACCTTGGCCTCGAGGGAGCGGAGCAGCTCGCCGCTGCCGACGAACTCCTGCCAGCGGGTGAGCAGGTCGCCCCGCAGCAGGGTGCCGTCGGTCGTGGCGGTGAGCAGCTGCTTGCTCACGATGTCGTACTGCCGCTCGACCAGGGTCGAGAGGTCGCCGATGGCGACCAGCTGGTCCTCGGCGGCGTCGGCGATCGGGTAGACGCGCCGGGTCAGGATCCGGATCGAGCCGCCGACGGTCTGCTGCACGATCGCGTTGCGGGCGAAGGCGTCGGCGGCGAGCGCCTCGAGCCACCTGCGGATCTCTGCGACGTGGCCCGCCGGCAGCAGCCCGTCGTCGGTGACCGGCCCCTCCGCGACGCCGAACAGGGGCGAGTCCTTGAGTCCTCGGGACGCCATCATCCGGGCGAGGTGTCCCGAGACGGTCTCGACGACGTCCGGCGGGGTGCGGTCGAGCACCATCGCCACCGACGTCGAGCGCTCGGCGGCCTGCTTGAGGTACTCCCACGGGACCTGGTCGCTGTAGCGCGCGGCCGAGGTCACGAACAGCCAGAGGTCGGCGGCGGAGAGCAGCTGCCCGGCGAGGAGCCGGTTGCGCTCCTCGACCGAGTCGACGTCGGGTGCGTCGAGGATGGCGATGCCCTTGGGGACCGACGGCGTCGGGACGAGCTGGATGCAGTCGTGGTCGTTGGTCGGGTGGTCGACGCGCTTGAGGTCCGGCAGCAGCCGGTCCTGGCCGAACCACTTGCCGTCGTCGGGGTGGTGCGCCAGGACGGGCGAACGCGTCGTGGGCCGCAGCACGCCCGGCGCGGTCACCCGGTGCCCGACGAGGGAGTTGACGAGCGTCGACTTGCCGGCGCCGGTCGATCCACCGACGACGGTCAGCAGCGGCGCGTCCAAGGACATCAGCCGCGGGATCACGTAGTCCTCGAGCTGGTCGATGACCTCCTGGCGGTGGACGCGGAGCGTCGCCACACCGGCCAGGTCGAGAGGCAGAGCCGCAGCCTGCAGGGCACCGCGGAGCCGGACCATCTCGGTCAGCATCTGGCTGCCCGTGACGTCCTCGCTCTGGTCCCTGGGGGACGTGCTCATCGTTGGGGTACCACCTGTCCGGGGAAGGCGAAGCCCGGACGGGACGCCTGGATGCGCGTGAGGAAGTCCTGACCGCGTGCCTGCCAGTCCTTCGGCGCCGTACCGCGCAACAGCCGATGGTGAAGGAACCCGAGCTCGATCGCCGCTTGTTGATAGTCCCTCATCGCCTTCGCGGCCTGCTCACCGCCCTCGGTCCGGGCGTGGCGGCGCGCGATCCGGCGAGCCCGCAGATCGACCAGCCAGCCGATGTCGGTCGCCGGGATCAGGCCTCGGGAGGCGGCGTCGTCGAGCGCCAGCGGTGAGCATCTGCCGCTCGCGGGTGCGTGCCCACACGGCGAGGCAGATCATGCCGACGAAGGCCGGGACCATGAGTACGGCGTACGCGGCCACGAAGCTGCCGAAGCCGAAGACGGTCGAGCCGTTCCAGAGCCCGTGCGCGACGACCGCGCAGAGGTAGCCGCCGATCGGCGCGAGGATCCGGACCGCCGGCGTCCGCGACATCACGGCGATGCCGAGACCGATCCCGATGAACGCGGTGAACAGCGGGTGGGCGAACGGGCTGAAGACGCAGCGGATCACGAAGATCGTGGTCACGCCGGCGACCCCGCCGGGGCCGGTGCCGTCGGTCCCGCCGTACGCCGCCGCGAGGTAGAGGATGTTCTCGGTGAACGCGAAGCCGACGCCGACCAGGCCCGCGTAGACGAGGCCGTCGAGCACGCCGTCGAGCTCGGCGCGGCGCCACCACAGCAGCAGGAGCAGGAAGAAGCCCTTGCTCGCCTCCTCCGTGAGCGGCGCGACGACGGCCAGCGACACGTTGTCGGTGACGCCGACGACGAAGCCACCGACGCCCTGCACCACGAGCGCGGCGATCGTCGCGACGAACGCACCCCAGAGAAGGGCGTAGGCGAGCAGCAGCCGCGGCTCCGGCTCGTAGCGGTCGAGCCACAGGTAGACCGCCACCAGGGGGCCGACCGGCAACGCGGCCAGTGCGGTGGCCAGCAGCATGATGCTCGGGGGCGCCCGAGAGGGCGAGGATCAGCAGCATCAGCAGCGCGCCGACGACCACCGCCACGGTCACGAAGACCGTGAAGGCGACACTGTCGCGACGGGCTGAAGACATGGTCGAAAGCCTATCGGTCGGCATCCCTGCGGCTTAGTCAGCGCGGACCCGCCCGAAGTTACGGTGGAGACGTGAATCACGCCGCCAAGGAGCCGAAGACCGAGTCACACGATCCTGCCCTCTCGCAGGCCTACGCCGCCTTCATGCGGACCGGGTGGGACGACCGCGAGCGCGACGTCGCGCCACACCCGATCGCGCCGTGGGCAGCCAAGCGCCGCGCCCGGCTGGCAGCGACCTTCCCGGGCGAGCGGCTGGTGCTGCCGGCCGGCACGTTCAAGGTGCGGGCCGCCGACACGGACTACCGCTTCCGGTCCGACACCGCACACAGCTACTTCTCCGGCAACCAGACGTCGGACGCCGTACTCGTCGTCGAGCCGGACGGCTCGTCGGTGCTCTACGCCCGACCCCGGTCGGGACGTGACAGCGATGAGTTCTTCCGCGACCGGCAGTACGGCGCGCTCTGGGCGGGTCGCCGTCCCTCGCTGGGTGAGATCGAGGCCGCACTCGGCCTGCCGGTCAAGCATGTCGAATCTTTGGCGGACGACCTTGGGGGCCGGCACGCGCAGAACGCGAAGACCCGCGTCCACCGGGGCGTCTCCGCCGAGGTCGACGCGCTGATCCCGGCCGACGAGTCGCTCGACACCGATCTCGCTCGCGTGGTCTCGGAGATGCGGCTGGTCAAGGACGCGTGGGAGGTCGCCGAGCTCCAGACCGCGTGCGACGTCACCACGCTCGGCTTCGAGGACTCCGTCACCGAGTGGGACCGGGTGATCGAGTACGGCGAGCGCTGGCTCGAGGGCACGTTCTTCCGGCGCGCCCGCACCATGGGCAACGACATCGGCTACGACTCCATCGTCGCCGGCGGAGCGCACGCGACCACGCTGCACTGGATCGAGAACTCCGGCCCGATCGTCCCCGGCGAGCTGGTGCTGCTGGACATGGGCGTCGAGGGCCACAACCTCTACACCGCCGACGTCACCCGGACGCTGCCGGTCAACGGCACGTTCAGCGCGCTCCAGCGCGACCTCTACACGCTCGTGCTCAACGCCCAGGACGCCGGGATCGCGGCGCTCCGACCCGACGTACCGTTCCTGGCCGGACACGACGCGGCGATGTCGGTGCTGGCCCACGGACTCGGCGACCTCGGGCTGCTGCCGGTCCCTGTCGAGGAGGCGCTCGACCCCGAGTCCAAGGTCTACTCCCGCTGGACCCTGCACGGCACCAGCCACATGCTCGGCATGGACGTCCACGACTGCGGCCGCGCCGCCCCCGACTCCTACCGCGACGGCATCCTCGCCGAGGGCATGGTGCTGACCGTCGAGCCCGGCCTCTACTTCCAGGAGGACGACCTGCTCGTCCCCGAGGAGCTGCGCGGCATCGGCATCCGGATCGAGGACGACGTCGTCGTCACCGCCGACGGCGTCCGCAACCTCTCGGCTGCGCTGCCGAGAGAGCCCGACGCCGTCGAGGAGTGGATGGCCCGGCTGCGCGGGTAACCGGCCTCCGACGAATCAGTTGGCTCGTTCACCGGGGTTGCTCGCGGGTCGGTACACCCGCGATGGGATAATCCGTTCCGCATCGGCCCCTGTGGCTCAATGGATAGAGCAGCCGGATTTCTACCCGGCTGGTTGCGGGTTCGACTCCTGCCGGGGGCACCACACGGTCCGCCGCGCCGAGCGGCGCGCCTCCGTTGAACCGCCATTTCCCTGGGTAAGGATGATGCTGGCCCCGGGAGGTATGAGCCCCCGGGGCCAAGGGCTTTTTCGCGGTTCAGGCGCCCGCGTAGGCGTCGATCTCGTCGAGGATCCGCCGCTGCACGTCGTCGGGCGCCCACGACGCCCGCACCGCCGCCCGGGCCAGATCGGCGACGCCCGCCTCGTCGAGCCCCAACAGGTCGGCGGCGACGTCGTACTCCTTGTTGAGGGTGGTGCCGAACATCGGCGGGTCGTCGGAGTTGATCGTCACCACGACCCCGGCCTCGACGAACGCCGGCAGCGGGTGCTCGGCGAGCGACGGTACGGCGCGCGTCGCGACGTTGGACGACGGGCACACCTCGAGCGGGATGCCCTCGGCCGCCAGGTGCGCGAGCAGCGCGGGGTCCTGGGCGGCGGAGGTTCCGTGGCCGATGCGCTCGGCGCCCAGGTCGCGCAGCGAGGTCCAGATCGTCTCGGGACCGGTGGTCTCGCCGGCGTGCGGCACCGAGTGCAGTCCGGCGGCCCGTGCGGCGTCGAAGTGGGGCTTGAACTGCTCCCGGTCGACGCCGACCTCGGGACCGCCGAGGCCGAAGCCGACCAGGCCCTCCGGGGCGTGGTCGAGCGCGAACCGCAACGTCGCGTCGGCGGCGGGCAGACCGGACTCGCCGGGGATGTCGTAGATCCAGCGCATCACCAGCCCGAAGTCGCGCTCGGCCGCGACCCGGGCGTCCTCGATCGCCTCGGTGTAGGCCTCGATGGCCATGCCGCGGTCGGGCTCGTGCGGCAGCACCGAGGTGTACGGCGTGCACGTCAGCTCGGCGTAGCGGATCGACTGCGCCTCCGCCATCTCGCGGCCGACCTCGTAGGTCAGGAACCGGATGTCCTCGGGCGTCTTCACCAGGTCGACGACCGCCAGGTAGACCTCGATGAAGTGGGCGAAGTCGCGGAACTCGAAGAACTGGCGCAGCTCCTCCAGGTCACTCGGCACGGTGCCTGGATGGCGGGCGGCGAGCTCGCTCACCATCCGCGGCGAGGCGGACCCGACGTGGTGGACGTGCAGCTCGGCCTTGGGGAGGCCGGCCACGAAGCCGTCGCGCAGCCGGCTCACTGGACGGCCTCCACCAGGTTCTGCCCGATCTCCGACCACGAGCCGCCGTCGGCGAACAGCTCGCCGTCGAGAACGATCGTGGGAGTGCCCTCGACATGTGCGTCGGCCGCCGCCGCGGTCGCGTCGTCGACCCAGTCCTCGTAGGCGAGTCCTTCGATGTCGTCGCGCACGTCCGCCTCCGTGGCGCCCGCCTCGACCGCGAGGTCGACGAGCTCGTCGTCGGTGTAGTAGGAGTCCGGATCGTCCTCCGCCGGCTGGTCCTCGTAGAGGAGGTCGTGGAACGCCTTGGCCTCCTCGGGTCCGGCCGTCTCCAGCACCGCCTTGAAGGCGTTCGCCGACCGGACGGAGTAGTCACCGAACTGGGTGAGGATCGCGATCGGCCGGTACTCGACGAGGACCTTGCCGTCCTCAGCGGCCTTCGCGAGACCCTCGTCGCTGGCGGCCTCGAGCTGGCCACAGATCGGGCAGAGGAAGTCCTCGTAGATCACGATCTCGTGGTCGGCGTCGGCGTCGCCGATCGTGACGCCGTACTCCCCTTGCCCGGCGCCCGGGGCGTCGACGTCCTTCTGGTTCAGGATCGTCACGGCGATGGCGCCGCCGACGATCAGCAGGAAGAGGGCCGCGACACCGCCGATCATCAGCAGCCGGCGGCGCTTCTCGGCCTGCTCCTGCGCAGCGCGCAGCTCGGCGGCCTTCGCAGTGCGGGCCGCGGCCTTGGACGTGTTCGACGACTTCGAGGACATTCAGCTTCCTTGCTCGACGGGGTCGGGATCAGGGGCCGCATCATTGCTGGCGCGGGACGGGAAGAGCAGGTTGTCGACGGCGAACCGGGTCCGCCGTACGACGACGAGGTAGCAGGACGCGGCCAGCAGGGCGACGTCGCGCGCGATCTCCCAGGGGTACGACGACGCGGCGTCCTTCTTGGGGCCTCCGCCGCCGAAGCAGCCGCAGTCGATCTCGATGCCGCGCGCCCACACCGAGGCGATCCCGATGATGAACGCGGCGAACAGCAGGGCCGAGACGGCTGCGGCACCGCGGGTGAAGGCACCCACGACGAGGGCGAGGCCGACGACCAGCTCGACCGCGGGCAGCGTCGTACCGACCGGCTCGACCAGCGAACCCGGCAGCAGCTCGTAGGCACGGACGGCAGCGATGCTGCTCGCCGGATCGGTGACCTTGAGGGCCCCGGCCACGATCCAGACGCCTCCGGTGACCAGCCGGGCGATCAGCCCCAGCCACGCGTGCGCCCTGCCTCCCATGGATCGTGAGCGTAGGACACCGGGCTGAGCCAATCCTGAGGAGAGGGTCGGCCGGACGACGTAAGGTGCCCCTCGTGAACGAGCGACTGGTCTGGATCGACTGCGAGATGACCGGGCTCGACCTCGGCGCCGACGCGCTGATCGAGGTTGCGGCCCTGGTCACCGACTTCGACCTCA
Source organism: uncultured Actinomycetota bacterium (assembly GCA_963849765.1). GTDB lineage: Bacteria > Actinomycetota > Actinomycetes > Propionibacteriales > Nocardioidaceae > Nocardioides. The sequence goes on from CAWKIP010000005.1 coordinate 536,712, forward strand.
ACGTGCTCGGCGACGGCATCGACATCATCATCAAGCCGCCCGCCGAGGCCCTCGACCAGATGATCGACTTCGTGCGCACCATGCACGAGACCTCGGGCCTCCTCGACGAGCTGGAGGGCGGGGTCACGCTGGCCGAGGCGGAGGAGCAGGTGATGGCCTACCTCGCCGCGCAATGCCCGGCGGAGAGCCGGCCGCCGCTCGCGGGCAACTCGGTCGCCACCGATCGCGGCTTCCTCGCCCGGGACATGCCGCTGCTCGACGCGTTCCTGCACTACCGGATCGTCGACGTCAGCTCGATCAAGGAGCTCTCGCGTCGGTGGTACCCACGCGCCTACTTCGGCGCCCCCACCAAGCGGGGCAACCACCGCGCGCTCGCCGACATCCAGGAGAGCATCGAGGAGCTCCGCTACTACCGGGACACGGTCTTCGTGCCGCTGCCCGGCCCCGACGCCGAAGCCGCCAAGGTCGCCGCGGAGCGGCACGGAGGGTCGATCACCGGACTCGGGCCGGACAAGCCCAACCCGCCAGCGGATACCGATTCTGCTGGGACGGCCTGAGCCACTACACTCGTCTCCGGCCGAGAGGCCCATGGTGGGTATAGCTCAGCTGGTAGAGCGCCGCCTTGTGGTGGCGGATGTCGCGGGTTCAAGTCCCGTTACTCACCCACCACGGCGGGAGTGTGCTCGATGCGGGCGAGTCGACGGGTGGCCTCGATGCCGTCCATGTCAGGCATCGCAGGTCCATGAGGACGACGTCGGCGATGAGGTCGACTGCCATCGCGACCGCGCGCTGACCGGTCTCGGCGTGGCCGACGACCACGATGTCGTCGAGCCTGTCGAGCATCAGCTCGACACCTCGACGGAACGCTGGATGGTCGTCCGCGATCAGCACTCTGGTCATGGGATCGCCTGCACGTCGGCAGTCTCCTCCACATCGTTGGTCACGGGCAGCAGGGCGCGCACGACGAGTCCACCCTCGGGGCGGCTCGTGATCGTGCAGGTGCCGCCCAGCTCCGCGGCACGCTCGGTCATCGATGTCCAGCCGAGTCCGGTGTCGGTGGGCGAGGCGGAACCGTGGCCGTTGTCAGTGATCGTCAGGCCCAGGAGCCCGTCGAGCGCGACCTCGACCGTGCAGCGGCTAGCAGCGGAGTGTTTCGAGGTGTTGGCCATGGCTTCCGAGGCGATGCGAAATGCGGCCACTTCGACGGCGGCTGGGAGAAGGGGAAGCTCTTCAGGCCCGACGACCTCGAAGGTCAGGACCTCGGAGGTCAGTGTCGCCGCCCGCTGACGGAGCGCGGCGACCAGGCCGACCTCGTCGATGGCTGGAGGCCGTAGGTCGTCGACCAGCCGCCGTACCTCCCGAATGGTCTCCTTGGCCTCGTCGCGCGTCTCGGCCAGCAAAGAGTTGCGCTCTCCCGCATCGCTCCGGGACTGGGCCGCATCGAGCTTGAGAACGATGGCCGCCAGGGACGGTCCGACGCCGTCGTGCAGGTCTCGTCGAATGCGTTTGCGTTCCTCCTCGCGGGCCGAGACGATCCGCGACCTCGACACCTGGAGCTCGCCTGCGAGCTGGGCGGCTTTCACCACCAGGGCGGCATGACGAGCCAGGTCGTGCAGCAAGGCGATGTCGGCAGGTGAGAACCTCCGACCGGGAGGCGCTTCCACCGCAAGCTCCCCGACACGCGCGCCGCGGTGCGACAGCGGAACCCGCAGTGTCCGGCCGCTGCTGGACCGAGGCTGGCCCGGGATCTCCACCCACACGTTCTCGACCTTGAGCGCTCCCGCGATCGACGTCGTGATCGTGTCGATCACGTCCAGCGAGTCAGAGGTATCGATCGAAGCGCCGAGCCGGCGCACCGCGGCGGCAGGATCTGACCGGTAGCCGTAGACGAGGTGCTCGATCCTGCGCTGCAGCCAGGCGTACGTCGGGTGCACCAGCACAGCCACCACTCCGACTGCGACCCACGCACCGGCGGACCGGTTGTCGAACCAGCGGTCCGCGACGGCCAGCATCCCGGCGTAGCAGCCGACGACCAGCAGAGTCAGGGCGGCGTACACAAGGGTCCTGCTGAGCACGAGCTCGATGTCGAACAGCCGGTACCTCAGCACGGAGATCGCGATCGTGGCCGGCAGTGCCACGCCGAGCATCGCGAGGGCTAGGGCGAAGGGCCACGGGTGGTCACCGAGCACGAAGTGGTTCGCCCAGCCGAACATGAGCACAGCCGGGATGGACAGCGCGCCCCAAACGGGCCACAACAGGCGGACGCGATCCTCGCCATCGGACCTGCGAAGGCGGAGAAACAGCGACACGGCCGAGCCGAACATGAGCAGCACGGTGAGCAGCAGGCCGACCAGCCCCAGCACGGTACTGACTGTTTCGGGAAGCCACTGCAGCGGAAGCGGCTGCGATTCGTGGGCGTCGGAGAAGCTCGCACGGTCGCCCGCCGCACCGACGTGGAGCAGCACCACGCCCACGAGTCCGACCGCGATCCACGTCCGCCAGCGCTTCGAGACGGTGTGTCCGTCGGGAAGGAGGTATGCCACCAGGACCAGCCATAGGAACAGAAACACCCAGCTTCCTTGCGTGAGCTGGTCGACGGTCATTCCTGCCCGGCTGGTGCTCGCCCGCTCCGGGACGCTCAGAAAGACCGCGACGGTGACTCCATGCGCCATGAGGAGCAGCCCGATCCGACGCTCGCCGCCACGGCGCCACACCAGGAGGCCCAAGGCCACGGAGGCCAGCCCCGCAGCCAGACCGACGAGCAGTTGCATGCAGACAGTCTGGGGTGCGCGGAGTCGTTGCGCAGCACGCCCGGGAACGCTTCCCGACAGGTCGGGACATCGACATCATGCGCCCGGGTCGCTCAGCAGGAGAACGTCGGGGCCCGGCAAGGCGCTGGGTACCTGATCGGAAGGGAGCGGAGCATGCCGCTCAGCACATTCGAAAGGCTTCTTCCTTGGAGCGGGGTCGTTGCGGGCCTCGCTTGGATCGGCCAGGACGCCCTCGCGCGGGTGTACTCCTCCGACGAGCCGGGACGCGGCTCCGTGGACAAGATCAACGACCATCTCGGGATGAACGTCGGCAGCCTGTCCTGCCTCGTAGTGATGGGAGTCGCGCTGCTCTTCTTCTCAACGGCGGTGCGCAACCTGCTGCGTTCGGGCGAGGCACGCGAGGCGACGTACTCGAGCGTCGCATACGGCGGCTGGATCACTGTCTCGGCCGGGCTCGCCCAGATGGCGGTGTGGAACAAGGGTTTGCTCTCGGCAGCCGAGGACGGCGACGAAGCTGCAACGCAGATGTTGAGCTACGCCCAGTACTTCGGCTGGCTCGGGATGGGGATCGGCATCGCCACCGCGTTCATCGCCGTCGGGCTCGGAGGACTGCGCAACGCCGTCCTGCCGAAGTGGTTCGCCGTCACGACCACGGTGCTGGGCGTTCTCGCCCTGCTCGGAGCATGCAGCATCCCGCCGGGCGGCCTGGTCAACTACCTGCTGCTCCCGTTCTGGCTCATCGCGGCAGCGATCATCATCGCCCGTCGCCAGAAGGGCGCTGCGGACAGCGAGAGGCCCAGCGCCGTGGCGGTGCCGCGGGACGGCGGAAGGGTCACGTCATGACCAGTCTTCGCAAGGAAGGCACGGCGGTGACGTGAGCAGACGGCTCCAGGGCGTCCTGCTCGCGGTCCTCGTCACGATGTTCGCCACGGCGGCGTGCGGGGGCGATGACGACTCGGACAGCGGCGCGGCGCCGCGTTCCGCGCCGGCGACACCCGTCGACGACGTCCTGGTCGCGAAGCTGACGCTCACGGGCGATCCCGACTGGCTGGCAATCGACGAGCACGGGGTGTGGGTGAAGCGCGCCAGCGGCGATCTCACGTTGATCGACCTGGCGACGAACGAGGTGGCGGGGTCAGTGAACGTCGGACCGTCGGAGCTCTGCGCGGGGATCGGCGCTTCCTTCGACGCCATCTGGACATGTGCCGGACCGGACGTGGTGAAGGTCGACCCCGAGACCTTCGAGGTGGTGGCGCGGCTGGCGGTCAACAAGCAGTCCGTGCAGGGGCACCTCGTCGGTGGTTTCGACCGGGTGTGGGTCCTCACCAGCGACGGGAGCAATCTGATCGGCATCGACCCGAAGACCAACGAGACCGTCACGGAGTTCGAGCTGCCGGCCCGGTGCACCGATGTCGCGCTCGCCGATGACGCGCTGTGGCTGCCGTGCAAGATCGACGACAAGGTCCTGAAGCTCGACCCCACGACCGGGGAGGCCCTACTGGCCCTCTCCATCGAGAGCCCGACGTCTGTCGCCGTGGACACCGACGTATGGGTCGGAACCCCGACGACAACCGTTCGGCTCGACCCCGCGACGGGAGAGGTACTGGCCGAAGCCTCTGTCGGCTCGGGGACGAACGGCATCGTGACTCTGAGCGAGGACTCGGTGTGGGTGCGCAGCGAGGAAGACTTCCTGACTCGCCTCGACCGAGCGACGGGCGAACGCGTGCAGCAGATCACCGCCGAGGGCCTGACGAGCCCTGGGGACACGTTGGTGCTGAAAGGCGAGGTGTGGACGACGGCCTACGACGACCAGTTGCTGTTCCGGATCGACCCCTCAGCAGGTTGAACCGCGAACCGACGCCGCGCTAACCTCGACGGATCGATGACGTGACCCGCGTCCAGACGCGTGTGGTACGCCGCGTACGGCTCCAACACCGACGCGGCGCGGTTCGGCTGCTACCTGGGCGGAGGCTGTCCCGAGGGCGGCGCGCGCAGCTATCCGGGCTGCCGCGACACGAGTGCTCCGGCCGCGACCAGACCTCTCTGGCTGCCGGGCAGCGTCTACTTCGCGGGGACATCGACCGTCTGGGGTGGCGGGATGGCGTTCTACGACCCGGCCACGCCCGGTCCGGTGGCCGCCCGAGGCTGGCTGATCACCGTGCAGCAGCTCGCCGACCTGATGACCCAGGAGATGCACGACGTGCCCGGCAGCCGCCCCGACATCGAGCACCGGATCCTCGAGATCGTGAGCAGTCCGGGCGAGGGCGTTCATCCGCTCGGCACCGGGCGCTACGAGACGTTGGTGACCACCCGCTGTCTCGAGGGGACCGCCGTCGTCACCTTCACCGCCGGCAGCGCCCATCCCGATCACGAGCGGACGCCGCCGAGCGTCCCCTACCTGGCGACGATCACTGCGGGGCTGGCGCAGGTCGGACATGCTCGGCCTTCCGCCAACACTCTTCCGTAGAGGCTGATTCTCTGACTAAAGTCAGACATTGTGAGTACGACGGCAGTCCTGCGCCGCTTCAACCGGACCTACACCCAGCGGATCGGGGTGCTCGAGGAGTCCTTCCTCGGCACCGGCCGGCCGCTCGCCGTCAGCCGGCTGCTCTTCGAGATCGGCACAGCCGAGGGCATCACTGCGCGCGACCTCCGCGAGCGGCTCGACCTCGACAGCGGCCACCTCTCCCGGATGCTGCGCCGGCTGGAGGCGGAGGGACTGGTGTCGACCAGGCCCGACCCGACTGATCAGCGCCGGCGCGTCGTACTCCTCACCGACGCGGGGAGAGCCGCCCGACAGGAGCTCGACGACCGCTCCGAGGAGCTGGCCGCGCGGATCGTCGCTCCGCTCACCGACCGCCAGCGCGAGCGGCTGACCGAGGCGCTCGCGACCGCCGACCTGCTCGTCCGGGCGGCGACGGTCCGGCTGCGCGAGGTCCCGCCCGACGACCCCGGCGCCCGGCACGCACTGGGGCGCTACCTCGCCGAGATCGACGAGCGGTTCCCGACCGGCTACCGGGTCGAAGGTCCGGTCGCAACTGCGGCGGGGCCGGGGTCGACGTACGTCCTCGCCACCAGCGACGGGGAGCCGGTTGCGTACGGCGGCATCCGTCCCGCGCCGGCCGTCGACGATCGCGCCGTCGAGATCAAACGGATGTGGGTGCACCCCGACTGGCGCGGTGCCGGTCTCGGGTCGCGGATGCTGCGCCACCTCGAGGCGCTCGCTGTGGAGCATGATGCGCAGCGGATCGTGCTCGACACCAACGAGGTGCTCGCCGAGGCGATCGCCATGTATGAGCGATCGGGCTATCGCCAGGTCGAGCGCTACCCCGGCAGCGATCCGCACGCCACCCACTTCTTCGAGAAGGTCGCTACCGGCTGATCTCGGTGAGCGCGTCCCAGTCCGTGACGATCGGCGCCAGCTCGCCGGCCGCCCACAGCGGGAGCTGGTCGTGGTGGTGGGCGTCGACGGGCAGCCCGTGGGCACCGGTGGGGACGACCCAGCCACCGGCGGTCCGGTCGGCGAGGTCCCAGACGTAGCGGGCGACCGACCCACGGCTGCACTCGTCGGTGATGGCCGGGTAGGACACGCAGCAGCGGACGCAGTCGGCGTCGCCCGACAGCGGCAGTCGCGGGAGCGCGTCGTAGTCGCGGTCGGTCAGGTAGCCGAACCAGTGGACCGGGTCGGTCAGGTGCGTCGTACCCCACGTCGCCGGCGCGCCGGTGGCCTCGACCTCGGCCAGCGCGGCTTCTGCGTGCGCGACGAGGTCGATACCGAACGGTCGATGGCCGGCCGTCGTCTCGTTGGCGAGGCGCGGGAGCGAGAGCCCGATCCGGTACGTCGCGTTGAGCCACGGCGCGAAGATCTCCTCGTGCTGGTGGCCGGCGGGCGGGGCGAAGAGCTCGGCGAACACCGGTTCCGCGGAGAGGCGGAGGACGAGCGCGCTGCGGAACGCCGCGTAGCGGGCGGCCTCGGCCGACCCGGCATCCATCACCCCGTCGAAGTCGTCGAACGCACCCGGGACCAGCGCGGTCACCATGGGCACGGACTGCAGGAGCGCGTCGTTGTGGAACGCCACGTAGTCATCACGGGTCAGGTCGGTTCGGCCGTCCATGAGGGCGTGCAGCCGGGCGGCACGGTACGGCGCCGCGAACACGGTTCCGATCGCCTCGGACTCGGGCCCGCGCCGCTCGTTTGCCGTGACCACGTGACCGTCGGCGGGGATCTCGGCGCGGTTCGGCTCCGCGAGCCAGTCGACCCACGCCCCGGAGCCGTCGCGCACCGGTACCCGACCGGCGATCCGGTAACGCACGGCGCCCGCGCGGTCTGCGATGACGGCGTTGTTGACCGGCTCGACCCAGCTGTCGAGTGCGCGGTCGACATCGTCGACGGTCCGCGCCCTGAGCAGCCCGAGGATGGCGTCGAAGCCGAGCTCCCCGAGCTCCCAGGAGCTGGTGCGCACCGCCAGGCCGTCCTCGAAGACCAGCCCACGCGCGGTCTCGACGACGTCGATCTCCACCGCGTCGGCGCCGAGCACCTGGATCGTCTCGGTGTGCTGCTCGACGACGTCCGACCCGTCGTCCGCGGTCACGTCCTGGTAGTCGGCGCAGGCATTGGTGATCGCCCACGCCACCTCACCTGCGTGCGCGAAGTGCTGCACGCCCGGGCACCCCGACGAACGTGTAGCCGACCACGTCGAAGGAGTCCGCCGGGTCCTCGCACGCGAGCCGCACCTGCTGGTAGACACCCGGCTGCTCGATGATCCGGTGCGGGTCACCGCCGATCAGCGGCAGCCCGCTCGCGGTCCGCTCACCACCCGCCGCCCACGCGTTGCTGCCGGAGGCGGTCGGGTCCTGGTGCGACAGGAAGCGCACGTCGTCGCCGAGCACGTCGGTGGCCATCCGCTTCCAGAGCAGACCGCCGATGTTGGCGAAGAGCAGGTGCTGGGCGAGGAACGTCGCCAGCGGCATCCACGGCTCCCACTTCCCCGGCGAGATGCCGAGCTCGCGCAGCTCGGGCACGGTCCGGGGGTCCAGCTCCGCGAGCGCCTCGTTGACCCCGTCGACGTACGACGAGACGAACCGCTGGGTCTCCTCCGAGCAGGCCGCGAACGCCCGCTGCGCGGTCTCGACGGTGCGCATCCGGCGCGAGAACCGGTCCCAGGACAGCCCGGGCTCGCCGGCGACCTCGGCCGTCGTACCGTTCGCGCGGCGCCGCAGCCACTCGAGCTGCCAGGTGCGGTCCGCGACGGTGACCCGCCCCTGGGCGTGCGCGAGGTCGAGGATCGAGTCCGCCCTCAGGTGCGGGATGCCGTATGCGTCGCGGTAGAGGCGGGCCATGCCGTGGGAGCGTAGTTGCGCTTGGTTTCGAGGCTCGGCCGCGGGCGGCCTCGCACCTCAACCAGCGGCGGGCTCAGGCGGGGATGTGCCCGAACCGGCCCTTCTGGAAGTCCGTGTAGGCCTCCATCACCTCGGACTTGGTGTTCATCACGAACGGTCCGGCCCAGGCGATCGGCTCCTTGATCGGGCGTCCCCCGACGACGATCACGTCGAGCTTCGGAGAGCGTCCCTCCTGGGTGCCATCGGCGGTGACGGTCAGGTAGTCACCGGCGCCGAGGACGGCGGACTGGCCCATCTGGATCGGGCGCCCCTCCACGCCCACGGTCCCGCGTCCGTTGAGGACGTAGACGAGCGCGTTGTAGTCGACGTCCCACGGCAGGTCGAGCCGGGCGCCGGGCTCGATGGTCGCGTGCACCAGCGACATCGGCGTGAAGGTCGACCCGGGACCGTCGTGACCGTCGACCGAGCCGGCGATGACCCGTACCAACGCACCGGCGTCGGGCGTGGTCAGCAGCGCGACCTGGCCGGACCGGATGTCCTGGTAGCGCGGGTCGTGCATCTTGGCGTCGCGGGGCAGGTTGACCCAGAGCTGGATGCCGTGGAAGAGGCCGCCCTTCTCGACCAGCCACTCCGGCGGCGCCTCGATGTGGAGGAGTCCGCTCCCGGCGGTCATCCACTGGGTGTCGCCGTTGGTGATCGTGCCGCCGCCACCGTGCGAGTCCTGGTGGTCGAAGACGCCGTCGATGATGTAGGTGACGGTCTCGAACCCGCGGTGCGGGTGCCAGGACGTGCCCTTCGGCTCGCCCGGCGCGTAGTCGACCTCGCCCATCTGGTCCATCATCACGAACGGGTCGAGCTCGCGGAGGTCGATGCCGGCGAACGCGCGCCGTACGGGGAAGCCCTCACCCTCGTAACCCTCCGGCGCGGTGGTGACCTGCCAGACCGGACGGGGCTGGTCGCCCAGGCCGGGCTCCTTCACTCGCTCGAGAACGGTGAGGTCGTCGACGGTGATCGCGGGCATCTCGCCCACCTCCAGCTGGATTGAATGGCCACGGGTAGTTGCCAAGTCAACTATATCTCGTCGGCGGGCATTCCCGATAGCAACCGATAGTGTCGTGAAGTGACCTCTCGGACCACCTACGACGTCGCGATCGTCGGCGCCGGACACAACGGGCTCACCGCCGCGGCCTACCTCGCGAAGGCAGGATTGTCGGTAGTCGTCCTCGAGCGCCTCGGTCACGTCGGGGGCGCCGCGGTGAGCGCCGAGGTCTTCGCCGGCCACCCGGCCCGGTTCTCCCGCTACTCGCACCTGGTGTCCCTGCTCCCCGACCAGATCATCCGCGACCTCGGGCTCGACGTCAGCCTGGTCTCCCGGGCGACCGCGAGCTACACCCCCGTGCTCCACGACGGGAAGCCCGGCGGCCTCCTCGTCGAGCGGATCGAGGGCGAGCCGACCCGGCAGTCGTTCCGCGAGCTCACCGGCACGGACGAGGAGTACGACGCCTGGCGGGCGTTCTACACCGACGTCGCCCGGCTGTCCTGGGCGGTGGCGCCGACGCTGCTCGAACCACTCCCCCGTGCGGGCCGGATCCAGGCGCAGGTCAGCCCGGAGACGTGGGCGGACGTCGTGGTGTCGCCGCTGGGCGAGGTGATCGAGCGCCGGTTCGCCGACGACACCGTGCGCGGGGTGGTGGCCAGCGATGCCCTCATCGGCACCTTCGCGTCGCTGCACGACCCGTCGCTCATCCAGAACCGGTGCTTCCTCTACCACCTGATCGGCAGCGGCACGGGTGAGCGGCGCGTGCCCGTCGGCGGCATGGGTGCCGTGACCGACGCGCTGACCAAGGCGGCCCTCGACGCCGGCGCCGAGATCGTCACCGGCGCCGGGGTCCGCTCGATCGAGCCCGGCGATGCGGGTGCCGAGGTCAGCTGGCACGACGGCCACGACCTGCACGGCCTGCAGGCGGACGTCGTACTCGCCAATGTCGCGCCGTGGGTGCTCGGCCTCCTCCTCGGGGAGCCGCACGACGAGACGACCAAGCCCCAGGGCGCCCAGCTGAAGATCAACCTCCTGCTCGACCGGTTGCCGCGCCTCAAGTCGGGAGTCGATCCCGAGGTGGCGTTCGCCGGCACCCTCCATCTCTCCGAGGGCTACGGCGAGCTGCTGTCGGCGTACGGCGCCGCGGTCGGCGGTGGACTGCCGGACCCGATGCCGGGCGAGGTCTACTGCCACTCGCTGGCCGACCCCAGCATCCTCGGCGACGCGCCCGCCGGCACCCACACGCTGACCTACTTCGGCCTGCACACGCCTGGAGCGGTCTTCGAGGACGACCCCGAGACGACCAAGGCCGAGGCCGTACGACGCGCGATCGCCTCCCTCGACGTCCACCTGGTCGAGCCCCTCGAGTCGTGCGTGGCACGCGACGAGCACGGGCAACCGTGCATCGAGGCGAAGATCCCGCAGGACATCGAGCGCGACCTGGCGATGCCGGGCGGGCACATCTTCCACGGCGACCTGGAGTGGCCCTGGGCGCCCGATCGCGCCCGGCTGGACTCGCCTGCCGCGCGATGGGGCGTCCAGACCGACCACCCGTCGGTGCTGCTGTGCGGATCCGGTGCCCGCCGCGGCGGAGCGGTCTCGGGCATCGCCGGCCACAATGCCGCCCAGGCCGTGCTCGAGTCGCGCTAGCTCCGCCCTCTCGAAAGTCGGATGCGCCGACCGGTCGGGCGCCGTAGCCTTGTGTCGTGCAGCCGCACGCCCATAGAGGCACCGATGAAGCACAAGTGGATCACGGCTCTCGGCGCGCTGCTCCTCGCCGTCACCCCGTTGGTCGGCGTGCCGGCACCGACCGCCATCGCGGCGCCGGCGCCGTGGACCTGGGTGCGAGTCGTCGAGCCGGTCTCGATCGCTCCCAACAGCTACTACTCGATCCGCGCGATCTGCCCAGCCGGTTACACCGCGATCACCGGCGGACTCCAGTTGCCGCAGTCTTCGGCGATCATCCGCGGTGCCGAGTACCGCCTCGACGACGCCTCCGGCTCGTCCTGGTTCGTGGCGTTCGAGAACTTCTCCTCGTCCAGCGGGTCGGCGAGCGTGGTCGCCGAGTGCGCCCGCACCAGTGATCTCCCTCCGATCAGCCACAACTTCGCCGAGTTCGACACAGGTGACGGAGGGCTCGCCGGGGGCACCGTGTCGTGCCTGAACTCGGGCGAGGTGGTGCTGACCGGGGGCGCCGACTGGAGCAACGTCAACACGCGCACCCTTTATGAGAACGGGCCGGGGTGGAACGGCGAGTCGTGGCGGGCGGAGGGCCGGAACTACGCGTCGGGAGGGGCTCGACTGGCCGTCGAGGTCTACTGCGTCGACCCGGCAACGGTTCCCGGGTACACCCGTGTCGAGCACGCCCAGGGAGGCGGCGACACTGGAAGACGACGGTCACCTGTCCCCTGGGCACCCGGATCCTCAACGGCGGTACCGAGGCCGGGTTCACGAATGGCTCCTCTCCGTCCCTCAACACCTGGTCGGCGACAGGAGACGAGACGGGTACGACGTACATCCGCGCCTGGTGCGTGAACGCCGGCAACGCCCACCGTGGCCTTCACGGGCACGTTGCCGACATCGACCAAGCAGACATTTCTCGGGTTCTTCTTCCTCGGCAGCGACCCCGCCGGCTTCCCCAACAGCTTCCGGTGCGCGCTCGACGGCGGCGCCCTGAGCATCTGCCCCTCGTCCCACCAGGTCGGGCCGCTGGCCACCGGCTCACACACGATCGTCGTCTTCAACCAGACCGGAGACGGTCGGACGTCCCCCGTCCTCACCCACGGCTTCTTCGTCGACGCCACACTGCCCACGGTCACCGCACCCAAGGTCCCGAAGGTGTCGCTCGGCGGACCGGCCCGGGTGACCTGGACGGCTACCGACGCGGCACACCGGCATCCGGGACTACGACGCGGCGTACTGGAAGGCCGGGCCGGACGGGTCCACGACCGGGTGGACGCGGCCGCTCGAGTGGAGACGAGCTGGCCACGCCCTCGGTGCGGCTGCCGGCGCTTGCTGCCGGCGAGTCCCTCTGCATCTCCGTGCGGGCCAGCGACGGCGTCGGCAACTTCGCGCCGTGGACCGCACCCCGCTGCACATTCCGGCCGTACGACGACCGATCCCTGCGGGCGAGCACCGGATGGAACAGAGGGACCGGCGACGCCGTACTGGAAGGGCACCATCACCACGACGACGGGGGTCGACAAGACGCTCCGCCGGCTGGACGTCCACCTCAACCAGGTCGGACTCCTGGCCACGGTGTGCCCGACCTGCGGCAAGGTCGACGTCTCCGTCGGCGGCACCAGGATCCGGCGGGTCTCGCTGGAGCGGACGACGACCACGCATCAGAAGGTGCTACTCCTGCCCGCATTCGCCGCGACCACCGGGACCGTGACGATCACCAGCGTCACGACCGGCAAGTCGATACGGATCGACGGACTGATCACCGCTCGCACCACCGACACGGTCCCGCCCACGTGACGTTCCACACCCGCGCCCGGGAGCGGGCTTGCGATTTTTCCGCGAACGGCGGCCGCTGGTAACGTTTGCCCTCGCTTCACCGCTAGCACCCCTAGCTCAATTGGCAGAGCAGCTGACTCTTAATCAGCGGGTTCTCGGTTCGAGTCCGAGGGGGTGTACAGAGTTCCAGCAGGTCAGGTGCCTCTTCCGACTCAGCTCGGGAGGGGCTTCGACTGTTTTCGGGCTGAGTGTGCACGGAACGTGCACGAGCCGTGCGGGGCACGAGCGCGTCAGCCGCTTCAGCTGCCTGCCGCCCCACGCCGTCGAGCAGACCGTTTCCCGGCAGTGGCCACCCTGCCGTTTCAGACAATCCGGTCCCCCTTTGCGGAGGGCGGTCGTCGGTATCGTCCCGGCGGCCGGTTCAGCCAGCGGAACTCCCAAGCGGGCCCCAGGGGCTGGGGAGGCCGGAACGAGAACGCGGGGATACCCGTGTCGTCGGCGGTGATGTTGTTCTGGTAGATGGTCCCTAGCTCTGCCAGGCGGCCTCGTAGCGTCCGTACCTCGTCGCGACATCGTCGGGGAGCCCGTGTCCGGCCAGAGGCACCAGCACAAGGCGGTACCTAGACACGAGCCTAGGCAGGTGCCGTCCCTGCTGTCCCCGGGCGAATACCCGGGATCGGCTGCCGGCGACCGATTCCACCGGCAGAATCCGTGGGTACGGCGGGGACCGGCGGCGGTGCACCGGCCATGAGGGCAGGGGGTGTCTCGTGGGAAGCTCTGTGCTGGTCGGTCGCGGGCGCGAGTTGGGTGTGCTGGAGGACTCCCTCGCGGCGGCGGTGACGGGCGAGCCGCAGGTGGTGCTGGTCGAGGGCGCGGAAGGGGTCGGTAAGAGCTCGCTGTTGCGGGCGTTCCGTGCCGGCCACCCGGAGACCATCACGCTGGCCTGGGTGGGCGACGATCTGGAGAGCCACGTGTCGTTCGCGATGCTGGACCAGCTCCTGACCCGGGCGCGTGCGTGGGCCGACCCGTTCACCGCCGGCGCTGCCCTGCTCGCCAGGCTCGGTGACCTCACCCGCGACGGCCCCGTGCTGATGATGCTCGACGACGAGGACGACATCGAGCACGCCACGAGGAGCACGCCGAGGGCAACGAGGCACTGCTCGAGGTGCTCGAACTGAAGGGCACCGACACCCAGGCCTTCGCCGATGCGGTCGAGAAGGGATCATCACCATGCGTATGCACTGCCGCGCGCAACGGCCAGTCGTCGTCCTCGGAGCTCTGGCCGCACTGGTCGCCCTCGTGCTCCCGGGGCTGACGTTCGGTCCGCCCGCGGCCGCACCCGCGACCGCTGGGAGCGCTCCACGGTCGACCGCTGCCGAGCAGCCGAACATCGTGCTGATCCTGACCGATGACATGCGGGCCGACGAGCTCCGGCGGATGCCGAACGTCCGGCGGTTGCTGGTCAGGGAGGGCACCACGTACACCAACGCCCTGTCGCCGCACCCGGTGTGCTGTCCGGCCCGCGCCGAGCTCCTCACCGGCCAGTTCGGCCAGAACAACGGCGTGCAGAACAACAAGGGGCCGTGGGGCGGTTACCACGCACTGGACCAGCCCCACAACACCATCGCGGCCTGGCTGCAGGGGGCGGGTTACCAGACGTCGCACCACGGCAAGTACCTGAACGGCTACCGGGGGTGAGCTCGCCCCAGGAGCCCGGCTGGACCCGCTGGGACACCCAGATCGGCGGGGTGTACACCTACGACGTGGTCGCCAGGTTTGCCGACGGCGACCGGATTGAGGACGAATACATCACCCATGTGATCCGCCGGCGTTCGAACCACACCCTGCGGGAATTCTCGCGCCACGGTGGCCCGTTCTTCACGATCATCAACCACGTGGCTCCGCACGGCGCCTCCAGCCCCCTTGGATGGACGCTCCCGCGCGCCGAGCGCAAGTACCGCGACGCGTACGCCGACCTGCTGCCGCCGTCGTACGGCGACCCGTCCTTCCAGGAGCGGAACGTCCGTGACCTGCCGGCGGACCTCCAGCGCCCCCGCATCCGGACCCGACAGCTCGTCAACCTGGCCCGCGCTCGCGTCCGCGCTCTGCGGTCGGTCGACGACGCGGTCGCCCGCACCATCGCTCGGCTGCGCGAGACCGGCGAGCTCCGGCACACCTACGTCGTCTTCGCCTCCGACAACGGCTACCAGATTGGTGAGCATCGGCTTAGGGGGAAGAACATGCCGTTCGACGAGTCGTTCAACGTCCCCCTGGTGATCCGTGGCCCGGGGATCCCCGCCGGCGAGCGCATCGACGAGCCGGTCACCCTCGTCGACCTGGCCGCGACCTTCCTCGACTGGGCGGGCGGGGTACCCGCGGGACGGCCGCCCGACGGCCTGTCGCTGCGCGAGATCGGTGACCGGCATCCGCGGGACACGCTCCTCGTGCAGATTGGCGACTCGACCGACGACAGCACCGACGGTTGGAGGTACCGGGGCGTCACCACCCGCCGCTACCTCTTCGCGGTCCACGCCGGGGACCCGACCGTGGGCGTCCTGTTCGACCGGCAGCGCGACCCGCACGCGACCGTCAACCAGTTCAACCGGCGGGCCTACGCGAAGATCAGGCGCGAGCTGTTGCAGCGGACCCGTGAGCTTGTGGCCTGCTCCGGTCGGGACGAGTGCAACCAGGAGTTCGGCCCGTTACCGGGACCTTCCTGAGCAGGCTCCTCTGGACCGCGATCAGACGTGAGGCATGACCTCGTCGGCGACGAGGTGCAGGTGCTCGACTCGATTCGAGATGATCGCGATGGCCTTGAAGGCGGCACGATGAGCCGATCCTCGATGGGAGTAGCCCACCTCTCGGGCGATCTCGTCGTACGACATCCCTGGGATGCGAGCTCGACTGCGCGGACCCTCTTGATGCGGGCTTCCGCCACCATGGATCGCGGATCTTCGCCGCGGACCCAGTGCGCGCTCGCGACGTCAGGGCGGTGCGGCGTTACGGCTGGTCGGGGGTAAAAGGCCTAGCATGGCTCTCACCGCATCGTCCTCTGCTCGACAGGTAGACATGGTTCTTCGACGCGTCCTCATCCTCATCGCGACTGTCGCCGCGCTGACCGCCTCCTCGATGGGCGCCGGCGCCGGCGCTGGCGGTGGCGGTGGCGACTACTGGCACCAAACCCCGCCTGACGGCCAGTTCACCGCCGGTCCCCCTTACCGCTACGTGACCTCGATCATGACTGGCGATGTCGAACCCCTCATGGATGTGCTGGCTCTCGAGCGAACCCGGCTGGGGTACCGGCTGTTGTCTGGCAACCACAACAACCACTTGACCGTCACCCTCACCTCGACCGGCAAGCTGCGGTTCGTCGACACGGGCACCAAAAGGTGGCGGCGAATCCCCGCTGCCTGTCAGCGCCGGCGTGTCGCTAAGGGCGTCGCCGCCGTGTGCAGGGTGCCGGACGGGATCAGCGCACGTGAGCCGCTCCTGCTGGAGATCTGGCCACGGCTCGGACACGACTACACCGACACCAGGTCACTCCCGGCCTCATTCGCTGTCACCGTGCTGGCCGATCGGGGCCGTGACGTCGCCTGGCTAGGTGCCGGCGACGACTTCTTCAACGGCCACACCGGCGTTGACAGGGTGCACGGCAGCGGCGGGAATGACTGGCTGCGCACCGGCGACACCCGTGACTTCGCGTGGGGCGGCTCTGGCCGGGACCAGCTCGTTGGTATGGGGGGCGACGACGAGCTCACCGGCGGCGATGGCGACGATCGACTCGACGGGATGACAGGGGCCGACCGCCTCGTCGGCGGGTCGGGCGCGGACCGGCTCTACTGCGGCGACGGCCGAGACACCGCGCTATCCGAGGCCATCGACCGGCTTCTGTCCTGCGAACGCAGATAACACCAGTAGCCGCCCGATCCGTTGGCCACGGCCAGCACCCCCTTGGCCGATTCGTGACCGGCCATCGGCAGCCCGATCAGGCAGGTTCCGGTAATTGGCCGAACTCTCGATTTGTCACTGGGACCCGCCTCGGGCTGACGACTGCGCTCGGCGGCCCGTCCGCTTCCCCACTGCTCGGCAGCCTAGGTGTCCACGGTCACAGCGATCGATGAGTGACCGAGCATCTTGGACACCAGCGAGATGGTCTGGGCTGGGCGGGCTGGGTTAGAGGCGCGGGTCCTCGTCAAAGGTGATCGTGATGCTGGCTGTCTTGAAGCCGATCGCGCCGAGCAGCCCCCGCAGCATTGCGATCGTGTTCTCCTTGGCCAAGTCAATCAGCGTGCCCTCCTCGATAGCGGCGGCAGTCATCTGCTCGACCGCCTTGAGCTGGGCCTCCCGCTCGAGGTCTGACCCCTTGAAGCTGTTGGTTAGGCCCTCGTCGTGGTCGGCGACGTAGCTTTCCCTCCAGATCGAGCACGGGCTCGCCGACCGTCGGCGCCGGTAGCGTGATCGTCACGGACGTACCGTCCTCGGAGACGACGACCCGTCGCTCGTCGAGTTCGCCAAAGTCCGCGATTGCGTCCACGCTCCCCTTGCCGACGTAAAGCACCTCCTCGCCGCTGACCCAATCGGGCAGGTACGAGGTGTCCTTCTCGATGCTGACCACGGTCTCGTAGTACGCGCTCGCCGCGTGGAACTCGCTAAGATCTGTCAGCGAGTAGAGCACCGACGGACCCGTGCGATCGACGGTCTTCTCGCGGAACGGATTGTCCAACGGCGGCAGAAAGTCAGTGAACCTGCCCACCAGGAACAGCGCCGCCAGTACGAAGACGACCGGCACCACCAGGCTCTTGGTCATGCGGTTCATGGGGTGCTCCTTCTCGGTGCTGCCGTTGTTCCTGTTCCGAGCGGGGGCGCACGGACTTAGCTGCTGCGCTAGATGGAGGCCCGTGTCGGCGGCCGGCCTGCCTGACTGGCAACTCCAGACGAACGGGTTGTGGACGGGCGGACGGCATCGGGACGTTTGGCCGCGGCCAGGCCGCGCAAGCCTGCCTCTGCTCTGCTCAGAGCGATGCCGTTCTTGATGGCGAACCAGATGCCGAAGATGCCGAAGACGACGACACCCCAGAAGACGACGTAGGTGCCCCCGGAATCACTGGAGGCCGCTGCGACGAGGGTCACAAGACTCAGCCAGAAGCCACCGAGCGCCACCACGATGTTGATCCACATCCAGCGTGTCGCCCGCTGAGCCGCCGCCTCGAGTTGTCGCCGCTGGATCGAAGCTGACTCAGCATGCCAACTCACGTTTCGAGGTCCTTTCCAGTTCATGCGGTGCTCCGTCTCGGTGCTGCTGTTTGTTGGATTCCTGACCGGGGGACCATGCACAAGACGGGGTCGCTGGGTGAAACTCTATCCAAACTCTATGGAGAGTCTAAATCGACGCAATAGGACCTCTATTGCGACTGGTCCTGCTAAGGTCGGGTCATGCCGCGTCCCTATGGAGAGCCTGTGGAGATCGTGACCGAACCGATCCCGGCGCAGTCCCCGTTCATCCCCGCTGACGCCAAGATCGTGGTGGGGGTGGTCGCCCCGGCCTCGCCAGCACCGATCCCCATCGTGCTGTTGCCTGGTTTCGAGTACCGGATGCGCGAGTGGCGGCACCCGACGACCGGGGAGATCCACTGGCGGCTCGAACGGAGAAAGGCCGCCCAGCAGGGCCAAGCCGAGGAGTAGCCTCACCCAGCGCCAAGCCCCGCAAGGCGAGCTGCAGAGGCCAATCCGGGGGAAAGATCAGCGAGTTCTCGGTTTCGAGTCCGAGGGGTGTACAGATCGAGAGCCCGGGTGTGTTACCACCCGGGCTCTCGTGTTCCTGGACTCCGCCAGGCAGGGCGCAGGCCCGCTCCAAGGGCCCGCACAGCTCGTGACAAAAGCGGGGGACGCTCAGTGCAAGCGGAAACGAGTATGGCACAGGGTTAACAGCGCCCGTTAGAAATCCAGCGAATGGCTGCGTAGCGCGGACCAGGTTATTGGTGACCCGCCTCGACGACCGCGGTCAGGACGGCGACGAGGTCGGCGACGTACTCGTCGTGCTGGTCCAGGAGGTCCGACTCGCCTGCGTCGATGCGTTGAGCACGGATGGCGAGGGCACAGACCTGGAAGACGATGAAGTGGTGCATCCGGTCTGCGCGGACGGACGCGGGCAGGTGGGTCATCGCCGCCTGCAACGCGCCGAGCTGGTCGAGGAGGATCGTGCCGGCCAGGAACGGCGGAACGTCCTGGATCGGCAGGCTGGAACGGTCGACCAGCTGGTTGGCCAGCCTGAGGAAGTAGCGGCCCCTCTGGGTCATGAGGGCCGTTGTCGACGGCACCACGACGCCAGCGACCAGTTCGCGCAGCGACGCCCGGAGGGCGGGGGCTCCCGGCGCTGCTCCATCTCGGCGACGTGCCACTCCACGATCGCGAGGATCAGGCCCCAGCGGGACCCGAAGTGGTAGTTGATCGCCGAGTCGTTGGCCTGGTCGGCCGCGCGGAGGATCTCGCTCGCGCGCGCCCCGTCGATGCCGTAGGCGGCGAACATCTCCTCGCCGGCCCTCATCAAGGCAAGCTTGGTCTCCGACAGTTCCCGCCCCACAAAGGTGAGCCTAACGTCGTGCGAGGTGATCCCTCAGCGGCGCGCGCAGACCGCGGACAGGCGACGCTCTACGATTCAGGCAGCGTTCCGCACCAGGGGGCGCCGAAAGCCGAGGAAACGTTGCCCGCGAAGAACACGACGAGGCTCGAGCTCGACCATCGCCGCTCGACCGCCAAGCTCGAGGAGCGACGCTCCGAGCTCGCGATGTCCGCCCTGAGCACCATCGCCCGCCGGGGGTTCGCGAACACCAGCCTGCGCGACATCGCCAACGACTCGCCGTACTCCTCCGCCGTTCTCCACTACTACTTCGCCGACAAGTGGGAGCTCGTCGCCCACTGCCTCGCGATCTTCAGCGAGGACCGGGCGGCGCTCGTCGCCGCGGTCCTCGACAGTGCGTCCACGGCGGAGTCGTTCCGGACACGCCTTGCCAAGGTGGTCACCGACGGGATCCGCAAGAATCCCGATGGCTACGTGATGTGGTACGACCTGCGGAGTCAGGTCCGGGTCTCGCCGGAGCTCGCGGACGCCGTCGCCCGGATCGAGGAAGGGCGCATGCAGGGCGCGTACAGCCTGTCGTTGCGGCACGCCGAGCTGATGGGCAGTGCCCTGGTCATCTCGGAGGAGACCAACTACGCGTTGGGCGACGGGCTCGTCCAGCGCGCGGTCAACCGGCACGCCGCCGGCGAGCGCGGCGCGCTGGCCTGGCTGGCACGGGAGATCCCGCGCTTCCTGATGGTCTCGGCAGGGGCCACGTTCACGCCCACGAAGTAGCGCCGCCGCGGCCTGAGTGAACGGCTAACGGGACTCGTTAACCGGAGTTTGGCAAAATTTCTGCCGATCCGGCGCGATCATGGCGACAACCAGCCGTCCGGCATGCATAATTTCGTCAACGCCCGCAGGTGACCCGAGACACTTGCGGGCGTCTTAATTTTCCTCCTGCCCGGCCGGCTCAGCCGGCGACGGGCTCCGCCTCGACGACGGCGACACGCGGGGTCGGGCCCTCGAAGCCGAACGGCCACAGGTCTTCAGGCATCGGCAGCACCCGCACCCGGGTCAGCTTGATGGTGCGGCTGTACCGCACCCGGAACAGCCGCCGGGCGCCGGCCGCGACCAGCCAGAGGTACGGCGCACGCGTGCTCCACAGCTGGTACGCGAGCTGCTTGGCCTCCCGACCCGGGATGTCGCGCATCGATCGGACGTCCCCGACCTCGAAGGTCGGCACCAGCGCCTCGAGCTTGGCGAGCTCCAGCGGCTCCGCGCGGGCGACGCCGAGCAGCAGGACCTGGCCGTCGCTGTTGACCGCGGCCAGATCGAGGGCCAGCTCACTGTCGGGGGTCTCGAACCGCAGGGCAGCGTCCGGGTAGCCCGCCTGGAGGAGCTCGACGTACGCCGCCAGCTGGGGCAGCGACTCCCATCGGGTGCGCGCCGGGTCGCCCGCCACCAGCCAGGCCGACGACTGGAGCGGGTCGAGGGTCCGGACCCGGCTGGCCGACTCCATCGCGAGGAGCCCGTCGCCGAAGCCTTCCTCGACAGTCCGCGCTTCCGACTCGATCAGCCGGACCGCGCGATCGCGGTCGGTGATCTCTACGAGCTCGCGCTCCATCCGCACCGCGCACCCGCGCAGGCGCGTGAGATACGCCTCTCCCCAAGTCCCCACTACCGTTTCCTCCCCCAGCCCGATATGCGCCGAACCTAACGCCTCGGCGCGGCCATGGGCGCGCCAAACGAGCAGGTCGAGCCGGAAGATCCGGTGTCTAGTCCTAAGGAACCAGGACGCGGGATACGGTTCCGGCGTGCCGGGGCACCCGATCACGATGGACAAGCAGGTACGACGCGAGACCCGCGACGCCGCCCGCGCGGTGGCAGCGTGGATGGACCAAGCACGCCGTGCGCAGGCCTGGCAGACCGCCACCCACGAGGAGGTACGGCGCCAGCTCGCCGCCCTTGCCGCTCGCGAGGTGCCGGTCGCTCGCGCGGGCGCCGTGGCGTGGCGGGTGATGCTCCTGTCGCGGGACGACGCCGAGTCACTGCTCCGCGCCCTCGTCGCCCGCGTGAACCTCCCGCGGCCGGGGCCGCAGGAAGCGGCGGGGCTCGCACAGCTCACCGATCGCGCACCCGCATCGGTGGAGGCGGCCCGGGTGCTCTCCCCGGTGCGGTGGGTGTTCGCGTCCCGCAAGCGACGCGAGCAGCTCACTCCGCACGCGGCCTACCTGCGCGAGCTCTTCGCGTGGGGGCTGCAGGCCGAGCTCGCCGGAATGCTCGACCGGCTGGCTCGGCCGACCGGCGAGATCGACGTCGCGCAGCTGTCCGTCAACGACCTCCTCGACCCGCGGCTCGGACTCGCGACGTCGACCGGGGCCGTGGCGCAGCCCGGTCTGCTGGACGGCACCCGGTTCGGCGAGCTGCCCCGGGCGATGGCCGACCTCAGGGCCGCCACCGGGGCGGAGGCCGGCTCTCGCAACGCGGTGGTCACGGCGGTCGCGGCGATGCGGGCACCGGCGGTGCGATCGGCACTCGAGGCGATGCCGCTGGAGACGCTGAAGGAGGCCACGACCGGGACGCTCCGGCTGGCGCCGCTGGCCGCTGCGGGCATCACGACGGTCCAGTCGGTGCTGGACCGGCGGCGCGAGCTGCTCCAGCTGCCGGGGATCGGCAGCGGCTTCCGCGACAACCTGGTCGCGGCCGCCGAGACGCTCGCCCGGGTGACCGCGGAGGAGCACCCGGTCCGGCTCGAGGGCGAGCCGACTCCTGCTTCCGCGGCGGTGGTGGCGGCGCTCGCGGCATGGGACGGCGTACGTCGTACTCACGGCGCCGCCGGCGACCTCGCGATCGCCGACGAGCTGCGGCCGCTCGCCGCCGTCCTCGACGACCGGGTGGACCGGCTGCTGGTGCGTCCCGACCCGCGCGGTCCCGGCGTCGGCTCTCGCGGACGCCATCGCGACCGTCGTCCACCGCGCCGACCTGGTCGCGGCGACCCGCGCCCGCGGCCCGGTGGCCGATCCGTGGGCGGACTTCACCTCCCGGCCGGCGGACTACTACGCGATGCTCGGCGAGCTCGGCTACCTGACCGAGGACGAGGAGGCCAGCCACGGCGAGCTCCCCGCGGGCCTGGTCGGAGTCGGTGCGCGAGCAGGTGCTGCGGACCGAGGCGCTGACGGTGGCCCTGCGCGGCTACCAGAGCTTCGGCGCCCGGTTCGCGCTGGTGCAGCGCAAGGTGATCCTCGGCGACGAGATGGGGCTCGGCAAGACGATCGAGGCGCTCGCGGTGCTCGCCCACCTCTGGGCGACCGGCGCGACGCACTTCCTGGTCGTCTGCCCACCCGGCGTGCTCGTGAACTGGCTGCGCGAGGTCGCCGCGCGCTCGACCCTCACCGCGCACCGCATCCACGGCGACGGCTGGGAGGAGGCGGCCGCGGCGTGGGTCGCAGGTGGCGGAGTCGCGGTGACCACCTATGAGACGTCCTGGATGGAGTCCGGCGCCTGGCTGAAGGGGCCGACGATCGCGTGCGTGGTGGTCGACGAGGCGCAGTACGTCAAGAATCCGGAGGCGCAGCGCTCCCGTCGTACGGCGACGCTCATCGCCGGTGTCGAGCGGGCGATCCTGTTGACGGGGACGCCGATGCAGAACCACGTGGGCGAGTTCCGAACGCTGATCTCCTACCTGCAGCCCGGGCTGGTGGCCGGCGAGGAGGAGCTGGCGCCCCGGCTGTTCCGACGGGCG
Source organism: uncultured Actinomycetota bacterium (assembly GCA_963849765.1). Lineage (GTDB taxonomy): Bacteria > Actinomycetota > Actinomycetes > Propionibacteriales > Nocardioidaceae > Nocardioides. The sequence continues at coordinate 559,622 of CAWKIP010000005.1, forward strand.
ATCGCGCCGGCGTACCTCCGCCGCAACCAGGAGGACGTGCTCGCCGAGCTGCCCGGCCTGGTGGAGGTCGAGGACTGGCTGCCGCTCGGCGAGCGGGATGTTGCGGCCTACCGGACCGGGGTGGTGGACGGGAACCTGATGCTGATGCGCCGCGCGGCGATGCTGCACGGCCTCGACTCGCCGAAGGTCGACCGGCTGGTCGAGATCGTCGAGGAGGCCGAGGACAACGGCCGCCGGGTGATCGTCTACTCCTACTTCAACGACGTCCTCGCCGGACTGCGCGAGGTGCTCACCGGCCCGGTCTTCGGGCCGCTCGACGGCTCCGTCGCGGCGGGGTCCCGGCAGCGGCTGGTCGACGAGTTCTCGGCGGCCGAGGGCGGCGCGGCGCTGCTCGCGCAGATCACGACGGGTGGCGTGGGGCTCAACATCCAGGCCGCGTCGGTCATCGTCCTCTGCGAGCCGCAGCTCAACCCCGCGCTCGAGGCGCAGGCCGTCGCCCGGGCCCACCGGATGGGTCAGCTGCAGCCGGTCCAGGTGCACCGCCTGCTGTCCGAGGACGCCGTCGACGAGCGGATCCACGAGCTGCTCGCGCACAAGCGTCAGCTGTTCGAGGAGTACGCCGGGACCAGCGTCACCGCCGACGCGGCACCCGAGGCGACCGATGCGGAGATCGCCCGCCAGGTCATCGCCGCGGAGCGGGAACGGCTGCTCTACGAGCCGCCGGCGGTGCCGGCACCGGACGACGCCTGACCCGGTTTCCACAGGCCAGCGCGGCCGCCACGGAAGTGTCGGGATGGTCGGGCAGACTCGGTGTCATGACCGGTTCGACCAGAGACCCCGACCAGCGCGCGGTCTACGCCGCCGAGGACCGGCTCGCGGTGTGGCTCGACTCCGCGACCCCGGAGCGGCCGACGGTGACGGTCGACGGACAGACCTACGAGCCGGGGCCGGACCTGCGGTTCACGACACCCGCGGCCGCGGCGACGTACGTCGACACCGTCCTCGCCCGACTCCGCTCGGCCGGCAAGGACTACGACGGCCGCGAGCAGCAACAGGTCTCCGTGCGGCCTCGGGCAGGCGCCCGGATGGCGACCTACGAGCCGGCGGCCCGGACCATCGCACTGCCTCCGTTCGAGGTCGGCGGCCGCTGGGCGCTGCGGGCGACCGTCGTGCTGCACGAGCTGACGCACCACCTCTCCGGCGAGCAGCACCACACGCCGCTGTGGCGTGCGACGTTCCTCCGGCTGCTCGAGGACGCCGGTCTCCCGGTGACCGCCCAGCTGATGCAGCTGGCCTACGCCGCCGAGGGACTCGAGCAGGTGGCGCACTCGGTCGACGACGGCACCCTCGCCCGGCTCGCCAAGCTGCTGCGCCAGGCCGAGCGGGCGACCAACGAGCACGAGCGCGCGGCCTTCCTGTCGAAGGCTCAGGCGCTCGCGACCCGTCACTCGGTCGCCCTGGCGGTCGCCCGCGCGCACACCGCCAAGGAGGAGGGTCGTGAGCAGCCGGTCGCCGAGAACTACCGGATCGGCGACCGCGGCAAGAGGGGCCTGGCGCGCTACGTCCGGCTGCTGCTCAACATCGCTCACGCCAACGACATCCGCTGCACGATCAGCCACGACTCGACCGCGCTGACGATGCACGGCTTCCCGTCCGACATCGCGGTGACCAAGGCGATCTACGAGTCGCTCCTGGTCCAGATGGTCGCCGACTGCGAACGCCACCTCCGCTCGGGCAACCGCGACGAGCAGACGGTCTGGGACTCGTCGCGCCGCCGCTACGTCGCCCGCCCGGTCGCCACCATCACCGCCCGGCTGGCGTTCTACGAGGCCTATGCGTGGCGGATCGGCGAGCGGCTCGACGAAGCCCGAGAGGCCGCCCTCGCCGCGGCCGGCGCCGTTGCCGATCCGGCCGCTCCGGAGCGGTCCACCGAGACCGCCCTCGCCCTGCGCCAGAAGGAGCTCGACGTCCACGACTTCTTCGCCGAGGCGCTCCGCCGCAACAACATCCGCGGCACCTGGGCGGCCGACCGCCGTACCAAGGTCAACGACGCCCCGATGGCAGCCGAGGAGGGCCTGCGCGCCGCGGACCGGGCCAGGCTCAGCGACGAGAAGGCGCTGGGCGAAGCAGGCTGAGCGGTCTCAGCGGGATCGGCCCATCCGGAACAGGCCGCGCACGGTGCCGCCGAGGACGTTGGTCCAGCTGAAGTAGTCGTGCCAGAGCGCGATCTTGCCCTCGGGGGTGAGCTCGAAGGTGCCGCACACCCAGAAGTCGATCTCCAGCGGCCCGAGGCGGAGGTAGTCGGTGCGCTCGGTCAGCACCGTGTTGCCGCTGGCCGCAATGTGGTGGAAGTCGGCCCGGAAGCCCATCCAGTCGCGGTCCATCCCCTTGAGCAGTCGCGCGACCAGCTTGCCCTTGACCGTCGGCAGCGAGGTGTTGCGCCACACGATCTTGGGGTCGGCCAGCTCGAGCGCCTGCTTGACCGCGCGGTCCTCGAGTGCGGCGAAGAACGCCCGCACGATGGTCGTGGGGTCGGCGGAGACAAGATGCGACGGAGCGGTCATAGGTCGAGAATAGGCGGTCTGGTCTAGCGCGGTGTCCCGTGGTGCATCAGCAGTTCCTCGGCCAGGACGGCGCCCGCGTTGGCGAGCTCGGGCGGGTCGGTGACGAACGCGCCCGACCCGGCGGCGAGGAGCAGCATCCCGACCCGGTCGGCCAGCGGCGGCAGGAGGGCGAGCTCGACCTCGGCGTCGTCCTCGTCGGCGCGCAGGACGGTGACCGTCTCGGCGTACATGTCCGCGGCCCAGCGCGAGCCGTGCGGCAGCACCATCCGTACGGCGGTCGTGGCGCGCTGGGCGTCGAGCATGGCGGCCAGGCCCGTGGGCGGCTCGAAGGTCTGCTCGAGGCTCTCGACGTCGCGGATGCCGGAGAGCAGGAACGTCCGCAGCCGACCGGCCGAGTCGGGCGGGCCGGCGTCGACCTCCCAGCCCCGCCGGGTCTGGACGAGTCGGTAGGGGTGGATCACCCGGGTCGAGACACCGTGCTGCCAGGTGCGGGAGTAGACGATCTTGACCGCGCGGCGGTGGCGCTGGGCCTCCTGGAGCGGCCGCAGCGGCTGGTTCCACGCCGGCAGCTCGGGCTGACCGCCGGGAGTGCCGACCATCGTCTCGGTCAGTACGTCGATCGCGGCAGCCAGGTCCTCGTCGGGCTCGACGTCGTGCAGCGCGACCGCGGCAGTGTGGACGAGCGCGAGCTCGGACGCGTCGACGTACTCCACCCCGAGCTCCTCGGTCGGGCGGTCGTTGACGGCGCGGACGACCTCCGCCTCGAGCGGGTCGATGTCGCCGTCGCCGTCGGGCCCGAGGAACTCCAGCACCGGCGGTCGCCAGAGGCCGAGCATCCGGTCGTTCTCGAGCGGGTCCGCGGTGTAGAACGCCAGCAGGTCCTCGCGCAGCTCCTCGGCCGGGATGTCGACCTCGTCGGCCAACGTGGCCAGCGGTACGCCGTCGGGATGGGCCAGCAGCATCTCGAGCACCGCGGGCAGCCGGCCGAAGCGGGCGGCGTACTTGGGCGTGGCCTTGCCAGTCACCGTCAGTCGCCTCCCTTCAGCTCGTTGAGCTCGGCGAGCAGCTCGCGCCGTACGTCTTCCGGACCGACGAGCACGACCCGGCGGCCGAGCTCGTAGAGCCGGGCCCGCAGCGCGGCGCGGTGGGTCACGACGTAACGCATCGTCACCTGGTCGCCGTCGACGTCCTCGTCGGCCGGGTCCCCGAGCCAGCGTCGTACGTCGGGCGCGTGGTCGGTCGTCGTCCGCAGCGTCACGTCGACCGGCGGATCGATCTCCCAGGTCATCGGGTGCAGCTCCCGGTGCCGGACGGCGCGGACGGGCCGGGCGGAGCGTGGCGGGTCGGCGGTCACGTCGCTCATCCGCGCGACGACGAACGCCTTCACCGGCGCCTGCTCATCAGCGTCACCCGAGGCCCGTGCGGCTCCGTCCTCCTGCCCGCGGAGGTACCAGGTGCCGTTCTGGGAACGCACCGACTCGGGGTGCACCACCCGCGGCGTGCCCTTGTAGGTGAAGCGCAGCAGGCTCCCCATCCGCACGGCCTGGAGCACGGTGGCGAGCAAGGCGTCGTGACCGGTGGTGGGGACACCGGCCACGACGCCGGCTTCGCGGGGCGAGCCCCCGGGGTCGACAGAGTCACCCAGTCCGAGGCGACCGATGAGGTCGTTGCGGTCGGCAAGGAGTACGGCGCGCTGCAGCGCGCGCTGCTGGGGCGGCGTCAGCCGGACCCGGAGCCGGTTGTCGACGGTGCGCATCCGGTAGCGGGCGGGCTCGCCCTGGCCCGCGACGTTGTCGATCTGCCAGCCCTGGTCGGTCAGCGAGCGGATGTCGCGCTTGAGCTGGTCCATCGACCGCTCACCGTCGAACCCGGCGATCTCGGCAAGCCGTTCGCCGGTCTCCCCGACCGTGCCGCGTTCGCGCAGCGTGGCCGCGATGCGCACCAGGCGCTCCATGGGACCCCGCTGGTCGCGGCCCGGAGTCTTGGCCACGAGCCTTCCTTCCCCGGTGGTCGACGACCTTGTCGGACCTAGTTTCTCGCGCCGGGGTCGCAGCCGCCCGAGAAACGCCCTAAATCCACAGGGCGAGTCCGCCTAGGGCTCGGAGAGCACGATCGTGTCCACCAGCTGCGCCTGGATCTGCTCCGGCGTCCAGGGGAACTGCACCCAACGCTCCCTGGAGAACAGCCGGGTCTGGTCCGACGACCAGGGCGACGCGGGGTCCTCGTACTGGCTGTAGGTGAGGATCGTCCGCGGCAGGACGGTGCCGTCGGCGAGGTACGAAACGGCCTGGATGTGCGAGGAGCCGTAGGTGATCGGCTTGTAGCGGTCGGTGTTGGCGAGCGGATCGCGCGAGGCGAGCGCGTTGGCGTTGCCGGCCAGGTCCCCGTTGCCACCGCCGAGGGGGTACGCCGGAGCGCCCCGGTCACCGGCCACCTGCAGCGAGCCCCACTCGGCATCGAACGGCACACCCGCCGCCCGTACCGCGTCGATCGCTGCCTGCATCGCGGCGACGACCTTCGGCGTCGTCTTCAGGCCGCGCGGGGTGTTGAGCGGATCCTCGGCGTCGAACGGCACCTGCCACAGCGCGCTGCCGGTCGGTGCGCGCTCGACGAACGCCTCGAAGAGGTGCGTGCCGACGGAGTCGGCGTCGGAGTGCCCGTCCCACGCCGCGAGCACGGCACATGCCTCCGTCTCGCCCGTCGCGTCGCAGACAGCGTCGAGCCGGCCGTCCTCACGCATCACCTCAGCGGCTCGAACCCGGTTCTCGTGCTCGTGCCCGCGCAGGGTCGCCGGGGTCTCCTTGCCGACCTCGAGCCGGTCGACGACGTACTGCTGCACCATCCGGGTGCGCATCGTGCGCTCGCACTGCTCGCAGCCGATGATGCCGGGGTAGCCCTCGAGCCGGATCGTGTCGCTCGGCGTCCAGAACGAGTCGTTGGCGTTCATGACCCAGTCGCGGGTGACGACGTCGGGAAGGTGACTGTCGCCGAGGATGCCCGGGCGCTGCGCCTCGGGGTCGGTGCCCCACTTGCAGAGCCCGTCGGCCAGCGCGCCGTTGAGACCCGGCAGCCCCGCCACCTGGTTGAGCACGAAGCCGACCGGCGTCATGCAGCGCAGCGCCATGTCGTCGGTCACGTGCGGCACCACACTGTGGTCGGCGTAGAGCGCGTCGCCGTTGCGGTCGGCTGCCGTGGTGTTGACCCAAGGCATGCCGCCGCCCTCGTCCTGGCGTCGCAGCAGGTCGCGGACGCTGGTCGCCTGGCCCATCGCCAGGAACGTGTCGATGGTGCGCAGGTGCTCGGCGTTCGCGTCGCGGATCGCCCAGAAGCTGGTCGGCAGCCAGCCCATGAACATCGAGGGCGAGTCGGTCACGTAGCCCTGCGGCGTCCGGTAGAGGTCCTCCTCGACCGTCCCGATCGAGCCGTCGTCCTCGAGCACCTCGACCTCGACGACGCGGTGCTCGGCCTTCTTGAGCAGGCCGTCGGCTGTGAGGTACGTCGAGCCGGGCACCAGCGTGAAGTACTCGTACGGCGTGAAGCGGTACGCCGTCGACACCGTGTGGCTCCAGGCGACGTCCTTGTTCCAGCCGATGTTCACGACCGGCGAGCCGATCAAGGAGCCGCCGGCGACGTCGTACTTGCCGGGGATGGTCAGGTGCTGCTGGGCGAACTTGTAGCGCCCGGCCCACGGGAAGTGCGGGTTGCCCAGGAGGAGGCCGCGTCCGGTGGAGCTGTCGTCGCCGCCGATGGCGGTCGCGTTGGACCCGAAGTCGGAGTCCTGCCCGAGCGCCTCGAGCAGGGCGTCGCGGTCGACGGTCCTGGCGTACTGACGCGCCTCGGCACGCGTGGTCGGCAGGTCGGGCAGATCGACGGGCAGCCCGGGGTCGTCGAGCGTCGCGGGGTCGGCGCCGACGATGTCGCTGAGGAAGACACCCGACGAGGCCAGCAGGTTGGCCATGTAGACGCCGTACCAGAGGTCGGTCGTGGTCGCCGTCGGCGTGATCCATGCGGCGCCGGCGCAGGCCGGGTCGGTGATGTCGTTGTCGCGGATCCAGCGGTTGATGCCGGCCACGTAGCCGCGCACCATCTGCTTCGCCTTGGAGGTCGGACCGGCCGGCGAGACGAGCAGGTCCTCGACGACGTGCCGGTTGTGGAGGTCGGTCACGAACGCGTCGACCTCGAGGTTGGTCGCGTCGAGCGACACCTGGTCGTCGTACCGGGCGTCGGGGCCGAGGTACTTCGACCGCTCGCCACGCGCCGTCAACAGGGTGTCGGCGAGGTTGCAGATCGACGAGTTCGCCATCGCGTAGCCACTGCCGTAGCCGAGCGACGCCCAGTCGTCGGCCACGATGTGCGGGATGCCGTGCCGGGTGATGCGGACAGTGGCGTCGTACGTCGGCGCCGCCTGTTGCGCCTGGTCGGGCCGTTCTCGGGCGGGGCCGGCGTCGGCGGGTGCGGACGCCAGCAGCGGCGCAACGAGCAGGGCAGCAGCAGTCAGCGTGACGCGTCTCACAGAGGAGGTAACGCCTCCTGGCCGGGCAAGGTCACGCGACCTACAGATACAGTCCCGCGGTCTCGTCGGCGAGCCGGCCGGCGGCGACCGCGTGCACGTCCCGCTCGCGCATCACGACGTAGAGCTCGCCGGACACCTCGATCTCGGCCTTGTCCTCCGGGTCGTAGAGCACCTTGTCGCCGGCCTCGACGGAACGTGCGTGCGGCCCGACGGCGACGACCTTCGACCAGGCCAGCCGGCGGGCGCCCATCGCGGCCGTCGCCGGGATCACGATGCCGCCCGACGAACGCCGCTCCCCCGCCTCGGTGTCCGACTCGCACAGGATGCGGTCGTGGAGCATCTTGATCGGGGTCTTGTCCGACCCCTTGCTCATCGGGCTATCTTGCGGATCACGACGAACACCGCGATCACGCCCACAACCGCGCCGGCGGTCTTGAGGATGTTGTCGGTGCGCGGCTGGCCTGTTTCGGCGTCGACGAAGTGCGCCTTCATCTGGGCGATCTCACGACTGACGATCGTCTTGGGGCTCGAGCGGTAGAGGAGCTCGTCGATGGTGCCGGCGAGGCGCTCGCGCGCCTCTTCGATCTCGCGCTCGATGTCAGACGGCTGCTGGCTCACCGGGGCAGGTTATCAATGCCGACCGTGGCGGCCGCGGCCCGCCGCCTGCCGAGGATCTGGAAGGCGCCGACGCTGGCGACCCAGGCCACGACGAACACCGCGACGAGCAGGAACCCGACGTAGTTGAGGTCGAGCCCGGCGACCCAGCGCAGGGAAGCGGGGTCGAACTCCTCGGCGACCAGCTGCAGCAGCACGATCCCGCCGATCGACAGCGCGATCGCGACGGAGAGCGCGGTGACGCTGAAGTTGTAGAACAGCTTGCGGGCCGGGTCGAGCACCGCCCAGCGGTAGGCGCGAGTCATGAACAGGCCGTCGATCGTGTCGAAGAGCGTCATGCCGGCGGTGAAGAGGATCGGCAGCACGAGTACGGCGTACCAGGGCAATGCGTAAGCGGCGGTGCCGCCCGCCAGCACCAGGAGCGCGACCTGCGTGGCCGTGTCGAAGCCGAGGCCCATCAGCAGACCGACCGGGTAGAGGTGCCACGGCTTGGTCACCCGGGAGATCGCGCCCTTGAACAGGCGGGCGAAGAACCCGCGGTTGTGGAGGTGGTGGTGCAGCTCGTCCTCGTCGAACGTGCCCGCCTTGAGGTGGCGGTGGACGTGCGCGATGCCGACCAGCGCGCTGATGTTCATCAGGCCGATCAGGATGAGGAAGGTGCCGGCCGCGAGGGATCCGACGAGCCCGAGCGAGTGCTGCAGGGACGAGCCATCGTCCTGGACCGGGTCGACCAGGGCGCGGACGCCGAGAGCCAGCAGCAGCGACAGCCCGAACACCACGCTCGAGTGGCCGAGAGCGAACCAGAAGCCGGTGCTCACCGAGCGGGTGCCTTCGCCGACGAGCTTGCGGGTGGTGTTGTCGATGATCGCGATGTGGTCGGCGTCGAAAGCGTGGCGCGCACCGAGGAGGAAGGCGGTCAGACCAACCCCGATCCCGAAGACTCGCGAGTCGCCCAGGCTGAGCTGCTGCGGAGCCACGGCGAGCAGCAGGACGCCCCAGCCGAGGACGTTGAGCCCGACCACGGCCGCCACCACGCCGACCAGTGCCCTCCGGTCACCCGCTTTTCCGCCAGCCGGGTGCACCGCCAGGGCGGGCGAGGTGATGTGATGGTGGGGCACTCGCTTACCTTATTGCAAACGGTTTGCAACAGCGAACCTCAGGTCTGAACCAGGAGAATCCGCGTGCCCGAAGCCCCGCGTCTCGCCGCCGGCGACGCCGCCCCCGACTTCACCCTCGCCACCGACACCGAGGGGAACGTGAACCTCTACGAGCTGCTGGAGGAGGGGCGCAAGGTCATCGTCTACTTCTATCCGGCCGCGATGACCCCGGGCTGCACGACGCAGGCCTGCGACTTCACCGACTCGCTCGATGCGCTCCAGGCCGCGGGCTACACCGTGCTCGGCATCTCCAAGGACAGCCCCTCGAAGCTGGCGAAGTTCCGCGAGCGCGACGGACTCACCATCACGCTGCTCTCGGATCCCGACCTCGCCGTGCATCATGCCTACGGCACCTTCGGCGAGAAGAAGCTCTACGGAAAGATCGTCGAAGGCGTGATCCGGTCCACCTTCGTGGTGGGGCCGGAGGGCAAGATTGAGGTCGCGCAGTACAACGTCAAGGCGACGGGCCACGTCGCGAAGCTGCGCAAGGAGCTGAGCGTCGCCTGATCGGCGGGGTTCGCGACGAAGGGACATCGATGGAGCTGCACGAGAGCCTGGCCCAGCTGGCGCGCGACCACGGTGAGTCGCTCTTCACCGAGGCCGACGCGTTCCGCGGCGCGCTCGACGACTACCTCGACGAGGGCAGCGCGTCGACCGGCACCATCAACCTGCTGACCGACGCCGTCCGGCTCGGCGCCCTGCAGGGCATGATCACCATGCTCGACAGCGGCGCCAGCGTCGAGGACGCGGTCGAGAGCGCCGGCCAGCGGCTCTCCCGTGACCGCGGCAGCGCAGACGTCGCCGGGTCGCAGTGGGCGTGCGCAGTGCTCGGCTACGCGCTCGGCAGGGTCCCCGTCAGCCTCGCGGCCCAGCTCCGCCCGGACGCCTACACCGCCGAGCCGCCGTCCAGACTCGGCCAGTGGTACGGCGGCGCGGCCGTCGGTGTCGCCCGGGCACGCCGCGGTCCCGCCGACCGAGATCGGCTCGCCCCCGCAGCAGTCGCCCACACAGCAGTCGCCCCCGCAGCAGTGGCCCGCGGCTTCCCCGTCGGGCGCCTCCCAGCACCAGCCCACCCCTTCGGTCGCGCAGCCGTCGGCACCGGCCGCGCATCCCCAGTCCACCGGGCAGTACAGCGCCCCCGCGTCGCCGTACGCCTATACCGCGACGCCGGGCTACGGCACTCCGCCTCCGAAGAAGAAGTCGTCGTCCGGGCTGATCATCGGGGCGATCGCTGCCGATCGTGATCCTCGGCGTGGTCGCGATTGTCAGCCATCATCGCGCTGTCCGGCGGGTGACGACGACCCCTCCGCCAAGGACGACACCAGCGAGACGACCTCGGACACCGGCGGAACGACGCCGGCCACGACACCGCCCACGACACCGGTCACGACCGACCCGGCGCTGACCCTGCAGGGCAGCGGCTACGCGTACGAGTTCCCCAACAACGACTGGAAGGACCTGACCGCCGACACCCCCGACACCACGGGCACGATCGACACCATCGCCGCACCGGGCAACTCGATCAGCACCGCGCGGGGCAACATCCTGGTCGAGACCTCCTCCGCCTACGGCGAGACGGACGTCAAGAAGCTCAAGGAAGACTGGAAGAGGGTGCTCCAGGGTTCGACGGGCGGCACCCCGGTCGACATCGAGTCGACGACGATCGGCGGCAAGGAAGCCGTGGGCGTCGAGATCAAGTGGACCAACGCCAACGACTTCGACGTCCACCAGATCGCCTACCTGGTGATCTCCGGCGACGAGCAGTACTCGATCACCGCCAGCTTCGCCCAGGGCGACTCTGGCTTCAAGGACACCTACTACTCCGTGCTGGACACGTGGGTCTGGGAAGAGTGACGTCCACAGCCGGGGTCCGATGAGCTGAGAAATCGTCGGTGGGTCCTCTTACCTTCGATCCGTGGTCCGCCGAAAGTACACGAAGGAGATGATCGCCCCGGTCGTCGCCGAGTCGACGTCGGTCGCTGGTGTACTTCGTCTTCTCGGGCTGCGCCCGAACGGCGGGGCGCACGCACACATCAGCCGCACCATCAAGCGGTTCGAGATCGACACATCCCACTTCTCGCGCTACAACCCGGGCTCGCGTCGACCGCGACTGACTCCCGATCAGATTCTGGTCAGACGAGATGAGGCTCGGCTGCGCGAGAAGCCGCACATGTTGAAGCGGGCTTTGATGAATCCGGTGTGCCCTATGAATGCGAAATGTGTGGCAATCCCGGCACGATGGCTGGGCACGGGATCTGACCCTTGAGGTCGACCACATCGACGGTGACTTCTACAACAACGAGGCCGCGAATCTCCGCTTCCTCTGCCCGAATTGCCATCGACTGACTCCGAACTTCGCGGGGCGGAGCAAGGGCCGATTTTCTCGCGACACCCGCGCGGCGAATCCTGAGCGGCCGTCAGCCTAGAATCGTCGCCGATCGCCGGAGTGGTGGAACTGGCAGACACGCGGCATTTAGGATGCCGTGCCCTTGGGTGTGCGGGTTCGAGTCCCGCCTCCGGCACAAGAAGTTCAGCGCAGCAGGTCGGCCACGACCGGCGCGATCTCCCGCAGCGCCTTGCCGCGGTGGGAGATCTCGTCCTTGTCAGCCGACGCCAGCTCGGCCGTGGTGACGCCCGGCCGGTCGTCGGCCTCGAACACCACGTCGTAGCCGAAGCCGCCGCTCCCCCGCACCTCGCGGACGATCCGGCCGTCCATCCGGCCCTCGACGATCCGCACCGTGCCGTCGGGCAGGACCAGCGCGACGGCGCAGGTGAAGTACGCCGTACGACGCTCGTCGGGCACGTCCGCGAGCTGCGCGAGGAGCAGCTCGTTGTTCCGCTCGTCCTGGCCCTGTTTCGAACTCAGCGGTGGGCCGCTCCAGCGCGCGCTGAGCACGCCCGGCATGCCGTTGAGCGCGTCGACGCACAGGCCCGAGTCGTCAGCGAGCGTCGGCAGGCCACTGCTGGCCACGCCGGCCCTGGCCTTGAGCAGCGCGTTGCCCTCGAAGGTGGGCTGGTCCTCGACGGGCTCGTCGTACGGCTCGACGTCGTCGAGGCCGAGCACCTCCACCTCGGTGAGGTGCTCGCGGAGGATCCGGTGCATCTCCTCGAGCTTCTTCGCGTTGCGGGATGCGACGAGCACCTTCACCGAGCCGAGCGCCTCCAGCTGCATGCCGGGTGAGGTCGGCACAGCCCTTCTCGGCGAGGCCGAGCAGCGCGTCGAGCTCGGATCGGGAGAACGCCGCCCCCTCGGCGGTGCCCTGCACCTCGACGAACGAGCCGGCGCCGGTCATCACGACGTTCATGTCGGTCTCGGCGCGGACGTCCTCGACGTACGGGAGGTCGAGCCGTGGCACGCCGTCGATGATGCCGACGCTCACGGCCGCGACCGAGTCGGTGAGCGCGTTCGAGACGCCGAGGTGGACGCAGGCGTCGGCGAGGGCGACGTACGCCCCGGTGATCGCCGCGGTGCGGGTGCCACCGTCGGCCTGGAGTACGTCGCAGTCGAGCTGGATCGTGTTCTCACCGAGCGCCTTGTAGTCGATCACCGCACGCAGCGAGCGGCCGATCAGCCGGCTGATCTCGTGCGTCCGGCCGCCGATCCGGCCCTTGACCGACTCGCGGTCGGAGCGGGTGTTGGTGGAGGCGGGGAGCATGGCGTACTCGGCGGTGACCCAGCCGAGGCCGCTGCCCTTGCGCCACCGCGGCACTCCCTCGGAGGCCGACGCCGCGCAGAGGACGCGGGTCCTGCCGAACTCGATCAGCACCGACCCGGCCGGGTGGTCGAGCCAGTTGCGGGTGATCTTGATGGGCCGCAGCTCGTCGTCGGCGCGGCCGTCCTCACGGGTGCTCATAGCCGCTCAACCTAGCGGGCGGCCGGCACCACTCGGGCGACGGGCAGTCCTACTTCACCTCGGCGTTGACGATCCGCCAGAGCCCGAGTCCGAGCGGCAGCGCGATCCAGAGGCCGGCCGACACCAGCAGCTGTCCCCACTCCTCGGCCGTGTCGAGCGACCAGTCGAACACGGGCTCGAGCGCTGCCTGGAAGTTGATCCACGGGTGCGATGTCGTTGAACCCGGAGATCAGGTCGGCGATGACGAACAGCACGATCGTGAGGCCCCACCAGTAGAGGAAGAAGACCACGATCGCCGCGGGCGTGTTGATCAGCAGCGCCGCCATCGAGAACCCGACAGTCATCGTCAGGGTCATGATCACGACGAAAGCCAGCGGCAGCCACCACTCGAAGCCCCAGCGGGTCAGATCGGGCTGGAGGACCTCGCAGATCGTCGTGCAGACGAGGCCGATGGCGAACATCACGACCACGGTGGCGACGGACATGACGAAGCCGACCACGAGCTTGGCGAGCACCACCCGCATCCGCCGCGGCTCGACCACGAACGTCACCATCGCCGTGCGTTGGCCCCACTCGCTCGTGACCAGGATGATGCCCAGCACCGGCAGCAGCAGCTGCGCCACGATCGTCGGGAAGCCGGCAAGATCCTCGAACGCGATGAACTCGTCGTTGACGATCACGGTGATCATGAGGATCGTCTCGATGACCGCGACGATGATGGCGATCGTTGCCAGCAGCCAGAAGCCGGCGCGGGTGTCGTAGGACTTGCGCAGCTCGACGAGCACCAACCGCCAGAACGGGATCGGCTGGGTGCCGGAGATGTCGAGCGTGGGAGCGGCTGTTGCGGTGCTCATGCTTTTGGGGTCCCCTCGGCGTTGTTCGCGGAGGAGCGAAGCGGGGGAAGCGAAGAACGTCGTGGGGTATTCATCGGTGGTGTCCTCCGGGAGGCGTGAGGGGCGAGTCGACGGGCGGCATCGAAGCGATGTTCGGCACGTGCGCGCCGTGGGACGGCGGTGGCGGCGGAGGTACGGCGCCCGCACCGTCCCGTGCCGTGGCCGAGGTGAGCTCGAGGAACAGGTCCTCCAGGCCCACGCCCCCGGTGCGGAGGTCGGTGAGCACGATCCCGGCCGCGAGCGCGGCGCGCCCGACCTCCTCGGTCGAGGCGGTCACCTTCAGTCCGTCGCCCATCGGGTCGACGAGGTGGCCGCGCTGGGCGAGCTCGGTGGCGAGGCCCGTGTTGTCGAGCGACATCACCAGCGACGTGGCCGCCCCTTGCGCCCCGGCGAGGAGCGACTTCTTGTCGCCCTGGGCGACGATCCGGCCGTGGCCGATGAGGATCATCTCGTCGGCGATCAGCTCGACCTCGTTGAGCAGGTGGCTCGAGAGCAGCACGGTGCCGCCGCGGTCGGCGTAGGACTTCAGCAGCCCGCGCATCCAGCGGATGCCGGCGGGGTCGAGGCCGTTGGCAGGCTCGTCGAGGATCAGCACCTCGGGATCGCCCAGCAGCGCGTGCGCGAGTCCGAGCCGCTGCTTCATGCCGAGCGAGTAGTTGCGCATCCGCCGCTTCGCCTCGGTCTCGGTCAGCCCGACGAGCTCGAGCATCTCGTCGACGCGTGACGAGGGCAGCCCCATCGCCAGCGCCCCGAGCGAGAGGATCTCGCGACCGGTCCGGCCGCCGTGCTGCGCGGAGGCGTCGAGCAGCACGCCGACGTGGCGCGAGGGGTTGGGGATGGCGGCGTACTCGAAGCCACCGATGGTGACCCGCCCGCTGGTCGCTCCGGTGAGACCGACCATGACGCGCATGGTCGTGGTCTTGCCGGCGCCGTTGGGTCCGAGGAAGCCGGTCACCCGTCCCTGCTGGCAGACGAAGCTGACGTCGTCGACGGCCCGGAAGTCTCCGTAGGCCTTGGTGAGGCGATCAACCGTGATCATGGCCCCCAGCCTGCCTCACCAGGTGAAGAGGATTTGGTGAGGGGTTCGTTCAGATTGCGTAGACGGCGCCCTGCGCCGCGAGCTCGGTCGGGCCGTCGTAGGCCGAGAGCGACTCGGTGAGCATCCCCTGCGCGTCGTGCCACGGGGGCACGTGCGTGATCACGAGCCGCTTGACCTTGCACTTCGCGGCGGTGTCGCCACACTCCGCGCCGGTGAGGTGCAGGCCCGGCGGGTTGTCGTCGCCGTGGCGGAAGGACGCCTCGCAGAGGAACAGGTCGGCGTCGGCAGCGATCTCGAGCAGCGACGGCGTCGGGCCGGTGTCACCGCTGTAGGCGAGGGTACGGCGACCCGCCTCCTCGGTCTCGGCCGAGATCCGCATGCCGTACGCCTCGACGGGGTGGTCGACGGCGAAGGGCTCGATCTCGAACGGGCCCACGGTGAACGGGGCGTCGTAGGTGTGGAACTCGAACTCCTCGCTCATGCCGGGGCCGGTCGGCAGGTCGTAGGCGTTGGCGAGCCGCAGCGCCGTGCCGCTCGGTCCCCAGACGGGGATCTGGGGCTGGGTGCCGACGGGGTGGTACTTCCGGAGCACGTAGTAGCTGGTCATGTCGACGCAGTGGTCGGCATGCAGGTGGCTGAGCAGCACGGCATCGACCGCCAGCGGATCGACGTACCTCTGCAGCGCGCCGAGAGCGCCGTTCCCGAGGTCCACCACCAGGCTCCAGGTGCGCTCACCCACCTCGGCCTGGACCAGGTAGCAGCTCGCGGCTGAGTCCGGTCCCGGGTACGAGCCCGAGCACCCGACCACCGTCATCCGGAACGACGTCGTCGTCATCTGGCCGATCATGCCAGTCCACCGGCGAACTGGTCAGCAGCTGCGAGCTCCGGTCCGAGGAACCGCCGCCCGATGGTCTCGAACTCCGCCGGGGAGCCCGTCGTCACGAACGAGTACGCCGGCTCGCCGCTCTCGCGCATCAGCCCGGTGTCGGCGAGCATCCGGTAGACGTCCTTGGCGCACTCCTCCGCACTGCTGACGAGGGTCACCCCATCGCCCATGACGTAGGAGATGACGCCGGTCAGCAGCGGGTAGTGGGTGCAGCCCAGGATCAGCGTGTCGACGCCGATCTCGGTCAGCGGGTCGAGGTACTCGTGCGCGACCGCCAGCAGCTCGTCGCCGCCCGTCACACCCTCCTCGACGAAGTCGACGAACCGCGGACAGGCTCGGGTGGTCAGCTCGAGGTGGGGCGCCGCGGCGAACGCGTCGTCGTACGCAAGGGACTCAGCGGTGGAGCGGGTGCAGATGACGCCGATCCGGCCGTTCTTCGTCGCGGCCACCGCGCGCCGGGTCGCCGGATAGATCACCTCGACCACCGGTACGTCGTACCGCTCGCGCGCATCGCGGAGCATCGCCGCGCTCGCCGAGTTGCAGGCGATGACCAGCGCCTTCACCCCCTGCTCGACGAGGTGGTCGAGGCACTCGAGGGCATACTCGCGGACCTCGCCGATCGGCTTGGGTCCGTAGGGCTGGCGGGCCGTGTCGCCGACGTACAGCAGGGACTCGTGCGGCAGCTGGTCGATGACCGACCGGGCCACCGTCAGGCCCCCGAACCCGGAGTCGAAGATGCCGATCGGCGCGTCGATGTCGCGGCTCTGCGGTGGCACGCCTCACAGGGTAGGCGTTCGCCCACGCTTCTCGCCGTATTCGCGATGGAGGTCACTCCCGGATGTAACGTGCGCGCGTGAGCTTCCTGCCGTTCCTTGGGTGGCCGTCTTGCCGTTGTCTCGGTCGGCCTCGCTCTCACCGCCACGTTCGCACCCACGTCGACCGCTGCGTCCGACGCTCTCCCTGCTCCCGAAGCGGCCGTACCTGGCGGCATCACGCGCAACCAGGTTCTCGCGATCTCACTCGACGGATTCAACGTCAACGTGCTCAAGAAGGTCGGGCGCGCCGGCGCGCCCAATCTCTTCCGTCTCTTCCGCAACGGCGCCAGGACCAAGAACGCTCGCACCCAGATCGAGATGACGGTGACGCTGCCCAACCACACCAGCCAGGTCACCGGACGACCGATCGAGATCGGCAACGACGGGCACGGCGTCGACTGGAACACCCACCTCCGCGGCACCACCATCCAGGACGACGGCGCCGGCGACATCGAGTCGATCTTCACCCGGGTGCACGACGCCGGTCGCCAGACCGCGCTGTTCGCGACCGAGAAGAAGTTCTCGCTCTGGAAGCGGTCCTGGCCGGCCTCGATCAACCGGTCGACGATCGTGCAGGACGGCGACCACGCCGTCGCGGTCGCCGCCCGTCGCGACCTGCTGAACAACAACCGCGCCTTCACCTTCGTCCACCTCGGCGCGATGGACGAAGCCGGCCACGCGCACGGCTGGATGTCCCGCCCCTACCTGCGGGCGGCCAAGCTGGTCGACGCGCAGATCGGCATCCTGCTCAAGGCGATCCGTGAGCACGCCCGGCTCCACGACGTCACGATCGTGCTGACCGCCGACCACGGCGGCAAGGCCGGCGAGAAGGGCCACGCCGTCGTGACGGAGTACCTCAACTACCGGATCCCGTTCGTGATCTGGGGCGCCGGCGTCGATCGCGGCAACCTGTACACGATGAACCCGACGTACGCCGACCCCGGCCATGGTCGCCCGTTGTTCGGCGCGGACCCCCAGCCGATCCGCAACGGCGACCTCGCCAACGTCTCCGCGAACCTGCTCGGCCTGAACGCGGTGCCCGGCAGCCTCTGGGGCCAGGACCTGAGCCTGACCTGGCACAACTGATGGGATGGCGCATGGCTCGGGACTCATCGCGACTGCTCTACCTGGCCCGACATGCCGAACCGGAGGCTGACGGATCTGGACTGACCGCGCGGGGTTCGGAGCAGGCGCAACACCTGGGTCGCCGTCTCGCGCAGCTACCGCTGAGCCGCATCAGTCATGGCCCGCTCGCGCGAGCGACGGAGACGGCGCGGGTCGTGGCGGAACAGTTCGCGCACCCGCCGTCTCTGTCCGAAGTCGATGCGGCGGGCGACTACGTGCCGTACGTCCCCCGTCGTGAAGAGGTGCCCGACGCCTGGGCGGAGACCGTTCTGTCGTCCTTCGCGGACGTCTCCGAGGAAGAGGCATCCCAAGGCGCGGCTCTCGGCTCCCGCGCGATCGACCTTCTGGCCGGTCCTGCCATCGATGGGCGTGAGCGCGTTGAGGTCGTCATCACCCACGCCTTCACCATCGGGTGGCTGGTCCGGCATGCCCTCGACGCCCCGGAGTGGCGTTGGTGGCCCCCGACCCAGTGCCACGCCGGATTGACGGTCATCAGGTACGGGCTCGAGGGTCCACCGACGGTGATGGTCACGAACGACGTAGCCCATCTGCCGGTCGACCTTCGATGGACCGGGTATCCCGGCCACTTGCGGTGGTGAGCAACCCGTCCGCACGCGGCGCGACGGCCGCGCTTCGTCGCGTGCCCATGCCCCGTCCAGGAGAGGTTGAGTCGTGACCGATCGCCCTGAGATCGTCTGCATCTGTGGCTCGGCGCGATTCATGGCCGAGATGCGGGCGGCGAACCGTGACTTGACCTTCGCCGGCGTCATCGTCGTGGCCCCCAGCGACGCGGACCAGTCGCCCACCCCAGAGCAGAAGGTTGTCTTGGACGCCCTTCACTTACGCAAGATCGACCTGGCCGACCGGGTCTTGATCGTCAACCCCGGCGGGTACGTCGGCGAGTCGACGCGCAGGGAGATCGTCTACGCCGAAGCCGTCGGCAAGCCGATCAACTACGCCGATCCCATGTAACGACAAGGGCCGCGCCTATCTCGGCAGGACCAGCACACCGCGCGGCAGTTGCGCGCGTTGGGCCGGGAAGGTGGGGTCAAGACCTGTCAGGCGAACTAGGCCCGGCCCACCCGCGCGAGCCGGACGAAGGCCCGAAGCGCGGAAGCGTTGATCGCGGCTTCACCGGCGGCGAAGCGAGGTCCTTCGTGGAGGCGTTGAACACGATCGCCTTGGTCGCGACCAGCTGTTTCGAGAGCACGCGGTGTTCTGACTGAGCGTCGATCCGCCCAGCTGTCCGCCGGCGACGTCCGCCGCAACACGCGCGTTCTACCAGCTGCCGAAGCCGCGACCCGACTGACTACCGGTCAAGGTTGAGTCCGTCGAGGGACCCGGACTTCTGCAGAGCGGTCCAGATCTCGTCGATGCGGGATAGAACCAGGTCTGTTGAGAGGTGGAGGGCGTCGTGCCAGGTCACGACGCCGTCGAGGACGGGCGAGCAGATCGGGCCCGCTGGACAGTACGACGGCCGCAGATCGACTGTGTAGACATCCGGCACGGTGAGAGCCACTGACGTGTAGACGGCGTCGACGGTCGGGTGCACGGCCGGGGGGATGACGGCACAGTCGGCCAGGTTGTGGGCTGTGGCGAGGCAGTCGAGCGGGTCGAAGCCAGCGTCGTCATACCCACCGGTCCCGAACATCGAGTGGACGATCGCGACCCGCGGCCCCGCGTCGCGGATCAACGCCACGGTCTCAGTCGTCTTGCGCTGCATCATCTGCTGGTGTGTCTCATCGGGGTGCTCGTCAGCATCGTCGGCCTCGACCAAGACCTCTCCGTGTCCGTCACTTCGGGCCCTTGTGACCAGCACGACCACGTCAGCGTCCATGACAGGCAGGAGTTCCTCGTAGAGGGATGCCCGCTGCCTTTCACACTGCTCCAGGAGCGCGTTCGAGCCGGCGTTGGCGACGAGCCCCTGTTGCCAAGCACATCGGTTCACGATCGCAGTCGAAAGTCGGAACTCGTGCTCCTCCGCCAGCCGCTTGAATCCGGCGGTCAGCATGGCCGCCTGGCTGTCACCCACAAGAACGATGTGGGGCCGGTCTCCGGCTGCGTCCACCACCACGCATGAGGAGGGTCCGGCGTCGCAAGATGCTCCGGTGTCTCCGCGGTCATTGACCAGCCGCTGGTAGTCGATGTCCGCGGGCACCCGACCGACGAGCAACTTCAGGCCCGGCGGCAGCGTACTCGTCGCGCTGCCGGCGCCAGCTCTCAGCGCTGGCCGGCGCGAGCTCTCGAGGACGTTGGGCACGACCGCGACCGCGACCACGACACTGAGTGCCAGCCCGGCGCCGACGACGGGCCACGGCACCGCACCCAGCGGCTTGGCGCGTCGGATCGGTGTCTCGATGAGTTGGGAGGACAGCGCAGCCAGGCCGGTGGCGACCGTTCCGGCGACCACGGCCAGCACGAGCGGTCGCATCGTGAACATCTGGTCCAGCACCAAGATCACTGGCCAGTGCCACAAGTACGTTCCGTAAGAGATCTGGCCGAGGTAGCGCGGCCAGGGCAGCGAGAGCAGTCTCGACACCGGCGTCTTCGGCGCCAGCACGACGCCGCCGATGGCCGCGGCTGCAGCTCCCGCGCAGAGCAGGCCGCGCACACTCTGGCTGAGGTTCAGCAGGCCGCTGGCAAGCACCAGCACCCCGAGGACCCCAACGGTCCCGATGGCCGAGGCGAGGACGCCCGACGGTGGGGTGCGCTCGGCCGGTCGTCGTCCACGCTCCCAGAGCGCCAGCGCCACTACGCACCCGATCAGAGGCTGATAGATCCGGGTGTGGGTCGCGTAGTAGGCGTAGTTGAGGTCAGAGCCCGCCGCCTGGACCTGCCAGGCGATCGAGACGACGGTCAGCGCCGCAAGGACGACTGCGAGCCGTCGCCGCGACCAGGACAGTCGAGTCAAGATCACGAAGATGAGCAACGGGTAGGCGATGTAGAACTGCTCCTCGATCGAGAGCGACCAGAAGTGCAGGAAAGGGGACCCCTCGACGCCGCTTCCTTCTTGGTTGACGAAGTAGTCGTTCGCGTCATGGATGAACTGCCAGTTGGCGAAGTAGAGCAGTGCGCTCCGCGCGTCGGACACCATCGAGAGGCGGTGCGGCTCGCTCGTGATGAGCAGCTGAAGCAGGCTGGTCACGACGATCACGAGCACCGCCGCGGGCAGCAGACGGCGAATCCGGCGCGCGTAGAAGCCGCCGAGCGAGAAGCTGCCGCGTTCCTCGATCTCGGCGAGGATCACCGACGTGACGAGAAAACCAGATAGTACGAAGAACAGGTCGACGCCGATGAACCCGCCGCTGACCGAATACGCCCGGGAATGGAAGAGGAGCACCAGGTAGATCGCAACGCACCGCAGACCGTCGAGCTGCGGACGGTATCCCAGGACCCGAGACGGTCGCGTGCGCCCGCACCTCGGTGAGTGGTGGCGCCGATCGTCGAGGGCGCCGCGGCATCCGCTGCCATCACGTGGCGACGTCCGAAGCGACCTCAACGTCATCCCACACGAAACTGGCGGGGCGCGGGACCTCCTTCGAGGGCATGCTCGCCGCGGCGTAGGTGGGCGGCACGCCGTTGTTCTGGCCGAACTGGCCGGTGAGGAGCTCGGCGCGGGCCGGACAGCACACCGGGTGCGGTGAGAGGGCGTTGGTGTACGTGGTGCCGTTCCTGACCAACAACCGCCGGACGTTCGGCATCCGCCGGAGCTCGTCGGCCCGCATGTCATCGGTCAGGATCAGCACGATGTTGGGCTGCTCGGCAGCGGTCGACGCTGGAGCGGCCCCGGCGGTCGCGTTTGCGGCCGTGTGCGGACCAACCGTCAGTTCCGGGACGACCAGTGCGGCCATCAAGGCCAGCGTTCCGAGGAGGGCGACCCCCCACTGCGCGCGGGAGTGAATACGCATGGTGACTATCCCTTCTCGACCGCATCGGCGAGGCCCGGGTGTCGGTGGCCTTCAGTGCGAGCACCTCGAGCAGTGCCTCGGTGCCCTCGGCGTTCTCGTCGTGGCGTGCACTGCGTCGAGTCCGTGACCGGGTTGGTCGCGGTGTGTCTCAGGAGTTGCGCGGCTTGGGAGGATGACGTGGAGCGGAGGCGAATCTCTCGACCTGATTTTCTTGTCTCTGGATGAGAAATCCGGTGGCCGAACGCGTCTACCTTGTGGGGGGCTCTGTGCTCGTGCTGTCCAGCAGGGGCCGCCCAGTTCGCCGAAACGAAGGAAGGAGACGGCGATGTTGTGCCAGAGTCGCCTGTCGTGGAGGGTCGGTCGCGCGACGAGCTGGACCGCTTCGTACGCGAGAACCTCTTCGGTCTCAGGGGCTTCGCCTACGCCAACATCAAGGACCGCCATTCCGCGGAGGATGTTCTCTCCGAGGCGCTGCTCGAGCTCGCGGAACGATGGCACACGATTCGGACCCCGCATCGGTACGTCATGACGACACTGCGCAACAAGATCAACGACCACTACCGTCGACAGAAGCGCTTCGCCAGCCAGCAGCTGCCTTCCGACGCCGAGGAGCGGGAGAGCCCCGCCGACACTTTCGAAGCGACCCGTTTCAGGCTCGCCTTCGCCCAGCTCACCAAGGACGAGCTGACGGTCATCTTCCTCAGCGAGTTTCAGGGACTGCCGATCGAGGAAGTCGCGGCGAGGCTGTACCTGAGCCAGGCGTCGGTCTACCGGCGCCGCGCCTCAGCGCTGGCCAAGCTGCGTGGGGAAGAACCATGACCGATTGGTGGCAACACCAGTACGACGCAGGTCGCCAGAGTGCCGATGAGACCCCGGTCGACTGGGGATCGGTGGAACGGGTCCTCGACCGAGGGTTCGCGCACGGGCGGCGACGCCGCACCTACCGGCGCGTGGGAACCGTCGCCCTCGCCGCGGCGGTCGTGCTCGCCGCCGCAGGTTTGCGCCTGCTGACCGATGGACCCGAGGACGACCAGGTGGCCTCACCCACCACGGCCCTTGACTTTCGGACCGGTTGCAGTCGCCAGATCGAACGCGCCGACCACAACGTCGTGGTCGGCGCGACGCTACCCGCTCAGTACGAGTCACGAGCCATGGCAGTCGTCGCGAGCAGCGGTGTGCAAGCGGTGCTGTGCGTTACCGCCGACTATTCCCGCGGTGACGGCACTTGGTGCCCGTGCCGAACGCTGCGCCCTCCCCGGACGAGTTCACGTCGAGCGACTGGGTCGTCACCCACATCCCTGATTCCGATGCCTACGTCATCGCGGCGAACTCGCGGCAACTCAAGGTCGGCACATACGGGATGTACGTGTATCCGTTGACGCCTCCGGTGCCTCAGCCCGGACCAAAAGGCACCATCACCCGCAAGGGCACACTGACTCTCTACATCTTCTACCTGACGCCCGAAGCCGACGCTTCAACGATAGTACGGGCGCGACTTCTGAGCCGGGACGACACCTGTCTCGATGAGGAGTGCCCTGCCTTCCTCACCACGACGGTAGGTGAGATCACCCCACCCACAAGCGATCCCGTCCGGATCGCCACCAAGCAGTAAAGCAAGAGCGACGAAGCAAAGGAGCCCAAGAGCACCGACAAGGGGCGGCACGCTTCTATCTAAACTCCAGCGGTGCTCCCGCCGGAAAGCAGCATGCGCAGCGACGTTTAGCGCCCTCCTGATGACGGCTGGCTGTTCAGGCGACGGGCCTGGCGTCAACCCCGAGGAATCGACGCAAGGCCCCTTCGGTGAGCGAGCCGACCTCGGAGTCGCCATCTGCGGAAGCCTCCGAGCATCGCGATCTGCCTGACAGCACACAGTGGGTCGACAGCGAAACCGGTCTGCGGTTCGCGGTCCCCGAGTCGTGGACCGTATTGCGGGGCTCAGGCGCCGACGACCCGAAGTACGCAGACGAGATCGCAGCGTTCGCCGAACAAACCGGCAAATCAGTGGAAGAAGTCAAAGACTTGCTGCGCAATGTCGACGTCAGCGCTAACAACCCGGAGACTGGCTCTTCAATAAACGCGGCACGGGTCACCGCCGCACTCCCGAGCGCCGAGGAACTTGAAGGAAAACCTCTCCGCGCCGAACTCGCCAATGGAATCAGTAACAGTCAGCGATGTGGACAGCCCGCTCGGACCGGCACTGTTGGCACGGTTCGAGAACGAGCTACAGGGTGTAAGGACCTATATCGCCACTCTCTACCTCGTCTCCCCCCGCACTGGGCAGCCCGCCAGCGTCACCGTCGCAGCAGTGGAACCGCAGGAGGTCGAGCGCCTGTATCAGGTGGTCGTCTCGTCCCTTCGCGAAGCCGCGGGGTGACACAAGGCTCGGCAAGTGCCCCTGGCTTTTGCCGGGCACGTATGACCGCATCATCCGGTGGCGACCGGATGGCCGACACGCTGACCGCATCCCGTCAGCACCCGGGTTGGGCACTAGCGTTTGTGGGCGATGCCCGTTGGGCGTTGACGTGAAAGGAGTTCGCATGAGTGAGCAGCGAAGCGTTGTGGCCGTTGGTTTCACGGCTTTCGTGGGTGTGATCATGGGCGTGGCAGGGTTCTTCCAGATGATCGCAGGATTCGGAGCGATCCTCGAAGACAAGGTCTATGCCGTCGGACAGGATTACGTGTTCAGCTTCGACGTGACGACCTGGGGGTGGATTCACCTGCTGATCGGCCTGGTGTTGCTGGCGTCAGGCGTCGGAGTAATTTACGGCTCTGTGCTCGCCCGGTCGGTCGGGGTGTTCGTGGCCGGGCTCAGCGCGGTCGCGAACTTCGCGTTCTCTTCTCTGGCTGGAACCAGCCGTTCTGGTCCATGCAAAAAAAAAAAAAAAAAAAACGTGGTGGCGCGCCGCCGTGGGTTACGCGGCGCTGTCCCCACGGCCCTGCACGGGCGCAGCGCTGTCTGAGGTACTCGCTGCGGTTGCGGTCAGGAGGTCGTGACCACCGCTGGTCGAGGAGGTCGCTCTGCGACCGTCACGAGACCCCTGTTGCGGTGCCCGGACATGCCGGTGGCCCCGCCGGTGGCGGGGCGTGGGGCTGGGTGAGCTACTTGCGTCCGGGGTGGCGGCCCGGTGAGTTGGTAGGTGCCGGTGGGGTCGACCAGGTAGGTCCCCGAGGGCAGGGTCCAGTGGTAGGTGCCGGGCTTGAGCATCCGGTAGGACGCGTGGCCGGCGGTCTTCATCCGGTGGTGTCCGCGACACCGGGGGACAGGTTGCCGGCGCAGGTCGGCCGCCGTCGGTGTGGGGCCCGATGTGGTCGAGGTCGCAGGACTCGACCGGCCTGTGGCAGTAGGGGAACCCGCAGTGGTGATCGCGCAGCTCGACCTGGCGGCGGATCCGGTCGGGGATCTGTAGGAGTTGACGGCTTGGTCGCCGTTGAGGTCGATCACCGGCCGGACGATCACGCTGGGGTTCGGCAGGTCAGCCAGTGCTTGATCTGCTCGACCGGATCGGGGTGCGGGTGTTCCGAACCGGCCCACCGTCTGGTCGGTCGGCGAGAGGTGCAGGACGAGCTCCGTCTTGCGGCCGGGGACCGTGCGGATGATCTCCCCGGTCTCGGGGTCGGCGACCTGCAGGTCCAGGGCCAGGTCCTCACGGGCGATCTCACCCAGCGCCTTGGCCCGCCGCACGTCGAGGGAGTCCTCGTCGCCGAGCTGCCCGTTGAGTTTCGCCCGGCGGGCGATGGCGTGTTCCAGGTCCAGGGCGTCGGCGGCGTCGAGGGCGGTGGTGCCGTGCGCGATGCCGTCGTAGCCCACCTGGTCGAGGCCGAGGTCGACGTGGCGGTGGTCCTGAGCGTCCCGGCGTCGTTCCTCGGCCGCTGCGGGGGCGAAGGACCAAGGGTACCTCGACGAGCCGGTCGACCTGCGCCCAACTGCAGCCGTGCGCATAGGGAGGCAACTGGCATCCACGAACCCGGCGGCATCGAGGGGAGGAGGCGGGTGTGGTCGGCGACCCGCAAGGCCTTCCACACCGGCACCTGCCCGTCCAGCACCCGGGCCCAGGTCCGCGGGAGCCGGTGGGCGAGCTCGATGACCTGCCCGACGTAGTTGCGACCCGAATCCAACGACCGACCCAACAACGCCGAGAGCTCCATCACCGCGAAGTCACTGATCAACGGTGCACCGGGTCCGGCAACAGGGAGACCGGTGTCCAGACCCCGCTCGACCAACGTCGCCGCGGCTGCCTCGTCGTCGACGATGTGTTCGCCGGCCCACTCCGCGACCGCCCGCACGGTGTTGATCTCGCGCTCGGCGACCACGGCCCGATGGTCGCGGATCTCGGCCAGCAGCTCCTCGGACGAGACACCGTGTGCTCGCCGGCCTCGGCCGCGGGGGCGGTGAGGTCGAAGAGGGGTGGGTCCCGAGATCCATGACACCTATTCAATATGGAACTTCCGACACAACGAAAGATCGGCACCTGCCTGTGGACGGACCATGCATGGCAATCGAGGTGTGGACGAAAGGTGGTCATCACGCCACGACCGCAACCACAGCGAGCACCTCCAGCAGCGCCGGACGCCCGGGCAGGGCCGCGGGGACAGTGTGCGTCGCCACCGGCGGCGGCGAACCACCACGTCCCTCGTAAACAGGGGACCCAGCCCGCGGACCCCAGCGGCGGGCAGAGGGGTCTCATGGTCGCAGAGCGACCTCCTCGACCACGATGAGTGCGAGGTCGCGACCTGACCTCCAGCCGGTGGGCAGAGGGGTCTCGTGCCGGTCGCAGAGCGACCTCCTCGACCAACGGTGGATTGCGACCTGCCTCCCGACCGGCGGGCAAAGGGGTCTCGTGGGGCAGGTGCGGCAGCCTCACGAACCGGTGGTCCGCTCGACCAGAGTGCGGAGCAGAGCGACCGGCCGAGCCGAGATCAGGTCGCCTCCAGTGACCAGGAACGGCGCGGCCTCCTCGACCAGCGGCGGGCAGTTGGCTGATGTTGACCATCCCCGGGATCCGGCCGCGGCGCTCAGCCTGAACGCGGTGCGGCTTGCGCAGGGCCCGGCCGGTGCGCAGGTGCTTGGCCAGCTCCCGCTTCAACCCGCCGCGGGACTGGACGTAGATCGACTGGTAGATCGTCTGAGTGGGACACCCACATCTCCGGATCATCAGGGAAGTCTCGCGACGGTCGCAGAGCGACCTCCTCGGACAGCGGTGGCCTGCGGCCGATCCTCCACCTGGCGGCGCAGAGCGCAGATTCGTGGCAGGTCAGCGGCTGGACGCGGCCTCCTCGACCAGAGGCGGGCGAGACGGGGTCCTCCGTGACGGTCGGCGGGCAGAGGGATCACCTGCGACGGTCGAGAGCGACCCCCGACAACGGTGGATGCGACCTCCTCGACCAGAAGGTGGGCAGAGGGAGTCTCTCGTGACGGTCGAGACAGCGACCTCCTCGACCAGCGGTGGTCGCGACGGCGCTCCTCGACCAAAGGCGGGCAGAGGGGTCTCGTACCGGTCGCAGAGCGACCTCCTCGACCAAGGGTGGTCACGACTTCCTGACCGCAGCCACAGCGAGCACCTCCAGCAACGCTGGACCCCGGCAGGCCGCGGGGACAGCGCCGTAACCAACGGCGGCGAGCAACCACGTCCCTCGTTCTCAGGGGACCCAGCCCACCGCGGACCGCAAGCTGCGGGCAGAGGGGTCTCGTGACGGTCGCAGAGCGACCTCCTCGACCAACGGTGGTTGCGGCCTCCTCGACCTGCGGCGGGCAAAGAGGTGTCGTGACGGTCGCAAAGCGACCTCCTCGACCAGCGGTGGTGGGCGCGGCCTCCTCGACCAACGGTGGTCGCGGCCTCCTCGACCAACGGTGGTGAGCGGCCTCCTCGACCAACGAGAGTGGCCGAACGCGGGCCCCTAAGCCCAGAGCTGACCTTCGAGCCGGTCCTCGGCCTCGTCGATGGTGCCTTCGTAGGCGCCGGTGGAGAGGTACTTCCAGCCGCCGTCGGCGACGACGAACGCGATGTCGGCGGACTCGCCTGCCTTGACCGCCTTGGCGGCCTGGCCGAGCGCGGCGTGCAGGATCGCGCCGGTGGAGATGCCGGCGAAGATGCCCTCGAGCTCGAGCAGCTCCCGCACCCGGCGTACGGCGTCGCGCGGGCCGACCGAGAACCGGGAGTCGATGAGCGTCTCGTCGTACAGCTCGGGCACGAAGCCCTCGTCGAGGTTGCGCAGGCCGTAGACCAGCTCGCCGTACCGCGGCTCCGCGGCGACGATCCTGACGTCCGGCTTGGCCTCGCGGAAGAACCGGGAGACCCCCATCAGCGTGCCGGTGGTGCCGAGGCCGGCGACGAAGTGGGTGATCGACGGGCAGGTCGGCGAGCAGCTCGGGGCCGGTGCCCTCCTCGTGCGCGAGGGCGTTGGCGGCGTTGCCGTACTGGTAGAGCATCACCCAGTCGGGGTGCTCGGCCACCTGCTTGGCGACCCGCACCGCCTCGTTGGAGCCGCCGGCGGCCGGCGACGAGACGATCTCGGCGCCCCACATCCGCAGCAGCTGGCGGCGCTCCTCGGAGGTGTTCTCGGGCATCACGCAGACCACCGGTAGCCCTTGAGCTGGCCGCCATCGCCAGCGAGATGCCGGTGTTGCCCGACGTCGGCTCGAGGATCGTGCAGCCGGGACGCAGCGTGCCGTCCTTCTCGGCCTCCTCGACCATGCCAGCGCCGGCCGGTCCTTGATCGAGCCGGTCGGGTTGCGGTCCTCGAGCTTGGCCCACAGCCGGACCTCGGGGGTCGGCGACAGCCCGGCAGCCCCACGAGCGGCGTCCGCCGACCGAGGCGAGGAGGTTGTCGAGCGGGCCATCGGTCAGCCCATGAGCCCACCGGCGACCGCGGGCAGCACACGACCTGGTCGCCGTCGCTGAGCGCGGCCTCGAGGCCACCGATGAACCGCACGTCCTCGTCGTTGACGTAGACGTTGACGAACCGGCGCAGGTCGCCGTTCTCGATCAGGCGCTCCTTGATGCCGGGGTGGTTGCCTCCAGGTCGTCGATCAGCGCGCTCAGGCTGGCGCCCTCGCCGTGACGGCCTTCTCGCCGCCGGTGTAGGTGCGCAGGATGGTCGGGATCCGGACCTCGATGGCCATGTCTGGACTGCTCCTCGTAGACTCGGGTAGTCGGACGACGCGACCTCTTCCTCGGTCACCTGGCCGTCGACGATCCTGTAGGACCTGAACTCCACGGGCCCCTCGTTATTCCCGTGCTCGCGGGTGCTCACCAGCACGTAGTGGGCTCCCGGCTCGATCGCCAGCTTGATGTCGGTGCGCGCTCGGGTAGGCCTCGGTCGCGGTGTGGGAGTGGTAGACCACGACCGGCTCCTCGTCGCGCTGCGTCCATCTCCTGGTAGAGCCCGAGCAGGTCGGTGGAGTCGAACTCGTAGAACGTCGGGCTGCCCGCCGCGTTGACCATCTCGACGAACCGCTCCGGCCGGTCGCACCCCTCCGGGCCCGCCACATGCCGCACGCCTCGTACGGGTGGTCCCGTTTGGCGTGCGCGACGATCGCGTCGTAGGTCCCTGGTCGATGCTCAGCACGCCGTCCAGATTAGGGCGTACGGCGTCGCAACCCTGAATCCTCCCGACCGCCGGACGGCGGCCCACGGGATCAGGCGAGCGGCTTCGCGACCGTCCGTGCGGCGATCCGCTCGGGCGTCGGCCAACGCACGTCGCGTACCCAGCCGAACTTCTCGAGGATCCAGATGATCCGAGCCGAGGTGTCGAACTCGCCACCGCTTCACCCCGTGCCGCGCGCTGGTCGGGTCGGCGTGGTGGAGGTTGTGCCACGACTCCCCGCCGGACGGGATCACCAGCCACCACACGTTGCCGGAGAAGTCGCGCGAGGTGAACGGGCGCTCGCCGAGCGTGTGGCAGATCGAGTTGATCGACCAGGTGACGTGGTGGAGCAGGCCGATCGGACCACCCGTGCCCCAGAAGAAGGCGGTCACCGCGCCCTGCCAGGACCAGGTGAGGAGGAAAACCCGCCGCCGGCGGGAGCAGGATCGAGACCAGGACCCACATCCACGAAGAGCCGCGAGATCCGGACGAGGTCGCGGTCCTTGAGCAGGTCGGGGGCGTACTTCTGCTGCGGCGTCTGCTCCGAGTCGAACAGCCAGCCGAAGTAGGCCCACACGAAGCCCTTGATGAGTCCGCCGATGGTGTTGCCGTAGCGCCACGGCGAGTGCGGGTCGCCGTCGCGGTCGGAGAACTTGTGGTGCTTGCGGTGGTCGGCAACCCAACGAGCAACGGGTTCCTCGATGGCCATCGACCCGAGGATCGCGAGCGTGACCTTCACGGCGCGGTTGGCTTGAAGGCCTTGTGTGTGAACAGCCGGTGGTAGCCGACGGTGACCCCGTGGAGCGGTCAGCGCATACATCACGAACGTGATGAGGATGTAGCTCCAGCCCAGCCAGCCGCCCCACGCCACCGGGATGGCGACGAGGAAAGCGGCGAACGGGACGACGATGAAGAGCGCGAGCGCGAACTGCTCCCACTTCGACTGGGTGTCGCCCCCGAGGGTCGCGCGCTCCGGCGGCTGCGGCGCCGTCTGGTCTGCCTGGTCGATCGCTGTCATTAAGGCGACCCTAAGCCACCACACCAGGCCGCGAACGATTTCTCCCGTGAACGCGGACTTTCAGTTGTGCAACGTTCGTATGTCTCGCGCCGGCTTGCTGAGGGCGAGTACGCCGGCCGGCAGATCCTTGGTGACCACCGACCTCGCTCCGACCACGGTGTCGTCGACGATCGTGGCTCCGGGCAGCTCGATCACCCCGCCGCCCAGCCACACCTTGTCGCCGATGGTGCTCGGCGGGCGGGCTCCCACTTGTCGCGTCGCGGACCGGCTCGACGGGATCGGTCCGGCGTGAGCAGCTGGACGCGGGCCCGATCTGGACGGTTTCGCCGATCGTGATCGGGGCGACGTCGAGAGCGACCAGGCCGAAGTTGGCGAAGCAACGGGCGCCGAATGCGGATCCGTAGTCGATGTAAGAACGCCAGTTCCGGATCTCGGTCTCCTCCCGATCGATTCGAGCAGCTCCTCCAGCGTCTGCCGACGCAGGTGCCAGTCCCCCGGCGGCCGCCGAGTTGTAGGCCGCCATCAGCTCCTGGGAGCGCACCTGGTCTCGGAGGATCTCGGAATCGGTGATGTAGAGATCGCCAGCAAGCATTCGCTCCTTGTTGGAGCGGCCGTCCTGCGGATCGTTCGTCATGTCGTCCTCCAGCCCACCCGGTAGCGGCGCTGGGGGCGTCCGGCGGAGCCGTACTGGAGGCGGACCTCGGCCCGGCCGGTGACCACGAAGTGCTCGAGGTAGCGGCGAGCGGTGACGCGGGAGAGGCCGACCGCCTCCGCGGCCTGGACGCCGAGACCTCGTCCGCGCCGGCGCGCGGCGAGCACGAGGTCGGCGGTCTCGGGGCTGAGGCCCTTGGGCAGCGCGGGGCGCGCGGCGGGCGCGCCGCCGCACCGAAGGCCTGGTCGATCGCGGCCTGGTCGACGCTCCTCGCCCTCGTCGCCGAGCAGGCGCGAGGGCGTCGGCCACCCGGCGCAGCCGCTCGGCGAGGTCGGCGTACTCGAAGGGCTTCACCAGGTACTGCATCGCGCCGCCGTGCCGCGCGACCCGGACCGCGTCCGCGCCGCGCTCGGCCGTCACCATCACCACCGCCGACGCCGGCCCCGGGGCGCAGCCGGTCGAGCACCTCGAGCCCGGACATGTCGGGCAGGTGCACGTCGAGCAGCAGCAGGTCGGGCGCCAGCGACGCGGCCAGGTCGAGGGCCTCCGCCCCGGTGTGCGCCGTGCCGGCGACCTCGAAGCCGTCGGTCTGCTCCACGAAACGCGGCGTGGATGCGGGCCACCATGAAGTCGTCGTCGACGACGAGCACCCGGATCATGAGTCGTCATCCTGGTCGACGGCCTGTCGAGCGGGAGCACCACCTGGAACTCCGCGCCCCCGTTCGCGGCGTCGACGGTGACCTCCCGCCGCGCTGGGTGCAGATCAGCCGCACCAGCGGCAGCCCGATGCCGCGGCCGCCGAGCACCTCCGGCTTGGTGGAGAAGCCGCGGACGAACACGGCGTCGCGCAGGTCCTCGGGCACGCCCGGCCCGTTGTCGCGCACCCGCAGGCGGACGCGGCCCCCGTCGACGAGCATCCACAGCTCGACCAGGGGTCGGTGGCGCCGGCCGCGGCGTCGATCGCGTTGTCGACGAGGTTGCCGAGCACGGTCGTCAGGTCGGCGACCTCGGCCGGCGGAGCGCGGGCAGCCGCGAACCCGGGTCGAGCTCGAGGGCGACGCCGCGCTCGTCGGCCACGGCGTGCTTGGCGAGCACCAGCGCGGCGACGGCGGGGTCGTGCAGCCGCTGCGCCACGAGGTCGCCCACGTCGGCGCGGCGCCGGGTCAGCGTGCCGACGAGCGTGGCCACCTCGTCGTACTCCCCCAGCTGCACCAGCCCGGAGATCGTGTGCAGCTGGTTGTCGAACTCGTGGGTCTGCGCGCGCAGCGTGTCGGTGATCGAGAGGTTCGAGCTGAGCTGGCTCTGCAGCGACACCAGCTCGGTGCGGTCGCGCAGGGTGGTCACGGTGCCGATGCCGCGCCCCGCCGCCGACGCCGGCCGCGGTTGAACACGACCGCACCCGGGTGCCGACCAGCGCGACGGCGTCCTGCACGTCGGCGCCCTGCCGGTGAGCAGGGCGACCACGTGCGGGTCGAGCCCGAGGTCGGCGACCGGGCGGCCGACCGGGTCGGGGCTGGTCGACCTCGAGCGTGGGCGGGCGGCGTCGTTCATCATCGTGACCCGGCCGTCGGTGCCGACGCCGACCACGCCCTCGCGGATGCTGTGCAGCAGCGCCTCGCGGTGGTCGGCGAGCTCGGCGAGCTCGGTCGGGCCGAGGCCGCGGGTCGCGCGGCGCACCACGCGGGAGACGACGTAGGTGCCGAGGAGGCCGAGCAGGGCGCCGAGCCCGAGGTAGAGCGCCAGGTCGGGGCCGCGCCGGTCAGCCGGTCCGACACGGTCGGGTAGGTCTCCTCGGCCGCGACGATCCCGAGCAGCGTAGCCGTCCGCGGCGAGGATCGGGCGCGTGGTGCGGCGACGGCCCGCTCGCCGTCGAGCTCGACGTCGCCGGTCCAGCCCCGGCCCTCGAGCACGTCGCTGTCGCCGAGGTCGGCCCGGCGCCGACCCGAGTCGGGTCGGTCGCCGCCAGCACCCGCCGTCCGGCGAGACCACATGACGTCGGTGGCGCCGGACGAGGCTGAACCGCGGTCGACGGACGGCGCCAGCCCGCGCGCGAGGTCGTCGCCGGTGCCGCCGTCGCGCGGCGCCGTCAGCTGGCTGCGCACGTCCGGCAGGGTGGCGACGTACTCGGCCACCGAGCGCATCCGTGCGCCCTGCTCGTCGGTGAAGTCGGCGTCGACTGCCGCACGCTCAGCACCCCGACCGAGACCAGCAGCACCGCGACGACGACGAGCTGCAGGACCAGGAACTGCGCGGCGAGGGTCAGCTCGCCGCCGTGCCAGCCGGGGCGGCTCCGGAGGCTGCTCATCGCGCGACCACAACGACCACAACCTCCTTTGCCTCCGCAAGCGTGACGGCCGCCACAGCTGGCGCCATGGTGGCACGGATCGGCGTGACGCCGGTCACGACCACGCACCGAAGCCCATGGAGGTCCCATGCACCCGAGTCGCCTGGCCGCGCCGGTCGCTACTGGTGGTCCTCGTCACCGTGCTGCGCTCGCGTGGTCGCCACCGGCTGCGGCGTCACCCGCGGCAGCGACGACCCCGGCAACCGCCGGCTGCGGATGATGATCCCCAACAGCCCCGGCGGCGGCTACGACCAGACCGGCCGCGCCGCGGTCAAGGTCATGGAGGACGACGGCCTCACCGGGCGCTTCGAGGTCACCAACGTGATCGGCGCCAGCGGCACCGTCGCGATGCAGCGCCTGCTGAACGAGGAGGGCGCCGACGACCTGGTGATGACGATGGGTCTCGGCGTCGTCGGCGCGGTCTACACCAACAAGTCGGCTGCGACGCCCTCGGGATGACGCCGATCGCCCGGCTCATCGAGGAGCAGGAGGGCCTGGTCCCGGCCGACTCGCCGTTCAAGACGGTCGACGACTTGGTGGAGGCGTGGAAGGAGGACCCCGGCTCGGTCACGATCGGCGGCGGCTCCAGCCCCGGCGGGCCCGACCACCTGTTCCCGATGCAGCTCGCGGAGGCGGTCGGCATCGACCCGAGCGAGGTCAACTACATCTCGTACGACGGCGGCGGCCCGCTCACCACCGCGCTGCTCGGCAGAAGATCGACGTCGGCATCTCCGGGCTCGGCGAGTTCGAGGGCCAGATCGACGACGGCTCGCTGCGGGTGCTCGCCGTCTCCGGCGACGAGCGGCTCGACGGCGTCGACGCCCCGACCCTCACCGAGGCCGGCATCGACCTGGTCTTCACCAACTGGCGCGGCGTGCTCGCGCCGCCGGGCATCTCCGACGAGCAGCGCGACTACCTCATCGACCTCTTCACCGAGATGCACGACACCGACGAGTGGCAGGAGCGCTCGAGACCAACGGCTGGACCGACGACTTCGCCACCGGCGAGGAGTTCGGGACGTTCCTCGAGGAGCAGGACGACCGCGTGGCGACGACCCTGAGGAGCTGGGACTGGCATGAGCACCACCACCCCACCGAACGCGAGCCGGGCGCCCGGCCGCTCGTCGACAAGGCGCAGTACGGCTTGGCGGCGTTCCTGGTCGTCGTCGGCGGCGTACGTCCTCTACGACGCCATCGGGCTCGAGGACGGGTTCGCCGACCAGCCCGTCCAGCCCTACGCGGTGCCGTACGTGGTCGGGGCGGTGCTGTGCTGCTCGGCGTGCTGCTGGCCGTCGCCACCGCCCGCGGCGACCTGCCCGAGGCCGAGGAGGGCGAGGACATCGACCTCACCCAGGGCACCGACTGCGCACCGTCGGGCTGCTGGCGGGCGTCCTCGTCGTCAACATCGCGCTGATCGACTTGCTGGGCTGGGCGATCACCGGCGCGCTGCTCTTCGCCGGCGCCGCCTGGCGTGCTCGGCAGCCGGACGCCGGTCCGCGACATCGCCATCGGGGTCGCCCTGTCGGTCGGCACCTGGTACGGCTTCTACGTCGGCCTCGGCATCCCGATCCCGGCCGGCATCCTGGACGGGGTGCTCTGATGGACCTGCTGCTCGACGGCTTCCAGACCGCCCTGACCCCCGACGAACCTGCTGTTCGCCGCGATCGGCGTGCTGCTCGGCACCGCCGTCGGCGTGCTGCCCGGCATCGGGCCCGCGATGACGGTGGCGCTGCTGCTTCCCGTCGACCTACAGCGTGCGGCCCGGACAGCGCGATCATCATGTTCGCCGGCATCTACTACGGCGGCATGTACGGCGGCTCGACCACCTCGATCCTGCTCAACACCCCCGGCGAGTCGTCGTCGGTCGTCACCGCGATCGAGGGCAACAAGATGGCCAAGGCCGGCCGCGCCGCCCAGGCTCTCGCCACCGCCGCGATCGGCTCGTTCGTCGCCGGCACGATCGGCACCATCCTGCTGGGTGCTCGTCGCCCACGGTCGCCGAGCTCGTCGTCAAGCTCGGCGCGCCGTCGTACTTCGCGATCATGCTGCTCGCACTGCTCGCGGTCACCGCGGTGCTCGGCGCCTCGAAGCTGCGCGGCTTCATCGCGCTGTTCCTCGGCCTCGCGATCGGGCTGGTCGGCACCTCGACCGGCCAGGCCCGGCTCACCTTCGGCCAGCCGCTGCTCGCCGACGGCATCGACATCGTCGTGGTGGCGGTCGCGATCTTCGCCATCGGCGAGGCGCTGTGGGTCGCCGCGCACCTGCGCCGCAAGCCGCTCGAGGTCATCCCGGTCGGCCAGCCGTGGATGAGCAGCAACGGACTGGGGCGGTCGTGGAAGCCGTGGCTGCGCGGCACGGCTACGGGTTCCCGTTCGGCGCGCTGCCGGCCGGCGGCGCCGAGATGCCGACGTTCCTGTCCTACGTCACCGAGAAGAAGCTGACCAAGCACCCCGAGGAGTTCGGCAAGGGCGCCATCGAGGGCGTCGCCGGGCCGGAGGCCGCGAACAACGCCTCGGCCGCCGGCACCCTGGTGCCGCTGCTCACGCTGGGGCTGCCGACGACGGCGACCGCCGCGATGATCCTGGTCGCGATCGCAGAGCTACGGCATCCAGCCCGGCCCGCTGCTGCTCGACAACGAGCCCGACCTGGTCTGGGCGCTGCTCGCCAGCCTGTTCGATCGCCAACACGCTGCTGCTGGTGCTCAACCTGCCGCTGGCGCCGCTGTGGGCGAAGCTGCTGCGCATCCCGCGGCCCTACCTCTACGCGGGCATCCTGTTCTTCGCCTCGCTCGGCGCCTACAGCGTGAACTTCCAGGCGTTCGACCTGCGCTGCTGCTGGTGTTCGGGCTGCTGGGCCTGGCGATGCGGCGGTTCGGGCTGCCGGTGCTGCCGCTGATCGTGGGCGTCATCCTCGGCCCGAAGCTGGAGAAGCAGCTGACCCAGGCGCTGGCGATCTCCGGGGGCGACGTGAGCACGCTGTGGGGCGAGCCCGTCGCCGTCGTCGTGTACGTCGTGATGGCGGTGCTGCTGGCTCGCCATGGCCGTCCCGGCCTGCGCCGCCCGGCGCCGGCCGAGCCCGAGCACACGAACGAGAAGGAGCTGGTGGAGCGATGAGCAGCCTGATGCAGCCGGCTGCGTGGTGGCGCGTACAGCGCCGACGACTACGGCCGCGCCGCCGTCGAGCACGGCGAGGCCGATCGCCCGCGCTTCCGGCGCCCGACTGGTCGTCGTCAACGCCACCCGCGGCGACAAGCCTGGTCGACGACCGCTATGCCCACGAGGACGAGATCGCAGCCCTGCGGGACCGGCTGGCCGCGGACGGGCTCGAGGTCGAGATCCGCCACGACGTCGTACCCGATGTCGCCGAGGCCGTGCTGTCGGCCGCCGAGGACTGCTCGGCCGACGTGATCGTCGTCGGCGTCCGGCACCGCACGCCGGTCGGCAAGCTGCTGCTCGGCAGCGTGGCGCAGCGGGTGATCCTCGACGCGCCGTGCCCGGTGCTGGCGGTCAAGCCTGCCCGCTGAGCTCAGCCGCCGACGGCGTGGATGAGCGTCTCCTGGAGGTAGCCGAGCCACTCGTAGATGTGGTGCGCCTGGCCGCGAGGGTCGTCGTCGGGCAGGGAGTACCAGTAGTCCTCGTCGCCCTCCTCGACCTCCAGCCGGGTGCCGAGCGCGAGCCGCAGGTCGGTGAGCGCCCGCATCCAGATCTCGGCGGTCGCGAGGTCGAGCTCGACATCGATGGTCAGCTCCTCGGACCCGGGCTCGGCCGGGAGGCCGGCTTCCTCGAGGGTGTCGATGATCGTCGCCGCGGCCTGCGCCTTGCCGTCCCGCAGCGAACCCTCGGTGAAGCGCCGGAACTCCGCCGCCGCCTGGCCGTCGTCGCGGTAGGCGCTGGGGAACAGCCGGGCCAGGACGGGGTCCTCGGGGGCGGTGGTCGGCCCGGAGAACTCGCCTCCGGTGAACAGCGCCTCCAACGGGTCGGCGGTCTCGCTCGGGACCGCTGCTTCGTTGCGCAGCAGCTCGACCAGCTGTGCGGCCAGCGAGCGGAGCAGGTCGGCCTCGAACCCCGAAAGGGTCGCGATGATGTGCTTGCTCCGGCGGTGCCGGACGAATCCCGCCATGTCCCTCAGGCCCCCGTCACTCGCTCTTCGACAGCGTGGCCCACAGGCCGTACTCGTGCATCGCCTGGACGTCGCGCTCCATCTCCTCGCGGGACCCGCTGCTCACGACCGACTTGCCGTCCTCGTGCACCTCGAGCATCAGCTTCTCCGACTTCTTCTTCGAGTAGCCGAAGTACTTCTGGAAGACATAGGTGACGTAGGACATCAGGTTGACCGGGTCGTTCCAGACCACGGTCACCCAGGGCGTGTCGGTGAGGGTGATCTCGTCCGGGGTCAGGTCCTCTTCGACTCCCGGATCCACCTCGACAGGGCTCGCGGTCGTCACACCGCCCATGGTGGCACAGGCCCCGACCCACCCCGACCCGGCTCTGGTTTGCGTGCGTACGACATCCCAGATGTGCCGACTCGGTCAAACTCCCCAATAAACGTTTGACAGTACGGCGGCGGGCGTGATCAACTGGTCCCACGTACTCCCCAACGAGCCTTTGGTAGTGGTCATGACCGACGAACGGATCTCCTCGCTCCGCGCGACTGCGCACCCGTTGCGACTGCGGATGCTGTCCTTGCTCACGAGCAGCGCGATGAGCGCGGCGGAGGTCGCGCGCGAGCTCGACATCACCCACGCGAACGCGTCGTACCACCTGCGCCAGCTGCACGACGCCGACCTGGTCGTCGTCGAGGGCGAGGAGCGGATCCGCGGCGGGATGGCCAAGCGCTACCGGCACCTGTTCGACCGGCCCGAGTCGAAGTGGACCGACGAGGACATGGCGGGGCAGGTCCAGGCGATGTGCAGCGAGCTCCTCCGCCGTTTCTCGCATCGCGAACGCGGCAAGGGGACGTTCACCGACGCCGAGCTCTGGGTCGCACCCGAGACGTGGGAGCGGGCGGTCGAGATGCTGGTGGAGGCGTCGATGCTGGTGCACCGGGAAGCGAGCCCGCCACACACCTCAGGCACCGTCCCGGTCAACCTCACCGTCGCAGGGTTCCGGATGGAGGCACGATGAACGGCCCGGCCCTCGCGCCCCTGCGCGACCGGCGGTTCCGCTGGTACTTCGCCTCGCGTGCCGTCGATCTGCTCGGCGACATCATGGGTGGGGTCGCGCTGGCGTTCGCCGTGCTCGAGGTCAGCGACTCCCCCAGTGCCCTCGGCATCGTGCTCGCCGCGCACAGCATCCCGCTCGTTGCGTTCCTCCTCGTGGGCGGCGTGCTGGCCGACCGGTTCGGCCGGACCCTGATCATCCAGCTCAGCAACCTCGCCGCCGCCGCGACCGCGCTCGCGATCGCCGGCCTGGTGCTGAGCGGGACTGCCGAGATCTGGCAGCTCGCCGCACTCACCGCGGTCAACGGCGTCGCGGCCGCCGCCAACCAGCCCGCACTCGCCGGGCTGCTCCCACAGATCGCACCCAAGGGCGCGCTCCAGCAGGCGAACGCCCTCAACAGCCTGCTCCGCAACATCTCGGTCGTCGTCGCCCCGGCCGTCGCCGGCATCCTGGTCGTCGGCGTCGGCGCCGGCTGGGCGATCGCGATCAACGGTGCGACGTACCTTCTCTCGGCAGCGCTGTTGCTCCCGATCAAGCTCCCCGCGCCGCCGCCGCGCGACGACGGCGACAGCATCGTCAAGGACCTGCGCGCCGGCTGGACGTTCTTCCGTCGTACGACGTGGCTCTGGGTGATCGTGCTCGCCTTCAGCTCGCTCAACGCGCTCCACAGCGGCGGCCTCTACACCCTCGGGCCGGCGCACGCGAAGAGCAGCGAGATCGGCGTCCACGGCTGGGCGCTGATCCTCTCCTCCGGCGCCGCCGGACTGGTGGTGACGTCGATCATCTTCCTGCGGGTGCCACTGCAACGGCCGTTGCTCTGGGGCATGTTGGGCTGCGCGGTCTTCTCGCTCCAGATGATCGCGCTCGGCACGACGACCGAGCTGTGGGTGGTGCTGGTGGCGGCGTTCGTCGCCGGCGCCGGCATCGAGATCTTCGGGCTCGGCTGGGAGCTCGCGATGCAGGAGCACGTGCCGCCGGACATGCTGTCGCGGGTCTACTCCTACGACATGCTCGGCTCGTTCATCGCGCATCCCGGTCGGTCAGCTCGCGTTCGGCCCGATGGGAGCCGCGTTCGGCATCCAGGACATGATCCTGGTGGCAGGCGTGGCCTACTTCGTGATCTCGCTGGCCACGCTGCTGTCGCCGTCGGTGCGGACGATGAGGCGCGCCGAGGCTACGAGCACCACTTCCGCGCCAGTGTCGTGACGACGTTGAAGTTGCGGTTGGTGGCGACCACACCGAGCGCCTTCTCGATGCCCCACGGGTCGACCTTGCCGGCGACATAGCCCTCCCCCAACAGGATGTGCGCAGCGCGTCCCCGCACGACGACCTGGTCGGCGGCGCCGTCCCGCTCCAGAAGGGCCTTCACCTTCCCTGCGGCGGGCGCGTCCTGGAGCAGGTAGAGGTAGTGGCGTTCGAGGTCGGGCCGGGTGAGCTCCTCGGCGTCGGCCCCGATCGTGGCGAGCTCGGCGGCGGTGAACACGATCGTGGGTACGGCGAAGCCGGCCTGTGCCTCGTAGGCCTTCTCGAGCGCGGCCTGGACCTTGGCCCGCGAGCGCAGCGGGGTGGTCAGCAGCACGTTGCCGGTGTTGATGTAGGTCTCCACGTCGGTGCCACCCGCGGCCTCGGTCGCAGCCACGATGTCGGCCTTGGCGAACTTCCGGTTGGGCCCGAGGTTGATCGCGCGCAGGAAAGCAACGTACGTCGGCATGCCGGCCAGTCTGTCAGCGCGCGGGGACAGCGGTCCGCTGCTCGAACCGCTGCTCGACCCCTGCCCCGGCGTTCTCGCTCCGCTGCTCCGCCGCCAGGATCGCTGCCCGGGTCGTGGTGACACCTGCCCACTGCCGCACCCGCGTGATGGCGGCACGACGCAGAGCCTCCGGCAGCTGCGGCGATCGTCGCCCCGTGGTTGCCGGCCGGGTCCCACCGCTGATACCACTGCCGGCCCGCGCCGTCAGGACCGCAGGAGAACGGCTCGGCGCTCCACGGGTCGAACTCGCCGTACACGAACAGCATCCGGGACGCCGACGTCCGCACCCACTGGTCCACGTCCGACGACCGACGCCTCGAGCACCGCCGAGCCGCCGAGCCGCCGAGCCGCCGAGCCGCCGAAGCGTGACTTCGTCACCGAAGCGTGCCGACTTCGCGGGTGGTGACGGACCCGGAGGGTCAGGCCCGCGAGCGCGCCAGGAGGTAGACGAAGTACGGCGCGCCGATGATCGCCACCACCAGGCCGGCCGGCACCTGGGCCGGCGCGATGGCCGTCCGGCCGATCAGGTCGGCGGCACCGAGCAGCACCGCGCCGACGAGCACGGCCACCGGTATCGACCGGGCGTGCCGGCCACCGACGAGCGCGCGCGCCATGTGGGGCGCCACCAGGCCGACGAACCCGACCACACCGACCGCGGCGACGCTGGTCGCGGCCAGCAGCGCGGCGACGAGGAGCACCACGAGCCGCACCCGCTCGAGGCCGACCCCGACCAGCCGCGGCGTGTCCTCGTCGAGAGCGAGCAGGTCGAGCTCGCGTCGTACGACCCAGGCGAGCGGGAGGGCAACGGCCAGCACCACGGCGACCGGGACCACCTGGTCGAACGTGCGGCCGTACGTCGTCCCGGACAGCCAGGTGTAGATGCGCGGCGTGTCCCAGGGGTTGGAGCGGACGAGGAGGTACGTCGTCAGCGCCGCGGCGCCGTACCAGGTGCCGATGCCGATGAGCAGCAGCCGGTCCGCATCGAGGCCGTGCCGCCAGGCCAGCCCGTAGACGAGGGCGAACGAGACCAGCGCCCCGATGACGGCGCCGACGAGCACCGCGTTGTTGGAGGGCGCCACGGTGACGCTGCCGGTCACGACGATCACCGCGCCGACGCCGGCGCCACCGGTGATGCCGAGGATGCCGGGCTCGGCGAGCGGGTTGCGGCAGGTCGACTGCACGAGCGACCCCGACAGCGCCAGGGCGGCACCGCCGAGCACGGCCGCCGCCACCCGCGGTGCGCGTTCGTCGAGCGCGAACCGGATCAGCGGTGAGCCCTCGTCATTGAGCCAGAGCGCGAGGTCGCCGGTGCGGAGCCAGGTGTCCCCACCCAGCAGCCCGAGCAGCGTCACGACGAGCGCGGCGACGACGGCGAGCACGAGCACCACGACGAACCGCAGCCGGCTGCGCACACCGACCTGCGCCGCGGGCGGCTGCTTGGCCGGCCCGGAGTCGCGGCCGCGCCGGGCGAGCACGATCATCACGACGGCGCCGGCGAGGGTGGTGGTGATGCCGGTGGGGATCGAGATCGCGTCGTCGGCTCCGAGGATCGCACGCAGCAGCGCATCCGCGAGCACGACGACGAACGCGCCCATCAGGCCCGCCGCCGGGATCAGCACGACGTGGCGGTTGAGCGCCGGCACGACACCGGCGACCAGCCGCACGATCACCGGTGCGAACAGACCGACGAACCCGATCGGGCCGGCGAGGGTCACGCTCGCGGCGGTCAGCACCACGGCAAGGACGGTCCCGGTTGCGCGGGTGCTGCGGACCGGCACGCCGAGCACCGCGGCGCTGTCGTCGCCCAGCCCGAGCAGGTCGAGCCGGCGCGACAGCAGCAGCGCACACCCCGTCGCGATGATCACGACGGGCGCGGCCTGCTGGAAGGCGTCGAGCCCGAGCTGGCTGAGCGAGCCGCTCCCCCAGGCGAAGAGGCTGGTCGTCTCCTCGTCGAAGAGGATGAGCAACGTGGAGGTCGCGGCTTGCAGCGCGAGCGCGACCGCGGAGCCCGCGAGCACCAGGCGGGTCGTCGACGTGCCGGCACCTCCAGCGAGGCCGAGCACCAGCGCGGCCGCGGTGATCCCGCCGCCGAACGCGGTCAGCCCGGACGCCCACAGCGGCACCGAGAGGCCGAACGCCGCCACGACGGTGACGGCCAGGTAGGCGCCACCGGTGACGGCGAGGGTGTCCGGCGAGGCCAGCGCGTTGCGCGCCAGGGACTGGAAGAGGGCACCGGCCACGCCGAGGGCGAAGCCGACGGCGATGCCGGCCGCCAGCCGCGGGACGCGGGAGCCGAGCAGGATGTCGCCCGACTCGGACGTCCCCTGCCCGATCACCCAGCGGAACAGGTCGTCGGCCCCGACCGTGGACGTGCCCTGGGTCAGGTGCCAGCCCGAGACGAGGACGAGGGAGGTGGCGAGGAGCACCAGGGCACTGGTCCCCGTGAGGACGCCGACGCGTCCCAGCCCTGGCTGCTCGGCTGCGGGAGACCCGATCTTCCGGGTCTCCGGCAGCTGCTGCTCGACCACCATCCCTCGTCCCCGAGCACTACTGGGTCAGCAGGTCGACGTACGCGTCGATCGCCTGCTCGGCGGAGCGCGGCCCGCCGAACGTCCAGATGCCTTCGGGGAACGCGTAGGACCTTCCGTCCTCGACCGCCGGGATCTGCTTCCAGACCCGGTTCTTCGCCAGCTCGGCGTTCACGTCACCGGCCGGGTCGGTCGTGCCGGTGTAGAAGAAGCTGGCGTCCCCGACCTCGCTCATGCCCTCGATGTCGGTCTGGCCGAGGCCGTACGCCGGGTCGACCTCTCCCTCCCAGGCGTTGGTCAGGCCGAGCGACTCACCGAGCTCGCCCATCAGCGAACCCTGGCCGAACGGACGGATCGCGACGTTGCCGCCCTGGATCCACCCGTCGAAGTAGACGAACGAGTCGGTGGCGACGTCGGCGTCGGCGATCTCCTCCTGGGCGTCCTCGAGGGCGTCGTCGAAGTCGTCGACCACGACCTCGGCCCGCTCCTCGCGGCCGGTCGCCGAGGCGATCAGCTCGAAGGTGTCGAGCATGTTCTGGATCGGGTCCGCCGCATCCGCGCCCTTGGTGGCCAGCACCGGTACGCCGTACTCCTCGAGCTGCTTGATGATCTCGTCCTCGGCCGTGTAGGCCTCGACGATCACCAGGTCGGGGTTGGTGCCGAACAGCGTCTCCAGGTTCGGCTCACCGCGCATGCCGACGTCGGTGACGCCGTCGGGCAGCGCCTCCGCGGTGTCCCACGTCGAGTAGCCCTCGGCGTCGGCCACGGCGACCGGCGTGAGGCACAGCGTCAGCACGTCCTCGACCTGCTGCCACTCGAGGACCGCGACGCGCTCGGCCGGCTTGTCCAGCTCGACCTTGCGGCCGTAGGAGTCGGTGAGGCTGACCGGGCCGTCGGTGGTCTCGGTCGTGTCGTCGGCGCAGTCCGCCGAGTCGTTGGCCTCCGGCGCCTCGTCGTCCCCCGTCGAGGCCTCGGTGGTGCCGCAGGCGACCAGGAGCAGGGCGGCAAGCGGCATCGCCAGGGCAGCCGCGATCGATCGTGTCTTCATCGGTTCCTCACTGTTGGGTGCGGGCGCCCTGACCGTTTGTTACCGGCGCCGCTGGTGGTGGCTGCCCTGGGCCTCGACCCGCACGGCGCCCGTCTCCGGGTCGACCAGCACGCGGATCGGCAGTCCGTAGACCTCGGAGAGGTGCTCCGCGGTCAGGACGTCGACAGGCGCGCCGACGGCGTGGACCTTGCCCTGGTGCAGCAGCACGACCTGGTCCGCCACAGCGGCGGCATGGTTCAGGTCATGGAGG
Source organism: uncultured Actinomycetota bacterium (assembly GCA_963849765.1). Lineage (GTDB taxonomy): Bacteria > Actinomycetota > Actinomycetes > Propionibacteriales > Nocardioidaceae > Nocardioides. The sequence continues at coordinate 603,323 of CAWKIP010000005.1, forward strand.
ACGACCCCGAGCGCCGTCCCGTGGTGGTCCGCGAGGTCGCGGACCAGATCGAGGGTCTCGACCTGGTAGCGCAGGTCGAGATGGTTGGTCGGCTCGTCGAGCAGGAGTACGTCGGTGCCCTGGGCCAGGCAGGTCGCCAGCCAGACCCGCTGGAGCTCACCGCCGGAGAGCTGGTCGACCGACCGGTCGGCCATCGTCGTCACGCCGGTCACGCTCAACGCGCGGTCGATCGCGCGCCGGTCGTCGCCGGACAGGCCGGCGAACCGGCTGCGGTGCGGGTGCCGTCCGAAGGCGACGACGTCGCGCACGGACAGGCCCGACGGGTGCGGCCGCGACTGCGACAGGAGGGTCACCCGGCGGGCGAACTCCTTGGCGCTCAGCGGCGATGCGTCGTCGTCGCCGACGGTGACCCGCCCACCGGCAACCGGCTGCAGCCGGGCCAGCGACCGGAGCACGGTCGACTTGCCGCTGCCGTTGGGACCGATCAGCGCCGTGACGACGCCGGCCTCGAGCCGGACCGAGACGCCGTGGACGACGGTGGTGCGCTGGTAGCCGAGCACCAGCTCGTGCCCCGCCAGGGCGCAGATGTCCGTCACCGCCGTCTTCACAGCGAGTGAGCCTAGCCTAAGTTAGGCAAGCCTTGCCTGTGGGGTGGCTCACTCGCTCGCACGCTCAAGTCCACTTAGGAGGACTTGCGGACCGCCCACTCCCGGATCCGGTCGATCCGCACGCGCAGCTGCTCCGCGTTGGCGATCGCCGCGGCCGGTCCCCCGCACTCCTTGCGGAGAGCGGCGTGGGTGATGGCGTGCGGCTGGCCGGTCCGGTGGTTCCAGGCAGACACCAGGCCGTTGAGCTCCCGGCGCAGCACCGCCAACTGCTCATGGGCCATCAACTCAGAGGCGGTCCCTGAGGAGCCGAGGGACGAGGCGTCTCGAAGGGCAGGAGCCGGCGACGCGGCGGCCTTCCGGGGCTTCGAGCGGCTGGCCTGGCGCTGCTGCAGCAGCTCCTTCATCTGGTCCGGCTCCAACAGACCCGGGATCCCGAGGAAGTCCATCTCCTCGTCCGAGCCGACGTGCATCTCGCCCTCGTGCCCGAACGCCGCGCCGTCGTACAACGCGTGGTCGAAGCGGGCCTGCGAGCCGAGCGCCTCGAACGGCACGGACAAGAGGTCCGCCGACGCTGCGTCATTGGGCTCGCCTGCCTGCGCGCGGGCGAGCAGGTCGTCCTCGGCCGCGAAGATGTCGTCGTCGCTGCTGATCTTCCGGCCGAGCACGTGGTCGCGCTCGACCTCGAGCTCGGAGGCGAAGCCGAGCAGCTTGGGCACCGAGGGCAGGAACACCGACGCGATCTCGCCTCGGGTGCGGGCCCGGACGAAGCGGCCGACGGCCTGCGCGAAGAACAGCGGCGTGGACGTGGTCGTCGCGTAGACGCCGACCGCCAGCCGCGGTACGTCGACCCCCTCCGACACCATGCGTACGGCGACCAGCCAGCGACTGTCGCTCCCGGCGAACTCCGCGATCCGCTTGGACGCCAGCTTCTCGTCCGAGAGCACGACCGTGGCCGGCTCGCCCGTGATCGCCTTGACCAGCTTCGCGTAGGCCCGGGCGGAGTCCTGGTCGGCCGCGATCACCATTCCGCCGGCGTCGGGCACGTGGCGCCGTACCTCCGTGAGCCGCTTGTCGGCGGCCTCGAGCACGGCGGGCATCCACGACCCCTCGGGATCCAGCGCGGTCCGCAGCGCCTGCGCCGTCATGTCCTTGGTCAGCGGCTCGCCGAGGCTGGCCGCGACCTCGTCGCCCGCGCGGGTGCGCCACTGCATCTCGCCGGAGTAGGCCAGGAACAGCACCGGCCGGACGACGTGGTCGGCCAGCGCCTGCGCGTAGCCGTAGGTGTAGTCCGGGACAGAAACGCGGACGCCGGCTCCCATGTCCGGCGCCGGCGCGTAGGTGACGAACGGGATCGGGTTGACGTCGGAGCGGAACGGCGTGCCGGTCAGCGCCAGCCGTCGCGTCGCCGGCTCGAACGCCTCGCGCACGCCCTCGCCCCAGCTCAACGCGTCGCCGGCGTGGTGGATCTCGTCGAGGATGACCAGCGTCTTGAACCGCTCGGTCCGGATCCGGAGTGCGAGCGGGTTGACGCCGACGCCGGCGTACGTGACGGCCACGCCGACGTAGTCGCTGCTGATCTTGCCCTTGCCGGCCGAGTACGTCGGGTCGATCGGGAGGCCGGCCTTGGCTGCGGCCTCGGCCCACTGGAGCTTGAGGTGCTCGGTGGGCGCGACGATGATCAGCCGGTCGATCTGACGCCGCCCCAGCAGCTCGGCAGCGACGGAGAGCGCGAACGTCGTCTTGCCGGCGCCCGGCGTCGCCACGGCGAGGAAGTCCCGTGGGGACCGCTCGAGGTAGTCAGCCAGCGCGGCCGACTGCCACGCGCGGAGCGAGGGCGCCGTGCCCCAGGCCGCTCGTTCCGGCCAGGCCGGACCGAGCGAGGTGAGAGGCGCGGCGGAGTCGCCGCCGCTCACTCGTCGGAACCCGACGGGCCGTCCTTCAGGCCCTCCCAGATCTTCTTGCAGTCCGGGCAGACCGGGAACTTCTCCGGCGCCCGACTGGGCACCCAGATCTTCCCGCAGAGGGCACGCACCGGCGTGCCCATCACCATCGCCTCGGTGAGCTTGTCCTTCTCCACGTAGTGCGAGAAGCGCTCGTGGTCACCCTCGTCGGTCGGGACGGTACGGGTGTCCTCGAGGACGTCCGTGTCTGTCGAGAAGCCGATCTGGGTCACGTCCAGTCTAGATCAGCGGCGACTGCGTTGAGGTCGAGGTCGCTGCGGTCGCACCTCGAAGCCAGCGCGACGCTGGCCGAGTTGCGAGGCCCGTGCGGCGAGCCTCGAAACGGCGCTCAGTTCAGGTCCGGATCGACGGGGCGGGTGGCGTGGAACGCGAGGTCGCCCGGCTGGCGGCGCATGACGTCGCGCCAGAGGTCGTGGGTGTCGAGCCGGAACACGTCCTCGTGCCGCCCGGGTACGACGTACCAGCTGCCCTCCTCGATCTCGCCCTCGAGCTGGCCGGCGCCCCAGCCGGCGTAGCCCGCGAAGATCCGCAGCCGCTCCACGGTGCCGACCACGAGCTCCGTCGGCGTGTCCAGGTCGAGCAGCCCGAGCCGTTCGGCCACGGACCGGAAGCCGACGGCGTCCTCGCCTCCGGGGCTCGCCAGCGCGACGGCCAGGGCGCCGTCGGTGGAGACCGGGCCGCCCTGGAACAGCACCTCCGGCTCTTCGACGACGTCGCCCCAGTCCGCGAGCACCTCCGAGACCGGCAGCGCGCTCGGTCGGTTGAGCACGACACCGAGCGCACCCTCGTCGTTGACGTCGAGCAGCAGCACGACGGTGTCGGCGAAGTTGGGGTCGAGCAGCTCGGGGCTGGCGAGCAGCAGCATCCCGGCCTCGAGATCGCCGACGGAGTTGTTCACGTGTCCCATCATTCCCGATCCTCGGCTGCCGACGCGCGCGGAAAAGGGCAACAACCCCGGGTCGACACGGGAGGGAGGGGAGGGAGGGTGTGTCGATCCCGGGGCTGTTGGGAGTCCCGGCACTGCCGGGTTGTTCAGGGGTGGGTCAGGCGGCGATGGCCGCGCGCAGCCGCTCGATGAACGGGCGACGCGGCTCCTCGTCGACGATGTCGATCGCAGGAGCGCCGGGCCGGGTGTTCCGGGCGAGCTTCTCGATCTCGGCGCCGACGGCCTGGCCTTCCTCGCGGCCGACGCTGGCACGGCCGGCCATCGCAGCGAGGTAGTGGTGCTCCTTCGAGGTCATCCGCACGACGGCCTGCGCCATCGCGTCGTCGACCGGGTGGGAGCGGTAGTGGTCGATGATCAGGCGTACGCCGGGCAGCTCCTCCGCGGTCCGGGCCCATCCGGTCGCCACCGAGGCGAGGAGGTCCATCGGCTGCACGGAGAGCTCGCTCTCGATGTGGCCCGCGAGGCGGGTGTGCCACTTGATCTGCAGGGCGCCCAACAGGTCCAGCTCGTCGCGGAAGTGCTCGGCAACGCCAGGGACGTCCATCGGGAGGATTCCGTCCCGACGATCCGCCGACGTGGCGATCACGAGGCGAAGAGTCTCGCCCCGGTTGTGAAAGGCCTTCCAGGTCATGGTCAGCTCCTTACTCATGTGACGGCAGCCAGTCCCTGGGGAAGAAGCGACATACCGTTGGTACGTACTGACAGTATGCGTCCGAATCCAGGTACGCCAAACAGCTGCACGCGTGATCCCGAACACCTCGAAATGGCGAGAATTCCCCGTACCTACGGGGTTCCCGCGCAACGCGTGTCGCTCGCCACAGACGAGCGTCACACAGGCGCAGGCCCGACGTGACGTACGACATATGCTGGCGCGATGGCCAAGGCTTCAGTGTCGAAGTTGGTCCCCAAGGTGCCGAAGGTGCCCAACGTGCCGGGGGCCACGCGCAGGGCGGCGTACTCCGCCTCCACCAAGCGCGCACTGATCGACGTGGCCGAGCTGCGTTTCACCGAGGCGGGGTACGCCGCGGCCTCGCTCGACGCGATCGTTGCGGGGGCCCGGGTGACGAAGGGCGCGCTCTACCACCACTTCTCCGGCAAGCAGGCCCTCTTCGAGGCCGTCTTCGAGCGGGTCGAGAGCGACGCCTCGAAGCGGATCCAGAAGGCGCTGAAGGGCCAGAAGGACCCCTGGGTCAAGGCGCTGGCCGGGCTGCGGGCGTTCCTCGCGGTCGTGCAGGAGCCGGGCTACCGCAGGATCGTCATCCAGGAAGGTCCCGCGGTGCTCGGCTACGAGCGCTTCCGCGAGCAGGAGGAGCGCTCGACCTTCGCCAACGTGCTCGACATCGTGCGGTCGGTGCTCGAGGCCGGCAAGTGGCAGCTCGACGAGCCGATGCTGCAGACCTACGCCCGGATCTTCTTCGGCGCGATGTCGTCGGCCGGCGAGTCCGTCGCGACCGCGGCCGACCCCGAGGAGGCCGCCGAGCTCGTCGAGGGCGCGATCGCCTTCCTGCTCTCCGGCGTGCAGATGATGGTGGAGAGCGGCCTCGAGCTCCCGACGACGCTCGCGGCCGTGCCCGGCCGCGACGCCGACGACTGCTCGCCGCTGTCGGGAGGCCGCTGGCGCTGTCGAGGCCTACTTGCCGAAGGTGACCGAGCCGCCCTTGGCGTCGATCGGGACCAGCTCGATGAACACCCGCCCGGCCGGCACCTTCAGCTTGCCGTCCTTGGTCTCGAGCTTCAGCGCGGAGCCGAGCTCGTCCTTGGTCCAGGTGCCCTCGACGACCTTGCCGGCGTGGAAGAGGAACGCGTTGCCCCCGCCCTCGAAGATCGTCTCCGGCACGGGGTTGCCGGCGGGGTCCGTGTAGCCGGCGTCGCCGACGTCGACCCGCAGCACGAGCACGCTGTCGGCCGGGAACTCGTCGCCGTCCCCGGCGTACGTGTTCTGGTTGACGTAGCTGCCGTTCTGGAACGTCCAGTTGGTCGCGTGCGACCCGAAGTCGGCCGTCAGGGTGTTGGCCGGCTTGCCTGCGGGGAGGTCACCCTCGGCGCCCCACGGCAGGTAGTCGTCCGGGGTCGCGTCCTTGCCGTCCTCGGACGCCTTGGCGACCTTGCCCATGTCGGTGAAGAGGTTGTACGGCGCGCTCCGGGTGCTCTCGCGGTAGAAGCCGGGGCTGCCCTCGTTGAAGATCCGGATGCCGGCGTCGGTGACCCGCTGGACGGTCTGCGCCGCGCCGCCGCTGGTGACCAACGCGCCGTCGACCGGCGAGACGATGCCGATGTCGCTGGCGCGCATCGAGCGGACGGGGCCCACGTCGGCCGGGATGTCGGAGTAGTAGAACGCCGCGAGCCGGGTGATGCCGCCCTCGACCAGCTCCTCGACGACCAGGTCGGCGTGCGACAGCCCCTGCTGCGGCGCGCTCGCCTCGGTGTTGTCGAGCTTGAGGACCAGGACCGGGTGGTCCTGGTCGGCCGAGCCGCCACCGTCGACCGGGAGGCCGGTCAACGGCCAGGTCGTCGGGCTCGTCCTTCTTGGTCGTGCCCGACGTCGGGTCGTCGCTGCTGTCGCTGCTCCCCCCTCCTTCGTCATCGCCGCCACAGGCAGCGAGCCCGAGGCTGAGGGCGGTCAGGAGGGCAGTGATGCGGATGAGCTGGCGCGCGTCACGCACGACGTACTCCAATCGGGTTGGGGGTGGTCGTCTGCTTCGAACTATTGGATCAGGTGCCGAGGCTGATTCCGCCGTCGACATACAGCGTCTGGCCCGTGATGTAGGACGCCTCGTCGCTGGCGAGGAAGCACACGGCGGCCGCGATGTCCTCGGGGAACCCGACGCGGCGGACCGGGTTGGCCTCCGCGTTGAGCCGGCGGAACTCGTCGACGTCCAGCTTGAGCCGGGCAGCGGTGGCGTCGGTCATCTCGGTCGCGATGAAACCGGGCGCGACGGCGTTGGTGTTGATGCCGAACGGGCTGAGCTCGATGCCGAGGGTCCGGGTGAAGCCCTGCACACCCATCTTGGCGGCCGAGTAGTTGGCCTGACCGCGATTGCCGAGCGCGGAGATGCTCGAGATGTTCACGATCTTGCCGTACTTCTGCTCGACGAAGTGCTTCTGAGCAGCCTTGGACATCAGGAACGCACCCTTGAGATGCACGCCCATGACCAGGTCCCAGTCCTCCTCGGTCATCTTGAAGAGGAGGTTGTCGCGAGTGACCCCCGCGTTGTTGACGAGGACGTGGATCCCGCCCAGCTCGGCGACGACCCGCTCGATCGCGGCGTCGACCGACGCCGAGTCGGAGACGTTGGCGCCGACGCCGATCGCCTTCGCGCCCTCGGCCACGGGCAGCTTGGCGGCCGCTTCGCTCGCAGCGGCCTCGTCGAGGTCGACGATCGCGACCGACGCGCCCTCCTCGGCGAACCGGGTGGCGGTGCCGAACCCGATCCCGCGCGCTGATCCGGTGACGACGGCGACCCGCCCATCGAAACGACCCATTGCTGAGCTCTCCTCCTGTAGATGACCGTCGGTCACTGTAGTGCGCGGTCCAGCGAACCGGCCGCGCCGGTCCGCCGCTCGGCTTAGCATCGCCTCATGAGCAGGCGTCGCAAGATCGCAGCCACCCTGACCATCGCGGCGATGACCCTCGCCGCCGCAGCGAGCGTGGCCACCGTGCCGTCGAGCGCGACGCCCTCCTCCGGCGAGGCAGCCGTCGGCGTGGTCGTCACCCATGGTCGCACCGAGGCCCAGATCAGGTCCGCGCTGGCGAGCGCGACGTACAGCCACCACGGGTTCAGTGCGAGCTACTCCCCGACCTTCGAGACGCCGCCGTCGTACGTGTCGCCGTACGCCCCCGGCAAGCTGGTCACGTCACGGCGGAACGACGCCCTGCGGGCACTCAAGGCGGTGCGCTACCTGGCCGGGGTCCCGACCGCCGTGTCCTTCCAGGCGGTGAAGAACAGCCTTGCGCAGCACTGCTCGGTGCTCCTCGCGGCGTCCGGCCAGTTCACGCACTTCCCGACGAAGCCGACGGACATGACGGACGACTTCTTCCTGCGAGGCCGAGCACGGGGTGCGGCTCCAGAGCAACCTCTACAGCGGGCCTGAGCAACCTGAGCCACGCCGTCGTCGGATGGGCCGCGGACCCGGGCGCCAACAACCTCGGCCTCGCCGGCCACCGCGGCTGGGAGATCAGCACGGCCGGCGACGAGTACGGCGTCGGCTTCGGCACGTACAGCGGCGACAACATCTCCGCGCTCCACGTGCTCGACAACGCTGCGTTCAGCGAGTCCCAGCGGGCGACCAACTACGTGGCGTGGCCGAACTCCGGCGCGTTCCCCCTGGAGTACTTCTGGGGCGGCCGGTCGTCCAACTCGGCCGTACCGTGGTCGGTCTACCTCGGCAACGCCTACCAGGCTCCGGACCCGTCGACGGTCATCGTGGTGCTGGTGCGCGCCCGCGACGGGAAGAGGTGGCGGTTCACGCCGAGCACGCAACGGCCGAACGGCACGACGGACAACGGCGGCAGCTACCTCAACGTGAACCCGGACCAGACCTACGGGATGGCGCGGTCCATCGTGTTCCGGCCGTCGCTCGCCGCTCTCGGCACCATCCGGGACGGCGACCAGTTCACCGTGACCGTGCGGGGCATCACCAAGGCGCAGCCGGCACCGACAAGACGCTGAAGTACACGACGACGTTCTTCAAGCTGCTCTGAGCGCGGCACGGAGTCGGTCGGCGTACGACGCGGCCTCGGCGGCGCCGTACTTGGTGCGCGGCCAGAAGAAGCCGCGGAGGCCGTCGCCCTTGGTCCGAGGTACGACGTGACAGTGCAGGTGGGGCACCGACTGGCTGACCACGTTGTTCATCGCGACGAAGCTGCCCTGCGCACCCAGCCCGTCGACCATCGCCGTCGCCAGCCGCTGGGCGGCCGCCAGGAAGCCGTCGCGGAGCTCGGCCGGCAGGTCCGGCAGCGTGACTACGTGTACTCGGGGCACGAGCAGGACGTGACCCTTGAACACGGGACGGCGGTCGAGGAAGCCCATGAACTCGGGCTCGTCGAGCACGACGTCGGCCGGGGTGTCGCCCGCGACGATGTCGCAGAAGACGCACCCGGCCATGCGTCGCACCCTAGATGACGGTCAGCCCACCCAGGCGTCGCGGGCGGCGACCCCGAGGTCGGGCTGGTCCGTGAAGAAGGCGTCCACCCCGGCGTCGAGGAACGCGGCGATCTCGGCGGCCAGGTCGCCGTGCGCGTTCGGGTCGGTGCCGACCCGGAAGTTCGTCGCCATGAACTGGTTCTCCGCACGCATCGTCCAGATCACGACCGGCAGGCCGGCCTGGTGCGCGAGGGGGACGACGTTGCTCGGCTCGCCCGTGGCGCCGGTGGCAGGGTCGCGGGGCAGGATCCAGTTCTTGTTGGGCGAGAGCCAGTCGGCGTACTTGGCGATGTTCTTGATGCCCTTCTTCGTGAGCATGCGCGCGTAGGTCACCCCTTGCGCCCTGAGGTCATATGGGCCGCCGGCCGCGTCGAGCAGCTGCACCAGCGGCGCGTCCGTGAGTCCGTCGAGCTCCTTGAGGTTGCTGACCTCGAACGACTGGATCGCGACCGTGGAGCGGCGCCGGTCCAGGCCGTAGTCGTCGAGCGTCGCGACCAGCGGCTCTTCCATGGAGAGGCCGATCGAGTCGAAGTAGGTCGAGTGCTTGATCTCCGGCGCAACACCGATGGTGCGTCCGGTCTCCGCCTCGAGCTCGTCGACCAGATCGAGCACCTCCTCGAGCGTCGGCACCTCGTAGAGGCCGTCGTACGCGGTGTTGCTCGGTCGCACCTGCGGCAGCCGCTCCTTGGCACGGAGGGTCTTGAGCTCGGCCAGGGTGAAGTCCTCGGTGAACCAGCCGGTCACCTGGTTGCCGTCGATGGTCTTGGTCGCCTTGCGGTCGACGAACTCGGGGCGATCGGCGACGTCGGTGGTGCCGCTGATCTCGTTCTCGTGACGGGCGACGAGGACGCCGTCCTTGGTGGAGACCAGGTCGGGCTCGACGTAGTCGGCGCCCTGCTCGACTGCGAGCCGGTACGACGCGAGGGTGTGCTCGGGGCGGTATCCGGACGCGCCGCGGTGTCCGAACACCAGCGGCTCGTCGTACTGGGTGATCGGACGGGCGGCGAGCGGCGCCGACGCGGTCACGGGAGCCGCGTCGGCAGTGCTCACGACCGGCGCGAGCGCCAGGGCGGTGAAGGCGGAGGCGGCCAGGAGGGCGCGCTTGGGCTGGGGGTGGAACCGAGATGTCATGGGGTCACCCGACCAGTCCGAGGTGGCGGTGGGCTGAGCGGACGGTGAACGGTCATTGCCGTGCGGGACGTACGTTGGTGACATGCGCGTCGCCATCGTCGGAGGCCATGGGCAGATCGCCCGCCAGCTCCATCCACTTCTCGTGACAGCGGGACACCAGCCGGTGGCGCTGGTGCGCAACGAGGGCCACCGCGCCGAGCTCGAGGCGGCCGGCGCCGAGGTGCGGCTGCTCGACATCGAGCAGGACGACGTCGCGGCGTTCGGGCGGGCGTTCGACGGCTGCGACGCGGTGGTGTTCGCCGCCGGCGGCGGGCCGGACGGCAACAAGGAGCGCAAGCGGACCGTCGACCTCGAGGGGTCACTGAAGTCGATCGAGGGCGCGCGGCTGGCAGGGATCCGGCGGTTCGTGCAGGTGTCGGCGATCGACGTCGACCGTCCGGTGGCGGCGGACGCCGGCGAGGTCTGGCAGGCGTACGTCGAGGCCAAGCGCGACGCCGATGCCGCGCTGCGCGACACCGACCTCGACTGGACGATCCTCCGGCCCGGGCGGCTCACCGATGAGGCACCCACCGGGCTGGTCGCACTCGGGCCCGACGTGGCGCGCGCATCGGTGCCGCGCGCAGACGTCGCCGCCGTCCTGGCCGCGGTGCTGGACAGCCCGTCGACGATCGGTCAGCAGTGGAACCTCGTCAGCGGTGATGCGCCGATCGCCGACGCGATCGACCAGGCTGCCGGCTGAGCTGGCGCTAGCTCTCGTCGAGCTGCTCGACCGAGCCGACCCTGAGCACCTTGACCTCGAGGGCCGATCCTTCCAGAACTGGCGGCTACAGCCCCGCCAGGAACGAGAGGACACGCTCGGTCGCCAGCCGCGCCGCCTCTTCGTCGTAGTCCGGGTGGCCCGGCTCGGCGAACAGGTGACCCGACCCGGGATAGACGAAGAGCTCCGCACCGGGGATGTCGGCGACGTACTCCTCCTCCGCTTCCGGCTCCCGCCACTCGTCGCCCTCGGTCACGTGCGCCTGCGTCGGAACGTCGGCAGGCCACTTGGCCTCCCACCACGACGGCGCGATCGCGCCGTAGAGGAAGAAGGCTCCCTTCGCACCCGGTCGCTCGAGCACCTGCTCGGCCGCGCGGGCCGCACCCATCGACATGCCGCCGTAGACGAGGCCGGTGCCCAGGGGCGTGATGATCTCGGTCGCCTTCGAAGCGAAGGTCTCCTCCCCCAACGACTGGGCGTAGGCGACGCCGTCGCGGACGTCGGTGAACGTCCGGCCGTCGAAGAGGTCAGGAGCATGGACCGTGTGGCCCGCGTCCTTCAGTGTCTGGGCGAACGCGAGCACTCCGTCGGTCAGCCCGCCCGCGTGGTGGAAAAGCACGATTTCAGCCATCGCCCCAACGTAGATCGGGGCACCGACAGCGCCGCCATCCGCCGGTCGAGTAGCCCGAGCGCGCTGCGCGAGGGCGTATCGAGACCCCCGTCAGCAGCTGCTGTCCGTGGGTGGTGGCGACCGAAAGGATTGGGACGACAGAGGCAGTACGGCGTTGCGCACCTCGCCGGCCGCGGGCCCGTTGGTCGAGTCGCCCGATCGCTCTGCGCGAGGACGTATCGAGACCCCGCCACCGCTGGTCGAGGAGGTCGCTCTGCGACCGTCACGAGACCCCTTGCCAGCAGCTGCGGGCCGTGGGTGGTCGCGACCGAAAGGGCTTGGGACGAGAGAGGCGGTACGGCGTCGCGCGCCGCGCCCGGCTCACGGCCGCCATCCGCCATCGGTTGGTCGAGTAGCCCGAGCGCTCTGCGCGAGGGCGTATCGAGACCCCCGCCACCACCGCTGGTCGAGGAGGTCGCCCTGGCGACCGTCACGAGACCCCTTGCCAGCAGCTGCACGCCGTGGGTGGTCGCGACCGAAAGGGCTTGGGACGAGAGGGCGGTACGGCGTCGCGCACCGCGCCCGGCTCACGGCCGCCATCCGCCATCGGTTGGTCGAGTAGCCCGAGCGCTCTGCGCGAGGGCGTATCGAGACCCCGAAAGGTCTGAGAATTCCTTGCGGAAAGTGTTCCATTTAGAACAGGTGTTCGATAGAATCATGCCATGTCCACCACCACCGCCCTCGACACCGCCGCTGCGGCCCTCGCAGGTGTGGAGTGGGCGACTGTCGGGGGTGGCGACCTGCTCGAGGCCTCGGTGGCGCTGGGCCGGTTGAAGGCGGTCGTGGACGGCGCCCTGGTCTGTGTGGCCGAGCGGCTGGAGGAGACCCGTGGCGCCGAGGCGATCGGCTGGGCGTCCACCAAGGACTTCCTCACCCACCTCACCGGGGGCCGCAAGGGCGCCGGCGCCGGCCTGGTCCGGGTCGCCAAGCACACCGCCGACCTCCCCGAAGTCCGTGCCGCGTTGACTGCCGGTGAGATCTCGCTGGCCCAGGCCGGGGTGATCGGCGGCCGCGTCGCCACCCTGCCCCGCGACCCCGAGTTCCGCGGCAAGGTCGCGACCGCGCTGCTCGGCCTGGTCGACAACAACGGCTACGACGCCACCGACCTGGACCGCTGCTTCACCCACCTCGCCAAGGAGCTCGACACCGACGGGTTGTTGCTCAAGACCGAGGAGTCCAAGGACCTCCAAGAACGCGGCGCCCACAGCGCCCGCTACCTCAGCTTCACCGCCGACGGCATCGGCGGCGGCTGGGTCAAGGGCTACGCCAGCCTCGAACAGCTCGAGCTCGTCAAGACCGTCCTGATGCCGCTGGCCGCACCCGTGACCACCGAACCCGGTGCCTGCGGCGGCGACCCGAACCAGCAGTTCGCCCTGGACGACCACGGCCACATCGTCGGCCGCGGCTGCCCCACCCCCGGCTGCGCCCACAACGGCCGCGACACCCGCGACCACGGCGTCCGCCTGTGGGACGCCCTCCTCGAAGCCTGCCGACGCCTCCAAGACACCGACCACCTGCCCCACGCCCACGGCGCTTCGGCCCGCCTCACCGTGACCATGTCACTGGAGGACCTCCGCGCCCGGCTCGACGGCCAAGGCCTCCTGCCCTCCGGCGGGACCCTTTCCGCCGCCTCCGTCCGCCGGCTCGCCTGCGACGCCGAGATCATCCCCGCCGTCCTCGGCGCCGAGAGCCAGGTCCTCGACGTCGGCCGCACCAACCGGCTGGTCACCACCGGCATCTGGAACGCCCTGGTGCTGCGCGACCAGCACTGCGCCTTCCCCGGCTGCACCCGGCTCCCCCTCGCCTGCGACGCCCACCACATCACCCACTGGGCCGACGGCGGACCCACCTCCCTGGACAACCTGATCCTGCTCTGCAGGAAACACCACACGATCGTCCACCAAACCCCCTGGCAAGTCGCGATCGACCCAGCCACCCGACGACCCGTCTGGACCCCACCACCCAAGATCGACGTCCGCGACAGATTCAGCTACCACCCCGCCACACCGCAAAAGGCCCCACCGCTGGTCGCGTAGCCCTCAGTCGAGATCGAGGCGCATCAGCAGGTCGGTCTGCGGCTCGGAGCCGAACATGAAGACGTGCTCGTCGAACACCCGGAACCCTCGGTGCCGGTACAACGAGATGGCGTTGTGGTTCTGCTCCCATACGCCCAGCCACACGAACCCGTACGAGTCGCGCTTGGCCGCGTCGACGGCCAGATCCAGCAACTGTCCACCGAGTCCGCGACCGTGGTAGGCCATCCTGACGTAGAGCTGCTCGACCTCAAGCCCTGCTTCGAGGCCGGGCTCGGTCTGCGCGTGAGCCCGGTTCAGCTTCAGGTAGCCGACCGGCTCGCTACCGTCGAGGATCCACGTGGTGTCGCAGTCCGGGTCCGCGAGCTGCGCGGCGACGGCGTCGACGGAGAACGCGCGCTCGATGTGCGCGGCGAGCTCGGCGGGATCGTTGCCGCCGGCGAAGCTCTCGCGAAAGGTGTCTGCCTTCAGGGCGGCCAGCTGCTCGGCATCACCCGGCGAAGGCGTTCCCACCAAGTAGGCCATACCGCTGTCCCTTCGCACTCGCGCCACTCAAAACGACCCGACGACGTGGCCTTCAGCTGGAAGGCACACGTCGCCAGAGTCGCGTGGAGCTGCGGGGAATCGAACCCCGGTCCTCGAGCGTCGAACCAGGTCTTCTCCGGGTGCAGTCAGTGATGGCGGTTTATCGGCCCCGGCGCTCGCACTGACACGTCGCCGACAGGCCTATCCGGGATTGAGTCCCGACCGACCCTCCCGACGGAGGTCTGGTCAGCAAGTCTCCTAGACGACGCCAGGTTCAGGGACGGAGACGGATGCCCTGACTGACGCTTCGATCACCGCTCAGGCGGCGAGAGCGAAGGACTGCTTGTTGTCGGCAGTTATTAGTTTCCAGCGATCGTTTACGAGATGACGCTGGCTCCTCGACCCGCTTCCCCTGGAACTAACGTCCCAAGTCGAAACCGATCAGCCCCTTTTGAGTTGTGTATCCATCTTACGGATCCAACCGTCAGAACGCTCATTGGATTCCCAGCAGCCGCGCTCCGTTGCCCCAGCACCCGGCCCGAAGCCAATCGTCGCCGAAGTCGAGATCGGCCAGCGCGGCGAGCTGGTCGGCGCCTCAGTCACTCATGCCCTTCAGCCGGCGGCCCAGCTCCACCTGCTTCTCGCGGTCGAACTCGCGCTCGGAGAGCGCTTGCCGCTTGTCCCACGACTTCTTGCCCTTGGCCAACCCGATCTCGATCTTGGCCTTGCCCTTCACGAAGTACATCGAGAGCGGGATGACGGTGTGGCCCTTCGCGCTCACCTTGCGCTCGATCTTCTCGATCTCGGCACGGTGGAGCAGCAGCTTGCGCTTGCGCCGGGCGGCGTGGTTGGTCCAGGTGCCCTGGGCGTACTCGGGGATGTGCACGCCGTGCAGCCAGGCCTCCCCGCCGTCGATGTCGACGAACCCGTCGGTGAGGTTGGCGCGGCCGAGCCGCAACGACTTCACCTCGGTGCCCTGCAGGACCAGCCCGGCCTCGAAGACGTCCTCGATGTGGTAGTCGTGGCGCGCCTTCTTGTTGGACGCGACGATCTTGCGCCCCTCGCCCGCCTCCTTCGACGGCGCCTTCCCCTGCTTGGCCATCCCACCATCTTCCCAGGCAGGGTCAATCGGACTCTACAGGTAGTTCATCGGGTCGACGGGCTCGCCGTTGCGCAGCACCGTGAAGTGCAGGTGGCAACCGGTGGACCAGCCGGTGGATCCGACGTACCCGACGACGTCGCCGCGGCCGACGTGCGCGCCCTCGGAGACGTTGTAGCTGGACAGGTGGTTGTAGACCAGCGTCAGGTTGGCGCCGTTGACGGTGCCGACGGAGAGGTAGAGCCGGTTGCCGTAGACCTCGTCGTAGTAGTCGTTGATGACGGTGCCCGACTCCCCCGCGTACAGCGGCGCGCCGCAACCGGCGCCGAAGTCGGTGCCGTCGTGCAGGCCCCAGTAGCCGTAGATCGGGTGCGTCCGCCAGCCGAACGGCGACGTCACCGGGCCGCTGACGGGCATCTGCAGGAGGCCATCGGTGGCGCCGTTGTACGTCGGGGCGTTGTTCTGCTGAGCGGCCTGGGCGGCGAGCCGGAGGATCTCCCGCTTGATCCGCGCCTCGCGGTCCTTCAGCCGCTGGAGCGCGGCCCGGTCCCGTTGCCGGGCGTGCACGGCCGCGCGCCGCGCGTCCCGCGACCGGTCGACCAGGCGGGCGACCTGGGCCCGGGTGTCGCGGGCGTCGCCGAAGAGGCCGCGGATGGTGAGCAGGTTCTGTCGCGCCGCTTCCTTCTGCTCCGCGACGGAGTCGCGGGCGTCGCGGACCTCGTCCTTCCAGTCCGCGAGCGCGGTCTCGGCGGCCTCGTAGGCAGCCAGTGCCTGGTCCTCGCGGCCCAGGATCATGCCGCCGGCGGTGTCGGCGAGCAGCAGCTCCTCGATCGAGCCCGACGACGTGATCGCGTCCATCACGGCCAGCTCTGCGTTGTCCCCGGTCTCCATCCCGAGCACGGTGCTGCGGAGCAGCTCGCGCTGCACGGTGACGTCGAGGCGAGCGGCGCGCAGCTCGGCCGCGACGCGGTCGAGCCGGTCCTGGGCGCGGACGAGCGCGCGGGCGAGACGGAGCCGCTCGGCACGGGCGTCCCAGAGCTCGCGCCGTACCCGCTGCAACCGGTCCCGGGCGTTGCCCAGCTGGTGCGTCGCCCGCTCGAGCCTGCGAGTCGTCCTCGAGACCGCGCGGCTGGCTTCCTGCAGGTCGTCGTGCACCTTGTGGATCTGGTGCTGCACCTGGTTGCGCTTGTCGCGCAGGTCGTCCTCGTCGTCGGCGAACGCCTGGGGGATCGCGAAGCTGCCGATCGCGACGGCACCGACGACCAGTGCGGCGACGCGCTGGCTACGGGACGGGCGGAGGGATCGGGGAGGACAGTCGGACGGGGCGCCGGGGAAGGAGCGCACGGGTGCAACCAATCGTTCGGGGAAGTGAACTCCTCGACCGTATCCGCGCCGGATCAGACTTTGATGTATTTGCGGGTCAGCAGGAGTGTCGGGATCAGCGTCAGGGCCGGGCCCAGGATCACGATGCCCGGGGGCACCACCCCGAACAGGGCCTCGACGTAGTCGTCCCACCCGATCCACGGCACGAAGCTGATCGCACCCTCGAGCCCGTCGATGATCGCGAACTGCACGAACGCGGCCAGCGCACCGGCGGTGAGCGCCACGCCGATGATCGCGGTCACGAGTGACTCGAGGAGGAACGGGAGCGCGATGTAGAGCGTCGAGGCGCCGACCAGGCGCATGATGCCGATCTCGCGTCGGCGCGCCATCGCGGCGAGTCGGATCGTGTTGGCGACGAGGAGCAGCGACGCCAGCAGCAGCAGTCCGGCGCCGATCCACGAGCCGTACTTCAGCGCATCGATGATGCCGAACACCGGCTCCAATTGCTCCCGCTGGTCCTTGATGCCGGCCACGCCGTCGAGGCCGATGACCGCGCTCTTCACGCCCTCCGCTTCCTGCGGGTCGGTGAGCGTCACCCAGTACTGCGGCGGCCAGTCCTCGAGCGTGATCACGGGGTCGGTGCCTTCGAAGAAGTCCTGGAGCTCCGGGATGTCCTGGGCCCGCTCGTAGCCCTCCTCCTGGCTCTGGAACTCGACCGCCTCGACCTCGGGGCTCGCGTCGAGCGCGTCCTCGACCGCCTTGCGCTGCTGGCCGGTCGCCGGACCACCGGCGCAGTTGGGACTGTCGGACGGGTCGTCGACGACGCAGAGGTTGACCAGGATCTGGAGCTCGTTGCCGAGGGTCTCGGCGGTCTTGTCGGCCTGGCGCTGCAGCAGCATGCCGACAGCCGGCCAGGGTGAGCGACACGAACAGGGTGAGTACGACGGCGATGTGCATCGACAGGTTGCGACGCAGGCCGGAGCGAAGCTCGGTGAAGACGTAGCGCAGCTGCATGGTGGGGGGCTCTCCTGGTGGTTCGATTCAGCGCGGGAGGGGGCGTACGACGACGTACTAGTGCTGGAAGCCGTAGCTTCCGGCTGCCTCGTCACGCACGACCTTGCCGTTCTCGAGCTCGACCACCCGCTTGCGGAACTGGTCGACGAGGCCGTGGTCGTGGGTCGCCATCACCACGGTCGTGCCGCGCTTGTTGATGTCCTCGAGGAGGCCCATGATCCCGACCGACGTCTGCGGGTCGAGGTTGCCGGTCGGCTCGTCGGCGATGATGATCATCGGCCGGTTGACGAACGCGCGGGCGATCGCGACGCGCTGCTGCTCACCACCCGAGAGCTCGTCGGGCATCCGGCCGCCCTTGTCCTTGAGCCCGACGACCTCGAGCGTCTCGGGCACGACGCGGTTGATCTCGCGCCGCGACTTGCCGATCACCTGCAGCGCGAACGCGACGTTCTCGGTGACGGTCTTGTTGGGCAGCAGCCGGAAGTCCTGGAACACGGTGCCGAGCTGGCGGCGCAGCCGGGGCACCTTCCACCCGGCCATCCGGTTGATCTCCTTGCCGGCGACGTAGACCCGGCCGGTCGTCGGGCGCAGCTCGCGCAGCACCAGCCGGAGCGCCGTCGACTTGCCCGAACCGGACTGACCGACGAGGTAGACGAACTCGCCCTTGTCGATGTCGACCGTCACCTGGTCGAGCGCCGGTGTGCCGGGGCCGGGGTAGTTCTTGGTGACCTTCTCGAAGCGAATCACTGACCAGACGGTACGCGAGGGCGACAACCAGGGGCAGCACGCCTGCCGCCTCGGAGCGTCGGGCGGCGGTTTATCGTGGCCGGGTGCCGGGCCCCTTGCGATGGTTGTCGTTCGCCGTCGTGTTGACCGGTCTGCCGGTCGCGGCGGGGGTGCTCGTGCTCGACGAGGACACGCCGGCGAGGACGACGCCGGAGCCCCCGCCGTACTCCTCCACGCCGTTGGCCGGCTACGACACGTCCGTGGTGACGCTCAGCCGCGCTCCGTTCTGCGACCAGGTCCCCGAAGAGGCGTTCACCGAGGCGCTTCAAGGCGACGTCGGCTGGACGGTGACGGCGTACCGCAACGGCCAGACGGCAGAGATGGCGCCCGGGCTGGAGGACGTCGCGCACGAGTACGGCTGCCGGGTCGAGGGCGCCGGGCTCGTCAGCGGCGAGGTCCGGGCGTGGTTGTTCGCGCCGCCGGTGACGCGGTCCCGCGCGGCTGACTTGATCGACGACGCGGCCGACAGAGGCTCGTGCACCCGACCGGCGAAGGCGCCGGCGTACGGCGCACCGAGCCTGGCGTTGATCTGTCCGGCCGGCGACCGCCGCTGGGCGTCCTTCCGCGGGCTCTTCGGCGACGCCTGGCTCTCGTGCAGCCTGGCTGCGCCGGCAACAGTCGCCGACACAGGAGCTGCTCGACCGGGCCGGCCGCTGGTGCGTGGCCGTCGCCCAGGCGGCCGCGGTCTCGGACTGACCGCCGTCCCGTTGGTCGAGGAAGTCGCGCAGCGACCGTCACGATGATCCGCCAGCAATGCGGACAGCGCTCGGCAGCAGTGATCGACCTCGTCGTCGAGCGGCGCGCGCTCGCGCTGGGGTTCCGGACCACAACAGGGCGCGGTCCTCGACGTACGCCGTCCACCCGTGCACGACCGGGATCGTGGTCGCGTCCAGTCCCATCGCGTCGACGACGCGGCGCGCGACCGTCATCCGGTGCGACTCGATGCCCTCTCCCCCGACCGAGATCGCGCCGCTGCCGAAGACCAGTGCCAGGTAGAACTCGCGGCGCCGCTCGATCTGGGCATAGAAGCGCTCGACGAACTGGCGCAGCGCCGTGTCGGGGTCGACGTCCGGGTCCGGCGAGACGTTGCGCAGCACCCGCCGCAGGGCTGCGCCGACCACCGCGTCGTAGTAGTCGGTCTTGGTCGGGAAGTAGTGGAAGAGCAGACCGCGGGAGATGCCGGCCTCGGCCGCGACCGCGTCGAGGGAGAGGTCCTGGATCGGCTTCTCGACCAGCATCCGCAGCCCGATGCCGAGCAGCTGACGGCGCCGCTCGTCCTGGCTGAGGCGGGTGCGAGACACGTTATTGAGCATTGCTCAATAGTGTGCAAGGGTCAACCCATGGACTTCGCACCCTCCCCGCGGGCGGCTGAGCTGACTGCGCTCGTCAAGGACTTCATCGAGACCGAGATCGAACCGGTCGAGGCCGACTACCACCGCGAGATCAAGCGCCGGCGGGACGCGGGCCAGGGCGAGCAGTGGCAGGAGCTGCCGATCATGGCGGAGCTCCAGGCCAAGGCGCGCAAGCGCGGGCTGTGGAACCTCTTCCTCCCCGCCGGCCACGAGGGTCCGTACGCCGAGAAGTACGGCACGCTCGGCGGCACCGGCCTCAGCAACGTCGACTACGCACCGATCGCCGAGCTCACCGGCAGGTCGTTCATCGCGCCGTACGTCTTCAACTGCAACGCTCCCGACACGGGCAACATGGAGGTGCTGCTCAAGTACGGCAGCCAGGCCCAGAAGGACGAGTGGCTCGACCCGCTGCTCGAGGGCCGGATCCGCAGCGCGTTCCTCATGACCGAGCCCGCTGTCGCGTCCAGCGACGCCACCAACATGGAGCTCAGCGCGGTCGTCGACGGCGACGAGATCGTGCTCAACGGCCGCAAGTGGTTCTCGACCGGCGTCGGCCATCCCGACTGCGAGATCTTCATCGTGATGGGCCTGACCGACCCGGAGGCCGACCGCCACCACCGGCACTCGATGGTGCTGGTCCCGCGCGACACCCCTGGCGTGAAGGTCGAGCGGCTCCTGTCGACGATGGGGTTCTTCGACGAGCCGCACGGGCACGGCGAGGTGTCACTGACCGACGTCCGGGTGCCGATCGGGAACTTCGTATCGGGCCCCGGCGAGGCGTTCGCGATCGCGCAGGGCCGGCTCGGCCCGGGCCGCGTCCACCACTGCATGCGACTGATCGGCCTGGCCGAGAAGGCGCTCGAGCTCGCGTGCCAGCGCGGCACCGACCGCGTCGCCTTCGGCAAGCCCCTCGTCAACCTCGGCGGCAACCGGGAGCGGATCGCGCAGGCCCGGATCGCCATCGAGTCGACCCGGCTGCTCGTCCTCAACGCGGCGTGGAAGCTCGATGTCGGCGGCCCGATGAACGCGATCAGCGAGGTCTCCCAGATCAAGGTGGCCGCGCCGCGGATGGCCCTCGACATCATCGACTTCGCGATGCAGATCCACGGCGGTGGCGGGCTGACCGACGACTTCCCGCTGGCCGCGGCGTGGACCGGCGCGCGGTCGCTGCGGTTCGCCGACGGTCCCGACGAGGTGCACCTCGGTCTCGTCGCGCGGCTCGAGCTGATGAAGTACGGCGCCTCGCGATGAGTCGTCGAGTCCTCGTCACCGGGGGCGCGTCCGGGCTGGGCGCGGCCTTCGTCGCCGAGTTCCTCAAGCGCGGTGACCAGGTCGTGATCGCCGACCTGCAGCCGCCGGTCGACCCGTCGCTCGTCGACGGCGCCGAGCAGATCAAGCTCGACGTGACGTCGGACGACGACTGGGCCGCCGCGCTCGCGTGGGTCGAGGAGCACTGGGGCGGCCTCGACGTACTCGTCAACAACGCCGGCATCGCCGCCGGCGGCCGGATCGACGTCGTCGGCATCGACGAGTGGCAGCGGGTGATCGACATCAACCTGCTCGGCGTCGTCCGCGGCTGCCGTACCTTCGTGCCGATGATGAAGGCGCAGGGCAGCGGCCACATCGTCAACACCGCCTCGCTCGCCGGGCTCGTGCACCCGCCGGCGATGGCGTCGTACACCGCGGTCAAGGCGGGGTCGTCGCACTCAGCGAGACGATGTCCTACGAGCTCGACCCGTTCGGCATCTTTGTCTCGGCGGTGTGCCCAGGGTTCGTGCGGACGCCGCTCGCGTCGTCGATCACGGGCAGCGACCCGGTTGCCAACAAGATCGCGGCGCGGCTGATCGAGAAGTCGCCCTACACCGCCGACCAGATCGCGACCGCGGTCATGGCCGGCATCGACAAGAAGCAGATGGTGATCGTGCCCGACCGCCCCGCGCGCATCGCCGTACTCACGAAGCGGACGATGCGGCCGCTCTACGACCGTCAGCAGCGCAGCTTCGCGGCCCGTATCTTCGCGATGACACAGGGGACACAGGGGACACAGGGGACAGAGGGGACAAGAGGGGACAGAGGAGAAATGATGACCAAGGGAACGATCCTGATCACCGGCGCGAGCTCGGGTCTGGGCGAGGAGATGGCGCGACAGTTCGCGGCGCTCGGCTACGACCTCGCGCTGTGCGCGCGCCGTACCGAGCGGCTCGAGAAGCTGCGGTCCGAGCTCTCGGTCGACCAGCCGGGCGTGACCGTGGCGATCAAGGAGCTCGACGTCAACGACGACGACGCCGTCTTCGCCGTGTTCAAGGAGTTCGCTGCCGAGTTCGGCACCATCGACCGGGTCATCATCAACGCCGGCCTGGGCAAGGGCGCGCCGCTCGGCACCGGGCGGTACGACGCCAACAAGCAGACCGCGATGACGAACTTCGTCGCCGCGCTGGCCCAGACCGAGGCCGCGATGGAGATCTTCCGCGCGCAGAGCAGCGGCCACCTGGTGATGATCTCGTCGGTCTCCGCGATGCGCGGCATGCGCAAGACGATCACGACGTACGCCGCCACCAAGGCCGGTGTCGCCGCTCTCGCCGAGGGTCTCCTCAACGAGAACGTGAAGGCCAAGGGCATCGACGTCTCGATCATCTATCCCGGCTACATCCGCTCGGAGATGAACGAGAAGGTCGCCCAGAAGACGAAGTTCATGGTCGACACCGAGACCGGCGTCCGGGCGATGGTCAACGCGATCGAGAAGCGCAAGGAGAAGGCGCTGGTCCCGGCCTGGCCCTGGGTGCCGCTCGGCTTCGCCCTCAAGAACCTGCCGATGCCGGTCGTCCGGAGGCTCATGTGAGCGGAACCGGCGTCGCAGGCGCGCAGGAGGTCCGCGAGGAGGACGCGTTCGACGTCCCCGCCGTCGAGGCGTGGCTCCAGGCCCATGCCACCGGGGTCCCCGGGCGGATCGCGGAGGTCCGGCAGTTCAGCGGCGGCGCGTCCAACCTGACCTACCTGCTGCGGCTCGACTCGGGACGCGACCTGATCCTGCGCCGGCCGCCGGGCGGCACCAAGGCCAAGGGCGCGCACGACATGGGCCGCGAGCACCGGATCCAGCAGTCGCTGGCGCCGGTCTTCCCGTACGTCGCGACGATGGTCGGCTTCTGCGACGACCCGGCGGTGATCGGGTCGGAGTTCTACGTGATGGACCGGGTCGCCGGGCACATCCCGCGTCGCGAGCTGGGACTGGACCTGCCGCCGGCGCAGGTCCGCGAGCTGTGCACCAACGTGCTCGACCTGCTCGTCGACCTGCACGCGGTCGACCCGGCGGAGGCCGGCCTCGAGTCGCTCGGCAAGGGCGAGGGGTACGTCGCCCGCCAGGTGGGTGGCTGGATCGCTCGCTTCGACAAGGTGAAGACGTGGAACGTGCCGTCGTGGGCGCGGGTCATGAAGTGGCTCGACGAGACCCAGCCCGCGGACCGCCGTACCTGCCTGATCCACAACGACTTCCGCCTCGACAACGTCGTCTTCGACGACGACGACCCGACCAAGCCGATCGCCCTCCTGGACTGGGAGATGGCGACCCTCGGCGACCCGCTGATGGACCTGGGATCTGCCGTTTCCTACTGGGTGGAGGCCGACGACGCGCGCCTCTACCAACGGTTCCGGATGCAGCCGTCCAACGAGCCCGGGATGCTCACCCGCAAGGAGCTGGTCGACTACTACTGCTCGCGGACCGGCATCGAGCTCACGGACGAGGAGTGGGCGTTCTACGAGGTCTTCGGCCTGTTCCGGCTGGCGGTGATCCTCCAGCAGATCTACTACCGCTACCACCACAAGCAGACGACGAACCCGAGGTTCAAGAACTACTGGCTGGGCTCGCACGTGCTGCACCGGAGGGCGCGCACGCTGATGCGGCAGGTCGGCCAATGACGGTGAACCAGTGAGACTGATCTACCTGGTCCGCCACGGCCAGGCGTCGTTCGGCAAGCGCGACTACGACGCGCTGTCCGAGCTCGGGCACGAGCAGTCGCGGCTGCTCGGCCGCGCGCTGGCGGTGCGCGAGATCGTGCCGGACGTCGTGATCCGCGGCGAGATGCGCCGGCACCGCGAGACCGCGGAGGGGATCGTCACCGGCCTCTCCGACGTGGGGGTCGGCCGGGTGGTCCCGATCGAGGTCGACGCCGGTTGGGACGAGTTCGACTTCCAGCACGTGGTCGAGGTGCACAAGCCGATGTACCGCTCCCGGACCGTGATGATCGCGGACCTGGCCCGGAGCCGGGCACCCCGCGAGAAGTTCCAGGAGATCTTCGAGGACGCGACCGCGCGCTGGACCGGGGGCGAGTCCGACGGCGACTACCACGAGTCGTTCCCCGCCTTCGCCGACCGGACCCAGGCCGCCCTGCGCGCTGCCGTGGCACGCACACCCGAGCGGGGCACCGCGGTCGTGGTCACCTCCGGTGGCCCGATCGGGCTGACGGCCTCTCACCTGCTCGCGGGCGACGCATCGCTGTGGAGCCAGCTCAACAAGGTGGCGGTCAACACGGCGGTCACGAAGATCATCAACGGCCGCAGCGGGCTCACGCTGTCGTCGTACAACGACCACAGCCACGTCGAGCACGACCGGCGAATGCTCACCTAGCCGCTAGCCTTTTGTCGACTTAATGACTAGACTTACGTGATTCACTAGTCAGGAGTCGACGATGAGCGTCCTCAACCACGAGCGTCTGCACCACTGGTCCGACCGGTTCCCTCCCCGCGGCGCGTGGCGCGCCATGGGCGGTCTGATCGCGTTCGGCCTCCTCGCGCAGCAGCAGCTGGTCGGTGCGATCGCCGTGCTCGTCGCGTTCGCGGTTGCCGAGGTCGTCTTCGACGCCGCCGACCGCACCAGCGGCTGGATCAGGCGTCGGCCTTCTCGGCGCCGCGGCGCCAGCGGATGCCGGCCTCGAGGAAGTCGTCGAGGTCGCCGTCGAACACGGCCTGCGGGTTGCCGCTCTCGTAGCCGGTCCGCAGGTCCTTGACGATCTGGTAGGGGTTCAGCACGTAGTTGCGCATCTGGTCGCCCCAGCTGGCCTGGACGTCGCCCTTGAGGTCCTTCTTGAGCGCGGCCTCCTCGGCCTTCTTGACCGCGAGCAGCTTGGCCTTGAGGACCACCATGGCCGAGGCCTTGTTCTGGAGCTGCGACTTCTCGTTCTGGCAGCTGACGACGATGCCGGTCGGGATGTGGGTCAGCCGCACCGCGGAGTCGGTGGTGTTGACCGACTGGCCGCCGGGGCCGCCTGATCGGAACACGTCGACCCGGACGTCGTTCTCGTCGACCTCGATCTCGTCGGTCTGCTCCAGGACCGGGACGACCTCGACCGCGGCGAACGACGTCTGCCGGCGGCCCTGGTTGTCGAAGGGGCTGATCCGCACCAGCCGGTGGGTGCCGGCCTCCACCGAGAGGGTGCCGTAGCCGTAGGGCGCATGGATCGCGAACTCGGCGGACTTGATGCCCGCCTCCTCCGCGTAGGAGACGTCGTAGACCTCGACGGAGTAGTTGTTGCGCTCGGCCCAGCGCGTGTACATCCGCATCAGCATCTCGGCGAAGTCGGCGGCATCCACCCCGCCCGCGCCCGAGCGAATGGTGACGATCGCCTCGCGCTCGTCGTACTCACCGGAGAGCAGGGTGCGGATCTCGAGCGCCTCGACGGCCTTCTTGATCTTGCCGAGCTCCTTGTCGGACTCGGCGAGCGACTCCTGGTCGCCCTCCTCGTTGGCGAGCTCCACCATCAGCTCGAGGTCGTCGATGCGGCCCTTGAGCGCCGCGAACCGGTCGACCTCGCCCTGCAGCAGCGAGAGCCGGCCGGTCACCCGCGTCGCGTTGGCCTGGTCGTCCCACAGGTCCGGAGCGGCCACCTGGACGCCGAGGTCGTCGATCTCGCGCTGCATCGCGGGGATGTCGAGCACCTGCTCGATGGTGTGCATCGTCGCGGAGAGCTGCTTGATCTCGGTGTCGTACTCGGGGCCTGCCACAAGACTCAAGATTACGGGCCGTGTGTACCTCGCGGCCATTCGTGGCGGCGGAACCGTGGCTCCTAAGGTGACAGTGTGTCCACACTGCCACCCACCTGGCGCGGCCTCGTGCACGACGCCGCGATCTTCCCGCCCGGCGATCTGCCGCTCGCCGAGGCCGTCGCCGCACACGTCGCGCGGCGCGAGGAGTGGTACGCCGACCTCGTCGGGCCGCTGATCGTCAAGGACGTCGACGTACCCAAGGTCAATGCGCCGCTCGCTGTGTCGCTTCCTGTGTCTGTGGTGCTGACCGGTGGTGCCGGTGCGGTCGTCGGTGCCGCCACCGTCTGCGCGAAGGCGCCGACGGTCCTGGCCGGCCTGGAGGTCGCGCTGGCCGACCCCGACGACCTGCCGGGCAACGCCCGTCGGGTCGCCGCCGCCGTGGACGCCGCGCGGGGCGAGGGCGTGCTCGACGAAGAGGTCCCGGTGTACGTCGAGCTGCCGCACGCGGTCGCAACCGGGTCCTGGCTCGCCGCGGCCGACGTGGTCGCCGAGAGCGGCTTCCGGCTGAAGTTCCGGACGGGCGGCCTCAGCGCGGATGCGTTCCCGTCCACGCACGACCTGGCGCAGTGGATCGATGCAGCGCTGGACCGGGAGACGCCGTTCAAGTGCACCGCCGGCCTGCACCACGCCGTCCGGCACACCGCCGAGTGATACCGGATTCGAGCAACAACGGCTTCCTCAACGTGCTCGTGGCGACGCGACCTGTTGTTCGACGGCACACCGGTCAGCCGACGCCGTCGAGACGTTGGAGGAGCGCGACCCGGCGACCCTCGTCGCGCAGGCGACAGAGCTCGACCTGGCCGGCGCGCGCCGCTGGTTCACCTCGTTCGGATCGTGCAGCGTCGCCGACCCGCTGGCCGACCTGGTCTCGTTCGGGTTCCTGAGCGCCTGACCTGGTCAGAAAGGGCCAGACCCCGGCCTTACGGATGAATTGTGACGTTTTGTGTATGCCCGGCGTTGATCTCGTTGCATCCTTGGAAGGGAACCAAGGGGAAGACCATGACTCCGCGCACACCGAGATGAGCCGGTACGAACCGGCAGCGGTGTCCGGCGCGCGGTTTTGACGGCGGTCCTGTCGTCAGTCGTCCTCACCTCGGTCACGATCACCGCCACCTCGGTGACCCTCACGAACGCCACACCGCACCAAGAGCCGCTGGCTGCTGCGGCGCCCGAAATCACCTCGTCGGCGCCGCCCCCTGAAGTCGACGTGCCCGTTGGCTCCTCCGGTCGAGATCGAGGACCTGCCGGTCGGCATCCCCGATATCGCTCTGGTCTCCGCCAACGGCCCCGAGCTGGATCAGATCCCGAGCGCGGCTCTAGCCGCTTACCAGCGCGCGGCAGGCGTGCTCGGCGGCGCCGACAAGCGGTGCCACCTCGAGTGGACGCTCGTGGCCGCGGTCGGCCAGGTGGTCACGGGCCACGGCACCTCCGAGGGGGGCCGGCTCGACCAGCACGGCCTGCTGCGGCCGAAGCTCACCGGCAAGGCGCTCCGCGGTCGCGACGGCAAGCGGGTCCCCGACAGCGATGCCGGCCGTCTCGACGGCGACGGCCGCTACGACCGGCCGGTCGGCCCGATGCAGCTCTCGCCCGCGACCTGGGCAGTGGTCGGTGTCGACAGCGACGGCGACGGCAAGCGCAACCCGCACGACATCGATGACGCCGCGCTCGCGGTCTCGGTGCTGCTGTGCTCCGGCACCGATGACCTCCGTAAGCGGGCCGGCCGCATTGCCGGCGTACGACGGATCAACGACGACCGCTCGTTCATCGAGACCGTGCTCGCCGTCGACCGTGCCTACCGCGCCCAGATGACCAAGGCGTACGACACCGTCCCGTTCGTGGTGCCGAACGACATCCCGACGGACCTTCCGATCAATGCCCGGTCCACGGTGCCGAACGACGTAGCCACTGACGAGCCGACCGACGTGCCGAGCACCCCGACGCCGGACACGACGCCGAACCCGACGGGGCCGACGGGGCCGACGCGAGCCGGTCACCGTGATCCCCACCCCCACGCCGCCGCAGACGCAGCCGCCCCGGGATCCGACCGATGTCCCCGCGCCGACGTGCACCCCCGACGAACCCGAGCCGACTGAGCCCGAGCCGACTGAGCCCGAGCCGACTGAGCCCGCTGCCGAAGAAACGGACGCGCCGGCCACCGAGCCGGCCGACGCTCCCACCGGCGCTCCGAGCGAGGAAGAAGAGACCGAGGAGCCTGTCGACGTCCCCACCGACCCGGCGACGGACGACAAGCCCGGATGCGAGCCTTGATCCGAGTTTGACCTCTCCCCCTGCGGGTTAAGGTCTCCAACAAGGCTCCGGGTCACCCCGGAGCGACTCGGGATTCTCGGAGAGCTTTCATGACGCCATCTCGGGCGGCCGCGACGGCAGCCACCCTGGTCGCGCTCGCACTCGCGCTCGTCGCGTGCGGTGACGACGACAGCGACCCGTCGAGCGGCGACTCACCCAACATCGGGCCGAGCTCCGAATCGACCGAGCCGACCGAGTCGGGGACGAAGAGCGCGCCTCCCGAGGGCCCGAACGCGATCCCTGCCAGCTATCCCGCCGTCGGCCTGGAGTACGACGGTCTGCCGGACCTCGAGGGCAGGTACCGCGACGCACTCGAGGCGTTCGTCGCCTTCGACCGCGGCCGGCTCCAGCTGCTGCGCGAGGCGAAGATGAACCCGCTGCTGAGCGACAACGCCGCCGACCCGGTGGTGTCGAACTGGCAGGCCACGGCGACGTACCTGCAGGACAACGACGCCTACTACCGCGGCACGTCGGTCGCCACCTTCGACAACGTCAAGACCGAGGGCGACCTGCTCGGTCTCGACCTCTGCCTCGACGGCACCGAGCTCCGCTACGTCCAGGGCGGCTCGGCGTCCGCCCCCGAGGGCCCCTCCCGGGTGCCGTTCCGCGTGATCGTCACGCAGGCCGGCGGCTCGTGGACGGTGACCGAGGCCGCAACCCAGGAGGGATCATGCTGAAGTCCGCGCTCCGATCGGTGGCCGTGCTGGCCATGACAGGCGGCGTCCTCGCGCTCGGCGCGGCGATCGAGCCCGCCAGCGCCTGCGGTGTGGGTGGCGACAACTGCGGCGGCCCCCCGACCTCCAACGGCAACACCGTCACGATCACCGTGAGTCGGCACCTTCGTCGGCAGCGGCTCCGACGGCTCCCCCGGCGGCTCGACCACGGTCAGCGTGCCGACCCCGTGCTACTACACCCAAGGTTTCACCGGCAAGGAGTACGCCGAGTGGGTGGACTCCGGCCGCGCCGCGGCGGATCTGGTACCACACCGGCGGCGAGGGGCCGTTCGAGCCGCACCCGGGCTACCAGCGCTACAAGGACGACAACGAGGGCCACTGGTACGGCTCGGCCTGCTCGAGCGAGACCTTCGAGGACCTCGACGACTTCTTCGAGTTCGCCGACGAGTGGTTCCGCACCCACGAGTCGGTCTACGTCGAGGCCGGCGGGTCCCCGCCGATCCCGCCGATCCCCGGCGAGGTGCTGCTCGCGGCCGCGATGGAAGCGATCACCGTCCCCGACCCGGAGTTCGTCTGGAACCCGCAGGAGCGGCGCGGCAACGGCTCGGTGGTCAACCTCGACACCTGGTTCTGGCTCGACGGCAACCTCCCGACCGAGGGCTCGGTCACCGCGAGCGCCGGTCCGTGGTCGGCGACCGTCGAACTGTCGCTCACCAATGTCGAGTACAACTCCGCCGACGCCGGCTCGGTCGTCTGCGACGACGGCGGTACGGAGTGGACGCCGACCGCGACGAGCGACTGCACCCTGACCTTCACCCGGCCCTCGGACGCGGCCACGGTCGAGGCCAGCGCCCGCTGGGACGGCACCTGGTCCTACAACGGCGCGCCGCAGGGCGCGATCGACCCGCTCACGTCGGACTGGGAGTTCAGCTTCCCGGTCTACGAGATCGGCTCGACGGTCACCGACGTCGACTGACCTCAGTCAGGCTTCGCGTACGGGCCGACGCCGGAGTCGAGGATGATGCACGGCTCGTCGCCGATGACCCACGCGTCGTGCCCGGGCTCCGCGACCATCACGTCGCCGGCCCGACGGTCAACTCCGTGCCGTCCTCCCACTGGATCGTCATCTGCCCGGACAGGCAGTAGCCGGTGTGGTGGACCTGGCAGGAGTCGGTCCCGGCGATCGGCTTGACGTCCTCGGACCAGCGCCAGCCCGGCTCGAACACACCCCGTCCCATGGTGAAGTCGCCGAGCGTGACGACGTCCATGTGGCCGTGGGCCTTGTACGGCCTTACCTCGTGCGGTGAATCCATGCTCTGCTTCTCTGACGCCATCGTGCTTCCCTTCGAGTTAGTGGCACGCGGTGCTTCCACTGTCGGTGAAGGTCTGGCCGGCGATCGGGATGAACTCCCAGTCGTAGCTGTTGCTGTGCAGCGTGAGCTTGAGGACGCCGTACGCCGTGCTGTTGCGAACCTCGCTGTTCGGGTGGATGGTGCCGAACGCGACATGGCTGGCGCCGCCGGTGCCGACGGTGAACTGGCGGATGCCGCGGGTCGGGGCCAGCACGCCGAACGCGTCCATCGGCGCATACCGCTCGTAGTGGTGGTTGTGGCCGTTCAGGACCACTTCGGCGTTGTCGTCGTAGAGCGCGCGGAACAGCGGTCGGGTGGCGGTGACCCCGGCATGGTGGGCGCTGGACGAGTACAGCGGCTTGTGCCAGTAGGCCAGCGTGCACTGCTTGGTGTCGGCGGCGAGGTCGTTGCGCAGCCAGACCTCCTGGGCCGAGCCCTTGACCATGCTGATCTCGGAGTTGAGCGCGACGAGGTGCCAGTTACCTAGGTTGTAGGAGTAGTAGCCCAGTCCCGACGGACCGGCTCGTGATCCGAAGTAGTTGTAGTAGGGCGCGGCGCTGGCCGTCTTGTAGTCGTGGTTGCCGGGAACCGGGTTGGTCCGGGACTTGAACGCTCCCCAGGACGGGTCGTACCAGTTGGTGAACTCCGCCGCCGTACCGTCCTTCTGGACGTTGTCACCCGTCGTGTAGACCGTTGCGTCGGGGAGGGCCTCGATCAGAGCAGCCGTCTCGAACTTCCCAGAGGTGGTGTTGGCGATGTCACCCGCACCCACGATCACGGGGTCGGACGGCGGCGGTGCGTCGGCGCCGGTCGTGATGACCAGCTGCGGGGCGGTCGCACCGGCCTCCCGCGAGTCGTACTCCGCGCCGTCCGAGCTGGTCGAGGTGCCACCGATGCTGTAGGTGCCGTTGCCCGTGATCAGGCCGGTGACGTCGATCTCGACCCAGGTGTTGCGGACGACACGGCCGACGGTCCCCAGCAGGGCGCCGTCGATCGCAGGCTGGTTGTTGAACGTGACCACGGACTCGGACCAGGTCGTGTTCGACATCAATGACCAGGTGCCACCGATGTCGCTGGCAGAGCCGGCCACGTCAGCGACGTGAAGGCGCAGCTTGGCGCTGGCGACCGGCTCGGTGAGACCGGCGACGGAGAACTTGACGAAGGCGCGCTGGATCGCGGATGCATCGACGGCGAAGGTGGTGCGAGCGCCGAAATTGCCGCCTTGGTTGTACTCAGCCACGAAGGTGTCGGCGACCGGGGTGAAGGTTGTCGTCGTCACCGCAGCAGCGGATGCCGCCGCATCGGTGACAGGCGCCGCATCAGTGATGGGCGCGCTGACGGTGGCGATCGCGGCGGCTGCCAGCAGCCCACCGCTGATCGCCGCCAGGCCGGCACGATGAATGCGCACGTTCCGGAACTTACGCCGCGACCCCGACGAAGGGGACCACCTTTCCAACGTCGATACCTGCACCGATACCGCCCGGCACTTCTGGTCGTACGACGGCCGAACCGGTCGCGCCCACGGTCGGCCGCTCCGGACCGCCGGGCAGGCTGAGCGGCAGGTCGACCGGCGCGATGATCTCGACCACGACCCGGTCACCGCGGACCACGACGGAGACCCGCAAGGCGGGGTGCGCGTCGTACGCCCCTGCTGACCGGAGGTAGTCGTGCACCGCCGCGCGGGCGACGCCGACGCTCAGGTCGAGGTCGTCCTGGCCGAGCCCGCCGGAGTAGACGTCGCGACCCTCGGCGGCCGCGTCGGCGCCGTACAGGGCGGCGCCGTCGGCGAGCGAGTCGAGGCTCTGCCGCTTGAGGTAGGCGGCGCCCGCGTCGACCACGACGACGACCAGGAGCAGGACGACCAGGGCGAAGCCGATGATGATCACGCTGGCCTGGCCGCGCTCGCCCCTCCGCTGGCTAGCCACCGTCGACCTCCTGGTAGCGACCGATCGGCAACGAGTGGGTCGCGCTGAGCGCGAACCTCGGCTGCCCGCCGCCGAGCGCGTCCGGCAGTAGCGGCAGCTCGACGCTGGACCGGATCCGGACGGTAATCACCGAGGTGCCGTTGTGGCAGTCGTGGGGGTACGGCGTGCACGTGACGATCACCGTCAACGGCGCATCCTCCAGGCCTTGGTCGGCGAGCGCGCGGCGGGCGACCTCCTCGGCCGCCCGTCGACCGGACGCGTCGTCCGGTGCGAGGGCGTAGGCGCGACCAGCGGAGCGCGCCGCCGCGGTGACGCCGAACGCACCCTGTTGGACCTGGGACACCGAGAGCACGATCCACAGCAACGGAACCAGCAGCAGGATGCCGAGCCAGACCAGCTCGACGATCGCACTGCCGCGCTCCGTTGTCCTCGGCCGACGCCTCACCTCGAAGCCTCCTCGACCGCGCGACCGGACACCGAGAACCGGACCGCCGGCCCGCCGATGCCGAGCGCCGGCACCTCGGCCGTGACGGTGATGATCACGCCGGGCAGGCCGTCGACCGCGGCTTGCTCGACCCGGACGTCGTGGGCGAAGCGCCCGGCGATCGCGTCGTCGATCTGGGACCGGGTGCGAGCGACGCCGTCAGCAGGCCCCCGGTCAGCGGTCGCGGCATAGCGCGCGCCGTCCGACGCGGCGGCAGCCAGTGTGGCCCGGACGTGGAGCACCAGCGCGACCTGCATCAGCCCGGCCACGAGCGGCGCCAGGACGACGACCACGAGCACGAAGTCGACGACCGCGGAGCCTCGTTGGCCGGGCCGCGGCCCGCGAGTCATTGCACCGAGTTGAGGGCGCTTCGGAGCATCCCGACCAGAGCCGGACGGGCGAAGGCGAGGATCGCGGTGACCAGCCCGACGGACATCACGGTGATGAGCACCCAGCCGGGCACATCACCGCGATCGTCGCGCGGCTTCAGCCGTACTGAGCACCACACCCAGATGGTGAGGAGTGGGTCCATGAGTGTTCCTTCCCGAGGCGGATCCGATGGAGTGAGGTCAGGGGGCGGTCAGGGACAGTCCGACCAGGCCGGGCCAGAACGCGAAGACGACGGTCACCGGCAGCACGATGAAGACAACGGGCACCATCATCAGGATCTCCCGGCGCGACGCCTGTTCGATGAGCTCACGACGGCCGGCTTCGCGGACGTCGCCGGCTTGCGCATGGAGTACGTCGGTCAGCGGCGTCCCGCGCTCGACGGCGACCGCGACACCGTGCGCGAAGCGCGCGACGATCGGCACCCCGGTCGTCGCGGCGAGCCGGTCGAAGGCATCGGCGACCGGCTCTCCCGTGCGGATGGCGGCCAGGACCGCGGCGAGATCTGCGGACAACGCACCCTGGGAACGGCGCACGACCCGGTCGAGTGCGGACACCGGACCCTCGCCGGCAGCGACGGCGAGCGCCAGCAGCTCGGCGACGGTCGGGAACTCTTCGACCATGGCCCGCTCCCGCTTGCGCACCTGAGCCGTCAGGTGCTGGTCGCGGGCGAGGACGCCACTGACGATCCCCGGTCGCACACAGCACGACGAGCGGCAGCGGGTTGCCGGGACGCGAGAGGGCACTGAGGACGCCGTACGCGGCGGTCACGGCGAAGCCCGCCAGCCCCCACATCACCTGCTCGACGCGGAAGTCGTGCACGGTGCGGTCAAGGCCGGCGCGGGCGAGCCGGCGTCGTACGGACGACGCACCCCCGAGCACCCGCTCGACCAGGTCGGCCGCGGACCGGAGCAGCGGCGGGCGCTCCAGGTGCAACGGGTAGGTCGTCGTCAGGTCGCGGACGTAGGGCAGGACGCGCGCCTCGAGCTGCGGGCGTCGTACGGCGAGCACGCGGGCGACTGCCAGCAGTAGTCCGAGCGCAGCGGCACCGCCCAACGCGCCACCCCACGCCGCCACGGTCACGACAGGATCCGCCGCTCGGTGGGAAGCCGGCCGATGCGCATCATCAGCCGGTAGGCGAACACGCACGCCGCGGCGCCCACGACCAGCACGATCGCGCCGGTCGCCGATCGGTAGCGGGTGATCACCTCGGTCTGGAACGCCATCAACAGCAGCACCAACCACGGCGCGGCGACCGCGAGCCGCGCCCCGTTGATCGTCCAGGACTGACGGGCCTCGAGCTCGGACCGGGTGCGGAGATCGTCGCGGAGATAGGCGGACAGGTTGCGCAGCAGGCGGCCCAGCTCCCCGCCGCCGACCTCGCGCGCGACCCGTAGCCCCTCGATGACCCGGTCGCCGACGGGATCGGCGAGCCGCTCCTTGAGCCGGTCGAGGCAGTCACCGAACCGGCCCGACACCTGGTAGTCGAGGGCGAACGCCTCGAAGGCGGGGCGCAGCGGCTCCGGCCCACGGACGGCGAGCGCGGCGACCGCGTCCGGCAGCGACATGCCCGCCCGGACCGCGGAGGTCAGGTCGTCCACCGCCTCCGGCCAGACCTCGGCGAACTCGCGACGGCGACGGCGGACCCGGCCGGAGACCACCGCGATCGGTAGGTACGCCGCCAGCGCACCGACCACGACTGCCAGCGGAGCCGTGCGCGAGACGGCGAGTACGACGACACAAGCGATCGCGCCGACGGCGCAGCAGAGCAGCACCAACGAACGCGACGACACACCGCCCATGCCGGCTTCGACGAGCATCTGCTCGAGCCGGCCAGGCCGCTGCATCTCCGGCCGCGGTGCGC
This sequence comes from uncultured Actinomycetota bacterium, assembly GCA_963849765.1. GTDB lineage: Bacteria > Actinomycetota > Actinomycetes > Propionibacteriales > Nocardioidaceae > Nocardioides. Next base: position 637,701 of record CAWKIP010000005.1, read on the forward strand.
GCGGGGTCGCGAACGCGGACCAGATCAGCAGGACTCCGAGTCCCACTCCCAGACCGACCAGCGCACCCATGTCACTCGGCTTCGTGGAGGAGGCGTCGTACGTCGATGCCGACCCGTTCGTACTGTTCGACCCGCGGCGGCATCCCGATCCCGCGCCGCAGCTGACCGTCGCGGAGCTCGAACACCGTCTCGGCCTCGATGATGTCCTGCTCGATCCGGCCGGGTACGGCAACGATCTCGGTGACCCGACGCACGCCGCGGTGATCGACCTCGAGATGGACGACGAGGTCGATCGACGACGCGACCGTCGGGACCACGAACCGGGCCGAGATGTTCTCTCCCGCGAGCAGCGGCAGCGTGCACGCCTTGGTCAGCGCTTCCCGCGCGCTGTTGGCGTGGATCGTGCAGAGGCCGGGGAGTCCGCTGTTGAGAGCGAGCAGGAGATCGAGTGCTTCCTCCGCGCGAACCTCGCCCACGATGATCCGGCTCGGCCGCATACGGAGCGACTCCTTGATCAGGTCGCGCAGCCTGATCTCACCGGTGCCCTCCAGCCCGTCCTGCCGCGTCTGGAGCGCCACCCAGTCGGGATGGGGGAAGCGGATCTCGAAGACCTCCTCGACCGAGATCACCCGCTCCCCACCGGGGATCGCTGCCGCGAGGCAGTTGAGCATCGTTGTCTTCCCAGCCTGGGTTCCTCCGCTGACCAAGAGGTTGAGGCCCGCGCGGACGGAGGCCTCGAGGAACAGCGCGGCCGACGGGGTGAGGCTCTGGAGGTCGACGAGCTCCGACAGCCGCGAGGCACGGACCACGAACTTGCGGATGTTGACCGCCGAGAACCCCCGGCTGATGCCCTGGAGCACGACGTGGAGCCGGTGCCCCTGCGGGAAGCATCGCGTCGACGAACGGGCGACTCAGGTCGACCCGACGCCCGGTGGTCTTGAGCATCCGCTCGACCAGCTCGGCGACCTGAGCATCCGTGAGCATCAGGTTGGTCAGCTCGTGGCGCCCGTTCCGAGCCACGAACACCCGGTCGGGACTGTTGATCCAGACCTCCTCGACAGTCGGGTCGTCGAGCAGCGGCTGCAGCGGCCCGAAGCCCGACACCCGGGCGACCAGCTCGGCCACCATGCCGTCCACGTCGGCGACCGGCGCCACCATCCCGGTCAGGCTGCGGTCGTCGTGGTCGCGGACGAGGGACTCGGCAAGGCGTCGTACGGCGGGCACCTCGCGCTGCGGGTCGAGGCCGTCACGTCGTACGGCGGCACGCAGCTCCTCGTCGAGGTGGACGACCAGGTTGGGTGCTGGTGGCTGGGCTGGCTGCAGCATGGCCAAGACGACTCTCCCGAGAATGAGATCCGGCGGCGCCTGAACAGTAAAGGACTGGAGCCGCCGAAGGCGAGAGGCGCCAGGTTCCTGTGGACAACCAAGCGCCGCCCCTCATTGCTGCACGGGTCGACCCCGGCGCGTCGGCTCGTGTCTGACGGTGCCGGTCTACGTGGCTCCGACGTCCTCTTCGTGGTACTGCGCAAGCAGAGCCTGTTCCTTGGCGCGGCTCGGGAACAGCGTCGCGACCAATACCGCGCCGAGCACAACGGCCACTATCCCCGCCGAGTAGGCCCACTCGTCTCCGTCGAGGAATGCGGACTTGGCCGCCGCAATGATCTGATCAGAGTACTTCGGATCCTGTGCAGCGAGTTCGGCAGCACTTGAGAACGACTTGGTCAGTACCGACTGCGTCGATTCAGTCACAGAGTGGGGTGCAGCCGACACGGCCGCGTTCATGGATGACGCGTATCCGGCAGTCAGCAAGGCTCCAAGGATGGACTGCATGATTGCACCACCCAGGTCACGCTGCAGGTCAGCCGTTCCGGAAGCCATGCCGGCACGTGCCACGGGCACCGACCCTGTTAGGGAGTGCGACGCAGGTGTCCCGGCGAAGCCCACACCTGCACCGATGCATGCGTAGCCCAGGCCAACCTGCCAGTACGGCGCGGACTCGTCCCACAAGAGCAGCATCACGATGAACCCAAGCAGGCAGAAGAAGTAGCCCACCAGCAACGTGAAGCGTGCTCCCCGGGTCTCGACGAGAATTGCCGAGCGAGGCGCGATCAACACCATCGCGAGCACTGCTGGGAGGATTGAAGCGCCAGCTTCGAGAGTCGAGTATCCGAGCACGTTCTGTAGATACTGCTGACCCACGAACATGGCCGCCATGAGCGTGCCGAACACGATGATCCCGGCGATGGCTGCTACCCAGAAGACCCGTCGGCTTGCGATGCCCAGATCGTAGAGGGGGTTCGCCGCCCGGCGCTGGCGGATGTAGAACGCCCCGCCGGTTGCAAGGGCGATGACAGCGAGGCCGATGACCAGGGCCACTGCATTCGGCACCGCCGCGAAGTTGATGCCCAGGACCAAAGCCGCCACCAGCACCACTGACAGGATGCCGCCGAGGTTGTCGACGGGTTCGGTGGCCTCGTTGACGTGCGAGGGCACGAAAAGAAGAGCCATCGCGAGTGCTACGACCGCCAGTGGGAGAGTCACCAGAAAGACTGAGCCCCACCAGAAGTGCTCGAGCAACAGCCCCGACAGCAGCGGGCCGAGCGCTGAGATTGCGCCGCCTAAGGCGGACCACAGCGCGATCGACCTGGTCCGGCCGGGTCCCGCCCACAGGGCCGCGATCAGAGCCAGCGTCGTCGGATAAGCCATCCCGGCTGAAACACCGCCGAGCAAGCGAGCCACGATGAGCACCTGCTCGTTGGGCGAGTACGCCGCCAGAACACAGGCCGGGATCGACAGCGTGACGCCGAGCAGCAGCATCATCTTGCGGCCATGACGGTCACCGAGGGCGCCGAGATACAGCACCGATGCCGCAAGTCCCAAGGAGTAGCCGATCGCGATCAGGTTGAGCGACGTCTGCGAGGCGTCGAACGCCTTGCCGATATCGGGAAGCGCGACGTTTGCGACGGCCAGGTTGAGGTTGGCGACCGCGGCAACCAGAATCAGGGCAAGCAAGACCAACCCGGCGCGCGCAGGCGCCGAGCCAGCGTCCGGCGGCCCAGATGCGACTACGCCCTCAGAACTCGCCATGACCTGCTCCTGACACGATCAGCATGAACTCCTTCATGATTGAAGGCGCTGCACATGCGACGCGGCTCATCCGGTCGGGGTGACCTGTGCTCGTCGGCGATGTCCGTCAGTTCCACAGCTGATATGTAGCGATGTCGTGTCAAGAGGCAGGGTGAGGAGCGCGAGGGGCACGACGACGGTCCTGTGGAAATGGAGACACGACAAGGCCCGGCGCCGCGCGGCGCCGGGCCTTGACGGGCCTACTTCACCTCCGACCTCAGGACCAGCCGCAGGCCCAGCAGTGCCGGCAGCACCAGCCAGACGGTGCTCGTGACCGCGACCTGGGCCCACTGCTCCGCGTCGGGGGTGCCCTCGAAGAGGAACGACCGGGCGAAGTTGGCGTCCACCCACGGCTGCAGGTCGGCGAACCGTTCCTGGCTGGCGGCAAGGATCCCGGAGATGGTGGGCAGCACCAGCGAGATCACGAAGTAGGCCACCAGCGCGCCCGGCGAGCTACGGACCAGCATCCCCAGCATGGTGCCGGTCAGCAGGCAAAGCAGGCTGCCCAGCACGATGTTGCCGCCCTCGGCGACCGAGACGTCCCAAACGAGGTCGGTCCCGGCGATCGCGGTCCCGACGAGGTTGCCGACGACGCCGACGGCGAGCGCGAAGACCATTGCGGCAGCACCGACCGCGACCGAAGCGATCGTCTTCGCCCCGATCACGCGGCCCCGGTGCGGGACCAGGGTGAACGTGGCCAGGCCGGTGCGCTGGCTCCACTCGCCGGTGATCGCCAGGATCGCGATCATCGGGAGCACCACCGTCATCGGGAAGCCGATCGCCTTGGCGAACGTGTAGTAGGTCAGCTGCTCGTCCGGTGCGAACAGCACGGTGCCGACCATGGTGACCAGGGCGGCGATGACGATGCTCGCCAGCAGCCAGAAGCCGGAGCGGGTGTCGAACATCTTGCGGAGCTCGACGCGGACCACCCGGCTCATCGGGATCGTCGGATGTGGGCCGGCCCGCCCGGGCTGTCGGTGGTGCCCGTGGTGACGGTGATGGCGGTCATGCCGCTCTCCTCTCTCGTTGGGTGTCGGCGGTGAGCTCGAGGAACAGATCCTCGAGGCCGCCGTCTGCCGTGCGCAGCTCGGTGAGCGGGAGGCCCGCTGTGAAGGCGATCCGGCCGATGTGGGTGGGGTCGGCGGCGTGGCGAGGGCACCGGTGTCGGACACCGAGACCTGCTAGACCTGCCGCGTGGAGGGCCCGGCGTAGCGCCGCCATGTCGTCGGCGCGGGCGACAGTGCCGGCCGAGCGGACCAGGTCGGCCTTGGCCCCCTGCGCCACGATCCGGCCGCCGCCGATCATCACGATGTCGTCGGCGATGATCTCGATCTCGCGGAGCAGGTGGGAGGACAGCAGGACCGTCCCTCCGCCGTCCGCGAAGTCCCGAAGCAGGTCGCGGATCCACCGGATCCCGGCGGGATCCAGGCCGTTGGCGGGCTCGTCGAGGATGAGGACCGAGGGGTCTCCCAGCAGCGCCGCGGCGATGCCGAGCCGCTGCTTCATCCCGAGCGAGTAGTTGCCGACCCGGCGATCAGCCTCCTCGGGGGTGAGGCTGACCATCTCGAGCATCTCGCCGACCCGCGCGGCCGGCACTCCGAGCAGTGACTGGGCGATGGTGAGGATCTCTCGTCCGGTGCGGCCGGCGTGCTGGGCGGAGGCGTCGAGCATCACGCCCACCTCGTGGCCGGGGTTCGGCAGATCGCGGAACCGACGCCCCGAGATGAGCGCGGTCCCCGACGTGGGTGAGGTGAGGCCGACCATCATCCGCATCGAGGTGGACTTCCCGGCGCCGTTGGGGCCGAGGAAGCCGGTCACCCGACCCGGCAGGGCGGTGAAGCTGACGTGGTCGACGACGGTCTTCGAGCCGTACTTCCTGGTGAGGGAATCGATGGTGATCAACGTGGTTCCTTTCGTTCAGATGGGATGTCTACGACGCTAGGTACGGCGCGGCCGATGCGCGTCGTCGCAAGGTCGCGACCGTCCTACGACCATCCGATGACCCGGGGTCGTCCTCGAGGAGGATCAGGACTCGTCGAAGAGCCCCGTCTGGTACGCGAGCACGATCGCCTGCGCGCGGTCGCGCAGGTCGAGCTTCTGGAGCAGCCGTGTTACGTGGGTCTTCACCGTCGTGTCGCTGATGAAGAGCTCGCGGCCGATCTCCGCGTTGGACAGGCCACGGGTGATCAGGCGGAAGACGTCGAGCTCACGTGAGGTCAGCGTCTCGACCGCCCGAGGCGGCGGCTGGCGACGAGCCGCGGAGAAGTGGCGGATCACCCGCCGGGTCACCGTCGGCGACAGCAGCGCCTCACCGGCGGCGACGGTGCGGACGGCGGAGAGCAGCTGCTCCGGCGGGTCATCCTTGAGCACGAATCCACTCGCCCCCGCCCGCAGCGCCTCGAAGACGTACTCGTCGAGGTCGAACGTCGTCAGGATCAAGACCCGAGCGTCGGAGTCGGCGGCCAGGATGCGGCGGGTCGCCTCGAGCCCGTCCATCTCCGGCATCCGGATGTCCATCAGGACGACGTCGACGCCGAAGCGGCCCGCCTTCGCTACGGCGTCGCGACCGTTGCCCGCCTCGGCGACGACCTCGATGTCGGTCTCGTCCGCGAGCAGCAGCCGGAAGCCGGCGCGCACCATCGTCTGGTCATCCACCACCAGCACGCGGATCGTCACTGCTCGCCACCTCCCAGCGGCATCCGCGCCCGCAGCAGGAACCCGCCACCGGGCGCCGGGCCGGCCTCCATCGTGCCTCCGAAAAGCTTCACCCGCTCCCGGATCCCGATCAGACCGTGGCCCTGCCCGTCGACGATCGCGGCGTTCACGTCGCGCCTACCGTCGTCGCGCACCCCGAGCCGCAGCTCGTCCGGCGCGTACTCAACGGTGACCTCCGTCGTACCCCCTCCGGCGTGGCGGAGCGCGTTGGTCAGGCCTTCCTGGACGATCCGGTACGCCGAGAGCTCGAGGCCGCGCGACAGCGGGACCGGTTCCCCCTCGACCCGGAACCGGACGTCCAGCCCGGCCCCCCGGACCTCGTCCACGAGGTGTTCCAGGTCGTCGATCCCGGGGTGCGGCGCGAGCTCCAGCTCCTCGCCCGAGTCGCGCATGGCGGTGAGCAGCCGCCGCATCTCGGTCAGCGCGGTGCGGCCGGCCTGCTCGACGTTCTGCAGCGCCTCGCGGTCCTCGACCGCGCTCGCGGGCATCCGGTGCCGGACCGCCCCCACCTGCAGCACGATGACGCTGACGGCGTGGGCGACGACGTCGTGCAGCTCACGGGCGATCCGGGCGCGCTCCTCGGCCACCGCCAGTCGCGCCGCCGACTCCCGCTCGCGCTCCGCGCGCTCCGCGCGTTCCTCGGCGGCCTCGGTGCGCTCGGTTCGCTCGCGCAGCGCGTAGCCCACCAGCCAGCCCACCCCGAAGAGCACGGGGATCGTCACCAGCTGATCGCCACCGGGACCCGGATCGTTGAGCACCACGATCTCCGAGCAGACCAGGGTCACCACCAGGCCGAGCCGCGCCTCGCGCACGCCGCGCTGGTTGCCGAGCAGCACCGAAGCGCCCATCCCGGCCAGGAAGATCGCCGCCTGGTTGACGATCAGCCGGCCGTCGAGGAACGTCAGCGCCGCGCTCGCCAGCCAGGTCGCCGCGGGGGCGCCGAACGGGAACCGGTGTCGCGCCAGCAGCGTCAGCAACACCCCGGCGACCGCGGCTGCCTCGAAGTAACGCACCGCACCGTCCCCGCGGACGAGATCGTCGCGCAGCATCGTGGACACAGCAGCCTCGACTGCTGCGACGACGATCAGCAGGTCGAGTCCGCGCCGCGCGAGGAACTGCCCGACTCGGGTCACCTGACCACGGTAGGACCGATCGACCGTCCGGGCGTCCATCCAAAGTAGGAGAAAGTCAGCCGGACGATCGCGGGCAAGGCCATGCCGCGCGCCATGTCCGAACTTTCGCGCGGGCCGAAAGCGTCGATAGTGGTAGGGAGCTGGCGCGGAAGCCGCTCATCACCGATCGAGGTGGCGTCATGGCAGGGAGAGACCGAGAGGATGTCGCGGCGTACTCCGACCTCGTGACCGCCCGGTCGTCGTCCCTGTTCCGCACCGCCTACCTGATGGTGGGCGACCACCAGCTCGCCCAGGACCTGCTCCAGGAGGCACTGGTCAAGACGTACGTCGCCTGGCCCCGGCTCCGTGACGTGACCAAGGCCGAGGCGTACACCCGCCGGACCATCGTCACCACGGCCATCTCCTGGCGGCGACGTCGCTCCTTCCACGAGCGCCCGGTCGACGTGCTTCCCGACGTCGGCGTGGCCGATCGGGTCGACGAGCTCGCCACTCGCGACGCGCTGTGGGCCCAGCTGCACCTGCTGGCGCCCCGGCAGCGTGCGGCCATCGTGTGCCGGTACTACCTCGACCTCTCCGAGGCCCAGACCGCCGAAGCCATGGGGTGCTCGGTCGGGGCGGTCAAGAGCCAGACCTCGGTCGGCCTCGATCGGCTCCGCGACCGGATGGGTCCCGACGTCGCTCTCTTCACCACGACCGACCAGAGGACGACGCCATGAACGGGCTGCTTCGTGACCTGCTCAGCGAGCGCGCCGACGCGGCCGGCGCCCCTGACCTGGACCTCCATGACCTCATCGCCCACGGAGAACAGCGCGTCACGCGCCGTCGGCGCGTGGTCCTCGGCAGCACCGCGGCTGCGGTGGTGGTGACGGTAGGCGTGAGCTTCGCGCTGCTCCAGGGCGGCGACCGTACGACGTCGCCGGACATCCCGCCGGCAACCGACTCGCCCAGCACCGACGTCGTCCCGGACCCCACCGGACACCGATGGAGAGCAGCCGCTCACCTACGGCGTGGGCGGGACCATCCACTACGGCGACCGCGTGATCGAGGCCGCCGAGGATGCCGACGGGTTCTTCCTTGTCGACGACGGCCTCGCTGATCCTCACGGGTGGCGACGGCACTCGAGTGAGACTCGCCTGTTCTTCACCGACGGGGTCTCCGACCCCGTCGAGATCGCACGGGGGATCGCGATGGTCACGGGCGGCGACGACGGCTCGCCCCTGGTGTGGCTGGACGGGGACGACGTCGTCATCTACGACACCCACGTGGGAACGTGATCGACCGCGTGCCGCTGAACGGCATGAGGGCTCGCCAATCCGATCACGCCGCTCGAGGACGCGGTGTACTGGACCGAGTACGACGACACGGCACACGAGAGGAGCCATGGCCAACTCGTTCGCTACGACCTGTCGACCGGGGCCGGACTCCTGCGTCGCGGGCGGACTACCGGGCCGAGACGCGGACCGCACCCCATCGTCGTGGGCTCCGCCGAGTCGACGGACCTGCCGAGGACTTCACCGTCGTCGACTCACAGCTCGGGGTCGACACGGGTCGGGAGAGCCGGAGCCTGTCTTCGTGGCAGCGACGGGCGAACGCCTGCGGGTCAGGGTCCCCGACGGGTACGACGGTCAGTCGGTGGGCGTGTTCCAGTGGCTGGACGACGACCGGTTCGCCCTCGTGGCAAACGGCGGCGTCAAAAACGCGCCGATCGGCGACCTGCTCCTGTGCCGGATCTCCGCCGGCCAGTGCCACACCATCGCCGCCGGCGAGCAGTACTGGCTGCTGCCCGGCCCCAACGGCGGCGTCGGATCGGAGGACTGATCGTTGCGCGACCGTCCCCCGCTCACGACCTGTCGCAACTGACTCAGAAGGACCCGCCATGTCCCCGATCCGCCTTGCCCCGCCCTGCTGCGCCCTCATGACCCTGGTGCTCCTGGGCGCCTGCACCGACTCCCCCACCGAGAAGTGACGACGGTGCGGGCGTCGCCGAAGAGACGAGCGACACCACGTCAGCGCCGCCGGCGACCAGCGAGCCGACGTACACCTACACGTCAGAGCCCGGAGAGGTGTTCAGCTGCCGAAGGACAGCGACTTCGGCACGATGCGCGCGGGTCGCTACGAGGCGTGGCGCGTCGGCAGCCCGGTCCACTACGAGGTCGACGTGCCGGACGGGTGGCGGGTGCTGGCCGGCACCTACCTGAACGCGCCCACGGACGGGCACGGCATCTTCTTCGTCGCTTCACTGCCGAAGGACCTGACCGATCTTGCAGCCACCCCTGCCGCGACCACAGCCTTTTCCGTGTCGGCCCGACCGTGCGCGACTTCGTCCGCGCGATGCGGGAGCAGCCAGTGTGGAAGGTGAGTACGCCACGACCCGTCACCATCGACGGCGCCAACGGGCTGGAGTTCGAGATCGAGCTTCCGTCGTCGGTCGACCCCGCGGACTGCGTCGAGGGAGCCGTCTCGGAGTACGAGTCGGGCCGTGACGGGATGGCGACGACTCAGTCGTACCGGGGCCGTTGGTGGGTCCTCGAGGTCGACGGAGAACGACTCGTCGTCATGGCCCGCTGCTACGACACCTGCACCGCGTCCGACCATGGACACCATGTCGGCCATGGCCGAGTCCGTCACCTTCCCGACCGGCTAGGACCCGACCCTGGAACGGGCCCCGTGTCAGCAAGTCGATCGGCCGGGCGTGCGCGGGGTCGAGGGCGTTGAAGGTGATCTGGGCAGCGACTGGGTCGAAGGCCATGGCGAGGTGCTCGGAAAGGTTGAGCGGGCACAGGTCCTGGAGCACGTAGTTCTTCTCGCCCTCGAGGTACCCGCTGGTGTAGGGCACCACGAGCTCGTCGTACTTGGACATCACCGTCGTGTAGTCGACGCCCGGCACCGCCGCGCCGCCCTCGGCCAGCCTCTTCTGCATCGGTGAGCCGCGCGAGGAACTGCGTGCACGAACCGCAGAGACGCGCTGACGAGCTTGATCAGCGGCTGCGGCGAGGCCGGCCTTGTCACCGTAGTCGCGGATCTGAGTCGAGCCTGAGCAGCCTGGTGCCGTCGTACAGCGGCGTCCAGGCGACGTAGCGCTTCACCACGGCAGCACCGCCGAGGAACTTCAGGTAGTACTGCGGCATGAAGGTGCCCTCGGAGTGGCCGACCAGGTCGACCTCGGCGGCACCGGTCTCGCGGAGCACACGGTCGACGAAGGTCTTGAGCTCCTTCGCGCTGTCCTGGATCGGGATGGTGCCGCCCGGCGCACCGAAGGGCGCAGCCAGCGGGTGCAGGCCGTAGGTCAGGGCGAAGACGCAGTAGCCGCGCTCCTTGAGCTTCGGGGAGAGGTAGCTCCAGTTCATGCCCATGTTGGCGCCGAGGCCGTGCACGAGTACGACGGGCCGCGGGTGCGCCGCGGTCGGCGTGCAGGCCAGTCGTTGGCGCCCTTGGGCGGCCGCTCCAGCTTGGTGATCGCGCTGGCGGACGGCGGCGTCGCCACGTTGGTGGTGAGGCCGCTGGCCAGCAGCGCGACCAGCGAGGTGGAGCGAGGTGCACAGGGGGTTGCGGCTCATGCACGGGTCCTATCCGAGGGTCCACCACGTCAGAGCCGGCGCGCATCGGGAAGTCTGTCTTTCGGATGGCCGTCGAGCGGGACCCAACGCGGCCTGCCCAGGTCGTCGGTCTCGGCCTGCGGGTCCATGATCACGTCGTTGCACCAGTTCGCGGCGAGGTGGGTGCCGACCCGGACCTCGGCCTCCCAGGCCGAGTCCGGCAACGAGACGGTGCGGGTGACCTTCCCGGCGTCGGTGCCCCGGTAGATGCTGAGCAACGTCGTCTCGTCCTTGTCGACCACCGCGAACCCGTAGCCGCAGCCCAGGTCGTCGGTCAGCTCGACCGCCGCGAGACCGGACTCGGACGGGCCCGGGTCGACGGCTCCATCGCCGCCGTCGTCATCGTTGCCGCATGCCCCGAGCGCGGCGACGAGGAGGGACAGGGAGGCCAGCGGAAGCAGTCGCGTCTTCATGCCCCATCGGACGCGCGGACCGCCGTACCGGTTCCGCGACGGACGCGTACGGCGCAGGAGAATGCCTGGGATCCGGATCTGCCTGCAAATGTCAGAGCAGCCGTCGTACGGCGTCGCGCAGCGCCTGCTCCGGGTCGAGGCCGCGCTCGCGCGACTCGGCGACGAGGGCGAGCAGCCGGTCGCCGATGTCCGCCGCTGGTTGAGGTGCGAGCGCAGCGAGCCTCGAAACCAAGGCGGCGCGATCCGCCCGCTCGAGCCGGTCGAGCACCTTGTCTGCGTAGAGCAGTGCCGGCAGCCCGGGCGGCAGCCCGTCGGTGACGTGGTCGCGACCCTTCTCGGTGGCCTTGATCTGCTCCCAGACCTCGGTGACCGATGCGGCGGTGTGGTCTCGTGACGCTCGCTGAGCGAGCTCCTCGACCTCCGACGGCGCGAAGACGTGCGGGTTGCGGCGTCGCATCTTGTCGGTGATGTCGCGGGCGACGTCGTCGAGGTCGAACTCCCCCGCCTGCTCGGCGATCACCGCATGGAAGACGACCTGGAGCAGCAGGTCGCCGAGCTCCTCGCGCAGGTGCGCCATGTCGCCGGAGTCGATCGCCTCCAGCGTCTCGTGGGTCTCCTCGAGCAGGTAGCGGGCCAGCGACCGGTGCGTCTGCTCCTGCTTCCACGGACACTCGGCCCGTAGCCGGCGCATGACCGCGACGAACTCCGCGAGCGCGTCGTCCGCAGGCGATTCCATCGCGGGGTGGGCGTCAGCCCAGCGGGACGGACCCGGCGGCGGCGTCGGGTCGCTTCCCGCACAGCTCGGCGTCGGGGAGATCCTCCAGCGCCTCGGGTGTCGGCGCCTCGATCTCCGTGCCGGCATCGTCGCTCACGGGCACCGAGAGCTGCTCGCCGGCGGGCACGAACTCGGCGCCCTCGAGCTTGATGTCGAACCGGGGGTTGATCGTGATGTCGTAGTCGGCCGGGTCGGGGGTCTCGTCCGGGACCGCCTGCCGGACAGCGGTCGAGTAGACGAACGCGTCGACGTAGGACCGCAACGGGTCGCGGTCGTCCTCGTCGACGTCGTCCCAGCCGGGCGAGAGCTCGAGGCCGGGGTCCTGCGCCGTGGCGTCGATCTGCTGGTCGTCGGCAAACTCCGCGTCGACAAGAGCGGTGACCCACGCCTGCAGGATCTGGGCCTGCGCGTACTCGCGGCTGGTGGGCGCGGCGCGCTCGTCGGCCTCCTGGAGCGTGCACAGCCCGTCGACCACCGAGGTCAGGTCGTCGAGAGTGATCTCGGCGTCCTCGACCTGCGCGGCGATGCCCGGCTGCGGCCCGTCGGCGCCGATGACGTTGTCTGCGCAGCCGGTCAGGACGAGGGCGAGGCCGATCGTCGCGGCTGCGGCGGACAGGGGACGTCCGACGTGCTTCACGCTCGGCTCCCTTCAACTCCATTGGTCGGGTCGATCACGGTGTCGATGACAACGCGCGCCCATTCAAGCAGGGCGACACCCTCGATCGGACGCCCGGTCGCCCCCGGAGTGCCGGGGCGCGGCACCAGGATCGACTCGACCTGCGTCTTCACGATCGACTTCGGATACATCCGCTGCAGGCGGACCACGCGGGAGTCCGGCAGCGTGACCGGCGCGAACCGGACGTTCTTGCCGAGCAGGGTGATCTCCCGGAGGCCGGCCTGCCGGGCCCGGGCGCGGAACCGCGCGACCAGCATCAGCGCGACGACGGGCATCGGCGGCTCGCCGTACCGGTCGTCGAGCTCCTCGTTGATCTCGTCGACGTCGGCGTCGGTGCGGACCTCGGCCAGCCGCTTGTACATCTCCAGCCGCAGCCGCTCGCTCGGGATGTAGTCGTGCGGCAGGTGGGCGTCGACCGGGAGCTCGATCCGGATCTCGTCGAGCTGCTCGGGGGCCCCATCCGCACTGCCGCGGAAGTCGCGGACCGCCTCGCCGACGAGCCGGACGTAGAGGTCGAAGCCGACGTCCGCGATGTGCCCGGACTGCTCGCCGCCGAGCAGGTTGCCGGCGCCCCGGATCTCGAGGTCCTTCATCGCGATCGCCATGCCACCGCCGAGGTCGGAGTGCTGGGCGAGGGTCGCGAGCCGCTCGTGCGCGGTCTCGGTGAGCGGCTTCTCCGTCGGGTAGAGGAAGTAGGCATAGGCCCGCTCGCGGCTCCGGCCGACCCGGCCCCGCAGCTGGTGCAGCTGGCTGAGGCCGAGGGTGTCGGCACGCTCGATGATCATCGTGTTGGCGTTGGACACGTCGAGACCGGACTCGACGATGGTGGTGCAGACGAGTACGTCGAACCGCTTCTCCCAGAAGTCGAGCATCACCTGCTCGAGCTGGTGCTCGCCCATCTGGCCGTGGGCGGTGGCGACCCGCGCGTCGGGCACCAGCTCCCGGAGCTTGGCGGCGGCCTTCTCGATCGACTGCACGCGGTTGTGGATGTAGAAGACCTGGCCGTCGCGCAGGAGCTCACGTCGTACGGCGGCGACGACCTGCCGGTCCTCGTAGCCGCCCACGTAGGTGAGGACCGGATGCCGCTCCTCGGGCGGGGTGGTGATCGTGGACATCTCGCGGATGCCGGTGATCGCCATCTCGAGCGTCCGCGGGATCGGCGTCGCACTCATGCTCAGCACGTCGACGCTCGTGCGGAGCCGCTTCATCTGCTCCTTGTGCTCGACGCCGAACCGCTGCTCCTCGTCGACGACGATCAGCCCCAGGTCCTTGAACCGGACGTCCGGGTTGAGCAACCGGTGGGTGCCGACCACGATGTCGACGGTGCCGTCGGTCATGCCGGCCATCACCTCGGCCGCTTCCTTGTCGGTCTGGAAGCGGCTCAGCGCCTTGATGACGAGCGGGAAGCCGCTCATCCGCTCGGTGAACGTCGACAGGTGCTGGCTGACCAACAGCGTGGTCGGCACCAGGACCGCCACCTGCTTGCCGTCCTGCACCGCCTTGAACGCCGCCCGCACCGCGATCTCGGTCTTGCCGTAGCCGACGTCGCCACAGACCAGCCGGTCCATCGGCATCGTCCGCTCCATGTCGCCCTTCACCTCGTCGACTGTCGTCAGCTGGTCGGGGGTCTCGTGGAAGGGGAAGGCGTCCTCGAGCTCGCGCTGCCACGGGCTGTCCGGCCCGAACGCGTGCCCCTTCGTCGCCTGCCGGGCCGCGTAGAGCTTGATCAGCTCGGCCGCGATCTCGCGGACCGCCTTCTTCGCCCGGTTCTTGCGCCTGGTCCAGTCGCCGCCGCCGAGCCGGTCGAGGCTGGGCTGCTCGCCGCCGACGTAGCGGGTGACCTGGTCGAGGGCATCGGCCGGGACGAAGAGCCGGTCCGGCGGGGCACCGCGCTTGGACTGGCGCCGTACTCGAGGACGAGGTACTCCCGGGTCGACGCCGTTGATCTCCCGCTGCTTCATCTCGACGAACCGGCCGACTCCGTGCTGCTCGTGCACGACGTAGTCGCCGGCCTTGAGCTCCAGCGGGTCGATCTGCCGCTTCCGCCGGGTCGGCATCGCTCGCATGTCCCGCGTCGATGCCTTCTGGCCGACGATGTCCTCGCCGGTGAGGACCACGAGGCCGGAGGCCGTCGTCGACCATGGCGAGGCCGTGGGCGAGGTTGCCGCAGGTGACCGTGACGACGTCGGCGTCCGGCCGGGTCCCGGCCGGCAGGTCGTCGACGAGCCGGGCCGGTACGTCGCGCTCCCCCAGCGCCTCGACCATCCGCTGCGCCGGCCCATGGCCGGCGTGCACGACGACGACCGTGTGCCCTCGGTGCGCCACTTCGCGATGTCGGCGAACGCCCGCTCCACGTCACCGCGGTAGAGCGGGGGCGGGCTCGGCGGATAGTCCCTGACGAAAAGCACCGGATTCGGCCGCCTCCTGGTGCTTTTCGTCAGGGACTATCACCCCGTCGAGCCCGAACGGCGAGAACGTCCACCAGGACTGGTCGTGCTCGAGGGCGTGGGAGCGTACGTCGGCGAGCTCGCGGTAGGACGCTGCCTGCAGGTCGATCGGGGCCTGACCACCGCCCGCGGCGGCCGCCCAGGATGCTCCGAGGAACTCCTCGCTGGTCGCGACCAGGTCGTGCGCGCGGGCCCGGGCCCGCTCGGGGTCGAGCACCAGCACCTGGGTATCGGCGGGCAGCAGGTCGACGAGCAGCTCGAGCTCGTCGACGAGGGCGGGGATCAGCGCCTCCATGCCCTCGACCGCGATGCCCTGGGCGAGCTTGTCGGTGAACTCCCGCAGCTCGGGGTGCTGCTGACCCAGCTCGGCCGCGCGGGCCCGCACCTCGTCGGTCAGGAGCAGCTCACGGCAGGGTGGCGCCCACAGCCGCGCCTCGGTCGCGATCGTCCGCTGGTCGGCGACCGCGAACGACCGGATCTCCTCGACCTCGTCGCCCCAGAACTCCACCCGCAGCGGGTGCTCCTCGGTCGGCGGGAACACGTCGACGATGCCGCCACGGACGGCGAACTCGCCGCGTCGCTCGACCAGGTCGACCCGCGAGTACGCCGCTCCCACCAGGCCGGCGACGACGTCCTCGAGGTCTGCCGAATCCCCCACGGCCAGCTCGACCGGCGTCAGGTCGCCGAGTCCCTTCACCTGCGGCTGGAGCAGCGAGCGCACCGGTGCGACGACGACCGACAGCGGCCCGGTCGAAGGCCCGCCGGTCGAGCCTGTCGAAACCCCCGGGTGGCAGAGCCGGCGCAGCACGGCGAGCCGGCGGCCGACGGTGTCGCTGCGCGGGCTGAGCCGCTCGTGCGGGAGGGTCTCCCAGCTCGGGTAGTAGCCGATCGTCTCGGGGTCGAGCATGTCGCGCAGCTCGGCGACCAGCTGCTCGGCCTCCCTCGTCGTGGCGGTGACCGCGAGCACCGGCCGGCCGGTGCGCGCCAGGCCGGCGACGAGGAACGGGCGCAGCGGTTCCGGGCCGGTCAGCTCGTGCGCCGGGAGCCGGCCGTCGGCCGCGTCGGCCAACGCCGCGGCGAGCGCCGGATCGGCGAGGACGAGGTCGGCGAGTCCGGCGAGGGTCACGGGGGGCCAGTCTACGTCGGCAAATTCTGGTCCTTCCTACCGGCGGGGGCTGCCCTTAGGGTGCGGAGGTCGGCCACCGCCGACAACGACACGGGCAACACCGCACGAACACGTCGGGAGGCGCGATGAACTCGTCGGCAGCACGATCGGGCAGCCGCAACAAATGGCTGGGAGCCTTGGCGGTGACCGCGGTCGCGGTCGCGACCATGGGCATACCAGGACCGTCGGACGGCGCACCAGCCGCGACGGCTGCGGCGCGGCAGGCCGATCGCTCCGGTGACGCCGCCGCTGATCGCCAACTACGACGCGCGGATCCTCAGCGGTGACCGGCTCGCCCGCGCCGACGCCAAGCAGGTGCGCACCAACGGCAAGGCGGTCACCCGGCTCAGCCTCAGGATCGGCCCCGGCGCGGACATCGACATCGACCCGTTGACCGGCACGCCCGACGAGGTCGTGGGGCGCAGGGCACTGACCGGCCCGAGTGGTCGGTCCGCGGCATCGGTGGCGCTCGACTACGTCAGCGACCACCTGGCCGCCTTCGGTCTCGAGCGCGCCGACCTCTCCACGTTCGTGAAGGTCCGCGAATACCGCGACCTCCACGGGATCAGGCACGTCTTCTGGGCCCAGCAGGTCGCGGGCGAGCGGGTGTTCGGCAACGGGCTTCGCGCCCACGTCGACAAGTCCGGCCGGCTGATCTCGGTGCAGGGAGCACCGGTCGCCGGCCTCGGCAGGCTGGCCCGTCGGGCGCCCTCCGCGACGATCGGTCGGACGGCTGCCATCAACAAGGCCGTGGCCGACGCCCGGCTCGCCAACCCCGACCTCCGACCCGGCGCCTCGGCCGACCGGGTGTGGTTCCTCGCGCCCGGCGGACTCCGTCCGGCCTGGCTCACCTACACCGAGCCCGGCTCGACTGCGGCGTACGAGCACGTGATCGACGCGGCGACCGGAGCGACCCTCTACCGCCGCTCGACCATCAACTTCGACGGCGACGCCTACGTCCACGAGCACTACCCGGGCGCGACCGGTCGGTCCTCCGGCGGCAAGGCGCACTACGTGAACCTGATCAAGCGCGGCTTCCTGCTGCCGAAGGCAAACTTCCCCAAGGGCAAGTACGCGACCGTCGTGGCCCGACCTCAACGACGACAACAAGCGTCAGCCCGGAGAGACGACCCGGATCCCCAAGAACCGTGCGGAGGCGCGCGAGATGCAGCTGCAGGGGTTCCCCACGGCCCCCGGCGAGCTCGGCTGCAACAGGGCATACATCTGCAGCTGGGACCCGAGCAAGGCCAGGTCCTGGCGGACCAACATGGCCCATGACGCGATCCAGGGTCTCTACCTGACCAGCAGGTACGCCAAGTGGCTCGCCCGGGCGCCGTTCGGCTTCGACCGGTCCAGCGGCAACTTCACCCGCCGCGACGGCGACCCGGTCGAGCTGAATGCGATCGACGGCGCGAACACCGACAACGGCTTCCCCGACGGGGACCACGTCAACAACGCGAACTTCAACACCCCGCCCGACGGTCGCCGGCCGCGGATGCAGATGTACCTCAACTACGCGCCGTACCTCGCGGCGAGCTCGTCCGACGACTTCCTGACCCTCGGCCACGAGTTCACCCATGGCCTGTCGAACCGGCTGGTCGTGAACTCCAACAACCACTCGACGCTCAACAGCTACCAGGCCGGTGGCATGGGCGAGGGCTGGAGCGACTTCTACGCGTTCGACTACGTGCTCAAGCGCGGCTACACGACCAACACCGACACTCCGGGAGAGCTCAGCCTCGACCTCTACCTCGCCAAGGGTGCTGTAGTGACCCGCACCGAGGCGACGGACTGCGGTCTTGGTGATGTCTCGCCCCGGTGCGTGCAGGTCCTCACCGGCGATGACGGCGGCTACACCTACGACGACGTGGGTGAGGGCCAGCTCGGCACCCAGGTGCACGCTGCCGGCGAGGCCTGGGCGCAGACGCTCTTCGACATCCGGGAGCGGCTGGGCCACAAGGTCACGATGGCTGTCGTCACCGAGGGCATGCGACTGTCGGCCGACGACCCGTCGATGCTCGACATGCGCGACGCGATCATCGCTGCCGACGAGGCGATCTACGGCGGAGCTCACTACCGCCAGCTCTGGAACAAGTTCGCCGATCGCGGCTTCGGCTTCTACGCCGGTTCGGATGACGGCAACGACGCGGCACCGGTGGCCGACTTCAACACGCCGCCCCCGCCGGGGACGCCGACGGGCAGGATCGCCGGCACCGTGACCGACAGGTCCGGCAACCCGCTGCCGGGCGCCGTGGTCAAGGTCGCCGGCCACAGCGAGTACTCCGACACGTCCGACGCCAACGGTGAGTACAAGATCACCGGGGTGCCGGAGGGGACGTGGCCGAAGGTGGTCGCCACCGTCGCGGGCTACGAGCCCGACTCCGACGCCGTCACCGTGATCGGCGGGGCTCGGGTGGACTTCGACCCGTCGCTCCGTCGCGACTGGGCGTCGGCCAGCGGTGGCGCCAGCATCGCCAGCTTCACCGGTCCCGACTACTCACCGGCCTGCGGCCCTGAGGGTGCGATCGACCTCTCGGCAGGCACCGGCTGGGGCAGCACCACCTTCGGGGACGACGGTGCCCCGGGCACCGATCCGGACCTGATCCAGCCCGAAGGAGATCGTGATCGAGCTTCCGGAGGAGATCACGGTGACCGAGTTCGGCGTCAACCCGACGGCCACCTGCGGTGACGCGGGCAGCGCGTCGACGGCGGACTACGAGATCTACGTGGCCGCGACGCCGGCCGGGCCGTGGGGCTCGCCGGTCGCCGAGGGCACGTTCACCGTCGACGACCGGGGCACGATGGTCGAGATCCCGCTGGGAGCACCGGTCCCGAACGTGGGAGCGATCAGGTACGTCATGCTCTCGCCGCAGGTGCCCGACTGGAGCGGCTGCCCGTTCGACTTCTCGGGCTGCTCGTACATGGACACCACGGAGGTCGCTGCGTACGACGACTGAGTCGTCTCCGGCTCGACCCGACGGCGGCCCCTAAGCCGTCGGGTCGAGCACCCGGCCCACGAACAGCGGTGCCCGGTGCTCGACGTCGTGGATCACGTACAGGAACGGCCGGTCGACGTGGAACGGCTCGGGGGCGTCGGGCATGCCCCTCGCCTGCATCGCCACGGCGGTCGCCGCGGCGGCCTCGGTGCCGTCCTCGTCGACGGCGATGAAGCCCTGGTGCAGGACGGCTCCGATGAAGAGACCGGGCTCCTCCTGCGTCATCGGGCGGAAGTCGGCGTCGACAGGATCGAACGCGGTCGGCATCCCGAGCCCCTTGAGCACGTCGCCGAGCGCGGCGCTGGTGCGGAAGGTCCACTTGGGCATGCGTACGTCGAGCCTGGTCGGCGGGCCTGTGGGAAGGAGCTCGGGCAGCCTGCCGGACGCGACCAGCGCCTCGACGTCGGAGAGCCGCCCCTCGTCGGGGAGGACGACCGTCATGGCGAGCCGGTTGCCGGCGTACGCGATCGTGGCGGCCCGCCAGCCGTCCCCCTGGCCCAGCGGTCCGGAGACACCGGCGCCGCGCATGATGTCGGCCTCGACGGTGCTGCCGTCGGCCCGGTGGAACGGCTCGCGACGCAGTGAGCGCCTTCCGGAACGGCGCCTCCCACGGAGCCTTGAGGTAGATGGCGTTGACGAGCACCAGCCGGGTCAGCTCGTCGAGCACGCCCGCAGGGATCAGGTCCGTGATCCGGTCGTGCGTCTGCCGTCCGACCCAGTCGTTGATGAGGACCCTCGCGGCGTCGGCGGCCGTCGCGAAGTCGACGTCGCGCACGCCGGCGCCGTACTCCGCAGCGAGAGCGTCGAGGAACGGCCGCTCCCAGCCGACGCCCCGTTGCCCGAAGAGCTGGTTGGCGGCGCCGAGGGCGATGTCGGCCTCGCTCCCGTCGGTGCGCCGCTGGCGCCCCGCGAGGCTCCCGACGTGCTGCGTCAGCGCGTTGAGCCCGGCGTGGAAGCGGTCGTCGGCGCCGAGCACCTGCCGCATCTCCTCGGCGGTCCGGCCGCCGGCACCGGTGAGCGTCATGCCGAGCGCGACCGCGATGGAGTACGGCGACACCACCAGGTTGGCGTCCGCCGGGAGCGCGCCGTACACGCGGCCCGCGAAGCGGTGCATCGCCGCGACGGCGCCAGGGATCGCACCGGCGTCACCGACCGCTCGTTCGGCGTCGGAGCTGACCAGCTGGAGACCGGTCACGTCGAGGCGCTCTCGGCCGCGGCCAGCTCGGCCTTCCACTCGCGGAACGCTTCCTCGGAGCGGCCCTTCCGCCAGTAGCCGGAGATCGAGACGTCGGCTCGGGGCAGGCCGCGCTCGCGGAACAGGTAGGGCCGGATCTCGTGCATCACGGCCTGGGCCTCGCCGTGCACGAAGGCGTGCACCCGGCCCTCGCGCCACGGCAGGGCGCGGACGGTGTCTGCCAGGCCGGGCTGCTGCGCGTCGGACCGATAGAGCCAGGTGACCTCGACCTTGTCGGGCGCCGCGACGGGCTGGACGTACGTCGGGGCGTCGACCTCGATCACCACATAGCCCTCCGCGTCGTCGGGCAGGGTCGCGAGCGACTGCCGGATCGCCGGGATGGCGGCCTCGTCGCCCGCGAACAGGTGCCAGTCGGCAGCGGGGTCCGGGCTGTACGCGCCGGACGGGCCGCGCACCGAGATGGTGTCGCCCGGCAGCGCGGTCGATGCCCACGGGCCGGCGATCCCCTCGGTGCCGTGCACGACGAAGTCGATCGCGAGGGTCCCCGTCACCGGGTCCGGGTCGATCACCGTGTAGGTGCGCATCGTCGGCCGCTCCCCCTGCGCGAGCAGCTCCGGGTCGCCGAAGATCAGCTTCACGTAGCGGTCGGTGTGGTCGCTGCCCACGAACGCCGACAGGTCGTCGCTGCGGAAGTGGAGCCGCACCATGCCGGGGCTCAGCTGTTCGTGCGCGGTGACGGTCAGGGACGTGATCGGCTTGGACACGTCGGGCCACGGTAGCCGCTGGTTAGGCGCCGAAGCGACGCTCTCTCAGGGCGTAGGCGCGGATGGCCCGCAGGAAGTCGACCCGGCGGAAGTCGGGCCAATAGGCCTCGCAGAAGTAGAACTCCGACTTGGCGCTCTGCCAGAGCAGGAAGCCGCCGAGCCGCTGCTCGCCCGACGTACGGATCACCAGGTCAGGGTCGGGCTGGCCCTTGGTGTAGAGGTGATCGGCGATGTGCTCGACGTCGATGATCCCCGCGAGCTCCTCCAACGAGGTGCCCTTGGCGGCGTGCTCCTGGAGGAGGGACCGTACGGCGTCCGCGATCTCGCGGCGTCCGCCGTACCCGACGGCGACGTTGACGATCATCCCTTCGACGTCGGCGGTGTGCTCCGCGGCGGTCTTGAGCCGGGCGGCGGTCTGGTCGGGAAGCAGGTCGAGCGCACCCACCGGGTTGAGTCGCCACCGGCGCTGGTCGGCGAGGCTGTCGACGGCCTCCTCGATGATCTCCAGCAGCTGCGCGAGCTCCGCGGGTGGGCGGTTGAGGTTGTCGGTCGAGAGCAGCCAGAGGGTGACCACCTCGATGCCGATCTCCTCGCACCAGGTCAGCAGCGGCTCGATGTTCGCGGCGCCGGCACGGTGGCCGTGCTCGGTGTCGCGACCCACCGCCTTCGCCCACCGGCGGTTGCCGTCGAGCATCACGCCGACGTGCTTGGGCAGGTTGTCGGGCATCCGGCGCAGGACGCGATTCTCGTAGGCCGGGTAGAGCACCCGGCGCAAGCCCCGCTTCCAGTCGACCACCCGACGATCGTAGCGATTGAGATGTTCGAGGCGGGGTTCTTCCGGCGCGGTTGGGGCGACTGACACGATGGGCAGCGAGGACGCAGACCTGACCCTTGAGAGGAACCGACGATGACCGCCGCAGCCTGGCACCCGGACCCCACTGGCCGACACGAGCTCCGTTACTGGGACGGGACCCAGTGGTCCGAGCACGTCTCCGACGGCGGCGTGCAGTCGACGTCGCCTCTCACGCCGCCGGAGGAGCCCACCGCCGAGGCCGGCGCCACCCACCGCGCGGAGACGCCGGCGGCCGAGGAGGCAGCCACCGATCGCCCCGACGGGCAGATGGACGAGTCGCCCACCGAGGACGCGTTCATGATGGAGACCCGCGTGGTCGGGTCGCCGCCGGCGTCCGAGCAGCTGTCCTCGACGCCGTACGCCGAAACGCCTGCGGCAGAAGAGCCGGTGGCAGAGGCGCCCATGGCGGAGACGCCGAACCCGGAGACTCCGATGGCCGAGGCGCCCGCTGCCGAGGCGCCCGCGGCCGCAGAGCCCTACCCCGCGCAGCCGTACGCCGCCGCTCCCCCCGCGGAGCCCTACGCAGCGCTCCCGCTGCCGCGCCCGTCGCGACTCCGGGCTACTCAGCGATGCCCGGCGTCTCCGGTGACCTGATCGATGGCCGCTTCTCCGAGAAGGAGACCGGCGTCGGCCCATCGCTGCAGAACGGCAGGCTGCTGCGGGTGCGCGTCGCCGAGCCGTTCATGGCCCGCCAAGGGGCGATGGTCGCCTACCAGGGCCAGGTCACCTTCAACTACCAGGGCGGCGGCGCAGGGAGGTTCCTCAAGAAGGCGCTGACCGGTGAGGGTCTGTCCCTGATGCGGGTCGAAGGTGCGGGCGACGTGTTCCTGGCCAACGACGCCGAGCACATCCACATCCTGCACCTCAACAACAGCGGCATCTCGATCAACGGCGACCACGTGCTCGCGTTCTCCGCCGGCCTCGACTGGAACGTCGAGCGGGTCAAGGGGGGCAGCATCGCTGCGGGCGGTCTCTTCAACACGACGCTCCGCGGCACCGGCTGGGTCGCGATCACGACCGACGGCGACCCAGTGGTGCTCAACGCCGCGGAGGCGCCGACGTTCGCCGACATCCAGGCGATCGTCGCGTGGTCGGTCGAGCTCCAGACCTCGATCACCAAGTCCTTCACCGCCGGCGCGCTCATCGGCCGCGGCTCGGGCGAGGCGTTCCAGGTCACGTTCGCCGGTCAGGGCTTCGTCATCGTGCAGCCGTCCGAGGGCGGGATCGTCGCGCCACACACGCACTGAGGCTCGCCGCTGGATTCTCCGGGCGCTGGGGGCGACCGCTAGCCTTCGAAACATGAACCAGGCACTCCACAGCGCGAACGAACGCGTCCGCGCCGGCCTGGAGGAGATCGGCGACACGATCGCCGCCGTGAAGCCGAAGATGCGCGGCTGGCTGCACGCCGGATCGACGCCGCTGATCCTGGCGGCCGGCATCGTCCTGATCTGGCTGTCGCCGACGGCGACGACCCGGGTCGGCTCCGCGCTCTTCGCGTTCACCGCGCTCCTGCTCTTCGGAACCTCCGCGGTCTACCACCGCGGCACCTGGTCGCCGAAGGTGTGGCGGTTCCTCAACCGGTTCGACCACGCCAACATCTTCTTGTTGATCGCCGGCTCCTACACGCCGTTCAGCCTGATCCTGCTCGAGGGGACACAACAGGTCCTGCTGCTGTCAGTGGTGTGGACCGCGGCCGTGCTGGGCATCGCGTTCAAGGTCTTCTGGCCGACCGCGCCCCGCTGGCTGTCGGCGCCGATCTACATCGCGATGGGGTGGGCCGCGGTGTTCTTCATCCCCGCGTTCTTCGACGGCGCGGTCGCGCTCGGGCTCGGCATCGGTATCGCGATCTTCGTGCTGATCGCGGTCGGCGGCGCGCTCTACACCGTCGGCGGCCTCGTCTACGGCTTCCAGTGGCCCGACCCGTCGCCGCGCTGGTTCGGCTTCCACGAGGTGTTCCACACGTTCACGATCTTCGCCTTCGTGGCGCACTACGTCGGCGTCTCGCTGGCGACCTACTCGCTGCGTTAGCGGGCGAGCAGCACCAGCACCTCGAGGTGCGCGGTCTGCGGGAACATGTCGAGCACCTGCGCCCGCACCGGCGCGTAGGACCGCATCACCCCGAGGTCCCGCGCCAGCGTCTCCGGGTTACAGCTGGAGTAGAGCACCGCGGCCGGCCCCGTCTCCTCCAGCCGGGACGCCAGGTCGGTGCCCAGCCCGCGCCGTGGCGGGTTGACGACGACCAGGTCCGCGCGGTCCTCGAGGAGGTACGACGTCGCGTCCCCCGCGACGAACCGCACCAGCTCGGGTGAGAGGCCCGCGCCGTCCCGACCGCGCTCGGCCGCCGTCACGGCGTCGGCGCTGATCTCGATCCCGGTCACCGCCCGCCCGGGTGCGGCCAGGTGCAGCGCGAACCCGCCGACGCCGCAGTAGAGGTCGTGCACGGACGCCGGGGCGAGCTCGTCGACCCAGGCCCGTGCGGTGCGGTAGAGCGCCGCCGCGACGTCGGTGTTGGTCTGGAAGAAGCTGCGCGGGCCGAGGTGGAGGGTGATCCCGTTGACCTCCATCGGCAGCGTGGCCTGCTCGGTCAGCACCACCTCCCGCTCCCCCTCCAGGAGTGCGGCGTGGGCGGGCTGGATGTTGAGCGTCACCACACGCAGACCAGGCAGCGTCTCCAGCGAGCCACGGCAGGTGCTTGCGGATCCGCGTCTCCGCCTCGGTCGACCGCAGCACCCAGCGCACCATCAGCTCGCCGGCCGGCGACTCGGTGACGAGCACGTGCTTGAGCTCGCCGCTCCGCGTCGGGACGTCGTACGGCGTCAGCGCGGCGCGGGTCACGAACGCGGCGAGGACCGGCAGCGCGGCAACGATCCCGGCCGAGTGGAGCGCGCAGTCGCGCAGGTCGACGGCACCCCGTCGCGGATCCCACAGGCCGAGGGTCGGCTGGTCGACGGTCCCGCCGACCACCATCTTGGCCTTGGTCCGGAACCCCTCGGGAACGCTCGGCACCGGAGCCAGCCACTCGGGCTCCGGTCGGTCGCCGAGCGCGGCTCGGACCAGCTCCCGGGTGGATGCGTGCTTGGCGGCGAGCTGCTCGTCGTACGGACGCTCCAGCCAGGTGCACGAACGACACTCGAACCGGTCGTAGTGCCCGCACTCCAACACCAGACCGGTCACCTGCCCATGCTAAGAGCATTAGGTTGTCGGCCATGGCAATCGCGCTGGAGCGGCTCGAGGCGGAGCCCGTGCTCGCGACCTTGCAGCAGCTGCGCGTCCGGATCGGCGCGCGCTTCCCGGAGCGCGGCCTCTACGCGGTGTCCGCCGAGCTGATGGAGCTGGCGGACCGGGTCGCGACGAGCTCGGCCCGCAACCGCGACCGGCTGCGCATCGTGCGGATCGTGTCCCGCGCCGTGATCGCGCTGGTCGTCGTGCTCACCTTGGTGGCGATCGTGTTCGCCGTGCGCTCCGCGGTGCAGGAGGGCGGTCCTGAGCACGACATCGAGTGGCTGACGGTCCTCGAGAGCGGCGTCAACGACCTCGTGTTCGCCGCGATCGCCATCTGGTTCCTGTTCACGGTCCCCGAGCGGCTGCGGCGGGCGGACACCCTCGCCCTGCTCCACGAGCTCCGCTCACTCGCCCACATCATCGACATGCACCAGCTCAACAAGGACCCGGAGCGGCTCCGCTCTACGTTCACCCCCACTCGGTGAGCCCGGCCATGGGCCTCAGCTTCGAGGAGCTCGAGCACTACCTCGACTACTGCTCCGAGCTGCTGAGCATGGTCGGCAAGACCGCCGCCCTGTGCGCCGAGGAGTCACGCGACGCCGTCGTCCTGGAGACGGTGTCGACCATCGAGACCCTCACGATCAGGATGTCGCGCAAGGTCTGGCAGAAGATCTCGATCCTCAACGAGGTACGACGCTCGGCGGCCGGCTGACCGCCGGTTCAGCCCTTCTTGGTTCTTCTTCTTGTTGCCGCGTCCGTAGAGGGCGTTGACGAGCTTGCCGGCCCGCTCCTCGTCCTTCGTCGTACGACGGAAGGTGGTCATCGCGAGCGCCGGCTTCATCCGCTGGCGGGTGATCGCATGGGAGTAGGTGAACTCCTTGAGCCCGTCGGGCCCGTGGATCCGCCCGAAGCCCGACTCGCCGACCCCGCCGAACGGCAGGCCCGGCACACCGGCGAAGGCGAGGATCGCGTTGATCGAGGTCATCCCGGCCCGCAGCCGCTCGGCGGTCTCGACGGCCCGCGCCTTGCCGAAGACCGTCGAGCCCAAGCCGTAGGCCGTGGCGTTGGCCTTGGCGACCGCCTCGTCCATGTCGCGCACCTTGGTGACGGTGACCGTCGGGCCGAACGTCTCCTCGGTGACGGCCGGGCAGTCGTCCGGCACGTCGACCAGCACGGTCGGCTGGACGTAGCGCTCGCCGACCGCGTCCGGGCCGCCGACCACGGCACGGCCGCCGCAGGCGATCGCGTGGTCGATGTGGCGTCGGATGATGTCGATCTGCGAGGGCATGGTGATCGGGCCGAGCTGGCCACCCGGCTCCGCGGCGAGCTCCTTGGCCTTGTCGGTCAGCTCGCGGAGGAAGTCGTCGTAGACCCGCTCGTGGACGTAGACCCGCTCGACGCCGGCGCAGGTCTGGCCCGCGTTGGCGGCGGCGCCCCAGATCGCCGCGTCGGCGGCGGCGTCGAGGTCGGCGTCCTCGTCGACGATCAGCGCGTCCTTGCCGCCGGCCTCCATCAGCACCGGGGTGAGCGTCTCGGCGCACGCGGCCATCACCCGCCGCGCGGTGGCCGGTGACCCGGTGAAGGCGACCTTGCCGACGCCGGCCGCGCAGAGCGCGCCTCCGGTCTCGCCGTAGCCGGTGACGACCTGGAGCACCGGCCGGCCGATCGCCTCGAGGAAGGACCGGGCGAGCCACTCGCCGATGCCCGGCGTGTGCTCACTGGGCTTGAAGACGACCGCGTTGCCGGCGGCGAGGGCATAGGCGATCGAACCCATGGGAGTGAACACCGGGTAGTTCCACGGTCCGATCACCGCGACCACGCCGAACGGGCGGTAGGCGACGCTCGCCGCGTTGTTGGCCATCATCAGGCCGGGCGCGACGCTCCGCCGCTTGAGCACCTTCGCGGCGTGGGTGGCAGCCCAGTGCAGGTGGTCGATCGCGAGGGTGACCTCGAGCGCCGCGTCTCCGGCCGGCTTGCCGTTCTCGCGCTGCATCAGGTCGACCAGCTCATCCAGGTGCTGGACGACGTACTTCTGCCAGATGATCAGCCGTTCCTTGCGCCCGTCGAACCCGAGGCCGTCCCACCAGTTCGCCTCGATCCGGGCGCGATCGACGACCGCGTTGACGTGGGCGGCGTCGTGGATCGGATGGGTGCCGACCACCTCACCGGTCGCGGGGTCGAGCGAGTCGAAGGTGGCAGCAGTCGTGGCGGGCGTGGGCACAACGGTCGTCATGATGCGAAAGTACTGCCGTCCCGGAATTCGCGCATCCGACCGCGGTCGCAGACGGTCCGCCCTCCTCCAGGACCGGCCCCACGCGCCGACGCGTCAGCCTGACGTACCGACCAGCAGCACCGTCAGCACCAGGCTGGCCGCGATCACGAGCGCGGTCGCGACCAGGCCGGCGACCGGCGTACGACGCGCGACCCGCTCCGCTGCCTGGTAGATCACGGTGAGCCCGAGCAGGAGCGCCGTGACGTGGAGGAGTACGGCGAGCGCGATGCCCGTCACCGCTCCGGCGATCGCGAACCGCCCCCAGGTGAGGCCGAGCAGCAGCGGGATCACGATCGCGCCCGCCAGCCCGCCGGCCAGCTCGAGCAGGAATCCGCGGTCGGCGCCCATCCACGGCAGCCACGCGACGACGTCGAACAGGTCGAGCGTCGCGGCGATCCCCAGCGCCGCGACGAGCAGCAGGCTTCCGAACGCGGCGATCAGGTAGCGCAGGTGCTGCCGCCGGGACCAGCTCTCGGAGCCGTGCCCGATGGTCCCGAGCGTGACCGCCGACCAGACCAGCCAGCGCCGGATCAGCGGGATGCCGCTGTCCCGCATCGCGCGGCGGAAGACCAGATCGGCGCCGACCCGGTCGATCGGGTCCTCGTCGGGTGGGTATCGCGTCGCGAGGTAGTCCTTGCCGCCGACCAGCCCGTCGTGGACGAGCGCGGCCGGCAGGTGGGCGCCGGTCCTCGGCACCAGCCAGGTGAGCAGCGTCGGGACCGAGGCGAAGTCGGTCTCGAACGTGTCGAGGTCGGCCGGCACGAGGATCTCGCCGTACTCCTCGTCGAGGTAGGCGATCCGCCGCAGCATGCGGAACGCCTCGCGGGGCCGTCGGCCCGATGCGGTCTCGATCCGCTCCAGCATGATCTTGGCCGGCAGGTCGGGTCGGGGGTCGCCTGGTGGCAGCCCGCCGTCATAGAACGCCGACGGTCGTGGGGTCGTGGGCCCGAGCACCATGCCCCGATTGTGGCGCTGTCGTGGCGACGACGGTGTCAGGCGCACCTGCCGTTGCCGACCGCGACCAATCCGTTGAGGTCGCCGGTGTCGAAGTCCCGCTTGCCGACGTTGTCGGCGAACATCAGCTCGTCGGCCGAGTCGACGTGGTCGAGCCCGACCAGGTGGCCGAGCTCGTGCAGCAGGATCGCGCGGCGCTCGCCGCCGTCACCGAAGACGCTGCCGATCTCCTCGAACGCGTCGCTGTCCAGCGTGACGCCGCCCGTGACGTAGCGGAGCCAGCCGCCGGGGTCGACCTCGACGGCGACCGCGCCGCCGACGCCGGCGACGTCGTCCTCGAGCTGCGGGACCTCGTCCTCGGTCGCCCACGAGATCAGCACCGGCTCGTTCCGGCCGATCGTGGGCACGAACTCACGGTCCCACTCCGGGCGGCGGTCGGTGCGGCCGTCGTACGCGAACTCGAGGCCGGTGTAGTGGGAGACGACCTCGACCGCCTCTTCGACGAACTCCTCGGTGTCGTCGTCGTCGAAGGGTGAGCCGTCGGGGTTGATCTCGTAGTGGATCTCGTCGCACGGGTCCCATGCCACCGGCTCGTCAGAGTTGAGCGGCTGGTGCGCGAGGAACGCGTAGGTGCCGCCCGCTGGGACGTCCGCGGGATCCCGGAGCCGGTCGTCGCTGATGCCGAGCACCCGCCGGAGCGCGGCAGGACCTTCGGCCGGAGCGAACAGGACGATCCCGCCCAGCACGACGATGCTGATCAGCAGCGCGAGCCCCGACCGCCAGCGCTCGCTGAGGGGTCGGCTCATGGGAGGTCGTCCGGCGAGGTCACCGGACGCTCGCACACGAACCCGCGGCACACGTAGGCAGCCGGCCGGCCGTCAACGGCGGTGCGTCCGGTCAGCAGGGGTACGTCGTCGCGGGGTCCGTCGGCGACCACCACGACCGCGCCGGGGAGCCGGCGCGCACGGGCGGCGAGGGCGTCGCGGTCCGGGCCGGCGGGTCCGACGACCGCGACCTCGAGCGGCCCGTCGAGCATGGTGTGGGCCGCGGCGAGCGACCAGCCGGCGAAGCGGGGCGCGCGCTCGGCAAGGCCGGCGATCGTGGCGATGGCCTCCTCGGCGGCGTCGCGGTAGCGGCCTTCGCCGGTGAGCGCGTGGGCGGTCACCAGGGCGTGGACCATGCTGCTGAACCCGCTCGGCGAGGCGTTGTCACCCGGGTCCCGCGGCCTGGCCACCAGCGCCTCGGCGTCGGTGTGGGTGTCGTAGAACCCGCCGTCCGGAGCGCCGAAGCCTGCGAGCGCGTGGTCGAGCAGACCGGTCGCGAGAGTGAGCCACCGCGCGTCGCCGGTCGCCTGCACGAGGGACAGGAAGCCCGACGCGACGCAGCCGTAGTCCTCCAGCACTCCCGCGTGCGGCCCGGCCACGCCGTCCCGGGAGACGCGCAGGATCGACCCGTCAATCACATGGAGGCGCGCGAGGAGCTCGCCCGCGGCGACGGCTGCGTCGACGTACTCCTGCTCGCCGAGGAGGAGGCCGGCGTCGCAGAGGCCGCTGATGACCAGGCCGTTCCAGGCCGCGACCACCTTGTCGTCGCGGCCGGGGCGCGGTCGCTCGTCACGGACGGCGAGGAGTCGTGCCTTCACATGGGCGAGCCGGGTGCGGTCGAGATCGTCGGACGGGTAGTGCCGCAGCTGCAGCGTGGACATGCCGTGCTCGAACGTGCCGGCCTCGGTCACGGCGAA
Source organism: uncultured Actinomycetota bacterium (assembly GCA_963849765.1). GTDB lineage: Bacteria > Actinomycetota > Actinomycetes > Propionibacteriales > Nocardioidaceae > Nocardioides. The sequence continues at coordinate 667,744 of CAWKIP010000005.1, forward strand.
CAGGTCTGCTGCCCACGGACCGTGGTCATCGCCGAGCGCCTCGGCCAGCTGCGCCGGCGTCCAGGCGTAGAAGGCGCCCTCGACGCTCTTGCCCGTCGCCGGGTCGGGGCTGTCGGCATCGAGCGCGGACGCGAAGCCGCCCTCGGGTGTGCGCAGCTCGCGGAGAAGGAAGTCGGCGGTCTCGCGGGCGATCCGGTCGCCTGTCTCGGTGCCCGAGACGGGCGTAGAGGCCGACCAGCTGCGCGTTGTCGTACAGCATCTTCTCGAAGTGGGGCACCACCCAGCCGCGATCGACGGCGTAGCGCGCGAACCCGCCACCGAGCTGGTCGTACATCCCGCCGCCTGCCATCGCCGCAGTCGTGCGGGCCAGCATGTGGCGTGCCTTGTCCCCACCGTGGCGCCTCAGGAACTCGAGCACCATGGTGGGCGGGAACTTCGGCGCGTTGCCGAAGCCGCCGGCCATCGGGTCGAACTCGTCGGCGAGGGTGGTCACCGCACCGTCGAGCAGCTCGGCGGTCACGGCTCCCGACGGCAGCTGGGCGGACTTGGCAAGGTGCTCGCGCAGGTTGTCGGCGACGCGTCGTACCTCGTCGCCGCGCTCCTGCCACGCCTCGGCCAGCGACTGCAGCACCTGGGTGAACGCCGGCTGCCCGTGCCGCGGCCGGTCGGGGAAGTAGGTGCCGGCGAAGAACGGCGCGCCGTCGTGGTCGAGGACGACGGTCATCGGCCAGCCGCCCTGCCCGGTCATCGCGGTCGTCGCCTGCATGTAGACGGCGTCGACGTCGGGTCGCTCCTCCCGGTCGACCTTGATGTTGACGTAGTGCTCGTTCATGTAGGCCGCGGTCGCGTCGTCCTCGAACGACTCGTGCGCCATCACGTGGCACCAGTGGCACGCGGCGTAGCCGACGCTCAGCAGCACTGGTTTCACGTTGCGCTCGCTCGCCTCGGCGAACGCGTCCGGCCCCCACTCCCACCAATCGACCGGATTCTCGGCGTGCTGCAGCAGATAGGGGCTGGTCGCTGCTCCGAGCCGGTTCACGACCCCATCATCGCGTAGGCCCCCAATGCGGGCGTCGTACGAGCGGTCAGGCGAACGCAGGCATCACCCTGTCGTGAACGAGCTGCAGCTGGGTGTCGACGTCAGGGACGCCCTCCACCTCACGTCCCATCAGGGCCTTCACCAGCGCCTTGTCGGTGATGGCGAGGATCATGTGGTTGACGCCGGCGGCCGCGATCTCGTTCTGCAACTTCTCGAGGCACTCCTCCGGGGTGCCCGCCACGGACAGGCGCTCCGCGAGGTCCGGGGTCGTCAGCTCGATGCCTTTGGCCATGTCGCCGGCCCCGATCGCTTCGATGATGGGCGCCACCTCCTCGGGGTCGACCCCGTTGCGCTTGAGCTGCTCGTGCGGCATCGAAGAGGCATAAAGGCCGACCATGCTGCGCGCGGCGTCCTTGGCCACGGCACTGTCCTCGGCGACCGAGAAGACGATCCAGGCGCCGAGGTCGAGGTCCTGCACGTTCTTCCCTGCACGCTCGGCGCCGATGGTGCAGTGCTCGATCATGTAGTCATAGGCCTCGCGGGTGTAGCTGAGCGCATGGTGGCAACCGTCGGAGAACTCCGCGGCCACTTCGAACGACTTCGGTCCGCGCATCGCGCCCATCTTGACCGGTAGCCGCTCCTGCACCGGCCGGGCGAACGTGAAGAGGCCGCTGTAATTGAAGAACTCGCCGTCGTGGGTGATGGCGCCGTCGTCGAGCAGGGTCCGGATCACGTGCACCGCTTCCTTGACGCGCGAGAGCGGCTTCGTCTTGGCCCAGTCGATGTTGTACTCCGCTAGCAGGCCGAAGTTGCCGCTTGACACCGCGACCTCCGCCCGTCCGCCGGTCAGCTCGTCCAGCGTGGCGGCCGCCTGCGCGATCAAGGTCGGTTCGCGTAGCACGACGCCTGACACGCTCGGCCCCATCCGGATCTGGCTGGTCTGCGCGGCCGCTGCGGCGAACAGCAGCCAGAGGTCCTTGTGCCAGGTCTCGTCCGCGGCGTACACCGCGTAGAAGCCGAGCTCGTCCGCCTTCTTGATCGAGGCCAGAGATTCGCTCAACGGGTAGTCGGGCAGCATCGCGTAGCTGAACTTCATCTTCTCCTCCTAGTCGGTCCCGGCTGTCCGGGTTTCGTCATTGATCTCGGCCAGCAGCTCCGAACCGGTGACCACGCGGGTAGCGAAGTGACGATGCATCCACTCGAGGTGGTCCCCCCGGCTGTTCATGATCCGCAGGCTGTCCCAGTTGGGGAACTCCTGCTGCAGCACCCAGCGCTCCATCAACCGAGGGTCGACCTCGAAGACGTGCTCATGGGTGGTGATGGCGACGTCCGAGACGCGTTCGGGCTCCGGTGGCGTGTACTGCTCGGCGTACCGGAAGCCGATCGGCGGGTCTGCGGTGTCGTCGCTCATGATCGGGTCCCTGGCTCGTAGGCGCGGTCGAGGAGGTACTTCCCGGGGTTCATGATGTTTTTCGGGTCGAGGGTGCGCTTGAGGTCGAGCATCACGTCGAAGCCGCGGCCGAGCTCGTCGGGGACGAGGTCGACCTCGCCTTCCCGGCAGGAGCCATGACAGGCGCTGATCGAGCCGTTGTGCGCGAGGGCGACGGCGGCGATGTCCCGCTTGGCCTTGACCCACATCTCCCAGGCCCGGTCGTCGAGCTGCTGCTCCCAGATGCCTACGTCGATCTCGGTCAGGTAGTCCACGCCCGTGTTGCCCTGGGTGTAGGCGAACATGCCCCAGTCGTCGAACACGTCGGTACGACGACGCAGGTCCGCGACGATCTCGTGCCAGGCCTTCGTCACCGACGGGAGGTTGGTGTAGTTGATCGCCGCGTCCTCGCAGTGCCAGCTCATCGGCACCACCTGACCGGCCTTGGTACGACCGTGCATCGGGGTGGCGTAGCGGTCGTGCCGCGCAGCCCAGTCGCCCTCGGAGATCTCGTCGCCGAGGTAGCGGGCCCCGTGCTCCTTCGCGATCCGGAACAGCCGCTTCCCGGCCGGCCTGACCTCGTCCTCGTAGCCGTACATCACCGCGCACACGAGCGCCCTGACGTCGCCGGGCTGGGGGATGTAGGCCTCGTCGTCGCGGCGGAGGTACGCGACCTTCCACTCGTCGAACAGCACCGCTCCGGCGAAGGTCGCGACGCCGGCGCGGGCGAGGGCGCCGACGCAGGCGTAGGCGTCGTCGTAGTTGTCGAAGGCCCAGAACGGCGAGAGCTCCGCCTCCGGCTTGGGGAAGAGCTTGAGCGTGGCCTCGGTCGCGATGCCGAGCGTGCCTTGGTGGCCCATGAACAGGTGCTTGAGCTGGTAACCGCTCGACGACTTGCTGACCTTGTGACCGATGCCGTCGCCGACGTGCATCACCTCGCCGGTGGGCAGCACGTGGTCGAAGCTCAGCACGAGGTCACGGGTGTGGCCGTAGCGCGAGCCGATCAGCGACCACCCGCTGGTGCCGATGCGGCCGCCGACGAGCGAGCAGGGGTACGACGCCGGGTTGTCGGGATAGAAGAGCCCGTGCTGGGCGAGCTGCTCGTTGAGCTTCAACATGCTGATGCCGGTGCCGACGGTCACCGTGCGGTTCTCGAGGTCGAGCTCCTTGATCGCGTTCATCCGCTTGACGTCCACGACGATCCCGCCGCGTAGAGGGACAGCGCCGTCGGTGAGGCCGGTCCCGCCGTCGCGGGGAACGACGGGCACCCGCAGGTCATTGGCGATGCGCACGACGCCCGCAACCTCCTCGGTGCTCGTCGGCAGGACGGCGAGGTCGGGGAGTCGCTCGGCCCACCGGTGCACCGGGAACGGAGCCGGGACCCTGGCCCGGTTGTAGCGGTCCGGCTTGGAGGTGAGGATCTGCTCGTCCCTGAGCACAGTGCGCAGCGCGGTGACCACCTCGTCGAGACGCTCCACCGCGATGGTCACGACGGGCTGCCCTCCGAGCCCCCGTCGCGGGAACCTCCGACGGTGATGCCGAGGGACTCGGCCAGCAGTTCGTGGAGGTCGACGACGTCGATGTTCGCTGCCTGGCCCGCCTCGCCGAGGGGCCGTTCCGACCAGGGGCAGGCGCTCACCAGGGTGTCCACCTCGAGAGCTGCCGCCTTCTCCACCCGTCCGGCCGAGATCGCGGCGGTGAGCTCGGGCTTCTCGACCGGCAACCCGCCACCGCCTCCGGAGCAGTAGGACCACTGGGTCACGCGGTCGACGTCCTTGAAGTCCAGGCCGGGAATCGACCGCAGGATCTCGCGCGGCTCCTTCCAGATGCCCTTTCGCTTGTTGAGCCGACAGGGGTCGTGGTAGGTGATCGTGCGTTCGACGGGCACCGACGGGGTCAGCCTTCCGTCCCGGATCAGCTCGGCGAACAGCTCCACGACGAGGACGACCTCGATGTCGAAGTCGGCGCCGAAGTACTTGGGATAGTCCTCCGTGAAGGAGATGTAGTCGTGCGGGTCGAGCACGAGCACCCGCTTGGTACCGGTCGAGCGCCAGTTGTCGAGATTGTGCTGGGCGAAGCGCTTCGCCTGGTCGACGTACCCCATCTCCGCGGCCGGGCCACCACAGCACCACTGCTCTCCCATCAGCCCGAACTCGTAGCCCGCCAGTTGCAGGATCTGGGCGACGGCGCGGGGAACGGAGGTGCGGTAGAACGCAGCCTCGCAGTCGACGAACAGCACCGTCTCGCCGCCGATCGGCAGGCCGAGCCCGTAGGACCAGTCGCGCACGTGCTCCTGACTGACCGGGGTCTCGCCCAGCACTGGCTCGTGAGTGCGCTCGTCGGTGCGCTCGTTCCACGACTGCCACGCCGGCTGGTGCACGCCGCTCTCGACCGCGAACGCGCGCACCGCCTTGACGACGTCGACCGTCCGCGTCCGGAAGCGGTAGAAGTCGCCGGTGAAGAGTGTGTTGGGGCAGCGCAGCTCGCAGGCGCCGCACTGCGTGCAGTTGACGTAGTCGGAGGCGATCTCCTCGATCGACATCTCACCCTTGTCCATTGCGACGACGTTGGCGTGGAAGGCGGTGGGGGTCCACGACTCGTTGCGGGTCACCTGCATCACCGGGCAGACCTCACGGCAGAACTTGTGACCCGAGGAGAAGCAGTTGTACGCCGCGTTGCGCCACGTCTCGGTGAACTCTTGCGTCGGAGTCGGTTCGATCGGCAGCTCGCGCGCGTGGGCGATCTCGTCAGGGATCGCCGCCAGCTCGTCCGGGTTGTCACGCATGCCGGGTGTGAACGGCACCGACACCGGGTCAGACGGACCCTGCCGGTCCAGCTGGGTCATGAGGAGCCTCCTGCCAGACGACAGTGACGCAGGTCACAGTCCTTGCAAGATACGGCCCCCGACTTCGTGCCACAAGAGATCAGACCAGGCCGTCCCGCCCCCACCGCGGCGTGGGTCCCGGGTCGCCGAGGTCGGTGCCCGGCGGTTCCTGCGAGACCTCCTGGGCGATCGCGGTGCCCCACTCGAAGTAGGCCATCAGCGGCGCGCGCAGGTCGTCGCGGCCGGGCAGTACGTCGTCGATCGCGGCGCCCATCAGCTCGAGCCATCGGGCCCGGTGCTCGTCCCGGATCGCCAGCCCGAGGTGGCTTCGCAACAGGGACTGGTGGCCGCCGAGCTGCGCGGTGAAGTCGGCGGGACCGCCGAGCACCTCGGCCAGCCAGATGGCGACCCGCTCCACGTGGCGCAGCTCGAAGTCCACGAACACCGGGGCGAGCACCTCGTCGGCCAGGACCCGCTCGTAGAAGGCGGTGCTGAGTCGGCGGAGGGCAGGCAGCCCGCCGATGTCGTCGTACAGCGAGACGTCTGCGGTCACGGCGCCAGCATGGCAGCCGTTGACAACCCTGCGTCATCGCACAGGCGGTCGAGGTGGGCGCGGGCATCCTGCGCGGGCTCCCGGTCGACTGGTCAGAGATCGGCGTCGCGGACGACGAGCTCGAAGGTCTCGCCGAGGTCCTGATGCGGCTGTTCGTGTCGTTCCTGCAGTACCCGGCCGATCCACCGCGGTCCGAGGACGAGCTCCGCGCGCTCGTACGGCGGTGGCTCGGTCCGGCGCTCGAGGCGAAGCCGAGCCGGCCGGGCCGGTAGCCGTCAGCCGGCGTGCAGCATGAACACGGCGGCGCAGTGGGCCGCGAACCCGGCGGCGGTGAAGCAGTGGAACACCTCGTGGAATCCGAAGAACGCCGGCCACGGATCCGGGCGCTGCCGCGCGTAGACGACCGCGCCGACGGTGTAGAGCAGCCCGCCGACGGCCAGCAGGCCGAGAGCGATCGGGCTGCCCGCGCCCAGGAGCTGCGGAGTGAAGCCGATCGCGATCCATCCCAGTCCCAGGTAGGACCCCGTCGTCGCCCACCGAGCCGCACCCGGGAAGCCGATCCGGAACACAGCGCCGACCATGGCGCCCGCCCAGGCCAGCACCAGCATGACCACGACCGACGCACCCGACAGCAGCAGGACCGCGAACGGTGTGTAGGAACCCGCGATGAGCACGTAGATGTTCGCGTGGTCCAGCCGCTGCAGCCAGGTGCCGAGCGATCCCCGCCACGGATGGAGGTTGTAGAGCGCCGACACGGCGAACAGGAGCAGCGACGACCCGGCGAACACTGCGGTGGCCGCGCGTGCCGCCCCGCCGTCAGCGAGTACGACGAGCAGCACCCCTGCCGCGACGACGACCGGTGTCAGTCCGGCGTGGACCCAGCCCCGCATCCGGGGCCGCAGGACCGCCATCAGGTCGACGTCGGAGCCGACGGTGGCGTCCAGGACAACGGTCATGTTCGAAGGTAGCCAGCGCCGGCTCGACACCAACACCGCGTGAAGCGCGGAAGGTCCTAGCCACGAAGGACTAGCGGCGCCGACCAGCCGGGGAGGTAGACCTCGCCGTACGGCCTATTGCAGGCTAACCAGCCCCCACCAGACAAGTGGGACGACGACGCAGGCGAACAGGAACGCCCAGCCCCCGGTCAGTCCCCGTTCGTAGTAGCGGGGCGGGGTGCCGAACGATGCCGGGCCACCGAGGGTCAGGTAGGCCAGCTGGCCGATGGGAGTCCCGATCCCGGAGAGCCAGAACCAGGCCCATCTGGTCGCGCGCCAGGGTTGCGGCCCGCCGATGAGCAACACCCACCCACCGATGGTGAGGGCGGCTGTCAGCCCAACTGCCCACACCGGCAGCCGCCAACCATAGATGTCGCCGTAAAGATCGTTCAGGGCTTCCTTGCTGTCCTTCTCCGCGCGCAGATCGGGGTATTCCTCAAGACGCTCCACGACACCGGACCGGACCCGCAGGGCCTGGGTCCCGTCCACCTGCGTGACCACGGAGTCGCCGGGCCGGGCCGCGGCAGCGCCACGGAACGGCCGAGCCTCACGGACCTCCGCCCAGTAGCGGAACAACCCGTCCCGCCACGTCAGCTCGAGGGTCGCGACCCCGCGCTCGTGCGGGCCGAGGCCGCCTGACGTGTGGACGACCGAGACGTCACCGTTCCTGGCGGCCTCCTGGAGGGACCGCAGCGACGACTCCCGTTCCCCTAAGAAGAACGTCGAGGAGATGAGGAGCACCCAGCCGGCGAGGAGCGTGACGCCGATCCCGCGCCACCATCCCGACCAGGTCGACCGCGGTCGCGTGCCCAGCAGATCAACCCGAGACGTCATTCTGGCAAGGCTCCGTTCCAATTCGCGGAACCGCAGCCTATGACGGCGACCGCCCGACAAGACGCAGCGCCATGGTCGGGCACCCCCGCACAGCGGACCGCGCCGCAGCCACGACCTCCGGCGTGACCTCGCCGGTGATCACGGGATAGCCCCAGTCGTCGAGCTCGATCACCTCGGGGAGCAGCTCGAAGCACAGCCCCCGCGCCTGGCAGGTCGGCCAGTCGACGCGGAGCCGCTGGGTCGTCATGCCGACCTCCCGACGCTCGCACGCTGGTAGGAGCACCCACCGCGGGCGTGCCGCTCGACCTCGTCCGGGAACCGGGTGAGCACCGAGCGGACCATCCGGGCAGTGCCGTCGGGATGGGCGCACGCGCCGCGCCGCTCGACCAGCCCGCACAGCCGCTCGGTCTCGGCCGGACCGGCGATGCCGACGTCACGCGCTCGAGCGCGTGGGCCAGCGCAGGGAGGCCGTTGAAGCAGGGTCCGCAGCGGCCCGCACTCTCCGCGGCCAGGTAGGCAGTGATCGTGGTGGCGAAGGCGAGCGGGCAGCCGTCGGGCACCACCACGACACCGGCGCCGAGGGTCAGGTCCGCCGCGGCCAGGCCGAGCCGGGACACGGTCAGGTCGCGCAGCTCGCCCGCGTCGGCCCAGGTGCCGTGGTAGCCGCCGAGCAGCACCGGTCGGTCGACACAGTCCGGCGCCAGCACCGCCTCCCACTTCGTCCCGAACGCGGCCTCGACCACCCGGCGGCCGAGGTCGTCGTGGACCGTCAGCAGCGTCGTGCCGGGCTCGTCCGGGGTGCCGTGCGCCAGGTAGGCCTCGACCCCGTGCAGGACCAGCAACGCCAGCTGGGCGAAGGTCTCGCCGTTCGACAGCAACGTCGGTCGGCCGCGATGGCCGCGCACGGCTGCCGGCTGCCACGACGTCACCGGCCGGTTCGGCCGTCCCGCCATCAGCTCGAGCACGGCGGTCGCCTGGCCGGCGACGAAGGCTTCGTCCGCGCGGTGCACGACGAAACGCACCCGGTCGGCGGCACGCTCGCGCACCGCCGACTCGACCGCCGCCCGCACCTGGAGGTCGGCATCCGGGACGACCAGGTGCACGTCCCGACTCCGCAGCACGCGGGCCGCGACGACGGCTCCGTCCAGCACCAGGTGCGGCGCGGTGAGCGCGAGCGCAGCGTCCTTGGCACTGGCCGGCTCCCCCTCGCTGAGGTTGACGACGACGTACGGGCGGCCGGAGGCCTCGGCGGTGACCTCCAGCTTGCGGCCGAACGGGAAGCCGGCGCCGCCACGGCCACGCAGCCCGACCCGCTCGAGGTCGGCGAGCAGCGACGTGAGCTCCGGGGGACGCGGCTCCCCGTGTCGCGACCGGTGGGCGATGAGGGACGGTCCCGCGTCGATCGCCGAGAGGAGCGCGGGTCCGCGCTCCACGTCGACGCCGAGGGGACCCAGCACTCGTGTAGTCATGCGGGTTCTCCTTCCGGTCCGCGCGCGCCGGCCGACGCCAGCCGCACGAGAACTGCGACGACCACGACGGCTGCCGCAGCCGAGTAGACGACGAGCCCCCAGGCCTCGCCGCTGTCGGTGCCGATCATCAGTCCGTGCACGAGACCGAGCGCCCAGGCCAGGTAGGCGAGCTGGTGCACGCGGCTCCAAGCACGCAACCCGAGCCGGGCCCGAACGACGGTGGTCACCAGCACCGCCAGGATCAGGTCGGTCGCCAGCGTGCCGACCGCCAACCAGAGGGGTTCGTACGCCGCGCCGTACGGGACGAACGCATGCCACCAACGGATGTCGACGAACTCGTCGAGCACCGCGGTGACGATGTGCGCCACCAGCAGGGCCGCGCCGAACAGGCTCAGGTTGCGGTGGAGCGAGCGCGACACGAACGCCGGGAGCAGCGACCCTGCCCGCCCCCGCACGGCCAGCACTCCGAGGAGCACGGTCGCAGTGAGGACGCCCAGCAGCACGAAGCCGGTTCCCCGGTTGAGGAACCACAACATCTGGTCGCTCATGCTGCCGACTCCCCTGCCGACTCCCCGACGACTCTGCCGGCCAGCTGCCGACCCGGCGGACCGAGCCGTCGGCCAGCACCAGGCGGGCGTGCACGCCCCGCTCAGCGAGCCAGGCCGCGGCATCGGAGCCGAGCACCAGCGCCGCGGTCGACGCCACGTTGGCCCCGACCGCGGTCTCTCCGAGGGCGGTCGCCGTCCGCACGTCACCCACGACCGGCGCGCCGGTGCGGGGATCGATGACGTGGTGCGCCCAGCCGTCCTCCGTTCGCCACCGGCGGGCCAGGATGGTCGAGGTGGCGATCCCGCCGTCCCGCAGGTGGACGGTCTGCCCGACCGCGCTTCCCTCGGTCTCGGTGACCCGGACCGGCCACGTGAGGTCCGCCGGCGACACGACTCGTACGTCGCCGCCGAGGCTGATCAAGACTCCACATCCGAGCTCGGCCGACAGGGTCTGCGCGACCAGGTCGGCGGCCCAGGCTTTGGCGGTCGCGCCGAGGTCGAGGAGGCAGTCCGGCGGCAGCCAGAGCGCGTCGACGTCCCACCGGATCTCCCGCCAGTCGGCCGGCGGCTCCAGGTCGAGTACGGCGGGCGCTGGCCGCTGCACGAGCAGCTCGAGGTCGACGTCGTAGCCCCAGATGACCAACGCCCGACCGACGCAGGGGTCGACCAGCCCGTCGGTGATCCGGGCCGCGTCGACGGCGACCCGGGTGGCTTCGACGAGCAGCGGGTCCACCGCAACCCACCGGCCGGGCGAGGCGTTGAGCCGGGACAGGTCCGAGTCCCCGCGGAAGCGACTGCAGGTGCGGTCGACGGCTGCAAGGAGCCGCCGGGTCAGCACCTCTGCGCGGAGCAGCATCCGCTCGTCGGAGACGCACAGCTGGACGTAGGTGCTCCAGGTCCGCCACGTGCTCACGCCGTACTCCATGTCAGGATCCCGATGAATCGGACGGCGGGGCCGGGGGCGGAGGTGGCGGCTGAGGCGCCGGCCCACCGGGACCCGAGTTCGAGTTGCTCGAGCTGCTCGAGCTGGTCGATGGGGACGAGCTCGAGGAACTGGTGGTGGTGGACGCCGGAGCGCTGACCTCCCCGCCGCCGACCGTGACCCGGACGACCCGGGTCACCACCTTGGTCTTGATGGGCCGCTCCTTGGTGACGACCCCCGCCCGTCGTCGCTTGGCCGAGGCCGGCGCTGGTCCTTGCTGGCCGGCCTTCTCTGCCGCCTGCTGTGCGGTCTGGGCCTCGGCCAGGCCGGTGGCCGCACCGGTCGCGCCGGCCACGGCGCAGGTCGCCAGTCCGGTCACCGCTGCGACCGCGAGCCGGTAGCGGTCGCGGCGTTTCGCGTCGTACGTCATCTCGTTCCTCCTCCGAAGGGGACAAGACGATCGTCAAGGGGGCGACCGTAGGGCGGCCTCAGCCCTCCGTTAAGAGCAGGTCATGCCTTATCGACGCTGCCGGCGATCCTTGACGTGGCCTTGACGTTCTCGCGAGGTGCTCCTATCCCTCGCGCGGCAATGGTGCGGGCATGAAGCTCACGAGCCTGGCCGTCATGGCCGTCAGCGCGGCAGCGGCCGTCACGACCGGTGTCGCTTCCTACGAGGCGTTCGCTCCCGGCGACGCACCTGCGGCTGCCGCCGCACCCTCGACAGGCAACAAGGCGCGGCCGAACCGCGTCCAGCTGGCCGACTGCCCGCGCGACACCGTCCTGCGCGGGAAGTTCTGCATCCGCACCGAGGAGCGCACCCTCACGGAGTACGTCGCCGCGCCCGCGCCGCCAGTGCAGCAGACCGCCGTCGCACCGCCGGGCCCGACCGCCGAGCGCAGCCCCTCCGGGGATCCGGACAGCGACGATCGCGACCCCGACGACCACGGTGACGACCACGACGACCCCGACGACCGGTCACGACGACGACGACCACGACGACGATCCGACGACGACCACGACCACGACGACGACCACGACGACGATCACGACGACGACGACGACGACGATCACGACGACGACGACCATGACGACGATGGCGACGGATGACGACCACGACGACGACTGAGTCGTCAGGCAGTTGCGTGATGTGCCACGGGAAGCGTCAAGGTGACCGTCGTACCAGCACCGGACCGGATGTCCATGGTGCCGCCGATGGCCGCGACCGTACGCCGCGCGATCTGCAGCCCCAGGCCGGTCGACCCGGGTCGCTCGCCAGTACCGGCCGGCGACCCGATCCCGGGGCCGGAGTCGGCGACCTCCATCAGCACCTGACCGCCCGGAGCCGCGAGCGTCACGTCGATCGCGGCGTCCTCTGGGGTGTGGGCGAACACGTTGTCGACGAGGACGTCGAGCACGTCGGTGAGGTCGGCGGCATCGACGGCCACCGGCGTCGGCCCGTCGGTCAGCCGCACCCGCACCGGCCGCCCCTGGTCCTCGGCCAGCGCGGACCAGAACGCCATCCGGTCGGCGACGACGGCGCGGGCATCGCAGCCGGCCCGGATCGTGTGCCGCACCGGGCGTCGGGCGTCGCGGACGATGGCGTCGACGGTGCGCTGCAAGTGGGCGACATGCTCCTGGAGCCGCTCCGCGACCTCGGGATCCGCGACCGCCTCGGCGTCGAGCCGCAACGCCGTCACCGGCGTACGCAGCCGGTGCGAGAGGTCGCCCACCGCCGCTCGCTCGGCGACCAGCAGCTCACTGATCCGGTCGGCCAGCTGGTTGAACGCATCCGCGAGCTCGACCGTCTCCCGTGGCCCGCTCGGCACGGCACGTACGTCGAGCTCGCCGTCGCGCAGCTGGAGCGCGACATCGGCGAGGTCGGTCACCGGCGTCGAGATGCGCCGGGCGAACCGGTCGGCGACAACGAGGGCAGCGATGATCAGCAGCAGGCCGAGCAGGCCGAGCGCGGCCCATGCCTTGGTCACCCCGGCCGACAGCTGCTCGTCGGTGACCCTGGCGCGGACGACGTACGTCCCGTCCGCCGTCACGACGGGCGTGAGGACCGTGACGCCGCCGTCGTCGGAGGTCGTGAAAGCCGCGCCCTCGCGGGCACGGGTGACGTCGGGGTCGTCCGGCAGGTCGGCGTCCTGTTCGCCGAGCACTCCGTCGCGCGGCGTGACCACGCTGGTCACGGCGAACGTGCTCGCGGTCGCGCTCCCGACCACGTCGGCAAGACCGGGATCGTCGTGCAGACCGGAGACGATGAGCGCCACGTCGTCAGCGTCGTCGCGCGCGGTGCTGACGGCCCGTTCGTGCGCGAGGGTCTGGACCAGCAGGCACAGCGGGATCACGAACCCGAGGATCACCGCTGATGTGGTCGCCGCGACCAGCCAGCCGATGCGCCGCCTCATCCGGCCCGACTCTCGGGCGGGGTGAGTCGCACGCCCACCCCGCGCACCGTGTGCAGGTAGCGCGGCGCGGCGGCCGTCTCACCCAGCTTGCGCCGCAGCCACGACAGGTGGACGTCGAGGGTCCGGTCCGCGCCGCCGTACGGCTGCTGCCACACCTCGGCGAGCAGCTCTCGCTTGGTGACCACCTCCCCCACCCGCTCGGCCAACGCGAGCAGCAGGTCGAACTCGCGGCGCGCCAGCTCGAGCTCCTTCCCGGCCAGGCTCGCCGTGCGCGCGCGGGGATCGATCACCAGCTCACCGATCTCGATCGGATCACCGCCGGTCCCGGTCGCGGATCGCCGCAGCACCGCCCGGATCCGTGCGGCGACCTGCTCGATCCCGAACGGCTTGGTGACGTAGTCGTCGGCGCCCTCGGTCGAGGGTCGCCACGATCGACTGGTCATCGTCGTCCGCAGTCACCACGATCACCGGCACGTCGGAGACCGCCCGGATCATCGCGAGCAGCTTGCGGCCGTCGATGTCGGGCAGCCCCAGGTCGAGGATGATCACGTCCGGCTTGTCCTTGACGACGAGCTCGAGGACCGGGAGGCCGGACGGGTACGACGTCACGGCGTGACCACGCTCGGTCAGCCCGCCGATCAGTCGCGCGGCGGATCCCAGGGTCGTCCTCGACGACGACGACGCTCGCCATGGCTCGAAGGTACGTGAACCGACCCGCGCGCACGGAGAGACGCGACAATGGCGCCGATGAGGAAACGATGGTGGATCACAGCGCCGCTCGCCTGGGCGGGCGTCGTCGCGATCGTCGCGCTCGTCGCCTGGTGGGTGATCGACGACGCCGGGGAGAGCGTCCTCGCCCGAGCCTGCCCGCGAGGTGATCACACCGACCCCGGACGCATCCGATCCGAGCCGTCGGAGCCGCGGAGCCGTCGGAGTCGTCGACCGCCTCGACGGCCGGACCGACCGGCGGGTCGTCCTCGTCGGCGCCACCTCCCAGCTCGTCCACCCCAACGACCTCGACCTCCACCCCGGGATCCACCGATGGGCCCGAGCAGCCGGCGCACGGTACGGCGGACCAGCACGTGGCAGGGCGAGGAGGGCCTGCTCCGCGTCTCGTGCACCGGCCCCGACCTGCAGCTCGAGGGCGCCACGCCCCAGGACGGCTACGAGATCGACAAGAACGAGCGCCGAAGCGGCAGCGAGCTCGAGGTGAGGTTCCGCTCCATCGACGGCGACCGCCGGGTCGAGATCGAGGCGAGGTGCGTCGACGGCGTACCCGCCTTCGCCGTCGAGCGCGACTGACCGGCGCCGCTACTCGCCCGCGAACGTCGGCCGCTCGCGGTTGAGGAACGCGGTGACGGCACCGATGTGGTCCCGGGTGATGCCGCACCGGGCCTGGGCGACCGCCTCCTCGCCCAGCATCTCCTCCAGCGTCCGGTCGTGGCCGGTCGCGAGCAGCCGCTTGGACTCGGCGTAGGCAAGGGTCGGGCCGGCCGCCAGCCGGGTGGCGGTCTTCGTCGCCGCGGTGAGTACGTCGTCGGCCGGCACGATCTCGCCGGTGATCCCCCACGGTGCCGCCTCTTCGGGCGTGAAGTTGCGGCCGAGCAGCACCAGCTCCCGGGCCCGCGCCTCCCCCACCGCCCGCGGGAGCGTGCTCGCCAGGCCGGAGTCGCAGGTCAGCCCGATCGCGGAGAACGCCGTACCGAGGGTGGCGCCGGCGGCGAAGACGCGCAGGTCGCAGGCGAGCGCGAAGCCGAGGCCGGCTCCTACGCAGGTGCCGTTGATCGCGGCCACGACCGGCTTCGGCATGGTCGCGAGCGCGGTGACGATCGGCGAGTAGTGCAGCGACCACCGTGTCGAACGCGTGGGCCGGGTCGTCGTCGAGTGCCGCGGCGTGCTCGCCGAGGTCCTGTCCGACGCAGAAGGACCTGCCCGCCCCGGTCAGGACGACCGCGCGCACGTCGGTGTCGGCGGCTACCTGCTCGAGCGCCGCAACCAGCGCTTCCTTGACCTCGACCGTCAGCGCGTTGTGGCTGTCGGGCCGGTTGAGCGTGACGGTGGCGACCGCGTCGGCGCGGTCGACGAGTACGACGTCGTCGGTCATCGTTCCTCCTCCAGGATGGGTCGCCCGAGCGACCGGCTGCGGCCGCGGAACTCCGCGACCACCTTCTCACCGCACCTCACGCTGACGTCGTAGACACCGGACCGGCCGCGCAGCGCTACCTCGCGGGCTTCGGCGACCAGCTGGTCACCGAGCCGAGCGGACTCGAGGAGATCGACGTCGAAGCCCGACGCGACGGTCACCGTGCCGTGGCTGTTGCACGCGAAGGCGAACGCGCTGTCCGCCAGTGCGGCGATCAGGCCGCCGTGACACAGGTCGTGGCCGTTGACCATGTCGGGGCGCACGATCATCGACAGGCGTGCGCCGCCGGGGGTGACGCTCTCGAGCACCATCCCCAGCGCCTGGCTGGCCTGGTCGGACGCCCACATGACGTCCGCGCAGGCGCGTGCCAGCGCGGCGGGATCGGTCGGCTCGCTCACCATTCGTAGAAACCCTGACCGGTCTTGCGACCGAGCTGACCCGCTGCGACCTTGTCGCGCAGCACCTGCGGCGGCGCGAAGCGTGGACCGAGCTCGCGTTCGAGGTGCTCGGCGATGGCGAGGCGTACGTCGAGCCCGACGATGTCGGTCGTCCGCAGCGGCCCCACGGGATGCCGGTAGCCGAGCGTCATCGCGGTGTCGATGTCGGCCGCGCTGGCCACGCCCTCGTCGAGCATCCGCATCGCCTCGAGCGCGATCGCGACACCGAGCCGACTGCTCGCGAAGCCCGGTGAGTCCTGCACAGTGATGGCGGTCTTGCCGAGAGCGGCCACCCAGGACTGCGCATCCGTGACGAGACCCGGTGCCGTCCGCTTGCCGACGACGATCTCGACCAGGTCGCTCACCGGGACCGGGTTGAAGAAGTGGAGCCCGATCAGCCGCGACGGGTCGGGCAGCGTGTCGGCGAGCTGGTCGATCGACAACGAGCTGGTGTTGCTGCCGATGACGGCGTCCGGTGCGACCGAGGTGATGCGCTCGAGGACCTCGCGCTTCAGGTCGACCAGCTCCGGCACTGCCTCCACGACGAGCGGGCACGCGGCCAGGGCCGCGGGATCGACGACGACCTCGAACCCACCCTTGACCTCCGCGCCCTTGGCGACGGCTTTCGCCAAGCTGGCGTCGATCCGTTGCCGCGCGGCCTCAGCCGCGTCCTCGTCGCTCTCGACGACCGTGACCCTGGCGCCGGCCACGGCGAACGCGTGGGCGATACCGCCTCCCATCCGGCCGCCGCCGTACACGCCGATCTCTTCGGGGAGCGTCATCGGTTGCCCTTCCTGCGCTCGAGGAACGAGGTCATCCGGTCGAGCTTGTCCTGGGTCTCGAACAGCACCGCTTGCGCGACGTCGTCGATGAGCGGGTGGGCGTCGCGCGGGGCGTGGAAGACCGACTTCGTCAGTCGTACGGCGAGCGGCGCCTGGGCCGTGATGCGGTCGGCCAGTCGATGGCCGGCCGCCTCCAGCTCGTCGGCGGGCACGACCTCGTTGAGCAGCCGGACGTCGAGCGCCTCGTCGGCGTCGAGCACGCGACCGGCCAGCAGGATCTCCTTCGCGAGCGGCTCGCCGACCAGCTCCTTGAGCCTCCAGGCGGCACCCGCGGCCGCGAGGATGCCGAGCCCGGGCTCGGGGTTGCCGATCTTGGTCGTCGGCGTGCCGATCCGGAAGTCACAGGCGTACGCGAGCTCGGCGCCGCCGCCGAGCGCGTAGCCGTCGATCAACGCGATCACCGGCATCGGCAGCTTGTGGATGCGGTCGAAGATCCCGGAGTTGATCCCGGCCAGCGCGTCGTCCCGCCGGCGCTCGCGCAGCTGGGCGATGTCGGCGCCGGCAGCGAAGGTGCCGCCCGACCCGACGAGCAGCGCCACTCGCGGCGTCGCCTCCAGCGAGCGGCATGCCTCGTGCAGCGCCTCGACGGTCGCGAGGTCGATCGCGTTGCGCACCTCAGGTCGGTTGAGCCGGACCACGACCCGGTCGTCGTGCTCCTCGACGAGGAGAGGTTCACTCATGGTCGCTCCAGCAGCAGCGCGGAGCCCTGGCCGACGCCGACGCACATCGTGGCCAGGCCGCGGCGCGTGCCGAGTCGCTCGAGCCGGTTGAGCAGCGTGACGGTGATGCGCGCGCCGGAGCAGCCGAGCGGGTGGCCGAGCGCGATCGCGCCGCCGTCTGCGTTGACGATCTCCTCGTCCAGCCCGAGGTCTCGGATGCAGGCCAGCGACTGGGAGGCGAAGGCCTCGTTGAGCTCGACCGCGTCGAGGTCGTCGATCGTCCAGCCGGCGCGCGTGAGCACCTTGCGAGTGGCGGGCACCGGGCCGATGCCCATGATGTCCGGCGCGACACCGGCGTTGGCGCCGGCGACCACGCGAGCGCGAGGCTGGAGGCCGGCCCGCTCGGCGTACCGCTCGCTCACGAGTACGACGGCCGCCGCACCGTCGTTGAGCGAGCTGGAGTTGCCTGCGGTGATGACGCCGCCGGGCCCGTGGATCGGTCGGAGCTGTGCGAGCTTCTCCGCAGTGGTGTCGGCCCGCGGGCCCTCGTCCTGGGTCATCTCACCGACCGCGACGATCTCGGCGTCGAAGTGACCGTTCTTCTGGGCCGCCAGCGCTCGCTGGTGCGATCGCAGCGCGAACGCGTCGAGCTCCTCGCGCGTCAGGCTCCAGCGCTCGGCGACGCGCTCGGCGGTCTGCGGCATGGTGAGGGTGGTGTCGGCGTCGAAGGCCGGGTTGGTGAACCGCCAGCCGATCGAGGTGTCCCAGGTCTGACCGGGCTTCGCCCAGGCGCGAGCCGGCTTCTCGGTCACCCAGGGAGCGCGGGTCATCGACTCGACACCACCGGCGACCACGACATCGGCGTCACCCGACGCGATCATCTGCCGGGCCGTCGTGATCGCGGTGAGTCCGGACGCGCACAGCCGATTGACCGTGAAGCCCGGCACCGAGTCAGGGAGCCCGGCGAGGAGCGTGGCCATCCGGGCGACGTTGCGGTTGTCCTCGCCGGCCTGGTTGGCGGCGCCGAGCACGACCTCGTCGATGTCGGCAGGGTCGATGCCGCTCCGCTCGACCACAGCGCGCACGACGAGTGCCGCGAGATCGTCGGGCCGCACGGCAGACAGCGCACCGCCGTACCTGCCGATCGGCGTGCGGACGCCGTCGAGGATGAACGCCTCGGACATGGGTCTCTCCTTGAGGGGTCTTCGATCAGGCGTCGAAGTCGACGGTGACTTCGGGGCTGACCGGGAAGGTCTGGCAGGTGAGGACGAAGTCGCGGGCGACCTCGTCGGGCTCGAGTGCGTAGTTGCGGACCATGTCGACCTCGCCGTCGCACACCTTCGCCCGGCAGGTGCCGCAGACCCCGCCCTTGCAGGCGAACGGCAGATCGCTGCGGATCTCCTGGGCGGAGTCGAGGATCGTCTTCCCGCGCTCCATCGGCGTCGTCGTCGAGCGACCGTCGATGGTGATCGTCACCTCGCTGGTGACGCCGTCGACGACCCGGTCGGCGTGCCGCAGCTGGGGCGGCGGCTCGTCGACGTAGAAGAGCTCGAAGTGCACCCGCTCCGCCGGGACCCCGAGCTCGTCGAGGACAGCGCGCGCGTCGGTCAACATGTCGAACGGTCCGCACAGCCACACGTGGTCCATGTCGGCGACGGGCACCAGGCGCGTGAGCAGCGCGCGTAGCCGATCGGCGTCGAGGCGCCCGGAGAACAGCTCGACGTCACGCGGTTCGCGCGAGAGCACATGGATGAGGTCGAAACGCCGGTGGTGGGCGTCCTTGAGGTCGGCAAGCTCCTCCGCGAACATCACCGACGTCGTCGCCCGGTTGCCGTAGAGAAGCGTCACGTGCGCCTCGGGGTTGGACAGCACCGACGCCGCGACGGACAGCATCGGCGTGATGCCGGAACCGGCGGCGATGCAGAGATGGCGGCCACCCTGCTGCGGATCCGCGCGGAAGCTGCCGGACGGCGCCTGCACCTCGATCCGGTCGCCCGGCCGCACCTGGTGCACGAGCCACGACGAGAAGAGGCCGCCGGGGATCTCGCGTACGCCGATCCGCGGGCGACTGCCCACGGGTGCGCAGATCGAATAGGTACGGCGGTGCTCGACCCCGTCGATCGTCCGCCGCAGCGTGAGGGACTGACCGGCAGCGAAGTCGAAGAGCGCGCGCAGCTCGTCGGGTACGTCGAACGTCACCGCGACGGCGTCGTCGGTGAGCTGCTCGACCGCGGCGACCGTCAGCACGTGGAACGCCGTACGGCTGGCCGGCTCCGTGGTCGCGACGCTCACCTCAGATCTCCTTCACGTGGTCGAACGGCTCGAGGCAGGCGCGGCACTGGTACATCGCCTTGCAGGCGGTCGATCCGAACTCCGAGGTCAGCCGCACCTCGTCGGACCCGCACCGCGGGCAGCGCACGGCTCGGCGGGTCGGCGTCAGCTGGAGCGGCACGGGGCCGCGCGCCCTTCCGGTGGTTGAGCCTGTCGAAACCGGTCCCGGTGGCGAGATGCCGGCGGCCGCGAGAGCGGCCCTGCCCTCCGGCGTGATCCAGTCGGTGGTCCAGGCCGGGTCGAGCGCGACCCGGACCCGCGCGTCGGCGAAGCCGGCTTCCTGCAACGTCCGCACCAGGTCGTCGCGCATCGTCGCCATCGCCGGGCAGCCGGAGTACGTCGGCGTGATGGCCACGACGACCGCTCCGGCGTCGTCGACCGCAGACTCCCGCAGCACGCCGAGGTCGACCAGGGTGAGCATCGGCAGCTCGGGATCGACGACGGACGACGCGGCCTGCCTGCGCTCGTTCGACGTCCGTCGGTCGAGGACGTCGCTCTGGCGACCGTCACGAGACCTCACCACTGCCCCTCCGGGTGAGCGCGGGCGACGACCTGCATCTCGGCGAGGATCCGGCTGAGGTGCTCGGTGTGCCCTCCCACGGTCGAGATCGGTCGGACCTCCGGTACGGCGACACCGCTGGTGGCGAGCACGTGCGCGAGCACGGCCTCGGCCTCAGGGTCCTCGCCCAGCTCGTGCCGGTAGGCCCAGACCCGCGCCAGCCCCGCCTCGAGGCGCCGCCGCGACTCCGCCGTACCGCCGGCCAGGGTGACGAACCAGCGGCCCGCGAAGTCGCGGTGGTAGGCCAGTTCCTTCACGCCCTTCGCAGCGACGGCTCGGAGCACGGCGTCCGGGTGGGACGACAGCCGCTCGAACAGGGCGAGCCGGTAGGTGGCGAACACCAGCACCCGGCACACCGTCTCGGCGAAGTCGCCGTTCGGCAGCTCGACCAGGCAGACATTGCGGAAGTCGCGGTCGTCGCGGAAGAACGCGAGCCGGTCCTCGTCGGGCACCGGGGAGCCGTCGGGGAGCGCGGGTACGACGCTCGGGTCGGCGGCCGCGGCGCGCGCCAGCAGCAGCCGGGCCTGGCCGAGCAGGTCGAGGGCGATGTTGGCCAGCGCGATGTCCTCCTCGAGGTCGGGCGCCCGACTGCACCACTCCGCGAGGCGGTGGGACAGGACGAGCGCGTCGTCGCCGAGGGCGAGGCAGTAGGCGGCCAGCTCGGGGGCGTCGATCCCGTCCGGGACCGTGGTGTCGACTCCTGCCAACGGGTCCTCGAAGTCGGTGCCGAAGGCCCAGTGGGAGTCGTTGACCAGCAGCCCGGCGTACGCGTTGTCGTGGTCGTCGGGCTCGTGGGTGTGTACGTCAGGCATCTGTCTCTCAGCCCTACATGTGGGGGACGTTGTCGGGGATGTCGTAGAACGTCGGGTGGCGATAGACCTTGTCGCCGCTCGGCGCGAACAGCGGGTCCTTCTCGTCCGGGCTGGACGCCGTGATCGCGTCGGACCGCACCACCCAGATGCTCACGCCCTCGTTGCGACGGGTGTAGACGTCGCGCGCGTGGTGCACGGCCATCTCGTCATCAGCCGCGTGCAAGGACCCGACGTGGACGTGGTTGAGGCCGCGCTTGCCGCGCACGAACACCTCGTAGAGGGGCCACTCGCCCCGCACCTCGTTGCTCATGCCGTACCTCCATCGTCGCGCTCGAGTTGAGGTGCGAGCGGAGCGAGCCTCGAGACCAAGGCCGCTGCCGCGAATGCCATGGCGGCCTCCCGCACCCAGGCGCCGTCGTCCCACGCCTGCTTGCGGTGGGCGATCCGCTGGGCGTTGCACGGCCCGTTGCCCTTGACGACGTCCCAGAAGTGCTCCCAGTCCGGCTGACCGAAGTCGTGGGACTGCCGTTCCTCGTTCCACACCAGATCCGGGTCGGGGAAAGTGACGCCGAGCGCCTCGGCCTGCGGCACGGACATGTCCACGAAGCGCTGGCGCAGCTCGTCGTTGGTGTGGGTCTTGATGCCCCACGCCATCGACTGCTCCGTGTTCGGAGAGTCGTCGTCCGGCGGCCCGAACATCATCAGCGCCGGCCACCAGAACCGATTGACCGACTCCTGCACCATCGCCCGCTGCTCGTCCGTGCCGCGCATCATCGTCATCAGCAGCTCGTAGCCCTGCCGCTGGTGGAAGGACTCCTCCTTGCAGATCCGGATCATCGCGCGGCCGTAGGGCCCGAACGACGTGCGGCACAGCGGCACCTGGTTGCAGATCGCCGCCCCGTCGACCAGCCATCCGATGGTGCCGACGTCGGCGTACGACAACGTCGGGTAGTTGAAGATCGAGGAGTACTTCTGCTTCCCCGAGATCAGCATCTCGGTCAGCTCGTCGCGCGACACCCCCAAGGTCTCGGTGGCGGAGTAGAGGTAGAGGCCGTGACCCGCCTCGTCCTGCACCTTCGCCAGCAGGATGGCCTTGCGTCGCAGCGACGGCGCGCGACCGATCCAGTTGCCCTCCGGCTGCATCCCGATGATCTCCGAGTGGGCATGCTGCGCGACCTGGCGCACCAACGTCTTGCGGTAGGCCTCGGGCATCCAGTCGCGAGGCTCGATCCGATCCTTCCGGCGGATGGTGGCCTCGAATTGGCCGGTGAGCTCGGGCTCGGTGACGGCCGATGACATGGCACCTCCAGGGGCGACAACGACTATTTACTGACCGAACGGTCTGTAATACTGTGACATACGCATCCCGGGTCCGCAACGGCATGCCCCCACCCCCCGATCGGAAGGACGCGCATCGTGAGCGCACTGCTGGAGAGCTACGTCGCAGGCAGCTGGTTCCGTGCGACGGACGAGGGCGAGGCGGTCCTCGACGCTGCCACCGGCGAGGAGGTCGCGCGCGTGTCGACCCACGGCCTCGACCTTGCCGCGATGGTCGCTCACGCCCGCACGGTCGGCGGTCCGGCCGTACGCCGACTGACGTTCCACGAGCGCGCCGGCCAGCTCAAGGCGCTGGCCAAGCACCTCGGGCAGTTCAAGGACGAGTTCTACGCACTGTCGTTCCGCACCGGCGCCACCCAGCGGGACTCGATGGTCGACATCGACGGCGGCATCGGCACCGTGTTCTCCTACGCCAGCAAGGGAACGCGCGAGCTGCCCAACGACATCGTCGTGCTCGACGGAACGACCGAGCCGCTCGGTCGCGGCGGCACTTTCCTGGGCCAGCACGTCTACACGTCGCGCACCGGCGTCGCCGTACAGATCAATGCCTTCAACTTCCCGGTCTGGGGGATGCTCGAGAAGCTCGCTCCCGCCTACCTCGCCGGCCTGCCCACGATCGTCAAGCCGGCCAGCCAGACGGCCTACCTGACCGAGGCCGTCGTACGACGCATCGTCGAGTCCGGCATCCTGCCCGAGGGCAGCCTGCAGCTGGTCGCGGGCAGCGCCGGCACCCTCCTCGACGAGCTCGGCGAGCAGGACTCGGTCGCGTTCACCGGTTCTGCGCACACCGCCGAGATCCTCCGCAACCACCCGTCGGTGCTCCACCGCGGCGTGCGGCTCGGCGTCGAGGCCGACTCGCTCAACTGCTCGATCCTCGGTCCGGATGTCACGCAGGAGGACCCGGAGTTCGACCTCTTCGTCAAGGGCGTCGTCACCGAGATGACCGTCAAGGCCGGCCAGAAGTGCACGGCGATCCGGCGCGCGATCGTGCCCGAGCCGCTGGCAGATGCCGTGATCGAGGCGATCAGCGGCCGGCTGGCCAAGATCGTCGTCGGCAACCCCGCGGACGAGTCGGTGCGGATGGGGGCGCTCGCGAGCCTCGGTCAGCGCGACGAGGTCCGCAAGGCGATCGAGGCGCTGCGCAACAGCGCGGACATCGTCCACGGCGATCCCGACCGCGTCGACGTCGTCGGCGCCGACGCCGAGACCGGCGCGTTCCTCTCCCCCGTGCTGCTGCGTGCCCGGCCGGGCGCCACCGAGCCGCACGACGTCGAGCCGTTCGGCCCGGTCTCGACCGTCCTCACCTACGCGACCACCGACGAGGCCATCGAGCTCGCGGCCCGCGGCAAGGGCAGCCTGGTGGCGTCGGTCGTCACCCACGACCCCGGCTTCGCCCGTCAGGTGACCCTCGGACTCGCGCCGTGGCACGGCCGGATCCTGGTCCTCGACCGCGACGACGCCGCCGAGGCAGCGCAGGCAGGCGGCCACGGCAGCCCGCTCCCCAACCTCGTGCACGGCGGGCCCGGTCGCGCCGGCGGCGGCGAGGAGCTCGGCGGCATCCGCGGCGTGCTCCACCACATGCAGCGCACCGCGATCCAGGCCTCCCCCGACATGCTCACGGCCATCACCGGCCGCTGGACCACCGGGTCGCAGCGCGCGGACGAGCGGCGTCCACCCGTTCCGCAAGAGCCTGGCCGAGCTGCGCATCGGCGACAGCATCGTGTCGGCGACGCGCACGGTCTCGCTCGCGGACATCGACCACTTCGCCGAGTTCACCGGCGACACCTTCTACGCCCACACCGACCCGGAGGCGGCGGCCGCCAACCCGCTCTTCGGCGGGATCGTCGCGCACGGCTACCTGGTCGTCTCGCTGGCCGCCGGTCTGTTCGTCGAGCCCAACCCGGGCCCGGTGCTGGCCAACTTCGGTGTCGACAACCTCCGGTTCCTGACCCCGGTCAAGGCCGACGACACGATCCAGGTCACGCTCACGGTCAAGCAGATCACGCCTCGCAGCTCCGCCGACTACGGCGAGGTCCGCTGGGACGCGGTCGTCACCAACCAGGACGACGCACCGGTCGCGACGTACGACGTGCTCACGCTGGTCGCGAAGAGCTGGCCCCAGGAAGGGACCAGTTGACCGCCGGAGCCACCGCGGCGGAGGAGCGCCGTCCGCGCGGCCGTCCTGGCAACGACAAGGAGACGGTGCTGCGGCGCGCGATCGAGCTCTTCAACCGGCAGGGGTACGACGCCACCTCGATCAACGACCTCGCCGTCGACCTCGGTGTGTCGAAGTCGGCGCTCTACCACCACTTCGCGAGCAAGGAGGCGCTCCTCGCGGCTGCTCTCGACGAGGCGCTCGAGGGCCTCAGCTCCGCCGTCGACGCGGCGGCGGACGCGACCCGCGGCGGGTCCGCCTACGACCGGCTCCGGGCCACGGTCGAGGCTGCCGTCCACATCCTCGTCGCGCACCTGCCGGCGGTGACCCTGCTGCTGCGCGTGCGCGGCAACAGCGCGTTGGAGCAGTCCGCGCTCGAGCGGCGGCGCCATATCGACGAGCAGCTGGCCCGCGTGGTCCAGCAGGCGGCGGACGAGGGCGACCTGAGGGACGACGTCGACCCGGAGGTCATCAGCCGGCTCGTGTTCGGCATGGTGAACTCCCTGGTCGACTGGTACCACCCCGACGGACCCATCTCGCCAGAGAGCATCGCCGAAGCCGTGACCGGCGTGTTGTTCCAAGGCCTGCACACGTCCCGCTGACCCCTCACATTTGCTGACCCGCCAGTAGCCAATACGGTGGCCGATCGGGGACCACAGCGAGAAGAGGATTGACGATGACGCAACGGATCGGCGTAGTGGGCGGCGGACTGATGGGGTCCGGTATCGCGGAGGTGTGCGCGCGCGCCGGGCGGGACGTGGTCGTCGCCGAGGCGAACGCCCCGGCAGCCGATGCGGCACGGGCGCGCATCGAGAAGTCCCTGCGGCGCGCGGCCGAGCGGGGCAAGATCGACGACCCCGAGGCGGTCCTCGGTCGGATCCGCTTCGCCACCGAGCTCGACGACCTCGCCGACCGCGAGCTGGTGATCGAGGCGATCGTCGAGAACGAAGAGGCCAAGATCGACCTGTTCTCCAAGCTCGACAAGATCGTCCAGCCCGACGCGATCCTCGCGTCGAACACGTCGTCGATCCCGATCATGAAGCTGGCGGTCGTGACGCAGCGGCCGCAGCAGGTGCTGGGCATCCACTTCTTCAACCCGGTGCCGGTCCTCAAGCTGGTCGAGCTGGTGCCGAGCCTGATGACCTCCGACGAGACGACCGCACGCTCGCGGGCGTTCGTCGAGGAGGCCCTCGGCAAGCAGGCGATCCTCTGCCAGGACCGCGCGGGCTTCGTGGTCAACGCGCTGCTGATCCCGTTCATCCTGTCGGCGATCCGGATGATGGAGTCCGGCTTCGCGACGGCCGAGGACATCGACCACGGCCTGGTGCTCGGCGCCGCCCATCCGCAGGGGCCGCTCGCGCTCGCCGACCTGATCGGCCTCGACACCACGAAGGCGGTCGCGGAGTCGCTCTACGAGGAGTTCAAGGAGCCGCTCTACGCTCCGCCGCCGCTGCTCCAGCGGATGGTGTCGGCGGGCCTGCTCGGCCGCAAGACGGGGCGCGGGTTCTACACGTACGACGGCTGACCGGTCAGGCACCCGGTCGCTCGACGCGGTCGACCAGCCGCTGCGGCGCCTGCAGGCAGAAGGAGTCGGTCAGCAGCTCGGCCAGCTCGTCCCAGTCGGTGTCGTCGTCGAGGAGGAGGCCGACCACGTTGCCGCCCCACTCACCCTTGAAGTACGGCGCGCCCAGGTGCTCGAACGCCAGCACCTCGTCGGGCTCGGCGCGGAACGTGATCCGGAACAGCTGGTCCTCCCCACCGAACACGTGGGCCACCGTCGCCGTACCGACCCGCCACCGCACGCCGGTCCAGGCCGACTCCTCGTAGCACTCCGGGAAGACCTCGAAGACACCACGCAACCGCTCGACCCAGGCGAGCGGGACGTCGGGGCGGAATCGGGCACGACCGCAATCTGCCACCCCAGCACCCGCGCGATCATCCTCCGCGAGTAGCAGGGTCGAGCAAGAGCCCAGTCCGAGTCGTCAGGCCGATTCGCCCATGGCATCCTGGCTCCCCGAATTCGCGGTCAGGACGCCTTCGTAGTGCTCGCCGACGGCCTGCTCCTCCTCGAGGAAGTGACTGTCGAGGATGCCCTGACTGACCCGGTCACCCCAGGTGAGGAGTCGGCGGCGGCCCCACGCCGTACGCCCGAGCACGCGGTAGCGCACGGTGTTGAGAAGGAAGATGTAGGCGTGCGCCCACGGCGGCCGCATCGGCAGGCCGAGATCGCGCATGCTCCTCGGACCGAGGAACGTCGTCAGCATGCTCAGCATCCGCTCCTGCTCGTAACGCGCCCGCACGCCCTGGAGCCGCTTCGGCCACCCCTGGTAGCGACGCCCGCGCTGGGCCTCCACGATCGACTGGGCGAGCTGCGGACCGGCCCCGGAGATGTCGGACTGGGCGAGCAGCACGTGGTAGCTCATCCGGTGCCGCTCCCACTCGTCGTCGACGAGGAAGTCCGGGTCGACACCCATCAGCCAGCCGACGTACTTCCACAGGTGCATGAGCGCCCGCGACTCTTTCGCGGTGACCCGCACGCCGAGGCCCCGGCAGCCGATGATGAGGATGCCGTCGAAGAGGAACAGGGTGGACGCCTGGTCGGCCTGGTTGATCGGGAGACCCCAGCGTTCGGCGTCCCAGCGCGGCTCGAACGCAGCGTTGACCAGCGCGTGCATCGCCCGGACGTGCACCGTGAGGCGCCACGCCTCGCCGCCGGGTCCGCCCGCTCCCTCGTGACCCGGCGGCCGCAGCGAGCCGGGGCGGGTCAGCTCGACGACCCACTTCTGGGTCTCGCCGAGCCGGCGACGGGTGCTGTCGCCGACCAGGCCGCCGGTGGCGACCAGCAGGTCGGGCGGGCCGCCGAACCGGTAGCCGCCGATCAGCGCGAGCTGGGTGAGCGCGTCTGCGGCGTTCTGGCCGAGCCGGCGAGCGACGAGGGCGCCTTCGTCGAGCAGGTCCCAGTCGACCCAGTCCGGCGTGGCCCCGACCTCGGCGAAGAAGGAGGTGAGCGCCGGCGGCGCATCGGGTACGGCGTCGATGCCGCCCGCGAGCGCCGTACGGAACTGGTCCATCGACACCCGTCCGGGCTGGCCTGCTCGCGTCCGGATCGCGTCCGCGAGCACGGCACCGGCCTCGTCGCGCTCGCCGAACGCGCGCCCGATCCGGTCCATCAGGTCCTCGTCGACGCCCTTGACCCGGCCCATCACGCGCAACGGAACGCCGAGACGGACGCCGCGGGCCTCCGCCTCGCGGAACCGCTGGGGGTACGCGCCGACCGGGACCGGCCCGTGCTCGAGTGCTGTCATGCCTCGATTGTTACGCGAGTGATGACTCGCATACAATTCGCATCATGCGGAAGACACCACGGCAGGCCCGCTCCCGCGAGATGGTCGAGCGGATCGTCACGGCCGGCCGAGAGGTCCTGGTCGCCGACGGCTACGACGCCTTCTCGACCAACCGGGTCGCCGCCGCCGCCGGCATCAGTCCCGGGTCGCTCTACCAGTACTTCCCCGACAAGGCCGCGATCCTCGACGTCGTGATCGATCGCTACACCGAGCAGACCGCTGACCGGGTCGCTGCCGCCCTGTCCGACCGGATGGGCGGAGCAGGGTTGGACGTCGTGCGGGACATCGTCGACGCGCTGCTGACGGCGCTCGAGGCCGACCGCGCACTGCTCCACGTCGTCGCCGAGCAACTGCCGCTCGCCCGCAGCAAGACCCGCCGCGAGGCACTCGAGCAACGGGTGCGTGAGCTCGCGTCGACGTACCTCCTCGCCCGACCGGAGCACAGTCGCCGGCCGCTCCCGGCCGTCTCGACCTGGGTGACCGTGCTGGCGATCGAGAACCTCGCCACCCGCTGGGTTCTCGACGAGCCGGCGATCACCCGCGACCAGCTGCTCGACGAGATCGTCGCGCTGGTGGGTGGCTACCTGCTCTCGTGACCGGTCAGCGCCATCCCGACGCCGAGCCCGATCATCGAGGTCCCGCCGATCGCGCCGAGCGCGCTGCCGCGGCGGGCTGACCCGGCGAACCACTCGCGCGCGCGTCCGGCGGCGAGCGCCCAGACGGTGTCGCAGAGCAGGCCGAGCGCGACCGCGACCGAGCCGAGCAGGAACATCTGCGCCGGCACGCTGCGAGCGGTGTCGACGAACGGCGGCAGCAGCGCCGCGAAGATCAGGAAGCCCTTCGGGTTGCTGATGCCGACGATGAAGCCCTGCCGCACCGCTGCGCGTGGTGTGAGCGGGGCGCGCGTGGCGGACGTGTCGACCTGCATCTCCCGGCGGTGGCGGAACGCTTGTACGCCGAGCCAGATCAGGTACGCCGCACCGAGCAGCTTGATGACGGTGAACACGACGATCGACTCCGCGACGATCGCGCCGAGCCCGACCGCGACGAGGGTCATCACCAGGAACAGCCCGGTGGTGTTGCCGATGACGCTCGCCAACGCGATCCGCTGCCCGTAGGACACGGCCCGGCCGACGACGAAGACCACGCTCGGCCCGGGGATGACGATCAGGACCAGCGCGGCGAGCCCGAAGCCGAGCAGCTGGTCGACGCCGATCATCAGTCGCTCGTTGGGCTCGTCAGCCTGGCTGGCGGCAGGCGGGTCGCCGTACACGCCCTCGTCGGCGGCGCGGCCGGCCTTCTTGAGGTGCTTGTTGAGGCTCCACCCGAGGATCGCGACCGCGATGCAGAGGCCGATGAAGATGGCGAAGCCGAGCGGGCCGGCCACGACGTCGTCGTCCTTCGGTGCGGCGGCGAGGACGGCCAAGCTCAGATCGGCAACCATGCGGTCATTGTCCCACCTGGCCTGAACTCACCGATGGCCGCCGTCGCGAGCGCCATCAGGCGGGTGCGATGGCAAGGCGTCCGGCGCGAAGGCAGACTGGGCCGTCTTTCGAGCGTCGGCAACGCAGCCAGCGTGCCCGCATGGTGGCGCGCAGCAGGCGGAGATCGGTGAGTTCAGGCCAAGACCGATGCCGGCGAACAGGTCGTCCTCGGGCAGCTCGGTGGGCACGTGGCTGGTGACCAGCTCGAAGTCCTCGGTCGGCCACACCGCGACCTGGAGCTCGCGCGGCACCGAGAACCAGAAGCCGTCGGGGTCGATCTGGGTCGCGTGCGCCAGCAGCGCCTGGTCGCGCACCCCGAAGTAGTCGCCGCACGGCACCCTGGTGGTCACCCGCTTGTCCCACTCAGGATCGGGCTTCCACTGCTCGAGGCGCTCGGCGTACGGCGACTCGAGCCCGTGCTCGAGCATCGCCTCGTGCATCGCCATCATCCGCGCATAGGTCCACCCGTGGTGGTAGTAGAGCTTGCTGACCTGCCACGCCTCGCCGAGCTCGGGGGCGTACGACGGATCGCCCGCCTTCTCGAACGCGAACACGGAGATCTGGTGGCACATGATGTGGTCGGGGTGCGGGTAGCCGCCGTTCTCGTCGTACGTCGTCATCACCTGCGGCCGGAAACGCCGGATCAGGCTGATCAACGGCGCGGACGCGTCCTCCACCGTCTCCAGTGCGAAGCAGCCCTCCGGCAGCGGCGGCTTCGGATCGCCCTCCGGCCACCCGGAGTCGACGAAGCCGAGCCAGTCCTGGGTGACGCCGAGGATGTCGCGGGCGCGCTCCATCTCCTGCCGCCGGATCTCGTGGATGTTCTCGAGGATGCCCGGGCGGTCCATCTTGGGGTTGAGGATCGAGCCGCGCTCACCGCCCGTGCAGGTCGCGACGTGGACGTCCACGCCCTCGGCGACGTACCGCGCCGTCGATGCGGCACCCTTGCTCGACTCGTCGTCGGGGTGCGCGTGCACGTGCATCAGACGGAGGCCGGCGCGTGGCGTCTCGACGGTGGGCATGCGAGGAATGGTAGAAGTCCCGGCCATGCGAGCATGAACCGGTGACGGTGCACAGCCATTCCCTGCCACAGCGGTACGGCGCTCCACCGCGCTGGCGGCGGCATGTGCTGATCGGTGTGGTCGTGGTCGTGGTGGGCGGCACTCGCGGCCCTGTGGACGTGGATCACGATCGTCCAGTCGGACCCTTCGGTGTCCTCGGAACTGGTCGCCTCGGAGATCGTCGACGACCACACCGCGACCGCGGTGATCCGGGTGGAGTGGGGCGACGACCCCGTCGACGCGAAGTGCACCGTCCGGGCCATCGCCACCGACAAGGCCGTCGTCGGACAGCACACCTTCGTGCCCGACCCGGACGCCGGGCCGGACTACGAGGTCGAGATCGCGACCGAGCGCCGCGCGACCGCTGTGGAGAACATCGGCTGCACCGCGGAGGGCCAGCCCCGCCCTCGCTGAATCGTTGCGAGGGTCTGACTTGTTAGACTGGATCTTCTGTCCGGCTCCGAGCCGAGCGACTCGGCGCGACCGACGATCCGGAGCAGCTACGCACGACCGGACCACGCTCGACAAGATTCGCCTATCCAGGAGTACCCGATGACGCAGACCGACCAGACGATCTGGCTGACCCAGGACGCTTACGACCAGCTCCAGGCGGAGCTCGAGGACCTCAAGGGCCCTCAGCGTCAGGAGATCGTCGCCCGGATCAGTGCGGCCCGCGACGAGGGTGACCTGAAGGAGAACGGCGGCTACCACGCCGCCAAGGACGAGCAGGGCCGGATCGAGCTCCGGATCCGCCAGCTCGAGGACATGCTGCGCAAGGCCGAGGTCGGCGAGACGCCGCCGGACGACGGCGTCGTCGAGCCCGGCATGGTCGTGACCTTCAAGTTCAAGGGCGACGCCGACGACGAGGCCGAGACCTTCCTGCTGCTGGGTGCGCGCGAGGTCGAGCCCGAGGGCCTCAAGGTCTACACGCCGCAGTCGCCGTTCGGTGAGGCGATCAACGGCCGCAAGAAGGGCGAGACGGTGACCTACGAGGTCAACGGCAAGCCGCAGACGGTCATCATCCTCGACGCCAAGCCGTACAGCGCTTAATTGCGCGAGCGTGTCGCGTACGCCGCTCGACGCACGGACCATCGCTTCGCTCGGTCCGCGGCCTTCGCGCCGTGCGGCTTCGCCGCGGCGCGACACGCTGCCGCGCCGCAGTTGACGTAGGTGCCTGGTCACGGCTGCTGGGCGGCTTGCCGGACACGCTTGCTAGCCCCGGTCGAGCACCTTGTAGCCGTGCTCGCGGATGCTGGCGATGACCGCTTCGGCATGGGGCTCACCGCGCGTCTCCATCTGGAGGTGTACGTCGACCTCGTCGAGCAGCAGGCTCGGCGAGATCCGCTCGTGCGCGACCTCGATGACGTTGGCACCGGCTTCGCCGACCAGGGTCAGCAGCTGCGCCAGGCCACCCGGTAGGTCGGGCAGCGTGACCTGCAGGTTGAGGTAGCGACGAGCAGCGGCCATGCCGTGCCGGATCACCTTGCCGAGCAGCAGCGGATCGACGTTGCCGCCGGACAGGACGATGACGACCGGGCCGGTGAAGCGGTGCGGGTCCTCGCAGAGCGCCGCCGCGGCGGCGGCGCCGGCCGGTTCCACGACCAGCTTCTCGCGCTCGACGAGCGCGACGAGGGCGCGCGACAGCGCCTCCTCGGAGACGGTGAGCATGTCGTCGACGTACTCCCGCACCAGGCGGAAGGGCAGCGCACCCGGCTGGCCGACCGCGATGCCGTCGGCCATCGTCGCCATGTGCGGCAGCCGGATCGGGTGCCCCTCGGCGAGCGACGGGGGGTACGCGGCAGCTCCGGCTGCCTGGACGCCGACCAGCCGCACGTCCGGGCGCAGCGCCTTGACGGCGATCGCGGTGCCGGCGATCAGCCCGCCGCCACCCGTGGGTACGACGACGGTGGCGGCGTCGGGCACCTGCTCGACGATCTCGAGCCCGAGGGTGCCCTGGCCGGCGATGATGTCGCGGTTGTCGAACGGGTGGATGAGCGATGCCCCGGTCTGCTCGGCGAACTCCGTCGCAGCCGCCAGGCAGTCCTCGAGCACGCCCGGCGTGAACCGGACGTCGGCGCCGTAGCCGCGGGTGGCCCGCTCCTTCGGGATCGGGGCGCCGTCGGGCATGAAGACGGTGGCCGCGATGCCGTGCTGCTGCGCGGCCAGCGCGACGCCCTGCGCGTGGTTGCCGGCCGAGGCCGCCACGACGCCGAGGGCACGCTCCTCGTCGGAGAGCCGGGCGATCCGGACGGCGGAACCGCGGACCTTGAACGAGCCGGTGCGCTGGAGGTTCTCGCACTTGAGGTGCACCGGCACCCCGGCGAGCGCGGAGAGCCAGCGCGACTCGACCATCGGTGTCCGGACGGCGACGGAGTCGACGAGCGGGCGCGCGGCCTCGATGTCGGCAAGGGTGACGGTGGGTTCAGGCATGACTCGCCTCGTCTGGTGGGTGGATGACGTCGTCCTCGAGCTCGTCGGCCGCTTCCTCGGCGGGCATCTGGGCGAGCTCGGACAGGTGGAGCACGACGGCGTTGGCCGCTGCCGCGAGCGGTACGGCGACCAGCGCGCCGACGACGCCGGCGACGAGCACCCCGCCGGCGATCGCGAGGATCACGCCGAGCGGGTGCAGCGCCACCCACCGGCCGAGCAGGAACGGCTGGAGGACATGGCCCTCGAGCTGCTGCACGCCGATCACGACCGCGAGCATGAGCAGCGCTGTGAGCGGGCCCTGGTCGACGAGCGCGACCAGTACCGCCACCGTTCCGGCGATCGTCGCACCGATGAGCGGCACGAACCCGCCGAGGAAGACCAGCACACCGATCGCCAGCACGAAGGGCACGTCGAGCACCGCGGCGCCGATCATCACGCCGATCGAGTCGACCGCCGCGACGATCACCGTGGCCCGCACGAACTGTACGAGCGAGAGCCACGCGACCTGACCAGAGCTGTCCACCCGCTCGCGGGCCGCCCGCGGGGCGAGCCGGACGACCCAGGACCAGATCCGGTTGCCGTCGGCGAGGAAGAAGTACGTCGCGAACAGGGTGATGAAGAAGCCGGCGACCCCGTGTCCGACGGCCGATCCGACCTCGGTGACGCGGCCGATGGTCTCGCCGTCCTGCGAGCGCTCGCGGATCATGTCCTGCGCGCTCCCGATCCAGTCGTTGATCTGGGAGTCGCTGGCGTTGACCGGGCCGTCGCGCAGCCACTCGCGGATCTCCTCCAGGCCCTGGACCGTCGAGTTGGCGAGGTCGTCGGCGCCGCTGGCGACCTGCTGCCCGGCGAAGGTCAGCAGCGCGACGACCGCCGCCAGCCCGCCGAGCACGACGATCAGGGCCGCGATGCTCTTCCGGATCCTGAGCCGGGTGAGCAGGTGCACCAGCGGCCAGGCCAGCGCGCTGATGAGCAGGGCGACCGCGATCGGGATGGTGACGACCGCGAAGAATCTGACCAGCCAGATCAGGAGGTACCCGGCGGCCGCGATGACGAGGAACCGCCAGGCCCAGGCGGCGGCGAGGTCCAGCCCCCACGGGACCTCCGCCCGGTCGGTGCGGGACGGCCCGGTCGCGATCGGAGCGGGCCCGCCCCGACGCTCCTCGCGCACCAGCGCCCACTGGTGCGCGAACCGCTGCAGCACGCTCTCGACGCTCTCGTGATCGGCGTCGTCAGCATCGTGAGGGTCGCTGTCGTCGCTCCGCCGACGCCGCGGGAAGCGGGGCCGGTGCCGGTGCTCGTCCGGCTCCTCGTCGACGGGCTCCCTCTCCCTCGACGACCGGCTCCTCCTCAGTCACTGGGCCACCGTAGCGAGCGACCTCGCGAGTCGATAGGCGACGTCGGGATGCTGGCCGGCTAGCAGCCCGACCGCCATCAGGACGTACTGCTGGTCGATCACGATCCGGGCTCGCTCCGGCAGCTGCCAGCCCTCCGGGTCATCGGCCGTCACGAGCCCGCCGAGCACCCGTTCGGCCACCCCCGGTCGCCCGTGCCGCAGCACGCCGCCGCTGCCGATCACCAGCGAGACCTCACGCAGGTCGACGCCGCTGCGCTCGACCACCCGGCCGTCCGGGGAGAGGACGACGCGCGACCGGCCGGCGTGCCGTCGTACGGCGGTGGCCGCGGCCGCGCGCGCGATCTCCTCGTCGGCGGCGTACTCCTCGTCGGTGGTCGGCACGAACGACCCGGGCAGTCCGGCCGACTCGCGCATGCCGAGGTCGGCCTCGACCGTCCGGTTGGCCGAGGTCGGCGCGACCACCTCGTGGGCGAGCCCGTCGTCGGACCGTTCGGCGTCGAGGGTGACGACGGAGTAGACGTCGGTGGTGGCGCCGCCGACGTCGACGACGGCGACGTCGCCGATACCCGGCCGCTCCTCGTCGATGCCGTAGGCCAGCACCTCGACCCCGGCGAGCACGACGTCCGGGGTCGGGCCCTGGACCAGCTGCGCGAGCTCGGCGCCGCGGGCGGTCAGACCCTTGCCCGCGATCACGTGCTGCAGGAACTGGGCGCGTACGGCGGCCCGCGCGCTCTCGGGCGCGAGCACGCCGATCCGCGGCACGGCGTTGTCGGCGAGCACGTGCGGGAGCCCCGCCAGGATCTCGGCCACCTCGTCGCGGGCGTCGACGTTGCCGGCCACGACCACGGGGCCCTCGAACCCCGACGCGGCCACTGCGCGGGCCGCGTCGACGAGCGCGGCGCGGTTGCCGCCGTCGGTGCCGCCGGTCAGGAGGACGAGGTCGACGCCCGGCGCCGGCGGTGGAGGTGTGAGCTCAGGAGAGCCGCGCAACCACCTCGTCTGGCTCCGCCCGGCAGCCGCGACCACCCCGACCACCTTGCCGCCGCTCGAGAGCGCCACCCGGCGCCCGGCCTCCGCGGTGACCAGCGCCTCGTGCCCGACGACGGCGACCCGGAGGCCACCGCCCGCGCTCGAGCAGGCCAGGATCTCGGCGTCCGCTGCCCGGGCGTCGACCTCCGCTACCTCGGCCCGGCAGGCCTCGACCGCGTCCAGCACGTCCCCGGTGGCGAACGTCGGCCGCTGCGCGATCGCGACCACCGCCGCCGTACCGAGGTCGACGAGCAGCGCCTTCGTGTAGGTGGAGCCGACGTCGACGCACAGGACCACGTCGGACGCCGGCTCAGTCAAGTGCTTGTTCCAGGTCCGCGATCAGGTCGTCGACGGTCTCGATGCCGACGCTGAGCCGCACCAGGTCGGCGGGCACCTCGAGGTCGGTGCCGGCCACGCTCGCGTGGGTCATCCGCCCGGGGTGCTCGATGAGCGACTCGACGCCGCCGAGCGACTCCCCGAGGGTGAACACCTCGGCCCGGTCGCACACGCGGAGCGCGGCTTCCTCGCCGTCGCTGCAGCGGAACGACACCATCCCTCCGAACCGCTTCATCTGCCGCTGGGCGACCTCGTGGCCGGGGTGCGTCTCGAGGCCGGGGTAGATGACCTCGCCGACCTTGGGGTGGCTGGCGAGGAACTCGGCGATCCGCTCGGCGTTGTCGCAGTGCCGGTCCATCCGGACCGCGAGGGTCTTGAGCCCCCGGTGGGTGAGGAAGCAGTCGAACGGTCCCGGGACGGCACCCATCGCGTTCTGGTGGAAGCCGACCTTCTCCGCGACCTCGAGGTCTCGTACGACGAGCGCACCGCCCACGACGTCGGAGTGGCCGCCGACGTACTTGGTCGTGCTGTGCACGACGATGTCGGCGCCGAGCCGCAGCGGCTGCTGGAGGTACGGCGACGCGAACGTGTTGTCGACGACCAGCAGTGCTCCGGCCTCGTGCGCGACCGCGGCGAGCGCCTCGATGTCGCCGATCGAGAGCAGCGGGTTGGTCGGGGTCTCGATCCAGACCAGCTTGGTCTGCCCGGGCCGGATCGCGGCGCGGACCGCGTCGATGTCGTCGACCGGTGCCGGGCTGTGGGTCAGGCCCCACGGCACGGCGACCTTGTCGAAGAGACGGAAGGTGCCGCCGTACGCGTCGTCCGGGATGACCGCGTGGTCGCCCGGGCTGCAGAGCGCGCGGAGCAGGGTGTCCTCGGCGGCGAGCCCGGAGGCGAACGCGAAGCCGCGCTCCCCCTCCTCGACCGCCGCGAGCGCCCCTTCCAGGGCGGTCCGGGTGGGGTTGGCGCTGCGGCTGTACTCATAGCCGCCACGCAGGCCGCCGACCCCGTCCTGCTTGTAGGTCGAGGTCGCGTAGATGGGCGGGATCACCGCTCCGGTCGTCGGGTCCGGCTCGTAGCCCGCATGGATGGCGCGGGTCTCGAAGCCACTCTTGCTGCGGTGCTCTTGGCTCACCCGCCGAGCCTACTGTCGTAGCCGCCTGACCTCCTTTTCGTTGGACCTTGATGTGACCTCTCTGAGCCGCGCCGTCCTCGGGATCCTCGTCGCCCT
This sequence comes from uncultured Actinomycetota bacterium, assembly GCA_963849765.1. GTDB lineage: Bacteria > Actinomycetota > Actinomycetes > Propionibacteriales > Nocardioidaceae > Nocardioides. The sequence goes on from CAWKIP010000005.1 coordinate 704,316, forward strand.
CGTGCTCGCCGCCGTCGCCGCGCTCCAGGCGCTGGTCATCCGGCAGGCGTTCCAGATCCCGAACTCGGACCGGCGCGACGCCCGGTGCGCCGTCCATGGCGACACCGCTGGTTGAGGTGCGACGAGTGCAGCGAGGAGCCTCGAAACCACCGGTGTAACACTTGCGCTCCGGGGGAGACTGTTAGGCATGTTCCTCTCCCGCCGCAAGACCGAGATGGTCGACCCTGCCGAGGCGCTCCCTGGGCGCTCCGAGCCTGCTTTCGCGCTTCCTGAGAAGCACGCCGTCCTGAACGCCCCGATCGTCACCGACGACGTACCCGACGGTCTCGAGGTCGCCGAGTTCGGCCTCGGCTGCTTCTGGGGCGCGGAGGAGATCTTCTGGCAGATCCCCGGCGTCTGGTCGACGTCGGTGGGCTACGCGGGCGGCACCACGCCGAACCCGACGTACGAAGAGGTCTGCAGCGGCCGTACCGGTCACACCGAGGCGATCCGGGTCGTGTTCGACCCCGACCAGGTGTCGTACGCCGACCTGGTCAAGAAGTTCTTCGAGGTGCACGACCCGACCCAGGGCATGCGCCAGGGCAACGACGTCGGCACCCAGTACCGCTCGGCGATCTACTTCCACTCCCCCGAGCAGGAGCAGGCCGCGCGCGAGCTGACCAAGGTGTACGGCGACGAGATCACCCGCCGCGGCTACGGCGAGATCACCACCGAGATCGGCCCGGCCGGCAGCTACCACTACGCCGAGGCGCAGCACCAGCAGTACCTGCACAAGAACCCCTACGGCTACCGCTGCCACGCCAACACCGGAGTGCCGTTCCCTGCCGACGCCTGACCGAAGCCGACGAGGTCGCCAGTCCGCCAAACGCCGTAGACGTTCGTCGGATCGTCCTCTCCACGCACTGCTCGATCCTGAGCCGAGGAAAACGCTGCTCGCCCCGTGAGTGCGCGGTCGCGACGTTCCGCGCCGCGTTGATGTGGTGGCGTACTAGCGATCGGCCAGGCGTTGGAGCCGCGGCGGCAGCGCAACGCTGCAGGAGGCGCCGCGGCAGGCCCGGACCGAGGTCAATGCCTGGCGCAGCAGTGCCCGTATCTCGGTATACCGAGGAGCGTCGATGAGGTTCCGGTACTGGCGCGGGTCGCGCCGCAGGTCGTAGAGCTCGTCGCGCTGGTGCGCGACATCGACGAACAGATAGCGCCGAGTGCGGACGCCGATGAGGAAGCGGTGGTCCCTTTGCCCGCCCGCCGACAACGGCTGCCCTGCGTAGTTCGTGTTGCGCGGGCGATGTCCGAGTGACCACGTTTCGGTCAGGATCGGCCGGCATCCAGCCTCTGTCGCCGCGGCGGGCGACTCGCCATAGCGAAATACCGTCGGTCCTGCGTTCGAGGGTGGCACCGGTCGCGGCTGCGATCGTCGGCAGGAAGTCCACCGACGTGAACGGGTCACGGCGCGTGACGCCGGCCGGGATTCCGGGCCCGCGCATCAACAGCGGGACGCGCAGCGATGGCTCGTGCGGGTAGACCTTTCCCAGGCGCATCCGTTGTTCGCCGAGGAAGTAGCCGTTGTCGGATGTGAAGACCACCAGCGTCCGGCCCAGTTCACCGGTATCGGCGAGCGTGCGCATGAGCCCGCCCACCTGCTGGTCTACAACGGTGAGGGCCTCCGCTCGTTGGCGCGCAACCTCCAACAACGCCCGTCGATCGGCCCGGCCCATGCGGGAGCGTGGCGCAGATAGGCCGGCTTGTCGCCGAAGTCGGGATCGTGCCACGACGCCCCCGGCGCGCCGATCGCACGACCGAGTTCATCGAACCCCAGACTGAGGGCGGCCGAGCAGGCGTGCTCCAGATGTAAGTCTCTCCGTTGCTGAGCTTCATTGGCTTTGGGTCATCCGGCTCGTGCGGCCACCCGCTGTGCGGCGCGGCGAACGACAGGTAGAACATGAAGGGCTGAGGGCGACGCGGCGCGCTTGCGCACGATGTTTCGCGCGATCTCGCCGTACGCCACCGTCTGGAAGCGCCCCTCGAGTCGTTCGAACCCGTCGCCGTTGAAGCTCAACGTGGTGTCGTAGTACGCGTACGTGCTGCCCTCATTGGGGCTTCCCTGTGCGAACCCGCCGTCCAGGGAAGCCCGCCACATGTCCCAACCGGGTGGCACGTAGCGAATCGAGCTTCCCGTGTCCCGACGATGCGGCGGGTCGAAGCCGTAGCGGTTGAGGTACTTGCCCAAGTAGATGGTTGCGTAGCCGGCGTTGTGCAGCATCGTTGCCAGGGTCTTGCGGTCGTCGAAGGCATGAAAGCCGAAGTCCTCATAAACCGTGTAGACCCCGATGGTTGTGGGTGTACAGACCACTCAGCACCGACGCACGGGCCGGGCAGCACAACGGATACGGCGAGAAGGAGTTGCGGAACCGTACACCCTGGTCGCGAATAAGTCGGCGCGTCTGGGGCATGTACCGCAGGTCGTCGTTCCGCATGTCGTCCACCATGATGAACACGACGTTCGGGCGCGTCCGCGGTGCCGCGGTTGACTCAGTGGGTCCGACCTTGTGCTCCACCTGCGATTCAGGTGAAGAGGCTAACGAAACCACCAACGCCAATATCCCGACACACAAGACGATCTTGGTGCGCATTGCTGCGTTCTGCAACTGGGTGAACTGCCGGGGCGCGATCCACTTCCAGCCGTCCGGTGTGAGGTGCAGGCCATCGGCGCGGACCTGCACCCCGTCTGCGTTGGGTGGGAGACAAACGGGTCGACGTAGGGCCGTCAGATCGGACGCCGCGAATCGGGAGGGCAGCCACACCCAAGGATCATCGGCCGGCTCAGTCGGCCACCAACAGGGACGCAAGACCCAGGTCACCCGGGAATCTCAGGCACCACCGCCGGGATCCAGGTGTGCTTCGAGCGGTGTGCGAGTCCCCGGGCAGTTCGTCGTTCAGTGGAAAAGGCGGACAGGTCTGGGCGCAGCGCGTTCGGGTCAGTCGCGTAGCGGCGGGAGGGCTCGCCGGTTACGCGGACGAGGTGGGACAGCCGGTTCAGTCGGCACGGGATCAGCACGGCGTGCACGGTCTTTGGACCATCGGGACCGGGACCTTCGCGTGCGTGGCGGCGGCGCTCGGTCTCGCGGACACGCTTGGTGGCGTTGGACGCCGGCCTCTCGCTCGCTGTCTCGGGACGCGCGTCCCGGCGCCTGGGGCACAGCGCCGGAACATCCCGGCGTCACCGTGATCGCAGCCTCAGGTCGCGGGACCGGCGACGGCGGAACGTCGCTCCCAGCGGTGGATCCCCATCGCCGGGAGGCGGTTCCGATGAGGCCGATGACAGTCGCTGCGGTCGTGCTGGTTTGTGTCGTCACGGGCGATCTCGACGCCCGAGCGGACAGGTTGGAACCGGTCGGAGGCGACCGCTCTCCGGTCCACAAAGGCCTCAGCGTCATCGGTCATCGGGGAAACGCGGCGGACGCCTCCACGGAGAACACGGTCGCGTCGATGCGCAGCGCTGCAGCGTCCGGGGCGACGGCTGTCGAGTTCGACGTCCGCGTCACGGCCGACAACCGGTTCGTCGTCATGCACGACGCCAGTCTCGGCCGTACCACGACGTGCAGCGGCAAGGTCCGTGCGAAGACCCTCGGCTGGATCCGGAAGAACTGCCGCGGGCAGCGCCGGCACGAACCGGTCCCCGCGCTGACCGAGGTGCTGGACTGGGGCCGGACCGCAGGAGTCGACCTTCTCGTCGAGCTCAAGCAGGCATCCGGCTGGAACGCCGACCGGATGCGGGAAGTGGCCGCTGCCGTAGAACGGCGCGACCTAGCGGCACACACACACTTCCTGTCCTTCGATCCGAGCCTGCTGGAGCTCGTCGAGCAGGTCTCGCCGGCGATGCGGACCCTGCTGATCATCAGCGGTTCTCGCAAGCCAGACCTCGCGATCGGTCGGTTTGACGGCGTCAACGTCGACCCGCCCGAGGCGACACCGGAACTGGTCGCGCGGTTCCACGCGCTCGCCATGACGGTGTACGGCCGCAACAGCAACCACCCGGCCGACTGGGCCCGTTACTGGAGCGCCGGGGTCGACGGGTTCCTCACCGACCGCCCCGGCGCCGCATCCGAGGCTTTCGGCCCTGCTGACCACTCCTCCGGGTCGTTGCGATGAGGTCGGCAGCACCTGCGGCTGTCGCGGTGGCGTGCCTCGTCGCAGGCGGCTGCGGCGACATGCGTGACACTGCGACCCGAGAGGCGGCGCCCACTCACCTGACCGCGACAGCGCGTCAAGATCCTCAGCAATCCGAGCCCGTCGAGACGAACGACCGCCCGACCGAAGCCTTCGCCGGGAGCAACGACTGGCGACTCAACCTGCCCACGATCGAGGGTGGGATCGAGGCCTACACCACGCGCGTGAGCGGCCCCGAGGGCACTCGGGTGGGTCTCAAGGTCTCGACAGCTGCGCACACATGGCGCGTGCTCGTGTTCCGGATCGGCAACTACCGCGGTGGTTCGGGCCATCTCGTCTGGCAGTCGAGCCCGCAGCGGGGCGGACCCCAGCCGGAGGCCGTCCTGGCACCTACGGCCACACGCACGGTCGTGGCGCCGTGGCGCCGCAGTCTGGTCATCGACACCGACGGCTGGCTCGAGGGCTACTACGTGCTCAAGCTGCGGACCGCCTCGGGGGCGGAGACACAGGTGCCCTACATCGTGTCCTCGCGGTCGGCTGAAGGGACCGTCGCCCTCGTGGCGCCGGTGACCACTTGGCAGGCCTACAACGACTGGGGCGGCTACAGCCTGTACGACGGCCCGGGCGGCGCCCGAAGCTGGGCGGTGGCTTCGACCGGCCCGTACCACGCCAAGCTCGGCGCCAACGACTACCGTACGGCGGCCCTGCCGATCGTGATCAGGGCCGAGCGCCTTGGCGTCCCGCTGTCGTACTTCGCCAACGTCGACCTCCACGCCCGCCCACATCTCCTCGACGGTGCCCGGGGATACGTCTCGATGGGCCACGACGAGTACTGGACCACTCAGATGCGCATGCCGTCATGCGGGCCAGGGACAACGGCACCAACCTGGCGTTCTTCGGTGCGAACACGATGTACTGGCGGGTCCGGCTCTCCCCCGGCCCGTCGGGACCGAACCGCACGGTCACCGGCTACCGAGGCGACGCCCACCTCGACCCGGTGCGCGAGACGCGACCCGACGAGGCGACGTCGCGCTTCCGCGACCCGCCCGCCGCCCGCCCCGAGAACGACCTGATCGGCATGCAGTACGAGTGCTATCCCGTCGACACGGACTACGTCGTGGCCACCCCTGAGTGGTGGGGCTTCAGGGCTCCGGCGTCGAGCGCGGCGACCGGATCGGCGGACTCGTCGGGCCCGAGGCCGACCGGGTCTACCCGGACCGGCTCACCCCGCGCCCCCTGCAGATCCTCAGCAACACGCCGTACAGCTGCGGCGGAGTCACGACCTCGAGCCAGTCGGTGTACTACACGACGAAGTCCGGGGCCGGCGTGATGACGGCAGGAACCCTGCGCTGGGGTTGCGCCCTGGTCGCCGCGTGCGAGCACCCCTTGGGCGAGGGCGCTCGCCAGTTCGTGGCGACGGTGACCGACAACATCGTCCGGGAGTACGCCTCCGGGCCCGTCGGGCGGAAGCATCCGGCCCGAGACAACGTCGACCAGTTCGACCTACCGACCGAGAACACAGTGTCGGCGAGTTGAGCCGATGCCCGGAGATATCGGTCATCATGGCTCCCATGGTCCGCACGCCGGCAGGCAGCGAGCGACACGGCACTGCCGTACGTCGGGCACGCTCCTCGCCCTGCTGACCGCCGCCCTGCTGGCCCTCTCGGCCTGTACAGGTGACGACCCGGGCGACGACCCGGACGGGACGACGCAGTCGACCACCCTCCGTCTGCGGACGGTGCACACCGCCGGGGAGATCGACGAGGAGGCCCGCACCAGGGTCGAGACCGCGATCGGGGACGTGCTCTCGCAGTACGTCGTGCGCGCGTTCCTCGGCGACTACCCGCGGCAGGACTTCGTCAGCTCCTTCGACGACTTCACCCTGGACACCGCCGGCAAGGCAGCGCGTCACATCGAGGTACTCACCGGTGCAGGCTTCGCCGACGCCTCCTCGGTCCGCGCCTCCGCCCTGGGCGCCGACCTGTCCCTGCTCTCACCCGAGGGCCGGGTCATCGGCGCCACGGCTGCGGTCCGCTTCCGGTTCGAGGTGACGAAGGGCGAGTCCGAGGCGACGACCGTGACGCTGAGTGGACAGCTGATGCTCGTCCTGGAGAACGGAGCCTGGAGCGTCTTCGGGTACGAAGTGGCGCTCGACGACGGCGGTGCCATCGAGGCGGAGGTGTCATCATGAGCCGACGGGCGTGGCCGCGCCTCGGCGCGCTGGCGGCGGTGCTCACGTTCGCCTGCCTCCTCGTGCCGGACTCGGCAGTGCACCCGACGACGCTCCACCTCACCAAGGAGGAGAACGCGGAGAGCATCGACTTCGCCGACGACGTGGTGTGGCTCCTGGTGCTGGGGTCGGACGCCCGCCCCGGCCAGGACGTCGAGTCCGGCAACACCGACGCCATCCACCTCGTCGGTCTCGACCTTCCGTCCCACCGGGCGACGGATATCGGGATTCCCGGGACTTCTGGGTGGAGCTCCCCGAGGGGCTCGACCGCATCAACGCCGCCCTCGCCGAGGGCGGGCCGGACCTGGTGTCGACGGTGGTAGAGGAACTGGTTGGCATCGCACCAACTATGTCGTCGTCGTGGGGTTCGATGGGGTCCGAGACATGGTCGACACCGTCGGCGGGGTCACGGTTCACGCGACCAGCCGTGCAGCGCTGCCCGACTCGACATCCGGCGTGGGCCGAACGACCTCGACGGGACCGAGACCCTCGACTACGCACGAGACCGCGATCTCCCAGGTGATGACTTCGCCCGGTCCGCCAACCAGCAGCAGATCATGCTCGGCATCCTGCGCGCACTGCTGGCCCACCAGGACGAGGAAGGGTTTATCGAGGACGGCGTGCTGGCTGCATCGCAGGGCCTCGATACGGATCTCTCGCCTGGCGAGCTCTACCGACTCGGCCGGGCCGTGACGCAGATCGATCCGGGGCGGGTCACCACCTGCGTCTCACCGGCGACGATACGTGACAGGAGGCGAGCAGGTCCTCGACCCCCTGATGAAGCGGGCGGCGCGCCGCATCGGCCGGGACGTCCGCAGGACGCGCGCGTCGACCGCGGCTGCTAGGCCGCCCCGACCGGCGGCTCACTCGAGGCCAGCCTCACGCGCCAGGATGATGGCCTGCGCACGGTGCGCGACCTGGAGCTTGGCGAAGATGTTGCTGGTGTGGTTGCGGACGGTCTTCACCGACAGTCCCAGCTCGCGTGCGATCTCCGCGTTCTCCAGGCCCCCCGCGATCCGGCCGAGGATGACCCGCTCGCGCTCGGTCAGCTGCGGGAAATTCGTCCATGGTGGGCTTGGTCCGTACCCCACGGAAGTAGGTCATCATGCGATCCGCGATGCCGGGCCCGAAGATCACGTCGCCGGCACCAACCGCCTCGATCGAGCGCACGATCTCGCTGCGCCGCGCCCCTTCAGCAGGTAGCCCCGCGCGCCGGCCCGGACGGCGGCGAATACCGAGTCCTCCTCCTCCATCATCGTCAGCACCAGGACGCCGATGTGGGGCGAGGACTGGACGATCCGGGCCGTCGCCTCGATGCCGTTCAGTCGCGGCATGTGCAGGTCCATCAAGATCACGTCGGGCTGTAGCTCGAGGGCGAGCTCGACCGCCGTACGACCGTCGGTCGCCGTACCGACGACCTCGAGCGAGTCGGTGGCGGCGAGCATGGCCTCGAGCCCTCGCCGGAAGTTGTCGTGGTCGTCGACCACCATGACGCGTAGCCGGTCCATGGTCACCTCGTGCTCTCGTGCGTCGACATGTCGAGTGGCAGCCTCACCAACACCACTGTCCCGCTTCCGGGGCCGGAAGAGAGGGTGTACGTGCCGCCCAGCTCCTCGGCACGCTCCCGAATCGACCCCAGACCTACTCCCTGCACCGGGTCCTGCGGAACGCCGACGCCGGCGTCCGTGACCTCGATCCGGAGCGCGTCGGGGTCACGGCGCAGAGACACGGCACACGTGTCGGCCGCACTGTGGCGTACGGCGTTGGTCACTGCCTCGATGACGATCCGGTACGCCGCCACCTCGACCGCGGCGGGCAACGGCTCGACGTCTTCGTCCGCCTCGACCGACCAGCTGAGCCGGTCCCGGCCCCCCGACCCAGCGCCGCGTTGTGCTCCTCCGCCCGCTGGCGGAGCGCCGAGACCAACCCGAGCTGGTCGAGTACCGGCGGCCGCAACCCGTCGACCAGCCGGCGTACTTCCGCGATCTCGGCCCTGGTCTGGTCCGAGAGCTGGCCGAGCAGCGCCGCGGCCCGCTCCGGGTCCTCGTCCAAGAGGTCGCGGGCTGAGTCGAGGCCCATCGCGAGCGTGGCCAGCGACGGTCCCAACCCGTCGTGCAGGTCGCGACGCACCCGTCGACGCTCCTCCTCCCGCGCGTTGACCAGGCGCTGGCGGGACAGCTGCAGCTCCCGGTTGATCGAGACGGCCTGGACCAGTGCCCCGACCTGGCTCCCCATGTCCGCCAGCAGCCTGCGGTCACCGGGCCCGAACGGGTCGCGACCGGCAGCAACCTCGAGCTCCAACCGTCCCAGGGTGGTCCCTCCCGCGATCAGGTCGATGGTCGTCGGACGTCCGCGCCGCTCGCCGATCGACGCCATGACTGGCTCGGGCTCCGCGGCACCGAAGACCTCGATCGACGCGTAGGAGAGCCGGAGCCGCCGGGCGAGCAGCCGGAGGGCCTCCTCGAGCACCTCTGACGGCGCGGTCAGTGGGTCGAGTGGCGCAGGTCCGACACGACCCGGCCGGGGAAGGCCCGGTCGCCGTAGACGAGCCGCCGGACCGCCCGCTGCAAGCCGACCGCGACCGGGAGCAGCAGCAGCGCGACCACCCCTCCGGCGACCATCGCCTCGAACGAGGTCTCCGATGCCCAGGTAACCGCCCCGGCGACGAGCGACGAAAACACTCCCCACCACGGTCGCGACGAGGGCCTGGACCAGGGCGCGGCGTACCGCCCGGCTCGATGCCGTCGATCCGGTAGCGCAGCAGCGCGACCACCCAGGAGGCCACCACGGCCGCCACCAGAGGGGGTCCGAGGACCTCCCACGTGATCAGCGGGCGTGTCGTCGATCCGGGATGGCACGTCGACGAGGAGGAGCCGTACGGCGATGCCCGCGGCGATCGCCAGCAGCGTCAGCCGCGCCGCGGCCCGGTCCTCGGCGCGCTCGATGCGGAGTGTAGAACGTTGGGAACAGCAGCAGGAGCGCGGGCACGGCCGGCCGCCGCCGCCCGGGGCGGCCAGGGTGGTGAACGCGTCGAGCCGCCCCGGGGCGCTGTCGAGGCCGCTCGCAACGGTGAAGACCCAGAGGGCGTACCCCGCGAACGGCACCGCGACCAACGCCGGGGCGACCCATGGCCGACGCCGGAACCACCCAGGCGGCGTACCGATCGCGAGCGCGGCCACCAGGAGGGCACCGAGCCCCGCGCAGAAGGCCGCCTCTCCGACGACCTGCGGCCAGACGCCGCGAGAGCCGGCGAGGTCCGCGGCATCCAGGCCGAACGGCCAGGACGTGAGCGCGGCGGGCACCAGGACCGCGGCGGCGAGGAACCAAAGAACCGCGACGTCAGTCGGTCGGCGCCAGAAGACGAACGAGGCGCCCGTGAGCAGGACGACGACGACCGACAACGTGGACACGTTCTCCGCGACCGCGTCGGACCACGGGTAGCGCCCTAGCGGCGCTTCAACCTCGAGGTTCTGGTCGATCCCGGCGCCTGGGCGAAGGATCTCGTAGAGCGGCGCCTCGCCCTCCGACCGGGTCCCCGTGGCCTCGCCGTCGAGCCAATCCGACATCGACCGTCGGTCGACGCGGAGGATCGTGTCGCCCTCGTGCAGAGGCGTGTCGCCGTACGTCTCGAGGACCGTCACGCTCCGTCCCCACCGCTGATCCTCGTTCAGCCCGATCGAGGACACGGCGGTTCCGTCGGACGGTCCGGACAGCAGTGCCACCGCGATCCAGGCGACGGGGATCGCCCAGGCCGCGGCTACCACCAGGAGCCGACCCGTGCGCGACATGGTTTGCCCATGGTCGCGCGGATCGCGCCCAGACGGACGCGAAACGCCGGTTCAGAATTCGTTGCCGCGCGGATGATGATGGCCCACACCGGCGAGGAGCGGGTCGAAGAGCGCGTCAACGACGCCGACGTTCGTGACGCAGCCATACCAGCTGCGCATGGTACGTGGTTGCGGCGACCATCGCGCACCGCCGCCGCCTAGTTATCCAAAGCGAAACCGAGAACCTTGCCACCTCCTGGGTTGGGGACGATCATCGGCAGAAGAGGGTTCCACGACAGACTGACACCGGCCGTGGAGGGCACCCGCAGCCGACTCTGCAGGCGTCCGTTCGGTCCGATCAACCATTGATGCAAGGCGCGACCAACTGCTCGGGTCAGTCAGGTTGTGCGTCGAACCCGGTCATGCGGATGAGCTTTGCGGGACGCCGGCGACGATGGCGTTGGCCGGGACGTCTCTGGTGACGACGGCACCGGCGCCGACGATCGCCCCGTCGCCGATGGTGACGCCGGGGACGACGGTGACGGCGGCTCCGAGCCACACCTTGCGGCCGATGCGGATCGGGGCGGGGACCATGTCGGCCCGCCGGTCCGGGTCGACGTGGTGATTGAGGGTGGTCAGCGTGCTGCCGTGTCCGATGAGGGTGCCGTCGCCGATGGTGATGCCTCCGGTGTCCTGGAAGCGGCAGCCGAGGTTGATGAAGACGCCTCGGCCCAGGGTCAGGTTCTTGCCGAACTCGCTGTGGAACGGCGGGAAGACGACGACGGAGTCATCGATCGGCTTGCCGGTGAGCTCTGCGAGCAGGGCGCGGACCTGGTCGGGCGTGCGGTAACCGTTGTTGATCTGGGCGGTGACCAGGAAGGCTTCCTGGGCGGCGTCGTGCATGAACCGGTGCTGCTCGGAGCCACCCTCGATGGGCGCGCCGCTGTCCACGTGGGCGAGGAAGTCCTGCAGTTCCATCGTGGTCACCGTGCCTCTACGGTCGCGGTGACCGAACCGTCCATGTCCGCGATCCGCTCGGCGGCGTCGCCGTTCATTCGGCCGAGGACGACGATGCCTGGGAAGTAGGACTGGTCGCCGTAGTAGAGGACGAGGTCGTTGCCGGGGGCGTAGTAGCCCAGGTCCCCCACGTCGGGGTCCGCGCCCTCGGGCTGACCTTCCAGCGAGAGCGGACGGGGCAGGGGACCGGTCTTCTCGACGCCGCCGTGGTCGGTCATCTCCACCCTGACGGGGAGCTGCGCGACGAGGTCGCGCGCCGCGGGGCTGTCATGCAGGGTGGCGACGAAGGTCTGGTCGCCGATCGTGATCTGGATGTTCATGCGGTTCTCCTGGCTCTCGGCCGGCTCACCCGCCCCGTCGCCGGCGGGCCTGCGTGAGGGTCCCGGCATCGGGCTTGACTGGGCGGTCGAGTCGAGGTCGTCAGCGCCCGGGTCGTCGCTCGTCTCGCCGACGGCGCCACATCCGGCGCCGAGCAGCGCGGTCAGGGTGACCGTCGGCACTGCGGTCAGCATCGTTCTCGTGAAGGACATCGGGCTCAGAGGGTGAGCAGGACCTTGGTGGCGGTGCGCTGGTCCATGGCCTGCGTAGCCCTCGGCTGCCCGGTCGAGCGGCAGGGTGAGGTCGAAGACCTTGCCTGGGTCGATCCTGCGGTCCCAGATGAGCTGGATGAGGTCGGGCAGGTAGCGCCGCACGGGGGCCGGTCCGCCGAGGGCGTGGATGCCGGCGAAGAAGAGCTGAATCCCCGGGATCTGCACGTCGTGGTTGACGCCGACGTAGCCGAGGTGGCCACCGCCGCGGGTCGCGCCCACGGCCTGCATGAAGGACTCCTGGGTGCCGACTGCCTCGATGACGGAGTGTGCGCCGAGCCCGCCGGTGAGCTCCTTGATCCTCGCCACGCCCTCGTCGCCACGCTCCTCGACGATGTCGGTGGCTCCGTAGAAGCGGGCGAGCTCCTGACGCTCAGGGTGGCGCGACATGGCGATGATCCGCTCCGCGCCGAGCTGCTTGGCAGCAAGGATCGCCATGAGGCCGACCGCGCCGTCACCGACGACCGCGACGGTCTTACCGGGGCCGGCCTGGGCGGCGTCAGCGGCGAACCAGCCGGTGCCCAGCACGTCGGAGGCGGCAAGCAGGGACGGGATCAGGTCGTCGTCCGGCTGACCCGGGGTGGCGACCAGCGTGCCGTCCGCGTGCGGGATGCGCGCCTTCTCGGCCTGGGTCCCGATGCCGGCGTGCACGAACTCGGCGTGCACGCACTTGGACTGGAACCCGGCCTGACAGATCTCGCAGGTGTTGTCGGAGATGACGAACGAACCGACGACGAAGTCGCCGGGCTTCAACGTCTGCACCGCGTCGCCGACCTCCTCCACGACGCCGACGTACTCGTGACCCATCAGCGTGTGGTCCACGGGCTCAACGCCCCGGTAGGGCCACAGGTCGGACCCGCAGATGCAGGTCGCGGACAGACGGATGATGGCGTCGGTCGGCTCGACGATCCGCGGGTCTTCGCGGTCCTCGACTCGCACGTCACCGGGGGCGTGCATGACAACTCCACGCATGGCAGATGCTCCACTTCGTTGCTCGGGGGTTCGCGGGCGACTCCCGCACTGTGCGGACCGGGTGGCACCGCGACCTCGAGTCAACCCGCCAGGGCCGCGTAGAGGGAGTCCCTGTTGATGGGTGCACTGACAGGGCACCCCTGACGGCTCGGCCGCGATGCGGGATCGGCATACCCTCGATGGCGTGGACAACCGAGCAGAGGTCCGCGAGTTCCTCACCACTCGCCGCGCCCGCCTCACCCCCGACCAGGTCGGCCTCCCGACGGTCGGCACCCGGCGCGTGCCGGGGCTGCGGCGCAGCGAAGTCGCGGCCGTCGCCGGGCTCAGCGTCGAGTACTACGCCCGTCTCGAGCGAGGACAGATCGCCGGCGCCTCCGCCGGCGTCCTCGACGCCCTCGCGCGGGCACTCCAGCTCGACGAGACCGAACGAGCCCACCTCTTCGACCTCGCCCGCGCCGCCGACGGCATCCCCACCTCGGGCCGCGCCCGCCGTCGAGCCCCGAGCAAGTCCGCGTCACGACCCAGCCTCCACTGGGCGCTGGAAGCGATCAAGGACGGCGTCGCCTTCGTCCGAGACCCCCACCAGAACCTGCTCGCCACCAACACCCTCGGCCGAGCGTTCTACTCCCCGGTGGTCGGCGAGGGTGGCCGGCAGCCGAACCTGGCGAGGTTCCAGTTCCTCGACCCCGCCTCCCGCGACTTCTACCCCGACTGGGACCTGTTCGCCGAGATGTGCGTGGGCGTCATGCGCGCCGAAGCCGGCCGGGACCCCCACGACCGCGGCCTGCAAGACCTGATCGGAGAGCTCTCCACCCGCAGCGACACCTTCCGCCGCCTGTGGGCCGACCACAACGTCCGAACCCACGGCACCGGGACCAAGCGCTTCAACCACCCCATCGTCGGCGAACTCACCCTCGCCTACGAAGAGCTGGCCATCACCGCCGAACCCGGCCTCGTGCTCCTCATCTACACCGCCGAACCAGGCTCGCCCTCCGCCGAACGCCTCCGGCTGCTCGCCTCCTGGGCGGCGCTCGGAGCAGGCGCCAGTTGCCACCGAACGACCCTAGAGAAAGCCCCGGCCATGAGGATCGATCTCAGCCCTCGAGCAGATGCCGGGTGCCATCGCCAGCAGTACCTCCACAAGAACCCGTACGGGTACCGCTGCCACGCCAACACCGGGGTGCCGTTTCCATCGACGGACTGACCCCTCCGGCGGAGAGCACTCGCAGCCAAACCGACAGGCGTCTGGACCGAGCCTCGCCAGGCACCGATCCTGGGTCAATACAACAAGTAGCCGAGAGTCGTGCTGATGAGCGGTCGAATCAGCTGGCCGGATGTTGCGTGCCACCAGATCGAAGATGTGCATCCGTACCTGGTCTTCCATCGCCGATGGCATCACCTCGTCGATCTCGCGGAGATCCAGGACCGCCAAGCCGGAGACCAACTCCTCGACCTGGTCGCTCGTCACAAAGGTCATCTGATCTGTCCCTCCAGCCATGACGATCACCGAAGAGATGCACCGCGAGGGAGACCGTTCGGGCCGAAGGGAACCGGCAGTACTCGATCCCAGAGCGCCGGGAACTGGTCCGGGTGACAGACGGGAAGGGTCAGGCCGGAGTAGACGAGATCGGTGGTCTGGAAGGTCGACCTCTTCGAGACGCCGCCTGGATGGTCCTCAGTCCTGATCGCGATCCCTGCGCGTTGGTTGACCCGCTGGATTGGTGGAGGAGGGAGATTCGTCAATGGCCGTGACCGACAGACCGTCGTCGAGCATGACGAGCGTCTCCGTACCGTCTCCACACCCGAGGTCGACGGAAGTTCTGTGTTCGCTCCCCTCGGCGAGGTAGATCGAGCGGACGCGATTGAAGAGCGGGCGGAAGCTTCCGCCCAGCCAGCCTGGCGTAGTAGGCCTCCCAGTCGTCCTCGTTCGCGTGCCCGGCCGACTCGGGCGTGCTCGGACCGTTGCTGTCACCCACCCAGTAAGCATCTCAGCATCCGGCTCCCGAGGGCATCCGCAACTGCCGCACGGCGTGCTCGCGGAGCAGCACGCTCACTGCCGCGAGGAGTGCGCAGTAGTGCCGCGTAGCGTGCGCTGCGATGGCTCGTCAGGCTCGTGATCGAGCGACCCGTAGGCGGGCACTCCCACAGGGTCCTCGTCTGGCGCCACGGCGACGCCATCGACCGTCCGGACAACGTCGGACTCGGAGCCGGCCACCTGACTCCACTCGCCGTTCTCTCGCGTCCAGCGGGCTCTGTTCACCGAGTGCGCGTCACGAAGGACCGGCTTTCCCTTAGCGTCGAGCACAGTCGCGGAACTATCTTCGGTGAACCCAACCCAGACCTCGTCCGCCGACCCCTCGATGCTGTCGAACTCGACAACGAAGCTGTGCGCGGCCACAGTTCGACTCATTCGCCACGCGATGTAGTCATACATGTCGCTCATGGTCACCGGGACCCCCTCCGCCGTCTCACCGCCCGCCGCCGGACCAAAGGCGGCCGCGAAACCGTCGGGATCCCTGCCGAGAATCGCTTGAGTGCACCGGTCGTAGTTTCGACGGATCTCGCGCGCAATCGCCTCGAGGTCAGGTTCCGACATGGGTTGACGATACTTCCCGGCGTCCCCCCATCCGCCCGCTCTGCCGCTGTCATGCCGATGAGCGCCCGTCCCTTCGCCACGAGGTCTGGCCGGGGCCGCCGCCTCGTTCGTGCATGAAATGAGAGTGGTTGCGCCTCCAGCGAGCCGAACACATGATTGCGTCGTGCAAATCGATCACCTGGTGTACGCCGCCGCCGACCTCGACGTCGCCAGCGAGCGGTTGGAGCAAGAGCTCGGGGTGAGGCCGGCCTTCGGAGGCACGCACACCGCGTTCGGGACACACAACGCTCTCCTCGGGCTCGGCGGCCGGACCTACCTGGAGGTGCTTGCCCCCGATCCGAGCGCGGAGCAGCCTGCGACTCCTGGAACCTTCGGACTGGCCGGTGCGAACCGGTCCGAGTTGCTGGCGACTTGGGCGATTGCCTGCGACGACATCGAGGCGAGCGTCGCACGCGCTCGCGAGCACGGTGTGGACCTTGGCGATCCGGTGCCCGCCGAGCGAGTCAACGAGCATGGGAACCGGCTGACCTGGCAGCTCACCCTGAACCCGCTCGCCGGCGGCCCCCTACCGTTCCTGATCGACTGGGGACGGACCCGGCACCCCTCGGAGTCCGCGCCGACCGGACTCCTCCTAGAGCACCTGCACATCGAGCATCCGAATCCCGACGAGCTGCAGAGGGGCCTAGCTGCACTGAACTCGGAGGTCGAGGTGCGGGGTGCCGCTTTTCCGGCGTTGGTCGCACGCATACGCGGACCGCACGGAATGGTCGAGCTGCGCTGAGTATGCGCCGAACTACAGCGAAGGACCGCTGTACGTCGGCGGTGCTTACGTCTGGGTCCCTACCGGATTTCGTTGCGCCAGTCCTGTCCGCGCGGTCGCGGTCACGGATACAGCGATAGCCGGGGACCGTCATCACAAATAAGGGAACGCGTGGTGTGGCGCGGAGCGCGGTCCCGCGCCGTCGTCGGGTAGCGGCCCCAGGCTTGCGTACGGAGGTCAGCCGCGTCGTCAGTCGGTAGGCGTCCGCTCATGTCGCCCGGCGTGCCTCGCGGCGTGGGCCCTCAGTTCTCGTATGCCGTCACTAGGTCGAGCCACAGTTCAGCGAGTACCTCGGTGCGCTCTGTCAGATGGTCCAGCGGCATCCATGCGCCCTCGACGCCGGAATGAAGGCTCTTGTACGCCTCGGTGTTGAACCTCGACGCTGCGTCAGCCACTGCGCGTGCGGACGACGCAAGTCGCGCCTTCCCGGCATCGGCTCGCACGGCATCCATGAACGCGGCCTCAGCAGCCTGGTACTCCTCCGACAGGCGCTCAAGGTCTGACTTCACAAGGGCGATGGTCGCACGAGCGAACCGCACGCTACTGCCGCTCGCGGTGCGCGTTTGCCGAATGGCGGACTACGGGCGCCGGACTCCTTACGCTGTGGCCCATGGAATCGGACGCCGAAACTTCCGCTGCAGTTCGTGCCCTCATTGACCAGGCATACCAGGCAATGTCGACGCCGGGCGACAGCGTCGCCGGGGTGTTCGGGCATGAACAGATGACGGTCGCCGGCTCCGGCCAAGGGGAACTCCTCTACGGCCCGGAACAGGTCATCAGCGTTGCGCGGATGATCGCTTCACACGGCCTGTCCTGGGTCCCAGAGCAGGTGAAGGTGTGGTCGCGGGGAGACGTCGCCTGGGCACAGATCCTTGGATACGTCGAGGTCAAGGAGGATGGAGCCGCCACACAGGTTCCGTACTGGACAACCGGGGTCTTCGGGCGGGAAGCCGATGGTTGGCATTGGCTGTACTGGGGCGGTGCGGAGCCTCAAGAGAACCCCAGGGTCTGACTTTCAAGAGGCGTAGCGGGACATCCGCCGGCACGCCCTGACCGCCGCGATCCGCACGCTCATGCCGCCCTGCGGGCGTGCGGAGCCGCACGCTACTCACTCGGCGTGCGTGGTCTTGCCCATTGGCAGGAATGGGATGCCGGGACCGGTTCTGCGCGCCTGGTCCTAGCGGCTAGAGATGCTCGAAGACGCCCATGGCGAAACAGATGCGGCCTTCCTCCATGTTTCGCTGCACATTGGCCCCCATGCGGGGTCCGTCAGGGCCATTGAGCAGTCCGGGATTTAGGCCGTCGTCTGACTGGGCTGGCTCGGCCAGCGGGTCGGGCGTCGCGAGGACACATTCAAAGGCTTCGTCCTGATCCGTCATCCAGGTGAGCTCGCGGAACCCCGCTTGAGTGATCAAAGCTCGGGTCTCCTCTGGCGAACCGAGGAAGTTGAAAGACTGCTCGCTCGCCCACGGCACCGGGAAGTGGATGGGCTGGTTCGGTCCCGCGAGGACGTCGAACATGGCGAATCGACCGCCCGGCCGGAGGACTTGGGCGATCTCACCGTAGAGACGCCCCTTGTCGGGGATATTCATCGTGGCGTGCTGAGTCCAGACCACATCGAAGCTGTCGTCGGCGAAGGGCATGTCTAGTGCACTACCCGGCACGAATGTGACCCGTTCGTCGAGACCTGTCCATTCGGTGAGCGTCTCGCCCACCCCGCAGTACTCGGGCGTCAGGTCCAGCACTGTGACATGGCACCCATAGCGGGACGCGAGCTGGCGTGCAGGCCCGCCGATGCCGCCCCCGACATCTAGCACCCGCTCGGTGCTGGTGATGGCTACGGCTTCGGCCAAGGCGAGCGTTCCGGCGAGACGCAGCCAGTGGTAGTTGTCCACGGGTGCCAGTTGCGCGACGGTAACCTCTCGCGGCTCAATCCCATGCCGTCGGATTTCCTCTTCGATGGTTTCCATCAGACCTGACCACCCATAGTGGCCGCTCACCGACCGCTCGATGTCCTCATGCGGCATGCCTGCCTCCGTCGTGGCGTCGTGTCGCAAGCAGGCGCGTCGGTTTGGTCCCCAAGCGCCCACCGCGGATGCCCGTCCTGGGCTATGCGAGTATCTCGCCGGTCCCCACCTCTGTCACGCAAGTGACGGATACGCGGACGATTCTCGTTTCCGTGGTTTTCTGCACAAGTTGAGCTGGCGTTTCGCCCGGCGCGGTTTCGGAGGACCTGCAAGCGGCCGTCCGGCGGTTGAGCGCGCGGGTTGGCCTCGACCTGTGGAAGAGTTGCCGATTGGTTACGCCAGCAGTACCTCGCAAGACACGTAAACGGATACCGATGTGACGCCAACACAGGGGTCCCCTTCCCGACGGAACGCTGAACGTCAGACGCAGCGGCGCACTCCACGCGGGACCTACAGCTTAGCGCCGCCATATACGCACCGGATCGTCCAGGCCGCACGCCGAGCCCGGAACTGTGGTGAGCGAGTTCTCCGTTTGGTGCAACCTATTCGTGCCGACACCTCGTTTGTAGGGAGGAGCGGCGGTGGGAGGCGACATGGGACGGCGGGATGAGAGCGAGTTCGTCGCGTTCGCCGAGGCCTGCCGCCCCGCGCTGCGCCGGACGGCCTACCTGATGTGCGGCGACTGGGAACGTGCTGCCGACATCACCCAGGAAGCGCTGATCCGGGTCTACGTCGCCTGGCCGCGGCTCAAGCAGGATCACGGGCTGCGGGCCTACGCGCGCCGCGCGGTGATGAGCGTGGCGATCGAGCAGGCCCGCAAGCGGTCGTCCCGCGAGGTGCCCACCGCCGACCTGGGCGACCGACCCGTCGAGGACGCGGCAGAACACGTGGTCGACCGGCTGTTCCTCATGACCGCGTTAGCCGAGCTGCCGGCCCGGCAGCGCGCCTGCGTGGTGCTCCGGTACTACGACGACCTCAGCGTCGAGGCGGTCGCCGAGGCCCTCGGCTGCCGCACCGGCACGGTCAAGAGCCAGACGGCGCGGGGACTCGACGCGCTGCGGGCGGCGTACGCACGCCACGGCGGCGAGCTGCTTGTGCGGCCGGGCGTCCCTGCCGAGGCGAAGGAGGCGACTTCGTGAGCACCGACCTGCACGCGGCCCTGCGCGAGGCGGTGGCGGACGCCCCGTTCGACGAGTCCGACCTGCGCGCTGTCGTCGACGCAGGGTCGCGCCGCGTCCGCCGCGGGCGGCTCTCAGTCGTCGGGTCGTCGGCATGGCGGTGGCGGCCGCCGTGATCGCCTCGGTGGTCGCCGTGTCCGGACCGTCCCGACCAGGAGCCCCGCCCGGCCGAGGTGGTGCGCTCGACCTCGACCGGGCCGAGAGCCAGGACTCGACGTCCCGCCCGGTCCGGACCAGTGGCGGACCCGGGAACGAGCTCGACCAGACCGCTTCCAGGGCCTGACCACGGACGGCTGGTCCTCCGCAGCCGGTACACCTACGACGGCGACGTGCTACGAGCTCGGGCTGCTGGACCCCGCAGACCGGGCGCACGGACTGGTTGCCGCCGACCTCCGGTCGCTCCGGAGACCGTCGTCGAGGCTGACCGCGGACCGGCTCGTGCTGTTCGCGACCGGAGACGAACGCCGCGGGGCACGATGCTGGTGTTCGACCGACGGTCGGAGACCTGGGAGAGCAGCGACGTCCGGCTGCCAGCCGGGCTCGAGGCGCACACGCCCTCCTCCGGCGGGATCGGCCCGGACGGCCGGTTGTACCTCGGCCACAACCTCGAGGGCGAGTCCGGCCCGATGCACTGGTGGTCCTACGCCGTGCCGCAGGGTGGCGAGGGCCGACCCGAGCCCGCCCTCGACGGTGCGTCGGTGGCCTGGGGCGACGGCGTGCAGGCCACGGGCCGACCCCGACGGCCGGGTGGTCCTGTCCAGCTCGGGTGAGGAACGACTCGTGGCCGAGGAGCGCCCGGCGGGATGCGAGCCGCCCAGCGACCCCGGCACTGGCCACATGCCCGTGACTGTGAGGCTGGCCGGCAACCGACCGGTCGTCACGTACTGGTGCGGTGACACGGCGGAACGGTCACGGTCGTGTACGACGTCGACGGCGGCAGAGCCGTCCAGGTCGCCGGCGCCGGCTTCCTGGCAGCCGATGAGGACCACGTCCTGCTCGCGGGGCCCGCGAGCAAGCGCGCGGCGGCGTCTACCTCTCGACCTCGACCGACTGACCCTGGCCCGCATCGGGTCGGGGACTCCACGACGCACAGGTTGGTCTGGCCGGCGGGCTGGTCGTCTGGAACAGCCCAGGGCCCCTCGACACAAGCAGATGTACGACGTCGTGTGGAGGTCGCACGGGTGCCGGTCGATGACTGAATGCGCAGGGTGTTGGGACGCCACACTGCCAAGTCCGTGGCGAACGGCCGCGTGGGGCAACGGCATTGGTCGCCACCTCGACCCTCGTGGCGTGCAGCGGCGAGGAGAACAGCTCTGCGGACAGGAGCCCTGAGGCGTCCCCTCAAGTCGAGGAGCAGCGCCGGTGACCGCCGACACCTTGTCGAGGGACACGCCACAACTGGACTCGGTCGCGGCGCTCGGGCACGCAATGTCACGGGGACCATGAGCGATCCGGAAGCTCCCGTACCGGGATGCCCGCGAGTCAGGGGCAACCGGAGACAGGCCGTCGACGGCGCGACGATCGGCGGCCTCGAATCCCAGTACGAGGCCTTGCTGGCCGAGGCCGAGGTAGCACCACCCCGCTCACGTCGCGAACAACTCGAGTAACGGCTCGTGCGACGTCTTCGCCGCGAAGCGGCAGCACTTGTTCTCCGCTCGGGACTGGCAGCAGTACCTGCACAAGAACGCCTACGCCTACGGCTACCGCTGCCCACGCCAACATCGGCATCCAATTCCCGGAGTAGATACTGAGGCGGACTTCCGCTGAGATTCTTTCTCTAGAGCTGTCGTATCGGGCACAGGTCGTTCGTAGCGATGGTGGAGGCGGGCCACCGGGTCCGCCCCGGAGCAGAAGGAGCAGCCATGCCCGAGTACTTGATCTACTTCAACCAGCAGTGGGTGGGCGACCACACCGAGGAGTGGTTCCTCAGCCGCGTCAAGCCGTCGATGGCCGTCGTCGAGGAGATGAAGGCAGCCGGTGTCTACGTGTTCGCCGGCGGGTTGGAGGAGGAGGGGCCGGTCTACGCCGCGGACGCGACCAGCGGCGAGGTCCTCGTGACCGACGGGCCGTTCGTCGAGACCAAGGAGCACCTCGGCGGCTTCTGCGTGGTGTCGGTGGCCGATGACGACGCGGCCAAGATGTGGGCCGGGAAGGTCGCCGAGGGCTGCGGATGGCCGCAGGAGGTACGCCGCTTCGGGCCGCATCCCCCTTGGCCGAGTAGTCGTCGGGTGTCGGAGCGGGCCTAACGTGCCGTCATGGCTATCGCACACTCCCCCTCGTTCGTCCTCGACTGCCCTGACGCCGGCGCGCTGGCGACGTTCTACGCCGGGCTGCTCGGCTGGTCGGTCGAGGTCGACGACGACGGAGGCTGGGCGGACATCCGCCCGGCCGACCGGTCGAGCTGCATCTCGTTCCAGAAGGTCGACGACTATCGCGCGCCGGAGTGGCCGGGGCAGGAGCATCCCCAGCAGATGCACCTCGACGTGATCGTCGACGACCTCGACGTGGGTGGGTCGGCCGCGGTCGAGATCGGCGCGACGCTCCACGACACCCAGCCCGGCACGTCGTTCCGGGTCTTCCTCGACCCGGCCGGCCACCCGTTCTGCCTCTGCGTGGATTGAGTACGACGACTCAGGCGCTCGGTCGTCCGTGGCCCCACGCTGGTGCCATGACCAAGATGACCTACGCGTTCTACCTCCAGTCGGCCCTCTCGTTCGGCGCCGCCATGCTCTTCGTGCTCGGCGGGATCTACTTCCTGCCGGCCGACGGCTGGGTCCGGGCCTTCCTCGGCCTCGGTGCCTTGTTCCTCGTGAACTCCTCGTTCGCGCTCGCCAAGTGCGTCCGGGATCAGCAGGAGGATCGGGCCGTCGAGGGCCGGGTTGCGCCGTACCGGTGATCCCGGTTGGCCGGACCCGCGACAATGGCCCCATGGCCGATCTCCCACGGACCGCAGCAGCGCGCACTGCTCGACTCGCCGCACTTCCGCTCGGGTACGCCGGTCGTACGGCGCTCGGGTTCGGGAAGCGACTCGGGGGCAGGAACGCCGAGACGGTGATGACCGAGATCCAGCAGCGGACCGCGGAGCAGCTGTTCCGCACCCTGGGCGAGCTCAAGGGCGGGGCGATGAAGTTCGGCCAGGCCCTGTCGATCCTCGAGGCGGCGCTGCCGGAGGAGATGGCGGCGCCGTACCGCGAGCACCTGACCAAGCTCCAGGACTCCGCGCCGCCGATGCCGACCCAGACCGTGCGCGACATCCTCTCCGCCGACCTCGGCCCCGACTGGAAGACCAAGCTGGTCTGGCTCGACGGCGGGCCGACCGCGGCCGCGTCGATCGGGCAGGTGCACAAGGGACGCTGGCACGACCCGGAGACGGGGCAGTCCCGCGAGGTCGCGGTGAAGGTGCAGTACCCCGACGCGCGCGCGGCCATCGACTCCGACCTCAAGACCCTCGCCCGGGCGGCGCGCACGATCGCGCCGCTGATCCCCGGCGTCGACATCAAGCCGCTCATCGAGGAGATCCAGGCGCGGGCCAAGGAAGAGCTCGACTACCCGCTCGAGGCCGAGGCCCAGCGGACGTTCGCGGCGGCGTTCGCCGAGGACCCCGAGATCGTCGTACCCGAGGTGGTCGGGGTCGGGCCGCGGGTCCTCATCACCGAGTGGCTCGAGACGCCGGCATCACTCGCGACCGTGATCACGAGCGGCACCCCGGAGGAGCGCGACCACTACGGCGAGCTCTACGTGAAATTCCTGTTCTCCGGCCCGGCCCGCACCGGCCTGCTGCACGCCGACCCGCACCCGGGCAACTACCGGATCATCCCGAACGCCGACGGATCGCCCGGCCGGCTCGGGGTGCTCGACTACGGCGCGGTCGCCCGTCTCTCCGAGGGCGGCCTGCCCCGGCCGCTGGGACGGCTGGTCCGGCTGTGCGCGGACCGCGACGGCGACGCCCTCATCGCCGGCCTCCGCGAGGAGGGCTTCCTCAAGGAGAAGATCAGCCTCGATCCCCAGCTGCTGATGGACTACCTCTCGCCGTTCGTCGAGCCGAGCCAGACCGAGCGTTTCCGGTTCTCCAGAAGTTGGATGCGTGAGCAGTTCCAGCGGATCAACAACCCCAAGGATCCGACGTACACGGTCTCGATCAAGCTCAACCTGCCGCCGTCGTACCTCCTCATCCACCGCACCTGGCTCGGTGGCGTCGGCGTGATGAGTCAGCTGGAGGCCGAAGCGCCGTTCCGGGCGATCATGGCGGAGTACCTCCCCGGCTTCGCCGAGGCCTAGCGCTACTCCCCCGTCTGGCCGTCGATCGATTCGCGCATCAGGTCGGCGTGGCCGTTGTGCCGTGCGTACTCCTCGATCATGTGGAGCAGGATCCAGCGCAGGCTGAAGTGCTGGTCGCCCTTCCTCGTCGCGCGGACCGACGGGGTGTCGACACCCGTGGGCTTGGCAAGCGCCTCGTCGATCGCCCTGTCGGCGCGGGCGACGGCTTCGTCGAAGAGCGCCATCAGCTCCTCGGGGGTGTCCTGCGCCGCGGTGTGCCACTCCCAGTCGCGGTCGGCGTCCCAGTCGACGTCGGGGAACGGCGGCATCAGGTCGCCGCCGGCCAGCACCTCCTCGAACCAGTTGGACTCCACCAGGGCGAGGTGCTTCACGAGGCCACCCAGGTTCATCGAGCTCGGGGCGAGCGTCTGCGCGAGCTGCTCCTGGGTCAGTCCGTCGACCTTCCAGCGGAGGGTGTCACGGTGGTAGTCGAGGAAGGCCCGCAGCATGGTGGGCTCGTCGGCCTCGAGAGGCGGATCGGTGCGGTCAGCGGCGTCCATGCTGCGACGCTAGCCGGTGGCCGTCAGCCGAGCAGCCCGGTTTCGGGGTCCCGGTCGGTCAGGCAGTACAAGCGGTCGTTCGGGTCGGCCAGCACCGTCCAGACCTGACGTACGTCGACGACACGCGCGCCGAGCGCCACGTGCCGCGCGGTCTCGGCCTCGCGGTCGGTGGTCGCCCAGTCGAGGTGCGCACGCGTCGTGCCGCTCTCCTCCCCGAGCCGTTGCAGGAGCAGGCGAAGTGGGTGGCCTTCGGGACGCTGGAGGGAGTGGAAGTCCGCAGACACGGCCGAGGTGCGCGGCTCCCACCCGGTGAGCTCGCGCCAGAACCGGCTCTCACGGTCGTACGACGACGCCGGGATGTCGAGGCACACCTGGTCGACGAGCGACGAGTGCCCGCCGGGCCAGGTGGTCGGTCGCGGACGGTTCGCTCCCGGGTGCGGCACGAAGCAGAACGCGAAGCCGCCCGGCGAGGTCAGGACCACGTAGCCGTGGTCCGCGACCTCGGTCGCCCCGAGCGCGACCGCGCGGTCGGCGGCTTCCCGCGGCGCCTCGACGTGCAGGTCGAGATGCATCCGATCGGCACCGTCCTCCAGCCGCTGCACGCGGAGAAAGGCATCGCCGTCGTCCGGCACCAGGGTGGCGAACTCGCCGGTGTCGCCACGGCGGGGGCTGACGTCGTACTCGGTCGCTTCGGACCAGAAGCGCACGCCTTCGTCGAAGCTGTCGGGGGCGAAGTCGAGGAACCCGGTGATCCAGACCGGGGTCACGTCACCGGCTCGCAGTCATGGCCGCAGCCGTCCGGCGGCAGCGGCCCGTCGGCGTGCGTGGCCGGACGGTGCAGGACGGCGCTCGTGGGTGTCACCACGACGTCGTCACCGTCCGCGACAGCGGTGCCGTCGACCAGCAGGGTGTAGCCGTGGTGCTCGAGCGGCGGGAAGACCAGTGTGACGGCGCGATTGGCCGCCAGGTTGGCCATGGTCCCGCGGCCCGGACTGTTGATCCGCAGACCGGAGTCGGCGCCACTCGGGTCGACCGTGACCACCTTGACCCGCCCCTCGGTCGTCGTCAGCAGGTAGCCGCTGCCGAAGCCCTTCAGCGCGGCGAGGAGGTTGCCGATCTCGACGGGGATGCTCACCCTGCCCACGATAGGCGGGGCGTCACCAGACGCCGAACACGTCGCCACCGATCCGCACGATGAACGCGGAGACGACGACGATGAAGAACACCCGCACGAACTTGGCGCCCTTGTCGACCGCGGTCCGGGCGCCGAGGTAGCCGCCGGCGAGGTTGCAGACGCCCATCAGCAGGCCGACCTTCCAGAGCACCGCCCCGGTCGGGATGAAGAGCAGCAGCGCGCCGAGGTTGGTGGCCCAGTTCGCGAGTCGGGCCTTCGCCGAGGCCTCGAGGAAGTCGTATCCGAGCAGCCCGACCAGCGCGATGACGAAGAAGGTGCCAGTGCCAGGGCCGAGAGCACCGTCGTAGAACCCGATCACGCCACCGACCGCCATCGCTGCGGCCACGTGCTGGCGGCCGGCGAACCGGAGCAGGGTCTCCTCGCCGACGTCGGGCTGGAGGACGACGTACGCACCCAGCACGATCAGGACGACGAGCACGATCGGCTCGAACGCCTCGCGGGGGATCTGCGAGGCGACCAGCGCACCGGCGAAGGAACCCGAACAGCGCGCAGGCCATCAGCGGACCGAAGGTGCGGGGGTCGGGCCGGATCCGGCGGTAGTACGTCGCCGCGGCCGCCGACGTACCGCAGATCGACGCGACCTTGTTGGTGGCGAGGATCTGCACCGGCGAGGCGCCGGGGAGTCCGATCAACAGTGCCGGCAGCTGGATCAGCCCGCCGCCACCGACCACGGCGTCCACGAACCCGGCCGCCAGCGCGGCCAACCCGAGGAGGACGAGGACCGTCACGGTGGGATCGGACATCGCCTCTATTGTCGGGGGCGTGCGGATCGTGTCGTTGCTGCCCTCCACCACAGAGATCCTGTTCGCCCTCGGCGCGGGTGACGACGTGGTCGGCGTGACCTTCGAGTGCGACTACCCGCCGGCGGCGCGGGACCGGCGGATCGTGTCGACGTCGGCCATGCCGGAGGGCCTGACGCCGCCGGAGATCGACGAGTACGTCGCCGCCGCCCTGCGACGTGGCGATGATCTCTACCGCCTCGACGAGGGCGCGTCTGGCCGGGCTCGACGCCGAGCTGGTCGTGACCCAGGACCTGTGCGCGGTGTGCGCGGTCGACGTGTCGGTCGTCGACGACGCGCTCGCCCACCTCGGCTGCACCGCGGAGGTGCTGACCTGCGACCCGCACACGCTCGACGAGGTGCTGGAGTCGATCGTGGCGCTGGGCCGGGCGACCGGCCGGGAGACCGAGGCGGCGGCGCTCGTCGCTGCCCAGCGCACCCGGCTGGAGGCTGTCGTCGAGCGGGTCGCGGGGCGGCCGCGGCCGCGCGTCGTACTCCTGGAGTGGACGGACCCGCCCTTCGCCCCCGGCCACTGGATCCCCGAGATGATCGAGCTCGCCGGCGGCGAGTGCGTGCTCGGGACTGCCGGCGAGAAGTCGTACCGGACGACCTGGGAGGCCGTCGCCGACGCCGCGCCCGACCTGATCGTCGTCGCCCCGTGCGGCTACGACCGGCCGGCCGCGCAGCAGCTGGCCGACGACGTCGTACGGCGCGGGCTCCTGCCCGCCGGCGTCCCCGTGCACGCCGTCGACGCCAACGCCTCCTGGGCGCGGCCGGGCACCCGGCTCGTCGACGGGATCGAGGAGCTGGCCGCGGTCCTGCACGGGTGAGGTCGCGTCGCCATCGTGCCAGACCAGCTCGTCATTGCCCGCGGGGCCGATCAGGCCACGGTGGCGATGACGACTGGTCAGGCCGCGGCAGGTACTCCGAGGTTCCGCAGGTCGCGGGCGACCTTCCCCGGCTCGTCCGCGGAGAACTCTCGCGCGGTGCAACGAACAATGAGTCGGTTCGAGCGAGGTGAGCGCGCGCTGGCGAGCGACGTCGTCTTCCCAGTGCTCGACCTCCATGTGGAAGCCGCCGTCGACCTCGAGCACGACGATCCGGCCGTCCCGCAGGATCCACTCGCAGTCGGTGAACCGCAACCGTCCAGCACCGTCGCGACGCTTGGTCTGGCGGCGCGGAAGTGCCAGTCCGAACGCACGACACATCCGTCGTACGTCGATCTCCGAGACTGACTGCGCACCGCCCGCAATCTCGCCGAGCGCTCGCTTGAAGCGCTTCGCCGATCGAAGCGGCTGCATCTGGTCGACCCAACCGACCATCGCCTCGGGGCTGGTCAGACCTTGCTGGATCACCGCCGCGAGGATGCCTTCCGCCGTCCGGCTCGATCGCTGATAGGCCGCGAACCTCAGCACCGCCGGTTCGATCTTGGCGACGCGGAGGTGGTGCGCACGACTGCGCAGCAGGCGCAGCGGTCGACGGGTCTCGACGAACCTGATGCCCGGCAGAGGATCGCCGACGTCGAGGCCGCGCCGTACCCAGATCGTCACGTCGTCTCGATGCCAGTTCCGCAATCCGTGAACCTCGCCAGCCGTCAGGTCTCCGACGAGCGCGTCCCCGCCGGCGTGCAGCACGCCGAGCCACATCGTCTGCTCGCGGGTCAGCACGCCGGTCGTCGTACAGACAACAGTCGGACTGAGTCTCCGCCCATCGCTCCGTCGCGATCCGGTGGTTGACCGCCCAGCGCTCGAACCCGCACGCGCGCAGCTGGGCGCGCGTGAGGAGGCCGGCCTGCTCGGCTGCCAGTCGTCGCCACCGCTCGTCCTGCACCCGAGGAGGATGCCCGCGCCTTACCGATCTCGGGTTCCTCTTCCACAGGCACCCAGGTCGTCCTTGCCAGCGAGGCTCATAGCCCTCGGTGGCAATGACGACCGGTGCGCTCAGCCGACCCAGAACCCCCGGCCGCCGAACCAGTCGCCGTAGGAGCCCGGCCCGGACCGGTCCTGCGGGCGGCGCGAGCCGAGGTAGGAGCCCACGACGGCGGCGCCGAGGTCGTCGGACTCCGGCGCGATGACGGTCCCCTCGGCGCGACGGGCCATGGAGTCGATGAAGCGCGCGAGCCCGGGGTCGTCGCCGAGCCGGAAGAACGTCGTCTGTGCGCCGAGGCGGCGCGCGTTGTCGAGCTCGCGTACGGCGAGCGCGATCGTCATCGGGTGCGGCGGGTAGTTGAAGTAGACCTGGCCGTCGGGCTCGAGGTGGGAGGTCGGCTCGCCGTCGGTGACGATGAGCAGCACCGGCTGGGCGTTGGGGTGCTTGCGGAAGTGCCGGTTGGCGAGCAGCAGCGCGTGGTGGAGGTTGGTCCCCTTGGCCCAACGGGCGTCGAGCGCGGTGAGCTGCTCGATGTCCATCGTCTCCGCGTGCCGGCCGAAGCCGATCAGCTCGAGCGAGTCGCCGCGGAAGCGGGTCCCGATCAGCGTGTGCAGGGCCAGCGCGGTGCGCTTCATCGGCACCCAGCGGCCGTCCATCGCCATCGAGAAGCTGGTGTCGACGCACAACGCCACGGCGGCCTGCGTGCGTGCCTCGGTCTCGGCGACCTCGACGTCCTCGATCGACAGCCGCGGGCCGGAAGGGTCGCCGGAACGGCGCAGGACCCCGTTGAGCACCGTGCGCGGGATGTCCCACGGCTCGGTGTCGCCGAACTGCCACTCGCGGGTCGCACCCGACAGGTCGCCGGCGCCGCCGGCCTGGCGCAGCTCCCGCTGGCCCTGCCGCCCGGACAACCGCTGGGCCACGTCGCGCAACAGCGCCTTGCCGAGCTGGCGCATCGCCTTGGGAGTCAGCCGCAGCTCTCCGTCGAAGCCGCGCTCCATCGTGCCGGTCTTGCGGAGCGCGCGCTCGAGCTCCTGGAGCCGGCGGGCGTCGACGGCGGCCTGGTCGCCGAGCTGCCGGGCCAGCTTGTCGAGGTCGACGTCATCGAGCCGGGCGCCGCCGTACGACTGGGAGAGCTGGTCGGCGAGGGCGTCGAGCTCGGCCAGGTCCTGGAGCATCCCGGTCCCGTCGCCGAGGCCGACACCCTGGTCACCCTGGAAGTTCTCGGACCCACCCCAGTCCTCACCGGGTCGCAAGGCCTGCAGGTTGGCGTCCATCCGGGCGAGCTGCTGCATCAGCTGCGGCGACCCGAACGCCTGCGCCGAGAGCCGCATCAGCTCCTCGCGCTGCTCGGGGCTCATCGAGTTGAGCATCCGCTGCGCGGCCGCCGAGCGCTGGGCCATGGCGTCGATCAGCTCGTCGACGTTCTGTGGGTTCTCCGGGAAGAAGTCGCCGTGCTTGGCCATGAACTCGTCGAAGTCCTGCTGGGTGTCTTCCCCGGCCGCGTGCTTCTCGAGCAGCTCGTTGAGGTCAGCCAGCATCTCCTGGATCGCCGCCCGGTCCTCGTCGGTGGCGCCCTCGAGAGCCTGCTTCATGCCGGCGAAGCGCTGGTCGAGCAGCTCACGGCCGAGCAGGTCCTTGATCTGCTCGTAGGCCTCGCGCGCCTCGGACGACTGCCAGTCGTAGTCGGAGAGCTCGGTGACCGCCGCCGCGGTCGAGGTGGGCAGGTTGTCGAGCCGCATCTCCCGGAACGCGCGGTCGCCGTCGTCCATCATCGCGTCGCGGGCCAGCTGCTTGCGCTCCTCGAGTACGGCGCGCTCCAGCAGCTCGCGCACCTCCTCGAGCGTGCCGTCGAGGTTGTGCCGCTGCAGCATCTCCCGCCGCCGCTCCGCCACCCGGCGGGCCAGGTCGTCGAGCCCGTCACGGTCCTGTCCGCCACGCCGGAGGAACTCCTGCATCGCCCGCTCCGGGCTGTAGCCGGCCATGACGTCCTCGCCGATGGCATCGAGTGCCTCGGCGATGTCGACCGGCGGGGCGAGCGGGTCGCCGCCGTCGTACCGGCGGTAGCGGCTCATCCGTAGATCGATCTCGGTTCCGTCGGTGTCCTTGCCGATCTTGCGAGCGAGGAACAGGCCCTCGAGGGCGAGCTCGATCGCACAGGCGCGTTCGCCGTCGGTCGGTCTCGAGACGCTCGCCACCTGTAGGTCTCTGCGGCCCGCGAGCCGATGGCCTCCTCGACCATCGAGCCTGGGAACAACCGATCACATACCTCGTCGTACAGCTCGGACTCACCGAGGACCGGCAACCCGGCGAGGACGTCACGCGCGGAGACGCCCGAGCCGGTGATCACGGTCGCGCCCTCCTCGATCGCTTCGACGAGCAGCGCGAAGTCGAGGCCCCGGAAGTGCTCGCGCACGGTCTCGGCGGTCGCCGTCCGCAGCAGGTGGGTGAGGATCTCCGCCTCGCGGCCCTCCTCGCCGGACTCGAACTCGATCTTGCCGCCGAGCACGTCGACCGCGGTCTCGAGGTCGACGACCCGGGCGACGGCCGCGTCCTCGCCGAGGAGCGTGGCCCGCCGGAGAGCGGAGGCGGCGACCGTCTCGGCGCCCGCGATCGCGAACCGCGCCGAGACGCCGGAGCGCTGGTCGACCGCGGTCGACTCCCGCAGGTTGCGCGTGAACCGGGCGAGGACCTCGAGCAGCGGCGCGGGTACGTCGGCGACGAGATGTGCCTCCTGGCGGATGACGGCCATCTCGGCGTCGAGCTCGCTCGGGTAGTGGGTGCGGATCTCCGCGCCGAAGCGGTCCTTCAGCGGCGTGATGATCCGGCCGCGGTTGGTGTAGTCCTCGGGGTTGGCCGAGGCGACCACGAGCACGTCGAGCGGCAGCCGCAGGACGTAGCCGCGGATCTGGATGTCGCGCTCCTCCATCACGTTGAGCATCGCGACCTGGATCCGCTCGGCGAGGTCGGGGAGCTCGTTGATCGCGACGATCCCGCGGTGGCTGCGCGGGATCAGGCCGAAGTGGATGGTCTCCGGGTCGCCCAGCGAGCGGCCCTCGGCCACCTTCATCGGGTCGACGTCGCCGATCAGGTCGGCGACCGAGGTGTCGGGCGTGGCCAGCTTCTCGGAGTAGCGCTCGGTGCGGTGCCGCCACGAGATCCGCAGCTCGTCGCCGTGCGCCGCGAGGGCGGACTGGGACCCGACGGTGATCGGTTCGTAGGGGTGCTCCCCCAGCTCGGAGCCGGAGATGACGGGCGTCCACTCGTCGAGCAGGCCCACGATCGTCCGCAGCACGCGGGTCTTGCCCTGACCGCGCTCACCCAGCAGGACCACGTCGTGACCGGCGAGCAAAGCGCGCTCCAGCTGCGGGACCACGGTGGACTCGAAGCCGTGGAGGCCCGGCCACGGATCCTCGCCCGCGGCGAGCTTCCTCAGCAGGTTGTCGCGGATCTCCTCGCGGAGCGTCTTCAGGACGTGCCCGGAAGCGCGCAGGTCGCCGAGGTTGGAGATCGCGGGGGCACCGAGTTCGTTGGCCACGAACTCACGCTACCCAGGCGGGACGGCAGATGACAGTGACGCGCCGTGACGGTCGTGCTGGGCATCCTGTGCGTGATCCTGCTGGGCGTCGCGATCGCCCTGGCGGTCGTCGTACGGCGCCTGCAGGTCGACCTCACCGCGCACGCCGCACACGTCGAGCAGCTGGAGTCCGACCTCGCGGTCGCCCTCCGGCCGCGGCCGGCTCAGAACCCGACCGAGCGGGCGATCAGCCGGATGATCCGGACCGCCAGCAAGGTGCGCGAGCACGGCATCGCCGGCCTCATCCAGAGCACGATCGAGGAGATGAACGCCTGGGCGAGCGAGGAGCAGGCCGAGATCGTGCACATGGCCGCGCCCGACGGCACCGTGACGATCTGCTTCTCCGACATCGAGAACTCCACCCAGCTCAACGCCCGGATGGGTGACAAGACGTGGGTACGCGTGCTCGAGGCCCACGACCAGCTCGTCCGGGCCCGGATCGCTCAGTACCGCGGGCAGGTCGTCAAGACCGCCGGTGACGGCTTCATGTTCGTCTTCCGCGACCCCGAAGCCGCCTGCCGCGCCGCGGTCGGGATCCAGCGCGACCTGCGGCGTCCGTCCGAGGTGCTGCGTCGACACGGCAAGGTCCGGGTCCGGATCGGCATCCACACCGGCCAGGTGGTCGCCAAGGACGGCGACTACTTCGGCGAGAACGTCGCGCTCGCCGCCCGCGTCGCCGACCTCGCCTCCGGCGGTGAGGTGCTCTGCAGCGACGCAGTGCGCGACGCGCTCGAGGACGACGCCTCGGTCCAGCTCGTCGACCCCACCGACCCGCTCGAGCTCAAGGGCCTGCCCGGGGAGCACGTCGTGTGGCGGGTCGTCCCACCCACCTGAACGCGGGCGGGTCGCCTTGGTTTCGAGGCTCGCTGCGCTCGCACCTCAACCGCGGCGTCAGCGCGCGAGCAGCACGGACGACCCGTGCCCGAACAACCCCTGGTTGGCGGTGATCCCGACCCGCGCGCCCTCGACCTGGCGACCGGTGGCCTGGCCGCGCAGCTGCCAGGTGAGCTCGCAGACCTGGGCCAGCGCCTGGGCCGGCACCGCCTCGCCGAAGCAGGCGAGCCCGCCGGACGGGTTGACCGGGATCCGGCCACCGATGGTCGTGTCGCCGGCGCGGAGCAGCACCTCGGCCTCGCCGCGCTTGCAGAGCCCGAGGTCCTCGATCCAGTCGAGCTCGAGGGCGGTGGACAGGTCGTAGACCTCGGCGACGTCGACGTCGTCGGGGCCGATGCCGGCCTCCTCGTACGCCGCCAGCGCGATCGACTCCTTGAACGTCCGCTCCGGCGCGCCACCGGCGGCGTGGTCGGTCGCCAGCAGCGGCATGTCGATGACCGCGTTGGGGAAGGTCGGCGTCACCGTCGAGACCGCCTCGACCCGCACCGGCCCTGCCGCACCGCCGATGCCGTGCCGCTGCGCGTAGTCGAGGCTGGTCAGCACCACCGCGGCCGCACCGTCGGACGTCGCGCAGATGTCGAGCAGGTGCAGCGGGTCGGACACGATCGCCGAGCCGAGCACGTCGGCGACCGCGACCTCCTTGCGGTAGCGGGCGTTCGGGTTCTCCAACCCGTGCCGGGCGTTCTTGACCTTCACCTGCGCGAAGTCCTCGCTGGTCGCGCCGTAGAGGTCCATCCGGCGGCGCGCGTAGAGCGCGAAGTACGCCGGGTTCGTCATGCCGAGCAGCTTGAACCGCAGCCAGTCGGGGTCGGTCCACCGCTCGCCGGCGTTCGGCGCCAGGAAGCCCTTCGGCGTGGTGTCCGCGCCGACGACCAGGGCGACCTCGCAGAGGCCGGCCAGGATCCGGGCCCGCGCGGTGTCGAGTGCCTGGGCACCCGTCGCGCAGGCGGCGTACGACGTCGCGATCCGCGCGCCGTTCCAGCCCAGTGCCGACGCGAACGTCGAGCCCGCGACGTAGCCGGCGTAGCCGTTGCGCACCGTCTCGCCACCGACCACGAAGTCGACGTCGCTCCACGCGATGCCGGAGTCGGCGAGAGCGGCACGGGCGGCGTGCACGCCGTACTCGACGAACGGGCGGCCCCACTTGCCCCAGGGATGCATGCCGACACCGGCGACGGCTACTGGCGTGCTCACTGTTCGGTCTCCTCGCCGAGCTCGACAACAGGCTTCCAGCGCCAGATCGTGCGCTCGCCGGTCTCGTCCTCGTAGAGCGTCTCCACGACCAGTCTCGACCTCGGCACCGACCGCGAGGTCCGCCACCCCGTAGCCGTCGGCCACCTGGCCGAGCACGACCAGGCCCTCCGGCAGC
The DNA here is from genome assembly GCA_963849765.1 of uncultured Actinomycetota bacterium. Lineage (GTDB taxonomy): Bacteria > Actinomycetota > Actinomycetes > Propionibacteriales > Nocardioidaceae > Nocardioides. Next base: position 738,117 of record CAWKIP010000005.1, read on the forward strand.
TCGACCGCGGCCAGCGCGAACGGCTCGAACGGGTCGGTGGTCGGGATGTACGGCGCAGGCGGCTGGTACTGCGCGTCGGTGTAGGACCACACCCTGCCGCTCCGGGACAGCTCGGCCGGCTCGTGGGTCTCGCCGTCGCACACCGGGTTGCGGCAGAAGCTCGCGGCCTCGGGAGGCGGCGGCGGGAAGACGAGGGTGCCGCAGGTCGTGCACCGCGAGGCGACGAGCCGCGGCTCGTCACCGGTCGTGAACCACCCGGCCACCGCCGGCGTAGAGGTCGTCATCCACCCACCTCGAGAAAACTAGAACGTGTTCTTACTCTACCGGATCCCAAATCCCTGACGAGACCGCGCTCGAGCCCTACCGTGACTTCGTGGTCAACGAGTCCGAGTCCGTGCCGCCGTCGGACTGGCTGCCCGAGCCGCCGTCCGGGACGTCGCCGGGTCACCATCGGAGTCGCGGGCGCCGGGCACGCCGTACGTCAAGATCCTGGTGACCTATGCCTGCGTGATCCTGATGGGGATGGCCCTGGCGTGGGCGTTCCTGTCGATGCGCGCCGTGATGGGCGTGGGAGGCAGCTGCGCGAGCGGCGGCCCCTACCAGGTCGCGACACCCTGCCCCGACGGCTCGTGGCTCATCGCGCTGGCGATCCCGCTGCTGCTGATCTGCATGTTCGTCGGATCAGGCGTCGGCATGGCCATCGGCGCACCCGCGCTGCTGCTGCCGATGTGGGCGCTGCTCTTCACCTCACTCGGCTGGAACTTCCTGGAGTACGGCTTCACCGACGGCGTCGAGGTCGGGAACATCGTGTGCGGGGTGCTGTTCTGGGCCATGGCCGCGCCCGCGTGGTTGGCGATGGGCATCGCCCTCAAGGAGAGCATCCGCAAGAAGCTGAACCCTCCCGACCCGGAGGAGAAGCTCAGCAAGGACGAGCGAGAGGCCGCCAAGGCTCGGGCCAGCATGTGGGCCGCGGGGTCACTCGAGGGCAGTCTCTGGTGGTGGCTGATCTACACCGTCCTCGTCGCGGGCGGCGCGTTCTTCGGGGTCGCGACCTACTCGCTCGCGGCGGCCTGAGCGCGCGTCACTCGTCGTCGTCCGCCGGCGGGCCGCCCGGCGGCGGCCCGCACACCACCGAGTCGGCGGCGGTGTAGGAGGTGTGGAACTCCTCGGTGTGGTCGATCTCGCTCTCGCCGTGCTCGCGGAAGATGCGCGTCACGTCGACGTCGAAGCCGGAGTAGCCGGTGAACGCCTCGCAGTCGGGCGTCTGGAGGTAGCGCGTCGCCGGGCTGCGGTAGTTGTACCGGGCGCCGGTCTTCGACTCGATGTCCCAGACCTTGGTCGAGAACATCTGCACGGTCACGACTCCCTGGGTGGAGTACGGTGCTCGGCGCGACCGTCGCGTGGATGAGGACGCCGTAGTCGGTGTCGTTGCGGAAGCTCAGGTCGACCGATGGGCCAGGCGACCGTCGCCTCACGGCCCTCCGGGTAGCGGTCGATGTAGAACGAGTGCGGCTTGTGCTCGATGTCCTCGAGGCCGGCGAAGAACATCGCGTTGAACGTCGTCGTCGCCATCTGTGAGACGCCGCCGCCGTAGTCCTTGACCAGCACGCCGTTGGAGATGACGTAGCCGATGGTGAAGCCGTTCTCCGCCGTCCGCTCGCCCACGGTGCTCGTTGAGGGAGAACGTCTCGCCGGGCTTGAGGATGGTGCCGTCGATCAGCTCGGCCGCGCGCCCGATGTTGACGTTGCGGTACTCGGCGTACGGGTAGTAGGTCGACGAACTCGGAGACCTTCTGCTTGATCCCGAGCGCCTTGGCGTCCTTGGTCGTGAAGTCGGCCTCGCGGACCGTGGCCTCGACCTCGCCGGTCCGCTTGCCCTCCGGCGCGGACAGCAGCTTGGTGAAGACGGTGATCGACGTCCTCCGGCTCGAACTCGACGCCGGGCTTCGCCGGGATCACCTTGGGCTTGCCGTTGACGAGCTCGACCGTCGCGTCGACCGGCTCGCCGCTCGACGTCGCACCCTTGACCAGCCGGGTGATCTTGCGCTCGTCGATCTGCGGGACCAGCTCGCCGTCCTCCGGCGACCATCGAGAGCGCCCTCGTCGTAGTCCTTCGGCTGCAGCCGGACCTCGGACTCACCGAACACCAGGGTCACCGCGGACGCCAGCGCCGGGTTCGCGAAGCCGTCGAGGGCTTCCTGGATGTCGCCGTCGTCGATGTCGGGCTGGGCCTGGGTGACCGTCAGCTCGATGGAGTCCTCCTGCTCGAGGAACGCCGCGGTGATCGCCTCCTCCGCGGCGGTCGGTGTCGACCGCCTCGCCCGGGACCGGGTCGACCACGGACACGCGGCCGTCCTTGAACACGATCCGGCCGTTCTTCGGCGGCACTCCGAGTCCCTCGGACAGCTCGGCCAACCGGTCGGAAAGCAGTGTCTCGTCGACGTCGACGATCGCTACCAGGTCGTCGTCACCGCCGGTGAAGTACTCCCACTGCCGCTCGGGGCTCCAGCTGTCGCCTGCTCCTGCGGCGTCGACGGTGGCGGCGTAGTCGATGGCGAGACCGATCTCGTCGGGTCGCACGTCGTCGGAGCGGCCGCCCTCGACCTCGACCCGGATCGGCTCCGCGCCGCGGGCGGCGAACGCTTCCTGGAGCTCCGCGATCGCATCTGCGCGGCTCTTGCCGCCGATGTCGACACCGGACACGGTGGTGCCGAGCGGCACCTTGTCGCCGGCGACCTGGTGTGCGGCGGCGTAGCCACCGGCGACCAGCACCACGAGCAGCACGATCACGAGCACGACGACCGTGGCTCCCAGCCGGTCGCGCTTGCCGGGCTTGCCCGGAGCAGTCTCTTCCAACAACGTCACGCGTGCATCCTAGGAAGTCGACGCGTCGGGAACGCTATTCGCGACTTCAGGGGACGGATGGTGCCGCAGGCCGACGATGCCTCCGAGCAGCACGACGACGCTCGCGCCGAGCAGCAGATACCCCTTCGCCGACGACTGCACGAGGTAGTCGCCCTCGGAACGCTCGACGGACAGCACCGCGGCGGCCGCGAACCAGCCGACCGCGAACGGCAGCCGCCGCCACCACCCGCCGGGGATCGCCACCAGCAACGCCGCCGTTGCCGCGAGGCCGAGCAGGAATCCCCACCAGTAGGTGTGCAGGACGACGGCGCACACGCCGACGACGGCACCGCCGAGCAGCGCGAGTACGGCGACCGCGGCCCGCGCGGCGTACGCGCCTCTCACCCCTCGATGCCGGCGAACAGGTCGGACTCCCAGCCGGTGTCGCTCGCCGGCCCGAGGCTGCCCTTGACCAGGCGGAACATCTCGCGACCCCAGACCAGCTGTCCCTCGTTGTTGGACAGCGCGAAGAACGGGCCGTCGGTGGCGATCTGGGTGGCGTGCGCGGTGAGCGCGGACATCTTCTGCTCGATGTAGTCGGCGGCGTCCACCTCGGTGGTGATGTCGGAGTCGGCGAGGAAGAACGCCGGCAGGTAGCCGTCGGGATCCATGCCCTCGAACGTCGTCTCGTCCCCCGCGTCGCGCAGCTTGCGCAGCCCCTCGCGGAACCGGGTCGCGGACATCGCCGACCAGTAGATCTTCGCGATGTCCCAGGCCTCCCCCAGGTCGCGGCGGTACGACGGCACCGCGGCCAGCTGGGCGGCGTACATCGCGACCCGGTGGGCCTGGATGTGGTCGGGGTGGCCGTAGCCGCCGAACTCGTCGTACGTCACCAGCACCTGGGGGCGGACCTCGCGGATCACGGTGACCAGGTGGGTGGCGGCCTCGGTGAGGTCGGCGTGCCAGAAGGCGTTCTCGTGGACGTCGTCCGCGGCGATGGCGTGGCCGTCCTCGTGCCACTTCATGCCGGAGTCGCGATAGGTGCCGAAGCCGCCGAGGAACCGGTGGTCGGTGACGCCGAACTCGGCCATCGCCGCGTCCAGCTCGCCGCGCCGGTGCAGGCCGAGCCCGTCCTCCTTGTCGGCGGCGAGGTGCTCGAGCTCGGGCACCAGGATCTCGCCCATCTCACCGGCGGTGCAGGTCACCAGCGTCACGCCGCGACCCTCGGCGACGTACTTCGCCATGGTCGCGCCCTGACCGATGCTCTCGTCGTCCGGGTGGGCGTGGACCAGGAGCAGTCGGTGTGCCGCAGTGTCGCTCATATGCACGAGCGTAATGATGGTCCCCATGCGTCCCGGCCGTCGCCTCGCCCTCCCGGGCTGCGTCCTCGCCGTCCTCGTCTCACCCACGCTGACCGGCTGCGGCCTGCTCGACACGGGGTCCGACGTTGACGAGGCATTCGAGTACCTCCCCGCCGACACGTTCCAGGTGCTGTTCACCGAGGGCGGCGTCGCGGACGACCTGGACACCAGCGAGCTCGGCCGCTACGCCCAGGTCATGGAGGACGCTCCCTTCAACGACGGCGACATCGAGTGGGAAGCGCAGGCCACCTGGGGTGATCCCGGGGACGCCGAGCGAACCGCCGTCGTCTGGAAGGTCGACGACGACACCGACCTTGGAGGCCCTAGCCGAGGATCTCGAGGCGCAGGGCTACGACAAGGACACCGTCGACGAGACGCTCCCTCTTCTCGGTCGAGCTGTCGGCGGCCGAGGACGGCGCCATCGGAGGCACCTATCCCGTGCCGCTGCTGCTCAACGTCCTGATCGACGAGGACGAGCAGGTCGTGGCCGGCGCCTCCGACACCGGTCCGCTCGAGGACGTCGCCGCCGTCATCGGCGACGACGACGACTCCCTCGCCGACGACGACGGTTTCGACGACCTGCTGGACGCAGCGGACGACGATCCCGACATCGCCTGGCTCACCAGCGACGGGTTCGCAGTCTGTGTCACCACCGGCCGGTCGCTGCCGGAGGACCGCAGGGACGACTACCAGGACCTGGGCCGGCCCGAGGCACGAGCGCTGTTCGTGTGCCGGCGACGACGCGGACGTACGACTCGCGTTGCAGTACGACAGCGAGGACGCGGCCAAGGACGACCTCGAGGCACGCGAGACGTTGGTCGATGACGGTGTCGATCCGGTGACCCGCGAGCCGTTCGACGACCTCGGCGACTTCGAGCTCGAGCAGGACGGCGATCTGCTGTTGATCGACGAGGACTTCGAGGGTGGCGCGCGGGCCGCCATCCAGGCCGAGCGGAAGGGTGGCGGTCCGGGAGTGTGCGGCCCGGCGACCGCTGGTTGAGGTGCGAGGCCGTCCGCGGCCGAGCCTCGAAACCACCGGCGGTAGAAGGGGGCCTTGGTTTCGAGGCTCGCTTCGCTCGCACCTCAACCAGCGGTGTCGCGCTTGATCCGCTTCGGCTGGTCCGGCAGCGGCAGCGGCGCCGCGGGGGTCTCGTCGTCGAGGTCCAGCCAGCCGTCGTACGTCTCCACCAGCATCTCCAGCTGGATCATCGGCGCGTCGGTGACCACCGCCCACGGGTGGTCCTCGTCGTCGTCCTCGCCGGCCAGTGCCTCCCGGACCACGGTCGCCTCGAAGCCGCCGCGGACCAGGACCGACGCCGCGGCCCGCGCGTCGTCCTCGTCGAAGAAGATGCCCCTCACAGCGCTCATCATCTACGTTTGATCGCCGTGGACCAGACCGCACCGCCGCCGTTCGGCGTTCACCTGACGCGCACCGAGGAGAACGTCGCTGAGATCGACGCGCTCGCCGGCCTGTTGGCGGGCCACGGTGGCGGCCGGGTCGGGATGCCCGGTGTGCTCGGCGACCTGGACCGCCGGATGCGACGTACCTTCTGCCCGCACCCGCGGATGCTCGGCCTCGCCGTCGTCCGCGCCCTGACCTGGGAGCGGCGTGACCGACGCGACCTGCGGTGGTACCCGCAGGGCATCAGTACGTCGGTCCGCACCGACGTGACGCGCGACGTGCTGGTGACGTCGTGGTACTCCAAGAAGGACGAGGGCTCGCGGGTCAGCTTCATCGACCTGGAGGCCAAGCGCTACCGGCACGTGCTTGCTCGTCGAGCCCACCGTCGTCGACGGTGTGCCCGGCTTCAAGCCGCTGAAGGCGCACGCCGGCGGCGTCGTCTGGCACGGCCCCTACCTCCACGTCGCGGCGACCGGCCGCGGCTTCCTGACCTGCCGGGTCGAGGACGCGATGAAGGTGCCGGCCTCGGCGGCCGGGCTGGCGACGTACGGCCACGACTACGTGCTGCCGGTGCGCTTCGCCTACCGCGCCGCCAACGAGGAGGGCGTCACCCGGCTGCGGTTCTCGTTCATGACCCTCGACCGCAGCACCGACCCGCCGTCGCTGGTCGTCGGCGAGTACGGCAACAGCAAGCAGACCCGCCGCCTCGCCCGCTTCCCCACCGACGCCGAGACCGGGCTGCTGTCGACCGGCGAGGACGGCGTCTCCCGCCCCGTCCTCGACGGCGAGGACCAGCTCACCCGGATGCAGGGAACGTCCGTGGTGGACGGCACCTACTTCGTCACCTCGTCGCACGGCATGTCCTACGGCAGCATGCACGTCGGCCGCCCCGGCGACTTCCGCACGAAGAAGTGGGCCACCCCACCCGGGCCCGAGGACCTCGTCCACTGGCCCGAGACCGACCTGCTCTGGTCCCTCAGCGAGCACCCCGGCTGGCGGTGGGTCTTCGCGATGAACCGCTCCCGCCTCCTCGAGCAGTCGTGACCGAGCCCGAGCCACTCGACACCACGGTCTGGCGGGAGCTCGGCAACCCGCTGGTCAGTGGAGCGCCCGACGGTCCGCTCGCCGGGTAGACCGTCGCCGTGAAGGATCTGTACGACGTCGCCGGGCACCCCGTGGGCGCGGGCAACCCGGCCTGGCTCGCCGCCGCGCGAGCCGAGCCGCCGCGCACGCGCCCGTGGTCGGCCGGCTCGCCTCGCCGCCGGCGCTGCGGTGCGCGGCATCGCCCGCACCGACGAGCTCGCCTACTCGCTCTGACCGGCGCCAACGCCCACTACGGCACCCCACCGAACCCGGCCGCGCCCGGCCGGGTCCCCGGCGGCTCCTCCTCGGGCTCGGCCAGCCGCGGTCGCCCTCGGGCACGCCAGCGATCGGGCTCGGCACCGACACCGGCGGCTCGATCCGCGTGCCGGCGGCCTACCAGGGCCTCTACGGCATCCGTACGACGCACGGCGCTCGTCGCCCGCGAGCGGCCTGGTGCCGCTGGCGCCGACCTTCGACACGGTCGGCTGGCTGACCCGCGACGCCGACGCTGCTGCGCCCGGGTCGGCGACGTCCTGCTCCCGCCCGGCTCGCCCGGCGGCAGCGAGCGAGCTGGTCGTCGTTCCCGGCCTGGTCGACGCTCGCCGATCCCGAGGTCGCCGCGGTCGTCAGTGCCAGCGTGACCTATCGGCTCACTCTCGCCCGGACGACTGCAGCTCGACGCGTGGCGCGAGGCCTTCCAGACCTGCTGCAGGCGCTGCGAGGCGTGGCAGGCGCACGGCGCCTGGCTCGAGGGACCGGATGGACGCGCTCGGGGCCGACGTGCGCGGCCGGTTCGAGACCGCCGCGGCGCGAGGTGACCCGCCGAGGCGGCGGCCGAGGCGCGCGCAACTGGTCGACGGCGCGCGCCGTACGGATCCGCGACCTGGTGGGCGACCGCGTGCTCGTGCTGCCGTCCGCGCCGACCGTCGCGCCGCTGCTCGGCGACGGCCTGGCGGAGCGGATGCAGACGGTCCGCGCGTCGACGCTCGCGCTCACCTGCCTGGCCGGGATGGGTGGCCTGCCTGCCGTCGGGCTTCCCCTGGTGACGCGCCGACATGGCTGCCCTGCGGGGTCTGCCTGGTCGCCGCGCCCGGCCGCGATCGCGACCTGCTCGATCTCGCGATGCGAGCTCGGCGATCCGTAAACCGAGCCTGAAACTGCTGTTTCGGCGTACGTTCTCCTCGGCAGTTGGTTGCGAGAGCCAGGGAGGAGGCGAACGGGGTGGAGATCGCGGAGTTCAACGCGCTGCCCGATGACGAGGCCGCGGCGGCCTTGCGGGCGTGCGTCGGCATCGAGTCGTGGGTGCACGTGCTCGCCGTCGGCCGACCGTACGACGATCCTGCCCAGCTCGTCGCCACCGCGCGTGCACAGGCGGCCACCTGGACGCCCGCCGAGGTGGAGGGCGCCCTTGCCGACCACCCCCGGATCGGGGAACGACCGACCGGAGCAGGCGCCGCCGCCGACCACTCGCGCCGCGAGCAGGGCGGGCTGGATCCGGCCGACGCCGACCTGGCCGAGCGGATCCGGCAGGGCAATCTGGCCTACGAGGAGCGGTTCGGGCGGATCTACCTGGTGCGCGCGAAGGGCCGCACCGGCGACGAGCTCCTCGCGCTGCTGGAGGAACGGCTGAGCAACGACCCCGACACCGAGCTCGCGGTCACGAAGGACCAGCTCGGCGAGATCGCCGTCCTTCGACTGACCGACCTACTCACGAACGAAATGGTGACCCCATGAGCACTTGCTCGACCCACGTCCTCGACGCCACGCTCGGCCGGCCGGCGGCCGGTGTCGTCGTACAGCTGTCGTCCGCCGACGGCACCCCGCTCGGCGCCGCGAACACCGACGTCGGGGGCCGGGCGCGTTTCGACGCCGACCTGCAGCCCGGCGACCACCAGCTCACGTTCGACACCGGGAGCTGGTTCTCGGAGCAGGGGCGCGAGACGTTCTACCCGGGGGTCACGCTGTCCTTCACCGTGGCCGAGGGCGAGCCGCACTACCACGTGGCGCTGCTGCTGAGTCCGTTCGCCTACTCGACCTATCGAGGGTCCTGATGAGGATCGACCAACGGATCGCGGAGCGGCACGACGCGCTCACGCCGCAGGAGCGGCGGGCGGCCGCCACGCTGCTCGAGAACCTCGACGACCTGGCGACCTACCGTGCCGCGGAGCTCGCCGACCTCGCGGGCGTGAGCCGGGCGACGATGAGCCGCCTGTTCCGCAGCCTGGGCTTCGAGGACTTCGACGAGGTGCGTGAGCACCTGCGGGCGCTGCGGAGCGCGGGAGAGCCGCGCCGGATCGACGGTGCGCCCAATGCCGAGGCGCTGGCGGCGATCGAGCAGGCCTCGATCCTCCGCGCGATCGAGCACCCGCGGATCGCCGAGGTGGCGGGCATGCTGGCGCTGGGACGCAGGGTGCTCGTGGTCGGGTGGCGCAACAGCTACCCGGTCGCCCTCCACCTCCGCGAGCAGCTGGCCCAGGCGCGCACCGACGTCCAGGTCGGTCCGGTTCCGGGCCAGACGATCGGCGAGGAACTGGTCGGCTTCGGTCCCGAGGACGCGATCCTGGTGGTCGGCTTCCGGCGTCGCCCGCAGGGCTTCGCCGAGTTCCTCAGCGAGGCCGCGGCGACCGGGGCGTCCGTCATCCTGATCGGCGACCCGACCGCGGTCGCGCACGCCTCCCAGGTGTCGATCTGGCTGGAGTGCCCGTTGCAGCACTCGCTCGCCTTCGACAGCTACGCCGCACCGATGGCGCTGGTGAGCGTGCTGGCGGACGCGGTCCTCGGCGCGTGCGGGCGGGCCGGCAGCCGCCGGGTCCGCAGCATCACGGAGATCTACGAGCGAATGGGCGAGGTGGAGTGATGGCAACGGACGACGCAACCTGGTTGGCGCATGCCGTCGACCTCGCGACCGCCAACGTCGAGCACGGCGGCGGCCCGTTCGGCGCGATCATCGTGCGCGGCGACGAGCTGGTGTCCAGCGGCCAGAACCGGGTGACCCGCGACCTGGACCCGACGGCGCACGCGGAGGTGGTGGCGATCCGATCGGCCTGCACGGTGCTCGGCGACTTCAGCCTCGCCGGCTGCGCCCTCTTCACCTCCTGCGAGCCCTGCCCACTCTGCCTCTCCGCCGCCCTGTGGGCCCGGCTCGACCGGGTCGTCTTCGCGGCCGACCGCGACGACGCGGCTCGGGGCGGGTTCGACGACCGGGCCTTCTACGACCTCTTCGAGAAGCCCCGCTCGGAGTGGCCGATGACCGTCGCGGCGCATCCGCTCCCCGACGGGTTCGCGCCGTTCGACGCCTGGCTCGCCAAGTCCGACCGGATCAGGTACTGATCCGTCAGCGGGGCCGCGGCACCAGGTCGAGTACGACGGGCCCGGGCGACTCGGGCACGCAGCAGGTGAGGTCGGTCCGGCACGCGTCGGGTGGTGGCGTCGTACGCAACGCGGTACGCACGGCGTCGAGCTGGGTGGCGAAGCCGCGCAGCTCGTCGATCCGCTCGACGATCTCCGCCTGCTTCTCGTCGATCAGCTGACCGACCCGCTCCGCCGCGTTGGCGCAGTGCGTGCCGGCCCAGATGCCGAGCAGAGAGCTGACCTGGTCGCAGCTGAGCCCCATCCGTCGGGCGCGGGTGACGAACAGCAGCCGGGCCGCGTCGCCCTCGTCGTAGTCGCGGTAGCCGGACGCGGTCCGCGACGGCCCGGACAGCAGGCCGATCCGCTCGTAGTAGCGCACTGTCGAGGTGGCCACTCCGACCTGCTCGGCGAGCTCGGAGATCCGCATCTGCTCACGGTAGACCTTGAACCCGGGTTCAAGGTCAAGCCGGAGAAATCGGCCTTGACCTTGCACCGCGGTTCAAGGCCTACGTTCCGCTGACAACGGACCGAACAGCGGTCCCGAGCAAGGAGAAGAACGATGGGCAGCTTCACCCGGGACAACACCGACCTCGCGATCGAGCTCGACGGCTTCGGCACCCAGCACCGCACCCAGGCCGGCGACATGTTCGTCGCCCTGGAGCAGTGGAAGGCCGGCCTCGACACCGGCCCGATGTTCGCCGACCTGCCCGGCGGCGCGTGCAGCGAGCCGCACTGGGGCTACTGCCTCAAGGGCAAGGTCACCGTCCGCTACAACGAGGGCGCCGACGAGACGATCGCGGCGGGCAACGCCTACTACATCCGCCCCGGCCACAACGTGCACATCGACGAGGACGCCGAGTTCGTCGAGTTCACCCGGGCCGACGAGACGCCGGGCATCAACACCGTCGCCGCTGTGACCCCGGCCGAGTCGCGGGCTCAGCGGGGCAGGAGGGCGAGCTGCCGCGACTGGGCGACGAGGCGGTCGGCGGAGTCCCAGACCTCGCAGTCCTCCTCGAACATCCCGCCCGCCACGTTGCGGGTGCGGTGGCGCAGCCGCAGCCAGCCCGGGGCGGGCTTGGCGCGGACGTGGGCGGAGAAGCTCGACGGTCGGCGCCCAGCCCATCAGGCCGAGGTCGAACGTCACCGGCGGCAGGGCGTCGACCGCCATCAGCAGCGACAGCGGGTCGGGCTCACGGTCGAAATCATCGCTCGGCGAGCCGGAACCACGCGCTGATCTGCCTCGCGCCCCGTCGGCTTGCCGAGGGCCCGCCGATCTCGTCGGGAGGGAAGAGCATCTCGAACCGCTGCGTGAACGGCGCCATCTCCTTGACCTCGTCCGGCGCCATCGTGTTGGGCACGCACTGGTCGCGCGGCGGGAGCACGACCGGCTCGGCCGTCGTCCGCACGTCGTCGGACGGGAACGGCGGCGAGGTCGCCGTACGTCGCCAGCACGGTGAGCCGGACGTCGTCGCCCTGCATCAAGGTCGGCGGCCACGGTGGCCGTTGCCGCCGCCGACCCGCCACCCGTCCGACATCGCGCCGACGAAGTCGTCGCCGTCCGGCGTGACCGCGATGTCGCGGTCGAACTCCGACAAGGACCCAGTTGCGGTGCTGGTCAGCTCGGTGGTCACCGCTCGAGCGTACTGACCTCCGACGCTCCGATCAGGGCCAGGAGCTCGACTGTGACGGACACCGCAATCGTCGCCGGAGCCTTGCCGTCGACCCCGGTGGTCGCCGGGTCACCGATCGGCGTGCGCACCCGGTCGACGACGTCGGAGGGGTGGCCGAGCTCGGCGAGCTTGCCCCGGAACCGGGTCCACTTCGCCGACGAGCCGATCAGGCCGATCGTCGCGGGGACGTCGGAGCGCAGCAGCGCATCGAGGATCGCGAGGTCCTCGGCGTGGTCGTGGGTGAGCACGAGGACGTGCGTGCCGGGCGGCAGCTCGGCCACGACCAGCTCGGGCAGCACCGGGACCTGGTGCACGTGGACGTCGGCCGGCCCCGCCAGCAACGGCGCCAGCCGCTCCTCGGCCAGCTGGTCGGCCCGCGAGTCGACCAGGTGGACCTCCAGCTCGTGCCGGCTCAGCAGCAGGCCGATCTCGAAGCCGACATGCCCCATCCCGAACACCGCGACCGCCGGCCGGACGCCGATCGGCTCGAGCAGCAACGTCACCTCGCCGCCACAGCACTGGACCCCGTGCTCGACCGGCGCCTTGTCCGAGAGCGAGTGCCGCTCGGTCACCGGCGCGGCCGAACCGGAGAGCTGCATTCCCCGCAACAGGCCGCGCGCGCGTCGTACGGCCGCCTCCTCGAGGTTGCCCCCGCCGACGCTCCCCCACGTCTCGTCGGCCGCGACCACCAGCTTGGCGCCGGCTTCCCGGGGCGCGTGGCCGCGCACGTCGGTGACGGTGACCAGCACGCAGGGAGTACGACGCTCCCGGCACTCCTGCACCGCCCGCAGCCAGTCCATCAGGCACGCATCTCTTCGATCGCCCAGAAGACCGCCTCGGGCGTAGCCGGCGAAGCCAGGTCGACCGAGGGCTCTCGCTGGTCAGCGATACCCCGAAGGCTGCGACCGCTTCCCGCAACGCCTCGCGCACCGCGAACGCCAGCATCAACGGCGGCTCGCCGACGGCCTTGGACCCGTAGACCGCGCCGTCCTCCGTGGCGCGATCCAGCAGTGTCACCCGCAGGTCGGCCGGCATCTCCGAGAGGCTCGGCAGCTTGTACGTCGACGCCGCCTGCGTCGCCAGCCGGCCGCGTGCGGCCCGTCCGAGACGTCCCAACGCAGGTCCTCGAGGGTCAGCCACCCGACGCCCTGGACGAACCCGCCCTCGATCTGCCCGATGTCGACCAGCGGCGACAGGCTGTCGCCGACGTCGTGGACGATGTCGACCCGGTCGACCTCATAGGCCCCCGTGAATCCGTCGACCGAGACCTCCGCGGCAGCGACGCCGTAGGCGAAGTACTTGAACGGCTCGCCCTGCATCGACGGGGCATCCCACCGGAGTCCCTCTGTCTTGTAGAAGCCCGCGGCCCAGAGCTGGATCCGGTGGAAGTAGGCGTCGGTGACGACTTCCTCCCACGACGCGCTCGGCCCGAGCCGGTCGCGCACCGGCTCCAGCCGGGCGAGGATCTGGTCGCACGCATCCTTGACCGCTGCACCGTTGAGGTCGGCGCCGGAGCTCGCCGCCGTGGCAGAGGTGTTGGGCACCTTGTCGGTGCGCGTCGGCGCGAGGCGCACCCGTTCGATCGGCAGCCCGAGGGCGGTCGCCGCGACCTGCAGCATCTTGGTGTGGAGCCCCTGGCCCATCTCGGTGCCGCCGTGGTTGATCAGCACCGAACCGTCCTTGTAGACGTGCACGAGCGCGCCGGCCTGGTTGAACGAGGTGTAGTTGAAGGAGATGCCGAACTTGACCGGAGTGATCGCCAGACCCCGCTTGGAATGGGGGTTCTCGGCGTTGGCCCGCCCGATCTCCTCTCTCCGCTGCGCGAAGTCGGACGTCGACAGCACCTCGTCCCAGGCGCGCCCGAGTCGCTCGGCGTGCCGCACCGGCTGGCCGTACGGCGTCGCCTGTCCCTCCTCGTAGAAGTTGCGTCGCCTCAGCTCGGCCGGGTCGATGCCGAGCAGCGGGGCGCATCGGCCGAGGATGTCCTCGATCACGAGCATCCCCTGCGGTCCACCGAAGCCGCGGAACGCGGTCTGGGACGTCTTGTGGGTCTTCGCGACCCGGCCGTCGACGCGGATGTGCGGGATCCAGTAGGCGTTGTCGATGTGGCACAGCGCCCGCGACAGCACCGGCTCCGACAGGTCGAGGCTCCAGCCCCCGTCGGACGTCAGCGTGGCTTCGAGCGCCTGGAGTCGGCCGTCGCCGTCGAAGCCGACCTTCCAGGTCGCGTGGAAGCCGTGCCGCTTGCCGCTCATCGTCATGTCCTGCTGACGGGTGAGGCGGATCCGCACCGGCCGTCCGGTCAGCCGCGCACCGAGCGCGGCGACCGCCGCGAACCCGTGCGGCTGCATCTCCTTGCCGCCGAAGCCGCCGCCCATCCGCACGCACTGCACGGTGACCTGGTGGCTCGACAGCCCGAGCACGTGGGCGACGATCTCCTGGGTCTCGGTCGGGTGCTGCGTGCTCGACTGGATGAACACCTGGCCGTCGTCGTCGATGATCGCCAGCGACGCGTGCGTCTCGAGGTAGAAGTGCTCCTGGCCGGCGAAGTCGATCTCGCCCTCGAAGACGTGCGCCGACCCGGCGAGGCCGGTCGCCACGTCCCCGCGCTCCATGCGCGGCTGGACGCCCTGGAAGCTGTCCTGCTCGATGGCCTCGACCACCGTGACGATCGACGGCAACGGCTCGTAGTCGACCTCGACCGCGGCCGCGCCCAGCCGCGCCGCCTCGAGCGACTCACCCAGCACCCAGGCGACGGCCTGGTCGCGGAACATCACCTCGCTCGGGAACAGCGGCTCGTCGTGCTTGGTGCCCGAGTCGTTCACCCCCGGCACGTCCTCGGCCGTCAGCACCCGGACCACCCCGGGCACGTCGTACGCCGGCTTCGGGTCGAGCCTCGTGATCATGGCGTGCGCGTGGGGCGCGTTGACCGGGTGCGCGTGGAGGAGGTACGGCGTCCGCAGGGCGATGTCGTCCGTGTAGAGCGCCCGTCCCGTGACGTGGAGCGACGCCGACTCGTGCGGACGGGCCTCGCCGACCTCGGTCGTCACGGGGCGCTCGGACAGCCGGCTCATGCTGCACCTGCTTCGACGAACAGCTTGCGGAGGGCCTGCCCGAGCATGGCGCGGCGGAAGGCCGCGCTCGCCCGGTGGTCGTCGATCGGCGTGCCGGCGCCGGCCATCGCGTCGGCAGCAGCCCCGACGGTCGCCTCGTCCCACCGTTGTCCGACCAGCGCCTCTTCTGCTGCGGTTGCCCGGATCGGCGTCGCCGCCACTCCCCCGAGCCCGATCGCTGCCCGGGTCACGACGCCGTCGGCGACGTCGATCGCGAACGCGACGGCCACCGACGAGATGTCGTCGAACCTCCGCTTGGCGATCTTGTGGAAGCCGGTGAGCGGGGCGAGCGGCAGCGGCACCCGCACGCTCGCGATCAGCTCCCCCGGCCGCAGCACGGTCTCGCGATAGCCGGTAAGTAGTCGGTCAGGGACACGACCCGCTCCCCTTCGACCGACACCAGTACGACGGAAGCGTCGAGCGCGAGCAGCGCCGGCGGGAGGTCGCCGATCGGCGAGGCGGTGCCGATGTTGCCCCCGATGGTGGCGCCGTTGCGGATCAGCCGCGACGCGAACTGCGGAAACACCGCGTCCAGCAACGGCACCGAGCCGTCCAGCCGGCGCTCGACCTCGGTCAGCGACAGGGCGGCGCCGATGTCGACGGAGTCACTGCCCTGGGTGAGGCCGCGCAGCTCGGGGAGGTGGTCGATCGCGACCAGCAGCCCCGGGCGGGCGCCCCGCAGGTTGGCCTCGACCCCGAGGTCCGTGGCGCCGGCCAGCGGTACCGCACCCTCTTCCGCCAGTGCGGCGAGGGCATCGGCAAGGGTCGCCGGTCGCAGGTAGCCCGGCGCCTGCACCGGCCCGAGGACCGGCGGCGGCGCCGTCGTACGGAAGGAGAGGTGGTCGCCGTCCGCCGGAGTGCCGAGCGCCTCGGCCGCGTCGACGATCGGCCGGTAGCCGGTGCAGCGACACAGGTTGCCGGACAGCGCGTGGTGGTCGAAGACCCCGCTCTCGCAGCGGCCGGGTCGGTAGTACTCCGCCGCCATGCTGCAGACGAAGCCGGGCGTGCAGTAGCCGCACTGCGAGCCGCCACGCACTGCCATCTCCCGCTGCACCGGGTGCAACACGTCGGGCTCGCCGAGTCCTTCCGCGGTCACCAGCTCCTGGCCGACGAGTGCGGCGGCCGGGACCAGGCACGCGTTGACGGCCGTCCACTCGGTCGGAGCGTCGACGCCGGGACGGGCGAACAACACCGAGCAGGCGCCGCACTCACCTTCGGCGCAGCCTTCCTTGGCACCGGTCAGACCGATGCTGCGCAGCCAGTCGAGAGCGGTCGTCGGAGGCGCGGCCCCGGCCAGGCTGCGCTCCTCGCCGTTGACGGTGACCAGGGGCTGATGCGAAGACGTGCCCATGGGCCACACCGTACGTCGCGCCGCACCCCGCGGCACCCGGATCGAGGGGTCAGACTCGAGCGAGTCGGCGGGTCACCCAGGCGAGCAGGACCTTGAGATGCCGTACGTGCCACCCGACCGAGTGGTGTGACTCCGTCTGTTCGCTCACCGCGACCTCCTCGGCCGACCTGAAATTTCCCGAGATATACCAACTATGACGCTCGAGCATCCGCGGGTTGGTTGCATCCGGCTCACGCCGGGCGGCGCCGTGCGCTTCGGTGAGTCCCTCAGCCGGGCAGTCCGGGGAGCCAGCGCGGTACCCGGGCGCAGTAGGCGTCGTACTCCTGGCCGAACAGCTCGCGCAACGCCGACTCCTCGGGCCGGATCTGCGTCAGGTCGATCACCACGACGAAATCGCCAACGGCAGCGCGGTCAGCCATCCGCCACGCACGAGCGCGTGGGCTCCGAGGATGCCGGCCATGCCGACGTACATCGGGTTGCGGGTCAGCGCGTTCGGACCGCTGGTCACCAGCGCGCTCGTGCGCGCGGGACGGAACGGCTCGACCGTCGTCCCGCTTTCGCGGAACCGTCGGGCGCTACCGGCGGCCAGCGCGGCGCTGGCCGGCCGCTACCACTCCGCCAGCCAACTTCCGGACCGCGCCTGCGCGACCGTTGCCGGCGAGAAGGTGCTGCGCAAGGAGGCCGGTGACGGCATACGCAGGAGGGGGTACGACGGGCACATCCCGACCGTACCTCCGGCTAGGGAACTGCTGCCCCGGTCGCTCGCCGGGAGCTAGCGGGACCAGGCCTTGTCGTCCAGGCGTCGTGCGCGCGGCACAGCTACCCGGGCGCGCCGGTTGAGCACCCAGAACGGGTTTCCGTAACCGAGCAGGACCCCGTCGGCGTCGTGGACCTCGACTCGGAGGTACCGCCCTTGCCGTCGGGCCACGTTGATCCGCACGGGCCCGTTCGCGAAAGCGGCCGCAGGCATGGTCACGGTCTTGATCAAGGGGACCGTCGCCCCGGTCCTGTCGCAGGCTCCCAGGACCATCCGGACGGTGGAGCCGGGTGGAAGGGCTTCGGCGCGGACGTTGACCTTGACCCGCCGAGCCCGGGTGCGCAGCACCTGTCCCATGACGGAACGTCCGCCCGCACGAAGGTCGAGGCGGCCGTCTGGCCACCGGGCCTGCTGATGGCACCAGGCCCGGCCGGCCGCAAGCGACGCCAGCAGGTCGCGCGTCCCAGTCGACTTCGCCCAGACGGAAGTGAGGAACAGGTGTGGCTTCTCGGCCCAGTTGCGTCCCTCGTGGTCATCGATCTGGCTCGTCGCGGTCAGGAAGATCGCGTTGCGGGCCGCGACGTCGAAGAGCCCGATCCGGTTCCGGGTGATGACGAGGTCTCCCTGGGCGTTCGCCACCTCCATGAGGTCGGCTCCGAGGGCTCTGGTCCGCACCAACTCGGAGGGCTTCGTGGGCGGGTGGTTGTACTGCACCAGGGCGCCGCGGTCGTGGTACCACCGGATGGCCTTCTTCGCTGCTGCAACGGAGTTGTCGAGCACAGGAGCTTTTCCGGTGGGCGGGTAGGTGTACAACTCGATGTCCTCCATGAAGACATTGAGGTGCCGGATCATCGACAGCTCGGCGCCGAGGACCTGGGTGATCTCCGGGTACGCCGGGGCGAGTCGGCGCATCAGGTCCCGCTGGGTCCGAACCGGCCACTCGAGCTGGTCGCGAGTGCGGCTGAAGACGAGGTGGTCGAAGACCCCGGACCCGACAGCACCGTTGCGGGCATGCACCCCGAACCGCAGCCTAGCCAGACCCGAGTCCTCCGCGACCAGGTCCGGCCAGAACGCCCGCACGTCATCGATCATCCGCAGAGTCAGCGTCTGCCACCCGTCCTCGGGGGCGACCTCGACCACGCCGACCAGTGGCCCGTTGAGGCGTCGGCCCGGTTCGGATCCCACGCGGTAGTCCAGCGTGTAGACACCGGCCGGACGGCCACCCGTCGCCGGTCGGTAAGACGTCTCCACCTGCACGACCAGGGCCGCGTCGGTCCCGACCGCTTCCGCGAGCACGTCGACAGTGACGGTGGTGTCGGAGATGTTCGTCGAGTAGTAGCCATTCCCACCCTTCGCGAAGAGGTAGGACCCAGACCACCCGGGACCGGTCCCGCCGGCGGTGACCCGGAGCGCCCGGCCGGGCTCGTAAGGGCTGCGCGGCTCGCTGACGAAGGCGTACGTCGCGCCGGTCACCGTCCCCTCGTTCTGGACGATCCACTGGAGTCCACCGCCCTCGGCGGTGCCGTCGAAGGCGATGCCGTCGTAGTAGCCGTAAGCCTGCATCCGCCAGTCATGGTCGGTCCACCACACGACGTCAACGCCGGAGCTCCGGGCGGCCTCCAGTTGGGCCATCATGCTCGCGCCGCCGCCACCCGAAACGTCGCTCCCGCCCTCGCTGAAGCAGGAGTGGATGTGCATCGCCATTCTGACCGCGTGGTACCCACTGGCGCGAGCGGCGGACGGTGCGGCGTTCGCCACCGTCGGGCCGCCCAGGGCCGCGGTCGCCCCCGCACTCAGTCCGGCACCGAGCAGTCCGCGCCTTGAGACCTTGCTGTCTTTCCTCATGATTTCTCCCGACAGTGAGGTCGCTCTTGACGGTCGTAAGGGACGATACCGAGGGGTGACGATCGGATCGGTCGCATACTTGGGCGGAGGACGTGTGGAGACGACGTACGAACCGGTTCTCGAGGACCGGATCGAGATCGCCGCGCCGACATCCCGGGTCTGGGAGCTGGTCAGCGACGTCCGCCGGATGCCCGAGTGGAGTCCTCAGGTGGTGTCGACCCGGCTGCGCAAGGGGTTCGAGCGCTGCGAGGTCGGCGCGGAGTTCACGAACCTCAACCACGAGGGCGAGCTGGAGTGGACGACCCACGCCGAGATCATCCGGTACGACGCCGAGCAGGCGATCGCGTTCCGCGTCGCCGAGAACTGGGTGATCTGGTCGTTCCTCCTCGAGCCCGCCGACGGCGGGACGGTGCTCACCCAGCGCCGCGAGACCCCCGAGGGCATCTCCGACCTGTCGCTCGAGTGGACCGACATGTTCATGGGTGGCCAGGCCGCTTTCACCGAGAGGATGCGGGCCGGCATGCGCCAGACCCTCGAGCGGATCAAGGCGGCCGCGGAGGCCTGATCCAGGAGCCCTGCTCAGGGCGTGTGTTCTTATCCGGCGGCGTCGCGAGCGGTGTTTCCGGCCGATCTGGCAAGGCGGCGGAGCGAAGTCGTGCTTGTCCGCCATCGAGCGACGCCAACGCGGCCAGATCGAGTCGGAAACGACGCGCAGCAGGCGCCGGGTAAGGGACACGCCCTAGATGCTGAGCCCGACGTGCCGGTTGACGTCCTTGTAGAGCAGGTAGCGGAACTTCCCCGGCCCGCCCGCGTAGCAGGCCTGGGGGCAGAAGGCGCGGAGCCACATGAAGTCGCCGGCCTCGACCTCGACCCAGTCCTCGTTGAGCAGGTAGACCGCCTTGCCCTCGAGCACGTAGAGGCCGTGCTCCATGACGTGCGTCTCCGGGAACGGGATCGCGCCGCCGGGCTCGAAGCTGACGATGTTGACGTGCATGTCGTGGCGCAGGTCGGCGATGTCCACGAACCGGGTGGTCGACCAAGCGCCGTCCGTCCCGGGCATCGGGATCGGGGTCACGTCCTGTTCCCGGGTGACGAACGGCTCCGGGACGTCGATGCCGTCGACCCGCGAGTAGGCCTTGCGGATCCAGTGGAAGGTCGCCGTGTCGTCGCCGGCGTTGCGAAGCGCCCACGGCGTGCCGGGCGGGAGGTAGACGTAGGACCCGGTGCTCAACGCGTGCTCGTCGCCGTCGAGGTTCAGCGTCAGCGAACCGTCGACGACGAACAGCACCGCCTCGGCGTCGGCTTCGTCCTCGACACCGTCCGAGCCGCCGCCCGCCGAGACCTCGACGACGTACTGGCTGAACGTCTCGGCGAAACCGGACAACGGCCGGGCGAGCACCCACAGCCTGGTCCGCTCCCAGTGCGGCAGGTAGGAGGCGGTGATGTCGCTGAGGGTTCGAGCCGGGATGACGGCGTACGCCTCGGTGAAGCGCGCCCGGTCGGTCGTGAGCGCGGACTGGGGCGGCAGCCCGCCCCTGGGCACGTAGTAGGTCATCGGACGCCTCTCCTCAGCAGCCGACCCCGCGGTGCGTCGTCGGCTCCGAGCAGTATCGATCCTCCACGCAGCCAGGTCTCGCGAACCACGCCGTTCAGTCGGCGGCCGGAGTACGCCGACACCGGGTTGCGGTGGTGCAGGGCGGCGACGTCGACGGTGAACTCCTCGTCGGGAGCGAACCGCACCAGGTCCGCGTCGGCGCCCACCTCGATCCGGCCCTTGTGGCCGAGCCCGACCCGATCGGCCGGCGCCGTCGCCATCCAGCGGACGACATCGGCCAGCTCGTGCCCGTGCGCCCGGGCGCCGGTCCACACTGCGGGGAGACCGAGCTGGACTGAGGCGATGCCACCCCAGGCGACGCCGAAGTCGCCGCCGCCCTGCTCCTTGAGGTCGACCGTGCAGGGCGAGTGGTCGGACACGACGAAGTCGATGTCGCCGGCCGCGAGCGCGCTCCACAGCGCCTCGCGGTTCTCGGCCTCGCGGATCGGCGGGCAGCACTTGAGCTCGGTGGCGCCGTCCGCGATGTGCTCGGCGTCGAAGGTCAGGTAGTGCGGGCAGGTCTCGACGCTCACGTCGACGCCGGCCGCTCGCGCGGCGTGGAGTGCGGGGACGGCGTCGCTGCTGCTCAGGTGCACGATGTGCGCCCGACCGCCGGTCACGTCGGCCTGGTCGATGACCAGGGCGATCGCGGCGTCCTCCGCAGCGCGCGGGCGGGACGCCAGGAAGCCGGCGTAGTGCGGCCCGTCGAGGGCGCTCTCGTCCAGCAGCGGTCCGATCTCGGCGTGCACGATCATCAGCGCGCCGATGCCGGCGGTCTCGCGCATCGCCTCCGAGAAGCCCTCGGCCGTCAGGGCGCCGAACTCCTCGACCCCGGAGTCGAGCAGGAAGCACTTGAAGCCGAACACCCCGGCCTGGTGCAGAGGCGCCAGGTCCGGCACGTTGCCCGGGACCGCTCCGCCCCAGAACCCGACGTCGACCCGCACCTGGCCTTCCGCCGCGGCCCGCTTGATCTCCAGGTGCTCGACGGTCGTGGTCGGCGGGATCGAGTTGAGCGGCATGTCCACGATCGTCGTGACGCCGCCGGCCGCGGCCGCGGTCGTCGCAGTGGCGAAGCCCTCCCACTCCGTGCGGCCGGGCTCGTTGACGTGGACGTGGGTGTCGACCAGGCCGGGCAGCAGCACCTCGTCGTCCTCGAGATCGACCGTGCGGGCCGCGGCGGGCGGGTCGTCGTACGGCGTGATGGCGGCGATGCGCTCGCCGCGGACCGCCACGCACGCGGCGACCTCGGCGCCCGCGATGACGGCGCGCCGGGCCCGCACGACCAGGTCGACGTCCTCCATCAGCAGAAGCCGGGCACGTGCAGCCAGGCGTCGCCAGCGGGCGGGGCGTCGTCGCGACTGACCTGCGCCTCGATGAGGCCGTAGGGCCGGTCCGCGGCGATGAACACCTCGCCGTCGTTGGTCAGCCCGTCCACCTGGAAGCCACTGAAGTCCACGAGGAAGTGGTGCTTGTTGGGCGCCGAGAACCTGATCTCGGCGATCTCCTCCTGGCTGTCGAGCACCGCGCAGCCCATCGCATGCAGCGTCTCCTGCAAGGCGCGCGAGTAGGTGCCGGCGAACGTCTCGAGCAGGGTCTGCAGCACCGCGGCGTGCGACGCGTTCCAGTCGACGCCGTCGACGGTCGAGTGTCGCCACTTCGCCACGAGCGACGTGGCCAGGACCCGGTCGTCGGCCTCCGGCAGCGTCGTGAACTCGTCCTTGAGGAATCCCTTGAACTCCGAGTCGGTGGAGTTGAGCACCACGAGGTCCGAGATGCCCGACAGGACGACGGCGTCGTCCCGGCCGACGGTCACGACGCAGGTGCGGACCGCACCGCCGCGACGTACGAACGAGTGGTCGCCGATCCGGTCCCAGCCGAACTCCTCGACCCGCACCTGCGCGGCGCTCGCCGCGGGGCACGCCTCCAGCAGCCGCCGACCGAGAGCAAGGGAGTAGTCCTCGATCGACGTGACCCCGTGCAGCTTCGCGTAGGCGAAGGCGGTGTTCTTCTGGGTGTCGGTCGGCAGCACCGCCGACTGGTCACCGGTGATGTGCGCGTCCTCGAACTCACCACGCAGCGACGTCGACACGTTGAGGTCGCGGATCTCGTGGCGCGGGGTGTCGCGCACGATGCGCACCACCCGGCTCTCGGCCTTGCCGTACTGGTTGATGCCGAGCTTGTTGGCCATCACGTGCTCCTGGGTCGACTGAAGGTGAGCGAGAAGAGCTGGTCGGTCCCGAGGCCGACGCCGGCGAGCACCTCGGCCTCGTCGACGGCGCCGCTCTGGACACCGCGGAGGAGGTACGACGCCAGCGCGCGGGCGGTGGCCGGCTCGTCGGCGATGCCGTGGCTGGTGTGCTGGGTGTAGGCCGCCAACCGCTGGAGCGCGTCGGGCAGTGCCTCGCGGTAGAAGGCGTACGTCGCGGCGAAGCGCGTCGGCAGCTGCGCCGGGTGCAGGTCCCAGCCCTGGTAGAAGCCGCGCTCCAGCGAGCGGCGGACCAGCCGGTGGTGGTTCGCCCACGCCGCGACGATGTCGTCGGTGTCGACCGACCGGGCAGGACGTTCGTCGAGCCGTCGCTGAGCCGAACGCCGGTGCCGGCGGCCGCCGCCTGCATGACCAGCTTCGCGTGGTCGGCGACCGGGTGCTCCAGCGACTGGTGCTCGGCGGCGATCCCGCAGGACGCCGAGTAGTCGTAGGTGCCGAAGTGCAGCCCGGTCAGGCGCGCTCCCCCGGCGTGCACCATCCGCGCGACCGGCGCCGTGCCGTCCGGGCCGAGGATCGACTGCGGCGTCTCGACCTGGACCTCGAACCGGAGGGCGCCCGGGGCCAGCCCGAGGGCCTGCTCGAGCGTCGCGCAGGCCTCCACCATCGCCTCGACCTGGTCGACGCGCGTCACCTTCGGCAGGGTCACCACCCAGCCGTCGAGGCTGCCCCCGCTGTCCAGCAGCGTCGCGACGTACGACGTCAGCGTGCGGACGCCCCGGGCCCGGGTCGCGGCCTCGAAGCACTTGATCCGGATGCCGCCGAACGGCGCGGCGGTGCCTGGCCTGCTGGCTCTCGGCCAGCGCCCGCGCCGCGCGCACCACGTCGGCGTCCTCGTCGGCGTCGCTCCGTCCGACGTAGCCGTCCTCGAAGTCGACCCGCAGGTCCTCGACCGGCTCGCTGGCGAGCTTGGCACGCACCCTTGCCACGAGGTCCTCGTCGTCGTCCACCGAGGAGCGCGAAGTGCTCGGGGTACTGGTCGAGCAGGCCGAGCGCGGTCGCGCCGTACGACGGGACGAGGCCGGCGTCGTACCGGTCCGCCGGCACGTAGACCGTGTGGACCGGCTGGCGTCCCGGTCGCTCGCCGGGGTACTGAGCCGCCAGCTCGGCGTCCGCCTCGGCCAGCCTCTCGTCGAGCCGCGCCAGGAGGGTGCTCGCCAGGTCGTCGGGGGTCATGAGGTCTCGCGCTTCTTGGCCCGCCGGCGCCGGTGCAGGATCGGCTCGGTGTAGCCCGACGGCTGGCTGAGTCCTTCGAAGACCAGGTCGCGGGCGGCGAGGAACGCCTCGCCGTCGTACGACGGACCCAGCGGCTCGTACCCCGGCCCCGCCTGCTGCTCGTCGACGACGTCGGCCATCCGGCGCAGCGCCTCCTCGACCTGGTCGGCCGTGACGACGCCGTGGTGCAGCCAGTTCGCGACGTGCTGGCTGGAGATCCGGCAGGTCGCGCGGTCCTCCATCAGGTCGGTCCCGTGGATGTCGGGCACCTTCGAGCAGCCGACGCCCTCGTCGATCCAGCGCTTCACGTAGCCGAGGATGCCCTGGAGGTTGTTGTCGATCTCCTCGCGCCGGTCCTCCTCCGACCACGTCGGACGGGTCGCCGATCGGGACGGTCAGCAGCTGGTCGAGAGTGCCGCGGCGTCGACCCGCGAGCTCGTGCTGCCGGGCGGCCACGTCGACCTGGTGGTAGTGCAGCGCGTGCAGCGTCGCCGCGGTCGGCGACGGCACCCAGGCGCAGGTGGCGCCGGCCTTCGGGTGGCCGATCTTCTGCTCGAGCATGGCCGCCATCTCGTCGGGCATCGCCCACATGCCCTTGCCGATCTGCGCGCGGCCGAGGAACCCGCACTCGAGGCCGATGTCGACGGATCGGTCCTCGTAGGCCGCGATCCACGGCTGCGACTTCATGTCGCCCTTGCGGACCATCGGCCCGCCCTGCATCGACGTGTGCAGCTCGTCGCCGGTCCGGTCGAGGAATCCGGTGTTGATGAACGCGACCCGGCCGCGGGCGGCGTGGATGCAGGCCTTGAGGTTGGCGGAGGTACGGCGCTCCTCGTCCATGATGCCGAGCTTGATCGTGCCGCGGCCCAGGCCCAGCAGGTCCTCGGTGCGCGCGAACAGGTCGTCGGTGAACGCGACCTCGTCCGGGCCGTGCATCTTCGGCTTCACCGCATACATCGAGCCGGTCCGCGAGTTGCGCAGCTCGCCGCGGCCCTGCAGGTCGACCAGGCTGCAGAGGGCGGTCACCACGGCGTCGAGGATGCCTTCGGGGACCTCGTCGCCGGCTGCGTCCAGCACTGCGTCGGTGGTCATCAGGTGCCCGACCTGGCGGACGAAGAGCAGCGAGCGACCGGGCAGGACGACCTGACCTGCGGGGCTGTCGTAGACCCGGTCCGGCTCGAGCGTCCGCGTGAACGTCCCGTCGCCCTTGGCGACCTGCGCGGTGAGCGTGCCGCGGTTGAGCAGGAGCCAGTTGCGGTAGGCCGCCACCTTGTCGGCGGTGTCCACGGCGGCGATGGAGTCCTCGAGGTCCATGATCGTGGACACGGCTGCCTCGACCAGGAGGTCCTTGACCCCGGCGGCATCGTCCTTGCCGATCGCGTCGGCGGCATCGATCTGGATCTCGACGTGCAGCCCGTGGTGGACCAGGAGGACACCCTCGGGCCCGGCGGGGTCGCCGCGGTGGCCGACGTACTGGGCCGGGTCCGCCAGCCCGCTCGCACCCGCCGTCGAGCGTCACCACGAGGGCGCCGTCCTCGACGGAGTAGCCGCGGGCGTCGGCGTGGCTGCCGCTGGCCAGCGGGAAGTACTCGTCGAGGAACTCCCGGGCCAGGCTGATCACCTCGGCGCCACGACGCGGGTTGTACGACGTACCGCGCTCGCACCCGTCGTCCTCGGACAGCACGTCGGTGCCGTAGAGCGCGTCGTACAGCGAACCCCAGCGCGCGTTGGCGGCGTTGGCGGCGAACCGCGCGTTGAGAACGGGTACGACGAGCTGCGGCCCGGCCTGCACGGCGACCTCGTCGTCGACGCCACTGGTCTCGATGCGTGAAGTCGGCCGGCTCCTCCACGAGGTAGCCGATCTCGCGCAGCATCTGCAGGTAGGCCGCCTGGTCGCGGACCGGTCCGGGATGGTTCGTGTGCCACTCGTCGAGCTGCTGCTGGAGCTCGTCGCGACGGGCAAGCAGCTGCCGGTTCCGGGGGCTGAAGTCGGCGACGATCGCTTCCACGCCGCGCCAGAAGGCCGACTCCTCGATGCCGGAACCAGGCAGCGCCTCGTCGCGCACGAACGCGTGGAGCTCCTCGGCAACCTGGAGCCCCCCGACCTGGATCCGATGGGTCAGCGGCGGCATCTGGACAGACTAGTGGCGTCGCCAGTCAGCGCCGGTCGCCGCAGAAAACCCACGCGGGCGTCGTACTCTCCCCTCGTGCCGTCCCGCAGCCGAGCCGCGACCTATGCCCGTCGTCGCAAGCGCCGGATGGCCAAGGTCGAGCACGACCTGACCGACGACCAGTGGGCCATGCTCAGGTCGCGGTGGGGCGGATGTGCCTACTGCGGTGCCGATGATCCGCAGCCCCAGAAGGACTGCGTCCTGCCGATCTCGCGCGGTGGCCGCTACACCCTGGCCAACGTGGTGCCCGCCTGCCGCTCGTGCAACGCCAGCAAGTGCAACGCCGAGGTCACTACTTGGATGCGCCGGAAGAAGCTGGACGAGCGCGCGTTCCTCGTCCGCCAGGCCGAGATCTGGCGTTCGGTGACACCGGGTCCACCGGCGCCGGCCGACGCTCGACCGTGATCACGATCGCGACCGCCACGACGATGACGAGGCCACCGACGACGACGGCGCTGGTGATCGGCTCGGAGAGGATGAGCCAGCCGAGGAAGACGGCGACCACCGGGTTGACGTAGGCGTACGTCGCAACCAGGCCGATCGGTGCGTTGGACAGCAGCCACACGTAGGCGCTGAAGGCCAGCATCGACCCGAACACGACCAGGTAGGACCAAGCGAGCCAGGTCTCCCCGCCGTACTCAGTGGGGTGGACGTCCTCGCCGCGGAGGAAACCGAACGCGATCATCATGACGCCGCCGGTCCACATCTCGTGGACGGTGAGCACGAAGGCGTTCTTGGGCAGGGTCAGACGCGGGGTGATCCACGAGCCGAACGCCCAGAAGGAGCTCGCGGCAAGCACGATCGCCGCGCCCTTGATCGGCACGTCGCCCTGGTCGTGCCCGCCGAGGACCAGCCACGCGAGCCCGAGGAACCCCAGCACGACGCCGAGCACGGACCACATGCTCGGCCAGTCGCCCGCGAGGAAGCGGTAGAGGGTGACGAAGAGCGGTACGGCGGCAACGAGCAGCGCCGCCACTCCGCTGGGCGCGCCGATGTCCTCGCCGATGGCGACCATGCCGTTGCCGAGCAGCGGAAGCATCAGCCCGAGGAGGGCCGCGCCGGCCAGCTCCGCGCGGGTGATCCGGAGGTCGATCCCGCGCAGCGCGAGCAGCCCGCCGAGCAGCAGCCCCGCGAGGAGGAACCGGCTGCCCATCCCGGTCATCGGCGGCATCTCCTCGACGACCACCCGGATCGCGAGGTACGTCGAGCCCCAGACGATGTAGACGATGACGAGCGCGACTGCGACCAGTCCGACCTTTGCCCGTGTCTCCATCAGATTCCCGCCTGCCGCGTTCCCGGACCCTATGAGTGCGGAACCGCCCGGCGCGATCGGTTATTGCTGGGCCACGCGCTCGTGGCTGGGAGTCGACGGAATCTGGCAGTTCCTCGCGCACACGCTCTGGTCAGTGCGCACCCTGAAGGTTGAGCATGACGACGCCGCCAACGATCAGACCGAGCCCGATGACCTTGATCGGGTCCCAGGACTCCCCGAGCCAGAGCGCTCCGATGAGAGCGACCGCAGCGGTACCGACACCGGACCAGACGGCGTACGCGGTCGACACGGGCAACCGCTCGACGACCATGGCCAACAGCCAGATCGACGCCGCGTAGCCGGCGACGACGAGAGCGCTCCAGACCGGGTCGCGGAATCCCTCGGTGCGCGGCAGTGCCGAGGTCGCGATCACCTCCAGCGCGATCGCTGCGAGGAGGAGCCCGAAAGCGGTGATCATGGTCCAACATCCGTTCTTATGTAGCAGTTGCTACACACAAATGTAGCACATGCTACATTTGCCCGTGTGGCCAAGGACCCCGAGCGCCGAGAAGCGTGGACCGCAGCGGCGACCGCGTATGTCCTCGAGCACGGGCTGATCGGGCTCAGCCTCCGTCCGCTCGCCGCTGCCATCGGCACCAGCGACCGCATGCTCCTCTACCACTTCGACACCAAGGACAACCTGGTCGCTGCGGTGCTGTTCGAGGCCAATGACCGCTCCGTCGCGGCCATCACGGCACTGCCTCCCTCGCCTGACCTGCGCACGGCCGTGCACGACCTGTGGTCGATCGTGCAGGTCACCCGAGATCGAACCGTGCACCCGGTTGTACGTCGAAGCGGCTGCGCTCGGCCTGCTCGGGCGGGAGCCCTACGCCACGGTGGTCCGCGGCGCCAACGAGCGGTGGCTGCGGTCGCTCGTGAGCCACCTGACGCGTTCGGGGGTCCCCCGCCCACTGGCCAAGCGAGCCGCGACGATCATCGACGCGGCGTTCCTGGGATTCCAGCTCGACGTCCCGCTCGACGTCGGCCACACCGCCCGCCGACGTGCCGTCGCGGATCTCGCCGACGCAGTAGCGGCGTTGAGTCCCTGACCCGGCTCGACCTCAAGATCACCGTTCGACAGGTTGGTCCCATCTCCAACGGGTACCGCGTAGTGGCGAAAGAGCGCCCGGTTCCCGAGACCGGGCGACAAGAACGAAGGAGAGCACAGCCATGGCCATCGGCCTCGGAATCGTCCTGATCGTCGTCGGACTCGTCTTCGTCCTCGACGTGGTCAACATCGACACCACTGCTGTCGACACCGGCACCCTGGGTTGGATCCTCCTCGTGGCCGGCGCGCTGGCGATCGCGATCTCGCTGATCGTCAACCAGCAGCGCACGCGCAGCACCACGGTGGTCGAGGAGCGACGGGACGTCCGCCCGCCGATGTACGGCGGCGACGAGCCTTCACCTCGACCGTCTGCGTGCCGCAGTCAGTGCACGTCGGCGGTCACCTCGTGGTGCGCAGCCAAGGCGAGACTGCGTATCCGGTCGATGTCCTCCGGTGTGTAGACGCCGTTGACGCCCGAGATCGTGGCCAGCTTCATGCCGTGCTTGAGCCCCAGCCGGTAGATCTCCTTGACCTTCTCCCACTCGATGTTGCGCCCGACGGTGAAGCTCTCGTAGCGGCCTTCCAGCGCCAGGACGACGGTCTCCGCGAGACAGGCGTACGCGACGTTCTTGGGTAGCCCGATGTCCCGCATCCGTACGTCGCCGGGGAGCTCGATCTCACCGGACTCGATCACCAGCACGTCCGGGCGCTTCGCGACGTCCTCGGCGGACAGGTCGAGTGGCCGGGCGACGTCGGTGATGACGCACCCGGGCTTGACGGCGGTGATGTCGAGGACCCGTTTCCCGGCCCCCGACGTGGCCGTCACGATCAGGTCCATCCGGGGGAGAGCCTCGTCGGGCGTGGCCGCGATGTGCACCTCGGCACCGGGGTGTTCCTGCTCGATCAGCGTCTTGAGGGCCAACAGCTTCGCGGACTCCGGAGACACCAGCCAGAGCCTGGCCTCCGCGACCGCAAGCAGGCGGGCACAGACCGACCCGATGGCGCCCGTGGCGCCGACCACCATCGCGTCGCCCCGGATCACACCATCGGCGTCGACCTCGACGAGACCGAGCTGGCGCAGGGCTTCATGGGCCGCCCACAGCGCACCCGACGCGCTGTAGCTGTTGCCGGTCGTGACGGGCAGCGGCGCCTGCCTGGCCACGGTCACCCCGGCATCGCCGACGACCTTGGTGAACGCGCCCAGACCCATGATCTGAGCACCCAGCTTGCGGGCGGTCTCGGCGGCGGACAGCAGGCGTCGGTAGGTGAACTCGGCGCTGTGGGCCATCATCTCGCGGGGCGTCCCGCCCACCGTGATCAGCCAGCCCTCGGCCTCCGCGCCGGTCGGTGACGTGATGCCGGTGACATGGCTGTAGGTGAATGGCGGGCTGTAAGCCACCGCCTTCTCCACCAGATCCATCACGGGACCAGGGGCGACGCGCGACACGCTCCGGAGCGGTTCGACGTTACGGAGGTACTGCTGCGACAGCGGGTGGATGACGAACGCGAAGCGGCTCTTGCGCTTGAACCCGTTAGGGTAGAGCAGGCGCGGCTCCAGGCCGTCCGTCACGATCATGTCCAGCAGGTCGTCGTTGGTGAGCGTGCTGTCCCGGTGCACCGAGGCCATCATCAGTGCCTCCAACATGGCCGCGTCGACCGTCACTTCGAAGGGCTGCGGGGTCATGTCGACGACCAGATCGACGCCGCGGTCGCCGAGCTCCGACAGCCGCTCATCGGAGATCGCCGACGTGATGAGCGTCTTGCCGGCGAGGTCCTCGAGGCCGAAGCCGGCGAGCTCCTCGTACGTCGCCACGAGGACGTCGCAGTCGCGAGCAGCTCGTCGGGCCAAAGCATGCGATGCGAGCCGGCCGGGCGAGCTCACCTGGTTCCGGACGCCATCAGGAACGAGCCGCAGGGGCAGCGCGGCCGCATCGCCGACGACGTCGGCGGCGAGCCCCAGCAACGGTGTGGCGTGCAGTCGGCCGGGCAGATCCAGCCTCAGGAAGGGATCGGCGAACTCGAGGTTGTCGGTGCGCTCGCGCAGGACGCGGGTGGTCCGGTCGTGGTTCGCCCCGCCCAGGACGACGGTTCTGGCGTTGGTGAAGTAGCCCGGCATCTCGGTCTCGACCCGCCGGATCGCCCATTCCTGGAGGACCTCGAGGAGCTGGGACGCCGTCGGTGACCGGGGTCGCCCCGGCCTCAGCCATCATCCGCCGGTGGGCCTTGACCTGACCGGCGTAGGGGCCCGTGGTCGATGGCTCGGGCACCCCCGTGATGGCGAGGACCGCCGCGTGGGGTGCCCACTCGCGCACCAGCTCACAGGCGGCGCTGACGTCGCCGTCGGTGCCGCGGCGGATGATCCGAAACGTCCTTCCGAGGAAGGTCACCGTCGTGTCGTGGTCCCGCTCCGGGCCCATCAGGCTCACGTTGACGACCAGCTCCGTCGTTCCTGCCATGGCTCTTCCTCCTGGACTCGGGTCGGTGTCCGGCTCAGACCATCGCTGCGGAGTCGAACTCGGGGTGCTCGACCATGAAGTCGAGAAGCCGATCGGCGTAGTCCGCGAAGCGATGGGCAGGTGACTCCCGTGCCGGCGAGGTCGGTCACCGTGTTGGTGGTGTCGTAGGTGGTCGGGGAGGCGAAGTAGTCGAGCGCCTCGGCCGGCAGGCCCATCAGTCGTTCGGCCAGGGGCATTGAGACCGCAGCCCTGGCGAGCGGAAGCGGCAGGGGCACCCAGACCACTC
The DNA here is from genome assembly GCA_963849765.1 of uncultured Actinomycetota bacterium. GTDB lineage: Bacteria > Actinomycetota > Actinomycetes > Propionibacteriales > Nocardioidaceae > Nocardioides. The sequence continues at coordinate 769,239 of CAWKIP010000005.1, forward strand.
GCTTGTGCAGGCGACGCGCGAACGCGTCGACGAGCTCACGGGCGGTCGGCGGGTCCGGGTCGGTGAGGGCATAGGTCTTGCCGAGCGACTCCTCGAGCACGGACAACCGGTCCATAGCGTCGATCACGAAGTCGCGGGGCACCAGGCAGAAGCGCACGTGGTCGGGGTCGCCCACGGCGGGGACGACAGCGACCGGGGGCTGGCGGCGAAGGAACGCCGCGAGGAAGTAGGGCCCGTCGTACTTCTGCGTCTCGCCGGTGCGGGAGTCACCGACGACGATGCCGGGCCGGTAGATCGTCGCAGGCAGGCCGTCCGCCATCGCCTTGCGCACCAGCAGCTCTGCGTCGTACTTGGTCGACTCGTAGTGGTTGCGGAACTCCTGGCCGACGTCCAACTCGTCCTCGCGGAACCGACCGTCGTACCTCCCGCTGACGTAGCAGGTGCTGACGTACTGAAGCCGCTCCAGGTCTGGGAGCGACCGCGGCAGAGATCGAGGATCCGGTCGGTGCCGACGACGTTCACCTGTGCGCGCGTCTGCTCACCGACAGCGAGGTCGTAGACGGCGGCGAGGTGCCACACCTCGACCACGTCCGCGAGAAGCGGTAGATCAGTGTCGGCGAGACCGAGGCCAGAGGCGCCAAGGTCGCCCACGACGAGCCGGACCCGACCGGCGACGTGGGGCTCGTCGGCCTCGATCGCGGCCAGCTTCTCCGCTGCCTGCCCCAGGTGTCGCTCCTGCACCAGGCAGATCGCGGTCGATTCCGGCCTCCTGGCCAGCAACCGGCCCAGCAGGGCCGAGCCCAAGAACCCCGGAAAACCGGTCATCAACAACGCCGTCATCAGTCAGCCCGCCTCGTCTGCTCGCGTATCTCCAGCCTCGCAGCGCTGGCTTCAGCGACCAGAGTCGAACGTCCCTTCGGGCCGCCGACCAATGGCGGTCAGTCCACGACTGAAGACGGCAGCTCGATGCCCGGCACCAGCTCCACGAGCAGGCCGCGCACACGAGCGTCGAGGTCGGCGATGATCCGTCGGACGGTGGCCTCGTCCTGGCCACCGGGGTCGTCGACGGGCCAGTCGACGTACTTCACACCCGGCACGTAGGGGCACTCCTCGCCGCAGCCGAGGGTGATGGCCAGGTCGCTGGCCGCGACGGTCTCGCGGGAGAGCAGGGTCGGGTGCTCTCCGGAGGTGTCGAGCCCGAGCTTCTCCAGGGCATCCGCGACCTCGGGGTGGATGTGCTCCCCCGGTTGGGTCCCGGCGGAGAGCGCGCGGACCCGACCGCCGGCGTAGTGCTCGGTGAGCACGCGAGCGATCACCGAACGGCCGCCGTTGCGGACACACGCGAAGACGACCTGGGGAACGCGGTCGTCGGAGTCAGTGCTGGTCACGCTTGTCTCCTTCGTGGGTGGAGGGGTGGGGCACGACCACGTCGTCGGCGGTGTCGCCGACGCCGGGCAGCAAGTAGCGGACCAGGGCGACGGCGAGGGCACCGCCGACCACCTGGGCTGCGAGGAAACCTGGAACGGAGCCAGGGGCGATCCCGGCGAAGGTGTCGGAGAACATCCGTCCCACGGTGACGGCAGGGTTGGCGAAGGACGTGGACGAGGTGAACCAGTACGCCGCGCCGATGTAGGCACCGACCGCTGGGGCGGCCAGCGCGCCCCGGCCGGTGCGCGCGAGGACGAAGATGAGGGTGACCAGGCCGGCGGTGGCGACCACCTCGCCGAGAAGCAGGTGGGCGCCGTCCCGCTCGGTGGTGGCGAGCTCGGTGAGGCTGACCTCGAACATCAGGTTGGCGAGCGCGGCACCGGCGATACCGCCGACGGTTTGTGCAGCCGAGTACGCGAGCACGTCGCGGCCCGTGAGGCCGGTGCCGCTGCGGCGGCCGAGGAGCCAGTCAGCGGCGGAGACGACGGGGTTGAAGTGGGCGCCCGAGATCGGCCCGAACATCAAGATCAGCACGGTGAGGCCGAGGAAGGTCGCCGTCGAGTTCTCCAACAGCTGGAGGCCCACGTCATCAGGGGAGAGCCGTTCGGCTGCGATCCCGGAGCCGACGACAACGGCGACCAGCAGGGCAGTCCCGATCAGCTCCGCTGTCAGTCTCCGGAGCAGGTCGTGGTTCATGGCTCAGTCGCTGGAGCGTCGACGCTCGAGGAACACCGTGTCGCGCCACTCTCCGTCGAGCTGCGCGATGCGCGGGCGCACGGCCAGGGTGCGGTAGCCGGCGGAGTGGTGCAGCGCGAGGGACGCCCGGTTCTCGGGGAAGATCGAGGTCTGGAGAGTCCACAGGCCGTTGGCGTCAGCCTCGTTGACCTGGCGGAACAGGAGCGCCTTGCCGACGCCCCGACCGCGCGCGGACTCGGTGACGTAGACGCTGGTCTCGCCAACACCTGCGTAGCACTCACGCTCGGAGACCGGGTTGATGGCTGTCCAGCCGACCACCTGACCGTCGCGCTCGGCGACCCAGCGGTGACCGGGCAGCCACTTGTCGGCGAGGTCCGCCAGCGTCGGCACCTCGGTCTCGAACGTCGCCATCCTCGTGGCGATCCCCTCGGCGTAGATGTCACGGACCCGAGGGAGGTCGTCATCGACCATCGCCCTGGTGGTGACGTCCACGGGCAGGTCGTCGGGGCAGCACGGGACGGCGCTCAACGAGCCCATCACCACGTCGGCAGCGTGCGGGAGGCCGGTGCAGCAGCTCGGGTTGACCGAGACCTTCGAGGCGGTCCCGACCTTGTCGATGATGACGAAGCCGACCTCGGCGAGCTTGCGCACGTGGTGCGAGCACGTGGACTGGCTGATGCCGAGCGCGGCCGCCAGGTCCCCGACCTTGATCGAGCCGCGCGGGGCGCTGGCGACTGCATGCAGGAGCCGGACCCGGGTCGCGTCGGAGAGAGTGGCGAACCACTCGGCGTACCGCACCGCCGACTCGACCTCGAGCAGAGCGCCGTCCGTGCTGCCGGCATCGGGGGCGCATGCGGGGTCCGAGCAGTCGGCCGCCGGGGCGTCGATCGGCGTGATCTGAAGTTCGGTCGCGGTCACGGCTCCACCTTACATCGAAGTTCTTCGATGAATCACTTGATTCCATCGATGGATGTCGATTATGGTCCGAATACTACATCGAAGATCATCGATCTATTGAAGGGACGCCCTCATGCCCACCATCTCGCCCGAGCAGCCGCTCGTGATCGTCGGCGCCGGCCCGATCGGCCTGGCCGCCGCCGCACACGCTCAGTCCCGCGGTCTCCCCACCGTCGTTCTCGAGGCGGGAACGGGACCCGGTGCGGCAGTCCGCGAGTGGGGACACGTTCGCCTGTTCTCGGCGTGGAGCGAGCTCGTCGACCCGGCCGCCGCAGCGCTGCTCGGCGAGAGCTGGAGCCGGCCGGAGGCCACGACGTACCCGACCGGAGCCGAATGGGTGGATGCCTACCTGGCTCCGCTCGCCGCGGCCCTGGACGCCACCGACGAGGTCGACGTGCGCTACGACCACCGGGTCGTCGGCGTCGCCAAGCAGGGTCGGGACCGGATGGTCGACTCCGGGCGCGAGGACGCCGCGTTCACCGTGCACGTCAGGTCAGCGGGACGTACGACGCTGCTGACCGCCGGCGCCGTCATCGACGCATCCGGGACCTGGTACGGCGCCAATCCCCTCGGCGGCGACGGGCTGCCCGCACCCGGCGAGGCGGAGCACGCCGACCGCATCACCTACGGCATCCCGGACTTCACCGACACCGCCACCCGGGACCGGTACGCCGGCAAGCGCGTGCTCGTCGCCGGCCGCGGTGCCTCGGCGCAGAACACGCTCCTCGGCCTCACTTCCCTGGTGGACGTCGCCCCCGAGACCGAGATCGTGTGGGCGCTTCGCCGCCCCGGCCTCGACGACGCCTTCGGTGGAGGGGACAACGACCAGCTCGAGGCACGCGGAGCCCTGGGCAAGCGAGCACAGGCCGCGGTCGAGAGCGGCCCGGTTCGAGTGGTCAACTCGTTCCGCACCGCGGAGGTCACCAACGAGTCCGACGGGCAGCTGACGATCGTCGGGAGCGACGGCCGCCGCATCGAGGGCATCGACGAGGTCGTCGTGGTCACCGGGTTCCGCCCCGACCTCGGCTGGCTCAGCGAGGTCCGTCTCGACCTCGACCCGGTGCTGTCGGCTCCCACCAAGCTCGCACCGCTCATCGACCCGAACGTGCACTCGTGCGGCACCGTCTACCCGCACGGCGTCGCCGAGCTGGCCCAACCCGAGCACGGGCTCTACCTTGCCGGGATGAAGTCGTACGGCCGCGCGCCGTCGTTCCTCGCGCTGACCGGGTTCGAGCAGACCCGCAGCATCGTCGCCGCCGTCGCGGGCGACCTCGAGGCGGCCGCCCGCGTGGAGCTGGTCCTTCCCGAGTCCGGCGTCTGCGGCGGGTCCGGCCAGTTCGACGGCCGGCCCAGCGAGGAGAACGGCGGCGGCTGCTGCGCCCCGAGCGGGGACCTGCTCACCATCGGCGGCAGCAACACCTGTGGGTGATCGGTCCTCCGAACACTCTGCCGTCGACAGCATCGACGGCGGGCTGACCGAACCGGCACTGCGGCGCGTCGTCATCGTCCTGTGCGTCACCCAGATCGTCGCTTGGGGCGTGCTGTTCTACGCCTTCCCTGTCCTGGCGCCGTCCATCGCCGCCGCCGAGGGGTGGTCGCTCACGACTCTCATGGCCGCGTTCACCGGAACCCAGGTGCTCGCGGCACTCGCGGGTCTCTGGGTCGGTCGACATCTCGATCGCTACGGGCCCCGTCTCCTGATGAGCGTCGGGTCCGTCGTCGGCGTGTTCGCCGTACTCGCTCTGGCGGCAGCGCCGACCCTGCCGTGGTTCCTCGCGGCTTGCGGTCTGGCCGGTGTTGCCATGTCCGCGACCCTCTACCCACCGGCGTTCGCCGCGCTGACCCATTGGGGCGGGCCGCGACGAGTGCGAGCACTCACCGCGGTCACGCTGGTGGGTGGACTCGCCTCGACCGTGTTCGCGCCACTGACCGCGGTGCTCGAGTCGGCCGGCTCCTGGCGCAGCGCGTACGTCGTCCTGGCCGTGCCGCTGGCGATCACCATCGTGTTCCACTGGGCCGGCCTCCGTCACCCGTGGACGCCGAAGCTCGCTACCGGCCGTGACGAACGGTCCGGCAAGGATCGCGCGCGCCGCATCGACCCGGTTCTCCGCGAGCGGAAGTTCGTCGTCCTCGTCGGCGCGATGACGCTCGCCGGATTCGCCATCTACGCCGCACTGATCAACCTCGTGCCGCTGCTGGTCGAGACCGGGTTCAGCACCCAGCAGGCTGCGGTCGTGCTCGCCGTGGGCGGCATCGGCCAGGTCGCCGGCCGGATCGCCTACGCCCCCGTGCTGGGTCCCGCGTCGCCGGACACCAAGGTGACCGTGGTCCTGCTGGTCACCACGGCCACGACCCTCGGCCTTGCTGCCACCCCGAGCCCGCTCCTGGCCCTCTGCCTCATCTCGGTGGTCGCCGGCACCGCGCGCGGGGCCTTCACCCTGATCCAGGCGACCGCGGTCACCGACCGCTGGGGCACGGCGTCGTACGGCGCGCGCAGCGCCGTGCTCAGCGGGGGCGTCCACCTCGCCGCCGCGACCGCACCCTGGCTCGGGGCGCTCGCCGCGGTCGCCCTCGGCGGGTACCAGGCGGCCTTCGTCGTGCTGGCTCTGTGCGCCCTCTTCGCGGCGCTGATGACCCACGTCGGCGAACGACGTGGGCGGGCGTCCACCTCCTGATCGTGACCGGAAGCGGTTCACACTTCCGGGAATCAGCCTGGAGTAATCCAAAGGGGAGCGCGACAGCGGATCATGACGCATGGTGGTCCAATGGCGCTCCAGATCCGTCGGTCCGCGGCGGCTGCCGCGGCAGCCGCGACGCTCGCTCTGACGACCGCGCTCACATCGCTTGCGTCCACCCCGGCACACTCGGGCGCGCCGGTGGACGCCATACAGGCCCCGCCGCCGGTCTCTGCCGGACCCGGCAAGCAGAACGCCCGCCGCGCATTCGCCGAGTTGCCGCTCTCCTTCGAGGCCAACCGGGGTCAGGTCGACCGGAGAGCCAGGTTCCTGGCCCGCGGCGAGGACTTCACCCTGTTCCTGACCCGCCGTGGAGCGCTCTTCGACCTCCACGCGCCCACCTCGGCGGCCGCCGTCCTCCTCGACCCGGTCGGCGCCGACCCCACACCTCGCATCCTCGGCCGCCGGCCGCAGCGGGCGACCGCCAGCTACTTCCTCGGCGCCGACCCCAGCGGGTGGCACCGCGGCGTCGCCGCCTTCGACAGGGCTCGCTACCGCGACCTCTACCCCGGCATCGACATGCCTTTCGTGGCAACCGCTCCGGAGCCGAGTATGACTTCCTCCTCACCCCCGGTTCGGACCCCGACCAGATCGGCTACCGCCTCCGCGGCGCCGAGAGGCTGCGCCTGGTCGACGGGAAACTGGTCGCCACCACCGCAGCCGGCGACTTCGTCCACCACGCCCCGGTCGCCTACCAGGTCATCGACGGACGGAGGCGACCCGTCGCAGCCGCTTTCCACCTCGACCGCGGCGTGGTCACCTTCGGGCTCGGGTCATACGACCGCCACCGACCCCTGGTCATCGACCCGAAGACCGACCTGGAGTACTCCACCTACCTGGGCGGGGACAGCTACGACCAGGGTGAGGCGATCGTCGTGGCGGACGGCGACGCCTATATCGCCGGCACCGCGTACGGCGGCTATCCGACTTCGCTCGGCGCCTACGACACGACCCAGTCGGTGAGCGATGCCTTCGTCACGCGGATCTCCCCCGACGGGGCGGGGTCGGCGGACCTCGTCTACTCGACCGTCATCGGCGGCGGCTTCTACGACCACGGGAGCGACATCGCGGTGGAGGACGGCGACGTCTACGTCTCCGGCGACACGGAGTCCTTCGACTTCCCGACGACCGCAGGCGCCTATGACAGAAACTTCCACGGGTCCGGCGGCGGGGGTACCGACACGTTCTTCGCGAAGATCTCTCCTGATGCCGCGGGCACCGCCGACCTGGTGTACTCGACCTACCTGGGCGGCAACGACTACGCGCACGGCGACGCCGCGATCGCCGTGCACGACGGCGACGCCTACCTCGCGGGCGGCACCGACAGCCCTGCCTACCCCACCACTCCTGGCGCGCTCCACCACCAGTTCGACGGCGGCTCCGACATCTTCCTCGCCCGGATCTCGCCCGACGGCGCAGGCAGGGCGGACTTGAAATACGGCGCGGTCTTCGGTGGTGCGAGTCAGGAGGCTGCGATCGACATCGCGTTCAGCGCGGGCGACGTCTACCTCACCGGGACCGCCTACTACAAGGGCTTCCCGACGACCCGAGGGGCATTCGACCGCTCCTACAACGGGGAGTCCGACATCTTCGTCGCGCGGGTCTCACCGGACGGCGAGCGCAGGGCCGACCTCAGGTACGGCACCTTCCTCGGCTCGCCCGCCTACGACGTACCGAGAGAGATCGCGGTCCGGGACGGCAGGGTCTACCTGACGGGCTACACCAAGTCAGGCAAGTTCCCCACCACCAGGCGGGCGTACGACCGGTCCTACAACGGGCAGGGCGACGCGTTCCTGGCGGTGCTGGCCACCAACCGGGCGGTCCGGCACGACCTCAAGTACTCCACGTTCTTCGGCGGCGGTCGCAGCGACGCCGGCACCGGGGTCCGGGTGAGCAAGGGCGAGGTGTACGTCGTCGGTTGGACCACGTCACCCGGTCTCCCCACCACGAGGAACGCCTACGACCGGACGCACAACGGCAAGCACGACGCCTTCGTCGCGATGTTCGCGCCCCAGGGCGCCCGTCGCGGGGACCTCGACTACTCGACGTTCCTCGGAGGCCCGCAGGTCGACTCAGCGACCGCGCTCGCCGTGGACCGGAACCTCGCCTACGTCACCGGGCTTGTCGGGGTCGGCTTCCCCACGACGGCAGGCGCGTTCGACCCGTCGTACAACGACGGGCCCGAGGACGCCTTCGTCGCGATGCTGCGACTGCCCGCGGTGCCGTAGCAGTCAACGGACCGGCGGAATCCTGCTCAGACATTGAAGCGGAACGTTCCCGCGGCGCACTGGCTGCTACTGACCGTTTTTGGAACTCGCTGGAAAAGCGGCTCTGACCTGCGCAAACGCAGACTCATCGTCGTTGGCCGTCGTTGACTTCTGTTGGTCTCGGCTGAACTTATTGCGGACTTTTTGCGGACTAGCGCCGGTCTGCCGGAGCGACCAGCGCCCTGGCCGCTGACGCCACCCAGGGGGCTGGAACGTCTGCGTCCCTGGTCGATCTCGACGACTCCACCGCCATAGTCGCCGAACGTTTCCGCCTCGTCAGCAGCTGGGTCACGTGTTCGACTGAGAAGCGTCACCGACTTCTTGCACCAGTTCGTAGAGATGCCCGTCGGGCGCACGGAAGTGGACATAGCGCTGCGTGGCGCTCGACGACACCACGTCGTCGGTGCTCACCCCGGCGTCGCGAAGCTCGCGCAGCGCCTGGTCGACGTCGGCGACGCGGAAGCCGACCGTTCGTTCCTGGTCGGCGGTCGTTTCGGTCGAAGTGACAGCGAACGACGAACCGTCGGGCATCGCGAATACCTCGGCGTCCATGCCACCCGCTGGTGCCGGTGCCATCCCGAGCACGTCTCGGACGAACTCGGCCATCTGCGGTCGAGCCTCCGTCCTGGTGCCGACGAACGTCACACCCTCGATCCTCATAGGCCAGACCTCTCCGAGGAACCAACAGCATCGACAGTAAGTGATGGCCCCGGGGAGGGACAGCGCGGGAAACAACCGGTCCATGCCCAGCACCCATTGAATGCACTGACCGTCCTTTGTGATTGTCGGCGGCGCTCGAAGACTGAACAGCTTCGTCGGTGAAAGGCGAGCACTCCACGATTGGAGTGTGATCACTTTTGGAGGACTGGGCGCCGATCAGGAGTGTTGTCGAAATCGACGGTGTGGGCGCGACAATCGACACATGTTGATCCGGGTGTGGGAGTACGAGGTCCCCGAGGGCTCTGTGGCCGATTTCGAGCGTGTTTACGGAGCGGACGGTGCGTGGGCACAGTTGTTCTCTTCCTCCGACGGGTTCGAGGGCACCGAGCTCTTCGTCTCGCTGAGCAGGCCAGGGCGCTACCTGACCGTCGACCGGTTCGACGACGAGGCATCCTGGCGCCGGTTCCAGACCGAGCACCGCGATGCCTACCTGGCGCTCGACGCGGAGAGCGAGGGACTTACTCTCAGCGAGAGGGAGCTCGCCGGCCCGGATGTCGGCGGCTCCCGAACCATGTAGTCAGAGCCGGGTGGCCGAGCCGGTGACGTCGATGCCTCCCTGCTCGGGGATGTCGACCACCAGCAGGCTCGGGCGGCCCATGTCATCACCCTGTCGGATGGTGACCCGCCGCGATGACGGCACGAGGTCCAGCGCCCGAAGATAGCCACCGAAGGCGGCCGCGGCCGCACCGGTGGCCGGGTCCTCGACCACCCCACCGGGCGGGAACGGGTTCCGGGCGTGGAAGAGGTCCGGGCGCTCGCGGTGTACCAGCTGCATCGTCGTCCAGTCGTGCTCACTCATGAGCGCAGCCAGCGCGCCGAACTCGTAGTCGAGGTCGGCGAGGACCTGCCGACTGCTGACAGCCAGGACCGGGTGGTGGTTCCCCGCGAACGCGACGTACGGCGGCATTGAGTCCTCGAGCAGGTCACGCGACCAGCCCAGCGTTGCCAGCGCGTCCGCGAGCATTTCCTCATCCATCGGCTGGACTGACGGAGCGACGCTGGTCAGGGTGGCGACAAGCTGACCGCGCTCGGATCGGGTCCGCACTGGCACCAGCCCCCCTCGGGTCACGAGGTCGAGGCGGCCAACGCCGTGGCGCTCGGCGTGGGCGACGGCGGTCGCGATGGTGGCGTGACCGCAGAACGACACCTCCGCGCGCGGACTGAAATAACGTACGCGGGCCTCGGCGACGATGCCCTCTGTCAGCTCGTCCGTCGGGGCCAAGGGGAACAGGAATGCCGTCTCGGAGAACCCGACATCGGCAGCGGCCGCCAGCATCTCCTCCTCAGTCATGCCGTGCGCATCGAGTACGACGCCGGCGGGGTTCCCGCCGTGGTCCCCGGCGGGGAAGGCCGTGTACCGCAGGATCTCCGCGGTCATGGCCGGCCCCCGGCCTTCGCGGCCGTCTCCAGGCGACCGCGGACCTCTTGCCATGTGATCGGCAGGTCCTCGGGGCGGCTTCTCCACATCACGAACGTGGAGGGCATCATCGCGCGCCGAAGCCTGTCCTTGGCGGCTGCGTGTGGATTGGTGCGATCGAAACTGCCAAGGTCGGGGCGGCTCTGCCACGCCGAAACCGTCCAGAACGTCTTCGCGAGAAGGTGTGCGTCCAGGGAGTAGCCGATCAGTCCGGGCGAGCGGGCGAGCTGGCGGCGTACCAGCCAGGTTTGCCACAGGAACCGCGGGATGTCGCCGTGGGAGCGCAGGGGCAGCCGTGAGGCCATCACGATTACGTCGGCGTCTGGATCGGGGCTTCCGACCGAGAACCACGGTAGTGCCGGCATGGGAGAGACCGCCTTTCGAAGGTTGAGCGACAACCAGGACGTTACGAGGGACGGCCCTGTCTGTCGCCGGTGAAACCGCCGGGTTCCTGTTCGGCTCAGGGCAGTTGGAGGTCGCGGCGTGCCAGCTGGGAGCGAGAGGTGACGCCGAGCTTCGTGAACACGTTGCGCAGGTGGAAGTCGACGGTGCGTGGGCTGACGAAGAGCTGGGCTGCCACCTCCCGGTTGGACAACCCGTCGGCGACCAATTTGGTCACCTGCAGCTCTTGAGCGGTCAGCTGCGCGGCAGCTGTCGGGTGAACCCTCCTGATCTTCTCTCCCGAGGCCCTGAGCTCCTGCTGGGCTCGCTCGACCCACCGTTTCGCACCGAGCTCGTCGAACGTGGCCAGGGCCGTTCGGAGGTGGCTGCGGGCGTCGACCCGGCGGCCTCCGCGGCGCAGCAGCTCGCCGTAGCCCAGCTCGGCTCGGGCTCGTTCGAATGGACGCCGGGCCAGCTGGTGGTGCTCGAGGCTCCGCTCGTAGTCCGCGGCCGCGACCTCACCGTCCCCGAGGAGGGCCTCGCAGTGGGCGGTCCGCGCCTGGGCCCACGGCGCCCCGGTGGTTACCGCGAAGGTCGCAAGAGGAGCCAGCCACTCGCGGCCTGTGTCTCTCTGGTCCGCCTGTACGGCGATCTCGACCCGATCCAGCGACGAGAGCAGGCAGACGCCGGGGCTGACGACACCACGCAGGTGCTCCATCGCGACGTGTGGATCTCCGGCCGCCGCCTCCGACACTGCCCGCGCCCAGTGAAGGGCGTCCTCGGACACCACCATCGGATGCAACGGCAGCACCTCTCGGGCGGCGGCCAGGTGCGCAGCCAGGTTCTCGGTGTCGCCTCGGTAGGCGGCGAGTAACGCCAGCCAGCCCAACGGCAGGGACGCCATGTTGGGCTGCCCGGTCTCCCGCGCGAAGTTGGCGGCCTCGTCTGCGTGTGCCGCAGCCGAGAGCCAGTGACCGAGCAGGACCTCGGACAGAGCCAGCCGCTGCAGGGGCGGAAGCATGTCCCCCAGTGCGCCGCCGGCCCTGGCGAGCGCCACGGCCCGTGAGTCGAAGCGAAAGGCGGCGACGTCGTCGCCGACGTAGTAGGCAGCACGCGACGCCCAGGTCAGCAACATGCTGTCCTCGAAGTCCGCGGCCAGCTGAACCGCGCGCCGCAGTGGTTCCAGGGAAGTGGCGAGTTCACCGCTCAGGTAGTGCCCGCACCCGATCAGCAACACCGCGTAGAACTCCTCCACCGGGTTCGATCCCCGCGGCAAGGCCGCAGCGATTCGGCCGATCTCGGCACCGGCTTCGGAGTGATCGGCGAGCGCTGCTGCCTGCGCTGCCAACACCAACAGCAGGAGTGCTCGCCCGGAATCAGCAGCCTGCATCTCACGTGCCGCCTTCAGCAGCACCTGCTCGGCCAGCTCGGTAGATCCCGACACGAGCTCGACGGCGCCGCGAAGCAGGTCGACGTCAGCGCGAAGCAGTGGGTCATCGGTCACTGACCGCACCGCAGCCAGCAGGTCGAGAGCGCGTCGGTGATGTCCGGCCAGTCGCGCCTGCTCTGCAGCCCGCCACCTTCGTCTCGCCGCCAGCTCGAGGGCCGTGGTCAGGTCGGCGGCTCGTTCGAAGGCAGCCGACGCCGCGGCCGGCGCACCTCGCGTCGCGGCTCGTTCCGCCACGTGCTCGAGCTCGTCGGCGGCAGCGGGGTCGGGACCAGCAGCAGCGGCGGCGCGGTGCCAGGCCCGCCGGTCGATCTGACCCCGGTCGACCAGGGCGTCCGCCAGCGCACGATGAGCCTCGCGACGCTCGGTAGTCGTGGAGGCGTCGTAGACAGAGGACTTGACCAAAGGGTGCCGGAACTGGAGGCGTCCCCGCGGGGTGAGCACGAGCCCAGCCGCTTCGGCGGAGTCGATCGCCTGCGGTTCACAACCCAGCGCACCTGCGGCCTGTTGAATGACCGACAGGTCGCCAGCGCCTTCCGCAGCCGCGACCAACAGGAACGTCTGAGCGGTGGCAGGCAGGCGGCGAACCCGGTCGAGGAACGCGCGCCTCACGCGGTCGGTCACCGGCAGCGAGCGGGGCAACGGCTTCTCACCGGACAGCTCCGCGGCTGTGAGCGTCGCTGGCAGCTCCACGAGGGCCAGTGGATTACCAGCGGTCGCCTCCAGCAACGTCTCGGTGACCCGTGGGTCCACGGGATGCCCGGCCGACTCCTCGAGCAGGGCGTGTGCCGCACCCGAGGACAGCCCCGGCACCGACAGCGTCGGAACCCCCGTCGCCTCGAAGTGCGCCTCCTCCTCGTCGCGCGCGGTGAAGAGCATCGCTACCCGCTCCACACCCACCCGCCGGGCAGTGAACAGCAGTGCGTCGGCCGACTCCTCGTCCAGCCAGTGCGCGTCGTCGACGACACACAACACGGGCTGCGTCCCTGCCGCCTCCGCGATCAGCCCCAGGGTCGCGGAGTAGACGAGGAACCGGTCGTTGCGTTCCCCGGCGGGGTGTTCTCCGAAACCGACTCGCAGGGCGGTTGCCTGGTTCGGGTTCAGCCTGTCACCCAGGTGCATCACCGGACCCAGCAGCTGGTGAAGGGCGGAGAAGGCAAGGTCGGACTCCGTCTCGACCCCCTGGGTCCGCAGCAGCACCATGCCCTCGGCACGGGCGGCCGCATCGGCGAGGAGAGCCGACTTGCCGATACCCGCGGGGCCGCGCAGCACCAAACCCCCGCCGCGCGAAGCCCAGGCCTCGTCCAGGAGGGCCGTGATCGCAGATTGCTCGGTCTCGCGCCCGCGGAGCACCTGCCGATTCTAGGGGCGATCCACGATCCCGGCGACGACCCGGCGATTTCACCGGCGCCTCGCGCCCAGCTCCGCACGGACCATCGAGGTCCACCCCCACCCACCACCACTGGAGATGAAATGTCCAGACTGCTCTACCGCATCGGCGCCGGTGCCGCACGCCATCCCTGGCGCGTGCTAGCCGGCTGGCTCCTCTCGGCCCTGCTCGTCGGGGCTCTTGCGTCCGCCTTCGGCGGCACCATGCAGGACAGCTTCAAGATCCCTGGAAGCGACACCCAGCGGACCAACGACCTCCTCGCCGACCGCTTCCCTGCCATGTCCGGTACGTCGGCGCGCGTGGTCGTCCACACCGACACCGGCGCCCTCCAGCCCGGAGACTTCGACGAGATCACCGCTGACCTGCGGGCCATGCCATCCGTCAGCGGCGTCGCTGCCCCGGCACTCAGCCCGGATCGTCGAACAGCCGTGCTCTCTGTGCAGTACGACGTCCAGGTCACCGACTTCGAGGGGACCGAGGCGCTCGACGCCCTGGAGGCGGCCGCTGCGCCCCTGACCGATTCCGGCTATCAGGTCGAGTTCGGCGGACCGGTGCCCGAGAACGTCCAGGAGGTCAGTGGCAACGCAGAGATGATAGGTGTGATCGTCGCACTCGCCATCTTGTTGCTCGCCTTCGGAGCGATGATCGCGGCGTCGCTCCCGCTAGCGGTCGCGTTCACCGGCCTCATCGTGGGAACAGGGGGCATCACCCTGATTGCCGCCATGACCGACATGTCCACGAACGCGCCGACGCTGGCCTCCATGGTCGGGTTGGGTGTCGGCATCGACTACGCCCTGTTCATCATCACCCGGCACCGCGACAACCTGGCTCGCGGGATGTCCGTTCCCGAGGCCGCGGGGCAGGCGATCGCAACCGCCGGACAGTCGGTGATCTTCGCGGGCGGGACCGTGCTGGTGGCGCTCAGCGGACTGCAGTTCAGCGGCGTTCCGGACTTCGCCACGATGGGCTACGCCACCGGGCTCGTCGTATCGATCACAGTTCTGGCCGCCATCACCTTGCTGCCGGCCCTGCTCGGCGCCCTGAAATACCGCGTCTACAGCCGAAAGGCCCGCCGCACGGGTCGCTATGAGTCCTCCATGTCGCACTCCTCTACGGCCGCGCGCTTCGCGCGCATGGTCGGCCGCCGGCCCGTTGGATGGCTGGTCGGATCGGTACTCGCCCTTCTCGCCCTTGCAACACCGGCGCTGGGCATGGACATCGGCCAGAGCGACGCCGGGAACGAACCAGAAAGCAGCACCATCCGCCAGGCCTACGACCTGATCGACTCCGGTTTCGGTGAAGGCGCCAACGGTCCACTGACCGTTGCCGTCGACCTCGACGAGGTCGGTGGCCAGAGGGGTCTGCGCTCCGTGATGTACGACATCTCCCAGACGCCGAACGTGGCCCACGTCGGTGACCCGGTGACCTCGCCGGACGGCAGCACCGCTGTGCTGACCGTAACTCCGGGCACAGGTCCGCAGGACGAGGAGACCGCAGCCTTGGTCGAGCACCTGCGCTCAGACGTGCTGCCCGAGGGAACGGGCATCACGAGCTGGACGGCCGCGATGATCGACCTGTCAGACGTACTGATGGACCACCTCTGGCTGGTCATCGCCGTCGTCATCGCGACGTCGATCCTGCTCCTGCTGCTCGCCTTCCGATCGGTCGTCGTACCGGTCAAGGCTGCTCTGGTGAACCTGCTGTCGGTCGGTGCTGCGTACGGCGTGATGACCCTGGCGTTCCAGACCGAGGCAGGAACCGGGCTTCTCGGACTCCCCGGGGAGGCGCCGATCCCGGCGTACGTACCTCTGCTGATGTTCGCGGTGCTGTTCGGACTGTCCATGGACTACGAGGTCTTCCTGCTCAGCAGCGTGCGCGAGGCGTTCATGCGCACCGGCGACAGCAGAGGCAGCGTGGTGGACGGACTTGCCTCAACCGCTCGGGTCATCACGTCGGCGGCTCTGATCATGGTGGCCGTCTTCCTGGGCTTCGCCTTCGACCCGAGCGTCATCATCAAGATGATCGGGGTGGGTATGGCTGCTGCTATCGCCATCGACGCAACGCTGATCCGGCTGATCGTCGTGCCTGCCGCCATGGCGCTGCTGGGGCGGGCCAGTTGGTACCTGCCCCGGTGGCTGGACCGGTTGCTTCCCAAGCTCGACCCGCACGGCTCGCCCGATCCGGTCAAAACTCCGAAGGAACTGGAACCGGTTGCATGAGGAACCCAGCGGGCGAGGCCGGACGGCCTCGCCCGCTGGTGCGCGGTCACGACGTGATTCAGCCGCTCACCGGGTTTCGTCCGGTCAGAGAGCCTCGAGGTCGAGGAGAGCGGTCCGGTTACGGCGATGCGCACCCCATCCCACGCAGGGTTCTCCAGGTCGCGGATCGTGGTCGACCGGCACATCGACCGCCGTGCCCCTCCCAACGGTGCACGGCCGGTACTCGCGGCCCAAGCTCACCCTTGACTCATGGCCGCTGGACAAGCTAGCCCATTGCCGCATGCGTCGGAAGCCCCTCCGTGCGCCGTGAGGCCTTCAGGCGGGAGGGAGGCGAGAGGCTGGCGCCGCATGCCCTGGGAAGGCCGTAGCGGCCCTAGCCATGCCCTGCGCCTGACCCGAATGGCCACGCACCTAGGAGTGTGGCTACTTCAGCTTCGGTCGTCTGGGAGGGCTTCGATGCTGAGTAACTGCGATTTCGTAGTACCATGGTCGAATGGTGCGAGAACGCAGCAACCCTGTCAACGGCCTGACGCCGGGCGAAGTACGCGATGAGGAGGTGGATGTGACTTTCATGGTGTGGCTGACGTCGAGGGCGACCGCCGACCTTCTCGACACGGCCCTCGCGCCGGCGGGTTTGGACGGGGACGAGTTCGCCATCTACTCGGTACTCACCGCCGCGTCGTCCATCACCCCGACCGAGCTTGCGCGGTGGATGGCGGCGCCACCCACTACCGTTTCCAGCTATGTGAAGCGGTTCGAAGCCCGCGGGCACGTCGAGCGAGAGCCGAATCCCGCCGACCGTCGCTCCTATCGCATCAAACTGACGCCCGCCGGGCGTCGAGCGCACCGCACTGCCGCAGCGCTCTTCCTCCCGATGCGACAGCGGGTCGAAGACGACCTCGGGACGCGGGCAGGCGACGTGCGCGAAGCGCTGCTCACTCTCCGAACAGTTCTGGACGGCATCCGTCAGGCGCCCCTCGGTTCGCCGGAGTAGTCCTCGCCCGCAACCAGCCGGTCCGGCGCCGCTCACCGGGCAGATTCGCCCAAAGGTGAAGTCTCGGGATTGCCCTTGACACAAGTACTACGAAGTCGCATGATCTGAACTACTGCGAAATCGTAGTATCGCCGCCATGAGAGGGCAGCCATGACCATCACAGAGCCGGGCCGCGTCGCCCGAAGAGCAGCAAGCGAGCAGCTCGACGAAGTCGCGCGGCGCACGGTCGAGCAGTTCGCGAAGAGATCCCGGATACCTGGGATGTCCCTCGCCGTCGCGACGCCGGACCGGCAGCTGTTCGCCGTGGCGGTCGGTCTTGCCGACCTGGCGACCCGTCGCGCTGCCACGACTATCGACCAGTACCCCTGGTTCTCCATGACCAAGATCGCGACGGCGACCGCAGCCGTACAGCTCCACACGACCGGCGCCCTCGACCTCGATGCACCCATCGGCGCCTACTTGCCCACCTATCGACCTCATCGGGTGCACGGCCATCCGACGACACGCCAACTGCTGACCCACACTGCCGGCCTCGCCAACCCGGTCCCCGTGCGTTGGGTGCGTCCCGCGGACCAGCCGGAGGACGCCGAACAGCGTCGACGCATCGTTGCCAAGTCCGGAACTCCGCGCCGCACGGTGGGCACCCGACCCCGGTACTCCAACATCGGCTACCTCCTCGCCGGTGACGTCATCGAGGCAGTCACTGGCCAGTCTGTGCAGAACCGCGTCACCGACCGTGTGCTGCGACCCCTCGGCATGTCCACCACGGGATACGGCTTCGCGCCCGGACCGACCGCGGTCCGTCGGACACGTCCGCATGCCGCTGCGCTCCGACCCGCGCTTCGCAAGCTGCTTCCCGACGGGCTTGTCGGTCCTCAGGTCGCCGGACACACCCAACTGCGTCCGTTCCTCGTCAACGGTGCCGCGTTCGGCGGCTTGATCGGGAACGCAACGGAGGCCGCGACCCTCGCCGCAGCTCACGCCGCGACGTCGACGGATCCCCACGAAGCTTCTGCCGCACGCCGAGATACACCGGATGCGAACGATCACTGCCCGCGGCAAGGCCTTCGACCACGGCACCGGATGGTTCCGCAGGCCGGCACACGCCCAGAGGTCTCCAGCGTTCGTCGAGCACTACGGCACCGGGGGCGGCTACTGGAACGCAATGCGCATCTATCCACAGCATCGACTGGCAATCGTCGCCATGACGAACACCACTGCCGCGTGGGACGTCGACCAACTCTTCACCCAGATCGGAGACCTGTTATGGCAATGACGTCCTCTACCGCCCCGACTCGCTCTGCATTCGACGTCGAACGGGCGCGCCGTGACACACCTGGCACCCGGAAGGTCGCTCACCTCAACAACGCCGGCGCGGCGCTGCCGCCGGTCCAGGTGACTGAGGCGGTGATCGAGCACCTGCGCCGCGAGTCCGACATGGGCGGCTACGAGGCGGCCGAGGCAGCAGTGGAGCAGGTGGAGAACACCTATCGCTCCATCGCCGCGATGATCGGCGGCCACCGCGACGAGATCGCCGTCGTCGAGAACGCGACCCGGGCGTGGGACATGGCGTTCTACGGCCTTAGCTTCCGGCCCGGCGACCGCATCCTCACGGCTCGCGCGGAGTACGCCAGCAACGTCATCGCGTTCCTGCAGGTTGCCGAGCGCACGGGGCCATGATCGAGGTCATCGACGATGACCGTCGGGCCAACTGTCCGTCGACGGACCTGCGGCGCCGTCTGGACGACGGCCGCGGCCCGGTCAAGCTCATCGCGATTACGCACGTTCCCACCCAAGGCGGCCTGGTCAACCCCGCCGCCGAGGTCGGCGCCGCGACCAGGGAGGCCGGCGTGCTGTACCTGCTCGACGCCTGCCAGTCCGTCGGCCAGATGCCGATCGACGTCGAGGCCATCGGCTGCGACCTCCTGTCCGCGACCGGGCGCAAGTTCCTGCGCGGCCCGCGCGGCACCGGATTCCTCTACGCGCGGCGCAGACGTCATCGAGCGGCTGGAGCCGCCCTTCCTGGACCTGCACGCCGCGACCTGGACGGCCCCGGACCGGTACGAGGTCCGCGCCGACGCCCGCCGGTTCGAGAACTGGGAGACCAACTACGCCGCCAAGATCGGCCTCGGCGTCGCCGTCGACTACGCCCTGTCGTGGGGACTGGACGCCATCGAGGAACGGGTCACTGGGCTCGCTGAACACCTGCGCAACGAGTTCGGCGCAGCTGCCGGGTGTGCAGGTGCACGACCAGGGTCAACGCCGCTGCGGCATCGTCACCTTCACCCTCGACGGGGTCCCTGCCCAACAAGTCCAGCAACAGCTCTCCGAGCGCCGGGATCAACGTCAGTGTGTCTCTGGTCGACTACGCCCGCCTCGACCTACCCGCGCGCGGCTTGTCCGATCTCGTCCGTGCCTCGGTCCACTACTACAACACCACCGAGGAGATCGACCGGCTCCTCAGCGCCCTGCGGCGAGGGCGGCGTCGTGACGCAGGCCGCCGGCTCGAGCTCCCTCGAGAGCCGGGTGTTCCGAGGAGCGGTGCCTCCGGGCTCCTGCACGCGGTCGACGACGCGCTGCTGAACCGTCAGCCTGGCGTCCGCTGGCCAGCACCTGACGGGTCTGGCTGCGGTGACCATGGTCGCCGGGCAGCCGCGATCTTTCTCCCGCCTACGCCCGGGATTCGCGCAGGTCTCGCGGTCGTGATCGGGGCTGTCACGGTGACCAACGGCGCGATGCACGTAGCCCACGTGGCCACCACCGGTACCTCTGCGAGCGACCTGACCGGAGTGCTCGCCGCGGCCGCCGGGCTGGTGCTGGTCGGGCTCGGAGCCGCCATACCGGCGGTGCATCGTGGCGAACGCGCCGACACGTTGCGCCGAAGGTGGGCAATCCGCGGCACTCGCCGCTGTAGCCACGGTCGTAGTGGCGCAGTTCCTCGTCGTTCCAGTGGGCGTCGGGCTGGTCCAGACCCACATGTTCCGCCATGCGGTCGGTGACCCGCCCTCGGCCGCCTTCCGGGAGCGTGACCTTCGAATCCACGGACGGTCTCGACGCTCTCCGGTTGGTACCACCCCTCACACAACCGCGCTGCAGTCCTCGTCGCCAACAGCGCCGGCGGGTGACAGAACCGGCTCGCGCGCGCACGCCGAACTCCTGGCATCCCACGGCTACGGAGTGCTTCTCTACGACGCGCGCGGTGCCGGTCTGAGCGAGGGCAGCCCGAACGGCTGGGGCTGGGGTTGGCAGCACGACGTCGACGGAGCGCTTCAGTTCCTGCTGACCCAGCCCGACGTCGACCCTGAGCGACTGGGCGGGCTGGGACTGTCCACAGGCGCAGACGTGCTCATCGAAGTGGCGGCCACGAACCGCGACCTCCGCGTCGTCGTCTCGGACGGTGCGACGGCCCGATCCTTCGCCGACCGGCCGCCAGGCCTAATCACTGCGGCCAGCACCTGGCCGATGTTCGCCGCGACACAGGTGTTCTCCGGCGGCACCCCGGCCGGACCGCTGCGCGATCTTGTCGCCCAGGTCGCCCCGACCCGCTATTGCTGATCGCGGCTGGCTCCATCCCCTCCGAGATCCCCCTCAACCAGACCTACGCCAAAGCGGCTGGTAGCCCGGTCGAGCTGTGGACACTGCCGAAAGTGGCTCGCATCAACGCCATCAACGAGGTCCCGGCCGACTACGAACGCCGTGTCATCGAACACCTCGACGCTGGCGCTGCTGGCAGCAGGCAGCCGATGATGACCGGGGCCGGTTCACGGTGACCTGAGTTCGGCAGCAAGCTCGGTTTCGCTTGTAAAGCTCGGCCCGCAGCGCCCGTAGCGGACGGTTGGCCGGGCGGTCAGCGTCTTCGCCCGGGTGGCCGAGTGTGCTCCAGTGACGGGTCAGCGAGCGGCCTCGCTGAAATTCTTGCGGACTCTCTGCGGACTGGGGGCACTCGATATGCCGTCTGAGACCTGCGCAAACGCGCCGATTCACACGTTGAAGCGGAACTCCACCACGTCGCCGTCCTGCATGACGTAGTCCTTGCCCTCCATCCGGACCTTGCCGGCGTCCCGGGCCTTCAGCACCGAGCCGTAGGACATCAGGTCGTCGTACGAGATGATCTCGGCCTTGATGAAGCCCTTCTGGAAGTCGGTGTGGATCACACCGGCCGCCTCGGGGGCCGTCGCGCCCTTCTTGATCTCCCACGCGCGGACCTCCTTGGGTCCGGCGGTGAGGTAGGTCTGCAGGCCGAGGGTGTCGAAGCCGACCCGGGCCAGTACGTCGAGACCGGGCTCGGTGATGCCGACCTCCGTCAGCAGCTCGCGGGCCTCGTCGTCGTCGAGCTCGACCAGGTCCGACTCGAGCTTCGCGTCGAGGAAGATGGCCTCGGCGGGCGCGACCAGCGCCCGCATCTTGTCCTTGAGCTCCTCGTCCGCGAGCTCGTCGGTGTCGCAGTTGAAGACGTAGATGTAGGGCTTGGCCGTGAGCAGCGACAGCTCGCGGATCAGGGCTCGGTCGATCGACGTCGCGATCACCGGCGTACCGGCCTCCAGCGCCTGCTTCGCCTCCTGCGCGGCCGCCAGCACCGGCACCAGCTCCTTGACCTTGCGCGACTCCTTCTCGAGCCGCTGGATCGCCTTCTCGACCGTCTCGAGGTCGGCGAGGATCAGCTCGGTCTGGATCGTGGAGATGTCGCTGCCGGGGTCGACCTTGCCGTCGACGTGGGTGACGTCCTCGTCGCGGAAGACGCGGGTCACCTGGCAGATCGCGGCCGCTTCGCGGATGTGCGAGAGGAACTTGTTGCCCAGTCCCTCGCCCTGCGACGCGCCACGAACGATGCCGGCGATGTCGACGAACTCCACCGTGGCCGGCAGCTGCTTCTGCGAGCCGTAGATCTCGGCGAGCTTCGGAAGCCGGTCGTCCGGTACGCCGACGACGCCGACGTTGGGCTCGATCGTCGCGAACGGGTAGTTCGCCGCGAGTACGTCGTTCTTGGTCAGCGCGTTGAAGAGCGTCGACTTGCCTGCGTTGGGGAGACCGACGATGCCGATGGTGAGTGCCACGGGCGGCCACTCTACGAGGGAGGACGGTCCGCCGTTGAATCCCCGCTGGCCACGGGAATCGGGTCGCCGTACGCCCGCGGGAGGGGCAGAGTGAGCCCATGGCGATGATCGTGAAGAACATGACCTTCGACTGCGCGGACGCCCACCAGCTCGCGCGGTTCTGGGCGGCGCTCACCGGATGGGTCGTGTTCTACGACGACGACCCGGAAGTGATGGTCGCCCCGCACTTCCCGAATCCAGGGCTGACGATGCTCTTCATCCCGGTGCCGGAGGGCAAGACCGCGAAGAACCGGCTCCACCTCGACCTTCAGCCGAGTGACCGCACCCGCGACGCCGCGGTCGAGCAGGCGCTCTCGCTCGGCGCGACGGTGGTCGGCGACTTCCGTGAGCCCGACGGGTCGGGATGGGTCACGATGGCCGATCCCGAGGGCAACGAGTTCTGCATCGAGCGGTCGGCGGACGAACGACAACGGCCGGACGGCGTACTCGCCTACCGCATCGGCACCTGACGTCGCGCCCACAAAGGCACCACAAGAAGAAGGTGCGGCACGCCGCCCGTCCCCTCCGACTGGTCCCCCATGGACTGCTCCGGAGAGGAGGGCGGCATGCCGCGTGAACGGGTCCGTCAGGATCCGTAGAGGGCGCGGATGCCCGCGGCGTCGGACGCCTGGAACTCCAGGTCGGACGAGCCGCCGTTGCACTGCGGGTAGTGCATGATCGACTTGCTGTCGTACGGCGTCAGCGGGCGCCAGTTGTTGTCCTCGAAGCAGGTGCCTGACTCGGGACGGGTGTGCTCGTGCCGGAACCCGAGCGCGTGGCCGAGCTCGTGGCCGAGGATGTCGCCGGGCTCCCAGTTGCCGGAGGTCCAGATCGAGTCGTCGATCAGGACGTTGCGCGAGCGCTTGGAGGTGCTCGGGAAGAACGCCCGGGCGATGTACTGCGTCGAGTTCACCGGCTCGACCGAGAACAGGACGTTGTTGTTGCGGGTGTTGCACGAGCCGTTCTGCGCCGGGACGTAGACGAAGTTGACCTTGGTGGTGGCCGACTCCCAGAGACCGGCGCCGGCGGCCATCGCGTTGGCGATGTCGGTCTGCCGGCTGCCGAACTTGGTGCTGACGCAGTAGGTCAGGTTCAGCGCCTGGCTGGCCGACCACTTGTCGTCCCTGCCGCTGACGGTGTTGACGATGAGACCGCCATCGAGGCTCTTGCCTGTCTTCTTGTCGCTGACCATCGAGTTGTAGAACTTCTTCAGGTCACCGTCCGTGCTGATGACCTCGTCGCCGTTGACGACGTACTGGCCGTCGAAGTCGACGAACGTGTCGGCCTTGAACTGCTTGTACGTCGGCACCTCGCCGTCGCTCGCCTTCGCGGCGGTGCCGGCGGCTCCTGCAACCAGGCATGCCGCCGCAATCCCGACGGAAATCCTGTTGAATCCCGAGAACCTCATTGAAAACCCTTCGTTGACGGACCCTTCCGGGCTCATTAAGCAACCGCGGATGCGGATCGACAAGAGGTTCTCCGCCTCACAAATCGGAAGCGCCGCACGGTGCACAATTTCGCAACCGCCGCCAACCTGCAACACCGGGGCCGCGGCGCTGTGGGCGGCGTACTAGCCTCGCGGGGTGCGGATCGCGACCTGGAACGTCAACTCCCTACGCTCGCGGATCGACCGGGTGGAGGCACTGCTCGACCGCCACGAGATCGACGTACTCGCGCTTCAGGAGACCAAGGCGCGCGAGGACCAGCTGCCGCTGATGGGCCTGCAGGCCCGGGGGTACGACGTCGCCGCGGCCGGCGTCAACCAGTGGAACGGCGTAGCGCTCATCAGCCGGATCGGGCTCGAGGACGTCGAGGTCGGCTTCCCTGACATGCCCGGCTGGGGCGACCCGGTGGCGCCGGAGGCGCGGGCCATCGGGGCGACCTGCGGTGGAGTCCGGATCTGGAGCCTCTACATCCCCAACGGCCGCAAGCCCGACGACCCGCACTACGTCTACAAGCTCGACTGGCTGGCCCGGCTGCGCGAGGCCGCGCACGCGTGGCAGGGCGCGCCGACCGCCCTCGTCGGCGACTGGAACATCTGTCCCACCGACGACGACGTGTTCGACGTCGCCCAGTTCAAGAACTCGACCCATGTCACGCCCGCGGAGCGCGCTGCCTTCCAGGCCCTCCTCGACGACGGCTGGGCGGAGGTCACCCGTGCCCACGCGCCCGGTTACACCTACTGGGACTACTACCGGCAGCGGTTCGAGCGTGACCGTGGGCTGAAGATCGACTTCGTCCTCGGCTCCCCCACGTTCGCCGAGCGCGTCACCGGTGCGTTCATCGATCGTGAAGAGCGGGCCGGCCAGGGCGCGTCCGACCACGCGCCGGTCGTGGTCGACCTCGCCTGAAGCGAAACGCCGTAGCCCAGTCCGGCCGTCAGAGAAGGTGATGTCGGCCATGAGCGCAGGGGTATACGTATCGGTATACTGTTTGTATGACATCGACCACGATCAAGGTCTCCACCGACACTCGTGACCGCCTGAAGGCGCAGGCCGCCGCCGCTCACGTCAGCCTTGGTGAGCACTTGGCGCGGCTGGCCGACGCTGGTGATCGTGCGCTCCGCTTCGAAAGACTTCGGTCGGCCATCGCCCAGGAATCGGAGGCCGATCGGCTCGCCTACGAAGCCGAGCGCGACGAGTGGTTGCACGCTGACCTCGGCGCATGAGCGGCCCGCTGGAACAGGGATCAGTCGTCTGGGCTTGGCTGGATCCAACCGCCGGCCGTGAACACTCCGGGCGACGCCCGGTCCTCGTCGTCTCGTCGCGCGCCTACAACGAGGTCGTCGACACCCTGCTCATCGTGGTCCCGCTGTCGACCACCGCCCGGGCGCGGCCGAACCACATCCGCATCACCGGGGTGGTCGACCTTGGCGAGAGCTATGCCATGACCGAGCAGCCCCGCACCATCAGCCGCGAGCGCGTCGGCGACACGATCGGCATTGCGGACCCGTTCAGCCTGACGGAGGTCAAGCGGTGGCTCGGCGACTTCCTCGACCTGTGACAGCCGAGGTGAGCAACGGTCAGAGCCCCTGCCAGGCCGGCTTCGCGTCGTACACCTCGCGGTAGTACTCGGCGCCGGACCAGCCCGGTCGCGGCCGGCGTCGTCGAGCAGCACCGACACGTGCGGGTGCAGCTGGAGGACCGACGCCGGGCACGACGCGCGAGAGCGGACCCTCGACGGCCGCCGCCACGGCCTCCGCCTTGCGCCGCGCCGGTGGCGAGCAGCAGCAGGTGGCGGGCGCGCAGGATCGTGCCGAGACCCTGTGTGAGCACGTGCCGCGGCACCTCGTCGATCGAGCCGAAGAACCGCGCGTTGTCTGCCGGGTCTGGTCGGTGAGGGTCTTGATGCGGGTCAGCGACGCCAGCGAGGAGCCGGGCTCGTTGAAGGCGAGGTGGCCGTCGGTCCCGATCCCGAGGACTGGAGGTCGACGCCCCCCGCGGCGGTCAGCGCCGCCTCGTAGCGCTCGCCCGCGCTCGGCCAGCCCGTCCGGCGTCGGGTCCGGTCCGTGCACCCGCTCGGCGGGCGATCCCGAGCGCATCGGTGAGCTCGCGGGCGATCGTCGCGCGGTAGCTCTGCGGGTGGCCCGGCGGCAGTCCGACGTACTCGTCGAGCAGTGAAGCACCGCACCCGGTCGTACGACGGACCGGCGCCCGCGTCGTGGCGTCGGATCAGCTCGCGATAGGTCGGCAGCGGGCGTCGAGCCGGTCGCGAGACCGAGCACGGCATCGGGGCGGGCGCGCACCAGCGCCTCGATCGTGTCGGCCGCGAGGACGGCGACCTCGGCGGCGGAAGCGAGCGGGACGACCTCCATCAGCGCTGCCCTCCGTGGCACGACCCGGCCGCCGACGACGGTCGCGACCACGCCGGAGGTCGGCGTCGACGAGGGTGAGGTCGCCGCGGGCGCCGGGCTCGAGGCGGCCGCGGTCGCGGTCGCCGAGCACGCCGGCCGCGGTCGATGGTGGCAGGTCGCGACCGCATCGTCGAGCGAGCAGCCGGTCGTCGGCGCGCAGGATCCGCAGGCACTCGAGCAGCGAGGCGGCCGACCCGGCGAGGGTGCCGTCCTCGAGCCGGACGGTGCCGTCCCGCGACCACGACGTCGCTGATCCCCGAGCCGCGCCGGCCCGTCGGGCATGCCCGAGCGCGGCCGTGGAGTCGGAGACGGCGAGGAACCGCTCCGGGCCCGAGCGCGCTGCCAGACCACGGCCAGCGTCAGCCGGGTCGAGGTGGTGGCCGTCGGCGATGACACCGGCGACGAGGCCGATGGCCGGCGAGGGCGGCGCCGACCGGGCCGGGCTCGCGCGCGCCGCAGCGGTGGCATCGCGTTGCCGAGGTGGGTGACGCAGCCGGGCGCCCCGGCTGCGACCGCGGCGGCGACGTCGCGCCGCGGTCGCCTCGGTGTGGCCGATCGACACCACGACATCATGGGCGACGAGCGGCTCGAGATCACCTCGAGAGCTCCGGGCAGCTCCGGCGCGATCGTCGCCATCATCACGCCGGCCTCGCGCGACCAGCCCGTCGACGAGCTCGAGCGACGGCGGCCGGAGCCAGCTGCTCCGGGTGCGCGCCCTTGCGGGCCGGCGCGATCATCGGGCCCTCGAAGTGCAGGCCGAGCGGCACCGCCCCGACCCACCCGCTGGGCGGCCCCTCGCCGAACGTGGCGAGCGCTCGTTCGCGTGCCTCGGGCGCGGACGTGATCACCGTCGGCAGCGAACGCGGTGATGCCGTACTCCGGCAGCGCGGCGGCCGACCTCCCAGAGGCGCTCGGGCTCGGGGTGAGGTCGATCCCCGCGGCCCCGTTGACCTGGAGGTCGATCAGGCCGGGGAGCACGATGAGGCCGTCGGCGTCGTACGACGGCCCGTCGACGCGGTCCGACTCGACGATCCGGCCGCCGGCGATCGCGACGTCGTACGGCGACCCGTCGGCGCGATGCCCGCCGCGGACGAGCAGGTCATTCATGACTCGGCCCCCGCGAGGAGGGCGGCGCCGAGTGCCGCGACCGGGACGCCGCTCGGGACCAGCAGCACCCGGCCCGGAAGGTCCAGCGACCGCAGGAACGGTGACGACG
Source organism: uncultured Actinomycetota bacterium (assembly GCA_963849765.1). Taxonomy (GTDB): domain Bacteria; phylum Actinomycetota; class Actinomycetes; order Propionibacteriales; family Nocardioidaceae; genus Nocardioides. Next base: position 796,052 of record CAWKIP010000005.1, read on the forward strand.
AGGCCTGCTGCGCGAGTGCGTGCGCGACGGCCACCCGCAGCCGCTCGCCGACCTGGGCGACACCGCCGCCGAGGACGACGTACTCGGGGTCGACCGTGAGGCAGACCAGACGGACCGCGTCGGCGACCCGGGCCGCGAACCGGTCCCGGATCTCGACCGCGCGCGGATCGCCGGCAGCCGCCGCGTCGAAGAGCGCCTGTGCGGGCGGCCCGTTCTCCACCGGCCAGGCCTCGGCGACCGCGGAGCCCGACGCGGCGGTCTCCAGACAGCCGACCTGGCCGCACTGGCACAACCGGCCGCCAGGATCGACCGGCACGTGGCCGATCTCCCCGGCCGCGCTCCGGATCCCGCGTCGCAACCGGCCGTCGAGGATCGACGCCGGCCGCCAGGCCGGTGCCGAGGCTCAGGTAGACCAGGTCGTGGTGACCGGTCACCTGCGCGGCACCGAGTGCCGCGGCGTTCACGTCGTTGTCGACGACGACCCGGGCGCCGGTGCGCTCGGCCAGCCGGTCGGCGATGGGGAACCAGTCGTCGACGCCCAGGTTGACGGCGTGCTTGACCGAACCGCTGGCGGCATCCACGAGACCAGGTACGCCGACGCCGACCACGCCGTCGAGGGCGTCACCGAGGCGGGCCCGCAGCTCCTCCACCACACTCGCTGCCGCGGCCACGACGTCGTCGCCGCCGGTGGGGGTCGTCACGAGGACCTCGGCGAGCACCACTCCGTCGGAGGTGGCGGCGACGCCGTGGGTCTTGGTCGCGCCGATGTCGAGCCCGACCCTGGCCTTGTCCCCCGTCATCGGTCCCAGCCCGCCTTCCGCAGGATCTCCTCGACCGCCCCGACCGCCGGCCGTGAGCTGCCGCGGGTGCAGATCCGGGCCGCACCGAAGGTGCGGGGTCCGGGCCAGCCCCACTCGACGACGACGGCACTGTCCGAGCAGCGTGGCCAGCATCGCGAGGACGTCGGGACGCCGGTGGGCGTCGCGGACCTGCACGACCAGCGGGCCGAGCGGCAGCGGCTCACCGGGCTCGACCACCCGGTCCGGCTGGAGGCCCCACGGGCCCTCGCCGACGGCGATGTTGGCCGGGGTGTCGATGCTGACGACCCGGGCGCCGGTGAGGTCGGGCAGCTCGCCCTCGAGGGTGAGTGCGCCGTGGGCCGCCGCCGCTCCGCTGGTCGAGGAGGTCGCTCTGGCGACCGCCCCTTCGCTGGTCGAGGAGGTCGCTCTGGCGACCGCCCCTTCGCTGGTCGAGGAGGTCGCTCTGGCGACCGTCACGAGACCCCGAAACCCACGGACAACCTCAACGCGACGTACCGCGTCGGCCAGGCGCTCCTCGCTCAGCCGTCCGGACCGGACCGCGTCGACGATCGCGCGCTGGATCTCCCGCACCAGCGACTCGTCCTTGTCCGGCCCGATGCACAGGAGGTCGGCGCCTGCGCTGAGAGCAAGGAGAGCGGCGGTGGGGATCCCCCGGCCGGCGGACGCACCGGCCATGTCGAGGGCGTCGCTGACGATGGCTCCGTCGAAGCCCAGCTCCTCGCGCAGCGCCGTGAGGATCGTGGCGCTGAGGGTCGCGGGGAGGTCCGGGTCGAGCGCCGGCACCGAGATGTGGGAGGTCATCACCGCAGCAACGCCCGCGCCGACGGCTGCCGCGAACGGCGGCAGGTCGCGCGACCGTACGACGTCCGCCGGCTCGTCGAGCACGGGCAGGGTGAGGTGACTGTCCTGGGCGGTGGCGCCGTGGCCCGGGTAGTGCTTCACGCACGCGGCCACACCGCCGCCCTGCAGGCCGCCGACCCACGCGGCCACGTGGCGGCCGACCAGCTCGGGATCGGCGCCGAAGCTCGCGGGTCCCGATCACGGGGTTGCCCGGGTTGCTGTTCACGTCGGCGACCGGCGCCGAGGTCGAGGTCGATCCCGGCGGCAGCGAGGTCCGCCGCGACCGCGCGCCCGGCGGCGGCCGTCAGGGCCAGGTCGTCGATCGCCCCGAGCTGGGCGGCTCCGAGCACCGGGCTGCCCGGTGCGCGTGTGCAGGCGGGTGACGTCGCCACCCTCCTCGTCGACGGCGACCAGCGCATCCGGCCGGGCACGTCGTACGGCGTCCGTCAGCGCGCGGACATCGTCGGCGCTCCCCGTCAGGTTGGAGCCGAACAGGCAGATCCCGCCGAGCCCTTCCTCGAGCAGGACGGCCCACCCGGGCGGCAGCGCCGGGACCGCGGAAGGACGGCAGCAGCACGCCGAGCGGCGATGCGGACTCGAGGCTCATCCCTTCACCGCGCCCGCGGTGAGCCCCGAGACCATCCGGCGCTGGACGATCAGGAAGAAGATGATGACCGGGATCGTGATCAGCGTCGAGCGCGGCCATGATCGCGCCCCAGTCGACGCCACGGCTCCGCGACTCGGAGAACCCGACCAGCCAGACCGGCAGCGTCTCCTTGGCCGGGTCGGTCATCACGACCAGCGCGAGGGTGAACTCGTTCCAGGCCTGGATGAACGCCGAACAGGCCGGTGGCGACCAGGCCGGGCGCGAGCAGCGGGAAGGGTGACCGTGAAGAACGCCTGCACGCGGGAGCAGCCGTCCATCATCGCGGCCTCCTCGAGCTCGCGCGGCACGCCGTCGACGAACCCGCGCAGGGTCCAGACGGTGAACGGCAGCACGGCGCGACGTAGAAGAAGGTCAGGCCGAAGACCGAGTTGAGGAGGCTGACGCCCTCCAGCAACTTGTACTGGCTGATGAACAGGCCCTCGGCCGGGATCATCTGGATCACCAGCAGGGTGAGGATGAACGACGTGCGGCCCCGGAACCGGAACCGGCTGACGGCCACCGCGGCGAGGAACGCGAACAGCAGCGCCACCACGACCGTCAGCAGCGTGACCGAGAGGCTGGTGGTCAGCGCGTTGCAGGAAGCCATCGCCTCGAGAGGATGCGGTCGTAGTTGTCCAGCGTGCCGTCGAGCGGGCAGCCAGGTCTGCTCCGTCGCTGCTTGATCTCGTTGCGCGGCAGGAACGAGCTGGCTGATCATCCAGTAGACCGGGAACACGCTGACCAGCAGGATGACGAGACCGATCGCGTCGGCCGCGAAGCGTGAGCGGCTTGGAGCGGAGGGCGGGCCATCAGTCGTCCTCCTGGCGGAACATGATCCGGACGTACGGCGCGGTCAGTACGACGGTGAGCGCGAGCATGAACATCGCGGCGGCGGCCGCCGTACCGAAGTCACCGCCCCGATGCCGAGCGAGTAGATGTAGGTCCCAGCAGGTTGGTGTCGCGGGTGATGCCGCCCGCCTTCTGCAGCGATGTAGATCTGGGTGAAGACCCGAAGGTCCCAGATGACCTGCAGGAGCAGGACGACGAGCAGGACCGGCCGGATCGTCGGGCAGTACGACGTGCACCAGCCGCTGCCACGGCGCCGGCGCCGTCGATCTCGGCCGCCTCGACGACGTCGTCGGGCACCTGGGTGAGCGCGGCGTAGATCGTGAACACCACGAACGGCACGCTCATCCAGACCACGATCATCGGTGGCGACGGCGAAGAAGGACATCGGCTCGATCAGCCAGGAGTGGCCGTCGAAGTCGAAGCCGAGCGATGGTCAGCACCGAGTTGACCACGCCGTACTGGGTGTCGAAGAGGAACTGCCACACGATCATGGCCGCCACGACCGGCATCGCCCACGTGAGCAGCAGGCCGCCCTGGACGACGAGCCGCACGCCAGCGGCTCATGCTTGGTCATCAGGAGGGCGATGCCCGATCCCGATGCCCATCGTCAGCGTGGCGTTGACGAAGCAGAACACGACCGTCCGCAGCGACGACGGTCCAGAGGTAGGAGTCGCCGAGCAGCTCGCGGTAGTTGCCCAGCCCGACCCACTCCGGCGGTCGCCCGAACTGCTGGGCGAGGCCGAACTCCTGCAGGGACAGGACCACTTGGCGCACCAGCGGGTAGCCGAGCGCGAGCGACGATGAGCGCCGCGGCAGGCAGCACGAGGCCGGCAGGCAGCGGCGTACGCCGTGCGGCCGCGGTAGCGCGAGCCATGCGCGCGATCCTCCTGGTCGGTCTGTCGCGTCGAGGGCGTGTCGCCGGCTGGATACCGCCACGCGCCTCGGCACAGTCGATCGCGACGCGGCGCGGCACCGTGGCGCATCGCGGCAAAGCGCACGGTGCGGCGCCGCGGCCGAGTGCTGCGATGCGCCCGGCGGCTTCCGGCCGTAGGCGACGCGCTCGACGCAATGCTCAGTTGAGCTCGTCCGTGATCCGGTCGTCGGCCTCGGACGCGAGTTCCTCGACGTCCCCGCCCTGAGCGATCTCGGCTGAAGAGGTCCTCGAGGATGCGAGTGCCCTCGACGGTCGCCCAGTTCGCGGCAGCCGGCGTCAGCTTGGCGTTGGAGGCCGCCTCGATCGTCGCCTGCGCGAACTCGTCGTCGCCGAGCAGCGGCTGGAGCGACGTACGGGCCGGGGTCAGCCCGTTCTCGGCCAGGATGCGCCTGGTAGTCGTCGCTCAGCATCAGCGCGACGATGTCGCGGGCCAGGTCCTGGTTGGGCGTCTGCGCGGCGACGGCGATGTCGGAGCCGCCGAGCAGCACCGGCGCGGGGCCACCGTCGGAGCCGGGTAGCGCGAACACGCCGACGTGTCTCAGCCAGGTCCGGGCAGCCGGCGTCCGGGTCGGTCAGCAGTCCCATGACCCAGCCCGGACGGGACATCATGCCGATCTGGCCGGCACAGAACGGCGTCACCGGGTCCGCCTCGTTGGCGTCGGCCGGCGCGCCGGACGCCTCCTCGAAGAGCGTCTGGAACGTGGTCAGGCCCTCGATCGACTCGGGGGCGGCGAGCGTGCCCGTCCACCCGTCGCCGTCTGCCGAGGCGAAGTCGCCGCCGGCGTCCCAGAGGAACGCCGCGCCGTCGCGCCAGTCCTGGCCCGGCAGCCAGTAGCCCGAGAAGTTGCCGGCTTGGCGTTGGCCTGCCTTGAGCGCGATCGCAGTGGAGACGAACTCGTCCATCGTGGTGGGCACCTGGAGACCGGCGTCCTCGAAGAGGTCCTTGCGGTAGAAGACGTACGTCGAGCCCGCGTAGTACGGCACGGCATACGTCTTGCCGTCGACGGTCGCGCCGTCGACGAAGCCCGGCAGCAGGTCGTCGCCGCCGAACTCGTCCAGGTCTACCCGTGAGGTCGCTGAAGGCGCCCGCGGTGGTGAACGTCGGCGCCTGCGTGTTGCCGACCTCGACGACGTCCGGGGTCTGGTCCTCCGAGGAGAGGGACAGTGGTGAGCCGCTCGACGAGGCCGTCCCACTCCTGCTCCTCGATCGTCAGTGTGGAGCCGGGGTGGTCTGCTCCTCGAACGTCTCCTTGAGCCAGTCCCGAGCTGCCTGCGGGGTGTCGGCTCCGTTGAGCCAGACGACGCATGTCCGCCTCCTCCGGACCGCCGCTGGTGGACGACGGTGTCGTCGTCGGAGCCGCAAGCGCTGGTCACGCCCAGGAGGGGCGGTGACGGCCGCAATGGCCAAAATCTTCTTGATGCGCACCACTAGTTCCTCTGCTTCCTTACTGGACCCGACCCGTTGTGGGTCGCGTTGCTGGCGGCTCTCACGAGACCCCCAATTCGGCGGCGAGGACCAAACCGGTCGCGCCGACGAGGACTCCGTCGTCGCCGAGCGTCGTCGCCCGGACCACGAACTGCTCCGCGCTGACCGGCATGACCCGGTCGCGGATGAGTGGCGCGGAGATCCGCGCCAAGGGCGCGATGAGATCGAGTGGCCCACTGAGGACCAGCTCGCCGAGGTTGAGGGTGGCGACCACCGGCGCCAGCGCCGTTGCCAGCTGGTGAGCGGCGTCGTCGAGCACCTGCTCTGCGCTCTCAGCGGCGATCCGTCGGCGCAGCCGCGGCACCGCCAAGAAGGTCTCGAGGCAGCCACGGCGTCCGCAGGCGCAGTCCTCGCCGTCGGCGTCGACCTGGACGTGGCCGATCTCGCCCGCGGCCCCACCGTGCCCGTGCAGTAACGTGCCGCCGAGCACCAGGCCGGCGCCGACACCGGTGCTGAGCCGCAGCAGCATCAGACCGCCTTCGGCACCACCACCGAAGGTGAACTCGCCCAGCACGGCGATGTTGGCGTCGTTGGCGACGTAGACCCGGTGTCCGAACGCGGTGCCGAGCGTGTCCGCGAGCTTGACGTCGCGCCACCCCAGGTTCGGAGCATCGAGTACGACGCCCTCCGGCGCTCACCACGCCGGGGCTGGCCACGCCGACACCCAGCAGCGGTGACGTCGCGCCCTTGATCAGGTCGGCCGCGAACGCGCGCACGGCCTCGACGGCCTCGTCACCGCGTCGCCCGCCCAGCGGCTCTGCGTGGCGGGTGATCACGGCGCCCGCGAGGTTGACCACGGCGCCGACGATCTGGTCGTCGACCGAGAGGTCGATCGCGAGGATGTGCTTCGCGTCCGGGACGAGTCCGACCATCGTCGGCGGCTTGCCGACCCGGCTCTCGGTGCCGGACTTGGTCGGCGTGCCGAGCTCTTCGACGAGGCCCTCGGCCAGCAGCTCGCCGACCAGCTCGGACACCGTCACCCGGGTCAGCCCGCTCGATCGCGCCAGGTCCGCGCGACTGGCCGGGCCGTGGCCGAAGAGCTGCTGCAGGAGCATCGACCGGTGGTGCCGGCGTGAGTCAGCACGGTGGAGCTTCGTGCGACCGCGGGTCGGTCGGTCGGTCGGGCCGTTCCAGGACATGTTTGTTAGTTCAGCATACTTACATATACGCTGTCTACCTATGACGAGCATCACGTTCGAACGGGCACAGCGTTGGTACGGCGGATCCGACCGGCCCGCCGTACCCGGTATCGACCTGGAGGTCGCCGACGGCGAGTTCCTCGTCCTCGTCGGTCCCTCCGGTTGTGGCAAGACCACGACACTGCGGATGCTGGCCGGCCTCGAGCCCGTGGACGACGGGCGGATCCGCATCGGTGACCGGGACGTGACCCGGGTCGCGCCGAAGGATCGCGACATTGCGATGGTGTTCCAGAGCTATGCGCTCTACCCGCATATGAGTGGTCTATGACAACATCGGCATTCGCGCTCAAGCTCCGCAAGACCCCCAAGGCGGAAATTGAGTCAGCCGGGTAAAAGAAGCTGCCGACATTTTGGACATCGGCCACTTGCTCGACCGCAAGCCAAAGCGAACTCTCGGGCGGTCAGCGCCAACGGGTTGCCATGGGTCGCGCAATCGTGCGCGAACCGGCCGGTCTTCCTCTTTGACGAGCCGCTCTCCAACCTCGACGCCAAGATGCGCGTGCAAACTCGTTCACGAGCTCAAGCACGCCTGCACCAGCGATCTCGCCACCACCTTCGATCTATGTGACCCACGACCAAGTGGAAGCCATGACCATGGCGCTATCGGGTCGCGGTCATGAAGGATGGTGAGATCTGCAACAAATTGACACACCCCTCACTCTCTATGACCACCCGAACAATCTGTTTGTGGCTGGCTTCATCGGCTAGCCCCAGATGAACTTCTTCGATGTCCGCTCGTCGAGAGCGACGCGCTCTACCTCGGCAGCCACCGGGTGCGGCTCGAGGCCGTGGCTGGCGCCGCGCCGGCGGGTGGGATCACGGTCGGCGTCCGTCCCGAGGGATGGGAAGCTCGTTGGCGCCGAGGACGGCATCCCGGTGCGGATCGACCTGGTCGAGGAGCTCGGCTCCGACAGCTTCGCCTACGGCTCGGCCGACCTGGGCGACCGGCGTCAGACCGTCTCGGTCCGGCTTCCGCATCGCAACCCGGCCGCGGTCGGCACCACGATCCACGTCGCGGTGCCGCGGGAAGGGGCCCACCTCTTCGATGCCGAGACCGGTCTCCGCCTCAACGCCTAGGGGCTCGCCGTACGGCGCGGCGCGCCCGTCCCGCTCGACCGCCGACCTAGCGTGAACACGTGACGAGCGGATCCCGCACGCTGTGGGAGCAGGGCGAGGAGCCCGGCCACGAGGTGGCTGCGCTCGCGGTCGCGCTGCTGCTGACCGCGACCACCATCGATCTCGCGCTGGCGGACCGGCTCGGCCTGCTCTTCGACCTCACCTTCGTCACCGTGTGCGCACGAGCCGCACTGATGGTCCGGCCGGCCGGCTTCTTCACCGTGGGCGTGCTGCCACCGCTCGCGATGCTCGCGTGCGTGGCCCTGCTCGCGGTCGCCGAGCCGGCAGCCGTCGCGCACGAGCAGGACGGCGTCGTACAGGCGACGGTGTCCGGGCTGTCCGGGCACGCGATCGCCCTCGTGATCGGCTACCTGCTGTGCCTCGGCGTGCTCGCGATCCGCAACCAGGTCGGGGGCAACAATCAGGCTCAGGCGAACCGGTCGGGATCTCCGGCGCCGCGGCGCACCATCTCGGGGTAGCCCTCCGACCAGTCCACGACGGTCGTCGGCTCGGCCGGGGTCTCCCCCGCCTCGACCACGATGTCGACCTCGTGGTCGAGCTCCTCCTTGATCTCCCAGCCCATCGTGCGCGGCTCGGTCTCGCCCGGCAGGATCAGCGAGCTCGACAGCAGCGGCTCACCCAGCAGGTCGAGGATCGCCCGGACCACGCCGTGATCGGGGATGCGGACGCCGACCGTGCGCTTCTTGGGGTGCATCAGCCGACGCGGCACCTCGGGCATCGCAGGAAGGATGAACGTGTAGGGGCCGGGCGTCGCCGACCGGATCGCACGGAACGCGGCGTTGTCGACGTGCACGAAGTGGCCGAGCTGGGAGAAGTCGCGGCACACCAGCGTGAAGTGGTGGCGGTCGTCGAGGCCGCGGATCTTCAGGATCCGGTCGCGGCCGTCGCGGTTGCCGACCCGGCAGCCGAGGGCATAGCCGGAGTCGGTCGGATAGGCGATCAGCGCGTCGTCGTGGAGTGCGTCCACGATCTGCTGGAGCAGCCGGGGCTGCGGGTTGTCCGGGTGGACGTCCAGATACTTCGCCATCAGGGGGCAGCCATCGAGTCGCTGACCGCCCTACGGGCGACCGGCGGCCTTGAGGTCGCGGCGCAGCTCCTTGGGGAGCGAGAACGTCAACGACTCCTCGGCCGTCAGCACCGGACGCGCGTCGGGGTAGCCGCGCTCGGCCAGGAAGCCCAGCACGCCCTGCACGAGGTCGTCGGGCACGGAGGCACCGGAGGTCACGCTGACCTTCTCGACACCTTCGAGCCAGGCCTCGTCGATCTCGGATTCGTCGTCGACGCGGTACGACGCCTTGGCGCCCGCCTCGAGCGCGACCTCGACCAGGCGCACCGAGTTGGACGAGTTGCCGGAGCCCACCACGATCACCAGGTCGGCGTCCGCGCCGATCTCCTTGACCGCCACCTGACGGTTCTGGGTCGCGTAGCAGATGTCGTCGCTCGGCGGGTCCTCGAGCTGCGGGAACTTCGCCCGCAGCCGGCGTACGGTCTCCATCGTCTCGTCGACGCTGAGCGTCGTCTGCGAGAGCCAGGCCAGCTTGGCGTCGGCCGGGAACTCCAGGGCGTCGACGTCGTCGGGGTGCTCGACCAGGACGGTCTGCTCGGGTGCCTCTCCGGCGGTGCCCTCGACCTCCTCGTGACCGGCGTGGCCGATCAGCAGGATGGTGTAGCCCTCCCGCGCGAACCGCTTCGCCTCGTGGTGGACCTTGGTCACCAGCGGGCAGGTCGCGTCGATGGTCTTGAGCTGACGCTCGAGGGCCTCGACGTGGACGGCCGGCGAGACGCCGTGAGCGGAGAAGACGACGGTCGCACCCATCGGCACCTCGTCGAGCTCCTCGACGAAGATCGCGCCGCGCTTCTCGAGGTTCGACACCACGTGCTTGTTGTGGACGATCTGCTTGCGGACGTAGACGGGAGCGCCGTAGAGATCGAGCGCCTCCTCGACCGTCACGACCGCGCGGTCGACCCCGGCGCAGTAGCCCCGCGGGTCGGCCAGCAGCACCTGCCGGTCGGCGTCGTCAGGCCCCAGAACGCGCGGATTGCCGAGGTCGATCGTCATGCCCCCAGTCTACGTTCGCTGCGCTCAGGCCCGAAAAGCGCGAGTCGGCTCTTGTGATCCCCAAAACCGCGCCGAGTCGGCTCTACTGACCCGCAAAATGCGCCGAGTCGGCTCTTGATCACAAGAGCCGACTCGGCGAAATGCAGCAGATCAGGCCTTGTCGTCGGTCTCCTCGACCTCGACCTCGGCCTCGGCGGCGGGCTCCTCGGTCGCCTCGTCGGCGGCCGGCTCCTCCGCAGCCTCGTCAGCAGCCTCGTCAGCAGCGTCCTCGGTGGCCTCGGCCTCGACCGGTGCCTCCTCGGTCTCCTCGACCTCGGGTGCGGTCTCCTCGACGACGTCCTCGGCCGGCTCCTCGACGACGACCGGAGCCTTGGGCTCGGCCTTCTTCTTCGGAGTGGACGGCTTGGGGTCGTACTTCTCGGTCACCAGCTCGATCACGGCCATGGGGGCGTTGTCCCCGTGACGCGGACCGATCTTGGTGATCCGGGTGTAGCCACCCGGACGCTCGGCGTAGGCCGGCGCGATCTCGGTGAAGAGGTGGTGCACGACGCCCTTGTCGGTGATGCTCCGGAGCACCTCGCGACGCTGGTGCAGCGGGTTCTCACCCAGGTGCGCCTTCTTGGCCTTCGTGATCAGCTTCTCGGCGTAAGGCCGCAGGGTGCGGGCCTTGGCCTCCGTGGTCGTGATCCGACCGTGCTCGAAGAGCGCGGTGGCCAGGTTGCGGAGGATGAGCCGCTGGTGGGCCGGGCTACCGCCGAGGCGGGGACCCTTCTTGGGCTTGGGCATTTCTGACTCTCAATCCCCCCGGCCGTACCAGGTACCGGGGATCAAGGCCCCGACCGAAGGTTTCGGCCGGAAGCCGCCAATCAATCTGTATTCGTTTTCGGTCCGCAGCCGCCGACGGCGCTGTATCTGACCACGTCAACTGCGGGGCGGCAGCGTGTCGGACCGCCGGCGAAGCCGGCACGGTGTGGCGTCCGCGGGGCCGAGCTTGCGAGGCCCCGGGTGGCGCCGCACCGTTTCCGACACGCTCGCCCAATTCAGTTCAGTATTGCTCGTCCTCGACGAAGGTGTCGTCGTCATCGTCGCCGTACGACGCGAGCGCGGCGTGCGGGTCGAAGCCCGGAGCGCTGTCCTTGAGGGACAGGCCCATCTCGTGCAGCTTCGCCTTGACCTCGTCGATCGACTTCGCACCGAAGTTGCGGATGTCGAGCAGGTCCTGCTCCGAGCGGCTGATGAGCTCACCCACGGTGTGGATGCCCTCGCGCTTGAGGCAGTTGTAGGACCGGACGGTGAGCTGCAGGTCCTCGACCGGCAGGGCCAGGTCGGCGGCGAGCTGCTCGTCGACGGGCGACGGGCCGATGTCGATGCCCTCGGCCTCGACGTTGAGCTCACGGGCCAGGCCGAAGAGCTCGACCAGCGTCTTGCCGGCCGACGCGATGGCGTCGCGCGGCAGGATCGACGGCTTGGTCTCGACGTCGATGACGAGCTTGTCGAAGTCGGTGCGCTGCTCGACACGGGTGGCCTCGACCTTGTAGGTCACCTTGAGGACCGGGCTGTAGATCGAGTCGACGGGCATCCGGCCGATCTCGTTGTCGGCGCCCTTGTTCTGGACGGCCGAGACGTAGCCACGGCCACGCTCGACGACGAGCTCCATCTCGAGCTTGCCGTTGTCGCCCAGGGTGGCGATCTTGAGGTCGGGGTTGTGCACCTCGACACCGGCCGGGGGCGCGATGTCAGCCGCGGTGACGTCGCCGGCACCGGACTTGCGGAGGTACATGGTCACGGGCTCGTCGTGCTCCGAGGAGACCACGAGGCCCTTGAGGTTCAGGATCATCTCGGTGACGTCTTCCTTGACACCGTCGATGGTCGAGAACTCGTGGAGCACGCCGTCGACCTTGATGCTGGTGACGGACGCGCCCGGGATGGACGACAGAAGGGTACGGCGGAGCGAGTTCCCGAGCGTGTAGCCGAAGCCAGGCTCGAGAGGCTCGATGACGAACCGCGACCGGAACTGGTCGACGGTTTCCTCCGACAGGGTGGGGCGCTGTGCGATGAGCACTTTGTTCTTATCCTTTCCGGACCGACCGCTATATGAGGGCCCAGACGTGGTGCTTGGACGGTTGAAGCTGAGGGTGGGTGGTGGAGGGCTCCATCAGGTGCAGCCCTCCACTCACATCACTTCTTCGAGTAGTACTCGACGATGAGCTGCTCTTGGACCGGGAGGTCGATCTGTTCCCGGACCGGGAGCTGGTGCACCAGGATGCGCATCCGCGTCGGCAACGCCTCGAGCCACGCCGGCACGATCCGGTCGCCGTGGGTCTCGCGGGCGACGATGAACGGCGTCATCTCCAGCGACTTCTCGCGGACGTCGATGATGTCGTACTGCGACACCTGGAACGAGGGGATGTCGACCTTCCTGCCGTTGACCGTGAAGTGACCATGGTTCACCAGCTGGCGGGCGTGGCGCCGGGTCCGGGCGAAGCCGGCGCGGTAGACCACGTTGTCCAGACGGCACTCGAGCAGCTGAAGCAGGTTGTCACCGGTCTTGCCCTGGCGACGCGCGGCCTCGACGTAGTACTTGTGGAACTGCTTCTCGAGGATGCCGTAGGTGTAACGCGCCTTCTGCTTCTCCTGCAGCTGGTTGCGGTACTCGCTCTCCTTGATCCGCGCGCGGCCGTGCTGGCCCGGCGGGTAGGGGCGCTTCTCGAATGCGGCGTCGCCGCCGATCAGGTCGACACCGAGACGGCGCGACTTCTTGGTGATGGGGCCGGTGTAGCGGGCCATATCGTTCGCTCTCCTTCTTCAGTGTCGGGTCAGACGCGCCGGCGCTTGGGCGGGCGGCATCCGTTGTGAGGGGCAGGGGTGACGTCCTGGATGGTGCCGACCTCGAGGCCGATGGCACCCAGGGACCGGATCGCCGTCTCGCGGCCCGAACCCGGACCCTTGACGAAGACGTCGATCTTCTTCATGCCGTGCTCCATCGCCCGACGACCGGCGGCCTCGGCGGCCATCTGCGCGGCGTACGGGGTGGACTTGCGGGAGCCCTTGAAGCCGACGGTGCCGGCGGACGCCCAGGAGATCACCGCACCGGTCGGGTCGGTGATCGTGACGATCGTGTTGTTGAACGTGCTCTTGATGTGGGCCTCGCCCTGAGCGACGTTCTTCTTTTCCTTGCGGCGGACCTTCTTCGCGCCCGCGCGAGCCTTGGGAGGCATTACTCGATCACTTCGCCTTCTTCTTGCCGGCAACGGTGCGCTTCGGGCCCTTGCGGGTACGAGCGTTGGTCTTGGTGCGCTGACCGCGGACCGGGAGGCCCTGACGGTGGCGGCGGCCCTGGTAGCTGCCGATCTCGATCTTGCGGCGGATGTCGGCTTGGACCTCGCGACGGAGGTCACCCTCGATCTTGATGTCCGCGCCGTCGATCGCGTCGCGAAGCTTGACCAGCTCTTCGTCGCCCAGCTCGTGGACGCGCAGGTCGGGGCTGACCCCGGTGGCTTCCAGCAGCTTCTGGGCGCGGGTACGGCCGATGCCGTAGATGTAGGTGAGTGCGACCTCGATGCGCTTGTCGCGCGGCAGGTCGACTCCGACGAGTCGTGCCATGTAGGCGGTTCTCCTTGGATTCCACTGAGGTGTCGTGCGTGATGCGTCCGTCCGCGGGACGGCGTCGGCCTCAGTTCCGACGGTGGGCTCCGCCGTACGACGGAGGTGCGATCACGCTGCAGAGGTTATTCAGTTGTGTTGGATCTGCTCAGCCTGGCCGGCAGCGTGTCGGGAGCAACTGCGTTTCGGAAGCTTGCTTCCTCCACCTAGTTGCGGAGACACGCTCGGCCCAAACTAACCTTGGCGCTGCTTGTGGCGCGGGTTCTCGCAGATCACCATGACTCGGCCGTGGCGACGGATCACCTTGCACTTGTCACAGATCGGCTTCACGCTCGGGTTGACCTTCATGTCAGCCCTTTCTTGTTCGCGGCGGTCTTAGGCCGGCAGCGTGTCGGGAGCAACGTGTCGGAAGCTTGCTTCCTACCTAGTTGCGGAGACACGCTCGGCCACATTTACTTGTAGCGGTAGACGATGCGCCCACGGCTGAGGTCGTACGGCGAGAGCTCCACCACGACCCGGTCCTCAGGGAGGATCCGGATGTAGTGCTGGCGCATTTTTCCGCTGATGTGAGCGAGGACCTTGTGTCCGTTGCTCAGCTCCACGCGGAACATCGCGTTAGGAAGGGCCTCCACAACGGAGCCCTCCATCTCGATGACGCCTTCTTTTTTCGCCATGCCGTCCTTCAGGTTGGGTTTGTCTTCCGGTGGCCCGGGAACCTCCCGCTCCGCCCAGAGACGGAGCCGGTGGACCTCGTGCAGCCACGTCGCCGCGCTCAAAACCCGCCGAGAACTTGACTCGAACAGGCAGCCGCGAGCATGGCGACGCAGACCCACGTTGGGCCGACACGCCAGTTTAGTGGCAGAGGTTCACAAACTCCCAATTGAGGGAGCGCTGATCATGGGGGCCAGGAGCTCGAGCGTCCGCACCCGCTCGGGCGCCGTTCCGGGCTCGGTGCCGGCCACCGCACCCGCGACCGGGTTGAGCATCACCTCGTCGACGTCGTACGTCGACGCCAGCTGCTCGATCTCCGCCCGCGCACCGTCCGGGTCGCCGATCACCCAGCGGCGGCGCATCGCGTCGATCAGGTCGGCATGGCTCTCCGGCAGTCCGTCGGCGAGGGTCTTCTCGGCGTCCTCGACCAGAGGTTGAGCGGTGAGCGGCTGGCCGGTGCGGAGCGCGACCATCTGCAGCAGCTGCGGGAGCGCGAGCCGCTCCGCCTCGTCGACCGACCCGGCGACCGCGGCGTTGAGGGTCAGGAACGTCTTGGGCTCAGCGAGCAGCGCGGACGGCTGGAAGGTCGAGCGATAGAGCGCGAGCGCCTCAGCCGTGCCCGAGCCGGAGAAGTGGTGGGCGAAGACGTAGGGCAGGCCCTTCTCGGCGGCGAGACGGGCGGAGTAGTCGGAGGAGCCCAGCAGCCACGGGGTGGCGACCGAACGGGCGGCGGGGGTCGCCTTCAGGACGTGGGTGCGCCCGCGGAGGGCGAGACCGGCGCCGTCCGGCTCCATCATGGTGAGCACGGTGTCGACGTACTCAGCGAAACGCTCGACCGCGCTGTCGTCGACGCCGCCCGCGCCGTGCCGGAGCGCCCAGCTGGTGACCGGGTCCGTGCCGGGGGCGCGCCCGATGCCGAGGTCGATCCGGCCGGGGAACGCCGCCTCGAGGAGCGCGAACTGCTCCGCGACGACGAGCGGTGCGTGGTTGGGCAGCATCACGCCGCCGGAGCCGACCCGGATCCGGGACGTCTGCCCGGCCAGCAGCCCGATCAGGACCGGCGGGTTCGTGGCAGCGACCGCCGGCATGTTGTGGTGCTCGGCGACCCAGTAGCGGCGGTAGCCGAGCCGGTCGGCGGTGCGCGCGAGCTCGAGGGAGGCGGCGACGGCGTCGGCGGACGTCTGGTCGGCGCGGACCGGCACCAGGTCGAGGACGGAGAGAGCGGGAGATGGCATCTCTCGTTCCAAGGCGGAGAGAGGCCGTGGCATTCCCTCCGCCGGTCGAGGAGGTCGCTCGGCGACCGTCACGAGACCAGCGGAGCGCTACTCCTCCTTGGCGCTGCGGGCGGTGAGCCACATCCCGATGCCGAAGGCGGCCGCGCAGAGCACGCCGAGCATCGCGAGCGCCATGACGTAGTGACCGGCGCCGGCGAGCGCGATCCAGTCCTCGTCCTCGGGTGCCTGACCCCGGACCAGCCCCATCGTCGACGCGGTCGCCGCGTAGGCCCACCGCGACGGCGCCAGCCAGGCGACCTGCTCCAGCACCGGCCGGCCGGCGATCCCGAACAGCGACCCCGACAGGACCAGCTGGATCATGATCACCCCGACCAGGGTCGGCATCGTCTGCTCGTTGCTCTTCACCAGCGCCGAGAGCGCAAGCCCCACGACCGCCATCGTGAAGGCGAGGAGCGCAACGGCGAGCGCCAGTCGGAGCGATCCGAGACTGCCGTCCGGACCCGGCAGGCCGACGGTGGCGATGAACGTCACCATCAGGCCCTGGACGAAGGCTGCGCTACCGAGGACGAGGACCTTGCTGAGGAAGTAGATGCCCGGGGACAGGCCGACGGCGTACTCCCGACGGAAGATCGGCCGCTCCCCCACCAGCTCCCGGATGGCGATCGCCGTCCCCATCAGGCACGCCGCGACGAGGAGCACGATCAACCGCTGGCGTGCCTCACCCTGGTCGAAGAGCATTCGTACGGTCTCGCCAGGGACCGGTACGCCGTTCTGCACCGCCTGGCAGCGGCCGCCGCCGATCGGCTCGGTCCTGCCCGGACAGAAGAGCGACTCGTCGAGGGAGAACCCGTACCTCCCCGGCACCAGCCGGCTCAGGCCGCCGAGCACCAGCGGCAGCAGGAGCAGCATGCCGAGCAGCAACCGGTCCGAGACGACCACCGCGGCGTTCCGTCGTACCAGGGTCGAGAGCTGGCGCCCGAGCGAACGGCGGGGCGGGGCCAGGACTCCGCCGGTGGCCGGAGGGAGCGCCCCGGTCGTCGCCGCGAGCGGCGCCGGTGCGGGGATCCGCTGCCAGAGGTTGGGGTCGTCGAGAAGGTCGAAGACCTCGGGATAGCTGGCCACGCCGAAGTGCGCGAGCACGCCGGACGGCGGGCCGAAGTAGGCGATCCGGCCGCCCGGCGCCATCACCATGACGTCGTCGCAGACGTCGAGCGCGAGCACCGAGTGGGTGACGACCATGACGACCCGACCGCCGTCCGCGAGCGCGCGGAGCTGCTTCATGACCTCGAGGTCCAGCCCCGGGTCGAGGCCGGAGGTCGGTTCGTCGAGGAACAGCAGCGGCGGGGCGGTCAACAGCTCGGTGGCGATCGAGACCCGCTTCTTCTGGCCGCCGGACAGCTGGGTGCCGATCCGGTTGTCCAGGCGCGAGGTCAGCTGCAGCTGGTCGGCCACCTGATGGACCCGCGCGTCCTGCTCCTGCCGGGTGGTGTCGGGCGGGAGCCGGAGCTGGGCGGCGAAGCGGAGCGCCTGGCGCACCTTGAGCTGCGGGTGCTGGATGTCCTGCTGCGGGACCAGGCCGATCTGGAACCGGAGCTGGTCGTAGTGCGCGTAGAGGTCGTGGCCCTGCCAGATCACCCGACCGTGCGTGGCCGGCCGGAGCCCGGTGAGTGCCCGGAGGAGCGTCGACTTGCCGGCGCCCGAAGGCCCGATCACGGCGGTCAGGCTGGACGGCTTGAGCTTGAACGACGCGTTCTGGAGCAGCTGCTTGCCGTCCGGCAACACGGTGGTGAGGCCGTCGGCGTACAAGGTGAACTCGTGCGTCGTCGCCGACGCCAGCAGCTGGGTGCCGTCCCAGCGGAACGTCTGGTTGCCGAAGATCACCTCGGCACCGACCGCGAGCTGCACCGATCCCTCGACCCGGCGCCCGTTGACGAACGTGCCGTTGAAGCTGCCCAGGTCCTGCAGGACAGCCGCCTGTCCCGGGCCGCCCGGGTGGAGCAGCGCGTGGTGCCGGCTGACCAGCGCGTCCTCGAGCACGACGGCGTTGTCCACTCCACGCCCGATCGTGAGGGCGTTGCCGGCCGCGACCTGTTGCGGCAGCACGACCGAGTGGCCGTGTGCCAACTGACCTGGCGGGACCACGTCCTGCGGCTGCCAGGCGTCCGCCGGCGCCGCGACCGCGGGCAGCTGCGGCGGGGGCAGGTTGCGCCACCACTCGGAGTCCGGCGCCGACGGCGACGGCTCGTACGGCGGTGGGGTCGCGCCCGCAGGTTGGTACGGCGGCGCCGCCGGATGCTGCGCCTGCGGAGCGGGCACGTCGACCACGCTGACGACCACCGCCTCGCCGACGGGCCCACCGAGGTGGAGGCTCAGCGGGTTCACGCCCACCGGCATCCGCGTGATCCGTTGACCGCGCACGAAGGTGCCGTTGCTGCTGGTGTCGACGGCGACCCAGCCGCTGCCCTCGCGCTGGAGGACGGCATGGTGCCGCGAGGCGCTGGGCTCGCTGACGACGACGTCGCAGTCGGCCTCTCGGCCGATCACCACGCGGTCGACGTCGTACGTCCTCGTCGTCCCTGCCGACTCCACCCGAAGGAGAGGCTGGCCGTCGGAACGGCTGGGTGCGCTGGTCATGGGCCTCGTCGGGAGATCGGGTGCGGGAACTGCAGCAGAACCCTAACCGGGCCGGGCCCGCGCCGGAGTCAGTCCTTCCAGTCCGAGCCTTCGGTGTCGTCGGCGTCGGCCAGCACCGGCTCCTGGGCGGAAGGATCCTTCGAGGACTTGATCAGGCTCGCCACGGCCGTGACGATCAGCGTCACGATGATCACGCCGAGGCTCAGCAGCGAGGAGATCTCCGGTGCGGCCTCGATGGGCTCGCCGCCGTTCAGGAACGGCAGCTCGTTCTCGTGCAGGGCGTGGAGGACCAGCTTCACGCCGATGAACGCGAGGATGAAGGCCAGACCCAGCGAGAGGTAGACCAGCCGCTTCAGGAGCCCGCCGAGCAGGAAGTAGAGCTGCCGCAGGCCCATCAGCGCGAACACGTTCGCCGTGAAGACGAGGTAGGGCTCCTGGGTGATGCCGAAGATCGCCGGGATCGAGTCCAGCGCGAAGAGGATGTCGGTGACGCCGAGCGCGATGATCACGATCACGATCGGCGACACGACCCGAGTGCCGTTCTCGCGGTACCAGAGCTTGAGCCCGTGGTACTCCTCGCCGACGTTCAGGTGTCGTCGGGCGAAGGTGACGACGGCGTTGTCCTCGGGGTGTTCGTCCTCGTGGCTGCGGTAGGACCGCACCAGGCCGAACGCCGTGTAGACCAGGAACGCGCCGAAGATGTAGAACACCCAGCTGAAGTTCTCGATCAGTGCGTAGCCGAGGGCGATGAAGATGCCGCGGAAGATCAGCGCGAGCACGATGCCGACGAGCAGTGCCTCCTGCTGGTACTTCCGGGGCACCTTGAGCGCCGCCATCAAGATGATGAAGACGAAGAGGTTGTCGATCGACAACGAGTACTCCGTCAGCCAACCGGTCAAGAACTCGATGCCGTATTGGTGGCCGTGGTGCAACCACACGAACAGGCCGAACGCCAGCGCCGCCCCGATGTAGAAGCAGAGTGCGATCGCGCACTCCTTCATCGACGGCTCCCGTGGGTCGCGGGCGATGACGATGATGTCGAAAACCAGCACGCCGATGGTGACGGCGAAGGTGATGGTCCATTCCAGTGTGGTGACGTCCACAGAGAGCCTCTCGGTGATCGGGGTCGGCCGGTCGCCCGGAGGTCTCTTCCGTCACCGACCGGCGACCTACGCTCCCGGACCAGCCCAACGGTGCAGCCGATCGTGATGACGAGAACGCAGCGGAGGAATACTCCCCTCTGGTGGGTTCATCCTTCCACAGCGGCTGCACATTCCCACATCGGGAGTCACGTGCCGGCGAGACGCCAGGAGACCTCAGTCCCCGACCACGTCGACCGCGACACGCGCGCGCAATTCAACTCAGCCCGGCGACCTTGGTCATCGTCTCCAGCTTCGCGCCGGTCTCACGTACCTCGGAGTCGGGATCGGAGCCGGCCACGATCCCGGCACCTGCGAACAGGCGCATCCGGGCGCCGTCGATGACGGCGGCGCGGATCGTGATCGCGAAGACGCCGTCGCCGGTGCTGTCGACCCAGCCGACGCAGCCGGCGAAGTAGTCACGCAGGTCGCCCTCGAGGTCGGCAATCGCCTCCGCGGCTGCTGCGGCGGGCACCCCGCCGACCGCCGGGGTGGGGTGCAGCATCTGGGCGAGGCGGAGGGCGCTGGGACCGGTCGCGGGATCCTCGAGCCGGGCGGTGATCGGTGAGGCGAGGTGCCAGACCGTGTCGGTCGCGAGCAGGGTCGGGCCGGTGGGCGGCTCGACGTCGACGCACACCTCCTTCAGCGCGTGCACGATCGCATCGACGACGAAGGCGTGCTCGGCGAGGTCCTTGTCCGACTCGCGCAGCGCTTCGGCCCGTCGGGCGTCCTCGTCGGGATCGGCCGATCGCGGCACCGAGCCGGCCAGCGGAGTGCAGGAGATCCGGTCGCCCTCACGGCTGACCAGGAGCTCCGGACTCGCGCCGACGAGCAGCGGGCCGTCTTCGAGGGACTCGGTCAGCGGCACCGAGAAGACGTAGCGACCCGGCCGGGTCACCAACAGCCGGTCGATCACCTCGGCCGGCTCGAGCGGCGGGTCGCTGGTCACGTCGAGGCAGCGGCCGATGACGACCTTGCGGACAACACCCGCCGCGATCTTGTCGAGCACGGCGCGGACCATGTCGGCATAGGCCTCCGCGGTCGGGAACTCGCGCACGTCGTACGTCCGCTCGCGGGGGGTCGACGCCGGCCGGCGCAGCGGCCGTTCGGAGCCGACGACCTGGTGCAGGATGCCGGGTGCGCCGGCCGCGAACGACAGGGCGCCGATCGCCCGCTCCCCCGGCTGCAGCGCGGCGACGACCTCGTCGGCCCAGCCGGGCTCGGCGCCGTCCGGCGTGACCCAGGTGCGCAGCACCCGGTCAGCGAGGTAGGCGTCCTCGCCGGAGGCGAAGAGCAGCGGGCGGGCGGGCAAGGCCATGCCCGATGGATAGTTCGACGCGCTCGGGAGTCACTCGGGGCCGCCGTACGGTGCGCCCAGCCGCTCGAGCGCGGCCCGGCCGCCGTCGTGCGCGGTCAGCACCCACACGCCGTCGTCGGTGAGCGCGAACGTGTGCTCGAAGTGGGCCGAGATCGACCCGTCGGTGGTCACGACGGTCCAGTCGTCGTCGGCCACCGCAGTCTCCTTGCGGCCGAGGGTGATCATCGGCTCGACGGCGAGCGCGAGGCCGCGCTTCAGCCGCGGGCCGCGCCCCGGCCGGCCGTAGTTGGGTACGTCGGGCGGCAGGTGCATCTCGGTGCCGATGCCGTGCCCGGTGTAGTCCTCGACGATCCCGTACGGGCCCTCGCCGTGCACGTAGTGCTCGACCGCGTGCGAGATGTCTCCGACCCGGCCGCCGATCCGGGCGGCAGCGAGGCCCTGCCAGAGCGCCTCCTCGGTGACCCGCATCAGCTCGGTCACCTCGTCGGGTACGGCGCCGACGGCGACGGTGATCGCGGCATCGCCGTGCCAGCCATCGACGATGGCGCCGCAGTCGATGGAGACGACGTCGCCCTCGGCGAGCACCTGCGGGCCGGGGATCCCGTGGACGACCGCGTCGTTGACCGACGCGCAGATCGTGGCGGGGAAGGGCGGGACGCCGTACCCGAGGAACGACGGCGTCGCCCCCCGCGACCGGATCAGGTCCGCGGCGACCTGGTCGAGGTCAGCCGTCGTGACGCCGGGGCGTACGGCGTCGCGGACCGCTGCGAGGGCGTCGGCGACGACGAGCCCCGCCTCCCGCATCAGCAGGATCTGGTCCGGGGTCTTGATCTCCAGCTGCGAGCCGAACACGTCTACCTCCAGCCGCCGACGGCGAGCACCTCGAGCAGACATCGACCGCGGCGCGGCAGCGTGGCGCGTGGCGGCGAAGCCGCATCGTGCGACGCCCGCGGGCCGAGCGAAGCGAGGCCGTGCGGTGCCGCACGATCCGCGACACGCTCGCGCAATCCATTAGCTCTGGTCGACGGCGTCGAGGGCCTCGAAGATGCGCTTCGTGACGTCCTCGACCTCGCCCATGCCGTCGATCTCGTGGACCAGGCCGCGCGCCTTGTAGACGGCGATCAGCGGCTCGGTCTCGGCGAGGTAGATCTCCTGGCGGCGCCGGATGACGTCCTCGGTGTCGTCGGCCCGACCCTCGGTCTGGGCGCGCGCCAGCAGCCGCTGGACCAGCTCGTCGGAGTCGGCTCTGATCACCACGACGGCATCGAGCTGGTGGCCCGTGTCGACGATCATCGAGTCGAGCTCCTCGACCTGCGCCAGCGTGCGCGGGTAGCCGTCGAGCAGGAAGCCAGGGTCGGCGTCCTCCTCGGCGATCCGGTTGCGCACCATCTGGTTGGTGACCACGTCGGGGACGTACTCACCTGCGTCCATGAACTTCTTGGCCTCGACACCGAGGGGCGTGCCCTGGGAGACGTTGGCGCGGAAGATGTCACCGGTCGAGATCGCGGGGACCCCGAAGTGGTCGGCGACGAACTTGGCCTGGGTGCCCTTACCGGCGCCCGGGGGGCCCATGAGAATCAGCCTCATCGAAGGAATCCTTCGTAATTTCGCTGCTGGAGCTGGCTCTCGATCTGCTTCACCGTGTCGAGCGCGACGCCCACCATGATCAGGATGGACGTGCCGCCGAACGGGAAGTTCTGGTTGGCCTCGATCAACACCAGCGCGATCAGCGGGATCAGCGAGATCAGGCCCAAGTAGAGAGCACCCGGCAACGTGATGCGGGAAAGGACATAGGACAGGTAGTCCTGCGTCGGCTTGCCCGCCCGGATCCCGGGGATGAAGCCGCCGTACTTCTTCATGTTGTCGGCCACCTCTTGCGGGTTGAAGGTGATCGAAACGTAGAAGTAGGTGAAGAAGATGATGAGCAAGAAGTACGTCGCCATGTAGAGCGGATGGTCGCCGGTCACGAAGTGGTCGGCGACGAACCGCACCCAGGCGGAGTCGCTCGTCTGGTTGAACTGCACCGCCATCGCCGGCAGGTAGAGCAGCGACGAGGCGAAGATGACAGGGATGATGCCGGCCTGGTTGACCTTCAGCGGGATATAGGTCGAGCTGCCGCCGAACATCTTGCGGCCGACCATCCGGCGGGCGTACTGCACCGGGATCCGGCGCTGCGCCTGTTCGATGAAGATGACCCCGGCCACGATCACGAGTCCGATCGCGATCACGATGGAGAAGGTCCACCAGCCCTTGGTCTTCTGGACCGACCACAGGGCGGCAGGGAAGGTCGCGACGACCTGGGTGAAGATCAGGATCGACATGCCGTTGCCGATGCCGCGCTCGGTGATGAGCTCACCGAGCCACATGATCACCGCGGTGCCGGCCGTCATGGTCATGACCATGACCATGAAGGTCATGGTCGTCGTCACTGTGAAGAAGCGGATAGCTGGTGTCACAGTTCTGGAGCAGGCTGCCGGTGCGCGCGAGCGCGACGATGCCGGTGGCCTGCAGCAGCGCGAGGCCGAGCGTCAGGTAGCGCGTGTACTGCGTGATCTTGGTCTGGCCGGCCTGGCCCTCCTTCTTGAGGGCCTCCAGCCGCGGGATCACGACGACGAGGAGCTGCAGGATGATGCTCGCCGTGATGTACGGCATGATCCCGAGCGCGAAGACCGTCAGCTGGAGCAGCGCGCCGCCGGAGAACAGGTTGATCAGGTTGTAGATGCCGGTGTTGTTGGCCTCGTCGCCGAGACAGTCCTGGACGTTGGCGACGTTCACGCCCGGGCGCGGGGATCTGCGAGCCGAGCCCGGAAGATCACGATGATGAACAGGACGAACAGCAGCTTGCGCCGCAGGTCCGGAGTCCGGAATGCGTTCACGAACGCGCTGAGCACTGAGGGTCCTCTTTCTCACGGGGCCGTCGACACCTGAGGGCCGTCGGGAAGCCTAACAGGGAGCAAGAAAGGCGCGGTCGCCCTGATGACCAGGTCGACCGCGCCTCAACTCACGAAATCGTCACAGGACGGTGACGCTGCCGCCGGCACTCTCGATCTTCTCCTTGGCGGAGGCCGAGAAGGCGTTGGCGCTCACCGCAACCTTGACCGACAGCTCGCCCTGGCCGAGCACCTTGACGGGCTCGCCCTTGCGGACGGCGCCGCGGGCAACCAGCTCCTCCGGGGTGACGTCGCCGCCGTCCGGGAAGAGCGCGCTGATCTTGTCGAGGTTGACGACCTGGAACGTGACCTTGAAGGGGTTCTTGAAGCCCTTGAGCTTCGGCAGCCGCATGTGCAGCGGCATCTGGCCACCCTCGAAGGCCACGGGCACCTGGTAGCGGGCCTTCGTGCCCTTGGTGCCGCGACCGGCGGTCTTGCCCTTCGAACCCTCACCGCGGCCGACCCGGATCTTGGCCTTCTTGGCCCCCGGCGCCGGGCGCAGGTGGTGCAGCTTGAGCGTCATTTCATTCCACCTCTTCGACCGTCACCAGGTGACGGACGGTCTGGACCATGCCCCGGATCTCCGGGCGGTCCTCTTTGACAACGGTGTCACCGATCCGCTTGAGACCAAGCGAACGCAGCGTCTCGCGCTGGTTCTGCTTGCAGCCGATCGACGACTTCTTCTGCTGAACCTTGAGCTGAGCCATCAGGAGCTCACCCCCGAGGCTGCCTTGGCGGCAGCAGCCGCCTCGGCTTCGCCCAGGGCCTTGGCCTTGAGGAGCGCCGCCGGGGCGACGTCCTCGACCGCGAGGCCACGGCGCGCCGCCACGGTCTCGGGCATCTCCAAGAGCTGCAGTGCCGCAACGGTCGCGTGCACGATGTTGATCTGGTTGGACGAGCCCAGCGACTTGCTGAGCACGTCGTGGATGCCGGCGCACTCGAGTACGGCGCGCACCGGGCCACCGGCGATCACACCGGTACCGGGCGCGGCCGGACGCAGGAAGACGACACCGGCCGCCTTCTCGCCCTGCACCGGGTGCGGGATGGTGCCCTGGATCCGGGGAACGCGGAAGAAGTTCTTCTTCGCCTCCTCGACACCCTTGGCGATCGCCGCCGGCACCTCCTTGGCCTTGCCGTAGCCGACGCCGACCATGACCGTCACCGTCACCAACGACCACGAGGGCGGTGAAGCTGAAGCGACGACCACCCTTCACGACCTTGGCAACGCGGTTGATCGCGACGACCCGCTCGACGTACTGGCTCTTGTCCGCGCCGCCGCGCCGGTCGTCACGACCGCCGCGTCCGCCGCGGTCGCCGCCAGAACGCTGTCCGCGCTGGGGTCCGCTCATGATTTCTCCTCAGTCCTTGCTATCGCGATCAGAAGGTCAGGCCGCCCTCGCGGGCGCCATCTGCTAGGGCCGCGATGCGACCGTGGTACTTGTTGCCGGCACGGTCGAAGACGACCGAATCGACACCGAGCTCCTTGGCACGGGCGGCAACAAGCTCGCCGACCTTCTTCGCCTTGGCAGTCTTGTCGCCATCGAACGACCGCAGGTCGCCCTCCATGGTGGAGGCGTACGCCAGGGTCTTGCCGTCCAGGTCGTCGACGACCTGGACGGTGATGTGCTTGCTTGACCGGGTGACCACCAGGCGCGGGCGCTCGGGGGTTCCGGAGATCTTCTTGCGGCCTCGGATCTGGCGGCGCAGTCGCGACTTGGCGCGCGCCGACAGGTGCCTTTGGTGCTTGAGGGTGATCGCCATGGTCACTTACCAGCCTTTCCGACCTTGCGGCGGACGTGCTCGCCGGCGTACCGGACGCCCTTGCCCTTGTAGGGCTCGGGCTTGCGGAGCTTGCGAATGTTGGCCGCGACCTCGCCGACCTGCTGCTTGTCGATACCGACGACGCCCAGCTTGGTCGGACCATCGACGGTGAAGGTGATGCCCTCGGGCGCGTCGAAGATGATCGAGTGCGAGTAGCCGAGCTGGAACTCCAGCTGGGTCGGGCCCTTGGACAGGACGCGGTAACCCACGCCCACGATCTCGAGCTTCTTCTCGTAGCCCTCGGTCACGCCCACGACCATGTTGTTGATCAGGGTGCGGGTCAGACCGTGGAGCGACTTGCTGATCCGCTCGTCGTCAGGACGCTTGACGTCCAGGACAGCGGTGCCGCCCTCGTCGTTGCGTTCGACGACGATCGGAGCGGCGACCGTGTGGGTCAGGGTGCCCTTGGGGCCCTTCACCGTCACCACGGGGCCGTCGAGCGCCACGTCGACGCCGGACGGGACCGGGACGGGGAGCTTGCCAATGCGCGACATTGCTATTCCTCTCTTCCTGGTCTCGTCACCAGACGTAGGCGAGGACTTCCCCACCCACGCCCTTCTGGTTGGCCTGACGGTCGGTCAGCAGGCCCTGGCTCGTCGAGATGATCGCGACACCCAGGCCGCCGAGCACCTTCGGGAGACCCGTGTGCTTGGCGTAGACCCGGAGGCCCGGCTTGCTGATCCGGCGGACGCCGGCGAGCGAGCGCTCACGGTTGCGGCCGTACTTGAGCGTGAGCGTCAGGATCTTGCCGACGCCGTTCTCGTTGTCGGTCACGTCGAAGGCGGAGATGTAGCCCTCCTGCTTGAGGATCTCCGCGACGCCCTGCTTCAGCTTGCTGTAGGGCATCGAAACCTCGTCGTGGTACGCCTGGTTGGCGTTGCGCAGACGAGTCAGCATGTCTGCGATCGGGTCGGTCATCGTCATGATGTGTGCTTTTCCTTCTTGCTGCGGTTTCCGCCCGCGCGGGGCAGGTGGACCTTCAGCTGTTAGTGGTGATTACCAGCTCGACTTGGTGACGCCGGGCAGCTCGCCCCGGTGGGCCATCTCCCGCAGGCAGATCCGGCACAGGCCGAACTTGCGGTAGACCGCCTTGGGGCGACCGCAGCGCTGGCAACGGGTGTAGCCACGCACCGCGAACTTGGGCTTGCGGGCCGCCTTGACCCTGAGCGCAGTCTTCGCCATGTCAGTTCTCCTTGCTGTGCTGTCGGTTGCTACGCGCTCTGACACGGCCGCTTCGCGATTGTGAGCCATGTCAGCGCTCCGCGAACGGGAAGCCGAGCTGCTTCAACAGCGCGCGACCCTGCTCGTCGTTGGTAGCCGAGGTGACGACCGTGATGTCCATGCCCCGCTGCCGGTCGACCTTGTCCTGGTCGATCTCGTGGAACATGACCTGCTCGGTCAGACCGAACGTGTAGTTGCCCTTGCCGTCGAACTGCTTCGGGCTGAGGCCGCGGAAGTCGCGGATGCGCGGGAGCGCGAGCGACAGCAGGCGGTCGAGGAACTCCCACATCCGGTCGCCACGCAGCGTGACGTGGGTGCCGATCGGCATGCCCTCGCGCAGCTTGAACTGGGCGATGGACTTGCGGGCCTTCGTGACGGCCGGCTTCTGGCCGGTGATCGCCGTCAGGTCGCGGATCGCGCCCTCGATCAGCTTCGAGTCGCGGGCCGCCTCGCCGACGCCCATGTTGACCACGATCTTGGTCAGGCCGGGCACCTGCATGACGTTGGCGATCTCGAACTCCGACCGCAGCGCGGGGAGGATCTCCTCGCGGTACTTGGTCTTGAGCCGCGGGGTGACCCTCTCGGCCAGTCGCCGGAGCGTCAGTCGTCTCGCTCATCAGATTTCCTTCCCCGTCTTGCGGGAGATCCGGACGCTGCGCGTCGACGGGTACTCCGAGCCGTCCGCGCGGCGCTTGGTGACCTCGACCCGCTTGTAGGCGATCCGGGTGACGCCGTCACCCTCGACCAGCATCACGTTGGAGACGTGGATGGGGGCCTCGGTGGTGATGATCCCGCCGGTGTTGCCGGCGCGACCGCCCTGGTTGACGACCTTGGTGTGCTTCTTGATCCGGTTGACGCCCTCGACGATCAGCCGCTCCTCCTCGCGGAGAACCTTGATGACCTTGCCCTCGGCGCCCTTGTCCTTGCCCGCGATCACCTTGACGGTGTCGCCCTTCTTGATGGCGATCTTCGGCGTCTTCTTCGCATTGCTGGACTTGGCCATCACAGCACCTCCGGGGCGAGCGAGATGATCTTCATGAACTTCTTCTCACGCAGCTCACGGCCGACGGGGCCGAAGATGCGGGTGCCGCGCGGCTCACCGTCGTTCTTGAGGATCACCGCGGCGTTCTCGTCGAACTTGATGTACGAGCCGTCGGGCCGCCGGCGCTCCTTGACGGTGCGCACGATGACCGCCTTGACGACGTCACCCTTCTTGACGTTGCCACCGGGGATCGCGTCCTTGACGGTGGCGACGATGACGTCGCCGATCCCGGCGTAGCGACGACCCGAGCCGCCGAGAACCCGGATGCAAAGGATCTCCTTGGCACCGGTGTTGTCGGCGACCTTCAGTCGCGACTCCTGCTGAATCATTTCTTCTCCTGGTTGTCGTGCCGGTTCTCAGTGCCCACCTGATGGCGGAGCTGTGAGCCTGGCCGAACTCGATGACTACTTGGCGCGCTCGAGGATCTTGACGACGCGCCAGCGCTTGGTGGCGGACAGCGGCCGGGTCTCCATGATCAGGACGCGGTCACCGACGCCACAGTCGTTCTGCTCGTCGTGGGCCTTGAGCCGGGTGTTGCGCCGCAGGACCTTGCCGTACAGGGCGTGCTTGACGCGGTCCTCGACGGACACGACCACGGTCTTGTCCATCTTGTCGCTCACGACCAGGCCCTCACGGGTCTTGCGCGTGTTGCGCTCGACGGTCACGTTCTCCTGCTCGCTCATGCGGTCTCCTCTTCCGAGCCCGGAGCGGTCCGGATGCCGAGCTCGCGCTCACGCACCACGGTGTAGATCCGGGCGATGTCCTTCTTGACCGTGCGGAGCCGACCGTGCGACTCCAGCTGGCCGGTGGCCGCCTGGAACCGCAGGTTGAACAGCTCCTCCTTGGCCTCGCGCAGCTTGGCCTCGAGGTCGATGTCGTTGAGCTCGTCGAGCTCGTGGGCCTTCAGGTCCTGGCTCATCAGAACTCACCAGCCTCTCGGGTGATGAAGCGGCACTTCATGGGCAGCTTGTGGATGGCACGGCGCATCGCCTCGCGGGCGACGTCCTCCGGCACACCGGACAGCTCGAACATGACGCGACCGGGCTTGACGTTGGCGACCCACCACTCGGGCGAGCCCTTACCGGAACCCATCCGGGTCTCGGCCGGCTTCTTGGTGAGCGGGCGGTCCGGGTAGATGTTGATCCACACCTTGCCGCCACGCTTGATGTGACGGGTCATGGCGATACGTGCGGACTCGATCTGCCGGTTGGTCACGTAGTGACCCTCGACCGCCTGGATCCCGAAGTCACCGAACGCGAGCGTGGTGCCACCCTTGGCGGCACCCCGACGCTTCGGGTGGTGCTGCTTGCGGTGCTTGACGCGACGCGGCATCAACATGGCTCAGGCCCCACTCTCATTACTCAGCGTTCCGGTGCTCGGCTCGGCAGCGGCGGGGGCCTCGGTTGCGCCGGCGGGCGCGGCCTCGCGGTCCGAGCGGGTCGGGCGGTCGCCGCGCGACCCACGGGTCGGACGGTCGCCACCACGGGTGGGGCGGCCACCGCGGCCGGGGACACCGGCGCGGGCAGCGGCCTGGGCCTGGCGCTCGGCACGGGTGCCGGCAACCTCGCCCTTGTAGATCCACACCTTCACGCCGATCCGGCCGAAGGTGGTGCGGGCCTCGTAGAAGCCGTAGTCGATGTCGGCACGCAGCGTGTGCAGCGGGACGCGACCCTCGCGGTAGAACTCGGTGCGCGACATCTCGGCGCCGTTGAGGCGGCCCGAGCACTGGATCCGGATGCCCTTGGCACCGGACCGCATCGAGGTCTGCATGGCCTTGCGCATCGCGCGGCGGAACTGGACGCGGCCGGACAGCTGCTCGGCAACACCCTGGGCGACGAGCTGAGCGTCGATCTCGGGGTTCTTGACCTCGAGGATGTTGAGCTGCACCTGCTTGCCGGTGAGCTTCTCGAGCTCGCCACGGATCCGGTCGGCCTCCGCGCCGCGACGGCCGATGACGATGCCCGGCCGGGCGGTGTGGATGTCGACGCGGACCCGGTCACGGGTGCGCTCGATCTCGACCTTGGAGATGCCGGCCCGCTCCATGCCCTTCGAGAGCAGCTTGCGGATGGCGACGTCCTCGCCGACGTACGACTTGTAGAGCTTGTCGGCGTACCACCGCGACTTGTGATCGGTGGAGATGCCGAGGCGGAAGCCGTTCGGGTTGATCTTCTGACCCATTACTTCTTGCCTCTTACTTCGCAACGACATCGGCAGGCTGAACCGCGATGGTGATGTGGCTGGTGCGCTTGTTGATCCGGGTGGCCCGGCCCTGCGCACGCGGACGCCAGCGCTTCATCGTCGGTCCCTCGTCGACGTGCGCGACCGAGATCACCAGGTCACCGGTGGGCAGGCCCTCGGTGGTCCCGGCGTTCGCGATGGCGCTGTCGAGCACCTTGCCGACGGTCTTGGCAGCGGCCTGCGGGGTGAAGGCGAGGATCGACTGCGCCTCGTCCACGGGCAGGCCACGGACCATGTCGACGACCCGGCGGGCCTTCATCGGGGTGATCCGGACGAAGCGCGCGCTCGCGAAGGCACCCGGCTGGTCACCCAGCAGGGAATCGCGGCGGGCGCTGGTGCGCCGGCGGTCGGTGGTGGTCATCGACGACGTCCCTTCCGGTCTTCCTTGACGTGACCGCGGTAGGTGCGGGTGGGGGCGAACTCGCCCAGCTTGTGGCCGACCATCGAGTCGGACACGAACACCGGCACGTGCTTGCGACCGTCGTGGACGGCGATCGTGTGACCGATCATCGCCGGGACGATCATCGAGCGGCGCGACCAGGTCTTGATGACGTTGTGGCTGCCCTTGTCGTTCTCGGCGTCCACCTTCTTCATCAGGTGGTCGTCGACGAAGGGGCCCTTCTTCAGGCTGCGAGGCATGTCAGTTACTTCCTACCCTTGCCGGACTTGCGACGACGGATGATCTGGGCGTCGGAGGCCTTGCGGCGACGCGTGCGGCCCTCGGGCTTGCCCCAGGGCGAGACCGGGTGGCGTCCACCGGAGGTCTTGCCCTCGCCACCGCCGTGCGGGTGGTCGACGGGGTTCATGACGACACCGCGGACGGTCGGGCGCTTGCCCTTCCACCGCATCCGGCCGGCCTTGCCCCAGTTGATGTTGGACTGCTCGGCGTTGCCGACCTCGCCGACCGTGGCGCGGCAGCGGACGTCGACGAACCGCATCTCGCCCGAAGGCAGGCGCAGCGTGGCGCGCGAGCCCTCACGGGCGACGAGCTGGGCGCTGTTGCCGGCGGAGCGGGCCATCTTGGCACCGCCGCCGGGACGCAGCTCGACGCAGTGGATCGTCGTACCGACCGGGATGTTGCGCAGCGGCAGGTTGTTGCCGGGCTTGATGTCGGAGCCGACGCCGGCCTCGACGGTCATGCCCTGGACCAGGTCCTTGGGCGCGATGATGTAGCGCTTCTCGCCGTCGGCGTAGTGCAGCAGCGCGATCCGAGCCGTGCGGTTCGGGTCGTACTCGATGTGCGCGACCTTGGCGGGAATGCCGTCCTTGTCGTAGCGACGGAAGTCGATGATGCGGTAGGCCCGCTTGTGGCCACCGCCCTGGTGCCGGGTGGTGATCCGGCCCTGGTTGTTGCGCCCGCCCTTCTTGGGGAGCGGACGGGTCAGCGACTTCTCCGGCGTGGTCCGGGTGATCTCGACGAAGTCGGCCACCGAGGCGCCGCGGCGGCCCGGGGTGGTCGGCTTGTACTTACGGATTGCCATATCTGTTCAGTCCTCGTATCAGAGCCCGGTCAGCTGACCGGACCTCCGAAGATGTCGATGCGGTGACCCTCAGCGAGGCTGACGATGGCGCGCTTGGTGTCCTTGCGCTTGCCGAGGCCGTAGCGGGTACGCCGGGTCTTGCCGGCCCGGTTGAGCGTGTTGACCGAGGTGACCTTGACGTTGAACACCTTCTCGACCGCGATCTTGATCTCGGTCTTGTTGGCGTCCGGGTGCACCAGGAAGGTGTACTTGTTGGCGTCGAGGAGGCTGTAGCTCTTCTCCGACACCACGGGCGCGATCAGGACGTCGCGGTGGTCCTTGTGCAGGGTGCTCACTTGTCCGCCTCCTCAGTCGACGCGGTCTTCTTGCCGTAGGCGGCGCCGGAGACGAACGCGTCGTACGCGCCCTTGCTGAAGACCACGTCGTCGCTCGCGAGCACGTCGTAGGTGTTCAGCTGGTCGACGGCGACCAGGTGCACCTCGGGGGCGTTGCGCAGCGACAGCCAGGTGACGGTGTCGGTGCGCTCCAGGACCACGAGGTAGTTGGTGCGGTCGGTCAGCGAGCTGAGCGCCGCGAGAGCAGCCTTGGTCGACGGCTTGTCACCGGAGACCAGACCCTCGACGACGTGGATCCGCTCGTTGCGGGCCCGGTCGGTGAGGGCGCCACGCAGCGCGGCGGCCTTCATCTTCTTGGGGGTCCGCTGGCTGTAGTCACGCGGCTGCGGGCCGTGGACGACGCCACCGCCGGCGAACTGCGGCGCACGGGTCGAGCCCTGGCGCGCGCGGCCGGTGCCCTTCTGCTTGTAGGGCTTGCGGCCACCGCCGCGCACGTCGGCGCGGGTCTTGGTGGCGTGCGTGCCCTGACGCGCAGCAGCCTGCTGGGCGACGACGACCTGGTGGATCAGCGGGATGCTGACGTCGACGTCGAAGATCTCGTTGGGGAGCTCGACCTTCACGGTCTTCACACTGCTCCCTGCGTTCTTGGCGGCCATGTCGATCAGCCCTTCTTCGCAGAGGTCCGGAGGACGATGACGCCACCCTTGGGGCCGGGTACGGCGCCCTTGAGCAGGATCAGGCCCTTCTCCACGTCGACCGCGTGCACGGTGACGTTCTGGGTGGTGACGGTGTCGCTACCCATCCGACCAGCCATCCGCATGCCCTTGAAGACACGGCCGGGGGTGGCGCAGGCGCCGATCGAGCCCGGCTTGCGGTGGTTGCGGTGGGCACCGTGCGAGGCGCCGACACCGTGGAAGCCGTGGCGCTTCATGACACCGGCGAAACCCTTGCCCTTGCTGGTGCCGGTCACGTCGATGACGGTGCCCGGCTCGAAGGTGTCGACAGGGAGCTCCTGACCCACGGTGTAGGTCGGGGCGTCCGCCGTACGGATCTCGATCAGGTGGCGGCGCGGCGTCGTGCCGGCCTTGGCGAAGTGACCGGCCTGCGGCTGGTTGACCTTGCGGCCCTCGATCTCGCCGTAGCCGATCTGGATGGCGTTGTAGCCGTCCGGCTCGGGCTGGCGGACCTGGGTCACCACGTTGGTCGTGGCCGCGATCACGGTCACCGGGACGATGCGGTTGTTCTCGTCCCAGAGCTGGGTCATGCCGAGCTTGGTGCCCAGCAGGCCCTTCACGTTGCGTTCGATCGTCATGACAACAACCTCAGAGCTTGATCTCGATGTCGACGCCGGCCGGCAGGTCGAGCCGCATGAGGCTGTCGACAGTCTTGGGGGTGGGGTCGATGATGTCGATGAGGCGCTTGTGCGTGCGCATCTCGAAGTGCTCGCGCGAGTCCTTGTACTTGTGCGGCGAGCGGATGACACAGAAGACGTTCTTCTCGGTCGGCAGCGGCACCGGGCCGGCGACCTTCGCACCCGTACGGGTGACGGTGTCCACGATCTTCCGCGCCGAGGTGTCGATCACCTCGTGGTCATAGGCCTTGAGCCTGATGCGGATCTTCTGTCCCGCCATAGGTCTCTCTCGTCCTTCTTCTCATCCGCCGATGTCTCGGGGCGTCCTCGGTATTGAGTCGGCCTCGCCCTGTTTCTCACCCCGCAACCGCCGACCCCCGAGGTCGGGCGTGTCGTCCGAAAATGTTTCGACGCACACGTCCGCACTGAGCGGATCCTTGGTGTTTGTTGTTGGGGCGCCCGACGGTTCGTCGGGCTGATCGGGTCTCCTGGGTCCGGCGCAACCGCACCACCGGCCGCATTCCAGTGCGGTGCCGCCAAAGAGAATGAACTCCGTGGCACCTGCTCGGGAGACGCGATTCAGTAGTCAAGATGTGCCGCACCCCGGCAAACCCGCCGGAGCAACCTGGATATCTTGGCAGAGGTCAGGGCACCGCACCAAATTCACCAAGCCTTCTCTGGGCCACGGATGCAAGGATGCGTGCAATGACCGGGACACCGCACCACTACCCGCCGCCGGGCGCACCGCTGCCCGAGGAGCCCGCCGGACCCGGCCCGAGCGGTCCGCCAGGGAGTACGACGGCGCCGCCGCCACCACCGCAGCAGTACCGGCCGCCTGCGCTCCCGGGCATGCTCGGAGCCGCCCACAAGCCGGGCGCGATCCCGCTCCGGCCGCTGACCCTCGGCAACATCTACGACGGCGCGTTCCGGATCATCCGGTTCAACCCGAAGGCGACCGTCGGCGCGGCCGCGCTGGTCACGGCCGTCGCGATGGTGCTCCCGATCCTCATCAGCACGGTCAGCGCGTTCGCCCTCGGCACCGGCTTCGAGTCCGACGGCGAGGTGTCCGACGACGCCAGCACCGCGGAGCTGGTGGGACTGCTCGGCTCGTTCGGCTCGTTCGTCCTCGGACTCTTCGCAGCGCAGATCGGCGTCATCTTCGTGACGGGCATGATCGCTCACGTCACCCATGCGGCGGCAGTGGGCCGCCGGCTGACCCTCGCCGAGGCGTGGGCCGCGACCCACGGCAAGCGCTGGCGGCTGCTCGGCCAGGCGTTGCTGGTCGGCGTCGTCACCGTGTTCGCGATCGCGCTGGTGATCACGATCATCGTGCTGGTCGCGGTCCTGACCGAGGACGTGCTCCTGACCGTGCTCCTGGGCATCGTGCTCGTGCTCGGCTCGATCCCGCTCTACGTCTGGCTGTGGATCAAGATCGTCTACCTCGCGACGCCCACCCTGATGCTGGAGCCGGTCGGCGTGTTCGCGTCGTTCGGCCGGAACTGGCGGCTGACGAGGAACGGGTTCTGGCGGATCCTCGGGATCGGGCTGCTGACGTCCGTGATCACCGGGACCGCGAGCTACATCCTGGGGCTCCCGACCTCGATCGGTGGCCAGGTCGGCGCCGCTCTGGTGCCGGAGTACTTCCTGCTGATCCTCGTCCTCACCCAGGCGATCGGCCTGATCATCCAGAACGCCTTCGTCGCGCCGTTCACGGCGGCGGTGACGTCGCTGCAGTACCTCGACCAGCGGATGCGCAAGGAGGCGTACGACGTCGAGCTGATGCGTGAGGCCGGGCTGATCCCGCGGTGACCGCCCCGATCGCCGCAGCAGCCTCCCTGCGCCTGGCCGACCCACCGCTCGACCCGAGCGGCGACGAGGCCAGGTCCTTGCTGCGCCAGGAGCTCGCGAATCCGGACTACCACGACGCCAACCTGATCGAGCGGATCCAGCGCTGGGTCGAGCGGCTGTTCGAGGACGGCGCCGAAGCCGCCCGCAACGTGCCACCGCTCGGGACGTTCGCGGCGATCGTGGTCGGGCTGCTGATCGTCGTCGGCATCGGCCTCCTCGTGTCGCGGGCCCGAAGCACGGCCCGTGCCCGCACCGAACGGGCACCGGCGCTGACGGGCGAGGTGATCACCGCGGCGGCGCTGCGCGCACGTGCGGATGCCGCTTTCGCCGAGGGGCGTTTCGACGACGCGCTCGTCGACGCCTACCGCGCGCTCGCCGTACGCCAGGTCGAGCGGGGCCGGATCGAGGACCTGCCGCAGGCCACCGCCCACGAGCTCGCTGCCGGGCTGGGCATCGAGTTCCCGGCGCAGCGACACCTCGTCGACCGCAGCGCCGACCTCTTCGACTCGGTCCTGTACGGCGACCACCCGGCCACCCGGGAGCAGGCCGTCGACGTGCTGGCGCTCGATGACGAGCTCGGCGGCCGCCGGGAGCGGGTCCGATGACGATCACGCCCAGCGCTCCCCCTGAGACCGGCCCGGTCGCCACCGCCGGGCGATGCTCCCGGCCGGGTCGGCTTCTTCCGCCGCAACCGGGTCTGGTTCGCCGTCGGCGTCGCGCTCGTGCTCGCCCTCGCCGTCGCGGTCTGGGCCACCGCCAGCGACCCGGAGTACGCCGCCCCGCTCGACCCGCAGAACCCCGACCCCGACGGTGCCCAGGCCGTCGCCCGCGTGCTGGAGGACGAGGGGGTCGAGGTCACGATCGTCCGCACCGCCGACGCACTCCACGACGCGGAGGTGGGCCAGGGCACCACCGTCCTGGTGACCGGCACCGGCCAACTGGCACCGAGCACGATCCGGCGGTTGTACGACGACACGGTCGGCGCTGACGTCGTACTCGTGGAGCCGCCGGTCTACGTCCTCGAGGAGGTCCAGCCGGGTGTCGAGTCGGCGTCCGCGTCGGGGGAGACGTCCGGCGACTGCGCCGAGAGCCGCTTCGACGACCTGAGCGTCACCGTCGACGACGCCACCGGCTACGACACCCGATCCGGCTGCTTCCCGAGCAACGGAGGTTTCGTGCTGGCGAACGGTGCGGGCACGACCTACTTCGGTGCGGGCGAGGCGCTCACCAACGACCAGGTGCTGCGCGGCGACAACGCGGCCGTCGTCCTGCGGCTGCTCGGCGAGCACGACGAGCTGGTCTGGTACGTCCCGACGTACGACGACGCCGCCGAGGACGAAGCGGTCAGCCTCTGGTCCTTCGCGCCCGACTGGCTGGTCCCGTCGTTGTGGCTCGGGTCCTTCTCCCTGATCGCGCTGATCCTGTGGCGCGGACGCCGGCTGGGGAGGCTCGCGTCCGAACCGCTGCCGGTCGTGGTCCGCGCGGTCGAGACGACCCGCAGCCGCGGCCGGATGTACCGTCGCGCCGACGACCGCCCCTATGCCGTGTCGGCGATGCGCGCCGCCGCCCGGCGCCGGCTGGCCGACCACCTCCGGCTCGGTCGGGGCGCGTCCGAGAGCGACGTCATCACGGCGGTGGCTCTGCACGTCGGCCGTCCCGAGGAGCAGATCGGCGCACTGCTCGCCCACCACGCCCCCGTCCCGGGCTCGGACCCCGGCCTGGTCCAGCTCGCCCAGGAACTCATGCAGCTCGACAGAGAGGTACGTCGCGGATGACCGAACAGATCCCGCCCCCGCCCCCGCCGCCCGGTGAGCACGAAGCGCTGCGCGAGCGGCTCTTGGCGGTCCGGCACGAGGTCGGCAAGGCCGTCGTCGGCCAGGACGCCGCCGTGTCCGGGCTGCTGGTCGCCCTGCTCTGCGGCGGGCACGTGCTGATGGAGGGCGTGCCCGGTACGGCGAAGACGCTGCTCGTGCGCACCCTCGCCGCGTCGCTGGCGGTCGACACGCGCCGCGTGCAGTTCACGCCCGACCTGATGCCCGGCGACATCACCGGTTCGCTGGTGATCGACAACTCCGCGGGTGAGCTCAACTTCCGCGAGGGCCCCGTCTTCACCAACCTGCTGCTCGCCGACGAGATCAACCGGACGCCTCCGAAGACCCAGTCGGCGCTGCTGGAGGCGATGGAGGAGGGCCAGGTGTCCGCCGACGGCGTCACCCGCCCGCTCCCCCGGCCGTTCCTCGTCGCGGCGACCCAGAACCCGGTCGAGTACGAAGGCACCTACCCGCTCCCCGAGGCGCAGCTGGACCGGTTCCTCCTCAAGGTGGTGCTGCCGGTGCCGCCGCGCACCGACGAGATCGCGATCCTCACCCGCCACGCCGAGGGCTTCGACCCGCGGGACGTGGCGGGCGCGGGTGTCACCGCGGTGGCGTCCGGCGCCGACATCGAGGCCGCGCAGGCCGCGGTCAAGGAGGTCCAGGTCTCGCCCGAGGTGGCGACGTACATCGTCGACATCGCGAGGGCGACCCGCGAGTCGCCGTCGTTGTCGCTCGGCGTGAGCCCCCGCGGTGCCACCGCGCTGATGCGGGCCGCCCGGGCCTGGGCCTGGCTCTCCGGCCGCGACTTCGTGACCCCCGACGACGTGAAGGCACTCGCCCACGCAGCCCTCGTGCACCGGCTGGGCCTGCGCCCCGAGGCCGAGCTCGAGGGCGTCGACGTCGCGAAGGTCCTCTCCTCCGCCCTCGGCTCGGTCCCGGTGCCCAGGTAGAGCCCATGGTCATATCGGGCCGGGTGCCGCTCCTCCTGCTGCTGGGCGTCGTGGCCGTGGTGCTGCGGCCGTCGGGCGGCACGGTCGCGCTCTGGCTCCTCGCCGTCGCCCTCTTCGTCGTCGCCGACCTGCTGCTCGCGCCCACGACGGGCGGGGTCGGGCTGCACCGGCGACCGCCGGGCACGGTGCGGCTCGGCGACCCCGCCGAGTCGGCGCTGACCGTCGCCAACGACGGCAACCGGACGCTGCGTCTCGACGTGCGCGACGCCTGGCAGCCCTCCGCCGGCGCCCGCGACAACCGGCACCGGGGCGTGCTCCCACCCGGCGACCGTCGCGTCGTTCGTACGGCGCTCCGGCCCTGGCGCCGCGGCGACCTGCGGGCCGTCGGTGTCACCCTCCGTTCCTGGGGGCCGCTGCACCTGGCCGCCAAGCAGCGGACGTACGACGTGCCGGGCGCTGTCCGCTCGCTCCCGCCGTTCGAATCGCGCAAGCACCTGCCGTCCCGGCTGGCGCAGCTCCGTGAGCTCGACGGACGGGCGGCGGTGCGGATCCGCGGAGCCGGCACCGAGTTCGACTCGCTCCGCGAGTACGTCCGCGGCGACGACGTCCGCTCCATCGACTGGCGCGCGTCGGCGCGCACCCCGCACGTGGTCGTGCGCACCTGGCAGCCGGAACGCGACCGGCGGGTCGTGCTCGTGCTCGACACGTCGCGCACCGCCGCGGCACGGGTCGGTGGCGTCGACGGGGTGCCGCGCCTGGACGCTGCGATGGACGCCGCCCTGCTGCTCGCCGCCCTCGCCTCGCGCGCCGGCGACCGGGTCGACTTCGTGGCCGGCGACCGCCGGGTGCGGGCCCGGCTGCGCGCCGCCGGAGCGCGCGACATCGCCCTGCGGCTGCAGGAGTCGATGGCCGACCTCGAGCCGGTCATCGCCGAGGCCGACTGGGACACGCTGGCCGGCGCGGTCCAGGGCTTCGGCAAGCAGCGGGCGCTCGTCGTACTCCTCACGCCGGTGGAACCGTCCGCGGTCCAGCAGGGTCTGCTGCCGGTGCTGCCCGCACTCACCCGCCACCACCGCGTCATCCTGGCGTCGGTGCGCGACCCGGAGCTCAACCGGCTCGCCGACGAGCGCAGCACGGTCGACGAGGTCTACGACGCCGCGGCGGCCGAGCAGGAGCTGCGCCGCCGCGAGTGGACCTCCGAGGTGCTCAACCGGCTCGGCGTCCACGTCGTCGACGCCGACGCCGAGCGACTCCCCCCGGCGCTCGCCGACCACTACCTCGCGTTGAAGGCCCAGGGACTCTCGAGCTCCGCCGATGTGGTCGCACACTTCGCCGACGAGGTCGGCGCAGTTGCGCCGGAGTCGCGCGGGTTGCTCGCGAAGTCGATCTGCGTCGCCGCGCGCAAGTCCGAACGCTTCGCGACTTCGCGGCCCACACCGTGCGACTTCGCGCGCCCAACCGTGCGACTTCGCGGCCGCAAACCGTGCGACTTCGCGCATCAGTCCTGGGTGGCGACCCGGTCCTCGAGGAGGGCGGCACTGATGTCACCGGTGTGGCCGCGGTGGCTGGCCTGGCGGCCGATGACGAACACGTAGAGGAAGAACGCGATCTCGGCCAGGATCCCGATCGCGATCCGGCCCCAGGTCGGCAAGGGCGACGGCGTCACGAAGGCCTCGATGATGCCGCTGACGAGGAGTACGACGACCAGCCCGAGCGCGCAGGTGATCGCGGTGCGGCCGGCCTGGGCGAGGGCGTTGGCACGACTCAAGCCCCGCGGCTCGACCCACGACCAGAACAGCCGCAGTCCGACCCCGCCGGCGACGAAGACGGCGGTCAGCTCGAGCAGGCCGTGCGGGAGGATCAGCCCCCAGAACAGGTCTGCGCGGTCGTGCCGGGTCATGATCGAGCCGATCACGGCGACGTTGAGCACGTTCTGGAAGAGCAGGTACACGACGGGCAGGCCGAGGATCCCGAGCGCGATGCAGAGCGCGCTCACCCAGGCGTTGTTGATCCAGACCCGGGTCGCGAAGGCGCTGGCCGCGTTCTCGCTGTAGTAGCTCTCGAAGTCGTTGTTGACGAGGTCGTCGATCTCCTGCCCCGAGAGGAGGGACTGCTCCACCTCCGGGTGATCGACCAGCCACCACATGAGGACGGCCGTGACGATGATGTTGGCGGCCATGCAGCCCAGCCACCACCAGCGCATCCGGTAGAGCGCGGCCGGGAACTGCTCGGTGAAGAACAGTCCGACGGCGCGCCAGCTGAGCACGCGCGCGCCGAGCATCGAGATCCGCGTCCGGCCGAGCAGCGAGGAGAGGTAGGCGACGACCTCCGCGTCCGGCGCCGACGTGCGGATCACGGAGAGATGGGTCGCGACCTGCTGGTAGCGGTCGACGAGCTCGTCGCTCTCCGGCCCGGTGAGTCGCCGGCTGCGCACCAGCTGGTCGAGCCGCGCCCACTCGTGCGAGTGCGCGACGACGTAGGCGTCGAGGTCGATGCGCGGCACGGGCGCAAGAGTACGACGTGCCCACGTACGCTGGCTCCGATGTCGACGCAACCCGCGGCCGAGTTCGCCACGATCACCACGGACGACCTCGTCACCGGCGAGGGCGTCGCCCTGGACCTGCCTCCGGCGAGCCTCGGGCTGCGGATGGCCTCCGGTCTGATCGACGTGATCGTGACCTTCGTGCTGTTCGTGGTGAGCCTGCTGGTCTTCCTGGCCGCCACGATCAACGCGTCCCAGGCGCTGGTCGACGTGGCGTCGATCGCGGCGATCATCGTCACCTTCGTCGTCTATCCCACGGTCCTCGAGACGCTGACGCGGGGCCGTTCGCTCGGCAAGCTCGCGCTCGGGCTGCGCACGGTCCGCGACGACGCCGGCCCGATCACGTTCCACCACGCGCTGGTGCGGGCCCTGATCGGATTCGTCGAGATCTATGTCTTCTTCTGCATCCCGGCGTTCTTCTCGATGCTCGTCAGCCGGCGCGGCAAGCGGCTGGGCGACTACGCCGCCGGCACCTACGTGATCCGCGACCGGGTCACGCTCCGGCTGCCGCTCCCGCCGCCGATGCCCCCGGAGCTCGCCACCTGGGCCCGCAACGCGGACCTGGCGAGCCTTCCGACCGGCCTGGCGCTCGCCGTACGCCAGTTCCTCGGGCGGCTGCCCACGCTCGACCCGCACTCGCGGCAGCGGGTGGGCGCCGACCTGCTCACCGAGGTGCGGCGGTACGTCGCGCCGGCGCCGCCCAGCGGTGCGCCGCCGGAGGTCGTGCTCGGCGCGGTGATCGCCGAACGGCGCGACCGTGACCTCGCCCGGCTACGGCGCGACCAGGAGTTCCGCTCGAGGCTTGCGGCGCGGGACTGACGGGTAGGTTTGCCGCCGATGACTACTACCCGGACCGCCCAACCGACCACTCCGCTCACCGCGGCCGACGTCGCGGGCGCGAGCGACGCCATCGACCGGATCTCCGCGGCGTGGTCGAGCCGGGTCGTCGGCCAGGAGCGGACCCGTACGGCGCTGCTGGTCACCCTGCTCTCCGAGGGCCACGTGCTGCTCGAGAGCGTGCCCGGGCCTCGCGAAGACGCTCGCGTCGGCGACGCTCGCGCAGGCGGTCAGCGCCGAGTTCTCGCGGATCCAGTGCACGCCCGACCTGCTGCCGAGCGACATCATCGGCACCCAGGTCTACGACCCGCGGCGGCACGAGTTCGAGACGCAGCTCGGCCCGGTGCACGCCCACTTCGTGCTGCTCGACGAGATCAACCGGGCCAGCGCGAAGACCCAGTCGGCGCTGCTCGAGGCGATGCAGGAGCGGCAGACCTCGATCGCCGGCACCATCCACCCGCTGCCGAGCCCGTTCATGGTGCTCGCCACCCAGAACCCGATCGAGGAGGAGGGCACCTACGTCCTCCCCCACGCGCAGATGGACCGGTTCCTGCTCAAGGAGATCGTCGACTACCCCGAGGAGTCCGACGAGCTGATGGTGCTCGACCGGATCGACGACGGCACGCTCGGTCAGCACGCCACGAAGGTCGAGCCGGTCGCCACGATCAACGACGTCATCGACGTGCAGGCGATGGTCCGGCGGGTCTACGTCGACCCGGCGATCCGCCGCTACGTCGTCAGCCTCGTGCGGGCGACCCGGCACGTCGGACAGCTGCTCGGACCGGAGCTCGGCGCCTACGTCGAGATCGGCGCCAGCCCGCGCGGCAGCATCGCCTTCTTCCAGGCCGCTCGCGCGATGGCCGTCGTCCAGGGCCGCCACTACGTCATCCCGGAGGACATCCGGGAGCTGCGGCACGCCGTACTCCGTCATCGGATCCACCTCAGCTTCGAGGCGCTGGCCGACCGGGTGCAGCCCGAGAGCATCATCGACGCGGTGTTCCGCGCCGTACCGACGCCGTGACCGGGGCCTAGAGGAGAAGGACACGGTGTCCCATCTGGCCCGGGTCAAGGCCCGTCTCTCGATCCACGCACACCGCAAGGTGCGCGGGCTGCTCGAGGGCGAGTACGCCGCGATCCAGGTCGGCCGCGGCATCGACTTCAACGACCTCCGCGAGTACGTCCGCGGCGACGACGTGAAGGACATCGACTGGAAGGCGTCGGCCCGCACCCGGATGCTGCTGGTCCGGCGCTACGTCGCCGAGCGCAAGCACACGGTGGTGCTCGCCGTGTCGACCGGTCGCAGCATGGCCGCGATGAACGACTCCCAGCAGTGTCGAAGCGCGACCTGGCGGTCTTCGTCACCGGCGTGATGGGCTATCTCGCCGTCCGGCACGGCGACCTGGTCGCTCTCGTCCACGGCGACGCCCGACGCCAGCACGTGCGCCCGCCCGACAACGGCGAGCTCTACCTCGAGCGGTTGCTCGGCCTGGTGCACGACGCGATCACCCCGACGGCGCCGCCGAGCGACCTGACGGCGGTCCTCGACTACGTCGCCCGCGCGATCCGGCGGCGCACCATCCTGGTCGTGGTCTCCGACGAGACCCACGTGTCGGACGAGCTCGCCGAGTCGCTGCGCCGGCTCACCGCCCAGCACGAGGTGCTGTTCCTGACGATCGGCGACCTGGACCCGACGATCACCGTCGGCGCCCCGCGCCAGCTGGTCGATGTCGATGCCGGCGCGGAGGTCCCGTCCTGGCTGCGCGGCGATGCCCAGCTCCAGGAGGAGTACGCCGCCCTCGTCGCCGGCGAGGAGTCCCAGCTGCGCCGCCGCCTCGACCAGCTCGGGGTGGTGCACGAGCGGGTCCGTGACACCGAGTCCGCCATCGCTGCCGTCTTCCGCGTGCTGGAGAGGCACCGTCATGCTCGCCGCCGCTGAGTTGAATTGGGCCGAGCGCGTCTTCGACGCGTTTGACGAGGAAGCAAGCTTCCGGAGCGCGTCTCTCGCCGCGCTGCCGGCCAGGCTCCTCGACGCAGGCCAGCTCCAAGGAGAGTTCAACGGCCCGGTGGCGTACGGCGACCGCTGGCTGTGGCTCGCACTGCTCGGACTGTTCCTCGTCGCGATCTACTACCTCGCGGTCGTCTGGTTCACCCGCGACCGCACCCCGTCCGGCGCCGTCTCCTGGGCCGGTGCCGACGTGCCGACCGTGCGCCAGCAGCACCTGGACCGGATCGCGCGGATCGAGGCCACGGTGCGGGCGGGTGAGGTCCCGGCCCGGGACGGGCACCAGCAGCTGAGCGAGACGGTCCGGTCCTACGTCGGCGCGGTGAGCACGATCCCGGCGCCGACGATGACTCTCGCTGACTTCCGCCAGCAGGCACCCCGACCGCTCACCGAGGCGATCGAGCTCATGTATCCCCCGGAGTTCGCGCCCGACGAGGTCGGTCAGGCCCGCGAACGGTTCGACGACGCGGTCGCCAAGGCTCGACAGCTGGTGGCGTCATGGAGCTGAGCTGGACGACGATCGACAGCGAGCTGAAGTGGCCGTGGCTGGTGCTGCTGCTGGTCCTGCTGCTGGTCGTGCTGCTGGCCGCCTGGGTCCGGATCTGGTGGCGGCGGCATCCGTCCGGGGCGTCGTACGTCGCCCACGCCGCGCGGCTCCGCGCGCTCCCCCGCTACCGGACCCTCGTGCAGCGCCAGCGGTTGCTCGGCGCCTTCGGGTCGGTCGCGGCCCTCGTCGCCTGCGTCGGCGGGATCGTGCTCGGTGGCCGCGTGCAGGAGACCCAGGTGATGGACCGCGACGAGTCGGCGCGCGACATCATGCTCTGCCTCGACGCCTCGGGATCGACCGCGCCCTGGAACGTCGACGTCATCCAGGAGTTCCGCAACATCGTCGAGGGTCTCCAGGGTGAGCGGATCGGACTGACGGTCTGGAACAACGCCGCGATCACGAAGTTCCCGCTCACCGACGACTACGAGTTCGTCCTCGACCGGCTGGACGAGGCCGAGGAGGCGTTCGCGGGCTGGAGCGAGATCTATCCGAGCGACGCGTTCGACGACTTCACGGCCGGCACGTGGAGCGAGGAACGGCAGTACCAGTCGTCCCTCATCGCCGACGGCCTGGTGTCGTGCGTCCAGCGGTTCGACCGGCTCGACGAGGACCGCGGCCGGGCCCTGGTGTTCGCGACCGACGGCGAGCAGCGCGGACGCAGCGTCTACAACCTCACGGAAGCCGCGGCGTACGCCGCCGACGACCGGGTCGTCGTCCACGTGATCGCCAACCCCGGTGAGCCCGACAAGGAGGGCGACATCGACGGGCTGCAGGCCACGGCCGCCGAGACCGGCGGCACCTTCGCGCAGCTCGGCACCGGTGGGTCGGCCGAGGAGGTGGTCGAGGAGATCAACGAGCTCGAGGCCGCCAAGATCGAGCGGCCGCCGTTGGTCCAGACCGTCGACGAGCCACACACCGGCCAGGTCATCGCCGGGATCGGGGTCG
This sequence comes from uncultured Actinomycetota bacterium, assembly GCA_963849765.1. Classification (GTDB taxonomy): domain Bacteria; phylum Actinomycetota; class Actinomycetes; order Propionibacteriales; family Nocardioidaceae; genus Nocardioides. The sequence continues at coordinate 840,567 of CAWKIP010000005.1, forward strand.
GTCTGCTCGTGCTCGTGTGGGCGGTGCAGGGACTGATCGCGCTGGCCGGACGGAGGTCGACGCGATGAGCACCGCCCTCGTCCTCGCCCGCCGGATCGGCATCGTCGTCGCGCTGGTGCTGGTGCTGCTGCAGCCCGGGTTCGGCACCCGGGCCGCACCGACCCAGCTGTCCGACATCGAGGTGCTGGTCGTCGTCGACCGCACCCGGTCCATGGCCGCGCTCGACTACCAGGGCGGCCCGCGGATCTACGGCGCGCAGCGGGACCTGGCCGAGCTCGCCGACGCGCTCCCCGGCGCTCGGTTCGCGCTGCTGACCTACGGCAGCGTCGTGGAGCTGGAGCTGCCGTTCACCAGCGACGCGACAACGTTCGGGACGGCGATCGAGACGCTGCGGCTGGAAGGCCCGTTCGACGGGAGCGGCTCCCTCGCGGACCGCCCGCTCGAGGCGATGCGGGAGATCCTCGAGCGCGCGGACGAGCAGCATCCCGACCGCCGCCGGATGGTGGTCTTCGTCAGCGACGGCGAGAACACCGCCGACGGCGAGCAGGCGTCCTTCTCCGAGCTCGAGGACCTGGTCGACGGCGGGGTCGTGCTCGGCTACGGCACCGAGGAAGGCGCCAAGATGCCCGAGGCGGACAACCTGTCGACCGAGGACGGCTACGTCTACGACCAGGACAAGGGCGAGGACGCGATCTCCCGGATCGACGAGGACAACCTCGAGACGATCGCCGCCGAGCTCGACATCGACTACGCCCACCGCACCGAGCCCGGCGGGATGCGTGCGCTCGCCGACGACTTCGAGTCGTCGTACGCCCTGGACGAGGGGGCGGACGCGCCCGCTGAGCACGATCTGACCTGGCTGTTCGGTCTGATCCTGCTCGGGCTCGTGCTGCTCGAGCTGCGGTCGTGGTGGCGGGCCCTCTGGACCTCCCACACCGCGCTCGCCCCGGCCCGGAAGGAGGCGACGTGACCCGCACCAGGCTGCGCATGATCCTCGTCCTGGCCGGCATCCTGCCGATGCTCGTGGCACTGCTGTTCGCCGTGAAGGTGGTCGCGATGCTCTCCCATGACCGCGACGGCCGCAGCCTGTTCGACGACGCCGACTACGTGGGTGCAGCCGACGAATTCTCGGCGAACGACTCGGTCAACTGGTTCGAGTCGTGGATCGCCGCCTTCGACGAGGGCGCTGCGCGTCATGCCGACGGTGACCTCGAGGGTGCACTCGAGCTCTACGTCGTCGCGCTCGAGGACGTGCCGCGCAGCGGAGGAGTGCACGGTGCGCATCAACATCGCGCTCGCCGACGAGACGCTGGGCGACACCGCGCTCGAGAACGGCGACGCCGACGAGGCGACCGCGTGGTGGCAGGCCGGGATCGATGCGTTGGCCGAGGGCGGGTGCCCGACCGACTCCGGCCGCGGCCAGGACCAGACCGAGGACGCCGCCGCCGTCGACCAGCGCCTGCGCGACAAGCTCCAGCAACAGCAGCAGCAACAACAGCAGGACGAGCAGCAACAGCAGCAGGACGATGAGCAGACCCCCGAGGAGCGTCGCGAGCAGCGCCAGCAGGAGCGGAAGGAGAAGCGGCTCGAGGAGCGCAACGACGACGCGATCGAGGAGGAGCAGGACTACGAGGAGAGCAATCGGGAGCGCGACTACTCGCAGTACCACTGGTGATTCTGCCGTGGAACTTGACTTGTGTCCGTGTCCTCGACTCATAAGCCGTAGCGCCGTAGCGGCTCGCCCACCTCGTGCGCCATCCGGGTGAAGAGGATCTCCCGCTCGGCCTCAGACACGGTCTCCACACTCTCACCCTGTCCGGCAGCGGCCGCTTCCTTTCAGCCGCGTCGGCGAGCCCACCGGAGGACGAGTGCGACCAGGACCAGGCCGGCGAGGGCGGCAGCGATCTGACGTCCGTAGGACTTGACGAGCACCGGCAGCAGGGCGGCGCCGAGGTCCAGGCGTCGTCCTCCTCATCCGCCTCCGCCGCGGGCGCACGACTCGTCTCTCCGGCAACGGCGGGTGCGGCGACCGGGGCGGCTCCACTCGGCCCGGTCACCGGTTCTGCGGGTGGGGCGGTGGCCTCGCCCCCGTCGGCTGCTCCATTGGCGAGCCGTTGCTCGAGACAGGCGACGAACTGTCCGAGCAGCTTGTCCGACACGTCCTGCATGACCCCGCGGCCGAACTGGGCCGGCTTGCCGGTGATCGAGAGGTCGGTCAGCACCTCGACAGCGGTCTCGTCGCCGGCGGCCTCCATGGCGACGGTGACCGTCGCACCCGCCGTACCGTTGCCGCGCTTGTCGCGACCCTTGGCCTCGACCACGAACCGGTGGGCGGCCGCATCGCTCTCGACGAACTGCCCGGACCCGGCGTACACCAGCGCGATCGGACCGAGCTTGACCTTGCAGGTGCCCTCGAAGGTCGGTGCGCCGTCGTCGGTCTCACCGACCGAGGTGACCTGCGCCCCGGGGAAGCACTCGGCGAGCGCTCCTATGTCCTGGAAGTGCGCCCAGGCCTCGTCGACCGACGTGGGCACCGTGAAGGTGTGCGTGAGGTCCATCGACGGTCGGTCAGCCCCTTCCGGCTGCGTCCAGCACGGCTCGTCGGGTGAGCACCCCGGCGAGATGGCGACGGTAGTCGGCGTCGCCGTTGAGGTCGCTGGGCGGGTTGGTGCCGTCCGCGGCTGCCGCCGCCGCGGCGGCGACGCCCTCGGCGGTCGCCGGCTGACCGACCAGTGCCTCCTCGGCGGCCTCCGCCCGCAGCGGTGTCGACCCCATGTTGGTGAGGCCGATCCGCGCCTCGGCGATGGTGTCGCCCTCCATCCGCACGGCGGCGGCGACGGCCACGATCGGCCACTGGTGGGCGACCCGCACGAACTTCTCGTACGACGCTCCCCAGCCGGCCCGCTTCGGGACGTGCACCTCGGTGAGGATCTCGTCGTCGGAGATCGCGGTCTCGAAGAGGTCGACGAAGAACTCCGACGCCGGGACCGAGCGGGTCCCGCCCGACCCCTGGACGACGAAGGTGGCCCCGAGCGCGAGCGTCGGCGCGCCGAGGTCGCCGGCCGGATCGGCGTGCGCGAGCGCGCCCCCGAACGTCCCACGGTGGCGGACCTGGGCGTCGGCGAGATGCGTGATCGCCTTGGCGATCAGCAGCGCGTTCTCGTGGACGAGCGGGTCCTGGCCGACGTCGTGGTGGGTGGTCATCGCTCCGATGACCAGGTGGTCGCCATCGTCGCGGATCCCCCGCAGGCTCGCGATCCGGCCCAGGTCGATCACCCACTCGGGGGCATTGAGGCGCATCCGGAGCACCGGCAGCAGGCTCTGCCCGCCGGCGATGATCTTGGCATCGTCACCGTGCTCGGCCAGTGCCGCGAGCGCGTCCTCGACCGAGGTCGGAGCGAGGTACTCGAAGGCTGCGGGGATCATCAGTTCCCTCCCGTGGTGCGGTCGACGGTGCCGTCCATGCCCGTCGAGGGATCGAAGTGCGGAGCGGCCGCCTCGGTGGTCCCGCCACCGGACGGTGCCGCTGCGGATCGCGCGCCACACCCGTTCAGGTGTGCAGGGCATGGTGATGTCGTTGACGCCGAGATGGCGCACGGCGTCGACGACCGCGTTGACCACCGCCGGGGTCGACGCGATGCGTGCCGGCCTCCCCTACGCCCTTGGTGCCGAGCGTGTTGGTCGTGCTCGGCGAGGTGGTGTGGTCGGTGTCGAAGCTGATCGTGTCGGCGGCCGTCGGCAGCAGGTAGTCCACGAACGACCCGGACACCAGGGTGCCCGCTGTCGTCGTACACCGCCTCCTCCCACAACGCCTGGGCGATGCCCTGCACCAGGCCGCCGTGGACCTGACCCGCGACGATGAGCGGGTTGACGATGTTGCCGATGTCGTCGACGCAGACGTACTTGCGCATCGTCACCCGGCCGGTCTCGGTGTCGACCTCCATCGCGCACAGGTGCGTGCCGTGCGGGAAGGAGAAGTTGACCGGGTCGTAGGTCGCCGAGGCGTCGAGGTTGGGCTCGACGCCCTCGGGCAGGTCGTGCGCCGCCCACGCCGCGGTGGCGACCTCCTGGATGGTCACGCCCTTGTCGGTGCCTCTGCACCTGGAACCGGCCGGCGCTGAACTCGAGGTCGTCCGCGGACGCCTCCAGCATGTGCGCCGCGATCGGCTTCGCCTTCTCGATCACCTTGTCGGCCGCCAGCACCAGCGCCTCGCCGCCGACGACCAGCGAGCGCGAGCCGTAGGTGTCCAGGCCGCGGACGGCGACATCTGGGTGTCTCCGTGCAGGACCTCGACGTCCTCGAACGGCACCCCGAGCCGGTCGGCGACGATCTGCGACCAGGCCGTCTCGTGGCCCTGCCCGTGCGGCGAGGTGCCGGTGATGACCTCGACCTTGCCGGTCGGCGAGCATCCGGATCTCCGCGTGCTCCCAGCCGCCGGCGCCGTAGTTGAGCTGACCGAGCACCCGTGACGGGCGCGAGGCCGCACATCTCGGTGAACGTCGAGATGCCGATGCCCAGCTGCACCGGGTCGCCTGATTCGCGGCGCCGCTGCTGCTCGGCGCGGAGCTCGTCGTAGCCGAACATCTCCTTCGCCTTGGCGGTCGCCGCCTCGTAGTTGCCGGAGTCGTAGGTCATCCCGGCCACCGTGGTGAACGGGAACTCGTCGTGCTTGATCCAGTTCATCTCGCGGACCTCGAGCGGGTCCTTGCCCAGCTCGGCGGCGAGCTCGTCCATCAGCCGCTCGATGGCGTACGTCGCCTCGGGCCGGCCGGCGCCGCGGTAGGCGTCGACCCAGGTCTTGTTGGTGAGCACCGTTCGTGCGTGAACCGGTAGGCGTCGAACTTGTAGATGGCGTTGAACATCCACGCACCGAGGACCGGTACGCCGCCTCCGACGATGCCGACGTAGGCGCCGAGGTCGGCGAGCAGGTCGACCTTGAGGCCGGTGACCCGGCCCTCCTTCGTCGCCGCCAGGGTGAGCTGCTGCCACTGGTCGCGACCGTGGTGGCCGGCCATCAGCGACTCGGAGCGGGTCTCGGTGTACTTGCACCGGCTGGCCGGTGCGCTTCGCCGCGAGGAAGGTGATCCACTCCTCGGGCGTCGTCTGCAGCTTGCCGCCGAAGCCGCCGCCCACGTCCGGCGCGATCACCCGGATCTTCGACTCGGGCATGCCGGTCGTCGCGCCAGCAGGAACCGGGTGATGTGCGGGATCTGGGTGGAGGACCACAGCGTGATCTGCTCGCCGGTCGGGTCGACGACCGAACGACGGGGCTCCATGAAGGCCGGGATCAGCCGCTGCTGGCGGTACTCCCGCTCGATGCACGATGCCGTCGCTCGCGCGCGGCCTCGATGGCCTCGTCGACGTCGCCGCCGCGTGCCGGCCTCCGCCGAGTCGAGCTGCCAGAACGACGGACTGTTGGTGCCGAGGTCGGGGTGCGCGAGCACCGTGTCCTCCGCGGCCTCCTTGAGGTCGAGGGCGGCCGGCAGCTCCTCGTAGTCGACGTCGACGAGCTCGGCGGCGTCGCGCGCCTCGGCGGCCGACGCGTGCCACCACGACGGCGACGATCTCGCCGGCGAACGCGACCCGGTCGACGGCGATCGGCGGGTGGGCGGGCGTCTTCTGGTCGGTGGTGAGTGGCCACGCGTTGGCGATCACGCCCTGCTCGTCGGCGACGTCGCACCGGTGAACACGGCGATGACGTTCGGCGCGGCCTTGGCCTCGGAGGTGTCGATGCTGGTGATCCTCGCGTGCGCGAACGGGCTGCGCACCATCGCGATGTGCAGCATCCCCGGCAGCTGGATGTTGTCGGTCCACCGGGTGCGGCCGGTGATCAGCCGCTGGTCCTCCTTGCGACGGCGGGAGCGGCCGATCTCCTTCGCCGGGCGCTCGGTCGGCGCGGTCCTCGGTGACGGTCATGCGCGGCACCCCCTCGCGCGCCGGTGCGACGGCGCCGGCCGGCGCTGCTGCACCGCCCGGACGATGTTGTGGTAGCCGGTGCAGCGGCAGAGGTTGCCCTCGAGCCCGTCGCGGATCTCCGCCTCCGACGGGTTCGGGTTCTCGTTGAGCAGGTCGATCGACTGCATGATCATCCCCGGCGTGCAGTAGCCGCACTGGAGGGCGTGGCACTCGCGGAAGGCCTCCTGCACCGGGTGCAGCTCGCCGTCCTTCGCCAGCCCCTCGACGGTGGTGACCTCGCGGCCGTCGGCCTGGACGGCGAGGACGTTGCAGGACTTCACGCTGCGGCCGTCGAGGTGGACCGTGCAGGCGCCGCAGTTGCTGGTGTCGCAGCCGACGACCGTGCCGGTCTTGCCGAGCTGCTCCCGCAGGTAGTGCACGAGCAGCATCCGTGGTTCGACGTCGTCGGTGTAGCTGCGCGCCGTCGACGTTGACGGAGATTCGGGTCATAGGCAACTCCCTCGGGTCAGGTGTACGAGGCGTGACGACCTAGGCAGCTAGGGCTCCTAGGTTGGCGGCGCTCGCGCCGGCTGGGCTCAGACGGCTCGGGTCGCCGGCGCGGGTCGGAGGCAGCGCACGGCCGCGCGAGCGCGCCCTTGAGCAGCGGTCGCGGGGTGCGGCGGCCGCGACCGGTCGAGCGCCGCGAGCGCGACCTCGAGGACCTCGGTGTCGTACGGCGCCAGCTCGGTGTAGCGCAGCACCGCGGAGGGGCTGCGGGTCGGCGAGCAGCGCCTCGCGCACCGCCACGGCGACGTAGTCGCCCAGCTCGATGAGCGCCGGGGCAGTTGGTGCCGGGCAGCAGGTCGCCGCCGTAGGCGTCGACGGCGGCACCCACCTCGCCGCGGCGGAGCAGGCGCGAGCACCTGCGTCGACGTCGGTGCGGACCGGGATCGGTCAGCCGGTAGGGCCGGGCGGCGAGCTGGCCGCCGAGGGCGTGGCGCAGGTGCGAGACCTCGGCCTTGAGGGTGGAGAGCGTCACCGCACTGGTCGCCGTAGAGCAGGGCGTGCAGCTGCTCGAGCGAGAGCCCCTCGGGGTGCAGCGCCAGCAGGGCGAGGATCTCGGTCTGGCGCCGGTTCAGCAGCAGCCGCTGCCCGTCGAGCCGGGCCTCGGCGGCGCCGAGCAGGGTCAGCGCGAGGCCGGGGTCCGCCGAGCTGCCTCGGGCCGGCTGACGTCGGCCGGCTGCGCGGGCAGCGCGTTCTCGACGAGCCGGGCCATCACCCGGGCCGTGGCGAGGCCGATCGGGTGGGTGCGGTCCCAGGTCGTGGAGAGGTCGATGACGCCCAGCTGCTCGCCGGAGACGGGGTCGTGGACCGGAGCCGCCCAGCAGACCCAGTTGTGCACGATCGGCGCGTAGTGCTCGGCGCTGAAGACCATCGCCGGCGCTGCCGTGCCGCGACGGCGAGGGCGAGGGCGTTGGTGCCGACGCTAGCGGTCGTCCCAGCGGCCGCCGGCCACGAAGTTGACCGTCTCGGCCTTGCGCCGCATCACCCGGCCGCCGTAGGTCCACAGGATCCGGGTGTGGGCGTCGGTGACGGCGACGACGAGGTCGCCGTCCGCCGCGGTGCGGCGCAGCTCCTGCTCGATGCGCTCGACCGCGGCTGCAGCGGCGAGTCCTTCCAGACGCGAGCGGGTCTCGGACTCGTCGGCGAGCGGCGCCTGCGCGTCACGGTCGAGGTGGACCGCCGTCGCCGGACCGGGCCCAGCTGCTGCAGGATCTCGGGCCGGACCGATGCGGCTCCGACCCGGTCGCCGCGCTCGACGAAGGCCGTCCAGGCGCGCACGGCTGCCAGGCGCCTCGCCTGCAGCTCCGTCCGAGCAGCCATGTCGCCCGCCCCTCGCCCGTCCGGCGTGATCCGCGTCACTGGCCGCGGCGACCCGACCGAGCGGGGTCAGTGGTGGATGCGGCCGTCCGGTGCGGCCAGCCGCTCGCCGTGGCCGCCCCACCGCAGCGCGATGATCTCCGCGGCGATGCTGACCGCCGTCTCCTCCGGCGTGCGGGCGCCGAGGTCGAGCCCGATCGGGGAGGACAGCCGCGCCGATCTCGGCGTCGCCGAGGCCGGCCTCGCGGAGCCGCTCGCATCGCGGTCGTCGTGCGTGCGTCGGGAGCCCATCGCGCCGACGTAGGCCACCTCGGGCAGCCGCAGCGCCACCTCGAGCAGGGGGACGTCGAACTTCGGGTCGTGGGTGAGCACGCAGAGCACGGTGCGCTCGTCGATCCGGCCGGCGTCGACCTCCGCCGCGAGGTAGCTGGTGCGGCCACTTGACGACGACCTCGTCGGCCGTAGGGGAAGCGGCTCGTCGGTCGCGAAGACCGGGCGGGCGTCGCAGACCGTCACGTGGTAGCCGAGGAAGCTCGCCCATCCGGGCGACCGCCGCCGCGAAGTCGATCGCGCCGAATACCAGCATCCGAGGAGCCGGCGCGAACGCCCACACGAACACCCGCATGCCCTCGCCGCGCCGCTCGCCGTCGGGCCCGTAGGTCAGCGTCGCGCTGTGCCCGCGGCGAGCAGCCCGACGCGCGTCGTCGGTGACGGCGGCGTCGGCGCGCGCGGAGCCGAGCGAGCCGCTCGCCGGCCGCGGACGTTCGACGACCCGCCGGCGACGACCATGCGGCGCCCGACGGGTCGGGTCGGGGTGCTCGACGACGGTGGCGACGGCGACCGGGCGTCCCGCCTCGACGGTCGGCGGCGATCTCGCCGAGCTCGGGGAAGGTCTCCTGCGAGACCTTCTCGACGTACACGTCGAGGATGCCGCCGCAGGTGAGCCCGACGGCGAACGCGTCGTCGTCGCTGACGCCGTAGCGCTGCAGCACCGGGGTCGCCGCCGGCGACGACCTCCTGGGCCAGGTCGTAGACGGCGCCCTCGACGCAGCCGCCGGAGACCGAGCCGACCGCCTCGCCGCCGGGCCGACGAGCATCGAGGCGCCCGGGGGCCGCGGGGCGGAGCGGAAGGTCGCGACGACCGTGCCGATGCCGACGGTCTCGCCGGCCTCCCACCAGCGCATCAGGTCGGGGAGTACCTCACGCACGGCGACCACCTCCATCAGCTCGTCGAAGGTCGCCAGCGAGTGACCGGCGACGAAGTCGTCAACGTGAGGGAAGCGCCGCGACGATGCCCTGCTGCACCGGGCAGCGTAGCCGGCCTTGCCGCGGTGGGGGTTGACCCACACCACCCGGTGGGCGAGCCGGTGAGAGCCGGCGCGACCTGCTCGGCGAGCAGGGCCGGCGTCGCCGCGCTCCCAGCCGTCGCTGAAGAGCACCACCACCGCGCCGCGCGCCATCCCGCGCTGGCCCCACCGGTCGAGGAAGCATCGCAGCGTCTCGCCGAGCCGGGTGCCGCCCGACCAGTCGGGCACGGTCTCGCCGGCCGCGACGATCGCCCGATCGGGGTCGCGCACGCGCAGCGCCCGGGTGACCCGGGTCAGCCGGGTGCCGACGGTGAACACCTCGACCGCGCTCCGCCGACCGTCGCGACGACCTGGTGCGGTGCGCGACGCGCAGCAGCGCGTCGGCGTAGCCGCTCATCGAGCCGGACACGTCGAGCAGCAGCACCACGCGGCGCGGCCGCGTACGGCGCCGCCGCCATCGGATCTCCGCCGGCTCCCCCATCCGGCGCAGGCTCGCGCGGAGCGTGCGGGAGGCGTCGACGTCGCCGCGGTGCCAGGCGTCGTGCCGGGCGGTCCGGCGCTGCGGGGTCCGGACCGGAAGGGTCGCGAACAGCGCCGCCAGCGCTGCCGCTCCGCCGCCGAGCAGTGTCGCGACGTCGCGGTGCCGCAGCACCTCCTCTTCGCTGGCGGCAACCCGCGAACGTCGTCCGTGCCCTCGCCGTCGCCGGCACCGTCGGTCGTCGGCGTCGGCCAGATCGACGGCCGCGGCCGGCGCCATCGCAACCGCCCGGTCGGCGGTCGGGCGGGGTCGGTCGGCGGTGAACCACGCCTCGAAGACCCGGTCGTGGCTGGCGAGGTCGTCGGGGTCGCCGCACAGCGTCGCGCGGCCCGCCCAGTAGGTCGCCGTCCGGTCGTCGAGCCCGACCACCGCGACCGCGTCGAGGTAGGCGCGGGTGCGGTCCTGCGTCACCGGGCACACCGGCCGCCCGCAGCGCCCGGGTGAAGCCGAGCAGCAGCTCGTCGCCGCCCTTCACGTTTTGGGGTCCCCGCGGCGTTGTTCGGGGGATAGCAGGTGCACGTCCGCGGTCTGGTCCTGACCGCCTGGAGGAGAAGACGTCGTAGGGTGTTCACGCCAGCATCCGATCCAGAGCCGCCCGGACCCGGTCCGCGTCCTCGCGGTACTTGATCACGGCGCCCAGCGTGCGGGCCGCGGTCTCGAGGTCGAGATCGGTCGTCCCGAGCCGTCCAGCGCGCGCGCCCAGTCGAGCGTCTCGGCGACACCGGGCGGCTTGAGCAGGTCGTCGCGGTCGCGCAGCCGCTGCACCACCTCGACCGACCTGTCGGGCGAGCGTCGCGCTCACCTCGGGGGCACGCGAGCGGACGATGGCGACCTCGCGGTCGAGCCCGGGGTGCTCGATCCAGTGGTAGAGGCAGCGGCGCTTCAGGGCGTCGTGCAGCTCGCGGGTGCGGTTGGAGGTGAGGACGACGGTCGGCGGGGCCGCCGCCTGACGGTGCCGAGCTCGGGGATCGTCACCTGGTAGGTCGACAGCACCTCGAGCAGGAACGCCTCGAACTCGTCGTCGGCCCGGTCGACCTCGTCGACCAGCAGCACGGCCGGGCTCTGCTGGAGCGCCGCCAGCACGGGTCGCGCGAGCAGGAAGCGCTCGTCGTACAGCCACTTCTCGGCCTCGGCCACGTCCGGTGCACCCGCCGCGCGCCGATACCGCCTCGAGCGCGCGCAGGTGCAGGATCTGGCGGGGGAAGTCCCAGTCGTAGAGGGCCTGCGTGGCGTCGATGCCCTCGTAGCACTGCAGCCGGATCAGCGGCAGGTCCAGCGCCTCGGCGACGCGCCTCGGCCAGGGCCGTCTTGCCGGTGCCGGGCTCCCCCTCGAGCAGCAGCGGCCGGCCCATCTCGAGCGCGAGGAAGAGGACCGTCGCGAGCTCGCTCGTCGCACAGGTAGCCGGTGTGCTCAAGCCGGCGCGCCAGCGTGCCAACACCGGTGTTCATGCCTCGAGGCTATGTCCCACGTCGTTGGCCCGAGGTTGGTCAGCGGGTGTCGACGTCGCGGCCGGTGGCGAGGTCACCGCATTCAACCGCGATGACGTCGCGCGCAGCCAGGTAGTCGCGGGCTCCCCGGTCGCCATCGGCCTCCTCGATGACACCGGGCCAGTGGTCACGGCCGAGCAGCACGGGATGACCGGGCCGACCGTCGTACGTCGCCCGCGCGAGCGTGTCTCCCTGCACACCGACCGCGAGCACCCGGCGTACGACGGCAGCGGTCACGTCCGGGAGGTCGACCAGGTGGAGCAGCGCCGCCGGGGCATCGCCGACCTCCAGGGCGACGAGCCCGGCTCGCAAGGTGTGCGACATGCCGTCGGCCCAGTCATGGGCCACCACGACCGCCGCTCCCGGCGGCACGAGCCGGCGCGCCTCCTCGGCGCGGGCGCCCAGCACCACGACCACGCGCTCGCAGCCGCCGCCGAGCAGCGCGTCGACCGCGCTCGGCAGCCAGCCAGGGACCAAGGCCTTCGGCGTCCCCATCCGAGAGCCCGCGCCGGCCGCGAGGAGCAGACCGGTCACCATGCCCCGAACATGCCACAGGGCCCCGCCGACGGCGAGGGCCCTGTGGGTGATCGTTCTCGACAGCGAATGTCCTGGTTTCGAGACGCGTCGCTCTCTCCCTTGCTTCGCTGCGGGTGTGAGCCGACGCTCCTCAACCTTGCCGCTGTGCTTGCCCGGTCAGGCCGCGAGCAAGCTCGCGGTCCTGTCCGGGCAATGGCGGCTAGAAGTCCATGCCGCCCATGCCACCGGACGGGTCGCCGCCCATGGCGGGCGCCTTCTCCGGCTTGTCGGCCACGACGGCCTCGGTGGTGAGGAACAGCGCCGCGATGGAAGCGGCGTTCTGCAGCGCGGAGCGGGTCACCTTGGCGGGGTCGATGATGCCGACGGCGATCATGTCGACGTACTCGCCCGTGGCGGCGTCGAGGCCGAACCCGGCCTCGAGTCCGCGCACCTTCTCCGCCACGACGCCACCCTCGAGACCGGCGTTGATCGCGATCTGCTTGAGCGGGGCCTCGATGGCGACCTTGACGATGTTGGCACCCGTGGCCTCGTCGCCCTCGAGCTCGAGCTTGGCGAACGCGCCCAGGCCGGCCTGGACGAGCGCCACGCCACCTCCGGCGACGATGCCCTCCTCGACGGCAGCCTTCGCGTTGCGAACGGCGTCCTCGATGCGGTGCTTGCGCTCCTTGAGCTCGACCTCGGTGGCCGCGCCGACCTTGATGACGGCCACGCCGCCGGCCAGCTTGGCGAGGCGCTCCTGGAGCTTCTCGCGGTCGTAGTCGGAGTCCGACTTCTCGATCTCGGCGCGGATCTGGTTGACCCGGCCCTCGATCTGGGCCGCGTCGCCGGCACCCTCGACGATGGTGGTCTCGTCCTTGGTGATGACGACCTTGCGGGCCTGGCCGAGCAGCTCGACACCGGCCGACTCCAGCTTGAGGCCGACCTCCTCCGAGATGACCTGGCCACCGGTCAGGATCGCGATGTCCTGGAGCATGGCCTTGCGGCGGTCACCGAAGCCCGGGGCCTTGACGGCGACGGACTTGAAGGTGCCGCGGATCTTGTTGACGACCAGGGTCGAGAGAGCCTCGCCGTCGACGTCCTCGGCGATGATGACGAGCGGCTTGCCCGACTGCATGACCTTCTCGAGCAGCGGCAGCAGGTCCTTGACGCTGCTGACCTTGGAGTTGGCGATGAGGACGTAGGGGTCCTCGAGCACCGTCTCCATCCGCTCCGGGTCGGTGACGAAGTAGGCCGAGATGTAGCCCTTGTCGAAGCGCATGCCCTCGGTGAGCTCGAGGTCGAGGCCGAAGGTGTTGGACTCCTCGACCGTGATCACGCCCTCCTTGCCGACCTTGTCCATCGCCTCGGCGATGATCTCGCCGACCGTGGTGTCAGCGGCGGAGATGGACGCGGTGGAGGCGATCTGCTCCTTGGTCTCGATCTCCTTGGCCATGCCGAGCAGCTGCTCGGAGACGGCCTCGACGGCAGCCTCGATGCCGCGCTTCAGGCCCATCGGGTTGGCACCCGCGGCCACGTTGCGCAGGCCCTCGCGGACCATCGCCTGAGCAAGGACGGTCGCCGTCGTCGTACCGTCACCGGCGACGTCGTCGGTCTTCTTCGCGACCTCCTTGACCAGCTCGGCCCCGATCTTCTCGTAGGGGTCCTCGAGCTCGATCTCCTTGGCGATGGAGACACCGTCGTTGGTGATCGTGGGGGCGCCCCACTTCTTCTCCAGGACGACGTTGCGGCCCTTGGGACCGAGGGTGACCTTGACGGCGTCGGCGAGGGTGTTCATTCCTCGCTCGAGACCGCGCCGGGCCTCCTCGTTGAAAGCAATCAGCTTCGGCATAACTCCTGCGATCCTTCGCATTCGAGTCGTGATGATCCGGCTCGTCGCCCGCGACGGACGGCCAGTCCGAACCGGCGGACCCTTCCCGCCGTCGCTGCTGACCTCGACTCCCCGGATCGGGGTTCGTGGTTGTTCAGAGTTGTCACTCTCATGACGAGAGTGCCAGCGTCATGTTTAGCACTCGACCCCTGCGAGTGCAAGAGCGGGTACGTCGTTCAGACGGGCGCGGCGTCCGTCGAGCGGCCTTTCGAGAGCCGGCGATCGACGCCGAAAGCGAGGAACGCGAGGCCGACGAGGAACGCCGAGATCCCGAGCGCGTTGAGCAGGACCACGGCGTACCCGTGCTCGCCGACGTCGATGAACGGGTACGGGTACCAGTCGACGAACGCCCCGCGGACCAGCGTGTAGACCAGCCAGACCACCGGCACGACCAGGAACGGCACCAGGTCCTCCCGGCTCGCACGCCCCGGCGGTCCGAAGGCGACCCACCCGATCACGGCCAGCAGCGGGACCACCGTGTGCAGCAGCTTGTCGGCCAGCGAGATCGGCCCCGTCCAGGTCGAGCAGGGCCGGCGGAGGAAGAAGAAGTGCACGACGCCGCCGCCGAAGCAGATCACGACGGCATCCAGGCGCAGCGCCCGCCAGATCCGGCTGTCGGTGTCCCTCCCGAACGCGAGGGTGCCGGTCGTCCACGCCACGAGCGCGTTGCTCCAGATGGTCAGGTAGGAGCAGTAGCGAAGGATCCGGGTCGCGGTGTCGGGGCGCGAGCTCTCGTCGAGCACCGCATGACCTTGTGCGACGAGCACGAGCTGAAGGACCAGGGCGGCCAGGGCCACGACGAAGGTCAGGAAGTGGAACGGCCGGGCCCAGGACATGGGCTCAATCTAGGGGTGGAGGTCAGCGAAGCTGGCGATGTACGACTCCTCTCCCGGCGTCCATCCCCGGATGTCGGAGACCCGGAACATCACTGTGGTTCCGACGTCCCAGGCGAGGATGCGCGCGTCCTCCCAGCGGCGACTCGAAGAGCAGGCGTGTCGGAGTCGAGCCAGCCGACCACCGGGCAGCACTGCGGCCAGCGACCCTCGTCCGGTCCACGGGTGAGCGGCGAGGATCGCCCCCGGCTGGTGCTCGCCACCGGCACCCAGTGCGTCGACGCTGCTGAGCTCGACCCCGTCGGGGTCGGTCACCGGCCCGGCCAGGTACACGCCGCGGGCTCCGCTCTCCCCGTCGCGCCGGATCGGTCCGTAGGCGTCGTCGCCGCGGCGGACTCCGACATAGAACTCAACGTAGGTCGTGGATCCGAGGTCTGCGCCGTCGGGTGCGTAGAGGCGGTCAGTAGGCGTCGAAGACGGCATCGGCAACGACCCTGAGCGTGGCGCCGGTCGTCAGCCCATTCTGCGGACTCCACGGTCCACCTCTGCTCGGCGGGGATCGTCGTCCACGTCGCCCGGTCGAAGTCGTAGACCTCGAGCGATCGCTCCTGCACGAAGAAGGCATAGCGCCCGTCCGGCGACAGGCTCTCCTGCGTGACGGGCGGGCGCAGTCCACCGCCGTCCGTCACCGGCTCCAGCCGCGAGACGTCGAGGGAGTACGACGCTCCGTCCGCGCCGACGACCACGACCTGACCAGGCTGTTCGCCCCACAACTGGAACAGCCCGGCCGCGCGCATCCCGACCGGCACCTCACCCGCGATTTCCGACAGGTCGATCTGCTCGGGCAGGCCCGAGCCGGTCAGCTGCGGGAGATCCGCCTCCTCGTCGGTGGTCGGGGCCCACCACACGGGCACGCCGCCGTACTGCCCGCCGCGCTCGGCCTTCGGCACCGCAGGCGACTCGGTGGAACTCGGTCGCCGGCGGGGGCGACGCGTCATCTCCGCGGCCGGAAACGACCACGGTGGTGGTGCCGACGACGGCGACGACCGCGACGGCTGCAGCCGCGACCGCCCGCCGGCGACGCCGTACGGCGGACGCCCGGTCCCAGGCGCCGGATGCCAGATCGATCGTGGTCACGCCGGCCACTCGCTCCTCGAGCAGCTCGCGCAGTCGCTGGTCGGTCATCAGTACTCCTCTCGCAGCAGCACGGCGAGCTCCGGTGCCGCTTCGCGAAGCCGCCGGAGGGCGAGGCTGGTCTGGCTCTTGACGGTGCCGACGCTGACGCCCATCGCATCGGCGGTGTCACGTTCGGTGAGGTCGTCGTAGTAGCGCAGTACGACGACAGCGCGCTGCCGCGGCGTCAGTGCGGCGAGCGCCTGGTCGAGCAGGATCCGGCGGTCGACGCCGGCGGCCATGTCCGGTCCGCGGGGACCTCACTCGGTGATCGCGACGACGATCTCCCGCCGCCGCTTGCGCCACGGCTGAGATGTTGTCGCGCACGATGACCTGGCGCGCGTAGGCCTCTGGGTTGCCGCCGGCGAGCCGGCGCCACCGCAGCGCGACCTTGGCCAGTGCCTCCTGGACCAGGTCCTCCGCCCGGTGGTGGTCACCGGTCAGAAGGAGCGCTGTGCGCAGCAGCGCCAGCTGCCGCTCTCCCGCCCAGCGGCGGAACGACTCCTCGTCGGTGGTCACACCCCATCAACGCACAGGCGGGCCGCGAGGTTGGAGGTCAGCCGCGATCCGCGAGCCGGTCGGCCACGCAGGTCGGCGAACGGGCTGGCGATCTCGGGAGCGACGTCGAGGTAGAGCCCCGGCTCGATCAGCTCGAGCTCGCTCACGACCCAAGCCCCGTCCCACTCCATCAGGTCGACGCGGGCGTAGGAGAGGTCGGCACCGAGCCGCTCCGCGACCGTGAGTACGGCGTGCTCGGCGACTCCCGCGCGAGCCGGGTCGAGCGGGACCGGCCGGCTGCTGCCGCCGTACATCTCGTGCACGCGGACCTCGTCACCGGCCACCGACTTGTCGACCTGGGCGACCGCGCGCCCGTCGAGGACGTAGACCGACGTCTCCCCGCTGGTGCGCACCGACGCGACCAGCGGCTGCACGACCCAGGGGCCGGGTGCCAGGTCGAACAGCCGCCAGTCGTCGAGGCCGTCGACGACCACCACTCCGCGACCTCCGGCCCCGACGCTGGGCTTGATCACCACGGTCCCCCAACGGTCGAAGGCGGCCGTCAGGCCGGTGATCAGGCTGGCGTCGTCGAGCACGGAGGTCGGCACGACCGGCATGACCTCAGCGAGCTCGGCGAGGTAGGCCTTGTCGGCGTTCCACGCGAAGACGTCGGCGCCGTTGAGGACCGGCGTCACCGCCTCGACCTCGCGCGCCCAGGCCAGGAAGGCCGGGAGCCGGCGGTGGTAGTCCCACGTCGAGCGCACCGACACCAGGTCGGCCGCGGACCAGTCCACGGACGGGTCGTCCCAGCACACCCAGCGGGCATCGATGCCGCGCTCGGCGAGCGCCGGGGCCAGGACGGCACCGCCGGGCTCGCCCTCGGGCATCAGGTTGAACGTGACGAGCAGGACCGAGGGCACTCGCGGGAGCCTACGGGCAGCGGCCGAGCGCCGCGAGCACCGCCGGCAGCATCGCTTTCGCCGTACGGCGATAGCCCAGCGAGCTGGGGTGGAACTTGTCGAGGCTGAACATCTCGTCGGGGTTGGTGATGAAGAACGGGCCGACGACGGTGGCGAGCGCGACCACGTGCGCACCGGACCGGACCGCAGCCGCCCGCTGGGCGACGGCCAGCTGCCGCGACATCCGGGAGCCGAGCGAGCGCAACGGCTGGGGCACCTCGCGCAGCGCTCCGAGGTCGGGGCAGGTGCCGACGACGACGACCGCGCCCAACGAGCGCAGCCGGACGATCGCCTGTTCGAGGTGCTCGACCGACTCGCTGACCGGTACCCGGTGCGTGACGTCGTTGCCGCCGACGACGATGACCGCGACATCGGGGCGGTACGACGCCGGCAGCCCGTCGATCTGAGCGGCGAGCACCGAGGACTCCGATCCCACGACAGCGGCCGTGCGCAGGTCGACCGAACGGTGCAGCTCCTTGGCCAGCCCCTTCGCGAGCCGGGCGCCGAGAGTGTCCTTGCGGCGCTCGGCCCCGAGACCCGCGGCGATCGAGTCGCCGAGGAGCAGCAGTCGCAGCGGGTCGCCGTACGACTTCTTCCAGAGCTTGTCCGCGTCGATCGCGTCCTCGCCCAGCGGCTTGCCGATCCGTCGGCGCGCGATCGCGGCCTGGCGTCGCAACAGCTCGCGGCCACCGCCCGCAGCGGTGACGCCCAGGCCGGCGAGGACGATGGCCGTTCCTGCTGCTGTGCGCTTGCGGATCACGGGCACTGTCAATCAGAGCAACCTGAACCGATGGTGGCGTCGCGGTAGCGGGTCGGTGTCAGGGCGCGACCAGGATCTCCGGCTCGTGGGTGACCGGGAAGTTCACGGAGGCGGCGATGAAGCAGTTCTCGCTGGCCTCGTGATGGATCGACCGGGCGAGCTCGACCTGGGCAGGATCCGTGATCGTGACCCGCGGTCGCAGGACCACCGACGTGAAGCGGCCGCCCTGGCCGACCTGGCTCATGGTTCCGACGGGAGCGTCGGCGTAGGCGGTGACGACGATGCCGTGGTTGACCGCCGAGTGCAGGTAGGACAGCAGGTGGCACTGGGACAGGGCCGCGAGCAGGAGCTCCTCGGGGTTCCACCGGGCGCGGTCACCGCGGAACGTCGGGTCGGAGGATCCGAGCAGGTCGGGTTTGCCCTCTGCGGACAGCAGGCAGTCACGGCTGTAGTCGCGGTAGCCGCTCGTCCCCGTGCCGAGGTTGCCCTGCCAGGTCAGCCCGAGCTCGTAGTGGTGGTCGGTCACCCTCCAGCGACCGCGGGGATGACCGAGATCTCGGTGCCGTCGGGCGTCGGGGTGGCGAGGTCGTCCTGGAAGCGGACGTCGTCGTTGCCGACGTACACGTTCACGAAGCGGCGGAGCTTGCCGTCCTCGTCGAGGATCCGGCCCTTGATCCCGGCGAACTTCGCATCGAGGTCCTCGAGGACCTCGGCGAGGTTGGCGCCCTCGGCGCTCACCTCGGACTCGCCGCCGGTGTAGGTGCGCAGGATCGTCGGGATCCGGACGCTGACGCTCATTCGCTGCTTCTCTCTACTCGTTCTTCTTCGCTCGATCAGATGCCGGTGGCCTTGAAGGCGGAGTACGACGGCGCGATGGTGGCTGCCGCACTGACCTGGCCGGACACCGCGTCGAGGGTCTTGAGCCCGTGGCCGGTGTTGATGACCACAGTCTCCTTGGTCGGGTCAAGGACGCCGAGCTCGACGAGCTTCTTGGCGACCGCGACCGTCGTACCACCGGCGGTCTCGGTGAAGATGCCCTCGGTCCGGGCGAGCAGCACGATGCCGGCGCGGATCTCGTCGTCGGTGACCTCCTCGACGGCGCCGCCGGTACGGCGGGCGATGTCGAGGACGTAGATGCCGTCGGCCGGGTTGCCGATCGCGAGGCTCTTGGCGATGGTGTCGGGCTTCACCGGGCGGATCGCGTCGGTGTCGGCCTTGAACGCGGTGGCGACCGGGCCGCAGCCCTCGGCCTGCGCGCCGAAGACGCGGTAGGGCTTGTCCTCGACGAGACCGAGCTTGATCAGCTCCTGGAACGCCTTGTCGACCTTGGTCAGCTGCGAGCCCGACGCGACCGGGATCACGATCTGGTCGGGCAGCCGCCAGCCGAGCTGCTCGGCGATCTCGTAGCCGAGGGTCTTGGAGCCCTCGGCGTAGTAGGGACGGACGTTGACGTTGACGAACGCCCAGCCCTCTTCCTCGCCTGCGATCTCGGAGGCGAGCTTGTTGACGTCGTCGTAGTTGCCGTCGACGGCCACGAGGTTCTCGGTGAAGATCGCCGAGTTGACCTGCTTCGGCTGCTCGAGGTTGCTGGGGATGAACACGACGGTCTTGATGCCGGCCCTGGCGCCCGCGGCGGCGACCGCGTTGGCGAGGTTGCCGGTCGACGGACACGCGAAGACCTTGGAGCCGAGCTCGCGGGCCGCGCTCAGCGCGCACGCCACCACCCGGTCCTTGAACGAGTTGGTCGGGTTGGTCGAGTCGTCCTTGACCCAGAGGTTCTCGATGCCGAGCTCGCGGCCGAGGTTGTCGGCCTTGAGGAGCCGGGTGAAGCCGGGCTCCATGTTCGGGCTGTCCTCGATGTCGCTGGGCACCGGCAGCAGCGCCTTGTAGCGCCAGATGTTGCGCGGACCGGCCTCGATCGTCCTCGCGGGTGATCGCGGGGAGCTCGTAGGCGACCTCGAGCGGACCGAAGCACTCCGGGCACGCGTAGAAGGGTCCGAGCCCCACCTGGTGGCCGCACTCGCGACACTGGAGCGCGACGGCGTTGCCGAACGCGCCCTCTCGCGGGCCAGCAGCCTCGGTCAGCTCGACAGAGCGGTCGGTCACGACAGTGCTCACGGGTTCCTCCTTCTCATCTGCCCCGGCACGTCCATCGCATCGGGTCGGATTTGGCACCGTTTCCACGTCCGTTTCCCGTTCGGTCGTGTGACCGCGCCGGGTGGCGGAGGCTCGTGGCGGTTGCCGGGACTTCACAGGGCCGTTCCCTCAGTCCCTCTGGATGAGCAGGTCACAAACTATCGGGAGCGGAGGCTGACGGGAGAATCGAGATCCCACCATTCAAGACGCTGTGTCCGCGATGCGAGACGCAGGCTGAGGCCACGTTGTGAGGGCAATCGTCGATTTCGGCCGACCCTCGCGCGTCATCCCGGTGACAGATCAGCCCGACAACTGAAAGGTTGCACTGACCATGAGCCAAGTACGTCGTACTGCTGCCCGGGGACGAGAACGTCTGGGAGGCGGAGACTCCCGAACACCGCGCCGGCGTCTACGAGAAGCACGCCGAGTTCTCCAAGGCACTCGCCGATCGTGGCCACCAGGTCGTCGGCGGTGCCGAGCTCGCCCACTCCAGGACCGCCAAGCAGGTCGAGCAAGCTGCCGACGGCGGTCTGACGATCGTGACCGACGGTCCGTACAGCGAGGGCGTCGAGCAGCTCACCGGCTTCTACCTCGATCGAGTCCGACGACCTTGACGACCTGCTCCAGACGCGTGCGGCATCATCGCCGAGGTCGAGTCGTCGGTCGAGGTCCGCGAGATGCTCACCGAGGAGAGCGCATGACCACCTACGTCGTACTCCTCCCGGGGGACGAGACCACCTGGGAGAACGCCTCTCCCGAGCAACGGGCCGCCGTCTTCGCCAAGCACGAGGAATTCAGCCAAGCACTCGCCGAACGGGGTCACACGGTCACCGGCGGCGAGGAGCTGACCCACTCCCGCACCACCCGGAAGGTGGCGCGCGGCGCGGACGGAAGCCTCCTCGTCACCGACGGTCCGTACGCCGAGACCGTCGAGCAGCTCAGCGGGTTCTACCTCGTGGATTCCGACGACCTCGACGACCTCGTCCAGGTGTGCGCCATCCTCGCCGAGCCAGGGAGCGCACGGTCGAGGTGCGGGCCGCGTCGATCAGAGCGGCGAGGAATGACCTGATCGACGTCGGCACGACGCTCGACCGGGCGCTGCGCGACGAGTGGGGCCGCCTGTTGGCCCTGCTCGTCGCCCGCTTCCGCCGGCTCGACCTGGCCGAGGACGGGCTGGCCGACGCCTTCGAGGCGGCCGCGCGCACCTGGCCCGACGACGGGGTCCCGGGCAACCCCGCGGGTTGGCTGCTCACCGCCGCCCGCCGGCGGGTCCTGGACCGGCTCCGGTCCGAAGAGGTGCTGGTCGCGGTCGATGCCGCTGCTCGCCGTCGACGCCGAGCTGACCGAGGAGGCGCAACGGGTGATGGCCGATCCCGGCGACGAGCTGCTCGACGAGCGGCTCCGGCTGGTGCTGCTGTGCGCGCACCCCCGGCTCTCGCGGGAGGCGGCCGCCGCGCTCACCCTCCGGCTGGTCCTCGGCATCAGCACCGACGACATCGCGCGCCTCTTCCTCCAGACCACGCCGACGATGGCGGCCCGGCTCACCCGGGCCCGGAAGAAGGTGGCGGGCGAGCGGTTCGCCGTACCGACCGGCGCGGACCTGGTCGACCGGGTCGGCGTGGTCGCCCAGGTCGCCTACCTGGCGTTCACGGCGGGCTACGCGCCCGGCTCCGGTCCCGACGTGGTGCGGGCCGAGCTCGCCGGCGAGGCGATCCGGCTGGTGCGGGTGCTCCGCACCGTGCTGCCGTACGACGACAGCGAGCTGGCCGCGCTCCAGGCGCTGATGCTGCTCCAGCACTCGCGAAGAGACGCGCGGGTGGCTGGTGGTGCACTGGTCCTGCTGCCGGACCAGGACCGCTCCCGCTGGCACGCCGACGAGATCGGCGAGGCGCTCGACCTCCTCCGGCCGCTCACGGCAGCGCCGCCGGCGCCGTACCTGATCCAGGCGCTGATCGCCGCCGAGCACGCGATCGCGGACACGCCCGCCGACACCGCGTGGGACCGGATCGTGGCGCGCTACGACGAGCTGCTCGCGCTCCGGGACACCCCGGTCGTCCGGCTCGGTCGGGCGATCGCCGTCGCGGAGGCGGAGGGACCGGAGGCCGGCCTGACGGCACTCGCCGGCGTCGCCCTCCCCGGGCACCGACTTCCCGCGACCCGCGCCGAGCTGCTGGCCCGGCTCGGCGACCACGCCGGCGCGCGGGCGTCGTACGACTCCGCGATCGCGCTCTGCGCCAACGACGCCGAGCGCGCGCACCTGACCCGGCGCCGCGCCGAGCTGACCGGCTGACCGGCTGACCGGCTGACCGGGCTAACCGAGCGCGGAGCTCTGCATGATGTCGAGCCGCAGCTGGCGCAGCAGGTCGACCACGCCCGCGGGACCCTTCACCACGACGTCGGCGAGGGCCAGCAGCGCACTCTGCTCCTGGGAGGCGGAGCAGACGCGGACCGTCGCGAGTCCCTGCTTCTCGAGCTCGGCGACCGCCTCGAACGCCTCCAGGTCACCGAGGTCGTCGCCGGCGAACAGGAACCCGCGGGCGTCCAGCTCGGCGGCGAGCTTCTCCACGACCATGCCCTTGTGGGCTCCCGGCGACCGCACCTCGATCACGCTCCGGCCGGGCTCGACCATCATGCCGTGGCGCTCGGCCAGCTCGCGCAGTGGCGGCAGCAGCCGCTCGAAGGCCGCCTCGGCGTCCGGAAGCCGGCGGGTGTGGACGGCGACGGCGAGGCCCTTGTCCTCGACGAAGGCATCGGTGGCGCCGGCCAGCCGCAGGGTCCGCGGCAGGTCCCGCTCGAAGGTGGCGAGGCCGCGCGGCGGCCGCGGGGCGACGATCCGGCGGTGGCGCGAGGACCACCGCTCGTTGCCGTACTGGCCGAAGAGGAAGAGCTCCTTGCCCGCCCCCTGGATCGCGTTGCCGACCTCCTCGAGCCCGCCGAGGTCGAGCGCCTGGCGCGCCGGACGCCCGGTGATGACCGCGATCGCCGCGACCTGGGGCGCGAGCTCGACCAGCACCTCGGCCGCTTCGGGGTGGATCTGCGCCCGGGTGGGATCGTCGACGATCGGCGACAAGGTGCCGTCGAAGTCGAGTCCGATGATGGTGCGATCAGCTACGCGGACCAGGTCCGCGTAGCGATGCTCACCCTCCAAAGACGAGAACTGCACGCGTCCAGCCAATCACGAAACGCGCAGTACCCGGGCCCCTCCCAGGTGAAACTCCTGCCGATGGGGTGATCTGCCTTACGAAGTGCGCGAGTCGGCGGGCTTCTTAAGAAAGGGCCCCGGTGAGGATGACGGTCAGGTTGGTGTCGCTCATCGCGGCGTCGGCCGGGACCAGTCGCTGGATGCCGAGATCGAGGGCGAGCTTCTGGGCCGCGTCGCGCATGCCGGGCGGGAAGTAGACCGTGGTCGCCGGGATGGTGCCGTACCAGTCGTCGGCGGCGATCCCGTTCCACCCGATCTCCTGGACCCGGGCGAGGGTCTCGCCGGCCAGACCCGAGATGCTCGTGTTGTTGAAGACGACGACGCCGACCTCGCTGCGCACGACCGGAGGCTTGGTCTTCTCGGGCTCGTCCGGCGTGGGTGGTGTCGGTGGGGTCGTCGGTCTCGGTCGTGTCGCCGTCCGTCGGGGTCGACGAGTCGGACGTCTCGTCGTCGGAGGACGACGAGGTGGTGATCTCGCGCTCCTTCGGCTCCGCGTCGCGGGTGGCCACGAACGCGATCGCAGCGACGACGACGGCGATGATGCTCAGCCAGACGACCGGCGAAGGGAGTACGGCGCCGCGCTCGTCGCGGCGGGGGGAGCTGGCCTGGTCGGGGGAAGGACGACCATTCATGGGTTTCAGACCTTTCAGACCTCGAAGCCGAGGCGACGGGCCGAGCGCTGCCGCTGCCGCTGCGAGCGCAGCCGGCGCAACCGGCGGACGAGCAGCGGGTCGGAGGCGAGCGCCTCGGGACGATCGATGAGGGCGTTGAGGACCTGGTAGTAGCGGGTGGAGCTCATGTCGAACTTGTCCCGGACGGCGGTTTCCTTGGCGCCGGCGTACTTCCACCATTGACGCTCGAACTCGAGGATCTCCCGGTCGCGATCGCTGAGCTCGGCCGCGGTCGTGCCGACGGCCTCCGGGGCCGGGGTACTCCGCTGCGGGTCCATTCGCTTCTCCCCCGATGTCGACAGTGGTCTGCTGACCTACTGTAGACGTCGAATCACAACGATGTCATTCGGTTGGTCGGGGTGTTGCGACCAATCGCAGACAGGTCATCCGGCGGCGCGGAGGAAGCGGACGACCGCGAGGACCCGCCGGTGGGCCGCGTCGTCGTCGGGCGCGAGGTCGAGCTTGGCGAAGATCCGCTGCGTGTGCTTCTCGACGGCGCCGAGGGTCACGGTGAGCGCCTCGGCGATCGAGCCGTTCGACCGGCCCTCCGCCATCAGCGCCATCACCTCGCGCTCGCGCGGCGTGAGCCGGGCGACCGGGTCGCGGCGCCGGGCCATCAGCTGGCGGACCACCATCGGGTCGAGCACGGTGCCGCCGGCCGCCACGGCGTCGACAGAGGCCAGGAAGTCGTCGACATCGGTCACCCGGTCCTTGAGCAGGTAGCCGATCCCGCGCTCGCCGGTGGCGAGCAGGTCGTCGGCGTACGACACCTCGACGTACTGCGACAGGACCAGCAGGCGCGCCTCCGGCCACTGGCGGCGTACGGCGAGCGCAGCGCGCAGGCCCTCGTCGGTGTGCGTCGGCGGCATCCGGACGTCGACCACGGCGAGGTCCGGGCGATGGTCGAGGACGGCGTCGACCAGTCCCGGGCCATCGCCGACGGCGTCGACGACCTCGTGGCCTGCTTCGGCGAGGAGCAGCTGGAGCCCCTCGCGGAGCAGGACCGAGTCGTCGGCGACCACAGGGCAGGCCTCGCCGGAGCCTCACCGGAGCGGGACCTCCGCCCGGAGCCGGGTCGGACCGCCGTCGGGCGAGGCGACCATCAGGTCGCCGTCGACGCCGGCCAGCCGCTCGCGCAGTCCGTCGAGGCCGCGTCCCGGGGCGACCTCGGCGCCACCGCGGCCGTCGTCGTCGACGGTCACGACGAGCATCCCGTCCTCGGCCCGCAGCGCCACCTGGGCGCGGGACGCGTGGCTGTGCTTCGCGATGTTGGTCAGCGCCTCGGCCACCGTGAAGTAGGCCGCGGTCTCCACCGATTCGGTCAGGGTCGGCACGTCGACCGCGACGTCGACGGCGATCGCCTGGCCCGCTGCCATCTCGCGGACCGCCACCTCGAGACCGCGGTCGACCAGCAGCGGCGGGGCGATCCCGCGCGACAGGGCGCGGAGCTCCTCGACGGTCTCCCTCGTCTGGGCGAGCGCGGCGTCGATCGTGTCGGCGGCGAGCTCGGGATCGTCCGAGAGCTGGCGCTTGGCCCGGCCGAGGTCCATCCCGAGCCGGATCAGCCGCTGCTGCGGGCCGTCGTGGATGTCGCGCTCGAGCCGCCGGAGCGACTGCGCCTCGGCGCGGTGCGCGGAGTCCCTGCTCTCCTCCATCCGGACCATCCGGCCCATCAGCTCGACCCGGCTGCACAGCAGCACCCGGGACACGGCGGCCTGGGTCGCCGCGACGATCCGCATCGCGAACGGGAGGGTCAGCAGGGCGAAGAGGCCGATCGCGGTCTGCAGCATCACGTCAGCCGTCCGGCCGCTACCCAGCCCGATCAGGTCGGCCAGCGAGGTGTTGTCGGGGCCGCGCGGGATGAACTGCTCCCAGAACCAGTAGGTGAGCCCGCCCAGGGTGGCGGCCCACCAGGCCACGGCAACGGCGAACGCGAAGGTGCCGGTGACCAGGCCGATCAGGCACCACAGGACGTCGAGCCAGGACTGCACGTCACGCAGCGGCGTCAGGAAGGCGCGCACCTTGCCGTCCTCCCGGCCCGCACGCAGGTACGTCGGGAACGGTGCCTCCACCCCCACCATCGAGCGGAGCCGGAGCCGCTCGATGTGCGCGAACCCGCGAGCGACGTACGCCGTGCCGACGAGGACCGCCAGCCCGACGCCGGCCACGACGAGGGTCCCGAGCCCGGCCGACACCCCGGCGACCACGAGGGCGAACGACGGGATCGCCATCACGAACGCGGTCAGCGCGTACGCGCTGTCCAGCAGCACCCGGCTCGCGATGGTCCGGTCGGAAGTGGGTACCACGGGCATCAGCATCGTCTCGGTCATGTCCTCAACGCTAGGAACGCGCCGCGGCCTGCACTATCCAGCCAGCCCGACATGTTGAAAGGCGCGAGCGTGTCGCATACGGAGCTTGCCGCCCGGCCCTCGCAGGCTCGGCCGGGGGCTGCGCACCGTGCGGCTCCGCCGCGGTGCGCCACGCTGCCGCGCATTTCTCGCATCACTAAGGTGGACACTTCTGTGGCCCACGACCTCGTGATCGTTGCCAATCGACTTCCGGTCGACCGGGTCGCCCTGCCCTCGGGGCGCAAGGTGTGGCGCCGCTCCCCCGGCGGACTGGTCACCGCGATCGAGCCGGTGATGCGCACGCACGGTGGGGGTGTGTGGATCGGGTGGCCGGGCGGCACCGGTCAGAAGCTGAAGCCGTTCGAGGACGACGGCCTCTCCCTGGTGCCGATGTCGATGTCGCAGGACGAGATCGAGTGTCACTACGAGGGCTTCTCCAACGCGACCCTGTGGCCGCTCTACCACGACGTCGTCGCCAAGCCGGAGTTCCACCGGGAGTGGTGGGACGAGTACGTCAGCGTCAACCGGCGCTTCGCCGAGAAGGCCGCCCAGCTCGCCGCCAAGAAGGGCACGGTCTGGGTCCACGACTACCAGCTCCAGCTGGTGCCGCAGATGCTCCGCGACCTCCGGCCCGACCTCAGGATCGGCTTCTACCTCCACATCCCGTTCCCGCCGGCCGAGCTCTTCCAGCAGCTCCCCTGGCGGCGGCAGATCCTCGAGGGCCTGCTCGGCGCCGACCTGGTCGGCTTCCAGCTCCCGGAGGCGGCGGCCAACTTCGTCCGCCTGGTGCGGCAGCGGGTCGGCCACAAGACCCACCGCGACCTGGTCTACCTGCCCGACGGCCGCACCGTGCGGGCTGCCGCGTTCCCGATCTCGATCGACTCCGCCGGCTTCGACGAGCTGGCCAGCTCACCCGACGTGGTGGACCGGGCGAAGGCGCTCCGTGACGCACTCGGCAACCCGCGCAAGATCTTCCTCGGGATCGACCGCCTCGACTACACGAAGGGCATCTACGCCCGGCTGCGCGCGTACAGCGAGCTGATCAAGGAGGGTCACTTCGACGTCGAGGACGCCGTGTTCGTCCAGGTCGCGGTGCCGTCCCGGGAGCAGGTCGAGCACTACCGCGTCCTGCGCGACGACATCGAGCGCCTGGTCGGCCGGATCAACGGCGACCTCGGCCGGATCGGGCGTCCCGCCATCAGCTACCTGCACACGTCGTACCCCCGCGAGGAGATGGCCGCGCTCTACCGCGCCGCCGACATCATGGTGGTGACGCCCTACCGCGACGGGATGAACCTCGTCGCCAAGGAGTACGTCGCCTGCCGGGTCGAGGAGGACGGCGCCCTGGTGCTGTCGGAGTTCGCCGGCGCCGCGGAGGAGCTGAAGCAGGCGTGGCTGGTCAATCCCTACGACATCAACGGCATGAAGACCGCGCTGCTCGAGGCCTACAACGCGGAGCCGAAGGAGCTCACCCGGCGGATGCGCGCCATGCGCAAGCAGATCAGCCAGCACGACGTGAAGGCCTGGGCGGCCAGCTTCATGACCGAGCTCGAGGACGTCGGCGGCCACACCAAGAACACCCGTCCCGCCAGCCGTTCCTGAGCGGGCCCTGGTTGATCGCAGCCGGTCTCCGGACTGCGCTGCCCCAGCCGCGCCCGGCGGGGTAACTTTCGCCCATGGATCTGATCCCGAAGCCTGATCAGGTCGTCTCCGCGGCCAGCAACGTGGCGCACAAGATGCTCTACGGCGGCCTCGCCGACCTGCGGCCGATGCCGCGCACCCTGATCGACGACGGGACCCTCCGCGAGGTCTACCACTACCGCCCCTCCGGCACGGTGAAGGAGACCGGCGACCCGGTGCTCCTCGTCACCCCGCTCGCCGCCCCGGCGATCTGCTACGACCTGCGCCGCGGCTGCTCGCTCGTCGAGCACTTCGTGACCGGCGGGCGTCCGACGTACTTGCTGGAGTACGGCGAGGTGTCCTTCCGCAACCGCAACCTCGGCATGGAGCACTGGATCGACGAGGTGGTGCCGACCGCGATCCGTGAGGTGTCAGCGCACGCCGGCGGCCGGCCGGTGCACGTCATCGGGTGGAGCCTGGGCGGGATCTTCTCGCTGCTCTCCGCCGCCGACCAACCGGACCTGCCGATCGCGTCGCTGACCACGGTCGGATCGCCGATCGACGTGTCGCTGGTGCCGCTGGTCGCGCCGCTGCGGCCGCTGCTCAACTGGTTCAACGGCCGGGGTCCGCTGACCAAGGGCTACCAGCTGCTCGGCGGCGCACCGAAGCCCGTCGTGAAGTGGGCGTTCCAGCTGTCGTCGTTCCAGAAGCTCGTGACCAAGCCACTCGCGCTGGCGAGCCACATCGACGACACCGAGTTCCTCGCCCAGATCGAGGCGGTCGACCGGTTCACCGACAACATGATCGCCTACCCCGGTCGGACGTTCGGGCAGCTCTACCACCGGTTCGCGAAGGGCAACCAGCTCGCTGCCGGTGACTTCGAGCTCGACGACCGCACGATCCGGCTCGGCAACATCAAGGTGCCGGTGATGGTCTTCGGCGGCTCGACCGACGGCATCGCCCCGGTCCCGGCGGTCAAGGCGGTCGTCCCGCTGCTGACCGGTTCGGCCGAGGTCCGGTTCGAGATCGTCCCCGGCGGTCACCTCGGCATGCTCACCGGCCGGGCCGCGCGCCACACGACCTGGGTCGCCATGGACGAGTGGATCACCCAGTGGTCGACCGCGGATGAGGCGCCGGCCGCGAAGACCTCCCGGAAGAAGGCCGCGAGCGCGGCCGCCGGGATCGGGACCAACCCGACCCGTCGGCATACCTCGTCGGCGTCGCGCGCCTTGAAGAAGTAGCGGGACCCCGGTCCCGGTCCATCTAGTCAATTGTGACTAGAAGGTCTGACCGGCCGTCCGATCCGCGACCCCGTCTCACGCCCCTAGAGTCGTCGGTACCGACGCGGGTCATGAGGGCTAACCCTGGAGGGAGCCCGCCTGGCAGGTGCTTTTGTGCGCCGCCGGCGGTCCAGCGAATTTCTTCGTGGCCCGCGTCGGAGCTACGCAACAGGCGGCGCCCCTGGGAGGGAGAGGGGCGCCGTTTCGTTTGCCCGCGTCAGGCCAGCGTTTGTCCGGTCAGGCCAGCGTTTGTCCGGTCAGGCCAGCAGGTCCTGGTAGTCGGGGTGCTTGGCGATCCAGCCCTTGATGAACTCGCAGGTCGCGATCACCTTGAGGCCGTCGGCGCGGGTCTGGTCGAGGGCGCCGCGGGCGAGCCTGCTGCCGATGCCCTGCCCTTCGTACTCGTCCTTGACCACGGTGTGCACGAACGCTCGGAACCTGTCGCCGCCGATGTATTCGGAATAGCCGGCCAGCCGACCAGCCTGGTCGTGGATCTCGAACCGGCTGAGCTCGACGTTGTTCGTCACCTGGATGTCGCTCATGGATCGACCCTAGGGCGTGTCCTGGTGAGAATGTGGTCGTGAGCGCGCTGGCGGGACTCGTGGACAAAGGACTGATGGCACCGGACTGGGCCGAGGCGCTGGCGCCGGTCGACGACCGGGTCGCCGCGATGGGCGGCTTCCTCCGGGAGGAGCTCGCGGCCGGGCGGTCCTACCTGCCGGCCGGCGACCACGTGTTCCGCGCGTTCCGCCGGCCGTTGTCCGAGGTCCGGGTGCTGATCGTCGGCCAGGACCCGTATCCGACGCCCGGTCACCCGATCGGGCTCTGCTTCGCGGTCGACGCGCACGTGCGGCCGATCCCGCGGAGCCTCGCGAACATCTACCAGGAGCTCGCGACCGACGTCGGCGTCACCCCGCCGCCGCACGGCGACCTCACCGCCTGGACCGAGCAGGGCGTGATGCTGCTCAACCGCGTGCTGACGGTGGCGCCCGGCCAGCCGGCGTCGCACCGGGGCAAGGGTTGGGAGCACGTCACGGCATGCGCGATCTCCGCGGTCGTACGGCGCGCGCAGGCGGGTGCGCCGATCGCCGCGATCCTCTGGGGCCGGGACGCAGGAACGCTCAAGCCCCACCTCGACCCGATCCCGTGGGTCGAGTCCGCGCACCCGTCGCCGCTGTCGGCGAGCCGAGGGTTCTTCGGCTCCCGGCCGTTCAGCCGGGTCAACCAGCTGCTCGCCGAGCGCGGCGGGCAACCGGTGGACTGGTCGCTCCCGATGGAATAAAGTTGAATCCTTAATCAGTTGGGACTGACATGACCACTGACCGGATGCCGGCCCTCTACATCGGCCACGGCGCGCCGCCGCTGCTCGACGACCCGGTGTGGTCGGGGCAGCTGGCCGCCTGGGCTTCCGACCTGCCGCGCCCCAAGGCGATCCTGATCGTGAGCGCCCACTGGGAGTCCGCGCCGGTGTCGCTGAGCGCGAGCGGTGCCGAGCTGGTCTACGACTTCGGCGGGTTCGACCCGAAGTACTACCGGATGACCTACCGCACCCCCGACGCCACCGCGCTCGCTGACAAGATCGCGAAGCTGATGCCGGACACCGAGCCGGTGCACCAGCACACGTCGCGCGGGCTCGACCACGGCGCGTGGGTGCCACTGACGATCATGTATCCCGACGCGGACATCCCCGTCCTCCAGATGTCGCTGCCGACCCACGACCCCGAGCGCTTGCTCAAGCTCGGCGAGCGGCTCCGGCCCCTGCGGGACGAGGGCGTGCTGATCATCGGCTCCGGTTTCCTCACGCACGGCCTGCCGTTCCTCAAGGAGTGGCGGATCGAGGCGGCCGTGCCGCAGTGGTCCGCGGACTTCGATGCATGGGCCGGAGAGGCAATGGCGCGCGGAGACGTGGACGAGCTGTCGTCGTACCTCTCCAAGGCGCCGGGCATGCCCTACGCCCACCCCACCGTCGAGCACTACAGCCCGCTGTTCGTCACCCTC
Organism: uncultured Actinomycetota bacterium; assembly: GCA_963849765.1. GTDB lineage: Bacteria > Actinomycetota > Actinomycetes > Propionibacteriales > Nocardioidaceae > Nocardioides. Next base: position 871,559 of record CAWKIP010000005.1, read on the forward strand.
GGCGCTGCCGCCGACCCGGGCGCACCGGGCATCCAGGTCATCGACGGCTTCTGGATGGGCCTCTCGAAGCGGTCCCTGCAGGTCGCCTGAGCTCCGCCGAGCTCAGGTGCCGAACCAGTCCCTGAGCACCCGGACGATCGGCCAGGCGCCGTCCGTCCAGTTGGAGATGACGGTCCAGGTGACCGACGACATGGGTTCGTGCAGGCTCGCGAACGACACGCCCGCGTCGTACCCCTCGAGCCAGACCGTGTCGGTCGTCGCGTGCAGGTGGAACCCGAGGCCGTAGCGTCTGCTGTCGCCCGACGCCACGTAGGACTGATCCGGCCAGTGGCTTCGCGGTCGCACCATCTCGGCGACGGTCTCCGGCGAAACGATCCGGCCGGCGAGGAGGGCGTCCCAGAAGGCGCTCAGGTCGGCAGCGGTCGAGTAGACCCCGCCGTCGCCGCTACCGCGGACCGGGAGGTGGAGCACGTTGGTCCTCGGGCCGTCGACCGAGAGGTAGCCCAGGGCGGCCCGTCCGGGCAGCTCGTCGGAGCGAAGGAATGCGGTGTCCCCCATGCCCGCGGGCTCGCAGACCAGGTCGCGCACCAGGTCGGGGAACTCCGCACCGGACGCCCGTTCGGCCAGCAGCGCGAGCAGGACGTAGCCCGCGTTGTTGTAGGCGAACCGCTCGCCGGCGGGGAACACGGTCTCGTGTCCGTCCAGTACCGCGAGGTACTGCTCGGTGGTCGCGAGCCGGTGCACCGGCACCGGCATCAGGTAGTCACTGAGGTCGTTGATGTCGTCCTCGTCGAGGTAGTCGCCGATCCCCGACCGGTGTGCCAGCAGGTGCTCGATCGTCACGTCATCGGCGACCAGGGGCAGGTCGTCGCCGAGCAACGAACGAGCAGCGGTCCCGAGCCCGAGCGTTCCGCGCTCGACCAAGCTCATCACGACCAGTGCCGTCAGACCCTTGGTGCCACTTGCGATCCCGAACCGAGTGTTCACGGCGTTGGGCACCTCGTGGGCACGGTCAGCGAGCCCGAAGGCCGAGCAGAACTCCATGTCGCGCGCGTGGTCCACCCGGACCACCCCGGAGAATCCCGTTTGCTCTGCGGCCATGGCCACCGCGTCGTGGAGCGACTGCACGGCGTTGAAACTATCAACCGGCTCGGAAGGTCAGGGGCGGTCGCGGAGCCTGGCGTTCTCGCGCCGGAGCCGCGCCAGTTCAGCCTCCAGGTCGAGCACGTGAGCGATCCCGGCGAGGTTGAGCCCCTCGGCCAGGAGGTCGCGGATCCGGTGGAGCCGCTCGATGTCCGCCCGGCTGTAGAGGCGTGACCCGCCCGGCGACCGATCCGGGGCGACCAGGCCGCGCCGCTCGTAGACGCGCAGGTTCTGGATCTGCATCGACACCAGGTCGGCCGCGACCGAGATCGCGTAGACACCGCGCACCTGCTCACCGGGCATAAAGATCCGCCTCCTTCGGACTTGACTCTAGCGGAATAGATAATCTATAACCACCATTACAGGTCTTAGAGAACGTCGGACAAGGGTCCGACCCACTGAAGGAGGAACCATGTTGCTGCGAACCACCGACCCGTTCCGTGACTTCGACCGCCTGGCAGGCCAGCTGCTCGGCTCCGGCACGGGCACCACGAACCGCCCTGCGGTCATGCCGATGGACGCCTGGCGCGAGGGTGAGCAGTTCGTCATCGAGTTCGACCTGCCGGGCATCAACCGCGAGAGCATCGACATCGATGTCGAGCGCAACGTCCTGACCGTGCGGGCCGAGCGCCTGGCCGGCAACGGGGACTGGCAGCGTCTCGCGTCCGAGCGCACCCACGGCCAGTTCAGCCGCCAGCTCGTGCTGGGCGACAACCTCGACCTCACCCGGATCGAGGCCGGCTACGACAACGGCGTGCTCCGGCTCGTCGTACCAGTGGCCGAGAAGGCGAAGCCGCGCAAGATCGAGATCGCGGGCGTCGCTCCGTCGGTCGAGACGCAGGCCATCGAGGCCTGACCGCGCCTCGGGCTCGGCCGATACGCTCGGCCGAGCCCGGCTTTCAGCGCACGCGCAGTCGTCGCATCAGCTTCAGCGAGCTGAGCATCTGCTTGACGTAGGCGTCGTAGTCCTGGCCGGGCCGCGCACCCAGGACCTGCTTCTTGAGGACCGCGACGTTCTTGACGTCGGTGTACTTCAGCAGGCCCTGGTCGCCGTGCCGGGCACCGACGCCGGAGTTCTTGACGCCACCCGAGGGCGTGGCCTTGGACGCGTACGCCGTCGCCAGGGAGTCGTTGATGTTGACGTTGCCCGAGTCGATCCGCCCGGCGATCGCCTCCGCCCGCGCGATGTCGCCACTCCAGACCGAGGCGTTGAGGCCGTAGTCGGTGTCGTTGGCGAGCTTGATCGCCTCGTCGACGGTCCGGTAGCGGTAGAGACCGACGACCGGGCCGAACGTCTCGGTGTTGCCCGCCAGCATGTCCTTGGTGACGCCCTCGAGCACCGTCGGCTCGAAGAACGCCGGGCCGAGGTCGGGCCGCGCGCGGCCACCCGTCAGCACGGTCGCGCCCTTCGCGACCGCGTCCTCGACGTGCGAGGCCACCCGGTCGCGGTGGTCGGGCGACACCAGGCTGCCGATCTCCGGGCCGAAGTCGTACGACGCACCGATGCGCAACGTGGACGCCCGCTTCACGAACGCGTCCCGGAGCTCGGCGTACCGGCCCTCGGGGAGGTAGATCCGCTCGATGTGCATGCAGATCTGACCGGTGTTGCCGAAGGCGCCGAAGGTGGCGCTCTCGACCCACTCGTCGACGTTGACGTCGTCGAGCACGATCATCGGGTTCTTGCCGCCGAGCTCGAGACAGCAGCCGATCAGGTTGCGGCCGGCACGCTCGCCGATCACCCGCCCGGTCGCCGTGGAGCCGGTGAACATGACGTAGTCGGCGTTGTCGATGAGGGTCGGACCGACGTCGGGGCCCTCACCGCAGACCACCTGGAACAGGCCCTTCGGCAGGCCGGCCTCCTCGAGCAGGCGGATGCCGAAGAGCGGGCTGAGTGCGGTCTTGTTGTCCGGCTTCACCACGACCGCGTTGCCGGCCATCAGCGCCGGGATGGCGTCGGAGAGGCCGGTGGCGAACGGGAAGTTCCAGGGCGCGATGATCCCGACGACGCCCTTGGGCACGTGCACCTCGGTCGACGAGGACAGGAACGGGACCGGACCGCCGTGCTTCTTCGGCGCGAGCACCTTCGGCGCCCGCTTCAGGTAGTGGCTGATCACCATCGGCGGGTCGCAGGTCTCCTCGACCGCCATCCGCCGGTTCTTGCCGCTCTCGGCCTGGAGCAGGTCGGTCGTGGTGAGCGCGTTGTCGAGGAACAGCGTGTGCGCGCGCTCGAAGATCTCGAGCCGCTTCTTCACCGGCCACTCGGCCCACAGCTGCTGGGCGGCGCGGGCCTCATGGAAGGCGCGCTCGATGTCCTCGGGCGTCGACTGCGGGAGCTCGACGAGCAGCTCGCCGGTGTAGACCTCGGTGAGCTTCCACGTCGCGCCCGACGAGCCGGGGACCCGCGCGACCAGCCCCTCGAGGAACTCGTCGGTGAGCGCGGCAGGCCGCGTCGTCGTACTGGCTCTTGGGGCGTTCACCCTTGTGCTCCGAGGATGATCTCGGCGGCCTTCTCGCCGATCATGTAGCACGGTGCGTTGGTGTTGCCGCCGGTGATGGACGGCATGATCGACGCGTCGGCGACCCGCAGCCCGTCGATGCCGCGCACCTTGAGGTCGGGCCCCACGACGGCGCGCTCGTCGACGCCCATCCGGCAGGTGCCGACGCCGTGGTAGACGGAGGTCGCGCGCAGCTTGAGGGCCGTGCGGAGCTCCGCACCCTTGAGCGCGGGCCCGGGGTGGATCTCCTCCTTGACGGTGCCGCCGAACGCGGCGCCGGCCATGATCTCGCGGACCATCTCGGAGCCCTCGGCGAGCACGGTGACGTCGTCGGGCTCGGTGAGGTAGCCGTAGTCGATGAGCGGCGCGGCCAGCGGGTCGGAGGACGCCAGCCGCAACGTCCCGCGGCTGCGCGGGTAGATCAGCGTGGCGAGCAGCGTGATGCTGGGCCGCGGGTCGACCTCGTGCCGGATCGGGGCGTCCTGGTTGGGGGTCGGGTAGGACCACGGCAGCATGTGCAGCTGCAGGTCGGGGACGTCCTTGGCGAGCGACGTCCGCACGAAGCCGACCGACTCGAACACCGAGTTGGCGAGGAACGAGCCACCCCTGGTCTTCTCCTTGAGCAAGCCCTTGCCGAAGTAGTACGGCGTGCCCCGGTGCCCGACGGTCGGCACGTGGAAGGTCAGCGCGTGGAACATGTGGTCGTGCAGGTTGTCGCCGACCGGGAGGTCCGCGATGGAGTCGATGCCGACGGTCGCGAGGTGGCCGGGGTCGCCGATGCCGGAGAGCATCAGCAGCTGCGGGCTGCCGACGAAGCCGGCGGAGAGGATGACCTCCTTGCCGGCCCGGATGAAACGGCGTACGCCGCCGCCCTTGGGGAGCGCGCCGGTCTTGTCGAGCTCGACGACCTCGACCCCGGTCGCGCGGCCGTTCTCGATCACGATCTTGGTGGCCTGGACGCGGGTCTGGACCTCGAGCGTCGGCGGCGCGAGGTGGTGGACGTAGCCCCGGGCGGACGAGTAGCGGAGGCCGTCGGCAGCGTTCTGCTGCATCCGGGCGATGCCCTCCTGCTCGGCGGCGTTGTAGTCGTCGAGGACCTTCACGCCGAGGGTGTCGGCGGTCGCCTGGATGAACTGGAGGCTGGCCTCCTGCGGGTTCTTGTTGCGGGTGATCCGGATCGGCCCGCCCGCGCCGCGGTAGTCGTTCTCGCCGTCCTCGAAGTCCTCGTAGCGCTTGAACGCGTCGTTGACCTCGTCGGCGGACCAGCCGGTGTTGCCCTCCGCTGCCCAGGAGTCGTAGTTGGCGCGGTTGCCGCGCACGTAGACCATGCCGTTGACCGAGCTCGATCCGCCGAGCACCTTGCCCCGCGGGGTCGGCATCCGCCGACCGTCGAGACCGTCCTGCGGCACCGAGTAGAAGCCCCAGTCGTTCAGCTTCTTCAGCTTGGGCTCGGCGTGCATCGGGCCGATCATCCCGGGGACCTTCGTGAGCATCTGCTCGTCGGTCTTGCCCGCCTCGATCATGATGACGCTCGCACCTGACTGGGCGAGCCGAGCTGCGACGATCGAGCCGGAGCTGCCCGATCCCACCACCACGTAGTCGGCTTCGTTGCTGCGCAGCTCTTTGCGCTTGGCCATGCCTGTCTCCCTGCTCGTCGTCCCACCCGGGCTCGGCAACTGTAACTTGTTCTAGTTCCTTCACGAAAGGGTTTCATATTGCCGCTGGTCGAGGAGCTTCGGCTGGAGGCGCGAGCGAGCGCGTCACGAGACCAAGGCCATCATGGAACCGTGCGGATCCTGAGCATCCAGTCCTCGGTCGCCTACGGCCATGTCGGCAACTCCGCTGCGGTGTTCCCGCTGCAGCGGCTCGGACACGAGGTCTGGCCGGTGCTGACCGTCCATTTCTCCAACCACACCGGGTACGGCGCCTGGCGCGGCCCGCTCCTCGCGCCCGACGACGTGCGCGAGGTGATCGCCGGCCTCGGCGACCGCGACGTGCTCCGTACGGCGGACGCCGTCCTGTCGGGATACCAGGGAGATCCCGCGATGGGCGCCGTGATCCTGGACGCGGTCGCGGAGGTGAAGGCGCTCAACCCCGCCGCCGTCTACTGCTGCGACCCGGTGATCGGCGACGTCGGGCGGGGCGTGTTCGTGCGACCCGGGATCCCGGAGTTCATCCGCGACGAGGTGCTGCCGCGGGCCGACATCGTCACGCCCAACCACTTCGAGCTGGACTTCCTCACCGGCCGGGTGACCACGACGCCGGAGGAGGTGCTGGCCGCGATCGACGTGCTCCGGTCACGCGGGCCGCGGGACGTGCTGGTGACGTCGGTCCGCTACCCGGACATGGACGAGAGCCTCGACGTGGTGGCCGTGTCCGACGACGGCGCCTGGTCGGTGACCACTCCGCTGCTGCCGATCAGCCCCAACGGAGGTGGCGACCTGACGGCCGCGCTCTACCTCGCGCACCTGCTGGAGACGGGCTCGCCCGCGACCGCGCTCGAGCGCACGACCAACGCCGTGTTCGCCGTACTCGAAGCGACCCTGGCGGCCGGCACCCGCGAGCTCGCGTTGATCGCCGCCCAGGACTCCATCGCCGACCCGCCCGCTCGGTTCGGTGCCGAGCGCCTGCGCTGACTACGATTGCCAGCGGCTCTGCACCGAGCCGTGCCGCGTTAGCTCAGTTGGCTAGAGCGTTTGCCTTGTAAGCAAAATGTCGCGAGTTCGAATCTCGCACGCGGCTCAAGATCTGAACCTCACTTGAACTTGAGGTCCGCGCGCGCCACCATCGCCGCATGACCCTGCTGACCATCGGACAGCTCGCCGAGCGTGCGGGTGTGGCGACCAGCGCGATCCGCTTCTACGAGGAGAAGGGGCTCGTGCGGTCGACGCGCACGACCGGCAACCAGCGGCGCTACGAGCAGTCGACGTTGCGGCGGGTGGCGTTCGTGCGGGCCGCCCAGCGGGTCGGGCTGACCCTCGAGGAGGTGGCGGAGGCGCTCGGCACGCTGCCCGACAGCCGGGCGCCGACGAAGGCGGACTGGCACCGGATCAGCCGGGACTGGAAGCCGCGGCTGGAGGAGCAGATCCGGCGGATCCAGCTCCTCGAGCGGCGACTCGACAGCTGCATCGGCTGCGGCTGCCTGAGCCTCAAGAGCTGCTCGCTCATGAACCCGGGCGACGTGGCCGGCGAGCAGGGCGGCAAGGGCGCGGTGCTGCTCGAGCCCTGACGACGGCGCCTCGCGTCTCGTGCGCACTGACCGCGCTGCATCGGCGGGCTCGCCGGAGCCTCCTCGACCAGCGGCAGCGAGTACCGTGCTGGCATGGCGCTGCACGTCGTCGCCAGCCGGGTCGGGCCGGCCGAGAAGACGGCCCTGCTGGAGCTGCCTTGGGCGACTCCTCTAGAGGATTGGCCGGAGGAGTACGTCGTACCGCTGCCGCGCGGCCTCTCCCGCCACGTGGTGCGGATCGTGCGCGCCGGCGGGATGACGCTGGCGGTGAAGGAGACCGAGCCGGACATCGCGCTGCGGGAGTACCGCCTGCTCCGCGACCTGCGCCGGATGGATCTCCCGACAGTCACGCCCCAAGGGGTCGTGACCGGCCGGACCGACGCTGACGGCAACGAGCTGCCGGCCGTGCTGATGACCGAGCACCTCAGCTTCTCGCTCCCCTACCGCAGCCTGTTCCGGCACGGGCTCAGCGCCGACAACCTGCCGGAGCTGGTCGACGCGCTCGTCGTACTCCTGGTGCGGCTGCACCTCGCCGACTTCTACTGGGGGGACGTCTCGCTGTCGAACGTGCTGTTCCGCCGCAGCGCCGGCGGCTTCGCCGCCTACCTCGTCGACGCCGAGACCGGCGAGCTCAAGTCGACCCTGTCGGACCGGATGCGCGAGTACGACCTCACCGTGGCCGGCGAGAACGTCTTCGCCGAGCTGCTCGACCTCCAAGCCGGGGAGGAGCTCGACCCCGACGTCCGCGCGCACGAGATCGTCGACCTTCTCGCGGAGCGGTACGACGCGCTCTGGCGGCAGCTGACGGAGGCCGAGGAGTTCGACACCGGGGAGATGTGGCGGATCGAGCGGCGGATCGAGCGGCTCAACGAGCTCGGGTTCGACGTCGACGAGCTCGAGATCATCACCGACCTCGGTGGCGACACGGTGCGGATCCAGCCGAGGGTCGTCGAGGCCGGCCACCATTGCCGGGAGCTGCAGGGGCTGACCGGGCTCGGGGTCGAGGACGCGCAGGCCCGCCGCCTGCTCAACGACCTCGCTTCCTACACGGCCCACTACGACCTCGGCCGCGAGGACCGCGCCGTCGTGGCCAACCAGTGGCTGACCACGATCTACGAACCGCTCGTCGCGATGATGCCGGCCGACCAACGCGGCAAGCTGGAGCCGGCAGAGTTCTTCCACGAGGTTCTCGTGCACCGGTGGTTCCTGTCGGAGCAGGCCGGCCACGAGGTCGACATCTTCGACGCCGCCGCCTCCTACATCGCCAACGAGCTGCCGAAGCGGCCCGACGAGTTGGTGGCCGCGGACTAGGCAGCTTCGGGACCTGCCCGTGATGCCGCCTGCCAGCCGATGCTCGCCAGGCGGTGACGTGCCGACCCGGCGAAGTTCGTGCCCGCGGCCCTACGACGGGCCGGCCTACTTCCTGTACTCCTCGTGTCACTGACGCAGTGATGCGATGCTGTGCGGCGTGGCACTGCACGACGAGCTCGCGGCCCTCCGGGCCCAGGTCGGGCCCCAGGTGTTCGCCGATCCGGTCGCGTTCCGCGCGGCGTTCGACGACTTCGTCCCCGAGGGCTCGGCGTCGACCGGCGAGATCAGCCTGCTCGTCGGCGCGGTCGCGACCGGCGCATTGCAGCGGCTCTCCGAGCAGCTCGCCCTCGGCGCGGACCCGGAGACGTCGATCGCGACCCAGGGCGACCTGTTGGCCCGGGATCGCGGCACCACCGAGTCCGCGGGCGCCCGCTGGGCCCTCTCCGTCCTCGCCCATGCGACGGGCGCGATCCCGGCCGAGATGGTGCCCACCCTGCCGAGACCTGCCCCCGACGCGGCGGCCGACCCCGGGCCGACCCAGGGTCTCGCCGATATGACACGCGTCGTCAGCACGGAGCCGCCCGACCGACCGTCCCCAGCCGACCGCGCCGTCCGAGCCGTCCCGGCGCGGCGTCAACCCCCTGCTCGTCGCAGCCGTCGTGGTGCTGGCGCTCGTCGCGGGCACCGCCGTCGCGCTGCTGTTCCTCCGCGACGACCCTGGCGACGCCGCCGACGACCGCTCCGACACGTCCAGCGAGGCCGCCGGCCCGGACGAGGAGGTGCTCGACCAGATCGACCTCACCGAAGCCGGGAGGATGGCGCAGGTCCGGCTGGTGCGGAGCGGAACGGAGGTCGACCTGGTGCTGCTCGTGGAAGCCGACGGCGCGTACACCGAGGTCGACCGCAAGGAAGCTGCCTGCCCCTACACCGACGATGCCTACAACCCACGGATCGAGAACGACGTCGACCAAGAGATCTTCTGGACATGGCTGATTCGGGGCAGCGTCAGCGGCTTCGAGGAGTACGGCCTGGTACAGGTCGCCGAGGAGCAGCTCGTCGCGCACGGGATCGGCGAGAAGCCCTGCCCCTAGTAACGTCGAGTTGTGAGCGACACCGGCGGATCCGCCATCGAGCACGAACTCCATGGATGGCGTGTTCGTCGGCCGCTGTCCCGAGGCAGGATGGCCCGCGCCGACTAGGCTCGAGCGACGTGCGACCTGCCGTGATGCCGCCCGTCCAGCCGATGCTCGCCAAGGCGGTCAAGGGCGTGCCCGACCCGGCGAAGTTCGACCCCGACGGCACCTACGACGGGCTCGGCCTGAGCTTCGAGCCCCTGATGGATGCCACATCGGTGATGCTGGGGCAGGAGTTCGCCGGCTACGCCGCCACGGTCCGGTACGGCGCCGAGCGGCTCGACGCCGTACTCCCCCGGGTGCAGGGGCTGCCACTCGGCGGCACGCCATCCAAGTTCACGTCATGGCGCCAGTCAGTCACAGCGAGCTTTATTGCGGGCAGCGCACCATCGGGACTCATCTCGAACTGACCGCAGCAAGGGAGTGCGCCGACGTAGGGCGGATTGTTCGCTGTCGAGGCAGGATGCTCCGCGCCTCTAGGCTGAGCGTCGTGGATCTGCCAGTGATGCCTGACTCTCGGCGTCAGGTCATCCAAGTTCACGTCATGGCGCCAGTCAGTCACGGCGAGCCTTTCATTGCGGGCAGCGCACCCGGGACTCATCTCGAACTAGGCCCGGCAAGGGAGTGCCGACGTAGGGCGGAATGTTCGCTGTCCCGAGGCAGGATGCCCCGCGCCTCTAGGCTGAGCGTCGTGGACCTGCCAGTGATGCCGCCCGTCCAGCCGATGCTCGCGAAGAGCGGTCGAGCTCACCCAGGCGATCAGCATCCGACCCGGCGAGAGTATCGACCCATGGACCTTCCGGTGATGCCGCCGATCCGCCCGATGCTGGCGAAGACGGCACCACGCTGGAGAAGGCGCTCGCGCTACTGCCTGACGTCAAATGAACCGAAGTGGGACGGTTTCCGCTGCCTGCTGTTCAAGGACGGCGGCGAGGTCGAGCTCGCGAGCCGCAACACCAAGCCGCTCACCCGCTACTTCCCCGAGCTCGTGACCGCCGCCCGGGCCCAGCTGCCCGACCGGTGCGTGCTGGACGGCGAGATCTTCGTCGCGCTGCCGACCGATGGGCGGGACCGGCTGCAGTTCGAGGTCCTCCAGGAGCGGATCCATCCGGCCGCCAGTCGGATCAACCTGCTCGCCGAGAAGACGCCCGCGAGCTTCGTCGCATTCGACCTGCTCGCCCTCGAGGACGAGTCGTTCATGGACCGGCCGTTCGCCGAGCGCCGGGCGGCACTCGTCGCGGCACTCGCCGACCTGCCGCCGGAGGGGCCGTGCCACCTCACCAGGACCAGCACCGACCCGGCGGTCGCCGAGGAGTGGTTCACCCAGTTCGAGGGTGCCGGCCTGGACGGCGTGGTGGCGAAGCCGATGGGTGCGCCGTACCAGCAGAACGCCCGCACCATGCTGAAGATCAAGCACGAGCGCACCGCAGACGTCGTGGTCGCCGGCATGCGCGAGCACAAGACCAGCACACCGGAGCGGCCGCTGCTCGGCAGCCTGCTGCTGGGCCTGTACGACGACGGCGAGCTGCAGCACGTCGGCGTCAGCGCGAGCTTCACCGAGGTGCGGCGCGCCGAGCTGTGGCAGGAGATGCAGGCGCTCGTCGTACCCATCGAGGAGCACCCATGGGGCAAGTGGCAGGAGTTCCTGGTCGCCAACCCCGGCCGCCAGCCCGGCACCCAGAGCCGGTGGAGCGCGGGCAAGGACCTGTCGTTCACGCCGCTGCGGCCGGAGCGGGTGCTCGAGGTCAAGTACGACGCCATGGAGGGCCGCCGCTTCCGGCACACGGCTCACTTCAAGCGCTGGCGCGAGGACCGCGATCCGGAGTCGTGCGGCTACGAGCAGCTCGAGCAGCCCGTCTCCTACGACCTCTCCGACGTGCTCGGCGGGGCCGCTGGTTGACGAGCCCCATCGGGTGTAGGACTTAACCATGGAGCCCGAACCCGAGAGGTACGACGTCGTCCTGCTCATCGAGCAGCCACTGACCGCCGCCGACGCGGCGCAGGTGCGTTCGCTGCACGAGGACTTCGACGCCGATGTCGTCTATCACGTGCTGCTGCCGCTGGTCGACGCCGCGGCCGCGGTCGAGGCGTCGATGGGAGCGATCGGTGGCGCCGACCTGCTCGCACCACCGATGACACCGAGCCCTGACGAGCTGGCCGCGCTGCGCGACGAGCAGAAGGACCAGGCCAACAACGACCTCACCGTCACCACCAATGCCCTGCGTGCCGCCGGCGCCGAGATCGGCAGTGCTTCTGTCGTCAGCGAACCGCCGATCGACGCGCTCGCCGCGAAGGTGACCGAGATCGACGGCCGCGAGGCGATCGTCCTTACCCGGCCGCACGTCGTCGCCGAGTTCTTCCACGTCGACTGGACCTCGCGCGCCCGTCGCAAGCTCGGTGTGCCGGTGCTGCACCTGCTCGAGCACGAGAACTTCGACGAGCAGGCGGGTGGCGGCGAGGGCGTCAGCGGGGTCTGACCCAGAGTCCGGCGCCGGCGTCACCGTCGGAGCAGCACCCCACCGATGAAGGCGATCGCGGCTCCGGCCGCGATCAGGGCGAACGCGGCCGGTTCGAGCACGACACCGGTGTCGAAGCCGGCGAGGCGGGCGATCGGGGCGGCGCTCATGACGCCCGCGCCGCACAGGACCGAGAACACGGCTGCGGCACGCACCAGCCTTCCCGCCCCGGTGAGTCCGAGCAACATCAGCGCGGCACTGAGGACGATCAGAACCAGCAGCACGGTGACGGTCACGGCGACGACGTCCACGGGTGCGGGCATGGTCTGGTCCATCGCGTTGCCGATGAGCCGGTCGACGGCTAGGTCGACCCCGTTGACGGGGTCGTCGCTCGCCCAGATGACCACCCCCGGCGTCATCACGATCACCCCCAGGAGCACCAGCAGCACCGCCCACAGCCGGCGGTAGCTGTCGGCCTGCTGGGTGAAGGTCGCCTCGCCGCTGATGCTTCCGGTGGCGGAGGTGGCCGCGACCTGCACGCGCCGCGTCGACGAGCTGCCTCCGTCGGGCCGGGGGTGCTCGATGGCCGCGATCGCCCGCGCCACCTGGCCCGGTGGAACCAGCAGCACGGCCGGTCGGAAGCTCAGCCGCGCCCGGCCGAACTCGTCGGCACCCGTCAGCTGCACCTGCAGCGGCTCGCTGCCCTGCCGGTTGTCGACGTCGACCGCGAAGGTGCCCTTGCGGCCCTTGGTCACCAGGTGCTCGGGCTGGATGGAGAGCCGTGCGGTCGCGATCGGGTCCGGGCGTGAGGTGACCTCGAGGCTGCCGGTGGCCTCGATCTCCCGGCCGTCGTCGGCCGTTGCGACCACGGAGAAGGGGCGGGTGTCCGACCCGCCCTTCGCCACCGGCGCTGTCTCGACGACCAGGCGCACGTAGCCGAGGCTGGCCGGCGGCACGGCGACCCGGGTGTGCTCGAACCGGAACCCGACCTGGTTCCCGGGGTCGCGGCCGCTGAGGTTGAACTTGACGATCTCGTGGCCGCCGCGATTGTCGAGCACCACGTTGACCTGCGCCACCGTCGTGTCGACCAGGGTGACCTGGGCGGGCTCGAGCCGGATCCGGACCGGAAGGGTCTCCGGAGGAGGGGAGGTGCTCTGGGTGACGGTGACCGGTGTCGAGACCTGCCCGTCGGGGTCGGTCGCGGTCACGACCAGCTGCCGCGACAGCTCCTTGCCGGGCGGCGGCGGCGGGGCGGTGAAGCGCACGGTGGCCTCCGCGCCTGCCGCCGGCGGGTACGTCGACCGCGGGCGGCACGAAGTCGAGGCGTACGACGCTCTCGGGGTCGCTGCCCGTCAGGACGTACCTGCGGTCGAAGTTCGCCGCCCGGTTGTCGAGGCGAAGCCGGAAGCTGCCTTCGCTGGCGTCCTCGAGCCGGATCAGGTTCGGCTGCGCGACCAGGGTGACCGCTGGCCCGGACCGGGGCACCGTGACCGCGATGGACAGCGGCGTGGCGCGGGTCGCGTCGACGCCCGAACGCACGAAGAGCGGCACCGTCACCCGCTGTGCGACCGCCAGCACCCCTGGCGTGATCGAGAAGGTCACCGGCACCGTGCGCAGCACGCCGGGGAGCAGGTTCGCCTCGCCATGGCTCACCGTGAGCCACGCGGGAGGGTCGGCGGCGTGGATGGTGTAGGAGTCGACGATGGTCGAGTCGTTCTTCACGTCGACCTCGAACGTGACCGGCGCGGTGGCAGCCAGGGTGACCTCGGCCTGCTTCACCGACGCGACCGGTGCCACCACCCGGTCTGGCCCCGGCTCCCGCCGCGGCGACTCCTGCTGCCCACCTGGATCGTGGCCGCGGTCCGGCGGCGGGCTTGCCTGCTCGCCGGCGCGGCCCCTCGGCGCGCCGCCCGGCCGGCGTGGCCCCGCCACCTCGGCGTTGACGCTCCAGCCCAGGTACGTGTCGCACACGGCACAGAAGGCCGCCGACCCGTCCGCCGGCGTGCCGCACGTCTTGCAGACCCGTTCTTCCGTCACCTGTCGTCCCGTCGGTCCAGCGCTGCACCGAGGCTAGACCTTGCGGTTCCCCCCGGCGCGGAACATGCCCCAACGGGCACGCCGTTGTGCCCCGGGGATCCGGCGCCAGCATCCGTGCCTGCAGAGAACCGTTGAGGACATCTCCACTCACGGACTCCTGAGAATGACTGCTCCGGTCACTTGCGGGTGAAGAACTCCACCTCGCCGACCGCCGTGTAGCTGCCCGGTGCGCCGACGTACGACTCGAGGATCTCCAGCCGGACCTTCGTCACGTCGCTCTCGCCGATGCCGAACTCCTGGGGTCCGCGCTTGTCCTCCAGGTGCACCTCTTTGTCCTCGGTGGTGCCGTCCTCACGGTCGACCACGATCTTCAGGTCCGCCGGGCGACCCTGGGCCAGGAACTTCTCCTGATCCGACGGAGAGACCCCCGGTGTGATGAGCACGTAGACGAGCCGCACCGGGTCGTCGAAGGTGATCTCGAGGTATTCTCCGACTCCCTTGCCGGGCTTCGCGGGAGCCCAGTAATCGGCGGGATGCCATCGGTCGCGAGGCGTTCGCCGTGCCCCCGCGAGCTGCTTGAGGCGTCGACGTCGTCCGGCTCCGGCTGCTGCTGCTCCACACCCTCCACCCGGTCGCGCACCGCCTCTACGCCGTCGACAGCCAGGCCGCGTAGGAAGAACGCGCCGAACCCCAGCGCGCCGAGCACGCCGAGCAGCACGAACAGCTTCACGGGCATCCGCCGCCGTGCGGAGCCCGTCCCTCGCGGCCTGGTCCCGGCCACGGTCGCCTTGGCCCTGCGCCGGAAGACACGCTTCCACCACGGGACCTTCGCGACCTCCGCCGCAGCGAGGTCGTCGCCGCAGCGGCGGCAGAAATTGCGGCTTGGGGTGTTGCCGGCCCCGCAGTTGCCGCAGACCAGGTCGCCGGGATTGAGCGGCTCGGGCGGTGGCAGCGCGGCCCGCGGCTTGGGCTGCATCCGCGCCCGCGCCGGCTGCTGGGCGCCGGGGTGCCCGGCAGCCGGCTGGTCCAGGGGTACGACGAGCCCGGCGGCCGGCGCACCGGGCTGCTCGGCGGTGCCGGGCCTCTCGGCGGTGCCGCGGACGTCCAGCACCGGCGGCGATCCCGGGACCGGACGACCCGTCGGAGGCGGACCCGTGGGAGGCGGACCGGGCGGGGGCGGTGGCGGCGCCTGCTCGCCGACGCCGAGCGCAGACCTCACTCGCTCGGCGATGCCCCCGGCGCAGGCTCCGACGACGACCTGGGCCGGCTCCGGCTCCGCAGCGGCGGGCGCATCGGTCATCTCGGTCCAGTCGAGGTAGCACCCGCAGTTCCCGCAGAACTGCTCGCCCGCCTCCAGCGCCTCGCCGCAGTCGGGACAGACCCGGCTCATGACGCTCCACCTGTGCTCGCGACGACGCAGCTGTGCTTGACATGCGCGGGTTTCGTGGCCTCGAGCAGCGCGTCGACCCGCCGACGGTCGAGAGCTCGGGATCGGCCGTACGGATCCGTACGGCGACCTGCGCCGGCGAGACGCCCGGCGGAGTGCCGCCGGGCGTGCTCGACCAGGTGCAGCCGCCGGAGTCCTGGACGTCGGCCTCGACACCCAGCCCCACCGTCAGCGCCTCCTTGATGCCGCGGGCCGTGCCGCGGCGGCGGTGGACCAGGGCCGCTCCGGCAATGATCAGCCCGCCGCCGGTCGTCGTCCCACGAGTCGTCCAACTCGATGCCGACCCAGGTCGCGAGGAACTCCAGGAAGTCCGGTGGCGCGAGCCGCGGGTCGAAGTAGCAGGACAGCGAGTCCAGGGTGGCGAAGATCGGTGCGTAGGAGTCGTCGAAAGTTCAGAGTAGGCGCTGGAGGAACTCGTCGTCCTGCAGGACACCGGGCAGCCGCTGCAGCAGCGGCCCGGGTGAGGCCGCCGGACGATCCCTCGCGCGCACTGTGACTCAGTCACGGCTCACCACCCGGATCCGGTGGTCGTAGGAGAAGGTCAGCGCATTGCGGTCGAGGTCGATGCGCTGGGTGGACTTGCCTCGCTTGCCGGTGATCGGGTCGGCGCCGAACAAGACGACCTCCTCGACCAGCTCGGTGCCGGGGAGCCGCTGCAGCACGGCGTACACCTCGCCGGCCTGGACCGGCCGGCCGAACGGCCAGCCGGTTCCGTCGGGTCCGCCTGCGAGCGGGCTGTAGTAGCGGTTCAATGCGAGCAGCGCGTCGCGCTGCAGCTCCTCGGTCGCGGTGCGCAGCCGGGCGACCAGCGTCGCGACCACGGTGACGCCCTGGTAGAACGGTGGCTCCACCAGCACCCGGGCGCCGACCGTCCGGCGCTCGTCCAGGTAGTCCGACACGGCCTGGAGGGTCTCGTCGGTCGGGACCAGGTCCTCGAACCGCAGCCTTCCCTCGGCGTCGGCCGGGGCAGCCGGCACGAGCAGGACCCTGACGCCGCCGGCCTCGTCGCTGCCGTCGGCGGGCACCGTGCGTACGCGAGCGACCTGCGGTGCGGCGGCGCGGGCGAGCTGGTCGTAGTCCTCGGCGGTCACCGCGCGGTCTCGGGTGCGCAGAGCCAGAGGGCCGCGCAGCCGCGCCTCGTCGACGGTCTCGGGCGCGACGCCGCCGATGGCGGCCCGGCGGTTCTCTACCCGGTCGATGCCAGGGACGGTCGAGCGAAGTACCTTTACGGTCCTCGCCGAGACGTTGCCATCCGGTCCGCCGCCGACCCGGTAGCGCGGGACCCGCAGTGGCGCGCCCTTCGGCGGCACGGCGCCGTAGCGGCGGAGCGAGCCGTCCGGCTCACGGACGGCGGGACCGAAGTGCACGTCGCCGGTCGCCCGGTCGACCCGGAAGACGGTGCCGTCGCTGTCGCAGCCGGCGAACGAGTCGACCTCGAGCCACCGCTCCCATCCGGATCCGGCCGCGACCTGGATCTCGAACGGCTCGCCGTCCGACACCACCGGACCGTGCGCGAGCCGGAACACCTGACCGGGCACTCCCTCGGACAGGCCGAGCACCTCGTCCTCGATCGATCTCGGCATGCACGGCCTCGATGGTGCCACCGACCGTGAACGCCGAGGCTGCCGTGATCGTGGGGCTCGCGCTGTAGAAGGGGTAGCCCTCGACAGCCGGGACCGCCCGACATCGCAGCCAGCCGGCCCGCTGGTTGGCAATCAGCGAGGCCTTGTGGCTGCGAGGCACGTGCACGACGACGTCGCCGTGCTTGTTGAGGCCGCCGGTGTCGTCGCTGTCGACGTCGCAGCCCACCCAGGAGGAGCCGTCCCACGCCTCCCACACCAGCGGTGGCGCCGTCGGGTCGACGCCGACGCCCTGGACGTCGCAGGCGAACCGAAGCGCGATCGCGCACGCGGCGCGGCGTCGTCGAGGCCGAGCAGCAGCGCGTCGTCGTAGGCCGGCTGCGGGGAGAAGCACGGGAACTCGGTGGAGAGGCTCAGCGCGTCGTCTCGGGAGACCGGCTGGCCGTCCGACGGCCTGGGTGAACACGTGCCGCAGTGAGCGCGGCGGCATCACCAGGTCCTCGACGGTCGCGAACACGACGGCGTCGTCCTGCGGCGTGCGGATGGTCGCGACCTCGGACTCGGCCGGCACCACGACGACCTCGTCCGGTGGCGCCGACAGCCACGCCGTGACGTCGACCCGCGCCGGCGTCGGCGCGTGCAGGCTGACCCCGAGCAGGTCGAGGAAGGTGATGTACATCCGGTCGGGCACCCGGTTGAGGCGGTAGATCAGCTCGTCGGTCATGAACGCGAACGTCTCGATCAGCGTCACGCCGGGGTCGGACACGTTGTGGTCGGTCCACTCCGGGCAGCGCTGCTGCACCATCCGCTTGGCGTCGTCGACGAGGTCCTGGAAGCGGCGGTCGTCGAGATTGGGGATGGGCAGGGTCATCGGCCGACTCCTCGTGCGGGGGGATGACGTAGAACGGGAAGACCAGGTTGCGCGGGTCGTTGGTGCCGCGCACGGAGTAGTCGATGTCGACGTACAGGATGCCGCGGTCGACGGCATCGAAGCGGACGGTGACGCCCTCGAGGTCGACCCGGGGCTCCCACCGGGTGAGCGCGACGCGTACGGCGTACGCGATGTCGCCTGCGGTTGAGGCGTCGGCCGGCGCGTAGACGTAGTCGTGGACCGCGCAGCCGAACTCGGGGCGCATCGGACGCTCCCCGGGCGCGGTCATCAGGATCAGCCGGATGCTCTCCTCGATCTCGCGGGCGCCGGTGACCAGGGCGATCTTGCCCGTCGGGTCGGCGCGCACCGGGAACGCCCATCCGGAGCCGACGAACTCCTCACCCATGGTCAGCCTCCGATCATCACGGTCAGGCAGCCGGGCGGCAGGATCGTGGCGCCGCAGCCGCTGAGGTCGCCGACCCTGGCCGCCGGCCGGCCACCGATCTGCACCGTCGCCGAGCCCTTCACGATCGGCGACGGGGGGTGCGGCCCGGCGGGTGGCGGGAAAGAGCAGGTGTGGAGGTCGCCGAGCACAGCGGCCGGCAGCCCGCCGATCAGCACGGTGGCGACACCCGGCCCGGTGATCACACCTGGGTGCGGGGTCAGGTCTCCCACTCTCGCTGCTGCTGGCACAGGTCGGCGCTCCTTCCGTGCCCTAGTTGATCTTCACGAGGGCGCCCTTGACCGTGGCGAGGGCGGACCCGCTGAGCTCGGCGTTGACCCCGGCCTTGAGGTTCAGGTTGGCCTGGGCCTCGATGTCGACGTTGACGGCCTTGATCTTGAGGTTGCCGGTGTCGGTGGTGACCTCGACTGCCTGCATCGCCTTCACCGTCAGCGGTCCCTCGGACACGATCTCGATGCCTTTGCTGCCGGTCTGGGTGAGGAGTATCTTCTGCGCGCCGTCGTTGGAGCTGACCTCGATCGCCTCGGAGCCGGCAGCCTCGAGGAAGTCGACCTTCATGCCGGTGCGGGACACCAGGCCGCGGCTGACCACCTTGCCGGAGGTCCCGTCGACGTTCGCCGCCCAGCCGCCGTGCGGCTGGTCCTTGCCGTTGTAGAGCCCCCCGAGGATGTAGGGGTGCCCGAGGTCGCCCTGCTCGAAGGCGACCAGCACCTCGTCGCCGACCTCGGGCAGCACGGCGGCGCCGCGGTCCTTGCCCGCGCCGGGCTGGACGGTCCGCGCCCACCAGGACTCGTAGGAGTCGGCCAACCAGGGCAGCTTGATCTTGACCCGGCCGCGGTGGTCCGGGTCCTGGACGCTGGTGACGATCGCGGGCACGACGCCACTGATCTCGGCCCGCGGGTGGGACGCGGCGGTTCGCCGTACCGAACAGCGAGCGCTCCGAGGCATTGCTGGCGGTGAAGAGGGTCCGGTAGCCGAAGTCGGGCGCGAACTCGTGCCGGGTGGACGTCAGGACGTACTTGCCTGCGAACGGCGGGGCCACGCCGGCCAGCTGGACGGCGGTGCCGGAGCGCAGTGCTGGGTTGCCGCGCGCCGTACCCTCCAGCTCGGCGAAGCCACCAGCCAGGTGGTCGGCGAGCGAGGTGGCAACCGCGGTGGCCTGGTCCTGCTTGGCCAACGGGCGCGCGCCCGAGGACGTACGGCGGCGCGGAGAACTTCGCCGCGAGCGCGGTCGGGGTGATCCCTCCTTCCGGTTCGGCGCTCTCGGTCTTCGCGTCCTTGTCGGCCACGACCTCCTTCTTCTGCTGGGGGTCCCAGCCGCGGACCTCGACCTGCTGGACCTGCCCGTCGGAGGTGATGGTCCCCCGCAGGTTGACCAGGCTGACTCCACGCTCTAGGACGAGCGGGTCGTTGCGGGCGCCGGCGCTGCCACTCGGGGCCTCGGACGCAGGCGTGCGCGACACGAAGTGCAGCTTGCCGTCGGACATCGTGAGCAGCCGGTCGTGCTCGGCGCCGAGCCGGCGCAGGAAGTCCCAGTCGTTGACGTTGTCCTGGGTGGTGTGGTCGAGCATCGTGGTCGTCGCATCGACCTGCGCACGGCGAGTCCCACCCGCTGCGCGACCTTCATCACGATGTCGGAGGCGGTCATGTTGACGTACGCCTCGACGCGGGTGCCGCGGAAGAGCCGGTGCGAGGCGTCGAGACCCCGGACGACGGTGTGCACGCCGGCCTCGCTAATGTCGACCTCGATCGCGGTCACCTCGCCGGCGAGCAGAACCGCCGGACCCGCCGGGCTGGTGGACTGCAGGCTGAGCTCGACCTTCGCCCCGATCTCTGCGTCGGCCTTCTGCAGCACGATGCCGGCCTCGTCGGAGAACCGGAGCAGGAACAGGTCGGGCACGTTGTTGCTGTCGTCGACGTAGCCGCCGACCAGCAGCGGCTTCACGTCGTCGGGGAGCGGAGTCCCGTTGACCTTGACCAGGACGGTGTTGCTGAACTCCTCACCGTGCGGCATGGACCGGCCTCCGGTCGGGGGCGGCGAGGCCGGGCGGAGCGCCATTGGTCCCGGTCACTTCCTCCAGCGGTGGGAGCAGCAGCCGGCTGCCGGGCCGCAGCCGCATCGGGTCGTCCACGCGGTTGATGTCGGCGACCGCGCGCCAGAGGGCGGGCACGCCGTACTCGTGGTAGGCGATCGCCTGGAGGCTGTCCCCGGCGACCACCGCGTGCACGCGGTGCGGCACCAGGCCGCCCGAGGTGGGGTTCTGCTTCGGTGCGTCGCCGGACAGCTCCTCGAGGGTGACCTGCACGTCGCCCGGATCGGCAGGCCCGCGGCGGTGAAGAGGGTGTACTTCGCCTGGACCTGGCTGACGTAGGCCAGGAAGCCGATCAGGCCGCCCCAGCTGAACTCCACCCAGGGCGGCGACGCCTTCTTCGACGTCAGCGACGCCTCGGTCGGGACCGTGAGCGAGAACAGCTTCTCGACGTTCTTCACCACCTCGCTGTCCTGCTTGGCCGACGCGTCGAAGAACAGCTCCAGGGTCAGCTTCGAGGGCTGGGACCCGGTGAACTGCGGTGGTGAGGACTTCTTGTTGCCCTTCGCCTGCTCCCGCTTCCAGCTCGCCTACTTCGCCAGCTGCAGCTCCTTCGGGTTGAACTGGAAGTCGAGCTGGAACATCAGCGCCCCCGGCGCAGACAGCGACCCGTCCTTGGACGGCTCGTGCACCATCAGGTAGGCGTGCTGGAGGTTGGGTTGGCCATTTGCCCCGGCAGCGCTGCCGCCGGACTGGGCCGCGTCGAAGGAGACCGGGGTGCCTGCCATCGAGCTCAGCCCTTCGCCTGGAAGCCGTGGTGCGCGATCTCGAGGGTCTCGGTCAGCACCTTCGGCTGGTCGGAGTTGAGGCTCGGCCCGGTCCACCGGACCGGCACCACGTCGAGCAGCGACCACTCGGCGACGACGGTGCCGTTGGCCCGCTTCGCCTCAATCACACCGGTCTTGCGCTGGTAGCCCGCCGCCATCGAGGACACCCACTCGGCCAGCTTCGCCGTGTTGGCGCCCAGGGGCCGCGAGAGCTTGATGTTCGCGTACTTGAGCCGGGTCGGCATCTGCCACACGAACGCGTTGTTGCCGCCCTCTTCGCGGGCCTCCATCACGACCTCGCAGGTCATGCCCTCGCAGCTGGTGAACGCACCAAGGCTCGCATCGTCGATCTTCACCAAGAAGCAGACGCCGACCGCGGTGTCGACATCCTGCGTCACCGTCACCGGAGTTCCTCCTCTCGCGTGCTCCCGCTTCTCGGGGTATCAGTCATCGCTCAACACCTACTCACCACGGGTCGGTCCGCTAGCCACGCCGTTCGCGGTCGAGCAGGAGCTCCGCTTTCATGCGCCGGACCATTGCCGGGAACAGCCGCTGTGCGAGGGCGTCGACGTCGCCGGTCGCGCTGGCCGCTCCTCCGGCGCCGGCTCCCCCGGCTGCTCCTGGTGCCCCACCGCCGCCGGTCGTCGCTGGAGGTCGGGAGCCTCGGCGGTCTGCACACGACCTGCGGAGCGCCGTTCGTCCCGGTCCCGGTGGCCGGCGGCTCCGGGGGAGACCCCTCCGCGCTCTCGTCGGCCGCCGCCTGCACGACGACTGTCGACCGCGGGCCGCCGCGGCAACGACGCGGCGAGACCGGGGAGGCCGGCCGCGCGGTGACGGCGTGGGCGGGCGCAGGGGCGTGCCGCCGGGGCGATCGCGCGAGACACCACCGGGGTCGGGCCCCGTGCGGCGCGGGTGGTCGTGCGGCGTCGCGACGGGCTCGGACACGTCCGTCCCGTCCCACGAGCCGTTGTCGGCGATCAGCGCGGCGCCGGTGGGCGGGAGCACGGCGCGGTTCCCGGAGCGGCCGGCCGGCGGTGACCGGAGCGGCCGGGCGGTAGCGGGCCGGGCCGGCCGACCGCTGGACCCGTGCGGACCGGGGGCGCCGGCGGTCGTCGCGAGGCGACGCGGCGCCGGCGCGCGGGGGCCGGTGACGAGGGCCGGCTCCCGGACTGGGACGGCGGCCCGAGGACGGTCGCGCGGAAGGCCGGTGATGCCAGCGGCTCCTCGGCGCGGACCCGCTGGACCCGGACCGCGCGCTCCCGGCTGACGCGCGGCGGGACGAGCGGCGCGGCCGGACCACCAACGACGGCAACGGGACACCCGGACCGGGCAGCACCGAGGACCGCTGGATCGACGTAGCGATCCCGTCGGCGAGCGGCAGTGGGGTGCTCGAGTGAACGGCCGGCGGCTCGACAGCGACGACCCGACTGGACGGCGGACCGGGCGCGGGAGTGGCGATCCCGCGGGCGCGGACTCCCCGGCGCACCCACGCGGCCGGTTCTTCGGAGGCGGGCGTGGTGACCTCGGTCTCGACGGGCGGCTCCGTCACCGCTGGGACAGACGGCTCCGACGGGCTCTCCGGGCCAGCCGGGTCAGGACCGGTCAGGTCGACCGAGCGGGCGAGGGTGAGATCGGATATCGGCGGCGCCGCTGGCGGCGGCACCACGACGAGGCGCTCGGCGGGGCCGGCGCCGAAGTTGTCGGCGGGGCGCCGCGGTCGTCATGATCCGACGGCGTGGTGAGGTGCGCGGCGGGCGGCGGGGTCGACCGCTGGATCGGGATCTCGGTGAAGCCGTCGTCACCCTCCGGGGTGGGATCCGGACCGGGGTCGTGGCGGCGCGCTCGACGTACGACGTCGGCGGCGTAGGCACGGCGGTCTCTGGGGCGGCCACCAACGGCGGGCCGAGGCCGAGCCGGGGCCGGTCGGTGCGCTCGCTGCACAGCGGGATCGGTCCGCTGGACCGATGAGGTCCGGGCGCGAGCGGTGGCGCGGCGGCGCGCTGCACGTGCGTGGGCGTCGCGGGCGGGTCAGGCGCGGAGGTCGGCAGTCGGCGGCGGCTCGGCGCCGAGCGGAGGCCGGTCGGTGCCGGAAGTCGGGTCGACGACGGCTCGACGGCGTGTCGTCGGCGACGGGTCCGGCTCGCGGCGGCTCGCTGCACCGGCGTGGGCTCCGGCGACCACCGACCGGTGCACGAGGGGCATACCGGCCGACGACGCGGTGATCAGACGGGTCGGGGGAGTGGCTGGGTCGCGAGTCGCGGGCTCGCCGGGGCCGTCGTCCACCGGCTGCGGGTGCGGCCCGACCTCGAGCGGGCCGACGTCCGGTGTGCCGGCGGCCCCCCGGAGTGGAGCGCTGAAGGGCCGTTGGCCGGGGCGGCGGGAGCAGGGTGAGCTCGGGAGGGCCGGCCCGGCCGTGTGCGGTGGGCCGCCCAGCCCGCCGCCGTCGCCGTCGACGATGCCGCCGGGCATCGTGTCGACCACGCGCGTGGCTCAGGCTGCTGGTGAAGGCCGGCGACCGCCACGCCGGCAGCTCGGACGGGAAGTCGGTGGGCCGGGTGATCGGTGTGATCGGGTCGTCGAGCGTGCGCTGGATGGGTGGCAGGAACGCCCAGCCCATCGGGGACGGCGCAGGGTCAGCCGGTGCGGCGGCCGCCGCCGCCGCCGCTGCCGGTGGACGGCGCCGGCTGCTCGGCCGGTTCGCGATTCCACGGCCAGCGCACGGGTCACCGCTCCTCGGCGAGGCGGGTGTTGATGCTCGCGATCTCACTGACGAAGCGCAGCCGCTGCGGGTGCTCGAGGTCGAGGATGTCCTCCAGGCCCCAGTGGAAGTGGTAGGCGACGTACGCGACCTCCTCGTAGAGCCGCTCGGGCGCGTACGTCACGATTCCCCCAGGCGCCCACCTGCGAGGTCGATCGTGAACCGGTGCGAGCAGTTGGGGCAGGTCACCGCGGCCCGGGTGTGCCCCTCGGCGTTGATCCGCCGGTAGAAGTCCTGGAGGAACGCCACGTCGCTGGCGAACATGTTCTCCACGACCTGCGCGTTCATCACGCCGACCGTGCCCAGCCGGGTGATCACCCGGCCGAGCAGGACCACAGTGGTGAACGCCGGGTTCTCCTGGACCCGCTCGTCGTAGAGCGGGAGCAGCTCGTCGCGGGCGGTCGCCAGCCGCATGGTGCCGTGCCGGTGCACGACGCCGTCCCGGTCGACGTATCCCCGCGGCAGCTCGAAGTCGAACTCCGTGCGCATCGTCGCCCGCTCCTGGGCCCCGGCAGCACTGCCCGGCCCGGCCGTGGCGGCGGCCAGGGTCGGGTCGATGACGGGCGAGGGTCCGCGCTGCATCAGGAGACGGTCACTTCGTCGTAGCAGACCGTGAACTTCTCGGTCGCCTGCTCGGCGGCACCCGCCTTGAGCGCGTTGATCTCGACCGAGCGCACCCAGCAGTTGACGAAGTTGTAGGTCTTGATCGGCGAACCGGCGAAGTCGAGCAGCTGCACCGAGGCGGTCTTCCGCGCGCCGGCGACGTCGCCCTCGGCGACGGTCTTCAGCCAGTCGGTGATCGTCTTGCTGTCGGTGAGGCCACGGGTCACCGTGAACTCGCCGGCCTTGGCGCGGCCGATCAGCTGGCGTACGACGTACTTCCCGTCGCTCGTCTGCTGCTTGAGCTCGATCTTGTCCACCTCGGACTTGAGCCCGCTCACCTCGTTGACCTTGGGGATCTGGATCCCGTCCACCGTCACGATGAAGCCGTTGGCCGCACTGGAGTCGAGCGCGTCCGAGTGCCATCCTGGATCTCCTTGCTGGTTATTCGGAAACGAGACTGGTGCCGCCGGAGAACTGCGACAGCTGGAAGATGACGAACTCGGCCGGCTTCACCGGGGCGACGCCGATCTGGCAGACGACCTGGCCGGCGTCGATGCCCTCGGCCGGGTTGGTCTCGTCGTCGCACTTCACGAAGAACGCCTCGTCCGGCGTGGTGCCGAACAGCGCGCCCTTGCGCCACTCGTTGATGAGGAACGCGCTGATCGTGCGGTTGATCCGGGCCCACAGCTGGTGGTCGTTCGGCTCGAACACGACCCACTGGGTGCCGGCGAGGATCGACTCCTCGAGGTAGTTGAAGAGCCTCCGCACGTTGAGGTAGCGCCACTCCGCGTCACTGGACAGCGTCCGCGCGCCCCACACCCGGACCCCGCGACCGGGGAACGAGCGGATGCAGTTGATGCCCACCGGGTTGAGCAGGTCGTGCTCGGCCTTGGTGATCTGGGTCTGGAGCGAGATCGCGCCCCGGACCACCTCGTTGGCGGGCGCCTTGTGCACGCCGCGGGTGTCGTCGTTGCGCGCCCAGACACCGCCCATGTGCCCGGACGGCGGGATGAACTTGTTGGTGCCCGAGACCGGGTCGAAGACCTGGACCCAGGGCCAGTACAGCGACGCGAACTTCGAGTCGTATCCGGCCTCGCGACTCCGCCACTGGAGCACCTCCTGCGCGTTCATCCCGGCGGGGTGTCGAGGATCGCGATCCGGTCCCCCATCAGCTCGCAGTGCGCGATCATCCCCAGCTGCACGGCCTTGAACGAGTCGAGGTCGATGGCACCGTTCTCGAGCGCGGCGGCGAGGTCCGGTACGGCGACCATGGTGACCTCTTCGACCGCCTCCAGGCCGCCGAACCCGGTGCGCCGCGCGGCGTCGCCGACGTAGTCGCCGGTGCCGAGGTTGTCGGTCGACGGCGGCACGGGTGCCGGCTCGGGCGCGGCCAGGTCGGCGTGTCCCTTCGCGATCGGCGTGAGCGCGCTCCCCTGGCTGGTCTCCTCGAGGTTGATGATCTTCGAGGCGGCGTTGACCTTGGTCGCGACGTTGTTGTCGCCGGGCTTGGTGGTGACGTTGTCGTAGGTCTCCGTGGCCTTGCCGTCGACGAGGACGACGAGCTTGAACTCGTCGTCCGGCGGGCTCTCGCCTCCTGCCGGCTCGACGCTGATCTGGATGTCCTTGTTCGCCGTCGCGCCCTTCGCGATCGACGTCGCGGTGTAGCCGCCGATGCTGGCCTGCTTGGGCGCCTCGATCGCCTTCGGCTGGCTGCCGTTGCCGCCCGGCGCGATCCGCACCACGAAGCAGTTGCCGCCGCCGTTGAGGAACCACCCGTAGACCGCATGGGCAAGGTAGGAGTTCTCGACGAAGTCGCCGAACGCTTCCGTGAACTGGGTCCAGTTGGACACCAGCTTCGGCTCGTTGATCGGGCCCTTCGTGGCCAGGCCGACGAACGCCGCGACCGAGGTGCCGACGCCCTCGATCGGGCGGGATCCCGCCGGGACCTCCTCGACATAGACCCCGGCGAGAGATAGGTGGGCATGCTGCCTCCCAAACGGCTGAGTGGACTGGGGCTATCCAGACTCGCCGCTGCGCGTCGCCACCGCACACGTCCCCCGGGACGGCCACTGAGGAAGCGTCAGGTGCCCGATCGTGCAAACGGATCGCCAACGGAGGGTGGTGAACATTATCGGCGGCGCTTGGCCGCTGATGCGGTGATCGCGTCCCGGAGGAACTCCATGATGTTGAGGAGTTGTTGGAGGGCGGCACCCTCGATCATCGCGTCCACGGGACCTTACGCCGCGTCGATCATTGAGCTTCGCGTTCCTCGTCGCGGGCCCACTTCGTCAGCTCGGCCCGGCGTGCAGCGGTCGGCCGAAGTTGTCGTGAACGGCCTTGCGACCGCCTTTGGGTCCTTGGCGTCCAGGGTGACCGGATGTCGAGCGACCGCAGCTTGGTGCGGACGACGTGGTCTGTGAGCTTGCTCTTCTCCGTCTTGAGGTCCGCCGCGCCCTCGTAGAGCATGAGCGCGTCATCTTCGCGACTGCTGTCGCGTCCTCGGCCGAGCGGAGTTGATCGCCTTGATACGCCCTGGATGGACCGGGCACCCGTCCCGTCGGGATGATGTCTCGCTCTCCATGCCGATCCTTCTCGGCGCGCGGTGGCTGCACCGCTGTGCCGCGGGTCCCCGGGGTCCCGTCGGGCCGACCTGCCGGCCTTGCCCGGCTCCTTCTTGCTGTCGGAGTGTCGGGCGGCACTCTCCTTGTAGCGTCCGGAGCCCGGCCTTGACCACCTCGGCGAATGCCTTCAGCGCCGTTCGCTTGAGCCTGTCCTCCTTCGTCGCCTGGCGACTGCTCGACTGCATGCGGCTTCGATCGGGCCTGATCGAGCGCAACTTGGGCTGGGCCTCCTGCGCCGCAGGGTGGCAACGTCCCGAGCGTGGAGCGGCGGTCCGCGATGCTCGACGATCCATACCTCGCTTCGGTCGGGCCGGTGCGGACGTTCGACCGTGTGCGATTCGCCGTCGACCGAGATCTTCGCTGCTTGAACAGCCGCTACTTGAATCCCCGACCATCCGTTCCCCCTGCGACCTTCCCCTTCACATACGCCTTGCCGGCCTCGACCTTGCCCTTCACATACGCCTTGCCGGCGGCGACCTTGGCCTTGGCCTTCGCCCCGATGCCCTGGATCCCGCGGATGACGGGGCCGGCGAGCTTGAGGCCCGTCTTGATGACGAAGTCGAGCGCCTTGTTGACCGGCTTCTGGAGCGCCTGGACGATCGACTTGATCTTCTCGCCGATGCCGCCGATGCCGAGCACGCTGGCGATGAAGCCGATCAGGATCGGCACCATCTGGCCGAGCGCGTCCTCGATCTTGTCGACGACCGCGGAGACGTTGCCCTTGGCGATGTCGACGATGCCGTCGATGACGGTGTTGACGAACTTCATGATCCGCTCGGCGTTGTTCACGAAGAACATCACGACGTCGTAGATCAGCTTGCAGGCCTTGATGAACGCCGCGGCCGGGTTGAGCAGGCTGATCAGCCAGGTGATGCCGGCGGTGATGATCTTGGTGAGGACGAAGTCCTCGATCTGCTCCATGATCATCTTCTTGATGTCGCCGAGCTTCTCCATCAGCATCTCCCAGACGCGCAGAGATGCCGCCGCTGGCGATCTTCTGGAAGATGTCGACGCCGGCCTCGATCGCCGCCATCGCCTTCTCGCCGATCTGCTTGACGATCCGGTTGCGGATGTTGGCCCAGGTGAGGCCGAAGATCGAGGCGAGCAGCTTGATGATGCCCTTGATGTCGAAGGTGTCGGGGATCTCGATGCCGGCGTCGCCGAGCTGACCGAAGAGCCAGCCCATCAGGCCCTTCTTGAGGTGCGCGCCGATGTTGGCGAAGAACTTGTTGATGCCGCCCTTGACGCCGCCGATCAGGTTGCCGAGGAAGCCGACCGGGTCGCTGATGATGTCGCCGATCGCCGCTGCGGCGCGGGCCAGCACGTTCTTCAGCATCCCCGCGAGCTTGCGGATGGTGTTGATGACCGCCTTGATGGCGCCGATCGCCTTGTCGACGAGGCCCTTGTTCTCGGCCTGCAGCGCCTCGATCCGCTCGTCGAGCCCCTTGCGGGCCTCGACGTACTTCGACGCCAGCGACTCGACCACCTCGTTCTGCTTGTCGTTGACGTCGGACTCGAGCTGGTCGAACTTGTCGCCGATGTCCTTGGCGGCCTCGTCGCCGACCTTCTGCAGGTCGGGCGAGAGCGTCTTGACGTACGCCGCGATGTCGGCGCGACCCTTGGCGATCCGCTGCTTGGCGGCTGTGAGGTCGCCGCCGACGATGTCCGCGACCCGCGAGATGACGCCGTCCATCTCCTTGAGGTAGAGCTCTCGGCCGGCCTTGTAGAACTCGTTGACCTTGTCGGGCATCCCGAACAGCTTGTCCTTCGCCCAGCGCAGCCCGCCGAGCCAGCCGCCGTACCGGTCCCTCTTGTACGCCGACATCTTCGCGGCGACGTACGCCTCGAACTTGGCGCGGGCCGCGGCCTCGCCCGTGCTCGAACGCCTTCTCGACCTTCGGGTCGATGCCATCGAGGATCTTCTTCACGTCGGCCTCGGTGGCGGCGAAGATCTCCTGGACCTTGGCGGTGACCTCGGCGCGCTTGGCCTCGTCCTTCGACTTCGTCTGTGCCCTTCGCGGCGACGAGCTTCGCGATGGCGGCGCCCTTGGCGCCCTGCATGCCGGTGACGCCGGCGGCCGTCTGGGCGTCGCCTGTCCTTGCTCTGCGCGATGGTCGCCTTCTCCTGCTGGCGGAACTCGCCGGGGGCGGTGTCGGCGTGCTCGGCGGCCTTCTGCTTGTCGGCCAGCGCGCCCTGGAACTCGGGCTCGTTGGACTTGGCCAGCTGCTCGTCGGTGACCTCGGCGTCGGCCATCTCCTGGTTGGCCTCGTGCTTGCCGGCCTCGAGGTTGGTCTGCTCGGCCGGCGCGGGCTTGGGTGCGGCGCCCGCGGCCGGGATCGGCGCCGCTTGCCCGGGAGCTCCTGCTCTCAGCGGCGTGACCTCCTTGGGCACGGCCTTCGACTGGTCGGGCGGTGCCTCGGTCGCGGTCTCGATGTCCTTGGCGGAGCCCTCCTTGCCCTGCGTCACCATGCCCTTGACGTCGCCCTTGACCTCACCGGCCTTCCCGGACTCCTTGTACTCGTCGGCCTCCTCGAGCGTCTTCGGCGACTTGGCCTCGATCGCGGTCTTCACCGCCGCGATGAACGCCTACTTGTCGAACGTCCCGGGCTGCTGGGCGTCCATCGAGTCGACCTTCGCGGCCTTGGCCTGGCCGGCGACGTCATCGGTCGGCGGGAGCGCGGCGCCCTGCGCCTCCTTCGCCTTCGAGGCGGCCGTCGGGTGCGCCTTCTTGGCGTTAGCGAAACCCTTGACGTTGCCCTTCACCTGCGCGAACGCCGGGTCCTCCGCCGGCTGCAAGCCCGGCGGCGCGACCGGTGGCTGGAGCAGCTTGTCGGCCGACAACGGCGCGGGGGCCACCGGGGCCGCGCGGCGCGCCGCCGCCGCCGATCGCCGGCGCCTTGACCGCCGGCGGCCCGCGCCCTTGCCGGCCGGCCGGCTTCGGCGCCTTCGCGCCGGCCTTGCCGAGCGGGGAGACCGGCTTGACCGGCTTGGGCGGCGGCACCGGCTTCTTCGGCGCGACTGTGGCCGGGCCGAACCCGGTCTTCACCACCGCGAGCGCCGAGGCCGGCGGCTTGTTGGCCTCGCCCTCCAGGTCGACCTGGACCCCGGCAGCCTTGGTGGCCTTCAGCCCCTTCTCGACGATCCCGACGTCCGGCTCGCTGCCGCGGACCTCGCGCAGCGCCTTGTCGATGTCGGCGACGCGTCGCCCGACGACCTGAGCTTGCCGGCCAGCAGGGCGCTGACCGCGGAGTTGCCGGCGGCGCGCTGCAGCGCGAGCAGGCCGCGGGCGCCGCCCGGCCGGGCTCGCTGCCGGGCGCGGTCGCGTGCCCTCGGCGAGGCGATCGCCGATCGGACCCGCGGCGTGGCCGGGAGCTATGTCGGGCGCGGACAGGGGCCGAGCGCTCAGTCCTCCGCCTCCTCCTCCTCGGCGTCCTCGCGCTGCACCGGGCCAGCGAGGCGTCGTGGGCGGCCTGCACCTCTTCCTCCTCCTCGCCCTCGCGCTGGACGCGGAGCGAGGGTCTTGGGATGCCTGCACGGCGGGACCGCCGCCGCCGC
This sequence comes from uncultured Actinomycetota bacterium, assembly GCA_963849765.1. Classification (GTDB taxonomy): domain Bacteria; phylum Actinomycetota; class Actinomycetes; order Propionibacteriales; family Nocardioidaceae; genus Nocardioides. Next base: position 902,119 of record CAWKIP010000005.1, read on the forward strand.
GGCCTACACTTGTGCGGCGGGCGCCGGCGGCTGCATCACGCGCTCGGCGTTCGCGCGCGGCCTCGCGCTCGAACCGGTCCGACGGGTCGCTGACCGACACGCCGCCCGCGGCCGGCGTGCCGTCGACCGGGCCGCTGCGTTGCTGTACGACGTGCGTGAGCTCGTGCGCGAGCAGGGTCTGGCCCTGCGACGAGCCGGGGTCGTAGGTGCCGCGCTGGAAGACGATGTTGGAGCCGACCGTGTAGGCGTGGGCGCTCACCGACCGCGCGGACGCGTCGGCGGCGTCACCGGTGTGCACCCGCACGTCGCTGAAGTCGTGCCCCATCCGCGCCTCCATGTCGGCGCGCACGGCTCGTCGAGGGCGACCCTCCGCGAGGAGACCACGTCGTGGACCGGGGAGCGCTCCTCGCTCAGCCACGCCGGCCGCGGCGTTGCCGGCGGCACGCTGGAGCCCCAGCATGCCGGCCTCGCCGAGCACGTCGGGGCGGCCCGCTGCCGCTGCGCTTCGCGATCAGCGGGTCCGGCGCCTCGGCGCGCGGACGCGTGCCGGCTTCGGTCGTCGAGTCTCGCCGTGGTCGTGGTCGTGGAGGCGCATGGCGACCTCCTCGCGAAGACGAGTCGCGTGGTCACCACGCTGACGCAGACCCGCGGCCGACATGACGCCCGACTCGCCGGCGCAGCCGGCGGGCCGAACCGGCTGCCCGTTCGGGCCCGCGCTCTCACGCTCGCCCGGATCAGCGACCAGTACGCGCCCGAACTCCGACTCCAGGCAGAGCCGGCCGAGCTTGCGGTACTCCCGGTGCACGGCCGCCGACCAGGTGCCGCATGCCGATCGACGCCGGAGTCGGCGGCGGCGAGGTAGGCGGCGGTGACCGCGGAGGAGCGGATCGACCCGCCGGCCAGCTCGAAGGCGTCGGCGCAGGAAGCGCAGGTCGACGTCCGGCGAGCGCCGTACCGTCGTCCCGAGGCAGCGGTCCCACAGCGCGTGCCGGTGATGGGCGTCGGGCATCGGGAAGTCGACCATCACGTCGAGCCGCCGGGTGAACGCCTCGTCGATGTTGGCGCGCAGGTTGGTGGCGAGGATGGCCAGCCCGTCGAACGACTCCATCCGCTGGAGCAGGTAGGCGATCTCGACGTTGGCGTAGCGGTCGTGGGCGTCGCGCACCTCCGAGCCGCTTGCCGAAGACCGCGTCGGCCTCGTCGAAGAGGAGCACGGCGTTGACGCCGGCTGCCGCCGGTGAAGATCCGCTCGAGGTTCTTCTCGGTCTCGCCGACGTACTTGTCGACGACGGTGGAGAGGTCGACGACGTACAGGTCGAGCCCGAGGTCGTGCGGCGATCACCTCGGCCGACATGGTCTTGCCGGTGCCGGAGTCGCCGGCGAACAGCGCGGCCACGCCGAGGCCGCGGCCGCCGCCCGGGCGCATCCGCCAGTCGCCGAGCACCTGCTCGCGGTGCCGGGCCCGCAGCGCCAGCTCCTGCAGCGCCGTCAGCACGGCGGGCGGCAGCACCAGGTCGGCCCAGCCGACCGCGGGCTCGACCCGGCGCGCCAGCCGCTCGAGGGCCGAGGCGTTCTCGGAGCGGGCGCCGACCCGCAGGTGGCCGCGCGGTGATCCGCCCGTCGGCGGATCGACCAGCGCCTGCACCCGGGCGGACTCCGCCGCGCGCGCGACCTCGTCCGGCCGCAGCCGGAACTGCGCCGTCGCGTCGAACGCGTCGGGCTCGGTCGACGGTGCCCGGCCAGCGCGAACCGCCACACCGTCGTGCGCTCCTCGTGGGTGCTGGCCGGGCACCCGCACGATCAGCGGCGGCTGCGGCGTCCAGGCCGGGTCCCAGGACACGTCGCCGACGAGCAGCAGCGGGCGCGGGTCCGCCACCAGCGCACTGCAGCAGCTCGGGCCGCTCCTTCACCGCCGACACCGGCCCGGCCACGATGCCGCAGCCGGACAGCCGGGCCTCGCGGGCGGCGAGCCGGGCGAGCCGGTCCGCGTCCGGCTGCCGCACCAGCCGGTCGAGGTCGATCACCAGCGGCCGTGCCCGGTGAGCCGGAGCGCCTCGACCGCGAGCACCCGACCGGACCCGGTGGCCGGCTCGCGGAGGTAGGCGAGGGTCACGCCGTGCCCCAGCGCCCGCGCGAGCGGCGACGGGTCGCCCCACGGCACGTCGGGGACCGTCGCCGAGCACCGGGGCCAGCGTCGGCGTCGGGCGTGTCGACGCCGAGGAGGTACGCCGACGACGCGGTCGGGCACCCGCAGCGCCCGCCCGGGGAACGGACGGTCCAGCTCGTCGAGCTCGACCAGGCCAGCCGGCGATCAACGGGCCGTGGAGCAGGTGCGCGTGGCCGCCGGCCGACGCGAGCGGGACGCCGGCGAGCTCGAGGGCGACCGCGACGGAGGGGCGGCGCCGGCTGACGTCGTCGTTGAGATAGCCGAAGAACGCCTCGAACCGCGGGTCGACGTCGGCCGCGATCGCCGACGAGGAGGAGGTCGACGTCGACCGCGTCCAGCCCGAACGTCGCGCACAGGTCCCGCAGCCGCAGCGTCGCCCCGGCGTCCTCGGCGGCGTCCGCCGCGGCCTCGCAGGCCTCGAGCCGCTCGCGACGTCTCCGGCCAGCGCGACCGGCCGCCGCGGGCCCTGCGAGCAGCTGGTCGACGGCGTCGTCGCTGAGGTAGAGGCCGCGGAACGGGTCGTCGGGCGCCGGGTCGCCGGCGCGTCGGGCGGCGACGAGGTGCCGGATCCGCTCCTCGAGCACGCCGAGCCGGCCGAGCAGGTGCGCCAGGCTCGGTCGACGGTCATCGCGACCTCCGGCGCCGGGCGGGCGCGCGCCGGGCTTGCGGCTCTGCCTTCCGGCGGGCGGCACGTGCTGGTGGCGCCGCGCGTCCGTGCCCGCCGTCGACCGGGTCCTGCACGTCGAGGTAGACGCCGTCCTCCACCGGCGGGCCGGCCGGGTACTCGCGCCGGTCCACATCGGCGCGGTGACCACCAGGTCCAGCGACGGCTTGAGCTCGCCGCCGAGCGCGGACCACACGTCGGCGAACGCGCGGTCCTCGGGCGGCGGCAGCCCGATCGTCATCTTGACCGCCTCGCGCGGCTCGGCCAGCGGGCCGACCACGAGCTGGTCGGGCAGCGCGTCGTACTTGCAGGAACGCGCGGAGCAGGTTGTCGAGCAGCCGGTGCTCGTCCTCGGGGCGCTGCGTCCAGGCGGTCACCAGGTAGGAGAGCTGAAGAACCGCGGCGCCGGCCGCCGCATGGTCGACGTGCCGTCGTCGTTCGCGCTCCTCCTGGTAGCCCGGCCGGACGGCGCCGGACGTCCTCGCGGATGTCGTAGAGGTAGAGGTTGATGGTCGGGGCGTTGCGCCGCGCCGCCCAGTCCTTGGTCGGTGCGTCGAAGACCACCTCGAGGTCCGCGCCCTCGAGTGCGTCGTCGGTCACGATCTCGCGGAGTGCGGCGTCCACCTGTGCGATCACCGCTCATCCCCTCTCCGTGAAGTGGGGCGGGCTCAGCGTCCGTTGCACGACGGCAGCATCGGTATCGACGGTGGGAAGGGCTCCTCGGTGAGGCTGTCAGCGGTCAGGAACCGGGTGCCCAGGTCGTCGCGCCGCACGACGAGCAGGGGATCCGGACGTCGCCTCCTCGCTGACCTCGTACGGCCCTCGATTGATGGTGATCGGGCTTCCGAACACCTCTCGTGATGCGGTGCGTGCCGACCAGGCGACCTCGATCTCGGTCCGCGGCGGCATGTCCTCGCCGTACGCGAGGACGACCTGGCCGGGACGGGCGACTGCCGGCAACAGCCGCAAGCGCCGGCTGCAGGATGTCGACAGCGCGTCGTCGCGTTGTTCTCGGCGGTGACCTCGGCGGTCGAGGTCGTGGCCGTCGCGGTGACCGCAGTGCGTCGCCCTCGGCCGCGTAACCGATGGACACCGGAAGCTCCACCCGGACCCCGGGGTCGAGCGTCCCGAGGCTGCAGGTGACGCCCAGG